>CAVOHI010000012.1:0-60252 GCA_963695605.1 uncultured Alphaproteobacteria bacterium | reverse complement strand
CGCGACGGTGCTGACGTCCGGCGACCAGACGAGGATATATGTTGCTCTTTCTGGCATCAAGCTGCCGGTCGCGACGCAACCGGCTGCGGAACAGAATGCACTGTCACCCCAGCCTGCATCCGCCTCTGCCATTCAGCAGCCAAGTCCTGCTTACCCGGTGGTGGTAGGTTGGAGCGGCGCGACGGCACAGCCCGCCGGTAATCCTCCTCCAGCCAATACTCCGCCAGCCGGTTCGCCATCGGCATACCCAGCCCCAGCCTATCCCACTCCGCCCTGTCATCCTCCGGTCTACCCGGCTCCGCCTCTCGCAACAACCGTATCCGCCTCAGGCGGGCAGTAGCTCTGTCCCGCCATGGATCATGGATTGGGTGGCGCGCTGGTGGGCGAGCGTTAGTGGTCCGGCTAGCTACCCTCCACCACCAACGTGGCCCCCCGGCTATCCCGGGTCGAGATGAGTGAGGCATCTCACCATCAAGCGCGGCCGCGCGCCCCGTTGGCTCTTAAATAGCCGGCACGCACCGAATGCCCCCGCCCTGCTCAACCCAGGGGCAAATTCAAGGCGATGGCGATGAATGACGAAAGATTGGTGGTTGTCGGTACCGGCATTCGCACAGTCGGCCAGATGACCATGAAGTCAATTGCCTGGATTAAGAAGGCAGACCGGGTGCTTTACATCACAAGCGATCCGATCGCCGAGGAAATGATCAAAACGCTGAATCCATCGGGAGCCAAGTCGTTACAGCCGTTCTATGCAGAGAACAAGCTGCGGCTGAAAACGTACCATGAGATGATCGACCGTACGCTAGATCGCCTCCGGGCGGGCGAAATGGTGTGCATGGCAGCTGGGCATCCAGGCGTATTTGCTTATCCCACACACGAGAATCGGTGCGCCGGGCACGGGCTGAGGGCTTCAAGGCACGCATGCTACCAGAACTCGGCGGAAGATTGCTTGTTCGCCGATCTGAACGTTGATCCAGCCATGGCCGGGTGTCAGTCTTTTGAGGCCACTGACTTCCTCGTAAATGGGCGGACAATCGACCCTTCGTCGAACCTGATCCTCTGGCAGATCGGCGTACTCGGCAATTCAACGTTCAAGCCACATCTTTATGATATGCGTGGTATGCCTCAACTAATGCAGAAGCTTTACTCGTATTATAGCCCCTATCACGACGTGTACATCTACGAGGCACCGTTGTTTCCTGGGGTCGAACCGGTGATTCGGAAAGTGCCGCTTTATTCGCTGCCGAGTTCGGGCGTCTCGGCGATTTCGACGCTCTATATTCCGCCCTCAGTGCCGCCGCGGGTGGATATCGCGCTCTCCCAGGCATTGGGTCTTATCAGCCAAGCATAAGCGTGCCGGAATGGCAGTCGGAGAGGATCAGCGACGGCCTGATCATCGGTCAATAAACGTTCAGCGCGTGCTACTACGTGCACGGGGGTGCCGATACCGGCCAGCGTTGGGGGCCATAAGAGACGTAAAAACGATCCGCGTTACCGCAACTGTATCGCTCCCGGGCTCAGCGCCACGGGCAGGATCACGCAGACGGTCATCTCGCGAGGCATCAACGCCCATCGCGATCGGTCGGAACAGGTTGCTCGCGCCGGCTCGGGACGGTCGAGGACTGTGCCAAGGTGGTCGACCCTCCCCCACCGATTTGTCCGATTCCGTGACCGGTGCGCTGATCCCCGTCGACGGCGGGTTGTTTCACGCCTAATCAGCCGGATCATTAAGAACGCCGGCTCCTCGTTTTGTGTTTAACGAACCGGCGGAGCGTGCAATCATGCGGTAGTCCCAATAGTAAGCACAGAGGTCGCCATGGCAAAATACATGCTGGTCAGCTTCAAGACCTGCCCTTGGGTGCAGCGTTCGGCGATTGTGCTGCGGGAGAAAAACACTGAGTTTGAGCTCCGCCATATCGAGCCCGACAACCGGCCGGACTGGTTCCTCGCCATGTCTCCGCACAAAAAAGTGCCGGTGCTGCGGATCGACGACAAGATATCGCTGTTCGAATCCAACGCGATCAACGAGTACCTCGACGAGACCATCGCGCCGCGCTTGCATCCCGAGGACCCGGTCGAGCGCGCGTTAAACCGGGCCTGGACCGATTATGCGCCCACCTTTGCCAGTACGGTCACGGCAACGGCTTATGCGGATACCGAGGCGGAGTACAACAAGGCTGCCGAGCAAATTCCGGGTGCCTTTCGAGCGCCTCGAAAGGGCCTTGGAAAAGCAAGGCAGCGGCCGTTGTTCAATGGCGCAAAGTATTCGCTGGTCGACGCGGCCTATGCCCCATTCCTGCAGCGCTATGTGTTCCTCGACCGGGTAAAAAAGCTCGGCCACATAGAGAAATTCCCGCGGCTCAAAGCCTGGTGCGAAGCGTTGCTCAATCGCCCCTCGACGCACTCCTTCGCGCCCGCCGAGTTCGAGGCGATGTATCGGGAAAACTTGAAGCGACGCAACAAGTGGATCGCACAGTTCATCGAACCGGTTAGAGCCGCCGCGGAGTAGCCGAGCGGCGACTGCCGGCTCAGGCAAGGCGGGTGGGGAGTGCGCGCAGAGAAGCGAGAGAGGCTCGTCGCATTGTGTTTTGCTGCCGCCCCTCCGCCCTCTCCGCCTGCCGGCGGCGGCGAAACGATGGCCGCGGTGGGCAATGAGCCGAGCGGCGCGCCGCCCTCGGGTTTTTGCGCCGGGCACAAACCAAGGCGAATTCTCCATGCCGATCCGTCAATTATCGGAGGATGATCAGGCGGCCTCGTTCCCGGGGACACGCTGGTCCTGGCGGCGGGAGAGTACCCCCGCCTCATTATAGCGAACCTCGCGGGTGTACCCGGCCGTTGCATCACCATTACGGGACCAGCCGGAGACCGGCCCGCCGTCATTTTTGGGGAGATTGGCAACGAGGACAGTCCAGATCATCAATTCCAGCTATATCGTGATCACCAACCTGGTAATCGACGGCCGTGGGCTCCCCGGCGCGGACGGCATCAAGGCCGTGGCGTCAGCTCACCCCCGCCACACATCACATCGTTCTTCGACGGCAACCTAATCATCGGCGCCGGAGCGAACCAGCAGACGGACGGCATTACGACCAAGACCGCGACCTGGAACTGGGTCATCCGGCGAAACACGATCCTTTCAGCCGGCACGGCGCTTTATCTCGGAAACTCGGACGGCACCGCTCCGTTTATTGCAGGATTGATTGAGAACAATTTGGTCGTCGACCCGATCGGCTATGGCATGCAGATCAAGTACCAGATCGCGCGGCCGGAACTTCCTGGCATGCCGGACGTACCACAGTCTACCATCATCAGATATAACGTATTCAAGAAAAGCGGGCGCCCGTCACCTGACGGCAATCGGCCGAATTTGTTGGTGGGGGGCTTTCCCGAAAAGGGCGCGGGCTCGAACGATCTCTATCAGATCTACGGCAATCTGTTGGTCGACAACCCGCGCGAGGCACTTTTCCAGGGCTCCGGCCGCATCAGTTTCCATGACAACGTTCTGATCGGGGGAGAGCCGGCTGCTGCGGTTTTTCGCGATCACGATTTGCCGCTGAAACTGGCCGAGGTGTTCGACAACAAGATCTATTCGCCGCATATCGGCATTGAGTTCGGCAGCCCCGCGCGACAAGGTAAGTCGGTGTTCGGCAACGTCATCTTCGCGGAAACCCCGATCGCGGGCGTCGGCCTCAGCGAAAGCCGCAATATCGTATTCGAGCCGGCCCCAGCGGTTGAGCGCTCTGCATCGCCCCAGTAATCCAGCGCCAATTACCGCCGGCCACACCCAACTGGTCCGCCCGCCTCGATACCATCGTCCATCAATTGCTCGAACTGGCCGGGCGACGACAAAGCGCGCCGGAGCGAATTGAATTCGAACCCCGGCACAGTTCGCGCCAGGGCTCGCAGCAGACGCGTGATCATCGGAAAATCCCTTGCGCCGTAGTAGGCAATGTCAGCCGCAAGATCGATTTCATGCTCGATGGCGACGTCCAGCAAGGCGAGATGGTCGTGCAGCGTGGTCGCCGGCGCTTGCGCGGATCCCGGCCACGACCGCACTGATGTCGAGCAACAGGCGGGCCTCCCGATCGCGCAGCAGCGTCACATCGGCGCCGCCGTTACGTGCCTGCTCTATTATCATGGCGAGCCGGTGGCGCTCGTTCTCGAGGCTCGCCCAAAACTCGTGCAGCTCGGAAATTGTAGCATGCACGCCTTGGCTCACAGCCGATCTTCCTCGCCGATGCCGCCGGATCAAGATTAGTCCTCAGTGTTGCAACTTGACCGTCCAAAACGCGTCAAAACCAACTCGGCGCGCAACGCCCGTCATCGCTGTGGATCGTCGGGCTTTGATCGACGGGTGCGGCGAGCCCGAAGGCTGGTGGCGCGCAGCCCGCGAAGGCCGTGGGCCTCGAACGCGCGCTGCCAGTCGAGCAGTTCTTCCTCGGAAAGTGCGTACCGGCGGCAAGCCTCCTCCATAGTAATGGCGCCGCTGCTCAGGGCTGCGACGACGGCAGCCTTGCGGCGAGCCACCCACCTATTGGTGTTCGACGGCGGCGGATCAGCCATTGATCGAGGCTGCTCGCTTGTACGGCCCTACGTACGCAACTCGCCGCATCAAGCTCGGACCGCATCGCGGGTGCGGACACAATTTCGGCTGCCTATCGGTCCTAGACATGTCCCTCCCGGCGAGCCGCAACGGTCGTTATCGCACATTGTCCTCGCTACTACTAAACCTCCGCCTAGGTAGAAGCGGAGAGCGAATTTGTGAGTAAATTTGGTTAACGCAGCGATTTTTCCGTGGAACGGCCGGCCGCCTATTCGCGGCGAGCAGGGCAGATCGGCGCAGCCAAGGAAGTTCTTGATACCCGAGGACGAGCTGCAATGATCCGGTCGCCAAAACGGGAACGCCGGAAGAGATGAGCCAGGCAAAGCTGATTTTGATCGGAGCGGGCGTGCTCCTCAGCCTGGGGATGGGAATACGCCAGAGCCTCGGTCTCTTCCTGACGCCGGTGACCCGCGACCTCGCGTTGAGTGCGGCCGATTTCACGTTGGCCGTGGCAGTCCAAAACATCGTCTGGGGCCTGTCGCAGGCTCCAGTCGGAGCGATTGCCGATCGTTTCGGTCTGCGTTCGACAATGGTGGCCGGCGCCGGGATCTATGTTATCGGGCTTGCGGTCATGGCTGCGGCTGGCGGCGCGCCGGCGCTGATCGCATCTGGCGTGCTGATCGGCATGGCGCTGTCGTGCACCGCCTCGTCCTTGGCATTGACCGCCACCGCCCGCGCGATCCCGGAGCAGCGCAGGACGCAAGGTGCTCGGCGTCGTCTCCGCCGCCGGGTCACTCGGTACGTTGCTTATCCCGCTGACGACCCAAACACTGCTCGCCCGCCAAGCCTGGCAGATCGGGGTGCTGTTTTTTCTGATCCTCGCCGTCACGATGCTGCCGGCAGGATTTTACGCCGGCGGCGCCGACCGGTTGCCGGGGTTGGGCGCGCCGAGGACCACGATGCGCGCAATGATCGGTCAGGCGGCGCGGCACCGACCGTTTCTCGTCATGTCGGGAGCATATTTCGTCTGCGGCCTGAACCTTGTATTCCTGACCACCCATCTGCCGACCTATCTGGCGATCTGCGGCCAGGACCCGATGCTGAGCGCCGAGGCCCTCGCCGTTATCGGCGGGATGAACTGTGTCGGCTCGCTACTCGCCGGCTGGCTCGGCGGGCGGTACCCGAAGCATGTTCTCCTCGGGCTCCTCTACATTCTGCGCGCCTTCGTTTTTACCGCCTATTTCGTGATGCCGCCGACACCGGCGAGCACCCTGCTTTTTGCGCCGCGATGGGCATGCTATGGCTCAGCGTGGCGCCGCTCGTCAGCGGCCTCGTCGCCGAGATGTTCGGAACCCGCTACATGGCCACTTTGCTCGGCATCTCCTTTGTGATGCATCAGGTGGGCTCGTCGCTCGGCGCGTGGGGCGGCGGGCTGATCTTCGACATGACCGGGTCCTATGACCGGGCCTGGCAGACCGGCGTGCTGATCGGCTTTGGCGCCGGCGTCGTCCAGATCCTCGCGGGGGGCCCGCCGCGCCGGCGCAGCCGAGCGGTCGAGCCTCGTCTCGCCATCACTTAGCCGCCGTTAAGATTTTATGACGCCGGAACAGCCATCGTTAGGCGGCGTTCGAAAGGTACTGCTCCCAATCCTGACGGCCGCGGATGTATTTCGTCGCCCTCGCGACCGATTACGACGGCACCCTGGCCGAAGACGGCTTGGTTGCCGAAGAGACGATCGCGGCGCTGCGTTCGTTCCGGCAATCCGGCCGTAAGCTGATCCTCGTCTCCGGGAGGGAGCTGCCAGACCTGCGGCGCGTTTTCCCGCATCCCGACCTGTTCGACGCGGCGGTGGTCGAGAACGGGGCGTGCTCGCAAATCAAAAAAACCGTCGAACACCGCTATACCAAGCCCGCATAATGAGCGGGCTCGGCGTAGATATTATTGACCGAGGGAGCTCGGACCGGGACGACGTTGCCGAGAAACTGCTCGACCGAGGTTTGCCAGCTGAAGCGCTCGGCCCGCGAGCGGCAGATCTCTCGACGAATGTTCAGCGCTGCCAAGGCGGCAGCCCGGAGATCCCAATCGAGAACTCCGGCGCCGCTGTCGCCGATGACGTCCATGGGCCCAGGGACCGGCAATGCCGCGACCGGAACCCCGCAGGCCAGCGCTTCGAGCATCACCAGCCCGAATGTCTCGGTGCGGCTCGGCAATACGAACACGTCAGCCGATGCGTAGTGCTGGACCAACGCTTCGCCCTGCAGACATCCGGCAAAATGCACATTGGGATAGCGGCGCTTCATTTCCGGCAATAAGTGGCCGTCGCCCACAACCAACTTCGAGCCGGGCAAATCGAGGTCGAGGAAAAGCGGCAGATCTTTCTCTGCCGCAATGCGCGAAACGCATAGAAATACTGGTGGAGGCAGATCGACGGCGGGGGTACATCCCGGCCGGAACAGCCCAATGTCGACGCCTCGTGTCCACAGGGCGAGCTGTTCGAAACCGTTTTGCGCGAGCTGACGGCGGACCGTTTCCGTGGCGACCATGATCGCGCTCGAACGGCAATGAAAGCGGCGCAATATCGCGTAAGTCCATGCCTTAGGCACCCCGAAACGGGCCTCTAGATACTCCGGATATTTTGTGTGATAGGCGGTGGTGAAGTGCAAGTTCCGCTTTATGCAATACTTCCGCGCGGCGGTACCGAGTGGTCCTTCAGTCGCGATGTGGATCGCATCGGGCGCCAACACATCCAGCAGTCGCGTCAGGCGCGGCCCCGCAGCAATCGCCAAACGCACTTCCCGGTCCGTCGGGCACGGGACCGTGCGAAAAAGCTCCGGGGTCACCGGAAAAACGTCATGCCCGGCTGCGTTCAGCCCGTCATGCAAGGCCGCGAGCGTGCGCGCGACGCCGTTGACCTGTGGCCTCCACGCGTCCGAGACGAGCGCGAATTTCATTGCCCCGTGTCGACAAGCTCGCGGGGCCGAGCCTCCACCTCGATGTCCAGTTCATCAACCACGCGGCCTCTCAGCGGGTGGTGCATCCAATCTTCGATCCAATGCACCAGCTCGAGCCGCCCATCGAAGTGCTCGACGAGAGCGGTGCAGCTTTCGACCCAATCGCCGTCATTGCAATAAAGCACGCCGTTCATCTCGCGAATCTCAGCGTGATGGATGTGGCCGCAGACCACGCCGTCGACCCCACGGCGGGTTGCCTCGGTGGCAACAGCATCGGCGAACGAACCGATGTACTGCATTGCGTTCTTGACCCGGTGCTTAAGATAGGCAGACAGCGACCAATACTGGTATCCCAGGCGGCGCCGCATGCTATTGAAATAGCGGTTGAGCCCTAGCACAGCCGTATACGCGCTGTCGCCGAGCAGCGCCAGCCAACGCGCGTGCTTGACGACCGCATCGAACACGTCGCCATGCAGCACCAGCAGCCGGCGTCCATCGGCAGTAACGTGGATGACCTCTTCCGCGACCTCTACGCCACCGAACTGCAGCAGCGTGTAATCGCGCAGCCATTCATCGTGATTCCCTGGGACATAGACGACGCGCGTGCCTTTGCGGACCTTGCGCAACACCTTCTGGATGACGTCATTATGGGTTTGCGGCCAATACCACGATCGCTTCAGGCGCCAGCCGTCGATGATATCGCCGACCAGATAGATCGTGTCGGCATCGTTGTAACGCAGGAAATCGATCAGGAAATCGGCTTTGCACCCGCGGGTGCCGAGATGAATATCGGAAATCCAGATCGTGCGATACTGGCGCATGCTTGAAATTTGGCGAATTGGGGAAATCTGGTTCACGACGGCCCGTTTGCGGCAAGCGGTTCGGATTTTTGCGAATAGGCCCAAATCTGTGCCGGAAGCAGATTGAGCCAGACCCTGCAAATCTCTCGTCCGGCAATCCCCAGGCGTTCCATTGGCAAGGGCGAGGAGAACGCATTGGTCATCTGCAAAAAACGTCCGCTCGGTCCCAAAAGCTCGAGACACGGTTTGACAATGGCTCGCTGTGCCTCCAATGGAAACCACTTGATCGGGAGGCTGGAGACGACAGCGGCCAGCTGCTCGCCGCGACCCGCGAAATATTGATCGATTCGGGTTGCATCACCTTCGATCACCCTTACTCCAGGGAATTCGCTCCGCAGCACCGCAGCGAGGCGCGGCTCACTCTCCACGGCAATGATGCGATCAGGCGGGCAGCCGGCCCGTACGAGCCCGCGCGTGATGCTCCCGGTTCCGGCACCGAGTTCGAGCACCGCCCCGGGCCGATCGAGTTCGACGCACCCTGCAAGTGCGTCGGCAAAACGCCGCCCACTCGGATTTGCAGCCGCTATTCGCATCGGCTTTTGCAACCAAAGACCAAAAAACACGGTCGCCCCCGCGGACACGTGATTTCCCCTACCTAGTTGGTCCGATGCTCATTCTATCAATTGTATGTTACAGTTTTTCGAGCCCCATATGTGGGCCGCGTTCGCAAAACGGTCATCATCCTATGGTACTGATCACCTTTCAGGCTAGAGGAGCGCGCTCTGATGGCTAAAAAAGCAACTCGCCCGGCGCTCCGGAAGAATGGCTTCAAGGCAACTTTGACGCGTTTTGCGAACAAGCGCGGTTCACGCGGCCGGGCGCGCTTCGGAGATTGGCGAAAAATCCTGATGCACAGATTTGCGCCGGGACCCGAGATGGAAACGCCCGATCCGGTCTCGCTCGCCATCTTCGCGATCGATCGGGTCGGCCCGGCCGCGGTTCGTGCCTGCGCCTCCGGAGTCGAAGTTCGCGTGGCAGCGCCGGACGAAGCGACCGCAGCGGTATTTCGCGCCGCGCTAGCCCAAACCGCTCGACGGCGGGCCACCGACCAGCTGATCCGAATCGTCGTCGATTAAAGCGCGTGCCGGGTCGAGGGGCCGGGGAACCGCTCATACTCATCTAACAGGATGGTCCAGAGCGTAGCCGGCCGAGCGGACCGTGCGCACCACATCGACGGCGTCGTCGGCGTTCAGCGCTTTACGCAGACGGCGGATGTGAACATCGACAGTCCGCGCCTCGACATAGACATCATGGCCCCAGACCGCATCCAACAATTGCTCGCGCGAGAAGACCCGCCCGGGATGCGTGATCAGATAACGAAGCAGGCGAAACTCCGTGGGACCGAGATGGATCGACCTACCCCCGCGCGACACCCGATGGGCGGCCGTATCCACTTCCACATCGGCGAACTGCAACACGTTTTGTGCGCCGCCGGGCTGAGCCCGCCGCATCACCGCGCGCAGCCGTGCGACCAGTTCGCTCGGGCTGAACGGTTTGACAACATAGTCGTCGGCACCGCTGTCGAGCCCGCGCACCCGGTCGGTTTCCTCGCCGCGCGCCGTCAGGATGATGACCGGCAGCGAGCGGGTCTCGGGAGACCGCCGGATGCGGCGGCAAACCTCGATCCCCGAAACCAGCGGCAGCATCCAATCCAACAGCACGAGATCGGGCTTGCGCTCGGCGATCTGCACGAGCGCCTCCTCGCCGTCGCCGGCCTCGCAGACCTGAAAGCCTTCCTTTTCGAGATTGTAGCGCAGCATGGTGACGAGCGGGGCCTCGTCTTCGACGATCAGGACGAGCGGCTTTATCATTGCGGGGCTCTATCCGGCATCATGACCTCGACGCTCGATGTGTCGCCCTTCGGCCGCGCCTCCTCCAGCGGTGTTCCATTCACCAAATAGTACAAGTTTTCCGCAATATTCGTTGCGTGATCACCGATTCTCTCGATGTTCTTCGCCATAAACAGAAGATGGGTGCACGAACCGATACTGCGCGGATCTTCCATCATATACGTCAACAGCTCACGGAAAAGGCTCGAATACATCTCGTCCAGCTCGGCGTCGCGCCTCCACACGGAATATGCCTTGTCGGCGTCGCGTTGCACGTAGCTGTCCAAAACATCCTTGATCAGCAATTGCGCCAAATGTGCCATGCGCGGGAGGGCGTAGACCGGCCGCACTGCCGGTGACTGGCTTAGGGCAATCGAACGCTTGGCCACATTGGCGGCGTAGTCGCCGATTCGCTCCAAATCGCTGCTGATCTTCAACGCGGAGAAGATTTCGCGCAGATCGCGCGCCACCGGTTGCCGCAAGGCCAGGAGCCGAATCGCGAGATTGTCGAGTTCGCGCTCGAGCTGGTCGACTTTGACGTCCCCTTCGACAACGCGCGCGGCAAGCTCGGTGTCGCGCGTCATGACCGCCTCGATTGCCGTGCCGAGCTGGCTTTCGGCAAGCCCGCCCATTTCGGCCACCGTGTTGTTCAGCTTGCGCAGCTCCTCGTCATACCCTCGGGCGATGTGCTCGGACGCCATCGGTTAACCTCTCTGCTTCGTTCGGCTCAACCAAACCGTCCAGTAATATAGTCTTCCGTGTGCTTCTGTTTGGGGCGCGTAAAGATGCGTTCGGTTTCATCAAACTCGATCAGCTCGCCGAGATACATGAAGGCCGTGTAGTCCGAAGTACGCGCCGCCTGCTGCATATTGTGCGTAACGATCGCGATACAGTAGTCGGGTCTCAACTCGGCGATCAGCTCCTCAATGCGCTGCGTCGAGATCGGGTCCAATGCCGAGGCGGGCTCGTCGAGCAGCAGGATCTCCGGCTGAACCGCCACCGCGCGCGCGATGCACAGTCGTTGCTGCTGCCCACCCGATAGGCTGAGCCCACTTTGGTGCAACTTGTCTTTGACCTCTTCCCAAAGTGCGGCGCGACGCAATGCCGATTCGACGCGCTCGTCGAGTTCGTGGCGCGGGAGGCTTTCGTAGAGTCGGACTCCGAAGGCGATATTGTCGTAGATCGACATCGGAAAAGGCGTCGGCTTCTGAAAGACCATGCCGATCCTCGCCCGCAAGCAGATTGAGATCCAGCCCAGGCGACAAGATGTTTTCGTTGTCGACCATGAACCTCTCCGGTCGCCCGTTGGCCGGGATAGAGTTCGTAAATTCTGTTGAGAACGCGAAGCAGCGTAGACTTGCCGCAGCCGGACGGGCCGATGAAAGCGGTGACTCTCCGGTCGTGCAGCGGCATCGTTATGTTCTTCAGAGCCTTGAACGCGCCGTAGTAAAAATCGACGTTGCGGATCAGGACTTTTTGACGGGGCGCGGGCTGTGCCTCCGTCCGCCGCGAATCGGGTGATGATATCGGCATTGCTTGCCGCGCAGTGGCTGGGCTCATTGCTTGAACGTGCTCCAGGAAGCGATGGCTCGGGCACCGATGTTGAGAATGAGGACCGTGATTGTGATCAGCAGCGCACCGCCCCATGCCAGCGTCTGCCAATCGGCATAGGGGCTCATCGCAAACTGGAAGATGACAACCGGCAGGTTCGCCATCGGTGCGTTGAGGTCGGTGCTCCAGAACTGGTTGTTGAGCGCGGTGAAAAGCAGCGGCGCCGTTTCGCCGGCGATCCGCGCGACCGCGAGCATGACGCCGGTCACCATTCCCTGGATCGCCGCGCGGTAAGAGACCGTCACGATCACCTTCCACTTCGGCGAGCCCAGAGCCGAAGCCGCTTCGCGCAACGAATTCGGGACCAAGTTGAGCATGTCTTCGGTGGTCCGTACAACGACCGGGATCACGATAATGGCGAGCGCGACAGCCCCGGCCCAGGCCGAGAAGTGCCCCATCGGAACGACCATTAGCTCATAGACGAAGAGCCCGACGATGATCGAAGGTGCGCTCAACAAAATATCGTTGATAAAGCGGACGACCTCGCCAAAGCGGCTGCCACGGCTGTACTCCGCAAGGAAGGTGCCGGCCAGAATGCCTGTCGGCGTTCCGATCAGGGTCCCAACCAAAGTCATCATTACGCTGCCGAAAATGGCATTCAACAAGCCGCCTGCGCTGCCCGGTGGCGGCGTCATCTGGGAAAATAGTGCCGGGGTTATCGCGGCAATTCCGTTCTCCAGCAATGTCCAGAGAACAAGGATCAGCCAAAGAACTCCAAAGGCGGTCGCCGCGACCGACAGGGTCATGACCACGCCATTGACGATGCGGCGTCGGGCATAGACATTCACGGCATCAGCCTCCCGCCTGCTTTTGCAGCCGCAGCAGCAGCAACTTTGCGATCGCCAGAACGATAAAGGTGATGATGAAGAGGATGAAACCGAGCGCGATCAGCGACGACCGATAGAGATCGCTGAAGGCCTCGGTGAACTCGTTCGCAAGCGACGCGGATATCGTGGTTCCCGGCTGCAGGATCGAGGCGCTGATGTTATGTGCGTTGCCGATCACGAAGGTAACGGCCATCGTCTCGCCGAGCGCTCGTCCGAGGCCGAGCATGATGCCGCCGACGACGCCGATCCGGGTGAAGGGCAGGACAACCCGCAAGACGACCTCAGTGCGAGTGGCGCCCAGACCGTAGGCACTTTCTTTCAACATCGGCGGCACGGTCTCGAACACATCGCGCATGATCGAGGAGATGAACGGCAACACCATTATCGCCAGGATGAAACCGGCGGTCAGGATGCCGATACCCAGCGGCGGACCGGCAAACAGCGCCCCAATTCCCGGGATCTGCCCGAAGGTATCGATGATCGCGGGTTCGATGTACTGCTGGACGAAAGGAGCAAATACAAACAGGCCCCAGATGCCGTAAATGATGCTTGGAATCGCGGCCAACAGCTCGATCATCGTAGCGAGCGGCCGTTTCAACCAGAGCGGGCAGATCTCGGTGATGAACAGAGCAACCCCGAACGCGACCGGAATCCCGACCAGCATGGCGATGGCGGAGGTCACGAGGGTTCCGTAGATCGGGGCGAGCGCGCCGAACTTTTCGGTTACCGGGTTCCAGACCTCTGTAACGATGAATAAGAGGCCAAAAGTTCGGAAAGCGGGCAGGGCCCCTGCGATCAACGCAACAATGACACCGCCAAGGATCAACAGAACCAAAAGGGCAAACAGAAAGGCCAGCGACCGGAATACGACGTCGCCGACTACACCCCCGCGCCGGCCCGAGGCCGCTAAGCGCCCAACGACAGCGGTATCAGCCGCCACGAGGCATGCCCCAAATCGTCAACGACGGAGAGCGGGAGGCGCGGGGCCTCCCCACCCTCGACATCAGGATGAGTGCCCGTCCCACACCGGCTTGCCGTCGGGTCCGACGATCTGCCTCCAGCTGTCTTCGAAGATCGCGACCGCACCTTGCGGCATCGGGACATAGTCGAGCGATTCCGCCATCTGAGCGCCATTCTTGTAGGCCCAATCGAAGAACTTGAGCACTTCTTTCGCCCGGTCCGGATGCTCTTGCTTGTTGTGCATCAAGATAAAGGTCGCACCGGTAATCGGCCACGTCTCCTTACCGGGCTGGTTGGTGAGGATCAGGTAAAAGCCGGGCGCACTCTTCCAATCCGCATTAGCGGCGGCGGCTTGGAAGACCTTGATGCCGGGCTCCAATGCCGCGCCGTCGTGATTGACGAGTTTGGTGTGGACCATTTTGTTCTGCAGCGCATAGGCGTATTCGACATAGCCGATGGCGCCAGCCGTTCTCGACGTCAGCGCCGCGACGCCCTCATTTCCCTTGCCGCCGAGCCCGACCGACCATTGGACTGAGGTGCCCTCGCTGACCTTGTCCTTCCATTCCGGGCTCACTTTCGAGAGATAATCGGTGAAGATGAAGGTGGTGCCGGAGCCGTCGGAGCGGTGGACCACGGCGATCGCGGTATCGGGCAGCTTGATCCCGGGATTGAGCTGGGCGATCGCCGGATCACTCCATTTGGTGATCTTGCCCATATAGATGTTGGCGATGGTCGGCCCGTCGAGCGTCATCTGGCCCGGCTGGATGCCGGGCAGATTGACGACCATCACCTCGCCGCCGACCACCGGCGGAAATTGGGTGAGACCGTTCTTCTCAAGTTCTTCCGGCTTCAGCGGCATGTCGGAAGCGCCGAAATCGACTGTTCTCGCATTGATCTGCGCAATGCCGCCGCCCGAGCCGATCGACTGATAATTCAATTTCGTTCCGGTTTTTGCGGCGTAGGCGTCCGCCCATTTCGCATAGATTGGATAGGGGAAAGTGGCGCCGGCACCGGAAATTTCGGCCGCCTGCGCAGCAAGACTGATCGCGGCGGCGGCCATCCCAAAGAATGCGATGCGAAAGGCGTTCACTGTATTCTCCATCGACAGCCATGAAGGCTGACCCGAGAGGGTCGCGACTTTCTTAACGGCGTATTCCACACCTTTTAAGACACTTTTGTTGCACTTCCGTGACAAGCCCAAAGCGAATGTTGCCCGCAAAACATCACGCAATTACCATATTCGCATCGTATCTTGCAGTCATCGGCGGTAAGTCGGTGCGGGGATTGCGATTGACGGAGATGCCGATGCCTGATCTCGACCAGATAAAACAGGGGGAACAGGCAGCTGGGTTCCCCTAATGGGAAGGTCGACAGGCTGTTTAGGACGCGTCGTCGGAGCACGGAGCCGGTGGTGCGGCCGGGTGTGGGAGCAGGAACACCGTAAAGACCGACCCAACTCCAGGCGTGCTCTCGACCTCGAGAAACCCGCGATGGTGGTTGAGGATGTGCTTGACGATAGCCAAGCCGAGCCCGGTGCCGCCCATTTCGCGGGACCGCGCGGTGTCCACCCGGTAGAAGCGTTCGGTCAGCCGGGGCAAGTGCTCGCGCGCAATCCCCTCGCCTTGATCGCGTACGGCTACGGAGACCGCTGTGTTCTCGGAGCCGCTGCTTTCTCTGGCTGGCGGCAGACCGGTCGCCGCGCGGATCACGATTTCCGTTCCGGCGCGCCCATACTTGATCGCATTGTCGATGAGGTTCTGGAAGACTTGGGCGAGTTCGTCGCGATCGCCGAGCACGTCCGGGAGATCGGGCGGCACCGCCAGCCGGATGCGCATGTCACGTTCGGCGGCACGCAGCTCCAATGTTTCGGCGATCTGGCGCAGCAACGGGCTCATCGCGACCCGATCTCCCGGCATCATATGCTCGTTCAACTCGATCCGGGACAGCGACATCAAATCCTCGACCAGCCGGGCCATGCGCGAGGCTTGGCCGTGCATGATCGCGAGAAACCTCTCGCGAGCTTCCGCGTCCTCGCGCGCGGGTCCCCGCAACGTCTCGATGAAGCCGATCAAAGTAGCGAGCGGAGTGCGCAGCTCATGGCTCGCATTGGCGATAAAGTCGGCCCGCATCTGCTCGGCTCGCTTCAACTCTGTGATGTCGTGCAGACTCAATATCGCGACCGCGCCGTCAGGCGACGGATGGTCGATTCGCGCAAAACGTGCCCGGAGCTGGCGCTCGACCGGAACCGTCAGGGAAAAATCGATTACCCGAGCCCTTTCGCCCCGCAATACCGCATCTGCTGCAGCCAGCACTGCCGGGTTGCGCAACCCAGCAGCAAGGTCGCGGGGTTCGGGCGTGGCACCAATGAACGCCGCCGCCTGTGCATTGGCGCGCACGATCCGCCGCCGCTCGTCGAGCAAGATCAGCGGGTCCGGCACCGCCGCGATGACCGCCTCCGCGGCCGCCAGCTTTTCGTCGGCTATCCGGACGCGCTCGCGCCAGACCCGGCCGAGCCTGGCGATCGCGAGCCAGATCTCGCGCGCCATCGGAGCGAGCCGGCGAGCCACCTGTCGCGCGACGGCCTCGCCATTCTGGTTCGGGCCGAGGCTGTCGACAGCGTCGTGGACCACGGCCAAGTCGGCAACCGACCGGCCGATGACCAGCACCGTTGAAACCCAGATGACGGCGAAGGCGATTGTTGCCGCCTCGACCGGAACCAAGCTCCATGCGGCAAGCGCGCCAAGGACGATCAGGCTCGGAACGCAGAAGAAAAAGGCCAGCCCCGCGCTGCGGTAGAGGCTCCGCGGCCGCCCTGCGATCACTCTCTGCGGCCCTGCTCGTCTCGGCGGCCGTACACCGATTTCGCGATCAGTGGATCGCGTCGTGCGCGGAGAGGGCGGCGAGATTGACGAGGTCCGACACCGTCGCCCCCATGTTGGCGATCTGGACGGGGTGCGACAGCCCGAGGAGGAGCGGGCCGACAGCGGTACCTCCGCCGAGCTCGGGCAGCAGCTTTGCCGCGATATTTGCGCTGTGCAGCTCGGGCATCACGAGAATGTTGGCCGGGCCGCCGAGCCGGCAGAAGGGATAGAGCTGGTGCATCAGGCGCTCGTTGAGGGCGACGTCGGCGCTCATCTCGCCGTCGTATTCGAACCCGACGCCGCGCCGGTCGAGCAGCGCCACGGCGTCTCGTACGCGTTCGCCGTCCGTGCCCATCGGATTGCCGAAGTTCGAGTACGACAGCAGCGCCACCCGTGGGACGAGGCCGAGCTCGTGCGCTTTGGCTGCCGCTTGTACGGCGATGTCGGCGAGCTGTGCCGAGCTCGGCACCTCATGGACGAGGGTGTCGGCGAGCAGAACGGTGCGTTCGCGCGCGAGCAGCACGGTCAGGCCGAAGAGCACGGAGCCGGGATTGGCCGCGATGACCCGGGAAATCTCGTCGAGAGCATCGAACGAGTTGCGTGTGACCCCTGTCACCATCGCGTCCGCATCGCCGCAGGCGACCATGCAGGCAGCAAAAACATTGCGATCCTGGTTCACCAGGCGCTGGCAATCACGATACAGCATCCCCTGTCGCTGCTGGCGGGCATAGAGGAAGTCGGTATACCGCTTGTTGTGGTGCGACAGTCTCGCATTGTGAAACTCGAGACCCTGCGGCGAGGTCAGACCCATAGTGGACATCGTCGACTTGATCCGTTCCTCGCGACCCACCAGCACCGGTGTGCCATAGCCGCTTTCGGCGAACAGCAGCGCGGCGCGGATCGTCTTTTCCTCCTCGCCCTCGGCAAAAACCACGCGCTTCGGCGCGGCGCGCACGCGTTCGAAGATCAGCTCGAGCCCGGCGGCGGTCGGGTCGAGGCGCGCGCGCAAGCTGCGTTTGTAGGCGCTCAGATCGAGAATGGGCTTGCGCGCCACGCCGGAATCCATGGCCGCCTTGGCGACCGCCGACGGCACCGCCCAGATCAGCCGCGGATCGAACGGCGCCGGGATGATGTAGTCGGGCCCGTAAAGCAGGCGCTCGCCGGAATAGGCTGCGGCAACCTCGTCGGGCACGTCCTCGCGCGCGAGCTCGGCCAATGCTTCGGCCGCCGCGATCTTC
This sequence comes from uncultured Alphaproteobacteria bacterium, assembly GCA_963695605.1. Classification (GTDB taxonomy): domain Bacteria; phylum Pseudomonadota; class Alphaproteobacteria; order ATCC43930; family CGMCC-115725; genus AP-15. The sequence continues at coordinate 42,572 of CAVOHI010000012.1, read as the reverse complement.
ATCGCATCGTTGATCGTCGAGGCGCGCACGTCGAGGGCGCCGCGAAAGATATACGGAAACCCAAGAACATTGTTGACCTGGTTGGGATAATCGGAGCGGCCGGTGGCGATGATCGCGTCGGAACGCACGGCCCGCACCTCCTCGGGGGTGATCTCCGGATCGGGGTTGGCCATCGCAAAGATGATCGGCTTGTCCGCCATCGAACGGACCATCGGCTGGTCGACCGCTCCTTTTGCGGAAAGGCCGAAGAAGACGTCGGCGCCTTCGATCGCTTCGGTGAGGGTGCGTGCCTTGGTCTCGGCCGCATGAGCCGACTTCCACTGGTTCATGCCCTCCGTACGACCGTGGTAGATGACGCCTCGCGTGTCGCACAGCACGACATTGTCGGACGGCAATCCCATCGTCTTCAGCAGCTCGACGCAGGCGATCGAAGCCGCGCCGGCGCCGTTGACCACCATTTTCGTCGTGTGGAGCTCGCGGCCGGTGAGGTGAAGCGCGTTGATCAAACCGGCCGCGGCAATAATCGCCGTGCCGTGCTGGTCGTCGTGAAACACCGGAATGTCGAGGAGCTCGCGCAGCCGCTCTTCGATGATGAAGCATTCCGGCGCCTTGATGTCCTCGAGGTTGATGCCGCCGAAAGCCGGGTGCAGAAAACGCACGCAATTGACGAACTCGTCGACGTCGCGGGTATCGATTTCGAGATCGATCGAGTTCGATGTCGGCAAAGCGCTTGAACAACGCGCATTTGCCCTCCATGACGGGCTTCGCAGCGAGCGCGCCGAGATCGCCGAGCCCCAAGACCGCGGTGCCGTTCGAGATCACCGCGACGAAATTGCCCTTCGAGGTGTAATCGAAGGCGGTGCCGGGATCCCGTTGGATGTGCAGGCAAGGGAACGCGACACCGGGGGAATAGGCGAGCGTCAGATCTCGCTGGGTCGTCAGAGGGTTTGGTCGGCGCGATCGACAGCTTACCCGGACGCCCGCCGGCGTGGAACTGCAGGGCCTCGTCCTCGCTTGCGCCAATGATGCCGGTGTCCATGCCTTTGGACGCTCCTTGTTCAATGAGGCCCGGCTTATGCCGTCCGCCTCTCGCCGCGCCTCAGTCTAGAGAGCGCCTCATGTGCCGTCAAAGCCGCGCTGGGGGATGGTTGACAGTCCGAGCCGCGGACCTATATTGCGCGGCTCGCGGACGGGGTTGTCCCGATCCGGTCGCCACGCCATTGCCAGTTGCGTCGGGTGTACGGCAGGTTATATCGGCGGGTATCATGTTCGCAGTCATCCGCACCGGCGGCAAACAATACAAGGTCGCCAAAGACGACGTCATCTCGGTCGAGCGGCTGCCGGCCGAGCCCGGCGCCGTGATCGAGCTCAGCCAGGTGCTGATGATCGGCGAAGGGGCCGAGGTCGAGACCGGCACCCCGCTTCTCGACGGCGCGTCGGTCACCGCTACCGTCGTCGAGCAGACGCGGGCGGCCAAGATCATCGTCTTCAAAAAGAAGCGGCGGCACAACTACCGCCGCAAGAAAGGGCATCGCCAGCAGCAGACCGTTTTGCGCATCACCGATATCAGAAGCGCTAACGGTGCGGCGGGATTGGAGCCCGAGCAAGGAGCAGCAGATGGCACATAAGAAAGCGGGCGGTTCGTCGCGCAACGGGCGCGACAGCGCCGGCCGCCGGCTCGGCGTCAAGAAATTCGGCGGCGAGATCGTTATTCCCGGCCACATCATCGTGAGGCAGCGCGGTACCAAATTCCACCCGGGGGCGCATGTCGGGATCGGTCGCGATCACACGCTGTTTGCGACAGCCCAGGGCGCAGTTAAGTTTCACACCGGGCTGGCCGGCCGGACTTATGTTTCGGTGGTACCTCCCGCGCCGCCGCCGGCCGAGGCCGCCGAATAGCCGTTCTCCCGAGACAGCCAAGAGCTAAAAGGGGAGCGGCCCGGCTGCTCCCCTTTTAGTTTGCGCAGATGCAATTCCTCGATCAGTGCAAGATTTACTTGAAGAGCGGTGACGGCGGGCGCGGCGCGATGAGTTTTCGCCGCGAGAAGTTTATTGAGTTCGGCGGCCCCAATGGCGGCGACGGCGGCAAGGGAGGGGACATCGCCTTTATCGCGGCCGACAACCTCAACACCTTGATCGATTACCGGTATCGGCAGCATTTTCGGGCGCAAGACGGCCGCCCCGGCGCCGGACGCGAACGCACCGGCGCCAACGGTGAGGATCTCGTATTGCGCGTTCCGGTCGGCACTCAGGTGATCGACGGGGATAACCGCATGGTTTTCGCCGACCTCACCCATCCCGGGCAGAAGCTTGTCTTTCTGAAGGGCGGCGATGGCGGTTTCGGCAATGCGCATTACAAGAGCTCGACCAATCGCACGCCGCGCCGCGCCGATCCAGGATGGCCGGGACGCGAGGCGTGGGTCTGGCTGCGCTTGAAGCTGATCGCCGATGCCGGTCTCGTCGGCCTGCCCAACGCCGGGAAATCGACCTTTCTCGCCGCGGTTACGCGTGCCCGACCGAAAATCGCCGACTACCCTTTTACGACTTTAAAGCCGCAGCTCGGCGTCGTTCGGCTGCACGATGAGGAATTTGTCCTGGCCGACCTCCCCGGACTGATCGAAGGAGCGAGCGAAGGCGCAGGCATCGGTACCCGCTTCCTCGGCCATGTCGAACGCTGCGCCGTTGTTCTTCACCTGGTGGATGGCACGCTCGACGACGTCGCCGACGCCTACCGCACGATCCGCAAAGAACTCGCCCATTACGGTCAGGGTCTGGCCGAAAAACCGGAGATCGTTGGCCTCAACAAGATCGATGCCCTCGATGCCGAGGTCATCACTGCAAAATGCGACGATTTGCACCAAGTCGCCCGACCCGACACTAAGGTCCATCTGTTGTCCGGAGCGACGGGCGCCGGAGTAACTGAGTTCTTAAAGGGAGTGCTCACGACTCTGTCGGCGGCGCGTAGGGACAAGAATGAAGCCGATGCGGAGGCGATTCCTTTCGTTCATCCGTCATGAGCGCAGGGATGCATGATAGCGCTTCCCGCCCGGCTCAGGCGCTCGTTGGGGCGCGGCGCCTCGTCGTGAAGATCGGGTCTGCGTTATTGGCTGCCGCAGACGGCGAGGTGCGCCTGCCATGGCTGGCGGGCCTTGCCGATGATGTCGCACGCTGTCGGTCGCGCGGGCAGGAAGTGATTCTTGTGTCCTCCGGGGCGATTGCGGTGGGACGACGGCATCTCGGACTTGTCGGACGCCGGCTCAGGCTAGAGGAAAAGCAGGCTGCCGCAGCCACCGGGCAGATCCGTCTCGCACATGCTTACCAGGAGGCGCTGGCCCGTCACGGCATCACCGTTGCGCAGATCTTATTGACTCCGGACGATACCGAGGAACGGCGTCGACATCTCAACGCGCGCGCGACCTTTGGGCAATTGCTGGCGCTCGGTGCGGTTCCGGTCGTTAACGAGAACGACACGATCGCGACCGCCGAGATCCGCTTTGGCGACAACGACCGCTTGGCCGCAAGAGTTCGCGCAGATGACGAGCGCCGATATGCTCGTGCTGTTGTCGGATATCGACGGGCTCTACACGGCCGACCCGCGCACTAACCCGAACGCCCGGCATATCCCGATGGTGCGCGAGATCGGGGCCGACATCGAGGCGATGGCCGGCGAGGCGCCGCCCGGCTACAGCTCGGGCGGGATGGTGACGAAAATCGCCGCCGCCCGCATCGCGATGAGTGCCGGCTGCAGGATGCTGATCGCCCGAGGGAAGGTTGTGGGGAAACCCGATGGGCCCGCGGCGGGCCCCCTCGCCGCTCTCGAGGCAGGGGGCAGAGCGACCTTGTTCCTGCCGCGGGGCGAGCCGCGCTCGGCGCGCAAGGCATGGATCGCCGGAGCGGTCGATCCGTCGGGCGCGGTGATCGTTGATGACGGTGCGGCGCGCGCATTGCAACGCGGCACGAGCCTGCTGCCAGCCGGCGTCGTCGCGGTCGAGGGCGTCTTCGAGCGCGGCGACGCGGTTATTATCCGCACCCGGTCCGGCGCCGAGGCCGGCCGCGGCCTCTCGGCTTATTCGAGCGCCGATATCCGACGCATCGCCGGCCACAAGAGTAGTGAAATCGCCGGGATCCTCGGGTACCGTGGACGCGATGAGATCATTCATCGCGACGATCTGGTGGTGACCGAACCCCGATGACGACCGAGACGCTTGTCCGTGACCCGACGACGAGATCGGGGTCGGATCTGAACATCGAAATGGCGGAGATTGGGCGGCGCGCCCGGGAGGCTGGCGTTGCCCTCGCCCTTGCTTCCGCCGGTTCCAAGATCGCGGCGTTGAAGAACGCCGCGGCGGCCATCAGAGCCCGAGAAGCGGACATCCTCACCGCCAATGCCCACGACCTTGCCGAAGCCGGAGCGCACGGCCTCTCCGCCGCGTTGCGCGACCGGCTGGCCCTCGACCCCAAACGCGTGGAGGCGATTGCCGCCGGACTGGAAGCCGTTGCCGCACTGCCCGATCCGGTCGGCCGTGTTCTGGCCGAATGGATGCGCCCCAACGGGCTCCATATCCAGCGCGTCGCAGTGCCGCTCGGCGTCATCGGCATCGTTTACGAGAGCCGGCCGAACGTCACCGCAGACGCCGGGGGGCTGGCGCTCAAATCCGGTAACGCGGCGATCCTGCGCGGCGGATCCGAGAGCTTTTACTCCTCGCGGGCGCTGGTGGCGGCGATGGCCGAAGGGTTGCGTTCCGCCGGCCTGCCGGAAGCCGCGATCCAGCTGGTGCCGACTCGCGACCGGGCCGCCGTTGGGCTGATGCTGACGATGAGCGGCGCGATCGACATCATCGTGCCGCGCGGCGGGCCGTCGCTGATCGAGCGCGTGCAGCGCGAGAGCCGCATCCCGGTCATCGCGCACCTCGAGGGGTTGTGCCACACCTATGTCGACGCCGCCGCGGACCCGGAAAAGGCGCGCGAGATCGTGCTCAACGCCAAGATGCGGCGAGTGTCGATCTGCGGGGCCACCGAGACCCTGCTTGTCGATCGGGCGGTGGCAAAAGCGCAGCTCCCCGCGATCCTCGCCGATCTGCGGGCGGCCGGCTGCGAGCTGCGAGGCGACCCGGAGGTGCTCGCGATCGATCCGGCATCGGCGCCGGCGACCGAAGTGGATTGGCGTACCGAATATCTCGACGCGATCCTGGCGGTGCACATCGTCGATGGCGTCGATGGCGCGATCGAGCATATCGCCCGCTTCGGCTCCCACCATACCGACGCGATCATCACCGAGGACCAACAGACCGCCGAGCGTTTCCTGCGCGAGGTCGACAGCGCGATCGTGCTGGTCAACGCCTCGACGCAATTCGCCGACGGCGGCGAGTTTGGGATGGGCGCCGAGATCGGCATCTCCACACAGCGCCTTCCGCCCCGGGGACCGGTCGGCGCCGAGCAGCTGACGACATACAAGTATCTGGTGCGCGGCACCGGGCAGGTGCGCCCCTGAGCGGTCAGCCGGAAGTCGGGCTGCCTGCCAGGCGGCATCGCCGCGTTGGGCTGCTGGGCGGATCGTTCAACCCGGCGCATGGCGGCCATTTGCACATCAGCCTGCTGGCCCTCACGCTCCTCGACCTCGACCAGATTTGGTGGCTGGTCTCGCCGCAAAATCCGTTAAAGCCGCTCGACGGCATGGCCCCGTTCCTAGTCCGGTTGGAGGGGGCTCGCCGGATTGCCAAAGCCGACCGCCGTATCCTCGTCACCGATCTCGAAAGCCGGCTGGGACCTTCGCGTTACACCGCCGACACCTTGAAGGCGCTGCGCCGCCGCTTCCCCCGGCTGCGATTTGTGTGGCTGATGGGCGGTGACAACCTCGTCCAGATCCCCAAATGGGAGCGCTGGCCCGAGATCTTCCGCACCCTGGTCATTGCCGTGTTCGACCGCCCTTCCTATTCTCTAAGAGCGTTGTCTGGAGCGGCTGCGAAGCGGTTTGCCCGATACCGCATTGCGGCTTCGAGCGAGCGTCGTCTGGCCGAAGCGGAACCACCGGCTTGGGTGTTCTTTCACACTCGCCTGGATGACCGGTCGGCGACCCGGATTCGCTCGGAGCGAAATCAAACCCGATCGAATAGACTTGCGGAGCAAAAACCTGAATTGTCGACCATAGCCGCCCTCTTACCCCGCACCAAACCGACAGAACTCCATCCAACAATCCTCGATCTCATCGTACAGACCTTGGAGGACGGCAAAGCAGAGGAGATCGTCACGATCGAGCTTGCCGGGAAAACGACGATCGCCGACCACATGGTGATCGCTAGCGGCCGCTCGGCCCGTCAGGTAGCGGCCCTGACGGAGCACCTCGAAGAGGTCCTGTCGCGCCGCACCCGGATTTCGATCGAAGGCAAGACGCAGGCCGACTGGGTGCTGATCGACGCGGGCGACGTCATTGTGCACCTCTTCCGGCCCGAAATCCGCAGCTACTACAATCTCGAAAAAATGTGGGGTGGGGCCCTGCCCGACAGCGAAGCTGTCCGCCTTTAACCCGGCGGGCGTCCGATCCGCTTTCGCCTTCTCGTCATTGGCAGGCTGCGCGGCGGCCTATTTAAAGACCTGCAGCAACTCTATGCCGGAAGGATCGTGCCACCCCCGGCGATTGTCGAAGTCGAGGAGCGGCGCTCTCTTCCGCCTGAACAACTCAAGCTCCGCGAAGGCGAATTAATCCTTGGCGCACTGCCGGCCGGCGTCCCGTTCGTCGCGCTCGACGAGCGGGGCACCCAGTGGTCGAGTTGCGCACTGGCCAAACGGATCGCCGCCTGGCGCAACCATGGTGGGTCCGAGCTGGTCTTTGCGATCGGCGGGGCCGATGGCCTCCACCGGGCAGTTCTCGACCGTGCAGACGTGATCCTCGCGCTCGGCTCGATGACCTGGCCGCATCTGCTGGTCAGAGGCATGCTGCTCGAACAGCTCTACCGCGCACAGCAGATCCTCGCGGGCCACCCCTACCACCGCCAATAAGACGGCGAGGCTGGGAACGCTACCCCCTCTGGCTCGGTTTCGCGTATACCGATAAACCCATTCCGGCCGAGGCTGCCCCGAGATGAGTTCCATTCCCCGTCCCCGACCCCTTGTTCTGTGCATTCTCGACGGATGGGGCGAGCGCGCTAAGGCCGACGACAATGCGATCGAACTGGCACGGGCGCCGAATTGGCACCGGTTGACGGCGCGTTGGCCGCACGCCCAATTGCAGGCAAGCGAGCATTATGTCGGCCTGCCGGACGGGCAGATGGGGAACTCGGAGGTCGGCCATACCAATATCGGGGCCGGACGGGTGGTTTTGCAGGACTTACCGCGCATCGATGCGGCGATCGCCGAGGACAAGCTCGCCATTATGCCGGCATTGTGCGATTTAATAGTAAAACTGAAGCAGAGCCACGGGACCGCTCACCTGATCGGGCTGATGTCGCCCGGCGGAGTTCATTCGCACCAACGCCAAATCGCCGCTCTAGCCCGCATTCTCGCCCAAGCCGGAGTGCCGGTCACCGTCCACTCGATTCTCGACGGGCGTGACACGCCACCCAAGGCAGCTGCTTTGTATGTGAAGCAGTTTCAGGAGGACATTGCCGGCCTCCGCGGTCTGCGGATCGCCACGCTCTGCGGCCGCTACTACGCGATGGATCGCGACAAGCGCTGGGATCGGGTCGAGCGGGCTTATCGAGCGATCGTCAACGGCGACGGTGAGCAGGCCGATAATCCGCTGCAGGCGGTCGAAGCCGCCTATTCCCGAGGCGAGACCGACGAATTCGTGGCGCCCACCGCAATCGCGGGTTATGTCGGAATGCGCGACGGCGATGGTCTGCTAATCGCAAATTTCCGCGCCGACCGGGTGCGGGAGATCGCCACTGCCCTGCTCCACCCGAATTTCTCCGGCTTCGAGAGAGAAAAGCGGATCTCATTTAGCGCAGCTCTCGGCCTTGTCGAATATTCGGTGGAACTCAACCAATTTCTTGCGACCTTGTTCCCGCCCGAGAACCTCAACGACAGCTTTGGCGAGGTGGTGTCACGGGCTGGACTGACTCAGCTGCGCATCGCGGAAACCGAGAAATACGCGCACGTTACGTTCTTCTTCAACGGCGGCCGCGAGACGGTCTTTCCCGGAGAGGAACGGATACTCGTTCCGTCGCCGAAGGTCGGGACCTACGACCAGCAGCCTGAGATGTCGGCGCCCAAAGTCACCGACAAGATTGTCGAAGCGATCCGGTCCGGGCGTTTCGACGTCATCGTGTTGAATTACGCAAATACAGACATGGTCGGCCACACCGGCCGCATCGATGCCGCGACCAAGGCGGTCGAGACCGTCGACGTTTGCCTCGGCCGACTGTCCGAGGCCGTCGAACAGGCCGGCGGCACGCTTGTCATTACCGCCGATCACGGCAACGCAGAAATGATGCGCGACCCCAAAACGGGCGAGCCGCACACCGCTCACACGCTCAACCCGGTGCCATTCGTTGTGGTGAATCCACCAACGGAAATTGGCCGCCTCGAAAGCGGCCGCCTTTCGGATATCGCCCCGACGTTGCTCGACATTCTCGGGTTGACGACCCCCGCCGCGATGACCGGCCACTCGCTCATCTCATCGAGTGCGGGACGGCAGGCAGCGGATTGAAAAGCACCATTTCGCCGCGGCGGCTCGGCTTGATCATCGCCCGCACTGCCGGGTATCCTACGCCAAGTGCATCGTGCCGATTGGGCCCGAGACATAGGGTGAATGAATGAAGCGTTCGGGTCTCATGGCGGCTTTCGCTGCCACTGTCCTAGTCTTCTCGTTGCGCCAGGATCTCGGCGCAGCACCGCCGGCCAACTCGGCCGAAACCTACAGGCAGCTCAATTTGTTCGGCGAGGTCTTCGAGCGGGTACGCGCCGAGTATGTCGACGAAGTCAGCGACGACACCCTGGTCGAATTGGCGATCAACGGCATGCTGACCTCCCTCGACCCCCATTCGAATTACCTGAATACAAAGAACTTCAACGATATGAAGGTGCAGACACGCGGCGAGTTTGGCGGGCTGGGGATCGAGGTGTCTATGGAGAGCGGCCTCGTGAAGGTTGTCTCGCCAATCGACGATACGCCGGCGGCGCGCGCCGGCCTGAAACCCGGCGATTTGATAACTCACCTTGATGGTGACCCCGTCCAGGGGATGACCCTTCCGGAGGCGGTCGAGAAAATGCGCGGCCTGATCGGTAGCGAAATCAAGCTGACGATTCGGCGCGAAGGAAAGGACCCCTTCGACGTCAAGTTGACCCGCGCAACCATCAAGATCCAGTCGGTCCGCTCTCACCTCGAGGGCGACACGATCGGCTATATTCGGATCACCAGCTTCAACGAGCAGACCGATGTCGGCCTCAATAATGCAATGAAGAACTTAAGGCAGCAGGCCGGCAACAAGCTTTCCGGGGTGATCCTCGATCTACGAAACAACCCCGGCGGGCTGCTCGACCAGGCGGTTGCGGTTTCGGACGCCTTTCTCGACAAGGGCGAGATCGTGTCCACGCGCGGCCGGCGCAGCGAGGATGCACAGCGCTATAACGCTCGCCCGGGCGACATTGCGAGCGGTCTGCCCTTGGCGGTACTGATCAATGGCGGGTCCGCCTCGGCCAGCGAGATCGTCGCCGGTGCGCTGCAGGACCACCACCGGGCGATCCTTCTCGGGACGAAATCCTTTGGCAAGGGATCCGTGCAAACAATCATCCCGCTCCCCGGCCACGGTGCGATGCGGCTGACCACGGCGCGCTATTACACGCCCTCTGGACGCTCGATTCAGGCGAAAGGGATCGATCCGGACATCGTCGTCGAAGCCGCCAAAATCGAAAAGACACCCGAAAAGGGGGAAAAGGGCGAAAAGGTCGCCACGGCGACGGATCAGAAGAAGGAAGATTTTGGAGACGGCCCCCCCGAGCAGACATCCGTCGATCCTTCGATTATGGGCACACCCGCCGACTACCAGTTGGCCAGGGCGGTCGACATGCTGCGCGGCATCGCGATGTTCAACGGACGCGTCGTCAACTAACGATGCGCTAACCGGCGTGGCCTCGACGGGTACCAGATGAAGAAGGCCGACAAGGACGACGAGCGGCTCGGCTATCGTCCAGCAGTCGGCATCATGCTGCTCAACGCACGGGGAGAGGTGTTCGTCGCGCGCCGCCTCGACATGCCGACGATGCCGGCATGGCAGATGCCGCAAGGCGGGATCGACCCGGGTGAGACCCCGCGCCAGGCGGCTCTGCGAGAACTGAATGAAGAGATCGGTACCGCCCAAGCCAAGATCATCGGCGAAAGCCGTGGTTGGCTGCACTACGATCTGCCGATCGAACTCGCCGCCGGCATATGGGGCGGGCGGTACCGGGGCCAGCGCCAAAAATGGTTTGTCATGCGCTTCACCGGCCGGGACAGCGACATAAACCTCGCCACCCAGCATCCGGAATTCGACGCCTGGCAATGGGTAGCGCCATTTCGCCTGCCGGAACTGATAGTCCCGTTCAAGCGTCAGCTCTACATCGACATATTGGCTGAGTTTCAGGAGCACTGCGTGCCCGCGGCCTAACCGGGTGGCAAGTCCGCCATTGCCGCGTCAATTGCCGCTGCTCGCGGCATTCCGGTTTGAGCGCCACGGGCGAGGCAGGCAAGGCCGGCAGCCGTAGTGGCGCGCCGCAACGCGTCTTCGAGGGTCGCTCCCAAATCTAGCGCCGCCGCGAGAACTCCGACAAAGGCGTCACCGGCGCCCGTCGTATCGACCGGCTCGATCGCCAGCGCCGGCAAATCGAGCTGTCTGCCATCGGCGAGCAATGCACTGGCCCCCGCGGCGCCGCGCGTCACCACGAGCCCTTGCCGCAACCGACGGGCGATCCCCATCGGATCAGATGACATCGTCGCGGCCTCGCTCTCGTTCGCAACAAGGAGGTCGATTTCCGGCAACAACGCGAGATCGATCGGCAGCGCCGGCGCCATGTTGAGCACAGATCGGCCGCCGCGTCTGCGGACACGTCTGATCAGCGCTTGGGTTTCGCCGGGCGGGACTTCGAGCTGGGCGACGAGCGTTGTGTTGGCGTCGAGCAAATGCTCAGATACCCAGTCGCAACGCACGCCCATATTGGCGCCGGGAGCCACAGCGATAATGTTCTCACCCGAGGAAGACACCATTATCAAGGCACAGCCGGTCGGGAGTTCGATGTCGCGCACCAAATGCGTGTCGACGCCCTCGCCGCGGAGCGAAGCGAGGGCGATCGCGGCAAAGCCGTCGCAGCCGACCGCGCCCACAAGCATGACATCGGCTCCGGCACGGCGCGCCGCCAGCGCCTGATTGGCACCCTTACCACCTGGTAGAAGTTCGTACGAGCCGCCCAGCACGGTCTCGCCGGGCTGAGGCAATTTTGGAACCGGAACGACAATATCGGCATTTATTGACCCAAAGGTCAGGATCATGTGACAGAGTCCCGCTCGGGAAACGACCGGCCGCCACTACGATTACACCGACTGGTTGCAATCTGATACATATTCTCCAATCATAATAACGGAGAAGGCGCATGGAGGGCTTCGAGACACGCCATCTGGGACGCACGCCCCTCAGATTGACGGTCCTGGGGCTCGGCACCGGAACCCTTGGGGGACACCGGATTCCGGTCACTCGAGAAGAAGGAGAGGCGGTTGTACAGGCGGCGTGGTCGGCCGGTGTCCGCTATTTCGACACTGCGCCTTTCTATGGTTTCGGCAAGGCGTGCCGAATTGTCGGCGATGCGCTGCGCGAGTTGCCCCGCGAAGAGTGGGTCTTGTCGACCAAGGCAGGGCGGCTGCTGCGGCCGCAGGCGAATGCCGGTACTCCCGGTGCGCTGCGGCATCCGATGCCATTCGAGGACGTCTTCGATTATTCGTACGATGGGATCATGCGCTCGTTCGAGGACGATCTACAGCGCCTTGGCCTGGCACGGATAGACGTCCTTTACGTTCATGACATCGGTGCGCGGCAGCACGGTAAAAACGGACATCCGGGGATCATGCGCACCTTTCGCGACAGTGGATATCGCGCGCTCGAAGAGTTGCGCTCATCCGGCCAGCTGCGGGCAATCGGGATCGGGGTCAACGAATGGGAAGTTCTGCGCGAGGCGATCGATTGGGGTGATTGGGACGTCTTTCTTCTTGCCGGGCGTTATACGCTCCTCGAGCAGACGCCCCTCGATGATCTGCTCCCCCAATGCCTGCGATCCGGGATATCGGTCGTAATCGGGGCGCCATTCAATACCGGTATTCTCGCAGGCCGCGACACTTGGAACTATCGGCTGGCGCCTCCCGAGATCGCCGATCGGGTCAAAATGATAAAAACAATCTGCGATAGCCATCGGGTGCCTCTCGTCGCCGCGGCGCTGCAGTTTCCACTCGCCCATCCAGCCGTCGCGGCGATCCTTCCGGGGCCGCGCAACGTCGATGAGTTCGACGTTAATGCCAAACTCCTGCGGTACCCGATCCCGTCGGCCCTGTGGGCTGACCTGCGCAAGGCCGAGTTGCTCCATCCAGATGCGCCAACGCCGGCGTGATCACGGAGAGTGGGCGCAGGGGCTTGTGGGCTCGGTACCAAGTTTCGACCCGCGCCGGTCCGTAGTGCCGGCCTAAGCTCAATCCGACGACTCGATCCGCTCCATATCGTCGTCGCTGAACCCGAAATGGTGGCCGATTTCGTGGACAAGCACGTGGCGCACCAGATGCCCCAAGTCTTCGCTGCTCTCGCACCAGAAATCGAGGATCGGCCGGCGGTAGAGAAAGATCATGTCGAGGTCCGGCCGCGGATCGCTGACGCTCTTGTGCGGTAGCGCCACGCCTCGATAAAGCCCGAGAATATCGAACGGGCTTTCGAGGCCCATCGCCGCCTCGGTCTCCTCGTCGGGGAACTCCTCGACCCGAATCACGACGTGCCCGAGCTGGCGTTTTAACTGCCGCGGGATGGTTCCCAGCGCACGTTCCGCCAATGCCTCGATCTCGGCGAGTGATGGCGGCAGACGGTCCGGCATGATATCACTCCCGCTACTGACGGAGGTTAGAATGGTCGAAAGACTGGTCGGAGCACAACGGCAAACCGCGTTGCACGAGCTGCACGGTTGGACCGAGGTCGACGATCGCGATGCGATCCGCAAGACCTACCATTTCGAGAACTTCTCCGAAGCGTGGGCCTTCATGTCGCGAATGGCGCTTCTGGCGGAAAAAATGGACCACCATCCTGAGCTGTTCAACGTGTACAACCGCGTAGAGGTCATCCTGTCGACGCACGACGCAGGTGGCCTCAGCGAGCTCGACATCCGACTGGCGCATGCGATCGACGAAATCGCCCCAGAAAGGGACCGCCGGCCGCCCCTGCCCTGAGCGCACCCGGCCTTCCCCTTAGCGCGGGGCCATACGCAAGGCGCCGTCGAGCCGGATTACTTCGCCGTTGATCATCGAATTCTGGCACAAGTGGAGGACCAGCGCGGCATATTCAGCGGGCCGGCCGAGCCGGCTCGGGAACGGAACGCTCGCTCCCAAGCTGTCACGCACGTTCTGTGGCAGGCCCTCCACCATCGGTGTCTCGAACACTCCTGGGGCGATCGCCACCACCCGGACGCCATAGTGCGCGAGTTCGCGGGCCGCTGGTAGGGTCAGCGAAACGATCCCGCCTTTCGAGGCGCTGTAGGCCGCCTGGCCGATCTGACGGGTTGGGGGTCAGGCAGCACGGCGCAGTGCCTCTTTCTTATGCTCGCGAAGATCCTTCATGTTGAGATAGCGGTGCTGCTCGAGCCAGTTTTCGTGGGTTTCGACCGCCACTGCCCGCACCAGCCGCAGGCAGCTCTCGCCATTGGGGAAGATGCGCACGACATGGGTGCGGCGCCGGATCTATTCGTCGAGGCGCTCCAGCTTGTTGGTCGACTTGAGGTGCTTATGGTGCTGCCGCGGCAGCCGGTAAAAGCTCAGCGTCTCGTCGATGTTCTCTTCGACCCAGCCGGTCAGCTTTGAGTATTTGCCTGACCACTTGGCGAGCCAGGCGGCCAGATCGCGGCGCGCCTCGGCGAGGTCGCGCCGGTCATACAGCCAGCGCAGCTCTTGTAGGCAGTCGTCGTCGACCCGGCGCGGCACGTAGTCGAGCGCATTACGCAGAAAATGTACATAGCAGCGCTGATAGGCCGCCTCCGCGAGAGCCTCGCGCAGTGCTGCCCGCAGGCCGGCATGATCGTCAGCGACGACAAACTCGACGCCGTGCAGACCGCGCGCCTTGAGCCCCACCAGGAAATCGCGCCAGCTCGATCGGCTCTCGCGGTTGGCGAGCTCGACCGCCAGCACCTGGCGGCGGCCGTCCCAATCGATGCCGATCGCAACCAGGACAGCCTGGCTGGCGATCACGCCGGCCTCGCGCACCCGCTCGTAGCGCGCGTCGAGGATCAGATAGGGGAAGGCTTCGGTGAGAGGCCGGCCGGCAAATTGCTCCAGGCTCCCATCCAGCCGCTGGTTCATCGCACTGATCGAGGAAGCCGAAACGCTGTGGCCGCACAGCTCCTCGGTGATCACCTTCACCTTGCGGGTCGAAACCCCTTGCACGTACCTCTCTGCCAGCGCCGCCACCAGCGCCCGCTCCGAGCGCCGATAGCGTTCGAACAGCTCGGTCGAGAACCGCCCATCCGGTCCTGCGGCACCCGCAATTCCAGCTTGCCGATCCGCGTGATCAATGTCCGGCCGTAATAGCCCGATCGGTAGCCCTGCCGGCCCGCCGCCCGTTCGCCCTTCTCGGCGCCCAAGGCCTCCGTCATCTCCGCTTCGAGCACTTCCTGCAGCGCCGGCCGCACCAGCGCCCGCAGAAACTCCTCGTCCTCCCTCAGAAGGGCGTTGACGTCGATCGTCCCAGACTTACCCTGCCTCTTGGTCTTGGTGTGCATCCTCGCCAAAGGGTCCGGTGATTGCGACATCACCCGCATACCATGACCATCCGCCTCAGCGGCTTTTGCAGAACTTTCCGGACACTACCCGCCTGCTAGCGCCATGCAGCGATGCGGGAGATCCCGTCGGCGCCGAAACCGGCGGCGGGCGACCTATTACGTCACTGTATGTGGCGCGGCATGCATCGCGCCCAGGAGCGGTCGCCTGGCTGACAAAGCTTGCCGCCAGCTTGCTTCGTTCTCAACTATGCTCGGGAAAATAAGTTGGGTTCGGCCAAAGGGCGCCCCGACTTCTTTGCCAGCTCGAATGGAGACACAGACATGGGCAATTCTCACGGCCGTTTCGTCTGGTACGAGCTGATGACGACGGACATGAAAACCGCCAAGCTCTTCTACGCCAATGTCGTGGGCTGGGGCGCCCGAGACGCCTCCGCGCCCGCTTTGGGCTATAGTCTGTTTACTGTCGCTGACCTCCCCGTCGCCGGGTTGATGAACATGCCGGAGGACGGGCAGAAAACGGGCGCGCCGCCGCACTGGATTGGATATGTCGGAGTCGACGATGTGGACTCTGTGGTCGACCGGATCAAGCAGCTTGGGGGAGCGGTGCACGTCCCACCGACGGACGTCCCCGGCATCAGCCGCTTTTCCATCGTCGCCGATCCGCAAATGGCGACGCTTGCTTTGGTCAAAGGGCTGAACGCCGGCCAAGCGCAGTCCGCCGAACTGGGCGCGCCCTGCCGCGTCGGCTGGCATGAGTTGCTCGCCGCCGACTGGGAAAAGGCGTTCGCTTTTTATGGCGAGCTATTCGGCTGGCAAAAAGCGGGCGCCCACGCTGGTGCGATCGGTACGTATCAGCAGTTTTCCGCCGACGGGGAGACGCTCGGCGGCATGTTGACGAAGCCTCCGGCATTGCCGTTTCCGTTCTGGCTCTACTATTTCAACGTTGACGACGTCGAGACAGCGGCGCAGCGCGTGGAAACCGGCGGCGGCCAAATCCTCTATGGCCCAACTGCCGTGCCGGGCGGCGCCTGGATCGTTCATTGCACCGACCCGCAGGGCGCCATATTCGCGCTGCTGGACAGGCGCAAGCGCAAAGCCATCGGATATTTTATCTCGAGCGCATCGCGCGATCCCTCGGACGAGCGGGGCTGCCGAGGGTCTTGGTAAACGAGAACTCCCGGTTATTCGCTATCGCCGGTCGCATCATCGCCATTTGGCAGCCGTTGCCCAGCCGGGGCCGCGCGATCGTCAGTCGGAAGCCCCCGATTTGGCGCCGCGGCCGATCGCAAATTGACCGACCGGGCCCTCCACGTGAAATTCGATCCCGGTCATCTTCGCGAACAGATCGATGTTCGTGATCCCGATCGCACATCCGCCGAGCCTCATGTCGGTGGCCATAAGGTAGAATGTTTGAATTAATACGCCGACGTCCTTCAAAATGAGCGAATAGGCGATCGAGCTGTACTTCCATGAAATCCGGCCAAAGCGCGCTGCGATCGTGATCAAGATCTGGGGCGCAGCGGTCGAACCCATTGAATATCCGGCTCCCATCAATTGCGCTTCGAGTTCATGCATGGGAACGCGGATCGGCGCCAACGCGTGAGCGCCGGCGTCGTAATGATAGAAGCCTCGCGCAAGTCCCTCGCATGTGTCGACCGCTAAATAGAGCTCGAGCTCGTAGCCGGCGCCCGCCGACGGATACGGCCTGACGGCGCTACCGCCGTCGTCGAGGTCGAGCTCGGCGTTCGATATCGATACGACGCGCGCGGCGCCGCCGAGGAATTGCGAAAGTTCGGCGAGCGTGATCGGTTGCTGGTTATCGAAGCTACGGGTCGAATGACTTTGCCGCAGAAGCTTCGCGACCGGGGAGATTGCCTCCGGATTCGCGGCCGAGAACTTGCGCAGATTGATTTTTTTTCCAGGCCAGCGGGGCCGCACCGCCGGCAGCGGAGAAATGGCGCCGGCATGGGGATAAACTCCGCCCAGCGGGTTGGCGTGCCGGCCTTCCGTGCTGCGCGTGTGGAACAGAAGATCGTGAAAATCCCAAAGAACGAGATTGTGATCGCCCTCGGCCGGTCGAAGGCCGCTGCCGCCAGCAGCGTCGACCTTGAAAAGGATTTGGCAATCGAGGAGCAGGGCGAGAAGCTCGAGCCCCGGAAAATCGTCCTGCCGGCGCAGCTGTTTGATGTGTTGCGGCGTAGACAGCATGGCCAAGACGGCGGCAATCTTCGGATTGCAGATTTTGAACAACGCGCCGGCGCGCGGCGATTCGAGGATCATCTCGTTACCGCGCCGTCGCATATATGCGAAGCGCGATAAGACAACAGCATCCGCGTTACCGAGCTGTGGCGTACGCGGCCAATAATCAGGCATCTGCGTTTCGATGACGACCTGGTCTTCGCCGATGCGCGAGCCCCCGAGGCGGTACTCCAATAAACCGCGCCTCGCCAATCGCCGGACCAGTAGATCGATCTCTTTGTCGATGTTGCGCCTGTTGGACGCGAACGCGGCGAGCGGCAGGCCTATGCGCAGGTTTTGCGCGCGATGCGCGGCGCCCGCGCTGAATCGTCCCAAGCCGACCGAATAGCCCTCGAAGCAAACGGCGATTTCTCCCTCCGCCTGCATTTCGAGCGTGACGTTGCTGCGGAGCCGGGCGGAAACATTTGGTGGCGCAGCTCCTCGCACTCTCTTTGCTCCGGGAGCGCGCAAGCGAGGGCCTTCAGGTGTGGGGGTGAATCGGGTTGAACTCGTTTTCCTTGAGCGGCCTGTCGCGCAATCCGCGCTTTATCGGCACATCGTAAAGCCGGCCACGCCCGAAGCGGCGATAGAAATGCCGCAATCCGGGAACGATGACTCTGACGACCGGCACCTCAATGTCCGGACGAGTCTGATCGAGGACGAGGAAGTCCAGGCCGGCTTGCTTGGCGAGGCGCACGCAGGCGCTCACTTGCTCACTCGTGTCGAGATCGCCAAACTTCGAGCCGAAGTCCGCAGGGACCAGTGGCTTTCCGCTTGGCATCAAATAGGGATAATCTTGCAGGCGCAATGGGGTGGCGCCGTCAAGGCTCGATTTCTCCCCGGTCCCGCCGGCCATGAGACCCAGGGACAGAAATTGGTTGAGCTCCGTCAGCGCACGCAACAAGGCGATTTTCGTATCGAAGTGTGCACCGGATCCGAATTCGATATTTTCCCGCCCGTTTTGCATCCAGTGTGTTACCGCCACAAAGGTCGGAACCCCGAGATCGCTGGTGACATCGAGCACCCAAAGCTTGCGACCGCTTTCGGCCAGCTGCCTCTGCAGATCGCGGACGTAGGAGTCATCAAACGGGCTGAGGTCTAATTGCGGCCGTTGCAATCGATTGTACCACCAGATCGCGTATGCATCCCTTTCCACCAGCTCGAGGAATCCCTGGACGATGGCTTCCTCGAGCGTATTGCCGGCCGCGCAGCCGTTGGAATCCGCTGCAAAGGCGGCGGGACCCTTGTAAAAGAAATACAACAGGCTGGTCGGAAGATGTTTGAAGCGCCTGTCGCGCAGGGACCAGACCGGCGACCAGTCCATCTCGGCTGATCGATCGAATAACGCCGGGATCGCACCAAAAACGCCCGAACCCGGCGTCGGCATCCGGTGTCGCCGCAACTGCGCGTCGCTGAACAGCAGGACTTTGTTCGGGGCGATGGCCTGGCCTGCCGGGAAATCGGCAAAGCGCCGCTTTGATCTGATCTCGTCGCCCTGGAAAATCCCGGAATAGCGCTCGATCGCCTCCATGAGCGCGCTGGCTTCGCCCTGTTCGGAGGTGCTGCCCTTGCCGAAACTGCCGCTGCTCAACCCCACCCTGAGCTCATCGACCGTCTCGGACGGTCCTGAAAAATTGTGCACGGCATGGTAGTTGGTGTTCAAGGGCAAATCGGCTTGAATGCGCTCGAGACGCGAGACAACGCCGGTGAGCGGGCTCACGTGCCTGCGAAAACGCGCAACCGTGGCCGACGGCGAAACGCTGCGGTACCCGCCGCTCGTCATGACCAGCTTGTTGCCCGCGCCAAGCTCGATCGGCGCTGGCTCACGGCGGGGATCACGCAGCTTCTCGCTGCCGCAGCTCGGACATTGCGGACGGAGCGCCACATTATGCTTCACGATGGTCGAACCCAACAGGTCGAGGCTGATGATGTGATCGCTCAATTGAGTGCGAAAACCGGTGGCGATCGCTTTGGCGATCTCGACGGCCGCAAGCTGGATGGCGCTCTGTCCGAACGTGTTCCGAGCCAATGGCGAAACGGCGACGCAGCGGGCCTGTCTGCGGTCGAGGAGCGCCTTGACCTCCCGGTTCCTTTTCATCCGCTCGGCAAGACACATCCAACAGGCGCTTTCGCCTGGGCGGAACACCGGCCCCACCAGGGGGAAAATGCCGGAAGGCTGGACGAGCACCCAGGGAGTGCGGTCCGACAAATGCCGCCCGTTCAATTCTGCCAATTGCGCTTCGAGATAATCGTTCACCAACGTGACCGTCAGGCCGGGGGAGCGCTTGACGACGCCAACGCCGAGCTCGCTCAGGGCGGCCCCGAGTTCCGTTGCTCCCTCCACATTGATCGATTGAATGCGCACACGACATTTCTGGAGATTTCTCTCCGCAGTCTCCGGCGATAGCCCAAGGCTCGCCCAATAGGCGGCCGCGGCGCCATTCGAACAGCGCGACGTCGGGATGACATAGCGGCGGTCGAGCAGCCGCGTTAAGGCCTCGTGGATTTTGTCGGACGGAAAATCCGGCTCCAGTTCGCGAACGAGCTCCCGAAAACTTTTTCCGCCCTTAGCTATCGCGGAGGCGAGCGCACAATAGAGCTGGCCGTGAAGCAAAAACTTCCGGTCCTCCGAATAAAGGCACACGACATCGGGCGGCAGCACATAGACGGTGAAATTCGGCGCGAACTGCGGAATGCCCTTGCCGTTTTGCTGGGTGAAGCTGTCTCCCTGATTGCCTGTCATGAGGTCAGCACATGCACCTTCGCCACGGCTCTGGACGCGCGCGCCAGACGCATTCTTCGAATGCCAGCGCTCCATTGCCGGGATCGCACACCAGCTTTTCTGAATCTAGAATTTCTCGATAAATTGGCCGCCCAACCGGGCGGCCGCGCACACGCCTGACGCGCGCGCCACCTTCGCAGCTCTGCAAACAAGACGTCGTTGCCACCGAAGGTGGTCAAATCCGGCTCTTACGACCTGCGCGTGTCTACGTAATCGGAAGGTAGCCCGGTTAGCAGAACGCGCACCCTCCCCATGACAAGCAGCAGCCGCCCCAACCACAGCCCCAACCCCAACCCCAACCACAGCCGCCGCAGCCTCCAAAACCGCAGCCCCTCCCGCAGCCTCTAAAGCCGGCGCAGCCTCTAAAGCCGGCGCAGCCTCTAAAGCCGGCGCAGCCGCCGTGTCCGCCGCACCCGCCGCAGCCTCTAAAGCCGCCGCACCCGCCGCGTCCGCCGCAGCCGCCGCAGCCGCCGCCGCAGCCGCCGCGAGCGAGTTGTATCCTTGGCAGCAGCGTTTCCGGGCTTTCTCCGTCGACGAAATGGAAAGTCGCAAGGCTGACGTCCGAGATTTCCTCCTCACCCAGGTTGAGGACCTGAAACGGCGCCATATTTTGCGGCGGTATATCCGCCACCGACCTGCTGGTCGATGACGCCAAAAAGGCGCCGGCGATTCCGGCCACGGATAGAACTTTGCTTGGACGCTTTACCTTTAAGTTGCGTTTCGCTTGCGGCATAGCGGAGTTCCTCCTCGCTACTTTTCTTCGAACAAATGCGTAGGGAGCCGACCCACCGCATCCGTAGCACTTTTCGCACGCGTGGAATAGCACTATGGGACCGAGGCGCTCAGCATTCGGCTCATTTGAGGGGACCCGTCTTCCTCTTGTTGGCCGTTTTCGGCGCTGTCGATTGTCGGCGCAACGTAGAAATGTCACCCGGCGCGCAAAGTAGAAATGACACTGCCGTTGGCGACGGGCACGACGAGCGCGACCTCCCTACCACCTCAGCGCCAGCTGGCCCGCGACCGGCTGCGACAGCCTACAACGAAAGGACGCGATGCGCCGGTAGCAGCCACTCCCAATTCGAGCCCACCCTTCGTAAGGTGGAACCTTTGCGGACGTTCAGGACGAGGGGCCGCCAGAGGGGCTATGTCAGGATAACCGAATAGCCCGGAAGCGAGGCCGAGGGTAGGCTGACGCGATGGCCGAAATCTCGTATCGGCGCCACCGCGTTCCTCCGGTGATCATCCAGCATGCGGTCTGGCTCTATCTGCGCTTCACGCTGCGCTATCGCGACGTCGAGGAACTCCTCGCCGAGCGCGGGCTCGACATCTCCTACGAAACCGTCCGGTGTTGGGTGCTGAAATTCGGACCGGTAATTGCGCGACCGCTACGCCGCTGCCTTGATGCATTGAACGCGCTCGCGGTCGGGATCGGCAACACGAGGGTGAACTGGGTATTGGACGCCAACAGGGCACGGGGAATTATAGGAAAGGGACAAGTCTTGCCCTACACCCATCGTGGCCGTATCGGCGGCTTGCCGCCGATGGACTAAACTGCTCTTGCGGTAATTGGTGGCGAGAGGAGGAGTTTGGGGAGTAGCGGGAAGCAGGGATCCTGTCCCGAGATTGAGGGGCTAGAACCTCACCCAAGACAGGAGCCCCCAATGACCGACGAGGCCATCGGCCCGTTAGGCCAGCGGCTGATCGACGGCATGACGATCCGCCGGCTTGGCCGCAAGACTTAGCGCGACTATATCGGCTACTTCAAAAGCTGTGCGGACACGTCGGCTGGGCTCTCGACAAAGCCACTGCGGAGGACGTCTGTCGCTACCAGCTGCGCTGGCGTCGATCGGAACGACGGCACCGACCGTCATCGCCAGAGCCAGTGCCGTGCGATTCTTCTTCAAGGTCACGCTGAAGCGCAGCGATCTTGCCCAAGAAGTCGCGTCGACCCGCGAGCCTCGCCGCCTGCCCGTTGTTCTCAGCCCCGAAGAGCTCGGTCGACGAGGTGACCAGCCCGCTCGACCTCCTGCTGAGCGAGGTGAAGACACCGCGTAGCGCGCCGCCGTTGTCACGGCCGGCGGTCGAGGTGGCGGACCATCTTCCGCCACCGCGGACCGGCTTGGCGTGCCTCCCATGCCGGCCACGTGAGCCTCGGCCAACTGAAGGGCATCTCGGCGATCGAGCGCTGCCGAACGGCGGCGTTGGGCGGTGATGTCGAACGCTGCGAGGCCTGCGCGCACCTGCGCATCTCCTACAACTCTTGTCGCAACCGGCGCGGCCCGAAGTGCCAGGCCGGCGCTGCCAAGGAGTGGCTGGCCGACCGCCAGGCCCGAACTGCTGCCCGTGCCCTATTTCCATGCTGTCTTCACCCTGCCGGGACCGATCGCCGACACCGCCTATCAGAACAAGGCGGTCGTCTATGACTTATTGCTCAAAGCCGCCGCCGAGACCCTGATCACCATTGCGGCCGACCCCTAGCACCTCGGCGCCCGCATTGGGCTCACCACCGTGCTGCACAACTGGGGATCAGCACTGACCCACCATCCCCGCGTCCATATCATCGTACCCGGCGGCGGCTTCTCGCCCGGCGGCCAACACTGGATTGCCTGCCCGCTGGGCTTCTTTTTGTCCGTCCGGGTGCTCTCACGCCTCTTCCGCCGTCTATTCCTGCAAAGGCTGACCGCCGCCTACCATGCCGGGCGCCTGGAGTTCTTCACCGAACAAGCCGCCCTGGCCGAGCCGGCAGCCTTCAAGCCTGGCTTGCCGCACTGCGGAAGGTCGAATGCGTGGTCTAGGCCAAGCGGCCTTTTGGCGGACCCGACGCTGTGCTCGCCCACCTGTCCCGCTACACCCACCGGATCGCGATTGCCAGCAGCCGGCTCGTCGCTTTCGATGGCGAACGCGTGACTTTCAAATGGAAGGATTACCGGGCCAAGGCCGACGCTCGCTACAAGCTCATGACGCTCGACGCCGACGAGTTCATCCGCTGCTTCCTCATCCACGACCTGCCCGACGGTTTCCACCGCATCCGACACTACGGTCTCTTCGCCAACCGCAGGCGCGCTGAGAACATCGCGCGAGCGCGTCAACTGCTCAACGCATCGGCACCGCAGAATGTCCCCAGTGATGCCGACAGCACCGGCGATGGTGAGCCGCGGGCACTTTCGCATCCTTGTCCCTGCTGCAGCGGCCGATGATCATCATTGAGATCTTCGAGCGCGGGTGCGCACCGCGGTCTGGCGCGACGGCCCCAAATCGGATCGACAGCTCATGATCGCCATCACCCGGTCCCGACTTTCCAATGCTGTTCACAGTCGCCGCTCCTCCTTAATCGGCGGCGGCCCTGTGTTCGGCCAATGACCACATTTGTGTGCCAGCCTGCGGCGCAGCGATTGCAATCGCAATTCGTTCATCGCTTCACCAGGTGCCGCCACCGCGTTATTCCGCGCCGGGCCCCGTCTGGCAGTCACGACGGCGCCATCGCAGCCGATCACCCGCGGCTCTCAAATCCCCATGGCTCCAGCGCGCCGCACCGTTGTACCCTTGCCGGCCCGCGGTTTCCTCCCTCCAGGCTTATCAGCGCCTGCCCTCGGAGCGCGCCGCGCTGCCAGGTGACGGGCAGGCATCTGATAACCCTTAACGTTAGCAGCCATTCGTTCGTCGGCGGGCGACTGGCTCGCTCCGGGGCAACGCTGTCTTTTCACCAACCCTTACGAGGTTTGCGGTGCGACGCCGAGGTATTTGTATTGATGGAGAACCGCGTCCTCCGGATATTTGTCATCGTATTGGTACCGGAAGACGCTGACGGTGCGGTCTTTGATATCGCCGTTCTCGTCGAAGCTGACCACCCCCTGCAATGTTTTGACATTGGCCGTCTGGATTGCGTCGCGCACCGCGTCGCGGTTGACCGGCTTGCCCGATGTGGCGACGCGCTCGATCGCATCGAGAACGACCAGCATCGCGTCATAGGCCGTGAACGAATAGGACGTCGGCCCGTGACCGTATCTTTCTTGATACCTTTTGATCCACGGCGCGACATCCGGGTTATCCGCGAGATAGGGTGCGGCAATCGTCGCGTACCAGCCTTCGACCGCGGGATAGCCGGCGCCCTTCAACAGCGAGGCGCCGTAGACGCCATCGCCGCCGCCTTTGATGATCTTGGGCAAGACGCCATAGGACTGCTTGACGACTTTGACTCCCGCCAGCGAGCTCCCGCCGTAGTACAGAGCCTCGGGATCGAGCCCTTTGATCTTGGTGAGGACCGTCGTGTAGTCGGCCTCCAGCGGATTGACCTGGTCATGGCCCAGCACGGTCATGCCGTTCTTCCCGGCCTGCGCCTCGAAAAAGTCTGCGATGCCGACGCCGTACGCGCCGGTGTCGTCCAGGACGAAGACTTTTTTGACGTTCAGCTTCTGTGCGAAATAATTCGCCATGTCGGGGCCCTGATAGGCATCGGTCGTCACCGTGCGGAAATAGATTGCCTTGCCGGCGGGCCGGAACTGCGGGGCAAACTTGGGGTCGGTGAGGTCGGGATTGGTCGAGGACGGCGTGATTGTCGCCACATTGCCCTGGCTGAGGATCGGCGCCATTGCCTTGCCGGACCCGCTGTTTTGTGGCCCGACATTGGCAACGACGCTCGGGTTGGAGACCAGCTTGCGGGCGTTGGTCGCGGCCTGCGCCGGATCGTATTGCCCGGCGGTGGCAGTACCGTTGTCGAGCACGATCACGTTGATCTTGTAGCCGGCAACGCCGCCCTTGGCATTGGCGTCGTCGACCGCGATCATCGCACCCTCCTTCATTAGGGTCGCCTGTTCTGTATCGGATCCAGTCAGCGGAACGGTGATGCCGACGGTAACGCTCTTATCGGCGGCAAAGACCGCCCGCGCCCGCACCACGAAGCTCCCAGCGACGGTGGCAGCGGGCAACAGAGCGATAAGAGAGCGACGGGTTATCATGCTCCTAGCCTCCATCATGAAGCCAATGCAAAACCGACCGATGTTTGTCGATTTTCGGAATGGCAAAATTTTGCACCAAACCAGACGGCGCCGCAAGCGTCGGCCCTTGCCAGGATCGGACGAATGGCCAGTCCCCACCCGACCTAGCCAGTTCTCGTGACGGCCGTGGATGACCGCGTAGGGGCATGGCTTGCCATAGAGGCTGATCGCACCGAACACCGGTTAGGGGTCGAGCCCAGCCGTTCAGCCCGGATAAGTCGGTGACTGGTTTTGGCACTGACCGGCGGTGCTGAGCACTGAGCACTGACTCGATATCTCTCCCGGTCTCCGTAAGGCCTACATCACCTTTGGTGGCAGGGTTGGCTCGTTTTCATGCCAATTATAAGACAAGGCCGTCTGCCTCCATCTGCCGCAGTGACTGTCGGCGAGGGGCACTCCGGCACCGGCCGCAAAGCCGACGGCCCACGCTATCTGCACCGCTTCTCGACCGAGCGCACCATCTCCACCGACACCACCGCCGCCGGCGGCAACGCCACGCTGCTCTCGCCGCAGGATGAAATTGAAGGCGTTACCGGGTAGGCCTCGCCGGAATAACCCGCTACTCAGAATTTTACGTTATTTAACTTCTGCGCGGCGAGGACTGGGGAGAAACTCAGAGTTGACCGACTGGAGAGGGGGCAGCGGCGCCTCCGTCCTGATCCCAACTCGCGACGGCGGCATTTCCTCGACGGCAACTCTCAGGGAGCTGCCCCATGTCAAAACTCGCGATGCGAGTCCCGCCACCCTTGGAGCGAACGGCACCGCTACGTGTAGTGCTTGTCGAAGTAGCCCCACGCGAAAGGAGGGGTTCATGAAGATCTTGATGGTTCTGACCTCGCACGATAAGCTCGGCAACACGGGCCGGAAGACGGGCTTCTGGCTCGAGGAGTTCGCCGCCCCCTACTTCACATTCAAGGACGCTGGCGCCGAAATCGTGCTCGCCTCGCCGAAGGGCGGCCAACCGCCTCTTGATCCGAAAAGCAACGAGCCAAACTTCCAGACCGACCTTACGCATCGGTTCGAAGCCGATGCAGACGCGAAAGCGCGGCTCGCGACAACAGTTCGCCTCGACAGCGTCAAGGCAGAGGACTTCGACACCGTCTTCTACCCCGGTGGCCACGGCCCGATGTGGGATCTGGCAGAGGATCAGAACTCGGTCAAGCTGATCGAGACGATGGTTCGAGCCAGCAAGCCTGTCGCGCTCGTCTGCCACGCGCCCGGTTCGCTGCGGCATGTCAAGACCGCGGACGGCAAGCCGCTCGTACGACGGCAAGACCGTGACCGGCTTCACCAATGGCGAGGAAGAAGAGGTAGGATTGACGAAGGTGGTACCCTTTCTTGTCGAGGACGAACTGATGAGCCTCGGTGCGACCTTTTCCAAGGTCAAGAACTGGGGCGTTCACACGGTCACCGATGGCCTGCTGATCACCGGTCAAAATCCGGCCTCTTCAGGTCCCACGGCCAAAGTCCTCATCGAGACGCTGAACAGGAGGGCCAGGTAGCTCACACAAGTGCAATTCAACCCGCGCAAAACCAAAGGAGGACCAAATGCAGCATGTCCTTAGCACCGGTGGCGGCCAGGCGTTAATGGATCCAGCCGACACCCTTATGTTGTTGCTGGACCACCAGACCGGCCTTTTTCAGGTAGTGAAAGACATTCCCGTGGCGCAGCTTCGAGCTAACGTTACGGCCCTGGCGAAATTGGCGACGTTGCTGAAGCTCCCGGTAATAACGACAGCATCGGTCCCGGACGGACCAAACGGGCCGCTGATGCCGGAGCATCAAGAGGCAGCCCCGCACGCGCAGTACATTCCGCGCCATGGCGAGGTCAACGCCTGGGACAATGAGGCTTTTGTCAAGGCGGTTCGCGACACCGGCAAGAAGACGCTGATCATGGCCGGCGTGTGGACCAGCGTTTGCGTCATGTTTCCCGCACTGGATGCGAAGGCTGCCGGCTTCAAGGTCTACGCCGTGATGGATGCGTCGGGTGATCCCAGCGAAATGGCGTCGAAAACGACGCTCGCCCGCTTCGTGCAAGGCGGCGTGGTGCCGACGACGGCGAATGCCGTGATCTGCGAAATCCACCGCACCTGGAACCGTCCCGAAGCCGCAGAACTCGCGCAGCTATACACGATGGTCGCCCCAAACTACCGGGCGGTCATGGAGAGCTATCAGATGGCGCAACAGGCGGCAAAAGCGCCTGCTCGATAGGGCAACGGTTTTGGGGCGAGTAGGTTTGCGCTTAGCAAAAGCACGCCGAGTCAAGACCAAAGCCATTTGGCAGCCCTAGGACCAGCCGCGGCACGCAAACTTACTGCATGCCGCGACTGTTCGGCGGAACCTCGCTTCAAACAAAACGGTGCCACAGACGCTATGGGCATCGTTCTGCCTAGTCCTGTAGAAGCATAAGGGAGGTCAAAGATGGGTATCGAAGAGAAAGTTGCTGTCATTACCGGCGCATCAGGAGGCATTGGCGCGGCGCTCGTCACGGCGTACCGCGGTCGCAACTACAGGGTGGTTGCGACGGCGCGCTCAATGGAACCGTTGAGCGGCGACGATGTCATCGTCGTCTCCGGCGACATCGCCGATCGGAAGACGGCCGAGCGTGCAATCTCGGAGGGCATGGCCCGGTTCGGGCGTATCGACACGCTCGTCAATAACGCCGGCATCTTTATCACCAAACCGTTCACTCAGTACAGCGAAGCTGACTACGCGGCGATCGTGGCCGTCAACCTCACCGGCTTCTTTCACATCACACAGCTCGCCGTCGCCGAAATGGAGAGGCAAAGCAGCGGCCATATCGTACAGATCACCACGAGCCTTACCGACCACGCCATCACCGGCGTACCCGCCGTGCTGGCGGCGCTGACGAAGGGCGGCCTGAATGCCGCGACCAAATCGCTTGCGATCGAGTATGCCAAGCGCGGCATCCGAGTGAACGCGGTCTCTCCGGGCACGATCAAGACGCCAATGCATACCGTCGAGGCACTTGCCCAACGCGCTGCCCTCCACCCTGTAGGCCGTCTGGGCGAGATCTCCGACATCGTCAACGCGATCCTCTACCTCGAAGGGGCCAGCTTCGTGACGGGCGAAATCCTTCACGTCGACGGCGGCCAAAGCGCCGGCCATTGATGCTATAATTTTCATATTACAGGGAAGCCAAGCCCGACACCGGATGCGACGCAAGCGGCGCGGATTGCCCATTAGACAGGAGGAACGCTCATGAACAGCCCGAACACGACACCCGAACTTATCCTTCATCGCGGCCTGTTCACGACACTGGATCGCGCCAATCCGACCGCCACTGCCGTCGCGATCAAAGACGGAAAATTCTCGGCGGTCGGGCACGACCATGACGTCATGAAGCTCGCCGGCGAGCGCACGAAGGTTATTGACCTCAAAGGCCGACGCGTGCTGCCGGGACTCATCGACAACCATCTGCACATCATTCGCGGCGGGCTCAACTTCAACATGGAGCTGCGCTGGGACGGGGTGCGCTCGCTGGCTGATGCGATGGCGATGCTGAAGCGCCAAGTGGCGGTGACACCGCCGCCGCAGTGGGTGCGGGTGGTCGGCGGCTTTACCGAGCACCAGTTCGACGAAAAGCGGCTGCCTACAATCGAAGAGCTGAACGAGGTCGCGCCGGATACGCCGGTCTTCCTGCTCCACCTCTATGATCGTGCGCTGCTCAATGGAGCGGCGCTGCGAGGGGTCGGTTACACCAAAGACACGCCGGATCCGCCGGCCGGCGAAATCGTCCGCGACAGCAGAGGCAACCCCACTGGTTTGCTGCTGGCTAAGCCCAATGCCGGCATTCTCTACGCGACCCTCGCCAGGGGGCCGAAGCTGCCCTTCGACTATCAACTCAACTCGACGCGGCATTTCATGCGCGAGCTGAACCGGCTCGGAGTAACAGGTGCGATCGATGCCGGCGGCGGCTTCCAGAACTACCCGGAGGATTATGCCGTCATTCAGAAGCTCGCCGACGAAGGCCAGCTCACAGTGCGCATCGCCTACAATTTGTTCACGCAAAAACCGAAGGGCGAGAAGGACGATTTCCTGAATTGGACGAAGACCTCGAAATATCAGCAGGGCACAGATTATTTCCGCCACAATGGCGGCGGCGAGATGCTGGTCTTCTCCGCTGCCGATTTCGAGGATTTCCGCCAGCCTCGGCCCGACATGCCGGCCGAGATGGAAAGCGAGCTCGCAGAGGTGGTGCGCATCCTCGCCGTGAATAAGTGGCCCTGGCGGTTGCACGCAACCTACGACGAGACGATCTCGCGCGCGCTCGACGCTTTCGAGCGGGTCAACCAGGATATCTCGATCGGCGGCCTGCACTGGTTCTTCGACCATGCCGAGACGATTTCCGATCAATCGATCGATCGCATCGCAGCACTAGGCGGCGGGATCGCCGTGCAGCACCGCATGGCCTATCAGGGCGAATATTTTGTCGAGCGCTACGGCATCGGCGCCGCCGAAGCGACACCCCCCATCGCCCGGATGTTGCAGGCCGGCATCCCAGTCTCGGCCGGCACCGACGCCACACGCGTTGCCTCCTATAATCCGTGGGTCTCGCTGTCATGGCTCGTCACCGGCAAGACGGTAGCTGGTCTACGCATCTACCCTGCCCGCAATCGCCTCGACCGCGAGACGGCGTTGAGGATGTGGACCGAAAACGTCACCTGGTTCTCGAACCAGGAGGGCAGAAAAGGTCGCATCGAGGTCGGTCAGTTAGCCGATCTGGTCGTCCCCGACCGCGACTACTTCGCCTGCTCAGAAGATGAAATCGCCGAGATCACTGCTGCGCTGACGATCGTCGGCGGCAAGGTGGTCTATGGCGCTGGTGATTTCGCCGCTTTCGACGAGACGGTACCGCCGCCGGCAATGCCGGATTGGTCGCCGGTTCGGCGCTTTGGCGGCTATGCTGCCTGGGGCGACTCCAACGGCTCCGAAGAGGCCGTGGCACGACGGTCGCTTGCCGCCGCCTGCGGCTGCGCAAACCATTGCGGCATCCACGGCCACGGTCATGCGGCCGCCTGGTCGACACGGCTGCCGGTCAGCGATCTGAGATCCTTCTGGGGTGCGCTCGGCTGCTCGTGCTGGGCATTCTAACGTCGCGGCACACTGCAAGAAAGGCGCGGTTCGTTATGCGCATAATCAAGACATTCGCTTTAACGGCCGTCCTTTGCGGTCTGGCGAGCGTGCCGGTGTCGGAGGGAGTTGCCGCAGCCCAGACACCCGCCGTCGCGGTCGCTCCGCAATACGATACAACCCATGTCTACGTCGCGCCGGACGATTTCGACCGGTTCGTTGCCAGCCTCGTCGCGACGTTTGGCGGAACAACATCCAAGAAAGGCGAATTCACCGTCACACCGACACCCAGCCTTACTATGTCGCAGCTTGTCCTTACCCCGGTAGGGACTTTGTCAATCTTTGGCTTCAAGACACCAATTCCCTATCCATTTGGCGCGGAACGGACCGGCTATCTCGTAACCGACATAGACGCGGCCGTTCGGGCCGCACGCGCCCACGGCGCCGCTGTGACGGTCGCGACATTTCCCGACCCGATCGGCCGCGATGTCATCATTCAATGGCCCGGCGGCGTCAACATGCAGCTCTATTGGCACACGACGGCGCCGAATTATCCGCCGCTGCAAACCGCGCCCGAGAACCGGGTCTACATCTCGCCGGATTCGGCCGATGCCTTCATTCGCGATTTCGTCGCTTTCGCGCACGGCAAGATTGTTTCTGACGACCGCAACGCGCCGGGTGTGGAGATCGGCCGACCAAACGATACCTACCGCCGTGTCCGCATTGAATCCGCCTTTGGCCGCGTGGCCGTGCTGGTGACTGATGGTCATCTTCCTTATCCTTATGGGTGGGAGGTGACGGGCTACGAGGTCTCCGATCTCTCTGCGACGGTCGGCAAGGCTGAGAGCGCAGGCGCAACCGTGCTGGTCAAATCCTACATGGCCGGCGACCGCGAGGCCGCGATCCTGCAGTTCCCAGGCGGCTACATCGCCGAGATTCATGCAGCGTCGCACAAGTGAACGATTGCCGTGCGGCTCGCGGCTTTGGCGCTGTTGGGGTCCATCGGAGTTTCGATCACCGGGGCGGCGTTTGCCCAAGACGCGGGATCGTTGGCGATGGGTTTGCCCGCCCGTCCGACGATCGGCATGAACCGGTGGCAGGAAGACTGGTCGGTATTGGCTGATCCGAGCCTGCGAACCGAGCCCTTCGACGATTTGAAATACATTCCACTGTCTCCGGATGATCCGAAGAGCTACGTGTCGTTCGGCCTCGATCTGCGCGAGCGCTTCGAATCACTCAAGGCCGCTACTTTCGGCGTCGGCGGGATCCCCGCCCAGAACTATGTGCTGGATCGTGAGTACATTCACGCCGATATCCGGCCCAACCAGAACTGGCAGATCTTCATCCAGCTCCAGAACGACTACGCGCCAGGGAAATCGATAATCACGCCGGTGGACCGGGACCCGCTCGACCCTGCGCAAGGCTTCGTCACCTATACGGGGCGCCTGGCGGACGGCGAAGTGAAGGTCCGCGTGGGGCGCCAGGAGATGGCCTTCGACCTGCAGCGTTTCGTCTCGATCCGGGATGGTCCCAATGTGCGCCAGGCTTACGATGCGGCTTGGTTCGATTGGGAGAAGGACCCGTGGCGCATCATCAGCTTTTGGAGTGAACCCGTCGTATATGTCCCCCAGGGCGTCTTCAACGACTACTCCAATGGCCATTTCCAATTTGGCGGGTTCAGAGTCGAGCGGCGAGACGTTGGACCGGGACACCTCAGTGCCTATTATTCGCGTTACGATCTGGACAATCCACATTTTCTCTTTGCCAGCGGCCGCGAACGGCGCAACCTCTTCGATGTGCATTATGCCGGCGACTACGGCGGGTGGGATTGGGACATCGAGTCAATGGTCCAGACCGGAAGCGTTGGCGTCAAAACGGCCCGCGCCTGGGCGCTGGGAACGATCGGCGGCTTCACATTCGCCGATGCGAATTGGCGCCCCCGTCTGGGGCTTCAGATCGATACGGCGTCGGGTGACCGGAACCCCAGCTCCACTACGCTCGGAACCTTCAATCCGCTTTTCCCGAACGGCTATTACTTTACCTTGGCTGGATTCACCACCTATGCAAATCTGATCCACGTCAAACCCTCGGTGACCGTCAAGCCAACGAGCAACCTGAGGTTTCTCGCCGCAGCCGCCCTAGAGTGGCGCGAGACGACGGCCGATGCCGTCTATGTCATACCTAATATTCCCGTTCCCCACACAGCAGGTTCTCCGGGGAGCTGGACCGGTGCTTATGGACAAATTCGCGCCGAATATGCATTCAACAGCCATCTGACGGGCGCCATCGAAGCAGTGTATTTTGGGGTCGGCAACATCATCCGCCGCGCTGGCGGTCATGACAGCGACTATGTCGGTGTCGAGATCGATTTCGGATGGTGAGATGAGGACCGACGAGCGCTCGCCCGGGACGGCCGATGTAGAAGGTTCGGCGTGGAGCCCGTTCCGGCACGCAGTTTATACCGTGCTCTGGGTGGCGACGGTCCTCTCCAACACCGGCAGCTGGATGCAGAACGCGGCGGCAGGGTGGCTGATGACCAGCCTCCGCCCGGACCCGTTCGAAGTGGCTCTCGTTCAGGCGGCAACGACGTTGCCGATGTTCGTGTTCAGCCTCCCTGCCGGAGCGTTGGCCGACATCATCGACCGCCGCCGCCTTCTTATCATGGTGCAGATCGCGGCGGTGGCAATCGCCGCCCTCTTCGCGATCTTCGTATGGCTGAACTGGGTCACGCCGAACTGGCTGCTGACATTTATGTCCCTGTCGGGGATAGCGACGGTTCTGGCGTTGCCCCCGTGGCAGTCTATTGTGCCGCAGCTCGTACCAAAGGAAGAGCTCCGGTCTGCAGTCGCTCTCAACGGTGTGGGCTTGAATATCAGCCGCGCCATCGGTCCCGCGTTGGCCGGCTTGGCGATTGGCGCACTCGGCATGGCGGCACCCTATTGGATCAACGCGTTGAGTACGTTCGCCGTCATCGCGGCGCTGATCTGGTGGCGCCCTCCGCAGCCGATCGCGCAATCCCTACCCGCGGAGCGTTTCGTCAACGCTATTCGCAGCGGCTTGCGCTACGCTCGCTATAATCCCGATCTGCGGGCGACCTTGATCCGGTCGGCCGGCTTCTTCCCGCTCGCAAGCGTCTATTGGGCGCTTTTGCCGCTTCTGGTCCGCGCACAGATGGGCGGCGGCCCGGAGACATACGGCATACTCCTCGGGGCAATCGGCGCCGGCGCTGTTTGCGGCGCATTCGTATTGCCGGCAACGGCAAAGCTGGGCGCCGATCGGGTCATGACGGGGGCGACGGTCGGGACGGCACTTGCGCTCGTCCTGTTCGGCATCGCTCGTGAGCCCGCAACCGGCTTGATCGCCTGCGTGCTTGCAGGAATTTCCTGGGTCGCCGCCATCGCGACCTTGAATGTCTCGGCCCAATTTGCACTTCCGGGCTGGGTCCGCGGGCGGGGAATGGCGATGTTCGCAACCGCGCAGTTCGCGGGCTTGGCCGTCGGCAGCATCGTCTGGGGACAGGCGGCGCAGATGATCGGGTTGCCGGCCGTTCACATCATCGCGGCGATCGCGCTGGTTGCCTTCGTCCCGCTGCTGCGGCGCTGGAAGCTTCAGACCGCTGCCGATCTCGATCTCGCGCCGTCGATGCATTGGCCCGCTCCGTTGCTGTCACACGATATCGAGCCCGACCGAGGTCCGGTGCTGGTCACCATCGAATATGTCGTCGCCGCGGTTAATCGCGCGGCATTTCTTGCGGCGATCACGAAGCTGGCGGGCGAGCGCCGGCGAGACGGCGCCTTTGATTGGGGCATCTATGAGGACGCCGCGCAGGAGGGTGTCATCGTCGAGACATTCTGTGTCAATTCCTGGGTCGACCACATGCGACAGCATCAACGCGTGACCAATGCCGATCGGGTGCTGCAGGACGCTGTGCATCGTTTCCAAGCGGAAGGCATGCCGGCGGTCAGGCATTTGATAGCGGCACAAGGGAGCGCAAACGGTGATGGGCTTCCGTAGCCGGCGGCTTTTCCCGGAGTGACTGTCTTTAGCTGAATTCGTCAGTGGATCCGTCGGATTGGCGCGAGCATCCAAGAGCGGATTATCTGGATGCCCTGCGAGCGCTCGCTTGGGATCTCAACGCCAGATGATCCGTCTCGACGCAATGCAGTTACTTGGGGAAGCTGAGGATGGCAGGGACGCGGTCCCAGCCCTCACCGGCGCTCGTCACGGGTGATCCGCAAAATTGGGCGCGACCTCGGCCATAAAGCGCGCCATCTCGTCCTTGACCTGCGCGTGCGGCTTGAGGCCCACATTGATGTAGAGGATGACCTCGTCGAACCCGGCTGCCTCGACCTTGTTCAACGTCTCGGCGATCTGCGCGGAGGAACCGATCAGGACCGAATTCTCGGTCAAGTCGACTGGTGTCACGTTCTGCAGGCGTGCGACGATGTCGATGAAATAGCGATAGCTCGGCGGAGCCGTTTTGGGATCGCCCGGAAAGGCGGCGATCACGCATTCCTTGTAGTACCGGATCTGGCGGGCGCGGGCCGCATCCGCCTCGCTCCTCGTGTCGGCAAAGTGGAGAAAATAACTGCAGCTCAGACGGCCGGGCCGGCTTCCGTGCCGGGCGCACAGCGAGTGGTAAAGATCACGCACTTGGCGCAGCCCGCCAAAGGTCATCGCGGCGGCGAACGGGGCGACGACCAGATTGCAGCCGAGCCGCGCCGCAAGCGCAATCGAGGGCTCGGAGAACGACGCGACGTAGGCGGGGATCGGATGCTGCACCGGCTGCGGCGTGATGATGACATCGTCGAACTGGTAGTGCCGCCCGTGGTGTGAAACCGGCCGATCCGCCGACCACAGCGCGCGCACTACCGTCATCCCTTCCTCGAAGATCGATTGGTTGTCTTCGAAAGAGGCACTGAACGGGCCATATTCGCGCCGGTCATAGCCGCGGCCGGCGGCGAAGTCGACGCGCCCGCCAGACAGGAGGTCGAGTGTGGCCCACTCCTCGGCGACCCGGATCGGGTGGTGAAGCGGCAGCACAGTGACCGCCGGGGCGAGGCGGATTCGGCTGGTGCGCGCCGCGACTTGCGCCAGCACCAGCGCCGGGCAGGAGAGGACGCCCAATGTGCTGAAATGATGCTCGCCGATCCACGCCGAATGCATGCCGACCGTGTCGGCATAGACGGCCTCGTCGAGAATGTCAGAGATCAGCTCGTTGGCGCCGCGCGGATTGTTGACATAATGGTTGTCGCTCAACGTGAAATAACCGAATTTCATTTGCGATCTCGCTCCGCGCTCGGTGCTCAGTACATAGTGGAGGCCGGATCAGGCGACGTCGCCTCTTGCGAAGGCGTCATCGACCCAGCGGTTGGGACCGCCTTCGTCAAAGCGGAACTCCCGTCAATTGCTGTCGAGATCTTCGAGCAGCCCCATCAGCCTCGGTCGGCAGGATCTGCCGGATTTTAAACAGTTCTCTGTAAGCGACGGCAGCATCGGACCCGATCGACATCTTCCGCTCGTTCGACGCTGAGCACCCACCGGTTCTCCGATCCTTGCCGATGCAGCGCCTTTTTTGGCCTTAACACAAGCAAACAACCATTCACTGCCGTGAAAAATACTCATTGCCGCGGGTATGGCGGTGATAGCCGATACCCAGGAAGTCACGATAAAACTGCCGCCCTCGATGCAACCTCGACCCGATCGAGCACTCTGTGCCCGAGATCCTTGCACGTCAATTTCCGAATTGGCCGTACTCGGCTGCGGTGTCGTTGGCGAGGTTGAAATCGACGCTGCGGCCGCCGCATTGGGTCGTCGGAAGCTGAACCAGTTTCCATCTTTTCGTCTGATACCAGGCGCTAAAATCGGGCCACGAGGTTGGAGCAGCCAGCCAGCACAGTTCGGCAAGGCCGTTGGCGAGCAGTATGTTGCAGACGAGACCGCTGCCATAGACGCCGACCCGATAGCCGCTGCCCGCCAGCCTGGCGTGCACTTCCTGGAAATAGGCCATGATGGCGGCCAGTTCGTACGAAGTGTTCCACGGGCCGTCGACGCCGAAATAAATCGCACTGCCTCGTGGTTGAGCGTTCTCGGCGGCGAGCATGAGGCTCCGCTCCGCGTCCTGACGGCCGCGCAACACGGTGAAAGACGCGAATTTGTCGTTCTTGTGTTGAAAGACGACGCCCATCTTTAGACCATTCATCACAATAACGTCGCGTTCTCTCCGCCTCAGGGTTTTCCCCGGGAGCGTTTCATCTTCATGGTCGTAGTAACGGATGATCGCCTTGATGCCGATCGCCTTCATCTGGTCCAAAAAGCTCTGGGTCACCGGGGCAGACGAATCTACGGCCTCAACCCGGGGATCTGTCCTGCAAAAGTCCGTAGCGTGCGCCGTTGATAGCCAGATCGCAAAGCCGGCGACAAACATGCAGGCAGACCTCACCGGCCTCTCGGCCAAGCGTTTCCCCGTAGGCATGGCCATCCCCTGACCGGACATCCCCGCCAACCGTTTAAGCACACGGTCCTTGACTAAATCAACCTCGATGATTGGAGATGGAGACCTGCCGGGTAGTCGCAGCAATGCAGCCTCTGCGGTTGACAATCCCGTTCTCGCGGCTCAGCAATTCGCCCACGCCACGGGGTTTTCAGGAGGAGTCATGTTGTCGCCCCCCGATTTCGCCACCTATCGCCGCGACGGGTTCATCGTCCTGCCGGACATCCTCACGCGGGACGAGGTCGAGGCGCTGCGCCACGTCACCGAGGAGTTCGTCCGCAACGCGCGCTCTGTCGCCGCCAATGACGACATTTACGATCTCGAGGACACGCATTCAGCGGCCGAGCCGCGGGTGCGGCGCATCAAGACGCCGCATCTGCACCATTCGGAATATGCCGCGGCAGCACGGCATCCGAAGATCATCGAGGTGCTGACGGATCTGTGGGGCACGGTGCGCTTCGACACCGGCAAGCTCAATATGAAGTCGGCCGGGTTTGGCGCCCCGGTCGAATGGCACCAGGACTGGGCGTTTTATCCGCACACCAACGACGACCTCGCCGCGGTCGGCATCATGCTCGACGATTGCGGCCTAGAGAACGGTCCGATGATGGTGATACCGGGTAGTCATCTCGGTCCGGTCTACGACCATCACGGCCCCGACGGCCGGTTCTGCGGCGCACTCGACCCGGATGCCTGCGGTCTGGATGTACCTGCGGCGGTGCCGTGTCTCGGCAAGGCCGGTTCGATTACGGTGCATCATGTGCGCGCAGTGCACGGCTCGGCGACCAATTTTTCCGGCAAGGAGCGGCGGTTTCTGTTGTTCCAATACCGAGCGGCCGATGCCTGGCCGTTGCTCGGCTTCGCCGGCGGCATCGAAAAGTTCGACGAGCTGTTGCTCGCCGGCGAGCCGACCCTAACGCCGCGCCTCGCCGCAGTTCCGGTCCGCTTGCCACTGCCACCAGCCGAATACCAGGGATCGATTTACGAAAACCAGCGCGCCACCGGCAGGCGGTTCTTTGAGACCGCGGCGGATCGGCAACGGGATCATCAGCGGGGGCTCGCCGCGGCGGAATAGCTCACGTGGCCCGGCTCAGCGTCAATCTCAACAAGATCGCGCTGTTGCGCAACTCGCGGCGAACCGGCGTGCCGGACGTCCTGCGCTTCGGCCGGATCGCACATGGGGCCGGCGCCGACGGACTCACTGCGCATCCCCGGCCCGATGAGCGGCACATCCGCCGCAGCGATGTGACAGGGCTCGCCGAACTGATGCGGCCATGGCGCCCCGCTTTCGAACTCAACCTCGAAGGCTATCCAGACCGCCGCTTTCTCGACATCGTCGCAGAAATACGGCCGGAGCAGTGCACTCTCGTGCCCGACAGCCCCGAAGCCTTCACCTCGGAGGAGGGCTGGAAGCTCGACGCGGCGCAGCACCGGCTCGTCGACGCCGCCCTCAACGAGCTGAAGCCGCTCGGCTGCCGCGTAATCTTGTTTATCGATCCCGACCCCGCCGCGGTCGCACCGGTGCACAATACCGGGGCCGACGGCATCGAGATCTACACCGGTTCCTACGCCGCCGCCTTCCGCCAGGGGGACCATGCGGCATTGCTGCACGCCTGCGCCGCCGCGGCGGATCGCGCCGCAGAGCTCGGGCTCGTCGTCAATATCGGACACGATCTGAACCTCGAACAACCTGCCTCCGCTGATCGCGGCCTTGCCGACGGTCGCCGAGGCCTCGATCGGCCACGAGCTGACCGCCGACGCGCTGGTCGATGGGCTTTGCCGAAGCAGTCCGGGCCTACAAGGCCGTGCTGAGTCGACGACCCTGACGACGGAGGGGGCGAGTGGAAGCGACCGAGATCGCCGAAAAGATCCACGGAGAGGAGCACGCAGGCTCACAGCGCCGAGGCGGACGCCACCTTTCGCAAATTTACCGGCATCTATCTCGGCATCGTCGCGATGCTGCTCGCGATCACGGCTCTCGGCGGGTCGAACGCGACAAAGACGATGCTCAACTCCAATATTCAGGCCTCCGACACCTACGGGTTACTATCAGGCGAAAAATATCCGCCAGACCGTCTATCAGCTCGACCGCCGAGCAACTCGACTCGCAACTGCTCGCGCTGCCGGATATGCCCGCAGCGGCCAGGACCAAGATCGAAGACAGGATCAAGCGCTATCGCGAGAGGGTCGAGCGCTATGAGAGCGACCCGTCGACCGGCGACGGGAAGAAAGAGCTGCTCGCCAAGGCCAAGGAATTCGAGGCCAGCGCGCGACCATGCCGCCGAGCGTGACCCGAATTTCGACTTCGCCGAGGCATTGTTCCAGATCGCGATCGTGCTGGGGTCGGTCAGCATCGTCGCCGCCTCGCGCCCGCTCGTCCATTTGAGCGGGATCCTCGCCATCGCCGGTACGCTGTTGATGATCAATGGCTATTTTCTGCTCGTGCATCTGCCGTTCGAGTAACGTCCTCGCCTCGCTGGCGGCGAGCAGCGCGCTCCCGCAGTGATTCATAGATCGGCGCGCTGTGCAGCAGGTTTGCGACCAGCATCGCCGCGAAGCACGCCGCGAGCATCGGCAGCAGCATCGTGAATCCCGCGGTCATCTCGATGACGAGTACGATGCCGGTAACCGGGGCCTGCACGACCCCGGTGAAGAAGGCGGCCATGCCGACCACGGCGAATGCTTCGGGCGCGATGCCGAGATCGGGAAAGGCCATGCGGCAGAGAGCGCCGCAGAAAAAACCGAGCTGCGCTCCGAGAACGAGCATCGGGGCGAACAGCCCGCCCGGGGTCGCTGCCGCATAAGAGACCGGGCCGAGCGCAAGCCGAAGCAGAAAAGCGAGCGGGATCATCGCTAGCGTCGCGCCGCCGGCGAGCACCCGCTGGGTGATCTCGTCGCCGCCGCCAACCAGTTCAGGCGCGAACCATGCGAGGATCCCCACCGCGGCGCCGATTACGCCAGCCTGCAATTCCACCGGCCATCGTTCGAGCCGATCCGCCGCCGCAACGGCGGTAAGCAAAGCCCGGTTGTAGAGCGCAGCCAAGAGCCCGGCGAGCACGCCGAGCCCGAGATAGAGCGGCCAGCTCGCCGCAGGAGCATAGGCAAGCGGGCCGGTTGCCATTGTGGCAAAGGCGGTATCGCCACATGAAAGTCGGGCATGTCGCCGAGAAACAGCCGGGCAACCAGGATGGCCGTCGCCGAGGTGCCGAGCGCCGTGATCGCGATACGGGTATCGAACCGCCGCACCAGCTCCTCGAGCACGAAGATGGCACCCGCGATCGGCGCGTTGAAGGCAACGGCGAGCCCGGCCCCTGCACCAGCAGCGAGGAGCGCTCTGCGATCCGGCCAGCCGCGGCGGGAAATCCTGCCGACGATATGCGCCACGACGGCACCCATCTGCACGCTCGGCCCTTCGCGGCCAAGCGCCAGCCCCGAACCGATCGCCAGCAACCCGCCGAAGAATTTGACCGGTATCAGATAGGGCGGCGCCGGCGGCAGCTGCTGATCCAGCGCCGCCTCGACATGCGGGATGCCGCTCCCGGAAGCGTAGGGCGCAAACCGTCGGACCAGCCACGCCGCGGCCGCCACCGCCAACCCGGCTCCGCCGGTCACCAGCAAGAAGCCGGCGAACCCGCCGTCATGGGCCAGGGCAATCCCCCGGTCGCGGAGGCGATCGGCTTCCTCGAGCGCCAGCCTGAATGCCGCACAGATCAGCCCCGCTGCCCCGCCCGCGATCAGCGCCAGAAGGGCGAGCGCGAGGAGACTGCCGGGCTTTTCTTCGGGTCGGACGTCAGGGTTCGAGCCGGGCTCCACCGAGGGGTCCAAATTTGATTGAGCGGAGTGGTGTAGCAAACGGGCCTGACGGGCGCTAGGCGGGCACCCAAGGTAGCCTTCCTTACTCGCGTCCTTCCAGAACGGATCTGTAGAGGCCTACGGGAT
Source organism: uncultured Alphaproteobacteria bacterium (assembly GCA_963695605.1). Taxonomy (GTDB): domain Bacteria; phylum Pseudomonadota; class Alphaproteobacteria; order ATCC43930; family CGMCC-115725; genus AP-15. The sequence goes on along the minus strand of CAVOHI010000012.1, from coordinate 2,107 downwards.
GTCCTACGGCGCGCTTGTATGGCCTCGCCCTCAGCATCAGCGCCGCACCGCCTCCTGCGCTGTGCGCTCTTCGAGCCGCGAAAGCTCTTCGTCGCCCGTCAGCGCAACCGTCACCTCAAACAAACAGCCCCGGAAATCCGCCGCGAGTGTCATTTCAAACTGGCACAGGGGTGACATTTTAATCGGGCGCCTACAGTAGAGCGCCATCCTTCTTCTATAAATGCCCTACAAATTGCACCATCTTCATCAGATAGTACACCGGATTGAATTAGACGTTTCGTGTACTCTTTCCGTTGTGAGTTATTTAGACGGACGATATCTAGTAAAAGGGAGATTTTAATTTTGCAATGTCAGACTCATGCTGGAAATACGATGTGATTGAGCCGTTAATAGCGCCCGCCAATGCGGCTCCAAGCGTCGCGGCTGCGGCGATGATAGCCGCTAACACGGAAGGTCGCTGAAGTAACCGCGCCTGTCCTATCATAACTAATTGCACCTCAAGCTGCGCGCGTGGCACGGCGCATGGTGCTGATGCTGCGGTCGTAGCTCTCGGCCAATTCCTTCAACGTAGCGCCCTGCGCGCGCCGTCTGGTGGCCTCTTTCATCTGTGCCGGTGTGAGGGAAGGGGGTCGCCCCATGGCCTTTCCTTGGGCCGTGGCGCGGCTCCTGCCTTCGGCTGTCCGGGTGCGGAACAGGTCGCGCTCCACGTCGGCGAGGCCTCCGAGTACGGCGAGCATCAAGCGCCCGGTGCTGCTGGTGCTGTTGGCCCAAGGCTCCGCGAGTGACCGGAATTGCGCCTTGGCATCCACGATGCGCTTGACGATCCCGAACAGGTCGAAGGTGCTACGGGCGAGGCGGTCGATCCGCGTCACCGTCACCACGTCGCCGGGGGTCAGCTTGCCGAGCATCTTGTTAAGCTCGCGTCGGTCGGCCCGCGCGCCGGTCACCTTTTCGCGGTAGATGTTGCGGCTGCTGCATCCGGCCTTGCGAAGCTGCTCAAGCTGACTGTCGAGGGTGTGCCCGTAAGTGGAGACGCGGGGCATAACCGATAAGCCGTTTTTCGGGGTGAGTTCGGTCATATCTTACCGTTAATTGCAACCCCTTGATTTCACAACGGCGTTAACTTTTGCCGAAAGTCTCGAATTATGTGACACCACTCTCGCCGAGCGGAATGGGGCGCTCTAATCAGCTTTCGCAGGGCGTCGAAACCGGCAAAAGATCGCATAGCCGGTCGCGGCGGCGAACACGGCCATACCGGGCATTAAAATGTAATCGAGCCACCCCATGCTGCCGGACACGCCGAGAGCCGCGAGTAAGGCAACCAAAGCCGGCGTCACGCAGCCGAGCATCGAGACGGCAAAGCCGATGATGCCGGTTGCGAGTAATCGATTTTGGGTCATCTCCCAACAAAAGGGGGCGGTTGCAGCCGCCCGTCGTTTCGTCAGACCTCACGAAGGCTGCCGCTCTTCACAAGCCGGTCCGCACGCGATAACCGGACAGTGTTTGCGTCCCCGCCGATTGTGACGCCCAGAACGGCACCGACCTCCAGGCATCAACTGGAGGCCGCCGCTGGGCAGATAGACGGTGATGCGCGAAACCTCACCGCCACGGTCCCTTTGCGCCGAAGACGGCTCGCCGCTTCACGGAAGTCTACCCGCCGAGAAATCTGGCGAGCGTCGGAATAAATTTCTTTAAGTGTGAGGTGCATCACACCCCTGACAACGCTCTTTATAATATTCTAACAGCGTGGACGTCACATCGTCGCTACTCTGCGGCGCAGATGTTGCCCTTCGGGGTAGTGGGGCTAGCCGTCCATTTGCAAGGGAAAGGAACAGCGGAAATGGCTCAGTCAACACTCTCACACACAACAGCCGAAGCAGAACAATTAAAACGTGACCGAGTGGCAGGAACGGCGGGCGCCCTTCTAGCGACCGTGAAGACATGGTACTGCACTACCTTCGCCAACTGCTCCGCCGCGGCTAACTTTCTGAACCTTCCACCCGCCCAGGTGGCTGGCGAAGCGTTCGCGACTGATGACGATCGTGGGCAGATAACACTTTTCTACTTCCTGTAAGATCAGGCCGCGACTACTCGTGGAAAACTAGCT
>CAVOHI010000011.1:0-147176 GCA_963695605.1 uncultured Alphaproteobacteria bacterium | reverse complement strand
CGATATGGTCCGAGGGCAAGCAGACCAGGGATGCGAACGGTCGGTCCCGCGTAACGAGCCGAAGTTTAAGCCTGCCTGCTACTCTGCGCTCTGCGCTCTGCGCGCTCCGATTGCCTATTCGATCCAGCGTCGAGTCGATAGACGCCCTCTCGCGTCAGAGCTTCCGATACTTCGCTGAAGTCGAGTTCATTCATTTCGATGACATCGCCGAGAGTGACGATTTCGCCGGCAATGCAGACTTTTGTTTGAAGAGTGATCATGTATTCCTCGTGTTTTCGAACCCTCGGTCCCCGTAAGATCGACGAGGTGATGATCGTGAAGCTGCGAATTCTCTCGCCGGCGGGCGAGCGCCAGGTTTCCCATAAGCCGGCCATGCCCATCAGCCGGCGATTGGCCAGTGCGATCGCATAAGGCTGCTTGCCCGTCGTGGTCTTCTTCCATTCGAAAAAGTTATCGAGGTGATGGCAGGGCCGTGCAAGGCCCAGAATCTGGTCATATTTAGCCGCGTCGGCACCGTAGAACCGCTCGACAATGTTTTGATTGTTGATCCCACTGTCGGAAATGTCGGGAACGCCACTTGGATTGAGCCTGTTGATTGTTCTGAACTAACGTTTTTTCCGAGGGCATCGATGTGGATACTGGTGTGAGAAAACTAATCCTCGCCACTGCTTCGGTCTTAGTCATCGGGATCGGCGGAACGGCCATGAGCCATGCAGCTGATCTCGGCAAGACCGGCCCAAATCCGAGCTGGAACACGCCAGCAAATTCCGGGTCTTCTCAGCATCCGCAGGCTGCCGCGAACCTGTCAAAAGACGATATGGGGAGCGTCGACTCCGACGCTCGGTATTTTACAACGGTTCGCTCGATGGTGTGATCGGTCCGCAGACGAAGCAAGCCCTCGAGCGGTTCCAAAAGGACAACGGTCTGGAACAAACTGCTACGCTCGATGCGCTAACAATGGTCGCGATGTTTGGCAATATCGGTACAAGCGAGGGCTCCAGTATGCCGCGCAATGCCGGTGAGGGCACCGGCCAATGACGAGTTCCGGAAACCGGGCCAGTTCGGCGCAAACAGTTCGGGCAACCTCCATCGGCCTCATTCAAAAATATTAGAAAGCATATCTCTTCTACAGGTCACGCATACCGCACGAACTGCCAACTCGCGTGTTCAACGTAAAGGGGTGTACCGGTTTGGGACTCCCATGCGTTCAGCTCTCTGCCGTCACAACCGCCCTGCTCCTCCTGCCTGGGCATCGGCGTGGCCGAGGCGGCCAATCCGACGCTGCTTGCGGAAACCGGTGGCTTTCTCCTCGGCAATGCTCATCGCTGCGGCGTCGCGGTTGAGCGCGTCGAGCGCGCCGGCAACGTGATCCACGGCTTCATCGTTGCCGCCGCTACAGGGATTCGAGCGAGGCGGCGGCTGCGATTCGCGCTTTGCCGAGATTTTCCTGGCGAGCGCTCTCCCAAACCAAGACCCGGACGCGTTTCCGTCCTGCACGGTGGTGATCGAGCAATTCGACAGGCTCGAGCGACACCCTTAAAAAGTTAACAGCCGGCTGAGTTGACTGTCCACGATGCCGGAACGGTCCATCCTAACGGGCCCGTATTTTCGAACTTGCGCTGCAGCTCCAGGCCGCTTAAGCGAAGAGCCGGAGCGCTGTAAGCGTCGCCGTGCCGGAGCCGCTCTTGCTCTGGAACGATCGTGAGACGGAGATGGGTGACCTGGCGGAGATTGAAGCGCTGTTCTTCGCGCTGGTAGGTGAGCTCCCCCGGGGCTGAAGTTGTATTCCTGAACCAGAATTTGGCGGTACGATCGGCCGCCGTCCTCCGAGGCTTCCACGCGCACTTCTTGGGTGCGCTCGCGCCTCGTCTCCTCGCCCTCGTAGACGAGGCGCGAGATCGCCTGCGGCCGGTCAAACTCAATGACGATGTGCTCGGTAGTGATCGGGGCGACGCGCTCATCCAGCGCGTGGCTCCCGGCCCGCGATTGTCCGTCCAGCAGGTGCTCGACCGGGTGAGCCGGATCCTCGGATGGATCAGCGATCGTCGCGCCGCCGGCGATGTCGATCTCGCCGGCGGCCCGGGCGCTCGTTGCCGCCTCGGCCTCCAGCGGTCGCTTCCGAAGTCGCGCGCGGCTCCGGTCGTCCCGCTGTCCCGTGCCATTCAGTATCTCCTACTTGATCGGCGAACCCGCGGTTCATCGCCAAAAAGTGGGAAGGCCGCCCTTGCGAGGATCCCACTCCTTGCGGACCTGATCCTTCGACCGGCAAGCCGGTGGACGTGGTCGGGCTGTGCTCAGCGTGTGTCTCGTCAGGCGCCTTCGGCTCGAAGACGGCCCGGACGAGGTGATCGATGGTGGCTTTCTCGCGCACGTGCCGTCTTTTCGTGCGTTCCCGCGGTTTTTTTGCCATTTCCGATCCTCCCGAACTGTTGCTTACGTCGATCTAAGGCGCTTGGCGGGGGATCTCCTCCCGCTGCACTGTGGCCTTATCAATTTCGACTTGCAGCTCATGCGCTCGGTCCGGATCGTGTTCCCTCCTCGCCTCGTCCTGCTGCACATAAAGTTCAATCAGGCGATCCTTAATCTCCGTGACCAGGGCGCGTCCTTCGCATGTCAACATGCCGGTCCTCCGCGCATAGGGCCTTTGGGTTCCAACACCCGTGCGGCGGAACCTGTTCCCGGCCTGGAAGGCCCGTGGTTAATTCGTGAGCGAAATTGCACGGCGCCGGGCGATGGGCTCGATGAGGCTCGGGTCGTTGTTTTTGACATTGCCGACGCGGATGCTCACCGGCCAGCAAATCATCTCATTGGAAGGGCAGGGGGCCAGCAGCGCCTTGAGCTGCGGCAGTCCGCCGGCTGTTCGCCGAGCCACAATGGCCATACGTCGGGTTGCAGCACCACGGGCATGCGGTTGTGAAGCTCCGCGCCCAATTCGTTCGGTGTCGTCGTCACGATCGTGAAGCTCCGGATCCTTTCGCCCGCCGCCGAGCGCCAGGTCTCCCACAGGGTCCGCCAGCGTCATCAGCCGCCGGTCCGCCAGTGCGATTTCGTAGGGCTGCTTCCCGACCGCCGTATTCGTCGGGAGGCGGAAGCCGGCCTTGCGGCCTTGGTGGCGCAGCGACCGCCGCTGGATGCGGATGTGAGCCGGTGCCGTCCTGATCGCGAAGACGCGAGAGCTGAGTACAGCCGGCGCCCCAAGGTTGAACACCCGCGAGCGAACGGTTCGAGCCGGCTATAGTCCGAAGTCCGATGAAAGTAAAAGAGTTGCAATGCCGTCTTCTGCTTGTGTCATTTTTTGTACATCTGCGGTGGTGCTGGCACGTTTGCGGCAGCAGACTGAACGATTTTGTGCTGGTAGTGTTTAACAGCTATGAGCCGCGCATCGCACTATCGCGCACAAGCTGACTTCGCCCGCTTCGCCCGCCGACTGGCGGAACCGTCCAGCCGAATCTGGAGCGCGAATTACGCTCCGTTTCAAAGGAATTGGACGATCTCGCAAACGAAATCACGGACGAATCCCAATTCCCTCTGCTCGGAGATGCTGGAGGCGCGTGATTAGTTGCGCGTTAATCGGTGTGGGAGCTTTGTTGCAAAAGGTGCCGCTCGGTGGCTGAATTTGGGAGGTAGACAGTGACACATGATGCAAGGACACATGATGTTGTGTTGGCTCGTAGGGATGACGTTAATTGGAATTTTCGAATTTACGGTCGACCGATGCCGCGAAACGGCGATATTATTACTCTGCCGGTTGACGGACGCCTCATTACAGCGTGCGTCGGCGCCCCTTCGGAGAACCCGGAAGTGGTCAAAGCGATGGATTATGAGGCGCGTGAACTAGCTGAATTAACGGCAGCCGACTAGAAACCTGACCTGTAGCAGAGATATGCTTTATATTTCGAATACTTTGGAATGAGGCCGAATGGGGATTCGGCGTAGCGAGATTATCGCTACGCGCAGTGCTGGGGAGCGTGGATACAGGCAACCTTGCTAACAAGCAGGCTGCCAGTCTCAGACCGCTCGGCGATGGCATTGGTAATGTCGGGGTCATTCCGACAGAAGCCCTCGGTTGGACGGCGAGGCCGGCCACATCCCCGCACGTCTGTGGTTAGGTTCAAACGTACGCATGTGTGGTTAGGTTCAAACGTACGCATGGCAGGTGTACACAAGCGAGAACCGTCAGGTAGAAAACCCTCAGCCCCTTAGAATGGAAGGCGGGCGAAATGGCGGACACGCTGGCCCCTGGCGGAATCCTCGTGCGGATTTCTCCGATGAGGCTCCACGGATGGGTCAGTCTGTGCAACACGGCCGTCTCCCCAGTTGGCTCGACGACCGTGCCTCTATGGGTGCGGCCATCGCGTATTACACGGTATTCTCCCTTGCGCCGATGCTCGTCATGGTGATCGCGGTTGCGGGTCTCGCCTCGGTCAGCAAGCAGCAGAACAGGCTGTTCGGGGAACTCGCTGACCTCGTCGGTCCGGAAAGCGCGGCAGCCGTGCAAGCTATGCTGAGGAGCGCGAGCGGCACCTGGTCCGGGATCTTTGCAACAGCGGTCGGGATCGGCACGCTAACCATCGCAGCCACCGCCGTACTCGGTGAATTGCGGTCCGCTCTAAATCTGATCTGGAAGGCTCCGCCGCGTGGAGGCCTCGGCCTGTGGCATCTCATAAAGTCGCGCCTCGTCAGCCTCTCGGTCATTCTCGTGATCGGGTTCTTGCTGCTGGTGTCCCTCGTGATTAGCACAGCGCTGGCGGCGTTCAGCGATTATCTTGATTGGATCCTGCCCGGGCTCGCAACCATGCTGCACATCGTGCATCTGACACTCTCCATTGCTTTCACGACTGTGCTCTTTGCGATGATGTTTAAAATACTCCCTGATAAAGCCGTGGAATGGGAGGAAGTTTGGCTTGGCGCGGTTGTGGCGGCTCTGCTGTTCACAGTCGGCAAGCATCTGATCAGCCTTTACATCGGAAGCAGTAACATAGCTTCAACTTATGGCGCGGCGGGTGCGCTCATAATTATTTTGGTATGGGTCTATTACTGGTCCAGATCCTCCTGCTCGGCGCCGAATTCGCGAAAGCATATACCGATCAGAGACGGGCGGTTCGTGAACTACAGCAAGCGACCCGGGGTACCGGTCTGACCTCTACGCTCGGTGATAGCGGCGCCGACAATCGTGCTCAACAACCTCGTCCTGGTCGCAGCAGCCAAACCCTAAGGATCAAAAAGACCGCAATCAATCGACCAGGCCCATGTCGTTGAGTTCTAATGGTCGCGTGCCGGTGCAGGGGCACCCTGTGCCTCGACGCGATGCCGCGAATATCTGGCGGCGCGCCGGATGGTACTGGAGGGTTAGCCCATAGAACTCAGAAGGCCTGACCCGAGGCTGATATAGACCTGGATCGGCAAGTCGGCGCTGCGCTTGTGCAGCGGCGTCGCCAGGTCGAGCCGCAACGGCCCGAACGCGGTGTAATAGCGCAGGCCGAGACCTACGCCGTAAAGCAGGGTGCGACCGAGCTGCGGCACGGGGCTCTCGTAGTAGCTACCGGCATCGACGAAAGGGACGATACCGATCGTTTCGGTGATCTTCTCGATGCGGGCTTCCAAGTTGAGCACCAGGCTCGACCTCCCGCCGATCGGGTCATTCTCAGGGGCGAGCGGTCCCGCCAGTTGCCAACCATAGGGACGGATGGATCCGCCGCCGCCGGCATAAATGCGCTGGTCGGCGGGCAGCTGAAATAGCGGGGCGCCGTCGAGCGAGCCGAGCGCCAGTTTGCCGGCGAGGACCGTCCGTTGCCCGTCACCCAGCGCCCAATAGGTGCTGCCCGCAAGCAGGTTCGTCGCGAATGTAAGACGCGAGCCGGAGAAAGTGCGCGCCGGCGTAACGCTGAGCTGCGCGCGGTAACCGGTTGTCGGGTTGAGCAGATTGTCGGTCTGGTCGAGCTTGATATAGGCAGGCAGGCCAGCCACTCGTAACGCTGGGTGCCCATCCCTGGGACATTCGCCAGCTGGGTGACATTTGCTTTTTCAGCCAAGAGGGAGAGCCCGCCGGTCAGCCAGCGGTCGAGGCGGCGCTCGATCCCGGCCGTGGCGAGCGCGCGCCGGCTATTATAGGCGACCGGCGTGTCGTTGGCGATCTCGGCGGTCGCCAGGAACATGCTGATCAATGGCCAAAAAATCGGGACGGCGGAAATTCGCCCGGAACGCGTCGATTTGCTGGCCGACCTCGGCGGAGAGCCGTAAATTTTCGGCGTTGCCGAACAGGTTGCGGTTTTCCCAAAAAGCACGGGCGCCGAAGCCCTGGCTGGTGTTGTAGGCAAGTCCGACACCGATCGAGCGGTGCAACCGCTCCGTCACATCGACTGTCATTCGCACATCCCCGGGGTTGTCGGGGACCGCCTGTGGCGTGATCCGAACCGTGCTGAACAACCCGCTGGCGATCAACGCACCAGCGAGTATCTCGACCTTGGCCTCGTCATAGACCGCACCGCGCTGCCAACGAATGCGCCCCTCTACATAACCCGGCTCGAGCCGCTCGAGCCCGGTGATCGCGAGCGGACCAAAATGTTCCACCGGTCCCGGATCGAGCGTGTATGTCACTTCCATTGTCTGCGCGGCCTTGTCGAGCTCAACTCGGCGGTCCTCGACCTTGGCAAAAGGATGACCGCTGTCGCCAAGCGCCGCGACCAGCTCCGTTTCGGTTGCAACCACTGGGGCCGTGCGCGCCGGGTCGCCGGGTTTGAGGGGCGGTTTGGGCTCGTTCGGGAAGGCCAGGGGCTGCCCGTCCGGCCCCTGCACCATGACCGAGCCGACATGGTAGAGTGGGCCAGGCTCGACTTTTACCGTGACCTTTGCCGGCTCGGCCTCGGTGTCTACCTCGTAAGAGAATTCCGCGTCCCAATAGCCGAGGCTGTGTGCGAGTCCGCAAGCCGGCCGAGATCGCGGTCGGCGCGCGAACACAACGCTTCTTCGGACGCCGGCGGCTCCTCCTCGAGCGTCTTCAGTTCGGAGACCTTGTCGAGCAGATTGGCGAGGTCGCTATCCTCGGCACCGGTGATCTCGGCCCGGTAATTCAAATCGGCGCGGACAGCAGGACCGGGCACCAACGTCGTCGTGAGCGCAATTATTAGGAAAAAGCGTCGAACCCCCATGCCACCCCTATAAGCCAACGACGAACCTAGGCATATTATTCCCGAGGCCGAGTGCTTATCCTCTCTACCAGCGGGCACGCCGCGGGATATTTGCCGGATCCTGTCGAGGCACGGGGCGTCCCTGGATTTCCCGTGCACTCATCATTCTACCGCAATTATGCTATCAAACTCATATCTTCCGCGGGTTGCTTTCCCGATCTTGGTAATTTATGGAGCGTCCGCCTCTGATCGCCGTAGGCTATCGCGAACTCGGCGCCGAGCAGAAGGATCTGGGCCGAGTAATAGACCCACACGAAGACGATGATGAGCGCGCCCGCAGCGCCGTAGGCCGACGCGATGTTGCTGCTTCCAATGTACAAGCTGATCAGATACTTGCCGACCGTAAACAGCCCCGCCGTTACGGCCGCGCCAAGCCAGACGTCCTGCCAGTCCACCGGCCTGTCCGGAAAGTATCTTGAACATCATCGCGAAGAACACGGTCGTGAACCCGAACGAGAATGTCAGGTGTACGATGCGCAGGATGATCGCGAGGCCCGGCAGGATCCGATCGAGATAGTCGCTGAACGCCGCCAAAGACCGCGCTAATCACGAGCGACACGAGCAGCAGGAAGCCGATCACGAGAATGACGGAGAGGCTGAGCAGACGGGACTTGACGAGATCCCAGACGCCAAGGCTCGCGGTCGCCGGAGCTTTCCAAATGACGTTCAGCGCCGACTGCAATTCACCGAACACTGCGGTGGCGGCGATGATCAAGGTGCCGATCCCGACCGCCGTGGCGACGATCCCGGACCGGGTGCTGCTCGCACTCCTCAACATGAGCCTGCACGGCTCCGGCGCTTTCCGGACCGACGAGGTCGGAGAGCTCGCCGAATAGTGCACCTTCGGCCGCCTTCTGACCGAAGGCGAGCCCGGCGACTCGCAATGACCATCACCAGCATCGGCGCAAGCGAGAATACAGTGTAATAGGCGATAGCCGCACCCATGGTCGGGGCACGGTCGCCGAGCCAGCTGTAAACGGCTGTCCGGCCTAGCTGGCCCATCCTTGAAGCGACATCGGACAAATCCGCATGAGGATTTCTGCCGGCTATGCTCAGCGTCTCCGCGCACTTCGCCTGCCTTCCATCCTAAGCGCGTCGGGTTTCCTGAACTGGAGGGGTTCTCGCTTGGGTGTACGCCTGCTGTTCGCGTTTGAGACTAACCGCGGGACTGGGAGCGGCCCGGCCGCCGTCCAACCGAGGGCGTCCGTCGAAGGGCACCGACATTACCAGTGTCATCGCCGAACGATCTCAGAAGGCGCAGCCTGAGGTCGCCCGGATTTTCACGCTCCTCAGCGCTGATTGTAGGAGAAATCTCGCTGGTCGCGATAGTCACGTCGGGGGCCGCCATCGCCCTGAAAGCCCTCGTCGCGCCGGTTGCGGTACTCGCCCCGCTCGCGATAGTCCGGTCGATCACCGCTACGCCCATAATCACGACGGTTCCCGTCGGGAGAATCCAGCCCAGCGCGATGGTCGCGCCAGTAACGCTCCTCCTGCAGTCGACCCGTTCCGGCGCGCTTGGTCCTCCAGCCGTTGAGCGTCGCTGGGATTCAAACCGTTGTTCAAAGTGCGAACCATGTCATTCACGCTTTGGGCGGAACCCGTGCGTGCACCGGGCACCGCCGCCAGCAACCCGACTAGCCCAGCGGTGCAAAGCAGCTTCATAGATATTGAATGTTGCGACATCTTCGGGCCCTCCTGTTCAATGAACAGTCGATTGAGCGACGCGTTCCACTTGAGTTCAGATCCTCGGCTTGCCACCCTTCCGCGGGCTTGTGCCGATGTCGGGCACCTACAAATCAACCGATTTCAACGGCACGCGACAGCATCATCAAACGAACCCTCCCTCGTAGAGGAAACGAGATCGGCTTGGCTCGCGATATTGCATGCGAGCACTCAATGGAGGCACCCTGATCGTCGCGTGGCTGATCGTGGTCGGCGCACCGGCGCAAGGCCTCTTCGGAAGCGGGCGGCTTGTCTCCGAGGCTCTGGAGTTCGGAAAGCTTATCCCCCGCGGGAACAGGGCCCCGAACACGGCGTCCCGAGCCGATCGCGTCTAGCAGCAGTTCAACTTCTCGGTGCACATCAACTGTCCACGCGGCCTCATTCAGCTAGCTCGACCAGCTCAGCATCTACCGTTTGGCCCATTCCCGGTTTCTCTGAGCGCACGGTTACGCGCGCGCTGATTAGGCGTCCATCGACTGGCAGCGCAATTATGTCGCCGTATCCTGGCATTGGCCGACCGTAAGTCGGAATCTTCCTTTCGGAGCGTCTCAGCGAGCCAACACGACATCCTGCATCACTGCGTCCTGTCTCATTGTCCATCTCCCAACGTCTCGGCGAACTTCATTCCACCTCCAGTTCAAACTTGGAACTAGTCACTCGAGTTCCGGCGTTTCAGGCGGAAGGAAATCCGGTCTGGATCGATTTCGGTCGCGGTTTCGCCGCCTAGAAGATCCAATTCATCTGCAAATATGGCCTAATTCCGGACGCAAAATCTGGCCGAACGCTCTAGTCAGCAATAGCTGCACGACAAAATGTACAAAAAATGACACAAGTGGAAAACTAGAAATCTGCAAATTACCCCGGCTCCCGCCGGCACGAATCGTCCCGCTCGACTGTTGGAGAATTGGGGGGCCAAATGGTTAGGAGCTTCCCATGCGTTCAGCTTTTGCCGTAACAACTCCCTTAGTGCTGCTCTTGGGCATGGGCGTGGCCGACGCCGCCGATCCGACGCAGCTTGCCGAGACGGAAGGATTCCTTCTAGGCAATGCGTCCCGCTGCGGCGTCTCAGCGGAGCGTGTCGAGAGCGCCGGAAAGGTGATCCACGACTTCATCGCTGCTGCTGCTCAGGGACTCGCGCGAGGCGGCGGCTGCGGCTTCGCGCTTTTCCGAGATTTTCGTAGCGAGCGCTCTCCCAGACCGAAGACCCCGACGCCTTCCCGTCCTGCACTGTGGTGATCCAGCAATTCGACAGGCTCGAGCGACACCACGAGACCCGAAGGAGCCGCGAAACCCGAGTGATCAGCCCGGCCTTTTGAGGCCGCAAATATTTGAGCCAGTTATCAAGTGAATGTTTCCAAGATCACAAGTAATCTCTATTGTAACACCCGGCGGAGCATCGGAACCCAGTTTTTATCTAGGGTGTTGCCGAGGTGAGAGCTTGAGTTGGCAGAGTGTTGCCGGGAGGAAAGGAGAATGCACAATGGGACCGTACGACGGGTTGACCCCAGAAGAACGGGCTAGGATAACCGAAATCCAAGACTTTCTCATAGACCGATATGTAGGACAAAGGAAGCATTCGAAAGAGGCGATGACGCCCGTGCGAAGGAAATTGCGCTCGAAATAAAAGAGCTCCAGCGCGAGAAGGAGAAAATCAAAGAGTGGGCTGCTACGTAATCAAGACGGGTGCTATCAGAAGATCAACTCGTGAAGCGCGGCTGGCGCCGCTATCGGGTCCCGCTCTCCTGATTGGTTCTAGCATTGCGAATGCGCAGATCGGGGGAGCAGTGCAATACCCGCCCGCATCACCCACACCTCTGCCGCCGGCGCGCGGGGAGTAGCAACGCTAGCCGCTATTTCGCTCCGCAGCCCTTTCGACGCGGCGTTTTAGGCGACGGATCTCCGGCGACAGTTTGCGGTCGGGTGTGTCACGCAGAAACAAGTCGACGCCGCCCTTGTGCTCGATCGTGCGGCAGCGCCGCTGCCGTGATGCGTAACCTGGGGCGCGCGGCGGGACAAGTCTTTTCGGCTCGTCCACTAGGCGCGCACGTTGAGGGCTGTGAGCTCTCGGTATAGACGCTCGCGATGAAGAGGATGGATCGACCCTTGCCGACGAGTCCGCCGGTGCCCACAGCGTTGCAGTAAAGAGGTGAGAAGGCATTGTCAAGTTAAACAACCATAGAGAGAAATAGAGCCGGAAAACAGCAGTGGTCGCGCGGGGCCGACGCGGCGACTTCGATCACCGCAAGACCCGGCTCGAGGGCAACCCACCCGCATGTCGAGCGAGGAGGCGAGCACTGCCGCTCCCCCATAGGCGAGGCCGTTGATCATCCCGATCGTCGGCTTTGTGCAAGCGGCAATTTCGTAGCTGCCCCGGCGTGGAGGGCGGTGAGCATCCAACTCCTCCTGGGTGTAGCGGCGATCATCCTCGCGCTGCTCGTGAATGTCGCCACCGGCTGAAAACGCGCGCTCCCCGGCGCCGGTGATGACGATGCAGCCGATCGCCTCGTCGGCATCCATCCGCTTCACCGCGTCGTGCAATTCGCTCGATAGCTGCAACATGGTTGCCGGAACGTCGCCCTGATAGATTAATCAGGTTCGCACATAGACTGCCCGCTGGAGGGAGATGGATTCGAACTATCGGTTCCCCATGTGATCGGCGGGCGAATCAGGACGACGGGTACCAGCGCTGATCGCGGTTTTCGAGCTGCGCGCGGCGCCGGTTTTGACCGAGAACTCTAAAGTTAAGGGTGATGGCAGTAAGAATCCCTGGTCGCCCCCTCTTGATTCGCGCCATATTGGCCGAGGCCTGGGTGAAAAAATCAAGCCGCCGATTGCCCCGCTCCCGCGCCGCCGTCCGCGGCAGTGGCGGGTCAATGCGCCTCTCGACCCTTCTCGGCCGTTCGCTTCCATCAATAGCAATGCCGGCCCATGCCCCTAAGGCAACCTCCGCGACAGCCGAGAATATCGGCTGCAGGGGGTGGGAAGCAGTCTGCCGCTTCCGGACGGCAATGGTCAGAACTGGACATTCGGCTTACCGTCAGATCGGCCTAGAAAGTGGGCGGTAGGTAACGGGGTGAAGCGTGAGTAGCGACATCAACAGGCGCAAGCGACTTCTGGTGGAAAGTGCCCTTAAAAATTTTGTTGTGACGCCAACGCCCGAAAGAATGCTCATCAATCATGAAGTGCAGAAATGGCTCAGGGACCACGGAATCGTATTCTTGCTACAGTGGCTCAATTCCGGCAGTGCTCAGGGCTTCAACCAAACGGGGGTCACTTCGATCATAGAATTTACATCAATTCTGAGAGGAGCAGCAAAGGATTATCGGCGAGGAACGAAGGCAGAGAGAATTCGCTGCTAATGTCGCACACTCGATCATTTCAGTGTTTAGGGGTAAACTAAACTCAACTCCTACGCTGGATGATATTCATTCTGTTGAGAAGGAGGTCCGTCGGCGCTTTGTCGAGCAAGACGTCCCACGCACACATTATGTCCCTTGTCTTATTATTCCGGAGCACGCGTCGTCATTCGTCGTCGGGCCGGTAAGATTTTATAGCACTAAAGATCTCATCGCACGGGAAAATATCTCTGAGGCGAATCCCTCACAGAGCCTAGCGTACAGTCAACTCCTACAATTCATGCAAACGCAGTCGGCTTATTGGGTTGCGGAAATTACTGTCGAAGGATTCGATGAACCGGCCGGTTTGGAGAGGGCCAGCCTCGCAGTGGACCTCGCTCTCGTCGCCGTCCAGATGGCAATCCCTGTATTTTATTCCCGCGATATGGCCCGGCTGACGGGGAGGACAATGCCGAGCTGGATTGGCAGTGTTACGAAAGTCAACGGTCAAGGTCGTTTTGGCTCCCAACGACGTGACCCTGGCCTCGGGTTTTCCGCAGGTGCATTTGATCAATTTATCTCGAAGGCTACGTCCGTTCTCGGTTCGGTTGGGAACCGTGTCCGCGCCTACGTTACCGACCATGCGGCGTCGGCGTTGACTAAATTGGATCAGGGCTGGAGCGATGCCGCGTATTGGTTCCACGAGGGGTTAGCGGAGCCTCTGGATACCATCGCAATTACGAAATTTGAGACAGCGATAGAAGTGCTTCTCTCGGCGGAAAATTCGAAGCAGAGTTCTAATCGCCTTCATCAGGCGTTTTCATCTTTTTATGGTCTCGCTCCTGAAAGTCCCTACCCACCCGGAACCTCGCGAAAGGTTGAAGACTTTGTGAAGGGTATCGTGGGAAGTCGATCGCGCATTCTTCATGGTACGTTGTCAACGCTGACAGCGAACTCATTGGCCACCGATGAGCACGGAGGAAGGAAAATAATAGAATTGTTGTCTATGGACTTATTGCTAAGTTTTTCATTGAGGCTTGACCAATACGCTTCGGAAAGCGAATCGAAGGATAATATAGTAGCCTTTCTGCAATTTGTTTCACTGAGACGCCAGGCCGAGAAAACTAGGCAACCATAGTGCCAAATATTTAGTTGGGCATTGCGGCATGGGGAGTTATTATTCCCGTCACTGATCTGAAACGCCTGAATGGGCCATTGTGGGGAACCGCCCCGGCCCCGGTCCCGCGTCCGGGCCAGATGGGACCCGGAATCGGCGCTGGGCCTCGCGATTCGGCCGGCCTGTCGTGTAGCTATCGAGGGCGCGACGAAGCGCCAGCTATCGTGTAGACTGTCGCAATCGGTTGCGGTCAATGAAATCCGGCCCTTTTCAGCCCGTCGAGCATATGATCGCGCGCCTGCTGCGTACCGAATTGCGAGGCGAACCGCTCGGCGCTGAGAAACGGCGCCATACGCATCACCGCTGTCCGCTCCCGCTCGGCGTCCTGTCGCCTATCCAACTCTGCGTAGGTGGCAGCTAATACAGGCCGCCCCATAAGCTGGGTGTTTCGTCCGAGGTTGCCGGCAAGGGCGCGGTCCATCGCTTCGACGGCTTCGCCGTACCGGGCAAGGAAATAGTAGGCTATACCGAGATTAAAGAGCGCTCTATCATTGGCCCGATCAAGTCGAAGCGCGCCTTGAAGCCAAGGCAAGGCCTCCTCAGCTCTGCCCGCCCACACCAGGATGGTGCCCCCGCATCGCAAAGCTTTGGGCATCGCTCGGATTGATCTCGAGGGCGTGCTCGATCTGTCCCGAGGCAAGGTCGAAACGTCCCCTCATCATATCTATCTCGGCAAGCAGGCGGTAGGCGGTGGTCGTCGACGGGTCGAGCAACAAGGCTTTCTGTGCCAGCGTTTTGGCGTGGCCAAGATCGTCGGCCACAAATTCTGTCCATCCCGACGCTACCGCCTCGACGAGCGACAAGCCTAGTTCTGCATATGCGGCAGCGTAGCTCGGGTCTAGGTCGATCGCGCGTTGAAACATGTTTTGCGCCTCCTGATTTCCGTCGCGCGTCGCGTGCGAGTAGACCTCGCGACCGCGCAGGACGTATTCGTAGGCGGCGAGGCTCTCCGTGGGTTTGGCCAGCGCGCGGTCCCGCTCGAAGCCGGTGAGCTTTACAGCCGCAGCGCCGACGACGCGCCGCGCGATGTCGTCCTGCACGCCGAAGATGTCCTTGACCTCGGCGTCGTATGCCTCGGACCAATATCTTGACGTGATTTCGTTGATCGAGCGGCTGCATCGTCAATTTCTTGAGTTGGTGAAACTTGAACTAGACGCCATGGGTGTCCGCGATATCAACAACGTTCAGGCGATGATGCTGTTCAATATCGGCGAAGCGGAGATGACGGTGGGCGAACTGACGCTCCGCGGCTGTTATCTCGGCTCCACTTTACCTACAACGTCAAAAAGTTGGTTGAGCAGGGCTATCTCACGCACCATCGCTCAGTACACGACCGCCGATCAGTTCATATTCGACTGATTGAGAAAGGGCAGAGGTTGCGGGGCGGGCTGGCCGGGGTGCACACGCGCCATATCGGCGGTGGCCAAGCGGCATACGCCAACGACCTTCAAACTGCCGAAGTTACTCTTCGTGGCCTCCAACGGTTTTGGAGCCATACCGGTATAATCCTGGTGCAATGATCGCCACTTGCGCCTGAATGCTCTGAATAAGCAACACGACCTCACGAGGAGTAGGGCCCTGAGCCAGGGAGAAGCTCGCGAACGGTGCCGCAAGAAGCAGTCGCCACCCACGCCGTCACTAAATCGGTGAAAACTCTTCGTCGCGGGGTCTCATAGCGTCCTCTGGAATTTCAAGACCTGCCGCCCCTAGATACGGGTGGACTCACCGAGAGAGGGTATTCGGTCCGGTTGCTCCTCACGATGCCGCTCCCCGGCGTTGCAAACTCTCCGGCTGGATAGCAGCATAGGGCACCTCGAATCAGGTTCGCATTTCGACTCCCCGCTGGAGGGAGATGGATTCGAACTTCCGGTTCCGCGTCGTGTAACCGCCTCGGAAACTCACCTGCTAACCGACGGACTACCGTTATTGAGCAGTCGCGCCTTTCGGGATCGAGCCGGAAATTATCGAACAACTCAGAATCTGGGCCACCGAGTTGGCCGAAATAGCCGAAGATTCTGAGTTCCGAGCCAAATCCTGGCCATTCGGCGGATCATTCTGCATCGCAATCAGCGGCGAAAGAGCCCACCGCGGACCGGCCGAGGCGTTCGGAACACGGGGAAGCTGACTGCCGCGGCGCTGATAGGCAATCGGCAGCTCGGCGTCGAAAGCGGCCGTTCCGCTTTATCGCGCTGCGTAATGGTCTGGCAGTATTCCCGCACGGCAAACCCGGTTCGAAGCCGGTCTCTGTCGCGGAACGGGATTGCCCGGGTCGTCGAACGGGAAAAGCGTTGTCCCTCTTGTGGGGGGACCGAGGGTTCGAATCCATCTCCCGGTCGGCGCTTCTCTCCCGTTGACTTGTGCTTCGACGAAGGTCGACTCACCCGGTCAATAGCAGCCGTTCAGCCTCGGCCGTGGATACCGCCTTCATTGCCCGAAGCCGACCCCCATGATCACCCTCGCGAACGGCGAGGTAGGGTGGTTAGCGGACCTCTGGTTATCGTCACACCGACAAAGCGGCGCGCAGTTTGTGCCCAACCTCACTTCCGCGTAACGGCGGCTCAAGCTATTCTGGAGACCCTTGGGTGGAGATTTTGCAGCATGGCGAAGCTCATCTTCGGATTGTCGCAGTCCCTGGATGGCTACGTCGACCACCTGGAAATGCGGCCAGGCCCCGCGCTCTTTCGTCACTTCGTAGAGCACGTGCGCGACCTAGCCGGCTGTGTGTATGGTCGCCGCACGTACGAGATCATGCGTTATTGGGACGAAGACCTGCCTGATTGGGACGCGGAGGAACTCGATTTCGCGGCGGCGTGGCGAAGCCAACCGAAGTGGGTCGTGTCGCGCTCGTTGAAGTCAGTCGGCCCCAACGCCACGCTGGTCCAGAATGACGTCGGGACCGTGCTGCGCGAGCTTAAGGCTCGGCTCGTCGGGGAGATTGACGTCGCCGGACCAGACCTGGTGCGAAGCCTGACCGACCTTGGTCTTGTTGATGAGTATCGACTCTACTTCCGCCCCTTCGTGCTCGGTCACGGCACGCCATTCTTCGCCGGCCCCCGGCCGCCGCTCCGCCTTGTGGCCAGCGATCCAATTGGCGAGGACACGATTAGGTTGACCTACGTTCCAGCTTAATCACGCAACTCGCCCGACGGACTGCGCCGACCCGTCAGGTCGGCTTTGGGTCGACTGCGGCGGTTTGGCGGAGGCCCGGTGAACGTCGGCTTTCGGCACTTAGCGTGGGTCTCGCCCACTGATCTCCACATTCCCATCCTCGGTCACCTGGCCTTCGGCGCGGCTTCCGCGGGACGCTGCTCTCGAAGGGTCCGTTGGCGGTAGTAGGGCCTCAAGACACCCCTCGGGGTTGGGCCGTTCCGGGAACAACCGCTGGAGGAAGCGCCACGGGACCCGGACGACGCCGGGGTATTCGCCGATCTCGACCCCTAACTCCACGGCCTGCCGCTCGACATTTCAGCGGGCATCCTCGGGGAATGTCGGTTGGGAAACCGTACCCCGCGCGTTATGCTAATTTAGGCGCGATCAGAGGCTTCAAAGCACAGTCGCCAGCGAGGGCGGGTGAGCCGATCGACGGTAAGCGCGCGCACTGCCATTGCCGCCAAGGTGATCGAATGAGGCGGCGCGAACTCATCACGCTGTTTGGCAGCATGGCCATCGCGTGGCCCCTTGCCGCTCATGCGCAGCAGCCGGCGAATGTACCGACGGTGGGTTGGCTCGTCTTCGAAGCGAGCGAGGGTGGGCTCGCCGGTTTCCGCCAGGGTCTCCGCGAACTCGGATATGTCGAGGGACAGAACATCGCGATCGTGGCCCGATCCCCGGAAGGAACGGGCGATCGGTTGGTCGAACAGATCGAGGAACTAGCCCGCCTAAAGGTCAACATCATCGTCACGGGGGGAGTCCCGGCGACAATGGCCGCCAAGCGGGCCGCTTTGCCGATTCCGGTGGTTTTTAGCATGGCCGATCCGGTGGGCTCCGGGGTCGTCAGCAGCCTTGCACATCCCGGCGGCAACATGACGGGGCAGTCTCTCGCGATCGAAGAACAATTCGGCGGTAAATGGCTGCAGCTCCTCAAGGAGGCCGCGCCGCAGGTATTTCGGATCGCCTATCTCTGGAATCCATCGAACCACAGCAGTGCTTCGTCGTGGAACGCGATGCAGGGGCTGGCGCCCAGCCTCGGTGTGACACTCCAATCGGCCGAGCTACGAGACCCCAAAGGCATTAGCGAAGCTTTTGACACGATAATTCGCGACCGCGCTGAGGGGGTTATCGTCGATTCTGATCCCGTCAACGGCACCAACCAAACGCAGATCGTCGAGTTCGCAACCGCAAACCGCCTGCCGGCCATCTACGTCTGGAGGAGGTATGTCGATTCCGGCGGCCTGATGTCGTACGGGCCGAGCTTTTATGGGTTGTGGCGGCGCGCCGCCACTTACGTCGACAAGATCCTCAAAGGCGCCAGCCCCGCCGACCTCCCGGTGGAACAGCCGACCACGTTCGAGCTCGTGGTCAATCTCAAGACCGCGAAGTCGCTCGGGCTCACCGTCCCGCAGTCGATCCTCGCCCGCGCCGATGAGGTAATCGAGTGAGTGGCCGGCCCGGCCTAAGCTGGGTGCCGATAATCTCCGATATCCCCGCCGAGATCGGCTGCTGATCGAGCCTATCGGTGACACTGGACGGGATTGCTGGATGAGGCACTCGGAAGAAGCGATGAGCCGGTGTAGCTGCCTTATCGTGCTCTTCGTCCTTTTGGCGCTCGCCGGGTGCGCCGAGGGAATTGCGGGCCAAGCCGGA
Organism: uncultured Alphaproteobacteria bacterium; assembly: GCA_963695605.1. Lineage (GTDB taxonomy): Bacteria > Pseudomonadota > Alphaproteobacteria > ATCC43930 > CGMCC-115725 > AP-15. The sequence continues at coordinate 128,952 of CAVOHI010000011.1, read as the reverse complement.
GCCCCAAATCCGCCCCATCAGCCGGCGAACCGCGGGAGCATACCCGAGCACGGCGGTGGGGATGGCGGCGGCGGTGGGGCCGGTATGTAGCTGGCGACGCGCCGGGCCACGTTGGAGGCCATCGAGCCCACTGGACGCTAGGGTCACCGCGGGTTTCAGGTTAGACTTGGTTAAGCCAACTCGACCGCTGCGCGACAAATGCCCCTGTCCGCCGCCTCACCGCGATCCTCGCCGCCGACGTGGTCGGGTACTCGCGGCTTATGGGCGCGGATGAAGAAGGCACGCACGAACGCCTGAAGGCGCATCGCCGCGAGCTCGTCGACCCGAAGATCAGCGAGCATTCCGGCCGCATCGTCAAGACGACCGGCGACGGTATCCTGGTGGAATTCGCGAGCGTCGTCGATGCGGTACGCTGCGCCGGCGAAATCCAGCGCGCGATGATCGATCGCGAGGCCGATCTGCCCGAGGATCGTCGGATCAGGTTTCGGGTCGGAGTCAATCTCGGCGACATCATCGTCGAGGACGACGACATCTTTGGCGACGGCGTCAATGTCGCAGCGCGCCTGGAGGCCCTGTCGGATCCCGGCGGCCTCTGCGTCTCGCGGATGGTGCGGGACCAGGTCCGCGACAAGCTCCCCTACCCGTTCGAGGACATGGGGGAGCAAAGCGTCAAAAATATCGCGCGGCCGGTACGGTCCTACGCGTTACGGGCTGAGGTCATTGCCGCTCTGCCGGCGTTGAATAGGCCTGTAGCGGCTGCTGGATCGTCCTCAGAAGTGCTGCCAATCCCAGCCACAAACTCCCACCCTCCGGGCGCACCTAGGCTATCTATCATCGTGCTGCCTTTTACCAACCTCAGCAATGACCCGGAACAGGAATACTTTGCGGACGGCATCACCGAAGATCTCACGACCGATCTCTCGCGCATCGCGGGGAGTTTCGTTATCGCCCGCAGCACCGCCTTCACCTACAAGGGGAAGCCGGTTGATGCGAAGCAGATCGGCCGCGAGCTCGGCGTGCGCTACCTCCTGGAAGGGAGCGTGCGTAGATCAGGACAGCAGGTTCGCGTAAACGCACAGCTGGTCGATGCCGAAAGTGGTGCGCACCTATGGGCCGAGCGATTCGACCGCGAGGTAGGCGACCTATTCGATCTGCAAAACGACATTACGGGCCGGATCGCGGGCACCGTCGGTTCAGAGTTGGTCATTGCCGAAGCCGGTCGTTCGACCGATCATCCTGACGCGCAGGATTTCGTCCTGCGGGGGCGCGCCGCGTGGGCGGGGCCGTTCTCAAAAGAACGATCTGGTGAGGCCGTGAGCCTCTTCGAGCGCGCTTTGGCGCTCGATCCACTCTCGGCCGATGCTCAGAGTTATTTGGCGTTGTCCCTCGTGGGCCGGGTACTCAATCTAATGAGCGACTCGCCGGCCACTGACATCCAACGAGCGGAGGAGCTTATCGAGTGGGTCCTGGCAGCGTCGCCCAATAGCGCGGGCGCGCACTTCATAAAGGGTCAAGTTCTGCGTGCACAGTCACGGCCCGAGGACGCCATCTTCGAATACGAAATGACGATTACGCTCAACACGCTAGGTATCGACGTGGCGCCACGCCCGGTACACGGGTTTTTGATCGCGCCAGGGCTGGTTGCGCGGCCGTTCGCGCAGCGGATAGGCGGCGGCGTAAACCGGCGCCAGCCGGATCATCTCGGCGGTGAGACCGGGATAACCGTCGAGCAGCTCCGCTTGAGTGGACCCTTGCGCGACGAGTTCGGCGATCAAGTGCACGGGTATGCGAGTGCCGCGAAAGACGGGATCGCCGCCCATGATCTCGGGATCGCTGAAGATCAGGCGGCGGGCCTGGCGTAAGTCGCGCGGACACCTGATGACAAAAATGTTGGGTTTACTCCTCATGGGCACTCGGCTCCGACACCGAACCGTCGGGCCGCCTCGGCAATCGGCAGAAACAACGTCATGGGACGGCTGGCGAAGCGGAGAAATCCAAGATGTTCATAGAAGCCGAGAGCGACCTCATCCTTGGCGTCGACAATGAGCGCGAAGATGGCCGGCTCGGCCCGCATGGCGCGGGCGATCGCATCGACGATCAGTAAACTGCCGAGCCCGCGTCCGCGAAATCCCTGGTCGACAGCGAGCCGGCCGACGAGGCATGCGGGCATAGAAGGATAACGAGGTAACCGCTTGGCCTGTTCGGGCCGAAGCTCAGTAAGGGGAAGGTTGGTCGCGGCGAAGGTGTAGTAGCCGACTATTTTGCCGGCGGCGTCGAGCGCGACGAAGCAGTTGCTGACACGGCGGCGAATATCCTGGGTCGCCAGCTCCCGAAGATAACGGTCGAGAGCCGGCACGCCGCACGAAAAGCTGGTGCGGTCGTGGTTGGTGCCGAGTGCCGCAAAGGTGAAGGCGCCGGTCACCGCGACGGAGTGGTTTCACGGCGGTAGCGTTCGATTGCCCGCTCCATGGCCGGCGCAAGCGGCGGCGGGTTAAGGACGGCTTCGGCAAACGCCTCCTGGTCCTCGACGGAGAGGCGGATGATCTGGGTTTCCTCGATCGTGCGGTGTGCGGCTTCCTGGGCGGCGGCAACCACGAAGTCGCTCACGCTGCGTCCCTGGATTTCGGCGGCGCGCTTGACGATGGCGAGCGCGTCCGGGGAAATCCGGGCCTCGATCCGGGAAGTGCGCGTTGGTTCCTGAGGCATCATGAATCCTCTCTTGACGTTCTTATTGTACGGTGTTTTACCGGACATTTCAAGGGCGGCAATCAGTGCTGAGGCCTAGTGGGTGCCGTTCGGTACATGCCCAAGCGGGCCGCCGCGCGTCGCGGTGGGCGCCCCTACGGTCGGCTGCAATATCAAACAGGTTTTTTTACTTTTGGCGAGTTTTGAGCGTATATAGAGAGGATATCCCCCCGGCTGCTTCGGTGGTCGGGCCGCGAAGCCGCCTCCGGGCGGCTTTTGCATGCCCGGAGGCCAGCATTCGCAGAATCTGTTCGAAATCCTACGCGAGAGCGTAAAGGCGACGACTGATCAGAGGGTTATAAGAATATCCTTGAAATCGCAGGCAAATCAGCGTATTTATATAGTGTAACCCACCTGCGGCGTGCCGTAGGTTCAAAGGCCGTTTTGGGCGCAAGCCCTGGCGGCCTTCTGCTTTTCTGGACCTCGCGTGGCGCGTACCATCGTTTATATCGACGGCTTCAACCTCTATTATAGGGCGCTGAGGGGCACGCCTCACAAGTGGCTCGACATAGCCGCGATGAGCAGGGCCACTCTGCCGGCAAGCTGTCAGATCGAATCGATCAAATATTACACGGCCCACATTTCGGGCCGTGTCGATGCTGATGCCCCACGGAGGCAGCACGCTTATCTGCGGGCAATCGCGACCTTGCCCAAGGTTGTGATCCATTACGGCAACTTTCTCGTCAGTCAGAAATGGGCCGGCCTCGTGCTGCCGCCGGATTTTCGACCGCCATTCGTGTTGCCGCCGTCTGCGGCGCCGCAGGTGGCCTATGTCTGGAAAACCGAGGAGAAGGGATCCGACGTCAATCTCGGCGTGCATCTGGTGCGCGATGCGTTCAAGGGTCACTTCGATTTGGCCGCGGTGCTCACAAATGACACCGATCTGGTCGAGCCCATGCGGATCGTGACGCAGGAACTGAACCTGCCGGTGACCCTGCTGACTCCGACCGCGAGGCCGGCGGCCTCGCTGATGAAGGTCGCGACCCATGTGAGACACATTCAGCCCTATATCGGGCCGTGCCAGCTCCCGGACCCGGTCGTCGTGCCGGGCAAACGGCCGATTGCGAAACCCGTTGGCTGGTGAGGCTGACTATGCAGGAGGCGAGCATGATCAAGGCGAGAAGGTGATCCAATGCCTGAGTCGGCAATCACCGTCCGAGAGGTCCTTCGGCTCCTGTTGGAAGCGGATTCCTATCCATGCCCAGGCAATGAAGATTGGGCGGTCGCCACGCACATGGAAAAAGAGGCGCTGCGGAAAGCAGAAACGGCTGTGGCGTCTCCAGACGACCCGCCGGAATTCGCGCGCTGGCTGGAAGCGCTGCAGAGGGACGATCTTTCGGCCAACGAGCGCGAAGCAATCTATTGGGCAATCCATGACTATTTTGCCGAAGAGCCGGGACGGCAGGAGCGACAATCCTCGGATGGGCCAAGGTTCAGCTCGCGGCTAGCGGCAGCAGCGATGTGGCGCTGGACGTCGATTTTCAACATGCCAAGCATTTCTACGCAAGAAAGTGGGCATTTAGAACCCGCACAAAAAGCCAAGCCGCGCCCTGCTGCCCCATATCGATTTTATCAAGCAAATCCGCGCCGGCGCCCTTCAGGCGTCGCAATTCCCGGCGACGATGAGCGACCAACACGGGACTTTCACCAAGCCGGCGACGTGGTGAGGAACTAGGCGTCTCGAAGGACGGCATCTGGGAGTTGCGGTTTGCGGGGGAGGACGGGATCGCCCGGGCTCTTTATGCGACGGCGACCGGGCGGCGGGTGGTGATCCTTCGCGTGTTCGCGCGTCGTCGTGTAGCAGAGATCCATCAGCTGACAGAAGCAGAGAAACACTGGATGATAGAGTACTGCGATGCCGATGGGATCGCTCGCGATTGCTACCCGGATTTCTGCTACTCGGCCAGTGAGGCAAATCTCATCGCCCCAGAATTAATGGCCGCGATGGCCGCATGCGGCCCCGACGGCGCATGGGCGAAGTCGTGGCGCATTGTCGAAAAGGAAATGCCCCCGGACCAAGGCGAGCGACGGCGCCGGATGCTTCGGCCCCCTAGCACGCGCCGGGCGAGAGGAGGGGTGCAACCTTCGCCGGGAGCTTGAGTAAGGGAGGAGGTGCGGGGTAGTACTGACGGCGTGAAAGAGCCGTGGCAAATGGATCCCGTCGAGTGGGACGCGGTGGCCAAGCGTGGCCAGATCGTCCAGGATCAGGGGCCGGAGAAAGATTTGTGGGCCGTCCTATCTGGCGCCAAGCCGGCGACGGATTTGGATATCCATGAGGGTCACCCTCTGTTCGAGGTGTACAAAACCGGGGAACTCGAAGAGCGCGTTCGTGCCGCCGGCGCCGTCATGAGAGACGATCGCGTTGGTGGCGTGATCATCGGTCGGGATGGCACTGCGGTTGCTCGGCTCGAAAAGGCGCTTAGTCGCGTGCGTCGGGGGAAACCGTCTGTCGACCTGGGCCGCGCCTATGGATACGCGCCTGCGGATGTGGTCGCCTTCTTCAAACGGACCGGGTGGGACTACAACAGCTTCATGCGGGTCGCGTGGGAGGAGGGGCTCTGCGCGAGTGAGCGGGCTCGTTGCTCGCCTCAGGAATCACCGCCCTGCGTTCCGCGATGATCCCACGATTCCCAGTGCCGGCACCTCTCGCGAGGGCGCCGATCGTCGAGGTTAAGCGTCTGGTTTAACAGGGTGGACGCGCACGATCTGGATTTTCCAGCGCAATTCACGCGCGAAATCAAGCATCTTTGCGGTCGCTTCCTCTGCCGTCGCGGCCCAGATGGCGTCGAAGAACAGCTTGCCGCCGCGACGATAGTAAACGTGAGTTCGAGCTTACCCGCCAAAGCTGGATTATTAGGAAGCGGCCCGGGGTCGGGCGCCGGTGAGGAGCTCGTCAGCTGCGCCGGATCAGACGATGTCCCCGCAAGGTCAGACCTTTGTTGGCTAGTATCTGGTCCCATTGGTTGCGGGTACCGATGCGATAGGCGTCGTCTAGAAGACCTTTGGACTCCTCAGCTGCCGTTAGTCGCGCGAACTTCGCTCGCAGTGGATGCTCGGTAGGTAAAAATGTCTCCTTGCGATGTAGGACCGGAGGGTTGCGATCTCGCACAGATCCGGCAGTTGCTGCTTAGTGCTGAGGGCGAACCGACCGGAAGCTATCTTGTCGATGTCTTCGACCGTGTGCTTCAACACGAGATCGAACGTGAGAGGTCAATCATTGACGCCGCGATCGAGCTTAATTCGCTGACGAGCGAAACTTACCCGCCACCGTATGTGGCCGGATCGCGTGACTTGCAGAACCTGGTCAATCGTTCGCTCTTCCAGAATCCAGAACGACTTCGGCTTATGGGAGCCGAAAACAGCCGGGTCGCGTTTGGGGACATTATTCGGCGTAAACGTGGCCGGATCGGGGAAGATAATGCCACCCTCCGCGGTGTAGGTGATTCTGAAATCGTCGCTGTCCTTACGCCAGCGTGCGACCTTCAGCGTCAAGGAGCAAAGCGGATTCTTCTCCTGGTCGGGACGTTAAGCCCGTTGACGCCTTCCGACTGGAGGTATGGGGACGACCCTATCAGAACCGCTGTTATTGAAATGCCCGAAAAGCAAACCTTCTGGATTCGTTGGAATCTCAAGCACATCGAAACCCTCGCACACGACGAGCTCGCTAACGCGCTTGCAGAGGAGGGCGAACTCGAAATCGTGGCGCGGTTGCGCGAATCCCACGCGTTGGAGCTTCAGCAGAAGCTTCTCTCAAACCTCGGTCGGATTGGTCTCGTCGCTCCGATGCCGGCTACTTTTGCAATGAGGGTCGCCGCCTACGTTCCCGATTTAGAGCGAAAGCTCGTGCGACTGGAAATTCCCGCTTTGCAGGCCTCGGACGGCGTTTGTTATGTGGGAAGGGCCGGGCAAAATGACATGCGCCTAGTACTGTCCGAAGACGCGTGCGAGGCGATCTGCGAACAAATTGGAGTGGTTGATTTAGCTCGTGTTCACGAGAACGCGCACGAGGCAGTGAACTATTTGCGTGCGAGCGGAGAACTGCTTCAGGCTCTGGAACACGGCATTTCTTTACCCAGTCCAAAACAGCAGGGCTTCAAAGAAATCAAATCGCCGAGCGGAGCATCGAGGGGCGAGGGTGCGAATGCAAAAGTGCGTGCGATTGGCTTAATAGGCCGGAACATGGATATAGATGTAGAAATACTCTCAAATAGGGATGCCGCACTCGCAGGAATAGTTCTAGCTACATGGGATTCACCTGAAGAGCTGTCACCGATTGAGGCGGAAGGGGACAAGTTACAGAATGTGCCTGCCGAATAATCAGTAATTCACCTTGAACGTCGGACTGTCCTCGGGGCGCGTCTTGCGGTGATCGTAGATGCGGGTGGTGGCGATGTTCGCGTGTCCGAGCCACTCCTGGACTTTGGCGATGTCGGCCTGATGGTCGAGCGCGTTGGTGGCGGCCGTCGCGCTATTACTACTGCGATCTAATGAAACTGCACTTATCGCTGTGGGCGCTGCCGGTCAAACCTGATCCTCTCCACCTCGTCCTGCGTGAGCCGTTCTTGCGTGCGGTCATAGAGCTTGGTCGTGCGCGGGCTCTCGTGCGCCGCCATTTCCTGCGCGTGCTCGAGCGCGCCGCCGTTGGCGAGATAGGTGGTGATCCCGGTCGCGCGGAAAGTATGGCAGCCGATCCGCGCGGCGATGCCGGCCGCCTTGGCGCGCCGGCGGATCATGAGCCAGGCGTTCGCCTGGGTCAGCGGTCGGTCGGTCAACACCGTCGCGTTGTGCCTTGGGCTCGTGCGGAACAGAAAGCCCTTGCGGTCCTCGGCGATGCCGGCGGCGTCGATATAGGCGCGCAGTGCGTCGGCGAGCGCGTGGTGGCATGGCATCGAATGTTCCTTGCCGCCTTTTTCATGCAGCCGGAGCGTCCATCCCGCGCCGCGCGGCCGCAGATCCTCGACCTTCATCGTCAGCGCCGCTGTGACCCGGGCGAAGCTGTATGTGAGTGTCGCGATCAGGGCGCGGTCGCGCAGATCGCGCAGCGTGTCGGTCGGGATGCTGTCGACAAGCGTGCACCATTCGTCGGCCTCGAGGACCGGCGTCGAGCCGGTTTTCACGACGTGCTTCGGCCCGCGCACCGCCGCCGCGGGATTCATCGGCACGATCTGACCGGTCACCAGCCAGTCGAACAGCATGCGCACGGCCGCAAGCTGCTGCTTCACACCCGGCGCCTTGTATCTCCCTGCAGGTCTTTCACCCAGGCCGCCACGTCGAACGGCCGAATGGTCGTGAGCGAGAGTCCGCGATGGTCGCACCAGGCGAAAAATCCGGCGCAGGCCCGCGCATAGGCCCGCCGCGTGTGATCGTTGTTGATGTTGGCGGTGAAGAATTCGACGTAGCGCCAGTTGGCCTGCTCGCCGAGGTCGGCGATCAGCGTCGGCACTATATAGGTGTCGGCCGGGGTCGGGAGGACGCGGCCGGTTCGATGATGGCGGGGAGCTGGTCGGAGGGAGCTGACATGGCCCCTGCCCTAGCACAATTCTTGTGGTTGATAAAGGACGTTATCAATCGCAAGATGGCCAAGTCGAGGGCAGGGGGTCTGGCCCTGCCCTCGCGGCGACTTCGGTGCCGGAAAGCGGCCCGGGCCGTGTTGCCTAGCGTGTCTTTCGTGACGGGGGTTTTGAGGGGGATGCGACCAGGCTGCTTTGTAGCAGTTCCGGGTGGTTGGCCAGAAACTCCTGGATCGCTTGCTCAACCATAACCTGAACTGTTACGCCGCACAGGACCGCGGCCAGCTTGAGCTGCCGGTATTTGGTCTCGGAAATCCGCGCGCCGAGCTGCGTTTTGGTCTCGGCGCTGCGGACGGGGAATCCGGCATCGGGCGCAATAGTGCGGGGTTTCACACGCGGATTCGAGCGAGCTTTTTGGGCAGTGGCCATGGTCGTTCCGTTTGTTAGCTAACTTCATTGGACTGTCAATATGCCTTGCTGATATGGTCGCCCGGAGCAGCGGCCGATTTTCAAACTTATCTGTCTGATCGACCGCACAGCACGACATTGGGTCGCAACCAATACCGTGGGGCAGCTCGCCCTCGTTCAAAATCTTTTCCCAGCCGAGGCCGGCAATTGGATTACTGCATCAGCCGTCAGCAGTGCTGGAGCTGGAACTGCTTCATATCCAAGGACTCGACGCGGTCTGAGGGTCCGCTGTGCTCACTAATGGAGACCGAAACGCTGACTCGCGGATCGGCAGTTCAGTGCCATAGCACTAAATCGCTGCGCGATAGTTTGCTGAGGCGGGGGCCTTATGCCGGGGCGCGATAACCAGGATAGAGATCGTCGATAGCGGAAGGGGCGTCCTGTCTTGAGGATCGAGGTGTCGCCAACCTCACCCAAGACAGGAGTTTTCCATGAGTCCGGATGCCGTTACCCCGCTGCGTCATCGCATGATCGAAGACATGAGCGCGCGGAAGCTCTGTGCGGGCACGCAAAGGGGCCACATTCACAGCTGCAAGCGGTTTGCTGTGTTTCTCAACCGCTCCCCTGACACGGCGACGACTGAGGATATCCGGCGCTTCCAGTTGCACCTGGCCGAGGCCGGCGTGAGCATCTGCAATCGCAACCGCATCATGACCGGGGTGCGGTTTTTGTTTCGCGTGACACTGCGGCGACTGGATCTTGCGAGCGAGATCTATCACATCCGCGAGCCCCAGAAGATACCACTGGTGATGAGCCCGGACGAGACGCGGCGCCTGCTGGCCGTCGCCAGCAACCTCAAGGTCCGCACGTTGCTCAGTCTGGGCTACGGCTGCGGCCTGCGCGCCAGCGAGGTGGTCAGGCTCAAGGTCAAGCATATCGACAGCGCGCAGAAGATCATTCGGGTCGAGCAGTCCAAAGGCCGCAAGGACCGCAATGTCATGCTGTCGCCGGAGACGCTCGGTCTGTTGCGCCAATGGTGGAAGGCCCGCCCATCGCGTTACGATGCCGGAACACCCGTGGCCGAACGCTGGCTGTTTCCTGGCAACAGGCGCGGCAAGCCGATGACCACCCGCCAGTTGAGCCGCCTGTTTCACGAGACGGCCGAGGCGGCCGGGATCAAGAAGGCCGTGACATTGCACGCGTTGCGCCACAGCTTCGCGACCCACCTGCTCGAGCGTGGTACCGATATTAGAATTATCCAGGCGCTGCTGGGTCACGACAAATTGGAGACAACGGCGCGTTACACGCGTGTCGCCACCGGCATGATCGCCGGCGTCGAGAGCCCGCTCGACCTGTTGTCACAACCGCGCAAGAAGCCCAAGAAGAGCCGGAAAGACCCGCCGCCGGCGTAGCCGCCTGCGGCGGTGCCCCGTCCAGCGTTGGAGGTTGCGGATATCTTCCGCGACCACGGGGCTGCGTGGCGCCGCGCCAATGCCGGGCACGTCAGCCTCGACCAGCTGAAGGTGATGTCAGCCATCGAGCGCTGCCGCACGGTGGCGCTCGGCGGCCATGTCGCGCGCTGCGAGGACTGCGCTGACACTGTCATTGCCTACAACAGCTGCCGCAACCGGCATTGTCCCAAGTGTCAGGGCGCCGCCGCCAAGGAATGGCTCGCCGAGCGCGAGGCCGAACTGCTGCCCGTCGGCTACTTCCACCTCGTCTTTACGCTGCCGGGTCCGATCGCCGATATCGCCTACCACAACAAAGCCGCGATCTACGGTCTGCTGTTTACGGCGGCGGCTGAAGCCACGATGACGATCGCCGCCGATCCCAAGCGGCTCGGCGCCAGGATCGGCATCACCGCCGTGCTCCACAGCTGGGGCTCGGCGATGACCCAGAACCCTCACTCATGATGCCTGGCATTATCATCTCCTGCTTTTTCAATGAACAAGGCAAGCTGATCTTCCGCGCAGCCCCCTTGCAAAATTAGTTTGCCAGTGCGGTGGAGGCGGTCAATAATCCTGCGAATGGGTTCGGCATCCAAATCAGTGCGGCGAATTTCCCAGGGTGCACGAGGAGTTACTTGTTCGCACTTTAACAGACCGGCCTCCACCAGCCGTTCGATCGTGCGATGACTGACGCCACATATTCGCGCAGCTTGGCTCAAGCTAACTCTCTCCGGATCAGGCAGAGCTCGCTTTTGACCGGCAATGGAATGGTTGCGCCTGGCCGTCGCCACGCGAATCTGATTCCATCGCTTCCCTTTGCCGGTAGAATAGCCGCGTCGGTTCAACACAGAGGCAATCTGGTCGTCGCCGTAGCGAACAGCCATACGACGAATGATCTCTAGCGCCTCCATAGGCGTGGCGGTTTCCGTTGCGGAACGCGGCCGCTCCATCGCGAGTTGCGTATGCGCGCCTCCCTTCCAGTGAATCACCAACTCAAGGCTCTTTTTATCCTGATCAGTGCGCACGATGATCTCTTCGATGGCTGTGCGGAAGATCATCTTCTTGAGTGTCGGAGGACAGTGGTCACTCTGCCAGACTTCAGCAAAGTGATCACCCATCGAGCGTATTCTGATTTCCTCTTCAGGTGACAACGAATAGCGTTGTGCATCCAGACTGGAAAGCCGTTGCTTGACTGCCTCGATTTCTTCCAGCTTTTCGTTCCACCGCCGTTCCAACTCGCTGGCTGCAAGTCGATTCCGGGCATCCACCGCGTCGTACTGTTCGAAGGCCTTCTTTGCCTCATACTCCAGTTGCTCGAGCTTGCTGGACAGGGCGGCACGTTGAGCGGCGTCGCCGGCGCTCAGTTCTTCCAGCGCTCGCAGACTGGCTTCCACCCCCAAAGGCGCGATCACCTTTAGTAGTTCTTGCCCCACCCGGCGGTCTACCGAGCTGCCGCCAAAGCCGATGCAATACTGCCCGCCATCGTCATAGTCGCCCTTGCAAAGATAGCGTGCATTGGTGCCGCGACCACCCCAATACCGTACATGCAGCTTGCGTCCACAATGTCCACAGCGGAGGAGCCCGACCAGAAGACCCTGGCCGGCGCGAATCGCCGCCATCGATTCGTCCCCCTCCCAGTTCACGGAATTACGCCGCATCATTCGTCGGTTCTCTTCGTAGGTGGCCCAGTCAATATAACCTACATGATGATCGCGGATGAAGACGCGGCACTCTTCGGCGGGGCGCATCGCGCTCTGACGTTTCTCAAGCCGGCCGTCCACCAGCAACGTCGTTACCGGACGCCGTCCCCAAACATAGGCGCCAGCATAGAAGGGATTGCACAAAATGTCGCGGATCAGGCTCTGCGAGGGAATCTTCCAGACCAGCCGCGTTCCCTGAATGGGGTTGGCCGGTAGCTCCACGTCGTGATCACGGAACCATTGGAATGTCTGACGCACGCTCCACAGTTCTCGAAACTTGGCGAACACGAGTTGAATCGCTTCGCAGACCCGTCGGTCGGGATGAAACACAATCTTACCCACGGGGTCTCGGGCATACCCAATCGGGAGCCTTTTGAACAGTTCACCGCGGCGCGCTTTGGACTCCTGTCCCGCCAGCAATCGTTGGCGTATGACCTTGAGTTCGACGACGCTGAGTGTCCCTTTGATGCCCAGCACCAATTGATCGTCGAGATAATTCAAATCGTAGACCTGTTGCTCGTCAGCGATAAGCGTTCCAAAGATCTGACACACCTCCAGCAGCCGACACCAGTCTTTGTCCGTGCGGGATAGCCGCGATACCTCCCGGCTGCCGACGATTCCGACCTCTCCCAGTGCCACCAAGCTGAGGACACGCTCGAAGCCTTCCCGCTGGGCGGAGGCAATGCCCGCGCTCGATCCCAGGTCACTATTGATGATCTCGACCTGCTTCCAGCCCAGAGCACGCACCCGTTCGGCCACCGCATACTGGAGATGTTGACTTTCCTTATTCTGTCGTACTTGTTTTTCGCTGGACTGCCGAAGGTAGACGATCGCCTTGCGAGCCAGGTGCTCCGGTTTGATCTTGGGACTGTACAAAACTTCGGTCATTGACTCTTCCCCCCTCCTCGTGAAAGACCACTACCAGAACGCGGGCCATGAGATCGATCAGATCGGCGCGTGTCGCTGCGTCCATTGGCACGGCACCGCATTCCTTTCGGATCATCAGGTCCAGAAGTTGAAGTTGCACCACGACGACCTCCCTCGCATCCGTTAACAGCCGTTTGCAGAAGGTTATCGTGAACGGGTCTTTGGAGTCGAGTTGTGAGGCGATCAATGAAGCGAGAGATAGGAGGGCTTCCTTACCCAGGTGCGGTCGTTGCGAGATCTTGATCTCGGCGCACTCCGGCAACAGCATCCAGACCGGGAATCTTCAGTCGCCTCCCGGCTGGGTCCATGACACAGACCGCCCCATCTCCCCGCTTCGGTCTGCGAAGGATCTGCAGGGTAGCACCATGAAGCGGGTGAAAGGGGTAGAAGACCTGAACATCCGTATTATCCGCGCTCAGGGTATTGTGGGCGTGGGTGCCATCATCCGCACGTGCACATGATCGTCCCGGGCGGCGGCATCTCCCTCGATGGCACGCGCTGGGTGTCGTGCCGCCCGGCGTTCTTTCTGCCGGTGCGGGTTCTCTCGCGCCTGTTCCGGCGATTGTTCCTGGGCAAGCTCCTCGCTGCCCACCAGGCGGGACGCCTCGCGTTCTTCGGCGACCACACCGCCCTCACCGAGCCGCGAGCATTCGCTGCTTTCCTAACGCCGCTGCGCAAGACCGAGTGGGTGGTCTATGCCAAGAAGCCGTTCGGCGGGCCACAGGCCGTGCTCGCCTACCTGTCGCGCTACACCCACCGCGTCGCGATCTCCAATCACCGGCTGATCTCAGCCGACAAGACCGGCGTCACGTTCACGTGGAAGGATTACCGGATCGAGGGGCCTGATCGCTATAAGACCATGACACTGCCAACCGACGAGTTCATTCGGCGCTTTCTGACGCACGTGCTGCCCAAGGGCTTGCACCGCATCCGCCACTATGGATTGTTCGCCAACGGCAACCGCGCCGCCAACATCGCACGGGCGCGTGAGTTGCTCGCCGTGCCGTCCCGGGCGAAACAGCCCGAGCCGTCCGCAACCGCAGCTGCCGGCGAACCCCGCGTGCTGCCGCGTCCATGTCGCTCCTGCGGTGGCCGCATGATCATCATCGAGACTTTCGCGCGCGGCTGCCAGCCCAAACACCACCCGGCGCCCGCTACGGCAGCGATCAGGATCGACACCTCATGACGCCGTCGCCACTGATCCACCAGCCCAGTGACGCTCGCCATTCCGGCTGGCTCTCGGCCAGCACAGCCCTCGCTTACTGCAGGTCGATAAATCGGCCCGCAGTCGCCCCGCCAACCATGTCCAGAAACGCCCACTGCGCTCGTTCAGCCCGTCACCCATACCCATCCTGCGAGGCAAACCGATAGAGCGGGCGCTTTGATCCAACCTCGCCCAACCTGACGCCGCGGCTAAATCCCCATAGAGCCCGCGGCACCGACGGTGCCCCACTTCCCGCGATTTCGTGCCTTGGCGCTTTTCAGACGCCGGCCGCCCGAACGCGTGGAGGGGTCGTCACTGCCGGCGTCCGAAAACCTGCACATCGTCGGTCAAGATAGCTGATTTACAAATTACACCACCGCCATCTTCTTTACCGAGCAGCGGAAATGCAAAAATAGGTACGCGCCCGACGGGTTTGTCTAGGTAGGCAACGAACGCCACACTGACCCTAGCGTACATATGACGGTAGCCAATTAGTAGTTTCAGAAAATGCTCAGATAACATATAGCGAAGTGGGACGTATAATGGTAAGACTTCTATCGTAAAATGCTGGGTCGCAAGTGCATCGTCCATTTCAATACCAAGGGCGGTTCGCAGCGTTTAGTCAATTTCGATTTCATCCTCGGACAAGCGAGAATCCGTTAGAACTTCTGCAATTGCTCGCAATCGAGGTAACGGACCGCTGAGGTTAAGATATGGAGACAGCTGTTTGTTTTCGGCCGTATGAGTTTCGGTGATCAATCCTTCAAGCAACGGGCCGTCTGAGGGCGGCTCATCCCTTGGTCTTGCCCTGATAATGCACAGGTTTCTAAAGCGATGCCGTTGTTTGACGCTTGGATGAATTCGAACACAATATGTGTTTTGGTATCGCCTAGGCTTACCCGTGAGCCCGCGACCGATAAACGACGTTCAGAGCGCAGTGCCTGCGACGAGCCGAATGGCGGGTTGCGCTCCCCGCTCTAGCGCCCTCCGAAATGAGCGCCGATGCCTCGCCCCCGCTGATCCCGGGTCGGCGCCGCAACTTGGCCCGGCGTGAACGGCTGCGGCATCAAATACGGGCGGCCCAGCTCCCACCCCCAGCCACCCGCCCAACCCGCTTTCTATCAGCCGGTTCCGGCGCTGGTTTCGCATCGCCTATTGGACACCACGCAATTGCCATGATCGCATCGTATCGTACGGATTCGGGACCCGGCGAGCCGGTGCGGGATTTTGCTTCTGGGGTTGCCCATGCCTGAGCTTAATCACAAACGAGGCGGAAGAGATGCGAGCGAGCAGAGGTCAAGGCGGACTCCCAGGGGGGTTTGGGAACGCGGGTCGGCCGAAATCCGCGAGGTGGCACCGCTGTTGCGCTCGCATGCCAGTCGAGCTTACCGATGCGGGCGCTGGCGCGCGGATTGCTGATCGAGGGTGTTGGCGATGCCTGATCTCTACCTGATAAAACAGGCGGAACAGGGGCGAGAGACCGGCGCGGGGCAGTTCGGCAACGGGCGGACGGCAATCTCGTCGGCCGGCCGCAGGCCTCGAAATCGGCAACCAGAACGGGAGTTATCGCGATGCATTCGCTGCAGTCGATGATCTTCTTGCAGCGGAACCGGCGGGAGCCTAGAAGAGCCGGAATTGGCGGCACAGGGAGGAGAAGATGAGGCTGTTCAGAATATTGCTTGCGGTTGCGACGGTCGCGACCGCCGTATTCGCCCTCGGCCCCGGCACCGCCTTCGCGCAGAGCGAGCAATTCATTCCGCGCCTCGTCTACCGCACCGGCCCCTATGCGCCGAACGGCATCCCGTTTGCCGACGGCTATGCCGATTATCTCGACATGATCGACGCGCGCGACGGCGGCGTCGGCGGCGTCAAGATCACCTATGAGGAGTGCGAAACCGGGTACAACAACGACAAGGGCGTCGAGTGCTACGAGCGGCTCAAGAACAAGGGGCCGACCGGCGCCAGCCTCGTCGACCCGCTGTCGACCGGCATCACCTATGCGCTGATCGAGCGCGCGACGGCCGACAAGATCCCGGTCGTGTCGATGGGCTATGGACGCGCCGACGCGAGCGACGGCGCCGTGTTCCCCTATGTCTTTACTTTGCCCGCCACCTATTGGGCGCAGGCCGACGCAATGATCAAATATGTCGGGGAGCAGATGGGGGGCCTCGACAAGCTCAAGGGCAAGAAGATCGGCCTCGTCTACATCGACATTGCCTACGGCAAGGAGCCGATCGCGACGCTTGAGAAGCTGTCGCAGAAATACGGCTACACCTTCCTCAAATACCCGGTCTCGGCGCCGGGCATCGAACAGTCGGCGACCTGGCTGCAGGTCCGCCAGCAGCGGCCGGACTGGCTGTTGATGTGGGGCTGGGGGGTCATGAACTCGACCGCGATCAAGGGAGCGGCCTCGGTCGGATATCCGATGGACCACTTCATCGGCGTGTGGTGGTCGGGCTCCGAGCCCGATGTCGTGCCCGCCGGCGAGGCGGCGGTCGGCTACAAATCGGGCACGTTCCACGGCGCCGGACAGGATTATCCCGTGGTCAAGGACATCCTCAAATACGTCTATGACAAGAACGGCGGCCACACGACGCGGGACAAGGTCGGCGAGGTGCTCTTCAACCGCGGCGTCATCAACGCGATCTTCGACCTCGAGGCGATCCGCACCGCGCAGGGCAAGTTCGGCAAGAAGCCGCTGAAGGGCGAAGAGGTGCAGTGGGGATACGAGCACCTCGACATCACCCCGCAGCGGATCACCCAGTTGGGCGCTGACGGGTTGATGGTGCCGATCCAACTCTCCTGCGCGAACCACGAAGGCAACGGCCAGGTGCGAATCCAGCAGTGGGACGGCAAGCACTGGAAATTCGTGTCCGACTGGATCCAGCCGGACCGTGCAATGCTGACCGATATGTACCAGCAGTCGGCCCTCGAATACGCTAAGGAGAAGGGCATCACGCCGCGCGACTGCGCGAAGGTGATGTGAGGACGCGGAAAACCTCGGCCCTATACCCGAAACGCATCCATGACCGAAGCCGGCGCGCTCCTCGCGGTCAACAACATCGAGGTGATCTACAACCACGTCATCCTGGTGCTGAAGGGAGTCTCGCTCAAAGTGGCGGAAGGCGGCATCGTCGCGCTGCTCGGCGGCAACGGTGCCGGCAAGACGACGACACTGAAGGCGATCTCCAACCTGCTGCGCGCCGAGCGCGGCGAGGTGACGAAGGGCTCGATCACCTTTGCCGGCGAGCGCACGGACGCCCTGGATGCCGCCGAAGTGGTCAAGCGCGGGCTGATCCAGGTCATGGAAGGGCGCCACTGCTTTGCGCATCTGACCGTCGAAGAAAATCTGCTGACCGGCGCCTATACGCGGCATGACGGCCGTGCCAGGATCGCCGACGATCTCGACAAGGTCTACCGCTACTTCCCGCGCCTCAAGACCCGGCGGAACGCCATCGCCGGTTATACCTCAGGCGGTGAGCAGCAGATGACGGCGATCGGCCGGGCGTTGATGTCGAGGCCAAAAATGATCCTGCTCGACGAGCCTTCATTGGGTCTCGCGCCGCAACTGGTCGAGGAGATTTTCGCGATCGTCGACCGGCTGAACGAGAATGAGCATGTCGGGTTTCTGGTCGCCGAGCAGAACACCAATATCGCGCTGCGCCATGCCCAATACGGCTACATTCTCGAAAACGGACGGATCGTGATGGACGGGACCGCGGCCGATCTGCGCAGCAACGAGGACGTCAAGGAATTCTATCTCGGGCTCTCGGCGACCGGGCGGAAGAGTTACCGCGACGTCAAGCATTACCGCCGCCGCAAGCGGTGGCTCGCTTGAGGATCACGACGCGCCCGGAACTTTCGGGCAGGTCTCGCCCGTTATCGGGTTCATCAACGGGCGGGAGTTGAAGGTGAAAATAGTATCCGGGTTGTTCGCGGCGGCGGCGCTGGCGGGGCTGGCCTTTGCGGCATATGCGCAGGGGCTGCCGCCGGGCTCCTATCAGCAGAGCTGCCGGGATTTCAGAATGCAGGGCGGCACCTTGACCGCGGTCTGCCGGAGAGCCAATGGACGCGGCGATCAGCTGACGGCGCTCAATGTGACGCATTGCGTCGGGGATATCGGCAACAACAACGGCCAGTTGGTCTGCAATGGCGGGCGGCCCGCTGCTTCCGTGCCGCCGCCACCCCGAGAAGCCCAGGCGGCGCCTTATCCGGCGCCCGGGTATGCGCCCCCGCCCGGTTATCCCACTCCGGGTTATGCGCCGCCGCCCCGTTACGGCGAAGAGCATGGCTACCGCGAGCGGTGCGAGGGATTACGGCATGAGGAGCACGAGTTGCGCAACAGGCTCGCTTACACACCCTACGGCGAGGAGCGCGAGCGGCTGCAATACCGCCTCGGCCAGGTGCACAACGAGCGGGAGCAGTGCCGGCGCCACTGACTGCGATTGGGTCAGTTTCGGTAACTGGGGTCGAGCTTGTCGGCGAGCCGCAGCAGAGCCGGCCACTCGCGCTGCCCGGCAAGCGGCAGATGTCCCTCGTTACCGCGCGGGCGCACGGCCGACTGCTCGCAGGCTTCCTTTGATGGAAACAGGATCTTGGCGCCCGCCGCGGCAGCCGCCTGCATCTTGAGCTGCGCCCTCGCCGCCTGCTCGAAGTAATAGGTCAGCGAAAACGCCTCGGCGACATTGCGGCCGACCGTCAACAGGCCGTGGTTGCGCAACACCAAGACCTGCTTCTGGCCAATGTCCCGCTGCAGCCGCTCCCGCTCGTCGAGATCGAGCGAGACGCCTTCGTAATCGTGGTAGGCGAGGTTGCCATAAAAGCGCAGCGCCCATTGCGACAAGGGCAAGAGCCCCTCTTCCTGCGCGCTGACCGCGATGCTGTCTTCGGTATGCGTGTGCAAGACGCAGCGGGCGTCGGGCCGCGCCATGTGGATGGCGCTGTGAATGATGAAGCCGGCTCGGTTCGGCTCGTACTCCGACGGCTCGATCTGATTGCCGTCAATGTCAATTTTTAACAGGCTCGAAGCCGTGATCTCGTTGAACAGGAGACCCATCGGATTGATCAGGAACTGGTCTTCCGCTCCCGGCACGCGCGCCGAGATGTGGCCCAGGATCAGATCGTCCATGCCGAAATGGGCGATAAGCCGATAGCAGGCGGCGAGGTCGACCCGCACCGCCCATTCTTCCGGATCGATATTGCGCGGCCTCGCCGAAGGCCGCGTTTCAAGCGTGTCCATTTTGCTCTTCTCCAGTAAAACAAAAATCACGCCGGGGTGAACATCGGCACCGGCGGGCCGCCGTCGCTCGGCTTGAAGACGAGCCGCACCGCCTGGCCGATGCGGATCTTGTCGAGGTCGCAATCGACGATGTTGGTCATCATCGTCGGGCCTTCGTTCAAAGTCACATAGGCGATCGCATAGGGGATCGGCGCGCGGCGCATCACGCTGTAGGTGTAGATCGTGCCGTTGCCCGAGGCCTGCTGCAATTCGGTCTTGTCGCTGAAGCAGAACGGGCAGATCGCGCGCGGATAATAATGCACTGCGCCGCAGGCATTGCACTTGCCGATCATCAGCTTGCCTTCCTCAGCCGCCTTCCAGAACGCCTGGGTTTCCGGATTGGGCTGCGGGGCCTGGATCTTGCGTTCCTGAGCCGGCATCTGCTCACTCCCTCTCCATGATCACGGTCGCTGCGCCATGCCTTGTGCCGAGCGAGCCGCCGGTGCCGTGCGCCAATGCCAGATCGCAATTCTTCACCTGCACTGCCGGATGCGCCTCGCCGCGCAATTGGCGCACTGCCTCGACGACCTTGGTCAGACCGCCGCGGTTTGCCGGGTGGTTGTTGCACAGCCCGCCGCCGTCGGTATTGAACGGCAACTTGCCGGTGCCGGAAATCAGATTGCCGTCGGAGACGAACCTGCCGCCCTGGCCCTTCTCGCAGAAGCCGAGATCCTCGATCTGCATCAGGACGGTGATCGTGAAGCTGTCATAGATCGAGGCGTATTTGATGTCTCCGGGTTTGACCCCGGCCTCGGCAAAGGCCGGCGGCCCCGACCACACCGCGCCCGAATAGGTCAGGTCGATCTGCCCGCCCATCTGATGCTTGGGCGCTTCGCCCGCGCCGAGGATCTTGACCTTGGGCCGTTTGAGGCTCTTTGCGACTTCCGGGCTGGCGACAATGATCGCCCCGCCGCCGTCGCTGATCACGCAGCAATCGAGCCGGTGCAACGGGTCGGCGATCATCGGCGAGCTGACGACGTCCTCGACCGTGACGACGTCGCGCAGCATCGCGTGCGGATTGTGCTGCGCATGGTGCGAGGCGGCGACTTTGATCCAAGCGAGCTGTTCGCTGGTCGTCCCGTACTGGTGCATGTGGCGCATTGCGCACATCGCGTACATGTTCGCAGTGGCGGGCCCGTAGGGGTTTTCGAACGGCGCGTCGGGCGTGTTCTGGACGGTGCGCGCCGCAGTTCCGGTCGCCTGGCCCTCGCTGCGCGGCCTGCCGGCGAGCGTGATCAATGCGATACTGCATTTGCCGAGCGCAATCGCCTCCGCGGCATGCCCAACATGGATGAGGTAGGACGAGCCACCGCAATCGGTCGAATCCATGTGCCTCAATTTGAGGCCCATGTAATCGGCCATCGACAGAGGTCCCAGTCCCGGGGCATCGCCCGCGCAAAAATAGCCGTCGATGTCGCTCTTGCTGAGGCCGGCGTCCTCGATCGCTCCCTTGGCCGACTCGGCATGCAATTGAGCGAGCGACTTATCCTCGGCCTTGCGCGTCGGGTGCTCATAAATCCCGACGATATAGGCCTTGTTCTTGATGCTCATCGCGGGCTGATCCTCCCTCTGAGGGCGAAAGCAACGGTCTAAGAATGGTTTACCGTTCGGCGCCCGCGGTCAATCCTGGATTTCCGGCAGCTGCTAAAATGCCGGCGGGATCATCGGCGCCGGCACGATGTGCTCCTCGACGCCGCGAACGCCGGGGACGTTCTCGGCCGCGACGCGCAGGGCCCGCTGCTCTTCTTCGGGGCGGTCGTCGGACACCCAGAAATGCACGACCCCATCCCTGACGATGATATCGGCCGCCCAGGCGTGAACCCACTCCTGCCCCTGCAACTCGGCCAAGAGTTTTTGGCGGATCGTGCGGTCGTCGGTGGCGGTGTCGGCGCTGAGGCGACTTCCCGCCGCCGCCAGCGCCCGTACAAGGTTGGCCCGGCTGACGATGCCGACCAACTTCCCGTCTCTGAGAACAGGCACCCGCTTGATCCGTTTGGTCTCCAGCAGATTTGCTATATCGGCGAGTTCGGTGGTCTCACTGACGGAGGTGACCTCGCTCGTCATGACATCTCTGGCGGTACGGCCATGCGATTTGACGTAGGCGCGGGCGAGTTCCTCGTCCGATCCGACCGTGTCGAGCCACCACGAGCGCCGGCGCCCGGTTCTCCGATCGGGCCGGCGATCGGTTCCCATCTCGACGCGATGCAGCAGATCGCCCTCGCTGACGATCCCGATGAGCCGATTCTGCGCATCGACCACCGGAACCCCGCTGATGCTCCGCTCGGACAGGATTTTCGCCACCTCCTGTACCGGAGTATCCGGGCTGACGGTGATCACATTGGTTGTCATCACGTCCATAGCGCGCATTGGAGTAACCTCCCTTTGATTCTGCCTTTTACCAGGACACTTTATCACGCACGCTGGAAGCGGGAAGACCTCACCCGATCACGGCGATCCCTTGAACCTCGACGAGCATCTCCGGGCGGGCGAGGCCGGTGACGGTGATCAGCGCGCTCGCGGGAAAATTGTCACGGAAAATTTCCTTCCGCAGCTCGGTGAACCGGTCGCCGTAGCGAGCGTCGGTAATGAAAACTGTCATCGTCACCATATCGGCGAGGCTGCCGCCGGCCTCCTCGAGAGTCTGGTTCAAGCGGGCAAATACCTCTCGGACCTGGCCGTCGAAGTCGCCAGCAAGCGAGTTTCCAGATGTATCCGCCGCTCCGACCTGCCCGGCGAGCCAGACGATCCTCCCGCCTTCGGTGATCACCGCCTGCGAGTAGGCCCGCGCCTGCGCCGTCGGCCGTTTGATGTACCGTCTGCGCGGCCCTTCCCCGGTATTTTCGGTCACTTACGCCTCCACCCGAGATCCTCCGCTATCCAACGCGGCCGGCTTGGAGGTTGATCGACTGTGGTCGCCGAGTCCAGAACAGCACCGAGCGAAACTACAGAAACCGTTTCGAAAGGCTGAAATGGGTTGGCTGAACGATCCGCAGATCTGGGCCAGTCTCTTGACGCTGACCGCGCTGGAGATCGTGCTTGGCATCGACAATCTGATGTTCATAACGATATTGGCCGGGCGCTTGCCGGTCGCGCGCCAAAATCGGGCTCGGCAGGTGGGATTGGGGCTGGCGTTGATCACCCGTCTCGCCCTGCTCGCCTCGATTGCGTGGATTATCAGCCTCACGCAACCGGTGTTCGAAATTCTCGGCCGCAGCATCTCCTGGCGCGACCTTATCCTGATCGGGGGCGGTTTCTTCCTGCTGTACAAGGGCACGCGCGAGATCCATCACCGGATCGAAGGGGACGACCTGCCAAACGAGCCGCGCCGAGCCAATGCCAGTTTCGTAGGCGTCATCATGCAGATCGTAGTGCTCGACATCGTGTTTTCGTTGGACAGCGTCATCACCGCTGTCGGTATGGCCAACGAGTTCTGGGTCATGGCGACCGCGATCGTGATTGCCGTGCTGATCATGCTGGCCGCTTCGGGGCCAGTCTCCGATTTCGTAAACCGGCATCCGACAGTGAAGATGTTGGCGTTGAGCTTTTTGCTGCTGATCGGCATGACGCTGGTCGCCGACGGCGCCGGTTTCCATGTCCCGAAAGGGTACATCTATGCCGCGATCGCCTTTTCTGCGGCCGTCGAAGCCCTGAACCAACTCGCCGGGCACCGCCGGCAGCGCATGCCACCCGCGACTGGATCCAAAGACTGCCCTTAAGAGCCGGCCCGGCGGACGTTCGCGCTGCGCTCGGGGATGCCGGTTTCCTCGAAGCAGACCCGGGCGAAGGCCGCGACGCCGTCGCGGATGACGTCCTTTGACGGAAGCGCGAAACAGAGGCGCAGGTGGGACTTGCTTGCGGCCGGGTTGCACGACCATTCGGGTCCCGGGTTGAAGGCGATCCCGGCTTTGGCGGCGGGCCCGACGAGCTTGGTCACATCGATCCGGTCCGGAAGCTTGAGCCACAGAAAGATGCCGCCCTTTGGCTTCCACATCTTCTCGACCGCGGTGCCGAACTCGCGCTCGACGGCCTCGACCATCGTGTCGAGTTTCTCGTGCAGGGTTTGGGTCAGGCCATCGACGTGCTCGCCGAAACTGCGCGAAAAGTATTCGGCGACGACCATCTGATCGAGCGCGCCGGTGCCGCTGTCGGCCTCGCGCTTGCAGGCGACGATTTGGCTCATGACCTCCGGAACGGCGACGACGTAGCCGAGGCGCAACGAAGGCGCCAAGGTTTTCGAGAAGGAGCCGATGTGGATCACCTGTTGCGGGTCCATCGCATACAGTGAGGGTGGACCCGAGCCGGCCCAGGTCAGGTCGGCATAGCACTCGTCCTCGAAAACCGGGACGCCGTGCTTGCGGGTCAATGCAAGCAATTCCTCGCGGCGCTGGAGCGGCAGGATCGAGCCGGTCGGGTTCTGGATCGTCGGGATCGTATAGATGTATTTCGGAACGACGCCCTTTCGCCCGAAATCCTCGATGATCCGCGTGAGGGCATCGATCCGCAGCCCCTCGTCATCGAGCGGTGCCCCGACGATGTCGACGCCGAGCCGCTTTAATTTGGTCAATGCGCCGCCATAAGTGAATTCTTCGAGGATGACGGTGTCGCCGCGCTGGAGCAGCAGCTGGTTGACGAGATCGATGCCCTGCCCGGAGCCGGAGGTGATCAAGACGTCATCCGCCGAGCATTTGATAGCCGGGCGACGCGAGACCTTGTCGACGACGAGATCGCGCAGCCCGCGATAGCCCTGCGGGCCGTCGAAATTGTAGAGGGCAAGGTCAGCCCCGCGGCGCCGCAGGACCGTGGTCGCGGCATCGGCTAGCGCCGCCGCCGGGATCCTCTCGGGGTCGTTGTGCCCGCCGATGAAGTTATATTTCGGAAAGCCGGTCCAGGGCGGCGCCGGCGGCGGAAGGTTCTTGTTGAAGCGGTTGCTGTAGGCGAAGCCGGCGGCACTCATCGTTCGTTCCTTTCTATTTCGGTACGCCTCACGTCGTCATGCCCGGGCTTGACCCGGGCATCCACGACAGTCTCCACGGCCCGAGGCTGGGGCCTAGATCGCCGGGTCGAGCCAAGTCGAGCCCGGCAATGACGAACTCGGGTGCGCTAGGACGTCTCTGGGCTAGCGAGCGGCGTATTTGCCGGTCAATTGCGGCGTGATGTCGGGATAGGCGCCGGCAGTCTTCTGCGCCGCCTTCTCGTGCATCTGCAGCCGCGTCTCGCGTCCCCAGGTGCGCTTCAGCTCGTCCTTGACGTTGAAGGCGAGCCGCCCGAGCCCGTCGATCTCCAGCTCGATCTTGTCACCGTCCTGGAAAGAGTTGAGGCCGCGATGGTTGGTCCCGGTAGCAATGATGTCGCCGGGCTCCAAGGCGTGGACCGAACTCAGCCACTCGAGGCAGCGCGGGATCTTGTGCGCCATGTCGCTGGTGTTGAAGTTCTGCATCAAAGTGCCGTTGTTCCACAGCCGGATCTGCAATTTTTGCGGGTCCGGGATCTCGTCTTTGGTCACAAGATAAGGGCCAATCGGCGCGAAGGTGTCCCGCGACTTCATGGCAAAAAAGCCGGGGGCCGGGAGGCCACGCGCCGAGCCGTCGATAAAGCAGGTATAGCCGAAAATGTAGTCCATCGCGTCGGCGGCTTTGACGTTGCTCGCCTTTTTGCCGATCACGACCGCGAGTTCAGCCTCGCCCTCGAAGATCGTCGCCGGCGCATCGGGCAATACCATCGTGTCGCCGGGTCCACAGATAGCGTTCGCTGTTTTTTGGAACGCGTTGATCGGCGCCGGCGCGCTGCGCGTCCCGTCTTCCATGTAGTTGACCGCCATGCAGTCGATATTGTCAGGCTTTGGCAATGGCGGGCGGACCCTGACCGAAGACACCGGAACGCCTTGGCTGCTCGCGGTGGCGTCCTCCAGCTTGCCGCGGTATTGGTCAAAGCGCGCGATCAGGCCGTTGATCAGGTCGCCGGGGCCGGTATGCGGGATGTCCCGCACGACCGCCGACACGTCGACGACGCGGTCGCCCTTCAGTACGCCCAGCTTGTAGTCGTCAAAACAAAGCAGCTTCATGTTGTCGCTCCGTTATTCGGTGGGGACGAAGATGCAGTTGCGGATCTTGTTGTCGAGCGCCTTGGACAGGTGCCCTTTACCGGTCGTGTCCTCGACGAGGATCACCTCCCCGGCGCCAATCTTGCGACTTTCGCCGTCGCTCGCGGTGATCTGCACGCCGGCGTCGAGATTGATGATGTATTGCCGCCGCGGCGCCGGGTGCCAGTCGAGGTCGTAAGTCGGCGGGACTTCGCGGAAGATGATCCCGGTCGCCGGCAGGCGCTTCGAAAGCTTGCCCGCATGCGTTTCCTCGGCCCATTCGACTTCGATGTCCCGGAAGTGGGACTGGCCGCTCGAATCGGTGTAGAGGTTGTGTATCCGCATCGGCGTGTCTCCCTCGAAGTTGGCTTCGAGAAGGCATATTAGCGGCGGAGCACAGCCCGGCGCCAGCCCTCTCGACTATGCCCCCCTGGACTATGCTCCCCTTGGACTATGCCCCCTTGGCCTATGCCCCCTGGACTATGCTCGTTGCGGCGCCGGCGCGTAGCCAGCCGCCGCGCGCCGCCCGCCCGGCTTGAGGCGCAGCATCGGACGCTCGACGAGATGCCATGATAGGAACGCGAGCGCCGCCGCTATCGGCAAGGCGGTCAAGAATACCTGCCACCAGGCGGCATGGCCCCGGTACAGCCATATCACCGCCTGCTCGACAGGCCAGCCGTAAATGTAGAGGCCGTAGGACAAATCGCCGAAGCCCGCTGCCGGAATGACCGGCAGTCGCACGTTCAAGGCGAGCCATAATGCCAGATAGCAGCCGAACACCGGAAACAGGGTGATGAATTGGCGCAGCGGTACACTGAGCACGAGACCGGCAAGCGCCAGCAGCGCGATGCGGCCGCCGAGAATGCGGGTGTGGCGCAGCTTGTAGAAAACCATTCCCGCGGCGAAGAAGCCGACGAGCCAGCCCCAGCCGCTGAGCAATTCAAAAAACCAGCCCCATTTTTCGAGCGGGTAGAGCATCTCGAAATGCAGACAAGCCACGCCGAACACCAACAGCACTAACGCCACCCGAACGGTCAGCAGCCGCAATAAGCCCAGAACAAGCACCATCAGGTACATCGTGAATTCGAGGCGCAAGGTCCACAGCGAGCCGTTGATCTCGAGCCCGACGGGGTTGTCGGCGAAGGAAACGCCCGGCAGCTCGTGGACGGACTGGTCGAGCAGCGTGTTGCCGATGACATATTCGTAAGCCTCCGGCCGGCTCAAATAGGCCCCAAGCGGCAGCGTCGTGACAAGCGGGCCCAGCACGAATGCCGATATCAGCGTGGCGATAAACAGCCCGGGGAAGATGCGCAATGCGCGCTTCGCGAGGTAGTGCAGCGGATTGGGGGTCTGCTCGAAGCTCTGCGTCACCAGAAAACCACTGATTGCAAAGAATATGAACACCCCGGTGAGGCCGAGGATGCACTGATTGCCGGTCAGCACGATCAGCCACTCGCGGTTCTGCGTGCCCTCCGCGATCAAGAACGAATGCGAGAAGATGACACTGACGGCAGCTATCAGGCGTAGCGCGTCGAAATTGTTATGTCTCGGCGGCAATGCGATCAAAGTCTCATAGGCGCGCGACGCGTTCGCGGTACCAGGTGGCGTCGCCAAAGGCGACCTCGGAGGCCTTGGCCCGCTTGAAGTAAAGCTGTAGATCGTGTTCCCAAGTCATGCCGATGCCGCATGCAGTTGGATGCCGGTACCGGCGACCTTGCCGGACATGTCGGAGGCGGCGGCCTTTGCCATCGAGACCGCCAACGGGACCTCGTCCAGCCCCCGATCGACCGCCCAGACGGCGTAATAGGTCAGCGACTTGGCGTTCTCGAGCGCCGCGAGCATGTTGGCGGCCGGGTGCTTGACTCCCTGATAACTGCCGATCGGCTTGCCGAAGGCGACGCGCATTTTCGCGTAGGCGACGGTCATGTCGAGCACCTGCTCCGCGCCGCCGCCCATCTCCGCCGCTAATGCCACAGTTGCGCGCTGCGCTCGAACATCAAAGTCGTGATCGCGACCTTCCAGCCCTGATTCAAAGGGCCCGACCAAATTCTCCCTTGGGACCACTACATCCTCGACGAAGACTTCGTTGAAGTGCCTGTGGCCATTGAGCAGAACCAGCGGCCGCACCTTGATCCCCGGCGTCTCCATATCGACGAGCAGATAGCTGATGCCGTGATGCTTCGGCGCGTCGGGATCGGTGCGTACCAATAGAAAACACCAATCGGCGAAGTGCGCGCCCGAGGTCCACACTTTCTGCTCCTTGGTGACAAAAAGATCGCCCCCGTCGACTGCGCGGGTGCGCAGGCTGGCCAGATCGGCGCCGGCATCGGGTTCCGAATAGCCCTGGCACCACAGCTCGTCGGCGCTGAGGTTGCGGAGCAGGTGCCGCCTCTTTTGCTCTTCCGTTCCCCAATGAATGAGCGTCGGGCCCAACAGGTTCAGCGAGCTCGCAGTCGGCAGCATCGGCGCAAGGGTGCGGAAATATTCCTCGTCGAATATGACCTGCTGCTTAAAACTGGCGCTGGGGCCGCCATACTCCTCGGGCGAAGAGATCCCGACCCAGCCGGCGGCATGCATTGTCTTCTGCCACGCAATTCGCTTTTCGAGCGTCTCCCGGTCGGGCGCGACGCGTTGGTCGGCGCCAGCGTCGACACAGATCTCCGACGGAAGGTTCGCCTCGAGCCAGCGCCGGAACTCCGAATGAAATGCCGGGTGCTCGAGGCTGTCGGCGAAGTCCATTGCGGGTCCTTCTACTGACCGAAGATATCGAGCGGTAGGAAGGCGCTGACGACGAAGTTCGGCACGTCGACCAGTTCGCTGAGTTTCAAATCGACGGCGACACTGCAGATCGCGTAGGCCTGCTGCCGGGTCCAGCCGCGCTCGACCAACACATCGATCATAGCCAACAGCGCATTGCGGGCGCTCAAAGTCGCGTCCTCGCTTTCATTGGTGCCGTCCTCGCCGATCGATAATCCGGTCGTGGCGAGGAAACGCTTGGGGGCGGCGAGCTCAGGCGGAGAATAATAGTCGTCACGGGCAAAGCGCGGGAAGCGGATGCCGCGGCGAGCGGCTTCGCCCTTGTGCAGTGTGAAGCGCACGAGGATCGCGCCGGCCATCTCGATCGCCGTACCGCAGGCCTCCCCGTCGCCTTGCGCGAAATGCGCGTCGCCGACCGAGAACAAGGCGCCGTCGACAAAGACTGGTAGCGACAGCCGGGCGCCCTTGCTCAGCTGTTTGATGTCGAGATTGCCGCCGTTCTCGCGCGGCGGAATCGTGCGCAGCGCCTGCGAGGCGATCGGCTCCGCCGCCGGCACCGCACCTTCTTTCTCCGGCGGCAGCACCATGCCGCCGCGGCCGAGGAGGTTTGCCTCGCGGCGCTGGATCGTTTCGCGTAGCGCCGCTGAAGGCGCGACGCCGATGACCCCGACAAAGGAGCCATCCGGGATGCGCACGCCGGGCAGGTCCGCCGACTCGGCAAACCCGTCCTTGATCCGCCATTTGGCGATATAAGGCTCGGGGAAGGCGTCCCTCAGAAAGCCGAAGCCCGGGACTTGCACGGTATAGGCGAAGGCCGCCGGCTTCATGTCGCAGATCTCGACTTCGAGCAGATCGCCTGCTGCTGCGCCGGCGACATAGACCGGTCCAGTCAGCGGATGAACCCGGTTGAGGTCGCAGCAGCGCAGATCCTCTGCCGTGGTGGCCTCGCTGATCTGGCCGTCGAAAGCGTCGCGCGTCTGGATCTCCACTTCTTCGCCCGGCGCGGCCTCGATGACCGGCGCGATCGCCTCGTGCCACCGATTGTGGCCCCTGCCCGGCTCCTCGGCGAGGCGCTTCGTGTAATCGACCGTGATGCTCTTCATGCCCCCTCCCGAACCGCGCGCCATTCGGTCGAGGCTATGCGGATGGCCTGTTCGTGGCAAGTATGGTGGAACCCTGCTCCGCCATTAATCATTCCGTCGAGAAAGCTCGGAAACCAACATCCGAGCGTAGAGGACTTATCTTGAACGAGCTTCTCAGCGGCGTTACTACAGCCGCGATCATCGTGCTCGCTTTACCGGCTTGGGCACAGGGCGTCACTACTCGGGTCAGCCGACCCGGGAGAATGCGCCGGGCACGGCGGGCACTTCAAAGCCCGGCGTTCCTGGATTGCCCGGCGGCAAATCCGGGCCGACCGTGACCCCATCCGGCAACACCGTGCCCGAGACCAAAACCCCTCCGAGCGGCGACCAGAGCGGCGTACGGGGACTCCGCGGCAACAAATCCGGGCCGACGGAACGCCCCTCCACTTTAGGGAGATGACGGCAGGGTCGCTTCCCCTTTCGCCGTCGTGGTATCACTGTCACCGGACGCGGTTGGTCAATCCGTCCGAACCGCGATCCTGTCACTGTGGTTTGCTTCTGTCCGGGTGGGCGCCTTTCCGCCAACCGCCGGGGTCGGGATGAGCGGGCCGGGCTCAGCGTTCGATAAATTCCATTCCCACCTGCTCTTGAGGTGAACGCTTGGCCAATGGTCGGAACAAAGAAAGTCTGGCGTCGTCGACCCAGGTAGAACCTCAAATTGGAAACTCGCGGGAACAAAATCGAATCTGCCGCTAACGTCGCGAGCGCCACAAAAGATATCGAGCGAATAGGTATCAGGGTGCAGCGGCAGTGCATCGATCTTAAAGTCTACCGCGTATACCCCTGCTTGCGGCAGCTTTGGACGATAGAGGTCACAAAGATCGCTGTCGTAAGTGAGAATCTGTATACCGCCGAGGTCACAAATGCCGAGCCAAATGGCTACATTTTCCACTGGAGTTCGAGTTTGAAACAGAATTCGTGCCTTAACCTCTTCGCCGTGGCGCAACGGTAAACCACATAACCATTCGATGGCAATCAGACGAAACTCAGCTCCACCCCAATGCGGTCTTGGAAGTTTCTCCAATCTGACAATACGGTCGCGATTTAGAGCTCGCTGTGACAAATATTCTTTGATGACGGTGTCTGTGCTGCCGTACTGACGTATGGAACCGCGGTCCAGCCAAATCGAGGTTGGACACAATTTTTGGATTACACCCATATTGTGGCTGACGAATAGCACCGTCCTACCCTCGCGACGGGAGACTTCGTCCATCTTCCCCAGGCACTTTTGCTGGAATTGGGCGTCGCCCACCGCCAAAACCTCATCCACGACCAAGATGTCGGGCTCCAGATGAGCAGCCACGGCGAAAGCAAGCCGGGCATACATGCCAGACGAGTAGTGTTTGACGGGCGTGTCCAAAAACCGTTCCACCCCGGCAAAGTCGACGATCTCGTCGAATTTCTTAATGATCTCGCGTCGCGCCATCCCAAAGATCGCACCATTCAGGAAGATGTTTTCGCGCCCGGTGAGTTCTGGGTGAAAACCGGTTCCGACCTCCAATAGACTGCCGACCCGTCCGCGCAGCTGGACCCGCCCTTCGGTCGGCTCGGTGATGCGGCTGAGGATTTTGAGAAGCGTGCTTTTGCCGGCCCCGTTGCGACCGATGATGCCCAGAACCTCGCCTCGCCTGACCTCGAAGTTGACATCCTTAAGCGCCCAGAATTCTTCGATTTCACCGTCTCGCGACGCATTCCGGCGACGGACGATGGCGATCCCTTTGCGCGCCATGCAGAGCAGCTCATGTCCCACGACATCGCGCAACGCGGTATAGCGGCTGCGGCCTCCGCCACCCGGCGTCTGCTTGATAAAGTACCGTTTGGATAAATTTTCGACGGCAATAGCGACTTCTGACACGCTTAATTTTTCTCCTGATGGAACGGACATAATTATTAACCATTAATGAGTTTTAATCGGATCTCTTTAATGATGTGTGACTTACTACTTCCTACAAAAAATATGTCAACTTTGGTGTGATCTTGTTTAAGTTAACAAAGAGGTATAAAAAGAGTTCATCTAAGTAGAACAAAAAAGAGGAGTCTTAGCCCCTCGATTCGAAAGGGAGAGCAACTCTATGAAGTCATTCGCGTCGGCTGTGATGGTTATTGCTGGCTGGATTTAACCGGTCGAGGCGTCACCGAGTCTATCTACGGATTGCCGTCCGTTCCGATCGCGGGAGGGAAGGGCGCGCGCTGTCTCGCGTGGCGTGAAGATGGGCAACGGTGCAAGCTCACTGATTACCACAAGCGTGAAGCGATCAAGCACCGCAACCAACGCGACACGTTTGTCGAAATCGGCCCGCTACATCGTCGCGCCCGTCGCAAACGGGGTGTCATCTCTACTTTGCGCGTCGGGTTCATAACTATGATTGTGCCCGGTTTACTGATGATTCGGTTAATTCTTTTGACTCGGGATCGATTTTCTACCAGCTCTTTCCGGTGCTGTGGATCGGGGTGCCGCCCAGATAGAAGACTTGGCGAATTAGGTCTAGATGACGCCGCTGCCTTTCAGTTCCGCGATCGCGGCCGCAGATAGTCCGAGCCAGCCGCCATAGATCTCAGCATTATGCTCGCCGACGGTCGGGCTCGGGCCGGCCGCGACCCTGTCGGTGCCGTGGAGGCGCAAGGGAGTGGTCGGAACGACGATCGCGCCGAGTTCGGGATGGTCGATTCGTTCGAGCATGCCGCGCTCGTGCATGTGCGGGTCGTTCATGACTTCGGGCGCGGTGCGCACCGGCGCGCAGGGGATGCGGTAGGCCTTGGTGCGAGCGAAGACCTCCATTTTGCCGAGGCTGCGCGTCCAGGCTTCGACGAGTGCGTCGGTCTCCTCCATATGGGCGACGCGCGCGGAGTTGGTGGCAAAACGTGGATCATCGGCGAGGTCGTCGCGGCCCATCGCCTTCAGCAGGTTCTGCCAATGCGCCTCCGTGACGATGTGGATCGCGACATACCCGTCGGCGGCCGGGAAAACATTGTAGGGCGCGCTGTTGAGCCCGGACTGGCGATTGCCGGTGCGCGGCGGGATTTCGCCGGTACGGTAGTAATAATCGTAGCTCGCCGCCAGAGTCGGCCAGACCGTCTCCTGCATCGCCACCTCGACGAGCCGGCCGACCCCGCTGTGGTCGCGGTCGTAGAGCGCGGTCACGATGCCGGCATACAGGTGAATCCCGCCCATGAAATCGACCAAAGTCGGGCCGGCTTTGACCGGCGGTCCGTCGGGGAAGCCGGTCACGCTCATGATCCCCGAGGCGGCCTGGATCGTCATATCCATAGCCAGATTGTCACGGTCGGGCCCGCTGATGCCGAACCCGGTACCGGTGGCGTAGATCAGGCGCGGATTGATCTCCCGCAGCCGGCTCCATCCGACGCCGAGACCGTCCATCGTGCCGGGCGAGAAATTTTCGAGCAATACATCGGCGCGCTCGACCATGTGAAACAGCAGCTCGCGGCCGCGCTCGTGCTTGAGGTTCAACGTGACCGCGTGCTTGTTCTGGTTGAGCATCGCAAACGGCAGGGTCGCGCTCTTGCCCGGTTCGGCGCGGCGGCGCCCCGGCTCGCCGTGCAACGGCTCAATCTTGATTACGAAGGCGCCCGCCTTCGCGAGCAGCAGGCTCGCATAGGGGCCCTGAAAGATCTGGCCAAAATCGATCACCGTCACGTCGGAGAGAGGCCTGTTCGCCCGTCCTTGTTGCATCGGCGCTCTCGCTTCTTGCTGTACCGGAAATTTCAGTCGCGCATCGTCTCTGCGCGAAGTCATGCTGATGCAAGCTCGCACGGAGGACATGCCAATGAAATACGACGTCATCTCGGCCGATTGCCATATCGATCTGATCTGGCTGCCGCCCGATCTGTTCACCGCCAATGCTCCGGCGGCGTTGAAGGACCGCATGCCGTATGTGACCGATGGGCCGAGAGGCAAGGAATGGGTCACCGAATCAGGTGCCTCCTTCGGGCTGATGAACGGCATGGGCTCGGCCGGCCGCCTCTACGAGCCGGGCAAGATCCATCGCTCGGACCGGATGGCCTCGGAGGGGATCTACGAGGACGGCAAGAACGGCATCCGCCGGATGACCGATCCCGAATTGCGGATCAAGGACCAGGAGCGTGACGGCATCCAAGCAGAGGTGCTGTACGGCATTCTCGGCGCCACCAGCCGCATCAACGATGACGAAGCCGCCGGCGAGATGCTGCGCATCTACAACGAATGGCTCGCCGCTTTCTGCAATATCCACCCCGACCGTTTCGCCGGCCTCGCCTGCATCCCCAATCACGACATCGACGCCGCAGTCGGCGAGATCGAGCGGGTGGCGCGGCGCGGCGGCGTGCGCGGGCTCGAAATCTCCCGTCGCGGCGACATGACCCCGTTATGGGACCCCTGGTGGAACCCGATGTGGGACGCCGTCGCGGCGAGCGGATTGCCGGTGCATTTCCACACGATCGGCAGCGGCGTGCGGCGCGACTTTACCAAGCTCGCGCCAAAAGTGGCGCTCGCCGCGCGCGCCGCCGGCATCACCAGCTTCCAGATGTACATGTCGGAGGTATTGCTGTCGGTGATCTTCTCTGGTGTGCTCGAACACCACCCCGGCATCAAGCTCGTCATCGGTGAAGCCGGCACCGGCTGGATCCCCTACATCCTGCAGCGAATGGACGCCGAGTGGGAGGACCAATTCAAGGAGCTCGACCTGAAGATGCCGCCGAGCGAGTACTGGCGCCGCCAGTGCTACGCCACCTATCAGAGCGACCCGATCGGCGTCAAATTGCTCGACGAACTCGGCGAGGACAACATCATGTGGGGCTCGGATTTCCCGCACCCCGACGGCGTCTGGCCGGACTCACAGGAGTACATCCAGCGCGAATTGGGCCACCTGCCCGCCGCAACCCGCAAAAAGATCGTCTGCGACAACGCCGCCAAGCTCTACCGATTTGTCAATTAGCGGCGCCGCGTGTCGGCTCCAGTGATCTGCAGATCAAGCAAGGAGCCGGCTGGCTAAATCAGGCGAGGGCGGCTGAGGCTACCGGCGGAAACTGTTTTCCCACCGGGGTTGGCCGACGCCGCCCTAAGCTGAGAGCCACACGTGAGAGCTAAACGCTGAAATATACATCATTGCCGCGTTCATTTGAACACTGGATCCCAATCCTTCATCACATATCATCATGTCTTGAGTAATATAAATTCAGAGCACCGGAATTACGTTGTCCTAAGCTCGTCGAGCGATACGATTGGTAAAGAATGCTCAAGGTCTTTAAGGGATTTGCGCTCCCGCCAGTGCTGAAACGCGTCCGGCGTCATCGTCTCGTCCGCCTGCTCCTAGCCCGAACTTTGACCACTTTCTAACTGAAGCTGCAGAAAAGACCTGATATTCGTTATATAAGCGGTCATGTAATCTATCGATTTCGATTGACAGGCACGTTGCTCTATGATCATGACGGCGCATGTATGTGGCCGTCGTCCCGAACCGAGGCTCACCACCCGCCATCCTGTTGCGCGAGAGTTACCGCGAGGCCGGCAAGACCAAGAACCGAACCCTCGCCAACCTGTCCGGCTGGCCCGCCGAGCGCATCGAGCAACTCCGCGCCGTGCTGCGCGGCGACAAACTGCTGCCCGCCGCCGAGGCGGTGGAAATCGTCCGCGCGCTGCCGCACGGCCACGTGCTCGCCGCACTCGGCACCGCGCGCCGCATCGCGCTCGACGCCGTGCTGCCGCGCCGGGCGCCGCAACGCCGGCGCGATCTGGCGCTGGCTCTGATCGTCGCGCGCCTGCTCGAGCCAGCGGCCAAGCTGGCGACCGCGCGGATGCTGGATGCCACCACCGCCAGCCATTCGCTGGGCGAGATGCTGGGGCTCGGCCGCGTCGCCGCCAAGGAGGTCTATGCCGCGCTCGACTGGCTGGGCCGCGAGCAGCCGTTCATCGAAGCCCGACTGGCCCGCCGCCACCTGAAGGATGGCGCGCTGCTGCTCTACGATGTCACCTCCACCTATCTCGAAGGGCGCTGCTGCGAACTGGCGCAGCATGGCTACAGCCGCGACCACCGTGGCGACCGGCCGCAGATTGTCATCGGCCTGATGTGCGGGGCGCGACGGCTGCCCGGTCGCGGTGGAGGTGTTTGAAGGCAATACCGCCGATCCCCTGACGTTGGCGGCACAGATCGACAAGCTGAAGCAGCGTTTCAAGCTGCAGCGCGTGGTGATGGTCGGCGACCGCGGACTGCTGACCAGCGCGCGGATCGAGCAGACGCTGCGCCCGGCTGGTCTCGATTGGATCACCGCGCTGCGCGCTCCGGCGATCAAGCAGCTCGCCGCCGCGGGCGGGCCGCTGCAGCCCTCGCTGTTCGATCACCGCGACATGGCCGAGATCACCAGCCCCGACTATCCGGGCGAACGCCTGGTGGTCTGCAAGAACCCGTTGCTCGCCGAAGAGCGGGCCCGCAAACGTGCGGAACTGTTGGCCGCGACCGAGAAAGACCTCGCACGCATTGCGGCCCGCGTGCGGCGGGCGCGCCGTCCGCTGCGCGGCGCCGCGGCGATCGGCCAGGCGGTCGGCGCGGTGCTGGGACGGCGCCACATGGCCAAGCATTTCCAGATCAGCATCGCCGACGATGCGTTCAGCTTCGCCCAATACCCCCTCAGCATCGCCGCCGAGGCCGCGCTCGACGGCATCTATGTGGTCCGCACCAATCTGCCGACCGACACAGTCCGACGCCGCCGCGACCGTGCGCGCCTACAAAAGTCTCAGTGGCGTCGAGCACGCTTTCCGCTCGCTGAAGACCGTCGATCTCGAGTTGCGTCCGGTGTTTCATTGGACCGCGCCGCGGGTGCGCGCCCACGTCTTGCTCTGCATGCTGGCCTATTATCTGCAATGGCACATGCGCCGCCGCCTCGCCCCGATGCTGTTCGACGAGCCTGATCCGGCAGCGCGCGAGGCACAGCGTACCTCACCGGTGGCCAAGGCCGAGCCCTCCCCGGCGGCGCAACGCAAGGCCGCCGGCAAACGCACCGAACCAGCAGATGGCGAACCGCTCCCGGTGCACAGCTTCCACACCCTGCTCGGTGATCTCGCCACGCTCACCCGCAATGTCGTCCGCCTCGGGCGCGATCGCCTCACCGCCATCCTCGCCACCCCCACCCGCACACAACACCGCGCCCTCGATCTGCTCGGCGTTACGCTCACTGCGTAGACAGACCGACACCATCGCTGCAAACTATATCAATGGTTTGCGCTCAAAAGAGTGCAAAGTTCGGGCTAAACGATGCAGCGCGAAGCGATGGAATTCGATGTGCTGATCGTCGGGGCGGTCCATCAGGCCTCGCCGCGGCCATCCGGCTGAAGCAGCTGGCAGCGCAGCACGCGCGGGAGATTAGCGTCTGCCTGATCGAGAAGGGGGCGGAGAATAGCGCCCACATTCTGTCCGGGGCGGTGATCGACCCACGCGCGCTCAACGACCTCGATCCAGACTGGAAGGAGCACGCGCCCCGCTCAACGTGCCGGCCCAGGAAGACCGCTTTATGTTTCTTTCGGAGCGCGGCGGCTGGCGGGTGCCAAACTTGCTGCTGCCAGGCTGTTTCCGTAATCATGGCAACTATATCGCAAGCCTGGCCAACGTCTGCCGGTGGCTAGGCAAACGCGCCGAAGAGGCCGGGGTCGAGATCTACCCCGGCTTTTGTGGAACAGAAGTCCTCTACGACGAGCGCGGCGCCGTCAAGGGTGTCGCCACTGGCGATATGGGGGTTGGCCGTGACGGCCAGCCCACGCACGCGTATCAGCCGGGTACGGAATTGCTCGCCAAATACACCCTCCTCGCGGAGGGCTGCAGAGGGCAGCTCGGCAAGCAGATCGAGGAGAAGTTCGAACTGCGCGAGCAGCGCGATCCCCAAGTCTGTGGGATCGGCATCAAGGAATTGTGGGAGGTGCGGCCGGAGAAGCATCAACCGGGCCTCGTCATGCATACCGCCGGATGGCCGCTAGATGCCGACACCTATGGGGCTCCTTCCTTTACCACGCGGAGAACAACGAGATCGCCGTTGGCTTCGTCGTCGGGCTCAATTACGGCAATCCTTATTTGTCGCCATTCGAAGAATTCCAGCATTACAAGACCCACCCACTGATCCGCGGCTTCTTCGAAGGCGGCAAGCGCATTGCTTACGGCACACGGGCGATTGCCGCGGGCGGGTTTCAGGCCCTACCCAAACTGATTTTCCTGGGCGGTGCACTGATCGGCGACGATGCCGGTTTTCTCAACGCCTCGCGCATTAAGGGTTCGCATGCCGCGATCAAGTCCGGAATGCTTGCTGCAGAGGCGGTGTTTGATGCCCTTGTCGCGGGCCGCGCCGGCGACGAATTGAGCGCCTATCCTGCGGCGTATCAGCAGAGCCTATGACCAGCCTTGCCCCAGAAGGCGACGGATTTTTCAACGAGCCCGGCCTCAGTATAATGCCGGGCAAAAAAGTTCGGGTTGGGTTTCCATCAGCTGGCGGAAAAGGGATTCGATCGCTTCGGCGATCTGGGCGTGCAATTGCAGCCGGGCGCTACGCAGCAGGCTGTCGTGAGCGGCGTCCTGCACCAGCGCGTGCTTGAAGGCATAGACCGCGTCGGGTGGTGTCTCCTCGCTGGAACACCAGCTCGGAAGCAACGAGCCGGCCGAGAGCGGCTTGCAGCTGATTCTCGTCAAGGCGGGAGACGGCCCGCAGCAGCGGGTAGGGAACTGGCGTCCAATCGCAGCGCCGATCTGTGCCACAATCCGCATCGACCCGAGACGATCGAGGCGCGCCAGCAGCGAGTCGCGGAGTGTCGTCGGGATCACGAGGGGGGCAACGCACGCTCGACCACATAGCGATCGCTTTCCCCCTGCAGCAGACCGCTCTCCAGTACGCTCCTTGTCAACTCCTCGATGAACAGCGGCACGCCGTCGGTACGGTCGGCGATCTGGTCAATGACGTCGTCGGGCAATGCCTTGCGACCAGCGATCTGCGCTACCAAAGAGGCCCGGTCGCGTCGGTCAAGGCGATTGAGGGTCAGCATCGTGACCTGTGGCTGGTCCGTCCAAGACGGCTGGAACTCGGGCCGGAACGTCACGATCAGCAGCACTGGCAGACTGCCGACCAGCTCGACAGTCAGGTCGAGCAGCTCACGGGAGGCGGGGTCGATCCAATGCACGTCTTCGAAGACCATGACCACGGGCTGGTGGCGCGCCAGACCTTCAAGCTGCCGTAGCAGCGCCTCCAATGTACGCTCCTTCTTGCGCTGCGGACTGAGGTTCGCCACCGGGTGGCGCTCCGAAGTCGGCAATGACATGAGATCGGCCAGCAACGCCACATCCTCGTCCGGCGGTGCGGCGCGGGCGAGCAAGACTTCGAGCTTGTCCAACCGTGCCGGAGGCGGGTCGTCCTGCGCGAATCCAGCCGCCCGGCCGAGCTGGTCGATGAATGGGAACAGCGCGCTGTCCTGATGATGGGGTGAGCAGACATAGCGCACGCCGAAGTACGGCTCGGTCCGGAGGCACTTCTCCAACTCCGTGGTGATGCGTGACTTGCCGATGCCGGGTTCGCCCATGACCAGCAAAATTTGGCCGTCCCCCACCCTGGCACGCGCCCAGCGGCGCAGCAGCAGATCGATCTCCTGGTGGCGGCCGGCCAGTGGGCTCAGCGCCGATCCCCGCTATGCCTCGAATCGACTCGCAACGACGCTCGGCCGCACTACCTGCCACGCCAGCACCGGCCTCGAGCCACCGTTGACCTCGACGGCGCCCAGATCGCGGTATCCGAAGAGGCTGCCAAGAAGTCCATAGGTCATGGCCGCATTGGCTTGCCGCGAGGTCGGTTGGACCAAGGTGGCCTCGTTCAGCTCACCGCGCCGAAGGGCACGATCCCGCACCGTCTGATCGGCTGGTCCTGGGTCATGCTGATGCTGACTGTCGCGGTCAGTTCCTTGTTCATCCACAAAATCCGGATGTGGGGTCCGTGGAGCCCGATCCACCTGCTGTCCATCCTGGTCTTGGTGACATTGCCGCTGGCGGTGATCCATGCCCGCCGCCACGACATTGCGCAGCACCGCATAGCGATGCTGGTGTTATTCACGGGCGCTCTGGTGATCGCCGGCGGATTTACCTTCCTGCCCGGCCGGATCATGCACGCCGTCGTCTTCAGCCAATCTTTGCCAACCACTCCATGAGTCGGCGCCCCGCCTGGGCGACGTCCTCGGTCGGGCCGGCGAACGAGAACCGGACCCAGCCGCCGCCATGGATCGGGTCGAAATCGAGGCCCGGGGTCACCGCGACCCCAGTCTCGGCGAGGAGACGCCGGCAGAAACTCTCGCTGTCGCGCGTCAGGCTCGAGATGTCGACATAGAGGTAGAACGCTCCTTCGGCCGGCGCAAAGCGGGTGAGACCCGCAGCCGACAGGGTGCGGATCAACAGATCGCGATTGGCGCGATACCGCGCGACGTGGCCGTCGAGTTCGGCGCGGCAATCGAACACCGCGAGCGCGGCGAGCTGCGATAACGCCGGCGGCGAGATGTAGAAATTCTGCGCCAGGCACTCGACCGAGCGCGCCAAATCCGGCGGCACCAGCATCCAGCCGAGCCGCCATCCGGTCATACTGTAGTATTTCGAAAACGAGTTGACGATGACCGCCTCTTGCCCGAAAGCACGCGCCGTCGCGGCAGGGCTCTCATAGGTGATGCCGTGGTAGATCTCGTCCGAGATCAGGCGGATGCCGCGATCACGGCAATAGCCGGCCAGCCGGGTGAGGTCGCTGGCGCCGATCATTGTTCCAGTCGGGTTGGCCGGGCTCGCGATGATCAGCCCGTCGAGAGCGCCCAAATCGGCGAGGAGCTCGGGTGTCGGCTGGTAATGGGCGTTCTCGCCGACTTCGATCAGCACCGGCTCGATGTCGAGCGCCGTCAGGATGTTGCGATAAGCCGGGTAGCCCGGGACAGCGAGGCCCACTCGGTCGCCGGGCTCGAAGGCGGCGAGAAAGGCGAGCTGGAACGCGGCCGACGAGCCCGTCGTGACGACGACCTCGGCGGGGTCGACGGCGACCCCGTATTGGGTCTGATAATGCGCCGGCAATCGCCTGCCGCAAGGGCGTGATGCCGAGCGCGTCAGTATAGCCGATCCGCTCGCCAATCAACGCGCAGCGAGCGGCTTCGAGCACCGCCTCGGGTGCCGAGGTCCCCGGCTGGCCGACTTCGAGATGGATCACGTCAGCGCCCGCGGCCTCCCGCTCGTTGGCGGCGCGCAGCACGTCCATCGCGATAAAGGGCGGCACCAAGCCCCGGCGGGATGCTCGTAAAGTCACGTCCGTGCACATCCTTCCGGCTTGAAGATCCGTTGCGTCGACGCCGGATGGCGCCGCAGCCGGTCGCTCGGCCGGATCGGCCGGCGCACCAGTTCGCCGCCGCAATTGGGACAATGCCCGCCGAGCACTCCTTCGGCGCACTCGCGGCAAAACGTGCACTCATAAGAGCAGATCCGGGCGTCGAGCGAATGGGGCGGCAAATCCCGGTCGCAGCATTCGCAATTGGGCCTCAGTTCCAGCATCCTGGTGCAATCCTGATGTGCCGATGCGTGCGCATCCTGCGCGAGAAGGTTGGCATTGGCGAGCGGCTTTCGTTATGAGGAGCGCCTCATCCCGACGAAATAGAGAACCTTCTTGACCCGTCTGATTGGAATGTCCGGCAGCCTGCGCAGCGGCTCATATTCGAATGCGGTGCTGGAAACCTTGCGCGAGAAATTCTCCGGCCGCGCCGAGATCGCGATTTGGGACCTCGGGACCATCCCGCTCTACAATCAGGATTTCGAGGGCGAGAAACGGCCCGCGCCGGTCAAGGCGCTGCTTTCGGCGATCGCCGAAAGCGACGGGCTCGTGCTGTGCGCCCCGGAGTTCAACCACAGCATTCCCGGCGTCCTAAAAAACGCGCTCGACTGGGCCTCGCGCCCTGCCTTTACCTCGGTGATGGCGTACAAGCCGGTGGCGATCATGGCGACGTCGCGCGGGGCCCTCGGCGGCGCACGTTGCCTGGAGCATTTGCGCGTCGCTCTAGAAATCGATGCTATCCCGGGTCGCGTTGGCGCGCGAAGTCATCATCACCTCCTCGGCCGACAAGATCCGCGACGGGAGGCTGGTCGACGAGACATCGCTCGGTTTTGCCTGCGGCGCCGTCGAGGCGCTGCTACACGAGATCGGGGTGTGGCGGAGAGCCTAAAGTCAGAGGGCGCGCGCTGCTTTGAGCACTTCGGCGACGTGGCCCGGCACCCTGACCTTATGCCAGACGCCGCGCACGATGCCTTGCTGATCGATCAGGAAGGTGCAGCGTTCGATGCCCATATACTTGCGTCCGTACATGCTTTTTTCGACCCAGACGCCGTATTTTTCGCAGACATCGGAGCCCGCATCGGAAGCGAGGATGAACGGGAGTTCGTGCTTCTTCTTGAACTTGTCGTGCGAGGCGACCGAATCCTTCGAGATCCCGATCACCACAGATCCCGCTCCGCTATAGTCGGGTAAGGCGTCGCGAAAGCCGCAGGCTTCGGCGGTGCAGCCCGACGTGTCGTCCTTGGGATAAAAGTAAAGGACGACCTTTTTGCCCTTCAGCGCCGATAATGTGACACTGCCGTTGCCATCGGTGGGCAGCGTGAAGTCCGGGGCCTTTTCGCCGATCTCGACACTCATCGCGCGTCGTCTCCTCTTGTTTGAGCCGCTCGTCTTTGAGCCGCTTGGCGCGCCGGCTGCTCTATCAGGCAATCGTACCAGCTGCTGACGCGCGCCGCGGCGGCGGTGATATCTGCGTCGAGCCGGGCGAAGTCAACCGCGCCCACGCAGGCCGCGAGCGCGGCGGCATCCGGTTCCGCCAGAACCGTGGTCGACGGCGATCCGTCGCCGAGCAGGGTGAGGACCGCCTGGACGTTGCGGAAGAGCGCCGCCGCTGCGCCGAGTTCGTGCTGCGCCTGGGGGGGCAGCAGCCCCGCCTCACCGAGCACGGCAATCGCCTCCGCGGTGGCGCGACGAAGTATCTGCGGCGACGAGGCGGCGTGCCTCAGCATCAAATACTGGACGATGAATTCGAGGTCGATCAGGCCGCCTCGGCGGTTCCTGAGATCCCAACCGGAAGGCCGCGGGTTCTCCTCGGCAATGCGGCGGCGCATGGCGGCGACATCGATGACGAGCTTCTCGGGGTCGCGGGACGATCGCAGGACGGCGACGATGGTCTCGCAGATCCGCCGACACAGGTTGGCGTCGCCGGCAACCGGCCGCGCCCGGGTCAGCGCCATATGCTCCCAGGTCCAGGCGGATTCGCCCTGATAGCGCGCAAACCCGGCGAAATGCGAGGCGATCGGGCCCGCTTCGCCCGACGGCCGCAGCCGCATATCCACGTCGTAGAGCCGGCCTTCGGCGGTGGGAGCGGTGATCGAACTGATAAGCCTCTGGCTCAAACGCGCGAAATAAGCCACGACCGGTAGCGGCTGAGCGCCGTCGGAAATCTCGCTGCCGGCCGGGGCATCATAGATCAGGATAAGATCCAGATCGGAGGCGAGGGTCATCTCGCCGCTGCCGAGGCGGCCCATCCCGATCACCGCGAAACTGCCTCCCGGCACCCGGCCGTGGCGGCGCGCGAACTCGGCTTCCACCCGCGGCAGCAGCGCGGCAACCGCGGTTTGCGCGGTATCGGCGAGCACCGCTCCGGCCTGCGCGCCGTCGAGAGCGCGGCGCAGCAGTTGGACCCCGACCTGAAACCGTCTTTCACCGGCCCAGCGCCGCAGCCGATCGAGCGTCTCTTCGAAATCCCGCACGCCCGTCATGACCTGATCGAGCTCGGCCGCGAGACCGGCGAGTTCCGGTAGTGGAGCAAAAAAACCTTGCGTCAGGACCGAGTCGAGGAGAGCGGGATGCTGTGCCAGGTGCTCGGCCAGCCGCGGAGCCCCCGCCATGATCTCGGCGACGAGCGCGAGAAGGCCGGGATTGGCGTGAAACAGCGAGAACAGTTGCACCCCGGCAGGAAGGTGCGACAGGAATTGGTCGAACCGCCGCAGCGCCGCATCGGGATGCGGGGTCGCCCCGAATATCCGCAGCAGTTCGGGGACGAGTTCGGTCAGGATTTCGCGCGCCCGCTGGCTGCGGGTGGCGCGCAATCGGCCGTGATGCCAGCTGCGCACCAGCGCGGACACGGCGGCCGGCTCGGCAAAGCCGAGCTCCGAGAGCGTGCGCAGGGTTTCGCGATCATCGTCGGCACCGGTGAAGACGAGGTTGCCGGGGCCGGCAAGGTTCGGAGCCTGCTCAAAAAGCTCGGCATAATGCCGCTCGACCGAGGCGAGATGAGCGCGCAGATCGGCGACGAAGGCCTCTGTCTCCGAATAGCCCAGAAACACCGCGATGCGCTCGATCCCGGCGCGGTCCGCAGGAAGCGCATGGGTTTGCGCGTCGTCGACCATCTGCAGCCGGTGCTCGAGGCGGCGCAGGAAACGATAGTCGTCGATCAGCTGCGCCGCGGCCGCGGGATCGATCCGGCCGGCTCCCGCGAGCCGGCGGAGTGCCTCGCAGGTCGGGCCGGCGCGCAGCTCCTGCAGTCGCCCGCCCCAGATCAGCTGCTGCGTCTGGGCGAAGAACTCGATCTCCCGAATCCCCCCGCGGCCGGTCTTGATGTCGTGCCCTTCCACCGCGATTCGCCCGCCGCCGCGGTGCGCGTTGATCTGGCGCTTGATCGAGTGGATGTCCTGGATGGCTGCGAAATCGAGATTTTTCCGCCAGATGAACGGCTGCAGCTCGCGCAGAAAGCGTCTAGCGGCGGCGCGGTCGCCGGCGACCGGACGCGCCTTGATCAGCGCGGCGCGTTCCCAATTCTGGCCGACGCTCTCATAGTAGGCGAGCGCCGCCGGAACCGACATGGCGAGCGGGGTCGAGGCCGGATCCGGGCGAAGCCGAAGATCGGTGCGGAACGAATAGCCGTCGCCGGTGTAGGCTTCCAGAATTCGCACCAGCTCGCGCGTCAGGCGGACAAAAAAGGATTGTACCCCGTCGCGCGCACTGACCCGTGCCGAAGCCGGGTCATAGAGGATGATCAGATCGATATCGCTCGAGTAATTGAGCTCGTACCCGCCGAGCTTGCC
Source organism: uncultured Alphaproteobacteria bacterium (assembly GCA_963695605.1). Lineage (GTDB taxonomy): Bacteria > Pseudomonadota > Alphaproteobacteria > ATCC43930 > CGMCC-115725 > AP-15. The sequence continues at coordinate 84,659 of CAVOHI010000011.1, read as the reverse complement.
AATGCCGAGCACGATGAGCCCACTGTCCTGCTCAGGCTGGTCCGCATCCGTGAGCTCGATGAGCCCCTTGCGCGCCACCTCGCGCAACAGGTGGCGCAGCGCCGCGCCCAGCGTCGCCTCCGCAAAGCGGCTGAGCGCCGCGGTCTGCTGCTCGAGGGACCAGACGCCCGCCAACTCGGCGAGCGCAGCGACGAATGCGACACGCCCCCTGGCGATACGTAAGCGGCGCATTACCGCCGCTGTATCTTCGCCCAGATCTTCGGTATTTTCGAGGCTGGCGGCGATTTCGGTGAAGAGCGGGTCGGGACCTTCCTCGACGAGCCGGGTCAGGAAGGCCCATTCTTTAACCGCGAGGCCGCTCAGAAAGGGGCTGTTGCCGAAAATCGACGCGAGCAGGCGTTTGCCTGAAGGCGCTTTGCTCCATTGCCGCGCGAAATCGCCCTCGGGGCCATCCGGTGCGAGAGCCAGCGCCTCGTTCCAGGCTTCGAACCCAAGGGAGAGCCTGCGCGCGTCAGCGGCTTTCGGCAGCCCGTCACCATCGGGGGAGAGGTGAGATAACAGTTTCATCCGGTCAGCCCAGCGGGGGCGGGGACACTGGCGGGTCGGGGTTCTCCGGTCAAGACGGGGCCGCCGAACGCGACGATGGCAGGGCAGGCGGCGAACCCGCCAACAGCGTCAAGCGGCTCGGACATCATTCATCGGCGCGGCGGATGGGTCGCCGGGCTCACCGCATTTTGGCGTGGCTCGGCACACCCGTGGCGGCGCTGATCCTCCTGTGCGGGTTCGGCCTGTGGCGTTTGACGCAGGGGCCGATCGACCTCGGCGCGCTGACCCCCTTGATCCAACAACTCGTGGACCGGTCGACCGGTGGGGCGCAAGTTGCGATTTCCCGGGCTAGCCTCGGCATCGACCGCCGGACCCGTCAGCTCGATCTGCGGCTCGAAGGCGTCCGCGTCGCGGATGCGGAAGGGGAACCGTTTGCCACCTTTCCCGACATTTCCGCAGGTTTCAGCCTCAGCTCTCTCTTGCAAGGGAAATTGGCGCCGACACGGCTCCTCATCGAACGTCCCCTATTGCATCTCGTTCGCGACGAGGCGGGAGCGGTCCACCTGCGCTTTGGGGAACCCGACAACCGGTTGCCGAGCTTGGGGCCAGACATTCTCGACCAGCTGGCGGGCCCGCCAAATCCCGACCGGCCTTTCGGGCTGATACGCCGGATCGTCGTCCGCAGCGCCGCCGTCATCTACGACGACCGCCGGACGAACCGCCGTTGGGAAGCCGATCGGGTCGACGCCTCGATCGAGCGGAACCTGCAAGGCCTTGCGGGCGACGTGTCGTTCGCTCTGCCGTTTGGCAGTCACCAGCCCGAACTCCACGCCAGCTATCGCTATACCTCCGATGAGCGCGCCATCGATCTCTCCATTCAGATCGGTGGGCTGGAACCCGCGACATTGGCTTCGCTCTCTCCTGAGCTAGCCCCCCTCGCCCAGGCTGAATTTCCGGTCTCGGGAACGCTCGCGGCACGGCTGAATTTGGGCGGCCTGACAAATGAAGGGGTGCGGCTCGACCTTTATCTCGGGAAAGGGTCGATCAAGAGCGAGCTGTTGCCGGAAGGTTATGTCGCTCTGCAGCAGGGAGCCATCCGGGCCGTCTATGCACCTGAAAGCGGCGAACTGCGGCTCGCCAAACTCGATCTCGATCTCGGCGGCGGCTCGGCACTTAGGGTCGACGGGACTATCGACGGACTGACGCCGGCAATGATCGCCGGCACGGAGCCGCCGTCTTCGTCGATCCCCGGCAAGCTCAGGATCGTTCTCGCCGATGTGCCGGTCGCGAAATTTGAAAGCTTGTGGCCGCCGGCCTTGAGCCGCGGTGGGCGGCGCTGGGTATTGGCCAATGTTCATGACGGGGTTCTCGACGAGGCAGCCGTCCGGCTCGATCTCGCGGTCGATCCGGTGGCGCGCTCGGCGGAGGTCGTATCGGCGCACGGAACGATGCGTTATCGCGACGCGACGATCAGCTACTTCCAGGGGTTGACCCCTGCGCGGAAGGTCAGCGGGACCGCCACTCTCGACGACAAGCGGCTCGTATTCACGCCCTCCGGCGGGTCGGTCAAATCGGTTCAGACCACGGGCGGCTCGCTGCAGATCACCGATCTCGGCGCGCCAGTCGAATGGCTGACGGTCGACCTTTCTCTCGCCGGACCGATCCGGGATGTCCTCGAGACCATCGACGTAAAGCCGCTGCGCTACGCCCAGTACATCGGGGTTGACCCTGCGCAGGTCGCCGGCCAAACCGAAGCCAATCTTCACTTCAAGCTTCCGCTGCTGAGAGACCTCAAGCTGGATCAAGTCCAATACGCCGTGAAGGCGAGCCTCTCCGGCGCCGCGATTACCGGCGTCGCGATGAACCGCAACCTGACCGACGGCGATTTCGCGTTGGAGATCACCCGCCCGGGCGCCCACCTGCGGGGAACTTCCCGGTTCGACAGGGTTCCGTTGAGCATCGACGCGAACCTGTTCTTCAAGCCGACCGGCGGCGCCCGGGCGCGGTACCGCGTCGGTCTGACGATGGACGACGACCAGCGCCGGCGCCTCGGCTTCGACTTTCTGCCCAACCAGGTCGCCGGACCCGTCGGGATCGATCTCACCTACTGGACCCTCGATGCGACGCATGCCGAGGCCAAGGCGGCCCTCGACCTGCGCTCGGCCGACCTGTCGGTCGCCGAGGCCGGTTGGAAAAAACCCCCCGGCGCCCCCGGCGGCGCCAAGCTCGTCCTCGATCTCCAGAACGAGCAAGTCACTCGGCTGCGCGACATCGAGGTCAAGGCGACGGGGCTCGACGGCAGGTTCGCCGTGGCGCTCGAACCCGATACCGGCCGGATCGACCGGGTCGACGTCCACCGCCTCGTCATAGCCGACGACGATATCAGCGGGTCGGTGATGCGTCGGCGGGAGGGCGGCTGGCATGTCGATCTGCACGGCCCGATCCTCGACCTGTCGCACTGGATCAACGATCTCCGCAAGAATAATCCGCGACAATCTTCGGTCACCGACGGGCCGTTGCGGATCGATGCCCGCCTCGGCCGCGTCGTCGTCGGGTCGCAGCGCGAGGTGCGCGATGTTGCGGCAAGATTGTCGCACGAGGGGGCCGATTGGCAGGCGGCGCGGATCGACGCGCGGTTTCCCAACGGGCACGGGCTGAGCCTGCGCACCACCGCGCCGGCGGGCGGGCGCAATCTGACGTTTCATTCAGACGATCTGGGATCGGCACTGAGTCTGCTCGACATCACCGACAACATCGTGGGCGGGCAGGTGACCGTTACCGGCCAGACCGTTGACAAAGCCGGCAAGCAGGTTGTCGTCGCTCATATCGAGGGCGCCGACTACACTTTGGTGCACGCGCCGGTCTTTGCCCGCATCCTGTCGCTGCCTTCGTTCAGCGGCGCCGGCAGTATGCTCGCCGGCTCGGGTATCCCGTTCAGCACCTTGCGCGGCGATTTTGCCTATGACGAGGATCGCCTCGTGCTCGACAATCTGGTTGCCTATGGCGGGGCGATCGGCGTGACCGGCAACGGCGTGGCGGACCTCGGCCTTGACCGGCTCGACCTTCAAGGGACGATCGTCCCTGCCTATGCTCTGAACTCCATCCTCGGCATCGTTCCGGTCATCGGTCCGCTGCTGCTCGGTGGCGAAGGGCAGGGCCTGTTCGCCGCCAATTACCGGGTCACCGGATCGGAGATCGATCCGCAGGTATCGGTCAATCCCTTGAGCGCCTTCGCGCCCGGCTTTCTGCGCCGGTTGTTCCAGCCCAATTTCGGCATGCCGCCGCCGATCGAGCAATCGCTCGGCATCCGATAGCGGCTCAGCCATGGCCGTGCCGGTGATGCAGGTCAGGGTAGTGCGGATGGGAGTGGCGCAGCGGCGCGTGGCGGTGCCAATGCGAATGCGGTTCGCTGACCGGCCCCTCATGCGTGTGCCGGTGGTGTGCATCGTGTCTATGGCTGTGCTCGTGTTCGAGCGCCTCGTGCGGATGCTCGTGCTCATGGCGTTCGGCGAGATGCATCCAAAGCCCGAACCCCATCAAGAGACCGGCGAGCGCGAGGTTCGCGGTCACCGCCTCGTGCAAGAGGCCGACCGCCAACACCGCCCCGATAAACGGCGCGAGCGAAAAATAGGCGCTGGTGCGCGCCGTCCCGAGATGACGCAATGCCAGCACAAACAAGACGAGGCTTATCCCGATCCCGAGAAAGCCGACCATCGCCGAGGCACACACCAAGGCTGCCGCGGGAATCGCCGCGCCACTCAGCATCGCAAATCCTGCATTCACTGTGCCGGCAGCGAGGCCTTTGATCATCGCCGTCAACACCGGATCGGCCGACGACAATTTCCGGGTGAGATTGTTGTCGATGCCCCAGGCGAGACAGGCGGCGGCGATCAGCACGGCGCCGGCATCGACCTCGACGCCGCGACCGCCGCAGGAGAGGATTGCCGCTCCCACAAGGATCGCCAAGGCTCCGAGCAACAGCCGGCGATCGACATTCTCGCGGAAGACCAGCCAGGCGATGCCCATCGTGAAGAGGCCTTCCAGATTGAGCAGCAGCGAGCCGGAGGAGGCGTCCGTGCGCGCCAACCCGAGCATCAGCAAGAGCGGCCCGAGGACGCCGCCGAACACGACGACCGCGGCGAGCCAGGGCCGGTCACCCGCGCGCAGCGGCGCTTCCGGCGCCGGGATGCCGAGGGCGGCGCGTCCGAAATGCACGGCGGCGAGCCCGATCCCGGCACCCAGATAGAGCAACCCGGCGAGCAGTTGCGGCGCGACCTCGCCGAGCAGCAGCTTTGCAAACGGCGCCGCCGCCCCAAACAACACCGCAGCCGCCAGCGCCATCGGCGCCCCCGGCCACAGCGGCGACTGATCCGTCCGTGTCATGCCGGAACCCGAGACGCCGGCGCGTGGCCGTTGCTGCAGACCACAATCAATGATTGAGTAAACGATGGCTCGTTGCTGCATCTGCAGCGAATCTGCAGCGAGATCTCGGCCATTGGTTGTAACACCCGCTTCACCCGAGACCACGGCACCGGGGCGCTAATTTCGCAGTCGATCAGCATGAGGTCAGCATCCGTCACCACTCGCTAGGCCGCACAGCTAGGATTTCAGCCCATGAGGCTACCACGCGATTACGGCGACTTTCGGGACCGCCACTCTCGTCTCCCGCTACGGTCGGGCCGAGCTGTAGGCGGTAGCGACGGAGCTGACTTCTACCGATGATGTTCCTGTCTGTAATCGGAAGACCGCCGTCAAGCCGTGTATCTGAATTTCGGCCTTCGACCCGAAGCAGGACCCTCGGCGGTGCCGGCAGTAATGCCGGTCCATGCCCCGAAGCCGACGTTCTGCGCGAAGGCGATCACAGCAGGCAAACACTGCCGTACCTGAGAACGGGCTCTCGTGCTCGGACCTGCGAACTCACACCGCCGCCATTGGGCCGGCGTGCTCGGCGGAAATGGTCTCGTCCCGTGCTGGAGGCAAGGTGAACTGAAAGACGGCGCCTCGGGGCAAGTTGGCGGTCACCCACACTCGCCCCTGATGAGCTTCGATGATCGAACGGCAGATCGATAGCCCCATGCCCAAGCCGCCCGGCTTGGTCGTGTAAAACGCCTCAAAGAGGCGCTCAAGACTCGCCGAGGCCAAGCCTGGCCCCGAATCCTTGACAGCAACTAGCACGCCGTTCGGGTCGGCCTGAGCGGTAGTGACGAGCACCTCTCGCGCCCCGTCCGCGACCGCGCCCACGGCTTGCACGGCGTTGATAATGAGGTTTAGGGCGACCTGCTGCAATTGCACGCGATCGCCTTTGATGAGCGGCAAACCCTTCCCGAGTTCCATCTGCAGTGAGACGCCGTTCTTCACCGCTTCGCCACGGACGAGCTCGATCACCTCGCGTACCGCCTCGCTCATGTCCACGCTGTTCGTTCGGGGCGGCGCTTTTTTGATGAGATTACGGATGCGGCCGATGACGTCGCCGGCTCGATGGGCGTCCCGGACAATACGAGCGAGCGCCTGCCGCACCTCATCCAGATCCGGCGGTCGTGCATCCAGCCAGCGCAGCGCTGCCTGCGCGTTGGTGACCGCCGCGGCGATCGGCTGGTTCACTTCATGGGCTATCGAGGCGGTGAGCTGGCCCGTGGTGGCGACGCGGTTTGCGTGTGCCAGCTCCATCTGCATTTCGCGGTAACGCCGCTCGCTCTCGCGGGCTTCGGCTTCCGCCCGTTTGCGCTCGGTCAAATCGAGGACGAAAGCAACGCCCTGGTTTCTACCTTTTTCGAACATCGTCCCGCCGATCAGCACGGGCACGCGGCTGCCGTCCCTCCGAGAGTATTCCTTCTCGAAGGGTTGGACAGTCCCGATCAGCTCCAGCTCCGCCATGGTGCGTGCGTCGCGGTCGCGCCATTCCGGCGGCGTCAGGCTCGTCCAGTGCAGGCGACCCGAGGCGAGATCCTCTCGGTCGTATCCCACCATCCGGAGAAACGCGTCATTCGCGTCAAGAATGCGACCTTCGAGGTCCCAGATGATGATCCCGATGATATTGGCGTCGACCAGGCGTCGGATTTTCGTTTCGCGCTCTTCGAGATCGCTGTGGAGCTGGACGTTTTCCTCGATCGCTTTCCGCCGCCGTCTCGCTTCGAGCCGCGCAAGCGCGAACGCCGCCCCGGCTACAACGGCGATAATGACGACCGCGCTGACGATGAGCCATGTCTTGCTTTGCTCGAGTTCGTCGGCGCGCCTCAGAATATTCACAAGCAAAAAGCGCTCGTGGTCCATCATCTGGTCGATTTGCGATCGGATCTCGTCCGTGTTGGCGATGTTCGCCAGCGCCGCATCCAGCCCGGAGGCGCGAGCCGTCTTGACGATGTCATCCATCTCGCGCAGCTTCGCTGCGACGGTCAGCACCAGATGTCCGGCACGAAGGCTCTGCAACGGATCGTCCGCAACGAGACTTTGCAGCGCCTCACCCTCCCGACGTGCGCTTTCGTCCGAGACGCCGTACGGCTTGAGATAGGCCGGGTCGAAGGTAAGCAGATAGCCGCGCCTTTCGGCCTCCAGGTCGGCGACGGTCGCCCGCAGCCGATCGAGCACATCGATCACTTGACGACTGTGTCCGACCCCAAGATCTGCCGCTTGCCGATCGTGCCAAAATCGGAACCCGAGATACGCGCCCGCAGCAAACAGCACCAGGAGCAGCGCGACCGCCAGGATCAGCGGGCGAGCAAACCACCGCGAGGGCAGGCGTCGAGCCGGGAATGGCATTACCTTGGCTCTTCGATGCGCCCGTGACCTTCACCTTTTCTGGTGCGGGCACGAGAGTGCTCATAGAATGATAGGGTAGATGGACGATTGCGCATAGGCGCGACGGGAAACCCGATATCCTCAAGCGCGCCGGTCGCGCGTTCGGCAGCCATCAAGCTTCGCGAGGGCCGAATGTCACGGTAGGCGCCGGTTCGGCCGGTCGCGAATGAGTGCCCACAAAGTAGGAGCACTGAAATGGCGCCAGGGAAAAAGTCGCCGAACGGGCGAGTGCCCGCGAGCCGGCGCATGGTCGTCAAGGGATTGGGCGCTGCCGGAGCAGCATTGTCGGGCATGCTGCCGCGATGGAGCTTTGCGGACGCCGCCGCCGGGATCTATGCCAACGCTGCGATCGACTGGAAAGAATTCGCGGGCCAGACGATCGCGCTCGCCGGCGCGATCCATCCCTGGTCGAGCGCGATCACCCCGCTTTTGGCGCAATTCACCGAGCTCACCGGCATCAAGGTCGTTACCGATTTCCGATTGGAAACCGAGTTCCTGGGGGCCCTGCCGGATAAACTCGCCAGCGGCAGCACGACGCCCGACACTTTCATGTTTTTGACTTATGGCCAGGGCATCTCGGCGGGATGGCTCGAGCCGCTGAACGCCTATTATTCCGACAGGTCGCTGACCGATCTCGCCTGGTATGACGAGAGCGACCTTCTAAAGACCGCCCGAGCCTTTCCGCTTGTGGTCGGACGGCGAACGCTACGCCTTCCCGATTACCTCCGAGGCGGTGACCCTGTTCATCAACAGCGATGCACTGGCAGCCAAGAACCTGTCGGTTCCCCAGACTTTCGACGAGTTGTTGGCGACGGCCAAGGCGGTTAAGACCAATGACATGTCGGGAATCGCCATGCGGGCCCAGGCCGGCGGCAATTCGTCCCCGGCGGCCATGAGCTTCGTCTTCTCTTATGGCGGGACCATGGTCAAGGACAACAAAGCCGCTTTCGCGAGCCCCGAGGCGATCGCGGCCGTCGAGATGTACGGACAGCTTCTCAGCCAAGCCGGGCCTGTCGGCGTTGGCAGCTATGAATGGTACCACGTGTTGAACGACTTCGTTCAGGGCAGGACGGCAATGGCGATCGACAGCAGCGTCCTTGCCAGAGACATTTCCGATCCGGCGAAGAGCCGCGTCGCCAAGCAGGCTGCCTTTGCCGCCTTTCCCCATCTCGAGGGTCGCGCCGCCGTCCCATTTATGTCGCACTGGCAGGCTTGCATCAATGCCAAGTCGCGGAACAAGCGGGCAGCTTTCTTGTTCCTGATGTGGGCGACAAGCAAGCCGACCTCGCTGCAGACCGCGGCGGCGGGGCTGGCGACGACACGGGTGTCGGCTTGGTCGAGCGACGGCTTCAAGAAGGCGTTCGGCACGCAAGCCGCCGCGGCAGCGCTAACCAACTTGCAAAATGCCGATGTCGACCGCGCCAAGGCGATTCTTTTCCATCCGCAGTCGAGACCCATCCAGGACGCCTTCATGATCGGCGTCAATGAAGTGGTAACCGGAGCGAAATCGGCGAAGAGTGCAATGACCACCGCCGCCGAGAAGGCCAATGCGGCGATCCGCGGATAGCGGAGCCGCCTGAGGTGAGACGCGCGTTAGGGCTCGCAGAGCACGCACGCCGCATAAGAGGTAGTGTAGGCCGTGCCACGCCTTGTCGAGCGAAATGCTGTGGCCGGGGGCTCCAGGCGCGGCGCCGGGCGGCCTCACGCTGCGCCAGCTGCAACATCAGCTCATTGTTATTACCAGAGTTGGGGAGGCCTTTCTCGCCCAGGCCGAGCTTCTGCCGCAGCTGCTGGCGCACAGCGGGCGGCAGCCGCTCGAGCATGTCGGACACAAGCTGCGGTGCCTGGCGGCGCAGGCGTTCTTGCAAGTCGGAAGGGCTTTCGAGCGGTCCGCCTGGCATCCAGGGCGAACACGCCTCCAACCATCTCGGGCTTATCCTTGATCGTCGCAAACTGATCCGGGGTGATCGCGACGAAGCGGGCCATCATCGACATTGGGGGCGTCCTTTTGGGCTGAGGCGCGCGCTCGCGCCAAGCTGCCGAGCTTAAAGCCCGCTGGTTAACCGCAGGTCAAATCCGTCGCGGAACTCGGCGGCGATCCCAGAGGGTGCGGCGAGGGGTTGGATGCGGTTTGCCAGATTTCGCCGCTGGCGCCCCTGGCAACCTGCCGTATATATCGATCGTCCCGAAAGCGGCGGAATGGATCGCTATCGCCGATGCTCGCGATTTTCGACGACGGCGCCAACCGTTTGGCGCCCAAGGCGACCGGGCTCTGCGGTGCTCTGATCGCCGTCAATCTGCTGGTCTGGGCCTGGGCGTTCGCTGCATTTCGCAGCTATCCAATGCTCTTAGCGACCGCTTTGATCGCCTATGGCTTCGGGCTGCGGCACGCGGTCGACGCGGATCACATCGCCGCGATCGACAACGCCACCCGCAAGTTGATGCAGGAGGGCAAGCGGCCGATCACGGTCGGGCTCTTCTTCTCGCTCGGCCACTCCACCGTCGTGTTTGCCGCCTCGCTGGTCATTGCTCTGTCGGCGAGCAGCCTGCAGCAGCGCTTCCCCGGGCTAATCGAGGTCGGCGGCGTGGTCGGCACGTTGGTCTCGGTGTTTTTCCTCATTGGCATCGCGATCATCAATTTCTTCGTGCTGGTCGGCGTGTACCGGATCTTCCAGCGCGTAAGGCGAGGCAAGCGTTACACCGAAGAGGAATTGAACGGCTTTCTCGCGCCGCGGGGGTTATTCGGACGCCTGCTCCGCGGGATCCTCCGGCTGATTTCCCACAGCTGGCATATGTATCCGCTCGGGTTCCTGTTTGGGCTCGGTTTCGATACCGCGACGGAGATCGGCCTGCTCGGGATCTCGGCTGCGGAAGCCTCCAAGGGACTGTCGGTCTGGTCGATCTTGGTGTTCCCCGCGCTGTTTACCGCGGGGATGTCGCTGGTCGATAGCAGCGACAGCGTGCTGATGGTCGGTGCCTATGGTTGGGCGTTCACGAACCCGGTGCGCAAGCTCTATTATAATCTGGTGATCACCGGCTTCTCGGTGGTCGTCGCCGTGCTCGTTGGCGCGAGAGAGGCGTTGGGCTTGGTCGGAGATAAGTTCGGTCCGGAAGGCGGCTTATTCGTCATGGCGGACGCCACAGGGGCTCGTTCCGAAGCGCTCGGGTATCTCGTTGTCGCAGTATTCGTAGCGGCTTGGCTCGTCTCTTTTGTGATCTACCGGGCAATGGGGTATCGCAAAATGCCTACTCGTGATAATTTATAATTAATTTTTCGGATATTGATTGCAACCAAGAGGCGTGCCTCGCATTATCTCGCAGCATCGTTTTTCCTTTGCAATCCGACGATGCTCATTACCCCGTCACCGCAGCCAGCTGACGAGGGAGAAGCCCCGGTCGTCGCGACCGGGGTTTCGATTTCTCGCAGGCCGAATGCCCCTCGCGCCCCTCTCCTCCCTGAAGGCTGGCAATTCGACGCCACAGCCGTCCGCTTTCGAGGAGCTGCCACGTAACGAGCGCCGGCAGACCGATCGTCAGATCGCGCGCTCGCTTCAGGAGGGAGAGCGCGAGCGCCGTCTCCGGCGTCAGGCCAAAGCCAGCGCCGAGCAGAATATAGGCTCCTTCTTGGACGCCGACCGCATTCGGAACGGCAAAAGCGACGCTGCGTGCCGCGTAGAGCAGACTCTCGATCACCAGTACCGTAGCGAAGCCGAGAGAGGCGCCAGCGAAGCGCAACACCACCCAGGCTTCCAGCGTACTCGCGATCCAGCAGGCGAGGTGGAGCACAAAGCTGGACAGCACTCGCCCGCGCCGGCGGTAGATGGCGGCCAGCGCGGTATGGAGGGCTGCCGCGCCCGCGGCCGTCTTATCGGCCCAGCCGTGGCCGAGCACCCGGGAAAATCGGTCGAACAGGTCAAAGCCGCGGCGCTGGAAGACGAAAAACCCCGCTGCGAGAAGCGCCCCCACAGCCAGACCGATCGCGACGGGGGTGCCGATTGGGGCGTCCGGCTCGACATATATCAGAATTGAGAGGCCGAGGGCTGTGTAGGCGAGCTGTCCGAAGAGTTCGAGAGTGACGTCGGCGATGGTGCTCGCTGTGGCCGTGGTTCCGTCGACACCCGCCAAGGTGACGGCGCGCGCACCCAAAACATACCCGCCGATTTGCGAAAGCGGCAGCAACTCGGACCCGGAATCGCGGACGAGACGACCCCACACCGACACCCAAAGGCTGGTGTCGGGCATCAGCACGCCCCACGCGATCCCCATCACGGCGATCAGCGCGAGGTGGATCGAGCAGACCGCCGCGAAACCGGTCCAGCCGACGGCGATGAGCGAACGGGTGACAGCCTGCGGTCCGAAATGAAAAACCAGCGCCGCGATCAGGCTCAGTCCGACAACCGCCGCAAGCACGGAAAAGAGCTTCACACGCGCTCTTCCCGTACCGCACGAAACCCACTGCCCACCCTTAGGCCAGTGAGAGTGATTGCCGCCAGTTTGGGCAGGAAACTGGGCTTGAGGAGATCAGGGTCGAAATCCCTCATGCGCCTCTCGTGTTCGGCGCAACACTCCTCGACAAAGCTGCGCAGCGTGAAGCCTTCGAGAAAGACGCCCGCCTGCGTTGCCGAGAAATCCCGCCCGTCGTTTGCCCGGCGGCCGCGCCGCACGGTGCCGAGCAAGCCGCCCGATCGCGCGGCCGTAGTACCTAACCGCAGTCACGCCGCGCAGCCATCCGGCCATGCCTCCGCGCGCCGCCTGTTCCCACGCCATCCAATTTATGAAGAAAACGATGTGCCGGGTTTCCTCGCGCATCAGCATGTCGAAGATGTCGAACAGCGGTTCGGGCAAGAAGCCGGATCGCCGGGCGATCTTGAAAACGCCAAAACCGAGGAACGAATCGAGACATTCGCCGTAGCCAAAATCGGCAAAAGCCCGGCGGAGATCAGGGCTGAGCGGGTCTTCGAGTGGACGCTCTTCGGTTGCGATGCGGTAGCGCCTGATCATTTCGCGCAGCAGTTCGGCGTGTCGCGCCTCTTCGAACCCTTGGAGAGCGACCGCGTCGCGCACCAACGGGTCGGCGATCGTTTGGGCGTAGGCGTCGACGATGGCACCCGCTCGCCGTTCGGTGTAGAGGACTTCCTGCCAAAATGGGACGGCGCGCAAACGGTCGAGCGCCAAGTCGTCGAGGTCGGGCCAGGTCAGTGTCGCGGGGTCGAAGCGACAGTGGCTGGCGATGAAGTCTCGACAGAAGCGCTCCTTGTGCTCGTCGGATCCGATCTTCATGAGGGCACTGGAATCACACTCGGCCGCCGCATCAAGCGGCGCGCAAACCGCATCAGGCGCGGCACGAAATTGGGCCGCAGGAGTCGAGAATCGTAACCGGAGAGCCGCCGCTCGTTTTCTTCGAGGCAGACGTCGATCAGCCCGGCGACCGACATGTCGACCGCACCGACCGCCTTGCCGCCCGTCAACGTGAAGTTGTTGTCCTGCACCGCGGCTCCCGTTTCGGCGTCACCGGCATTGCCGACGCCGCGGGCGATGCCGATGCGCTCCCATATCAGAAAAATCCACACCGCCAGCACCTTTGCTGCGAAGAGCGGGCGACGCCACCACGCCAGGTTTCGTTTGTGCCACGCCACCCAATTGACAAAAAACAGGATGTGCCGGCCTTCCTCCTGCATGACCGGCTCGAAGGTATCGACGAGGGGAGGCGGGAAAAAACCCGATCGCTTGGCCAGCGCGAACAGGCCAAAGGCAAAGAAGCTGTCGATGCACTCGCTGAAGCCGGTCACCATGAAGGCCCATTCCGGATCGCGCGGGCGGCGATATTCCGGCTCCGGCGCCAAGCGGATGCCGTAGGCCTCGACAAGTTCGAAAGGACCTCCTTGTGGCGCCCTTCCTCGAACCCGTCCAGTTCGACGGCGCGCCGCAGCAATGTGTCTTTGATCATTGCGGCATAGCTCAACACGCGCTGACGGGCCTTCCCTTCGGTCTGCACCGCGATATCCCAGATCGGCAAGCTGACGAGGCGCTCGCGAGCCTCGGCATCGAGCACCGGCCATTCGATGATCGATGGCTTGTACGGGTTGTGCGTGTCGAGCAGCATACGACAAAAGGCCGCCTTGTGCGCCTCGCTGCCGGGGTCGATCGGCCCCGGTTCGCTTGCTGCCCAAATCCGGGCGGCACGGTCGGCGGCCTCGACCGCCGCATCATCGAACATCCGCACAACCTCCCGTGTGTTGGAGCCCCCAACTCGGCCCGCCCCTTCGCCGATTGCTAGAGGCCGGGTACATGGAGAACGCTTCGGCGGGGCGGTTACATCCTTCCTCTCGGTCCCGACCCGCCGTTGACGCCCCCGGCTGGTGCCACTATATAGCCGCGTCCGCCCGAGAGAGATCCCTAATCGGAAGTGCAGCCGTGAAGCGTACTTATCAGCCCAGCAAACTGGTTCGCAAACGCCGTCATGGGTTCCGGGCGAGGATGGCGACGGTCGCCGGCCGACGGGTTTTGGCGGCGCGCCGGGCGAAGGGCCGCAAACGCCTTTCCGCCTGACGGCGGGCTTTCCCGGTCAGCACGAGACTTTGTGGGCCGCAAACTCGAAACGCTGAAGGTCCGCGCCGACTTTCTTCGGGTGGCGAGTGCCGGGCGCCGGTCGGCGGCGCCGGGGTTGGTTGTACAAGCCGCACCGCATCCGCGCCAACCAAGCGGCGCCACGGGAATACGGGTCGGGTTCACCGCGAGCCGAAAAGTCGGCAACGCCGTTGTCCGCAACCGCGCTAAGCGACGGATGCGCGCGGCAGCGGCGAGCGTCTTGCCGGCTCTTGGACAACCGGGCACCGACTATGTGCTGATTGCCAGGGCCGGCACCGCCGATCGGCCCTTTGCGGACCTCATTGCCGATCTCGAAGCGGCTCTGCGGCGCATCGGGCGTGGCGGCGCGCCAAGGCCGTCGGGTCCCGGTCCAGCGTTGTTATCGCATGAAACGTCGGGCGAAACGCATCAGGCGCGGCATCAACCAAGGCCGCAGCAAGCGCGGGTCGTAGCCGGCGAAGCGACGCTCGTTTTCACTCAGACAAATGTCGATGACCGCCGCGGCGGATACATTACCGCTGCCGATCGCCCGGCTCCCGGTGAAGACGAAATTATTGTCCTGCGGGGCGCTTCCAGGCTGAGCCCGGTCGTCACCATCGAGACCTCGGGCGAACCCGATCCGCTCCCAGATGAGGAATGCCCAGACCGAAACGATCTTGGCTGCGAAAAGGACGCGCCGCCACAGCGGCAGGTTGCGCCGGTGCCACGCGACCCAGTTGACGAAAAAGATTATATGACGGCCTTCCTCCTGCACGACCGGCTCGAAGGTGTCGACGAGTTCGGGCGGAAAGAAGCCCGACCGCCTGGCCAACGCGAACAGCCCAAAGGCAAAGAAGGTATCGACGCATTCGCAAAAGCCGGCGAGCAGGAACCCCCACTCCGGGTGCTTGGGCGGCAGATATTCGGGCTCCGGTGCGAGGCGGATACCGTAAGCCGCAACGAGGTTCGACAGAACCTGCTTGTGCCGTGTCTCCTCGAAACCGTCGATCTCGATCGCTTCCCGCACGAGCGGGTCGGCAACCGTTTTGGCGTAGCTCAGCACGCGCAGGCTCGCGTTGCCTTCGGTCTGCATCGCGATATCCCAGATCGGCAGGCTGATCAGTCGATCGCGCGCCTCCGGGTCGAGTGCGGGCCAATCGACAATGGACGGCCGGTATGGATTATGCGTGTCGAGCAGCATGCGGCAGAAGGCTCGCTTGTGCGCCTCGCTGCCGAGAACTATCGGGCCGCACTCGCAGGCTTCCCATGTCCGGGCGGCACGGTCGGCGGCCCGGACTTCGGCAGCATTCAGATCGAGCGCGGTTCCCCCTCTTTCTATCGCCTCCGACATGATGCTCCTTACCCGCTGACGGCTGGCCGCAAATACCCCCGATACGTCAAGCGCGCGTCAGAATAGTGCCTCGCGACGCGCGACCTAGCGTACTTAATAGTGGAACAACTCCGCTCGCAAGCGCCACCTTGGGTTCCGAGCTGATAAGGATCTGATCGGTCGGGTCTTTGCCGCGCCAAAGGCGAAAACAATCGATTGTCTTGCCCAACCAGTCTTGATTTCCTCGCCGAGCGGGGTTGTAAGGCCGGAGGTCCGCTCCGATTTTCTTTCGTTGTCGTGCCCGCAAAGCAGCGCGCCCGATCGTCGGCGCTATCCGATACCCTATGGGCTGGCTTCACCCTGAACCGAAGTGTTGGTAAAACCTGATCGCAATCGCGCACATTCGGCTGCCCTGGCGACCCGACACCGTCGCGGGGTATTCGTCGGACGTCGCGCGGGAGTAATGAGATGGAACGGCATCATCGTGCGGGGGTGACGAGGGTGGCGTTGAGCGCCGCGGTGCGCAGCTATCAACTGCTCGTATCGCCCTTGCTGCCACCCGCCTGCCGCTTCTTGCCGACCTGCTCGGAATACGCCGCGGAAGCAATCGAGCGGCACGGGGCCTGGCGCGGCATTATTCTCGCCTCGCGGCGGCTGGTCCGCTGCCATCCTTGGGGCGGCAGCGGCTATGATCCCGTTCCCGAGCCCGGCGGCTTGGACTGCCAGCATGCCGGCTCGGGCCGATAGGCCAGCCTCGCCCGGTTCTTCATTCCAACTACCACGAAATGGAACAACGCAATCTCCTCATCGCGATCGTGCTCTCGGTCGGGATCCTGATCGCTTTTCAATTCGCGTTCGAGCGCATGCGGCCGCCGCAACCTTCCACCCCGTCGGGGGGACCCACCGTGACGGCGCCAGCGACGACGGGTCCGGCGTCCCAATCGGCGGCTCCCTCTCCCGCGGCTTCGGCCAACGCTCCGGGCGCCGCTGCTCCGGGGGTGCTCCTGGGGCTGCACCGGCGCATGCCGTCGAGACCCGCGAAGCCGCCCTCGAGGAGCAACCGCGCGTCAAGATTGCGACGCCGCGGCTGCACGGCTCGATCGACCTGTTGGGAGCGAGGCTCGATGATCTGACACTCGCGAATTACCACGAGACCGTCGATCCGAAGAGCCCCGAGGTCGAGTTGCTGTCGCCGCCGGGCACGCAGGATCCTTATCTCGCCGAATTCGGCTGGGTTGCCGGCAGCCCGGATGTCAAAGTGCCGGGGCCGCAGACTCGGTGGACCGCCTCGGGCGGGACCCTCACTCCGACCAACCCCGTCACTTTGACCTGGGACAACGGGCAAGGGCTGGTCTTCACGCGAGTGATCAGCGTCGACCCGAACTACATGTTCACGGTTCGCGACTCGGTCCGCAATACCGGCACCACCCCGGTAAAGTTGCTGCCCTACGGGCTGATCAGCCGCACCGGCACGCCGCACGTCTCCGGCTACTACATCCTGCACGAGGGGCTCATCGGCTATCTCGGCGGCTCGCTGCGGGAAGTGAAATATTCCTCGCTCGCCCCGGGAACGCCGGACGACTATTCAGGCGAAGGGGGCTGGCTCGGCTTTACCGATAAATATTGGCTGACCTCGCTGATCCCGCCGCAGAACGAGGCGATTAAAGCGCGCTTCACCCATACTGTCGACGCCGGGGTCGATCGCTACCAGGCCGATTATCTCGGACCGGAAGTTACCGTGGAGCCGGACGGCACGGCGGATTCTTCGGCCCGTTTCTTCGCCGGTGCAAAGGAGGTCAATCTCCTCGACGCCTACAAGGATTCCGGAATTCCTCTGTTCGACCGCGCCATCGATTTCGGCTGGTTCTATTTTTTGACGAAGCCGATTTTTCTGGTCCTGCAGTTTTTCTACAAAATCCTCGGTAATTTCGGGTTGGCCATTCTGTTGCTGACCTTGTGCGTCAAGCTGCTCTTCTTCCCGCTCGCGAACAAATCTTACAACGCGATGAGCAAGATGAAGCTCTTGCAGCCTGAAATCCAGAAGCTGCGCGAGCGCTTCCCAGACGACAAAGCGCGCCAGCAGCAGGAGATGATGGCGCTCTACAAGCGCGTCGGGGCCAACCCGCTGGCGGGGTGTCTGCCCATCGTCATCCAGATCCCGGTGTTCTTCTCGCTCTACAAGGTGCTGTTCGTCACGATCGAAATGCGGCACGCACCGTTCTTCGGCTGGATTCACGATCTGTCGGCGCCGGACCCGACCTCGTTCGCCAACCTTTTCGGCCTGTTGCCGTTTGCCCCGCCGCATATCCTGATGATAGGCGCCTGGCCGCTGATCATGGGATTGACGATGTTCCTGCAGCAAAAGCTCAATCCGCAGCCGGTCGATCCGGTGCAAGCGCGGATGTTCATGCTGCTGCCGATCGTTTTTACTTACATGCTCGCCGCCTTCCCGGCGGGCCTCGTCATCTATTGGGCGTGGAACAATCTGCTCAGCATCGCCCAGCAATGGACGATCATGCACCGAGCGGGCGCCGCCTGACCGGTGGATGTCCGCGATCGTGCCGGCGACGGCTCGGAATTCTCCACGCGCGGTCGATTCGGCTTGGCCGAGGCCGGCCGGCGGCTCTTCGCCGCGGAAGCCCGTTTCATCGCCGGCGCGGCGAGCCCGTCGGCGCTGCCCCCGGAGGGATTGCCCGAAATCGCGTTTGTCGGCCGCTCCAATGTCGGCAAGTCCAGCCTTGTCAACGCGCTGACCGGCCGCCGCATGCTGGCGCGGATTTCCAATACCCCCGGACGCACCCGCCAGATCAACTTCTTCGATCTCGGCGGCCGGCTGATGCTCGTCGACCTCCCCGGCTATGGCTACGCCGCGGCGTCGAAATCCGCCGTCAAGAGCTGGACCAGCCTGGTGCGGTACTATCTCCGGACCCGCGCCGCACTGCGGCGGGTCTGCCTGCTGATCGATTCACGCCACGGCATCAAGGAGGTCGACCGGCCGCTGATGCGCATGCTCGACGATGCCGGGGTGTCCTATCAAATCGTTCTGACCAAGGCCGACAAGGCCGGCAAGAGCGATCTCGCGTCGGTCCCCGATAAAATCATGGCCGAACTGGCCCCCCATGTCGCGGCGCACCCCGAGATCCATCTGACGAGCGCGCTCGATCGTCGCGGCATTGCAGAATTGCGCGAGACCCTGGCCAATTTTGCGTTTCCCGTCGGACAATCACGATAGAGTGCGCGGCGCGATGAGCCTCGATACCAGCCCTCCGACATTCGCCCCGGAGCCTAACCCGGACCCGGTCGTCAAGGCCGCGGTCCTGGCGCAGGCGCTGCCCTATATGCGCCGCTATGCCGGCCACACCTTGGTCGTCAAATATGGCGGCCATGCCATGGCCGATGGCATCTCGGAGGATTCGTTCGCGCGCGATGTCGTGCTGTTGAAGCAGGTCGGCATCAATCCGATCGTCGTGCACGGCGGCGGGCCACAGATCGCCCATATGCTGAAGCGGCTCGGCATCGAGACCCGCATCGTCGACGGCTTGCGGGTCACCGACGGCGAGACGATGGAAGTGGTCGAGATGGTCTTGGCCGGGACGATCAACAAGCAGCTCGTCTCGGCGATCAACGCCGAAGGCGGCTGTGCGATCGGCCTCACCGGCAAGGATGGCGGGCTGATCGAGGCGAGAAAGCTGGTGCGCACCCGGATCGAAGGCGGCGTCAGGACCGAGATCGATTTCGGTTTTGTTGGCGAACCGCAACGGATCGCCTCCGGGGTGCTCGACACCTTCAAGCAGTCCGACATCATTCCGGTGATCGCGCCGATCGGCGTCGGCGCGACGGGTGAGACCTACAACATCAATGCCGACACCGTGGCCGGAGCGGTTGCCGCAGCGGTCAAGGCGACGCGCCTCTTGCTGCTGACCGATGTCGCCGGGGTGCTCGATGCCGACAAGAAGCTGATCGCAGAGCTCACCGCCGCCAGGGCGCGGCAGCTGATCGCCGAAGGCGTCATCAATGGCGGCATGATCCCCAAAATTGAAACCTGTCTCGACGCGGTCGATGGCGGGGTCGAGGCGGCGGTCATCGTCGACGGCCGGGTGCGCCACGCGATTTTGCTCGAGTTGTTCACCGAAGGCGCCGGAACGCTGATCCGGGCCGGCTAGGCGAACCCGAATGAATTCGATGCGCGGCCGGCCGTTGGTCGAAATCGAGACTTGGATCTTCGATCTCGACAACACGCTCTACCCCTCCTCATGCCGGCTCTTCGACCAGATCCACGCGCGCATGACGAGCTTCATCGCCGACCGGCTGGGCCTGTCGCCGGAAGCGGCGCTGATGGTGCAGAAGAGCTATTTTCGCGAGCACGGGACGACGATGCGCGGTCTGATGACGGTCAATCGGATCGACCCCGAGGATTTTCTCGCCTATGTGCACGAGATCGACCTCGCCTGCGTGCCGCCCGACCCGGTTCTTGTCGAGGCGTTGACGAGGTTGCCCGGCCGCAAGATCGTCCATACCAACGGCTCGCAGCGCCATGCCGAGCGGCTGCTCGACCACCTGGGCATTGCCGGCTCGTTCTGCGGCGTCGTCGACATCGCCGCGGCCGGGTATGATCCGAAGCCGGCGCTCGCCGGCTACCACGAATTGCTGCGGCGTCACCAGGTGAGCCCCGGCACCGCGCTTATGGTCGAAGACATTGCGCGAAATCTGGTCCCGGCCGCCGCTCTGGGCATGACCACGGCTTGGGTGCGCAATTCGGCCGACTGGGCCGTCGACGGCAGCGCCGGCGACCACATTCACCACATTGTCGACGACCTCGGGGCGTTCCTCACCGCCGCCGCCATGGCTGGCGTCGACCGCCCGCGGCCGGAATAAGATGTCGGTTGCCGACACGATCCGCCGCAAGCTGACCGAGAGGTTCGCTCCGACCCGTCTCGAGATCGAGGACCAGTCGCACCTCCATATCGGGCACGAAGGGGCGCGCCCCGGAGGCGAGACGCATTTCGCCGTCACGATCGCCTCCGCCGCCTTTATCGGACAGAGCCGCGTGGCGCGCCAACGGCTCGTCTACGAGACTTTGGCTGACGAACTGGCGACGCGCGTCCATGCGCTGTCGCTGACGACGCTCGCCCCTGACTAAGACAACCTCTAGTTGAGACACAAGCGCAAGATTTGCGCTTCGATCATCGTGAGGGCTGGCCCCGTGGGCCTTTAGCCTAAGCCATTGATATAATTTGCAGCGAGTGGCGTCGGTCTGTCTACGCGGCAAGCGTGACGCCGAGCAGATCGAGGGCGCGGTGCTGTGTGGGGGTGGGGGTGGCGAGGATGGCGGTGAGGCGATCGCGCCCGAGGCGGACGACATTGCGGGTGAGCGTGGCGAGATCGCCGAGCAGGGTGTGAAAGCTGTGCACCGGGAGCGGTTCGCCATCTACTGGCTCGGTGCGTTTGCGGGCGGCCTTGCGTTGCGCCGCCGGTGAGGGCTCGGCCTTGGCCACTGGTGAGGTGCGCTGTGCCTCGCGCGCCGCCGGATCGGGCTCGTCGAACAGCATCGGGGCGAGGCTCCGGCGCATGTGCCATTGCAGATAATAGGCCAGCATGCAGAGCAAGACGTGCGCGCGGACCCGTGGCGCGGTCCAATGAAACACCGGACGCAGCTCGAGATCGACGGTCTTCAGCGAGCGGAAGGCGTGCTCGACGCCGCTGAGACTTTTGTAGGCGCGCACTGTCGCGGCGGCGTCGGACTGCGTGGCTGGCAGATTGGTGCGGATCACATAGATGCCGTCGAGCGCGGCCTCGGCGGCGATGCTGAGGGGGGTTTGGGCGAAGCTGAAGGTATCGTCGGTGATGCTGATCTGGAAATGCTTGGCCATGTGGCGCCGTCCCAGCACCGCGCCGACCGCCTGGCCGATCGCCGCGGCGCCGCGCAGCGGACTGCGCGCCCGCTGCACGCGGGCCGCGATGCGCGCCAGCTCGTTCTCGGTGACGGCCAACAACTCCGCGCGTTTGCGGGCCCGCTCTTCGGCGAGCAACGGGTTCTTACAGACCACCAGGCGTTCGCCCGGATAGTCGGGGCTGGTGATCTCGGCCATGTCGCGGTGATCGAACAGCGAGGGTTGTAGTGGCCCGCCTTCGGCCGCCAGCTGTTTGATTGCGGGAGCCCGCAGCGCGGTGATCCAATCCAGACCAGCCGGGCGCAGTGTCTGCTCGATCCGCGCGCTGGTCAGCACGCCGCGATCGCCCACCATCACCACGCGCTGCAGCTTGAAGCGCTGCCTCAGCTTTTCGATCTGCACTGACAGGGTCACCGGATCCGCGGTGTTGCCTTCAAATACCTCGACCGCGACCGGGCAGCCGTCGGCCGCGCACATCAGGCCGATGACAATCTGCGGCCGGTCGCCACGGTGGTCGCGGCTGTAGCCATGCTGCGCCAGTTCGCAGCAGCGTCCTTCGAGGTAAGTGGAGGTGACGTCGTAGAGCAGCAGCGCGCCATCCTTCAGGTGGCGGCGAGCCAATGTGGCTTCGATGAACGGCTGCTCGCGGCCCAACCAGTCGAGCGCGGCATAGACCTCCTTGGCGGCGACCTTGCCCAGCCCCAGCATCTCGCCCAGCGAATGGCTGGCGGTGGCGGGGTCCAGCATCCGCGCGGTCGCCAGCTTGGCTGCCGGCTCGAGCAGACGCGCGACTATCAGGGCCAGCGCCAGATCGCG
Source organism: uncultured Alphaproteobacteria bacterium (assembly GCA_963695605.1). Taxonomy (GTDB): domain Bacteria; phylum Pseudomonadota; class Alphaproteobacteria; order ATCC43930; family CGMCC-115725; genus AP-15. The sequence continues at coordinate 62,714 of CAVOHI010000011.1, read as the reverse complement.
TCGGCGTTGCGGCGCGCGGCGCGGCAGCACCGCATCGAGCGCGATGCGGCGCGCGGTGCCCAGTGCGGCGAGCACGTGGCCGTGCGGCAGCGCGCGGACGATTTCCACCGCCTCAGCGGCGGGCAGCAGTTTGTCGCCACGCAGCACGGCGCGGAGTTGTTCAATGCGCTCGGCGGGCCAGCCGGACAGGTTGGCGAGGGTTCGGTTCTTGGTCTTGCCGGCCTCGCGGTAACTCTCGCGCAACAGGATGGCGGGTGGTGAGCCTCGGTTCGGGACGACGGCAACATACATGCGCCGTCATGATCATAAGACGGCTCTCTTGTCAACTAAAAATCGATAGGATACATGACCGCAAACACAACGAATATCAGGTCTTTTCAGTAGCTTCAGTTAGAAAGTAGTCACGGCGACTAAACCCGACCCGGGTCACCGCCCTAGCGGTGACCGCCGCCTCCGCCATGCCCGAAGCCGCCACCCATGCCGTGGGCAAAACCACCGCCGCCGTGGGCGAAACCTACACCATGATTGACGCCGCCACCCATGCCATGGCCGAAGCCGTGGCCGAATTCGCGGTGCCCGCCATAGTAAGATCCATAAGCGCCGTAAGGCAGATATCCGTAATAGCCATAGTCATAGGGCTGATAAGCGTCGCTCGTCACGGTACAGCCATAGGTCGGATCGTATACGGACCCGATCGGACATTCGTACTCGTCGAGAAAGGATTGCGCGGCAGCCGGTTGCGATCCGGCAAATGCAGCCATGGACAACCCAATGCCGCCAGCCAACAACAGTACCTTAGTCGAAAGCTTGCTGCGGGTCATCGCAGCCTCCTTCGGGGGTTCATCCCGCCAACAGTTTAAACTCATTCTAAGGTAGGAACCGCCGGGGCATCAGCAATGGGCGGGTCGGCCGCGCGAAGCATACCAGCCCCGCGGCATCGGGACCCGTGCGAAACATTGCAAATTGCTCGGACGAATCCAGTGGCTCGAGCAGCCCGGATTGGCGTGACACCGCTGGATCTCAGGGGCTGTAGCTCTTCTTCCGACCCCTGCACAGCCACTCAATCCTCGCGGCGGTAAACGGCTCTTCCTGCCCCTTAGGCGACCTTTGTCGCTTTATTCGCTCATCTCTTCAGCGAGAGGCAGCTGAAGATCGGTGCGCAAGGGGGTATCTAACAACCGCCCGGTGGAGCGTGAGCGGAGATTCCCGCGGCGGCTCAAAGGGTTTCTGCCAGGCAAACGTGGATCGCGTCGGGCAATATTAGTGAAAATCCTACTACTGCAGATGGATCAGAATGGAGGCTGGTGAATGGGTGCAGGGCCGCTGGTAGTGACCTATCCGCTGACGAGGCGCAGCCGGGCGATCGTCGAAGAAGAACTGGGTGGGACCGCCGAGGCTATCTATCTCGTCGATCTGGCGCCGGCCGACCGAGCGCATGCGCTCGGGCGCGCCGGGGCGGTGCTGTCCCACGACACGTCGAGGGAACTGCGGCCCGACGAAATCCCGCTAATCCGCAATGCTCGGCTATTGCAGTTCACCGCCGCTGGCGTCGATTGGGTGCCGACCCGGCGATCTCCCGTGGGAATTGCCGGTTGCAGCCAATAAGGGCGGAGGGGCCGAACCGATGTCGGAGCACATCGTCGCGCTGGCGCTGGCTGCGGCAAAGCGCCTGTTCATCGAGCACGCCCACCTCAAGAGCGGCGAATTCAACCAGCGCAGCGCCAACCGAATGCTGCGCGGCGGCGTCTGCGGCATCCTCGGCTTCGGCAATGTCGGGGTCGCGACGGCGCGGCTGATGCGCGCCTTCGGGATGAAAATTCACGCAATCAACCGCCGCGGCGCGAGCGACGAACCGACCGACTGGATCGCGACGACCGACCTCCTCGACGAGATGTTGCGCGTCGCCGATGTCCTCGTCATCAGCGCCGCGCTGACGACCGCCACCGAGGGATTGATCGGCGCCCGCGAACTGGGCCTGATGAAGGAGAACGCGATCCTGATTAACGTCGCGCGTGGCGAGATCATCGATGAGGGAGCGCTCTACGCGCATCTTGTCTCCCATCCGCACTTTTTCGCCGGCATCGACGCGTGGTGGGTGGAACCGGTGCGGCACGGCCACTTCGCGATGGGTCACCCGTTTCTCGACCTCCCGAACGTGATCGGCTCGCCGCACAATTCGGCGGGGGGCGGGGCATGGCGTGACGAATACCTCCGGCGCGCTGTGCAGAATTGCCGGCGCGCCATCCTTGGCGAGACGCCGTGGAACCTTATCGGGTCCGACGAGCGGATGCTCTGATAGACATCGGCGAGCGGCTTCGGATGACGGGATTAATCTTCAACTTTAGCGGCTGCAAATTCTCGCGAACGACTGCAGTCGGCGCGAAGCCCCGCCGCTGATAACAGGCTAGCGGTGGAAGCGCAGATCAGATCGCTTCTCTCAGACCCTTTGCGACTCGGAATGCAACCTTCTTTGACGCTTTACTGGCTTTGATCCGGATCTCCTCGCCCGTGGCCGGGTTACGTCCCTTGCGTGCCGGGCGTGCCGGTCGAATTCGTACTTGTAGGACGCCAAGGTTAGGAATGCGGATTTTGCTGCCCTTCTTCAGCACGCGACCGATGTCGGCCACGAAACCGGTGAACATCTCGATCGCCTGCTTCTTGGCTACTCCGTGATTATAGCCCGCCCACTCAGCGAGATGTTTCAACGTGACGATCGGCGGCAATGGCCCGGTCATCGAAGCGGGTTTAGGAGCAGACGTCGCGGTCCTTTCCTTGTTGGCCGCCTTCGTGGTGACCAGCTTCAGCACCGCGGGTGCAGCCTTCGGTTTACCGGCCGTCTTTCGGATTGGTTTGCTACGTGCCGCAGGTGCTGTCTTTGTCACTGTCTTGACTTGACGTGTAGCCATAGAGGGCTCTCCGAGCTTGCCTTTTCGAGCGCAGAGAATAGCGAAGCGCGTCAAGAACCTGTCAACTTTGCGTGGAAACGCATCGGTTGACGAGGCGGAACGCCCGCTGGGGATGTGCGTGCTGCCCTGCTGATCTCTCCGCCGTAGCCGAATCACCGGCAAAAGTTCGAAGCTCGCCCTCTCTCCAGCCGTGGCGTAAAGGTCCGGATTCGGCGCTCAGCTGTCGACTCTGATTGCATGCAGCAAGAGCTAGATTAGGCGGAAGGCAGACGCTCAGGATAGGACCCCTGGAGTCGTTCCGCCCGAACCTTTCAAAGGATTTGTGATGCGTGTTCTGCTTACTGGTTCGTCGGGATGGCTCGGCCGGTTCCTCGCCCCGCGACTCCGGGCGGCTGGCCACGTGCCGATCGGCTTGGACGTCGCACCCGGAGCGGACACTCACGTCGTCGGTTCGGTGGCCGAAAGAGCGGTGGTCGAGCGCGCCCTTTCGAACCATGGAATCGAAGCGGTTGTCCATGCGGGGGCGCTTCATAAGCCGGATATCGCGCGCCATCCGGGGAGGGCCTTTATCGACGTCAATGTGACAGGCACGCTCAACCTGCTGGAGGCGGCGGTCGCGGCGGGGCACGACCGTTTCGTCTTCACCTCGACGACGTCGCTGATGGTCTCGCAGGACATCCGTCAGGAGACCGGCTCGGCGGCAGTTTGGCTCGACGAGAGCTTGGGGCCGCTCGCGCCTCGGAATATCTACGGAGTGACCAAGCTCGCCGCCGAGGGGCTTTGCCGCCTCCATTTCCTCGAAAACGGGCTGAACTGCGTAGTGCTTCGTACAGGACGCTTCTTTCCGGAAGAGGACGATACCCAGCGGGAGCTGTCCGGCCCCAATCTGAAGGCCAACGAATTCCTGAACCGGCGGCTCACGGTGGAGGATGCGGCCGATGCGCATGTCGTGGCGCTCGACCGCGCTCCAGCCCTTGGCTTTGAAACTTTCGTCTTGTCGGCGCCGACACCATTCGTCCGTTCCGAGGCCGAGGCGCTGAAGCACGCCGCCGTCGACGTCATCGAGCGCCATTTCCCCGACGCGCCAGCACTTTACGCGCGGCACGGCTGGCGGCTGCCGACCAGTATCGGGCGGGTCTACGACGCTAGCCGCATCGAGCGCGTGCTGGGGTTTCGGTGCGCAACGGACTTTGGCCGCGTGTTGAACGCGCTTCGGACGAACGGCAGGCTCCCTTTCGCCCACAAACCTGCTTACAGATCTTGATTTTGGAACATGTCATGAACAGATATGTCGGCCTCGTCCGCACTGGAGACGCATTGATACCGGAAATGGTTGCCGATCTGCCTTGGCCTTCCTGTTATCACCTGTTTTCTAGGGACAGAATCCAATGATTTCAATTGCTTGGTCGTGATCTCTTTCGACCTCGCGCGGCGACGCGCGAGCGGTCGTTCAAAGCGGGGCGGTCGGGCAAATTTGACGGCTGCCCGCGACAACCTCTACCTGAATTTAGCTGCTGATTTGCTGCAGGTGCAGCAAACTGCAATAGATGACCTCAATTTCAGATTGTAGCAGCGCAGCTAACCGGAGAAGAGCTAAGCCGGCAGGGCTGCCAGATGAGGCTTCGTCTCTTGGGCGCCGTAAGCGGGCGTTCGAGGGACCTGATTGAAGCGGTGGAGTCGCCCTTGCCTCGAGACGTGCGGCCCCGACTTCCGGCCGGGGCCGGCTCCTACCCTAGGCCACAGTATTTCGCGGAACATCCTTGAACGGCTTGTCCGTGTCGCCGGTCCGCTCGCGCGGCATCTTCAGCACGCGTTCGCTGATGATGTTGCGCTGGATCTCGTCCGTACCGCCGGCGATCGAGCTGGCCGGCACCGACACCAGGATCTCCGCCAGCAACCCACTCATCGGGCTGTCGTCGCCGGTCAGCAGCGCATCCGGCCCCAGCAGCGATGTATGCACGCGAGCCGCCGCGCGGGCGATGATGCTGGACGCCAGCTTGCCGAGGGAGCCCTCGGGGCCCTGCGGCCGCCCCTGCTCCTGCGCCGTTCGGGCGCGGCGAGCGGTCCATTCCGCGGCCTTCGCCATCGCCAGCACCTTGGCGATCTCCTGCCGCAATACCGGATCGTTGATCTTCCCGGTCGCCCGCGCCCGCTCCAGGATCAGATCGACGCGGCCCGCACGCTGCGGATACCACTTGTAGGGCTCCATCGTCGTGCGGATTTCCTCGCGCTCCTCGTCGTAGATGCGGCCCGGCTTGTCCGAGGCGATCGCCCAGCTGCGCAGCCCGTCGGCGCCGCGGCGTTCGTGCATCAATGTCGTCGTCGTCACCGCCCAGCCGTCGCCGACGTCGGAGACGAGGAACTCCGGCTCGACCTTGGCGTCCGTAAAGAACACCTGGTTGAACGAGGCATAGCCGTTCATCTGCCGCAAGGGCTGCACCGTCACACCCGGCTGCTTCATATCGAGGATGAAATAGGACAGGCCCGGGTGCTTCGGCTGATCCCAATCGGTGCGCGCCAGCAACAGCCCCCAATGCGCCTTGTGCGCGCTGGTGGTCCACACCTTCTGCCCGTTGACGACCCATTGATTGCCGCGGAACTCGGCGCGCGTCACCGCACCGGCCACGTCGGAGCCGCTGCCCGGTTCGCTGAACAACTGGCACCAGATATCCTCACCGGTCAGTATGCGCAGCAGAAACTTCTCCTTCTGCCAGTCTGTGCCGTGCTCGAGGATTGTCGCAGCAGCCAGGGTGCGGATCCCCACCTTGGCGACGCCGATGGCGCCGAGGCGCTTGAACTCCTCCTCGACGACCGGCACCAGGCCGACGGGAAGGTCGCGGCCATACCAGCGCGACGGCCAATGGGGAACGCCCCACCCGGACTCGGCCAGTTTGAGACGCCATTCCACCAGCCCATAGTCCGGACTCCAGTTCGCTTCCAGCCAGGCACGGACATCGGCGCGGACGGTATCTTCGCTGATCTCGGTCATGTTGCTCGCCCCTCAGGCCCGCCAGTTCTGCAGCATCAGTTCGCGGTGATAGCTGGCATCGCCCAGCAACACCTCGGAGCTCTTTGCCCGCTTGAACCAGAGATGCGTGTCATTGTCCCAGGTGAAGCCGATGCCGCCATGAATCTGCACCGCATGAATGGCGGTTTGCATATACGCATCGCTGGCACAAACCTTGGCGAGATGCGCGTTGGCCACTGCGTCGTCGTCCCCCTCATCCAACGAGGCCGCGGCGTAATAGGCGGCCGACTTGGCCAGTTCCACCTCCAGCAGCATATCGGCCTGCTTGTGCTTCATCGACTGGAACGAAGCGATCGGCTTACCGAACTGCATGCGCATCATCGCATAGGCCAGCGCATCCTCCCGCAGCCTGTCTGCCCCACCGACCATTTCGTTGGCGAGACACACCGCGGCCTCGACCATCGTGCGGGCGAACGGAGCCGCCGCGCCGCCGGCGGTACCGAGCGGGCGGGCCGCCACGCGGTTGAACTCGAGGCGGGCGAATTTGCGCGTCGGGTCCATCGATTTGAGGGCGCGGCGGGTGAGCCCCTCGGCATTGCCGTCGACGGTGAACAATGACAGGCCCTGCGGCGCGCGGGCGAGAACGACGATTAAATCGGCGGTGTGGCCGTCGACGATATAACTCTTATGCCCGTTCAGCACGATTTCACCGCTTTCTGCAGTCGCGGTCAGCGCCGTGCCCTCGGCGTCCCAGCGCCCGTTGTCCTCGACCCAGGCAAGGGTCGCGGTCGTCTCGCCGGCGGCGATGCCCGGCAGCAACGCCTGCTTTTCTGCCTCGGTGCCGGAATTCATGATGGCGCCCGCGGCCAGCACCGCCGTCGCAAAATACGGTGCGCAGAGCAGGGCGCGCCCCATCTCCTCCACAACGATGCATTGATCGCCAAAGCTGAACCCGTAGCCGCCATAAGCCTCGGGAATTCGGATCGCTGTCAGGCCGAGCGCGGTGTTGATCGCGCGCCAGCCATCGCGTTCGTAGCCCTGATCGGTTTCCATCAATCGCCGCACTTCCTTCGTCGGCGAACGATCTGCCAGCAAGCGGCGCAGGTTGGAGCGGAATTCTTCCTGTTCGCTCGAAAAACTGAACTTCACGGAGCTCTCCCGCCTGCGTGTCAGGTCTAAATGCGGGCGGCTCTTACCGCCCGCTCATTGTCGAGATGGCCTTATCGACGCCCAATTTCCTGACGTGTTCCTTATGGGCCGTCAACAAGGTAATCGCGGAAGACCGCCTATTGCTATGGCGCTCTAGAACTCGACCAACCCCGCGCAACGTCCGGAATGGGGGCACCGGCGCACCGGGGTCGACGCTCCCGCAGGTCAGGATGCGGGAATCGCTGATTTGCTAAGCGACGCAGTGACGAGGTGACCATGCGCGCGTAGGGTATTGCGGCAGTGCATGGAGGCAAGAATGACTTACGAGCATATCCTGATCGAGGCGGAAGATGGCGTGGGGATCGTGACCCTCAATCGTCCCGACAAGCTCAACGCCATGAACCGGCAGCTGTCGAGCGAATTGCACGATGCCGTAAAGCGAATGGATGCCGACGAGGCGATCGGCTGCATCGTCATCACCGGCGCTGGGGAGCGCGCATTTTCTGCCGGGGGCGACATTCACGAGCAGCGCGAGGATGATCGCCGCTACACCGAGGAGGAGTTGGATGCGCACCGCCCTCCGCGCCGCGGCAGCTATGAAATTGCCGCCAGCACAAAGCCGACGATCGGGATGATCAACGGCCTCGCCTATGGCGGAGCGGCAGTGCTCGCCTCCTCGCTCGACATGCGGGTTGGTTGCGAGGACAGCCGCTTCCGCTTTCTGGCAGCTGCCTACGGCCGGATCAACAGCACCTGGACCCTGCCTAACCAGGTCGGTTGGCCTATCGCCAAGGAGCTGTTGTTCTCGGCGCGCGTCGTCGAAGCCGAGGAAGCGTACCGCATCGGTCTGTTGAACCATCTGGTCCCGCGCGAGCAGCTGAGGGCCAAGACCGTGGAGCTTGCCCGCATGATCGCCGGCAACAATCGCGCCTCGGTGATCGGCATCAAGACATTGCTGCTCGATCAAATGGGGCAGAACCTCGAACAGCAATGGCTCAAAGAGCGGCATTACACCACTCACGTCGTCAGAGGCGCCAAGGCGGAGGAGGCCTTCCCTGAATTCATCGCTCGCAGAGGCCGACCTCTTTCGTGATCAGCTCCCGGCTCGAGCTTTGTTGTGGAGATTTTGACAAATATCCGGCGCCCAGGCCCCGGCTGTTCTCATTGGCTCCGCAATCTGGCGTGCTTTGCCTAGTCATGGGTTGCGCCCGCCACGAGCGCTTTCAACTCCAATAATTCCACAAGGTTCTGGGAACCGGCGTGTTGTCGGTCACCGCAAGCCGCCAATAACGAGGATGGAGGAAAGGAAGTATGACCATGCTCGAGACGACGATCGCTGGCAGCCTGCCGAAGCCGGCTTGGCTGGCCAAGCCGCGGATGTTGTGGGCGCCTTGGCAGTTAGAGGGTGAAGCACTCGTCGAGGCTAAGCATGACGCGACGCTGCTGGCGCTGAAGGAGCAGGAAGACGCCGGGATCGATATCGTTACCGACGGAGAGCAGGCGCGTCAGCACTTCGTGCACGGCTTTCTCGAACTCATCGAGGGTGTCGATTTTGCCCGGCGGGTCACGATGGGCATCCGCAACAATCGCTACAACGCGGAAGTGCCCACCGTCACCGGGCCGCTGCGGCGTAAGAGTAACATCCACGGTTTTGAGGCTAAAATCGCCCGCGCCCATACGCGGCGCCAGCTCAAATTCACCCTGCCTGGACCGATGACCATCGTCGACACGATCGCCGATGCCCATTATGGCGACAAGGTCGCTTTGGCCATGGCGTTTGCCGCATTGCTAAACGAGGAGGCCCGCGAACTCGCTGAGATCGGTGTTGATGTGGTCCAGTTCGACGAGCCCGCCTTCAACGTCTACATGGAGGAAGTGAAGGAATGGGGGGTCGCGGCGCTGCATCGCGCCGCCGAAGACCTGCCCTGCAAAACAGCCGTCCATATCTGTTATGGCTACGGCATCAAGGCCAATATTGACTGGAAATCAAGCCTCGGGGCGGAATGGCGGCAGTACGAGGCGATCTTCCCGGCCCTCGCGAGGAGCCAGATCGATCAAGTCTCGGTCGAATGTGCCGGCGCCCGGGTGCCGCTCGACCTGCTTGGCCTTTTGAACGGCAAGGAGGTCTTGCTCGGCGCTATCGATGTTGCCAGCGAGCGCGTCGAGACACCTGAAGAGGTCGCCGCGACGATTGAGCGGGCGTCGCGTTTTATCCCTGTGGAGCAGCTCTTTCCTTGCACCAATTGCGGCATGGCGCCGATGGATCGCTCGCTAGCGATCAGAAAGCTTGTCGCACTCAGCACCGGTGCTGCGCTCGCCCGTCGGCGGTTCGACCACAGCGCCGTTGAGGAAGGGTGCGAATAACAAGCAAGCTGCACGTGGTTGTAGGCTGGCTGTGCCTCTCGCCAATCGCTAGCCAGACGACCCTCCTCAGTCGAAATCGCGGCTTCAGCATAGGCTTCGCAAAGCCGGGAGGACAAGCCTCGCTCCTGACGCTATCGTGCATGACAGTGCTGCCACCGGATCAGGGGAAGAGCTTGTGCGAACGATGAACGTTCTCGCCATTCAGCGCCTCGGCGCCGCGGAGCGGGCCAAGATAGAGGCGGTCGATCCCGCGATCCGAGTGAGCGATGCCGGGGGCTGGTTCGACGGCGAATATCGCGAGACCTGGCCTGCCTACACGGCTTCGCGCTATCTGCGGCCCGGCTCCATCGGCGCAGGCACCCGCGAAGAGCGCGACCGGCTCCTCGCCGAAGCCGAGGTGATCCTCGGTGGCTGGCCGTTTCCGCTCGACCTGCGCGCGCGGGCGCCGCGGCTCAAATGGTTTCATCAGCGTCCCGCCGGTGCCAGCAACCTGCTGCGCGGTGATTTGTGGGGCAGCGACGTCATCGTCACGACTTCGCGCGGCGTCGGCAGCACATTGGCGATGGCGGAATACGCGCTCGCCGGCATTTTGCACTTTGCGAAGAATCTCGACCGCCCCGTCCTCGACCGCGGAAGCGGCGCCTTCGACTACCGCGCCCATCGGCCGCTGCTGATCGAAGGCAAGACCGCCTGCGTCGTCGGCGCCGGCGGTATCGGCCGCGATGTCGGGCGGCTGTGCGCAGCGGTCGGCATGCGGGTCGTCGGCACCAGGCGCAACCCGCAGGCGGGCGAACCCTTGCCGCCGGGGTTCAGTGAAATGGGCAGCGCCGCGGATCTCGACCGGTTTCTCCCCGACAGCGATTTCGTCGCGATCTGCTGCCAATGGACGCCGGAGACGAACCGGCTCTTCGACAAGACCCGCTTCGCGCTGATGAAGCCGGGAAGCGTGCTGGTCAATGTCGCACGCGGCGAGATTGTCGACGAGGACGCGCTCGCGGAAGCGTTGGCGCAGGATCGGTTGCGGGGGGTGGTGCTCGACGTCTATGTCGGTGAATTCGAGCATTTACCACCGGATCGCCTCTGGTCCAATCCCAAAGTGCTGATCACGCCGCATGTCTCGGGCGCGAGCGACGAGGACCGCCACGGCGGGATCGACCTGTTCTGCGAGAACCTGTGTGCCTACATCGGCGGCCGCCCGCTGCGCAACGTCATCGACTGGCAGCGCGGCTATTAGAACTCAATAATACCGGTGATGCACGTAATGGTAGTGGTGGCGATAGGCTGAACGCGGGCGTGCCGGCGTGGTGGCGGCTCCGGCTACCGCGCCAAGCCCGCCGCCGACCGCCGCCCCGATGCCGGCGCCGCGTCCACCGCCGGCGATTGCGCCGATGACAGCTCCGGTGCCGGCGCCGAGGAGACCGCCTCCAAGCGCCCGCTCACCGGGATTGTAGGGATCCGCAATGGCTGCCGTTGCCATCAGCATTCCGGTGCCGATCACGCTAACAAAAGTAACCTGCTTCTTCATCTTCATTTCCGTTGCAACACTGGGCATTGGAACGATCCACCCGCCCGCACGGTTATCTAAGTATGGCGTACATTCTCATTGTCGATAGCCAGGCGGAATTTCGCCAGCAACTTGTTCTTCAGCTCGAGAAGGCCGGCCACCGCGTCGCCGCGGTTGCTACCGTCTCGGCGGCCACTAAACTCATCGAGGACGAGGTTCCGGACCTGCTGGCGACAGACGGCGTGCTGAGCGATGGCTCGAGCACGAGCTTGGTGCAGCAAGCAGAGGCCGCAGACGCAAAAATCCTCATGCTGACCGGAAATCCGGACCGGATCGTCGAACTCGATGGAGCCGGTCAACCTTACGTGTCAAAGCCGGTTGCCCCGAAAGCGTTCGTGCAACGGGTCCGGCGTGTTCTTGGCGACATTGAAGGATAAACATAGGGGCCTAGCCATTTCCAGCTAAGCCCCTCGGTGGATTGCCCCTGAGCTGATGGTGGAGCCAACCAGGATCGAACCGAGTAACGTCGGGATAACGATCCGACCCCTGTGCCTGCGCTGTCTTCACGAACTCAAAGGCTCTCGTTAAGCTCTGGGTCGTTATAGTTATGGGCATTGGAGTGCTTCACTCTGGGACCTCAGCACTCCGCGGAGTATGCGATCCACATCCGGGAGGAAGTAAATCTTCTGCACCGAGATGCCGTTGATGGTTCAGCCTCCATGTCTTTGATGCCATTGACGCTGGTGCTGATCGCGTATTGGCTGTAGGTCGTGAAGCGCTGATCGGCACCTCGATGCCGAGGAGTTCGCACAGGCGTGTCTTCAATATTGTTCCTTCCTCCACGACCCGCGAGTGGTGCTAGCCGCTAGGGTTGCCACTGAACCGCCCCGAACACTAGCACATGTGTCAGTGCGCGATCATCCGGGGCACTGTCCCTGCGTACCAGCGGAGTCTTTGTTCGCTTCGCTAATCAGCACGCATCTGCCGTATGTCTTGTTGGTGCCTTCGAGGCGCGACGCCAAATTCACGGTATCGCTGATGACTGCGCAGTTGCGGGTTTGCTCCGAGCCGGTGCTGCCCACCACAACATCGCGGTGACGATGCCGATGGTTCTGTCTATTCCGGGAAATCGCGTTTGCGGCCGGTGAGGTTGGGTAACTCGGCGCGAAACGCCGCGAGGCCGACAAGTTGATCCCAGGGGACCGCGTCGCTGAGCTGCTCAGCGTCTTTTTGATACCGCGGGTCAGGCGCCTCCATTGTGAGCCGCGGGACCCGGCAACTCGCCTTGATAACCAGGGGAATTGGGCGACCGCGAGAAACCGGGCACTCGGTAGCCCCGCGCATACATGCACTGCGCGTACATCGTGTCGTATGGCATTCCCCTTTGCGCGGCGGCGTATTGCCGGCAGATCGCCTGATTCACGGCTGCACGATCGTAACCGACGGCGGGGCCGATCTGCGCGCTGGCGGCGGTGCCCGCCATAAGCCAAAGCAATGCCACCGCCCCGGCTGGCACACCGAGTAGCTCGGCTACAGCAGCAATTCCGACAGGCGGCGGATGATGCGGTCGGGCCGGATCGGGGAGTCGCGGGGTAGCCCGACGCCGTAACCGTCGTGCCAGATCGCGTAAATGCCGAGCCGTTGGGATGCCACGATTTCCCATTCAAGATTGTCGCCGACCATCCAGGTCTCGTCAGGCCCGACGCCGAGCACTTCCATCGCATGATTGTAGGCCCGCTCCTCGGGCTTGCCGAAGCCGTGCTCGCCCTCGATCTGGATGTGGTCGAAACGGTGTTCGAGGGCGAAACGCACGACCTTGGCACACTGGGGCTCGGCGGCCCCGTTGGTGATCAGTGCCAACTTGATGCCCAACTCCTTCAGCCGGTCGAGGGTCTCGTGCGCATCGGGGAACAGCGACAATTCCTCGTCGTGCAGGGCGTTATAGGCGTCGGCCAATGCGTCACCCATCGCCTCAGTCGGCACCGGATGGCCGGCCGCCTCGAGCGCGGCAAAGGTGGTCGCGACGATGCGGCGGCGCGCGGCACCGGTGCGATGGCGCCAGTATTTGTGCCGCGCCGGATCGGCCCATAATTCGGTCGAAGCCGCTTCGATCGCCGCCGCAATGACCGTCGCCTCGATCGGCCCGAGCCGGTCGGCGAAAGCGGCTATGGTACGTCGCCACTGCGATTGCGCCGGCCCAAACGCGACGAGGATCGTGTCCGTCGAGATCGAACGGGATCGCGCACGGGAATTTCATCGTATTATATCTCAGCCGCGTCCGCCGGGCACTACTAGAAGTTCCGGTTGTAGGCAGCTGTTATGTGACCGGGCAGCGATCCTCTCGTCATTTCGTCCGAAGGTTTGCCAAGGTGGCGATTGCGAGTTAGCGCGATTTGCTGTTGCCGGACAACCCCAAAGAAGCGATCCTTGTCTCCCAGACTCCGGGCTTCCCGCATCGTGTGGAAGTTGATCGCCGGTAAAAGAGGGCCTGCTCGGCCTGAAACAGGCCGAAGCAGCGAACAGGGAGGCGGCCTATGGCGCCGACGGTGCCAACCATCGAGTCCCTTGTCGGCGACGCTATGGACGCTACGCGCCGCTCTTTTTGCAGCGCTTGCACGGGATGAGTCCGCTGGGCCTGATGGTCCCGCGCTGTCCCGGGTAAGGACTATGCCACGCCGGTCTTCGTCATCCTTGACGAGATCGTGCCCGACGCCGTTAGCATGAAACGGGCGGGGAGCCGCGAGGGGCCGTCGAATGGGCACGACGGTGTGACGAAACCCTTGTAGACAAACGAGCAAACAATAAGTCTTCAAGGGGAAGTCTTTTGCTGGGTGTCCTTTACGCTGCGCTCGGCGCGTTCACCTTTGCGCTCAACAATGTGACGATGCGCAGGGGGGTGGTGACGGGCAGCGTGCTGCAAGGCATGGCGCTGACCGTGCCGATCGGCGGACTTTCCTTCCTGGTCATGACCATCGGCTTCGGCGAGCTGGGCCAACTCCTGATGTTCCCGATGGGCTCGCTCACTTGGCTGGCATGCCAGGGCATCGTGCATTTCGTCATCGGCCGCTACTGCAACTACAAATCCAACCAGGTAATGGGCGTGAACCTCACCGCCCCGGTGGTCCAGCTGCAGGTGCCCTTCGCCATGTTGCTGGCGGTGGTGACGTTGCACGAGGAATTTACTGTGCTGCAAGCGATCGGTACTACTTTGATGCTGGGTGGCTCCTTCATCACCCAGGGCAACGCTGGAAAAAGCAAGAAGGAGTCGGCGCCGCTGACGACGGCAGTTCCGTCCGTACCCTCGCAGGAGGAGTTAGCGGCCTCGGAACTGAAGCCCAAATCGGCCTTCCGGCCGCGCGTGTTCCCGGGCTATATCTTCGGCCTGGCCGCGGCGATGTGCTATGGCAGCTCGCCGCTGATGGCCCGCCAGGCCTTTGTGCACGCATCGGGCGCCAGCACGGCGGCCGGGGGCTGCCTCGCCTATGCGGCGGCAACGCTGTTCTTCTCGCTGATCCTGTTCAAGCCCGGCTCCTGTACCGACATCAAGTGCATGAAGCGCGAAAACCTGCCGTGGTTCCTCTCCTCGGCCGTGCTGGTCGCCATCTCCCAGGCCTTCGTGTACGCCTCGCTTGCCGCAGCGCCACTGATGGTGGTGACGCCGATCCTCCAGCTCTCTCTGGTCTTCCGGCTGTTCCTGTCGCAATTGATCAACCGGGACCACGAGGTAATGAACACCGCCGTCCTCATCGGTGCCTTCACCGCTGTGCTGGGTTCGATCCTGGTCTCGCTCGACACCGACGACTTGACGGGGCTCCTGGGCCCGCTGCCGTCGATCGCCGACTTCCTGCGCTACCGCATCGCCGGCCACTAAGTAGCGGACCGCATAAGTGCGCATCCGGCGGTGGGGTTTGATTTTTACGTGCCACCGAACAGTTACTTTCGGCTTATCTAACAACGGAATGACCGCTTTCGGCGCGAGGTTGCCATTCAACATGACGCGAATGGGTGCTTTAGAAAGGGTCGCCGGTCGCAACCCGCGGCACCGTGTTTTGCCGCATGCTCGCTGGCTTGAAAAACGGCGACGGGCGGCCGCGCCGTCCGACGCGGCCACGGCGGCGGATCGAGTGTCTCGTGCGGCCGGATGGTTTAATCTTCCTGGGACCTTGGCGGCCCAGGCCAGCGCGCGCCAAGCATGGAGGGAGGACAGAGATGGCAACCAAGCCCTACATCATTGCTCTCGAAGAGCATTACCAGGACCCTGAGGTCAAGCAACTCGGCGGCGGTCCCGGCGCGGGTCATGATATCATCGAGCGGCTCGACGATCTCGGCGCGCTGCGTATCCGCGAGATGGACGAGGCCGGCATCGATCTCCAGGTCTTGTCGCATTCTATCCCCGGACTGCAGGCGGTCGACGCCGAAGCCGGACCGCCTTTGGCGCGACGCACCAATGACCGGCTCCATGACGCGGTTCAGCGCCACCCGGATCGTTTTTCCGCCTTCGCCGTTTTGCCGACCGCCGACCCGCGCGCCGCCGCCGACGAATTGGAGCGCGCCGTCACCAAGCTCGGCTTCAAGGGCGCGATGGTCAACGGCATGACCGGCGGCGTCTTTCACGACGATAAGCGGTTCTGGCCGATCTGGGAGCGGGCCGCCAAGCTCGACGTGCCGATCTACATCCATCCCGCGTTGCCGCACCCCGCGGTCACCGAGGCCTACTACAAGGATTACGCGCAGTCGCATCCCGGTATCCTGCGTGCCGCCTGGGGCTTCACGGTCGAGACCGCGACGCAAGGCCTGCGCTTCGTCTTGAGCGGCGTGTTCGATGCGCTTCCCGGCCTCAAGATCATCCTCGGGCACATGGGCGAAGGGTTGCCGTTTCTATTGTGGCGCATCAGCCATGGGCTGCGCGCGACGATGAAGGAGAGGACTTTCCGCGACATCTTTTGCGAGCATTTCTGGATCACGACGAGCGGCTTCTTTTCTGATACCGCGCTCGTGTGCAGCATGATGGAGATGGGCATCGACCACATCCTGTTCTCGGTCGATTACCCGTTTGCCGAAAACGCGCCCGGCACCGAATGGCTGAAGACGCTGCCCCTCGGCCCCGAAGACACAGAGAAACTGCTGAACGGCAACGCCCGACGCCTGCTCAAGCTCTGAAAGGGGCGGACCCGCGTAATAACATCTTCATCGGGAAAGTCTGGTCCTCAAATGGGCCGAGTTGAACGAGCGAGATTGACCATGCCGAGGAAGGTTTTGCCCACATTGTCGCGGTTGCGCCGCGCGAGCAGCCGATGATCTTGCATGTTCGTTGGGACAAAGGCGACGAAAGGCCTCATCGACCTATCGGGCATGATCCAGAGCTTCCGGGTCTACGCACCACTGCGGCAGTCGCCGGAATTGTTCCGGCAGGTGCGGGTAGGAGAGCACGGCACCGAAGTGGTTTGGACCGACGAGATCGACATGGCAGTCGATAAGCTCTGGCGCCTGGCTAGTCCGAACTTTGCACTCTTTTGAGCGCAAACCATTGATATAGTTTGCAGCGATGGTGTCGGTCTGTCTACGCAGTGAGGGTAACGCCGAGCAGATCGAGGGCGCGGTGCTGTGTGGGGGTGGGGGTGGCGAGGATGGCGGTGAGGCGATCGCGCCCGAGGCGGACGACATTGCGGGTGAGCGTGGCGAGATCGCCGAGCAGGGTGTGAAAGCTGTGCACCGGGAGCGGTTCGCGATCTACTGGCTCGGTGCGTTTGCGGGCGGCCTTGCGTTGCGCCGCCGGTGAGGGCTCGGCCTTGGCCACCGGTGAGGTGCGCTGTGCCTCGCGCGCTGCCGGATCGGGCTCGTCGAACAGCATCGGGGCGAGGCTCCGGCGCATGTACCATTGCAGATAATACGCCAGCATGCAGAGCAAGACGTGCGCGCGGACCCGTGGCGCGGTCCAATGAAACACCGGACGCAGCTCGAGATCGACGGTCTTCAGCGAGCGGAAGGCGTGCTCGACGCCGCTGAGACTTTTGTAGGCGCGCACTGTCGCGGCGGCGGCGGACTGCGTGGCTGGCAGATTGGTGCGGATCACATAGATGCCGTCGAGCGCGGCCTCGGCGGCGATGCTGAGGGGGGTTTGGGCGAAGCTGAACGTATCGTCGGTGATGCTGATCTGGAAATGCTTGGCCATGTGGCGCCGTCCCAGCACCGCGCCGACCGCCTGGCCGATCGCCGCGGCGCCGCGCAACGGACGGCGCGCCCGCTGCACGCGGGCCGCGATGCGCGCCAGCTCGTTCTCGGTGACGGCCAACAACTCCGCGCGTTTGCGGGCCCGCTCTTCGGCGAGCAACGGGTTCTTACAGACCACCAGGCGTTCGCCCGGATAGTCGGGGCTGGTGATCTCGGCGATGTCGCGGTGATCGAACAGCGAGGGTTGTAGCGGCCCGCCTTCGGCCGCGAGCTGTTTGATTGCGGGAGCCCGCAGCGCGGTGATCCAATCCAGACCAGCCGGGCGCAGTGTCGGCTCGATCCGCGCGCTGGTCAGCACGCCGCGATCGCCCACCATCACCACGCGCTGCAGCTTGAAGCGCTGCCTCAGCTTTTCGATCTGCACTGACAGGGTCACCGGATCCGCGGTGTTGCCTTCAAATACCTCGACCGCGACCGGGCAGCCCCCCGCTTTCGCGAGGGCAGGCTTGGCCGCGCACATCAGGCCGATGACAATCTGCGGCCGGTCGCCACGGTGGTCGCGGCTGTAGCCATGCTGCGCCAGTTCGCAGCAGCGTCCTTCGAGGTAAGTGGAGGTGACGTCGTAGAGCAGCAGCGCGCCATCCTTCAGGTGGCGGCGAGCCAATGTGGCTTCGATCAACAGCTGCTCGCGGCCCAACCAGTCGAGCGTGGCATAGACCTCCTTGGCGGCGACCTTGCCCAGCCCCAGCATCTCGCCCAGCGAATGGCTGGCGGTGGCGGGGTCCAGCATCCGCGCGGTCGCCAGCTTGGCTGCCGGCTCGAGCAGACGCGCGACAATCAGGGCCAGCGCCAGATCGCGGCGGCGTTGCGGCGCGCGGCGCGGCAGCACGGCGTCGAGCGCGATGCGGCGCGCGGTGCCGAGTGCGGCGAGCACGTGGCCGTGCGGCAGTGCGCGGACGACTTCCACCGCCTCGGCGGCGGGCAACAGTTTGTCACCGCGCAGCACCGCGCGGAGTTGCTCGATGCGCTCGGCGGGCCAGCGCGACAGGTTGGCGAGGGTTCGGTTCTTGGTCTTGCCGGCCTCGCGGTAACTCTCGCGCAACAGGATGGCGGGTGGTGAGCCTCGGTTCGGGACGACGGCCACATACATGCGCCGTCATGATCATAGAGCAGCGTGCCTGTCAATCGAAATCGATAGATTACATGACCGCTTATATAACGAATATCAGGTCTTTTCTGCAGCTTCAGTTAGAAAGTGGTCAAAGTTCGGGGCCCCTAGAAAGCGTGGATAGCGCGGGAGCAGGACATGAAGCGGACACGGAAGAAGCACAGCGCGGCGTTCAAGGCGAAGGTAGCGGTGGCGCCGACGCATTGGTCATTCGGGCAACTCTGCAGTCTCGCGAGCCCCGGCAACTCGCCGGCCAGCTACTTCCGCGAGACCCAGATGCCCGCCCCGATGATCGCGGATTGCCTCAATTACAATCTGCGCTTCACCCGTGGCATCGAAGACATCGGCGTCCTCCTCACCACGAACGAGGACGGCGGTGTCAACGAGCTCCGGTCCGTCAACGGCCCCAACTACGGACGCATTTACGATGCAGATGTAGTCGACACCCTCGTCGAGAAATTCGGCGACGGCGTCTCAGGGCAATGGCGCGTGCCGGGCGAGTTCGGTGACGCCGCCGTCCAGCCATATCCGGGTGCCCGCCGGCAAAGCGTTCATCGCAGCAGTTCAATCACCTGCCGCAGTGTCTCGGAGCTGACCTCGCCACGAAGGCGCACCCGTGCACCACAGCCAAACACAATCTCGATAATCCCCTCGCGATCCGTCCGCTGCGGCCGATCGCCATCCGGCGCGATCTCAACTAGCACCATTGCGCCGCTGTCGACCGCTGCTTTCGGCAACAGCTGCCGCCGCCATCGGAACAGTTGGTTGCTGTTCACATCATGGCGCCGCGCCACGATCGACACCGACGCACCGGGCACCTGCGTCTCGGCCACCATCTGGCGCTTCAATGCTTCGGAATATTGCCGACGCTTCGGCTGCTTAGTCTCCACTAAGCCGGTAGTGGACACTTGTTCTGCTCGCTCCGCCATCCGCCGATCATTGCGCCAATCCACCCTCAGCGGCAGGCGCTCCTCCCCGAGTGCTTACAGTACACCGAAGTCCGCATTCGCCACACCAAGGGCGCACCGGATAGGTGGCTCGAAGAGGTCACGCCTGTGCTGCGGGAATATTCGCAGGCGAGCGAGAAGCCGGTCGTACAGGCCATCGAAGACGCGCGTAGCAAGCGCATCGACGATGAGCTGAACACGTTCCTCGCCAAGCGCTTCGGTAAGCAGATGGCCCCGGCAATCGCCGCCATTCACGAAGGCGAAGAGGGCCGCCCGATCGAGACCCTTTGGGACGTCACCGTCGCCGCGACCGCCCATGCCCGTGGCCTGAAGAACACGGACAAGCGGCTCGAAATCGAACGCACCGCGGGTGAGCTGCTGAAACTGGCAGCTTAATCCAAGCCTCGCCTCTGCCGATAGAAGTCGGTGGAGGTCGAGGCGTCAGGAGCATCCCGCTCCTGAAAGGAAAAACTACGTGTCCGCCTTTATGGTGAACACCAACGTCATGGCCAAAGTTGTGACCGCAATCCTGCTGAACCTTGACGTGTTCGACGGAGAGAGCACGTGCCGTGTGGCATTACTCGCTTCGCCGACCGATGGGCAAAAGGAGGCCGGAACAAACATCGGCAAAAGGCTCTTCTTACTGTACCGAAGAGCTCTCCGCGCACGGTACGGCTGCGGCGACCATCTGCGCGTTCCCGAGTTCGTCTTCGACGGATGGGCTGAAGCAAGCCCTGTGGAGCAATTTAAAGCAATACACTGCCTTCTCTACCAGTGCTGCGAGGGCAATGTCCCGAACAGCCCGCTCTACAACGAACTCAACCACGCCGCCGGCGAGCTGGCCCAACGAATCGTCCAGGACCTGCCGGAATACAACAAGGCCTCCTGGGGCGACTGAGCCCCGCCCGTGCCTCCTCAGCAGCAGTTGAGGGGGCAAGGGGCGTTAGGAGCAATCCCGCTCCTGATAGGAGAAATCCCTATGGGACAATACCACCACCCCGTCTGCATCGAAACCGAAGAGGGGCTCGACCCCGCCGGCATGGACAGCGGCCTCAAGGAAGGTGAACAAGGCTTCAACCGCCCCAGCACACCCGCCGCGATCGTCGCACTCGTCTGTGCGCGCGGTGGCAATATGCCGGCAGACTGTTCGCAGTCGCCGCTGATCGGCCGCTGGGCCGGCAAACGCGTCCTTATCCAAGGCGACTACGCCGAGGATGACGATATCCCGGGCTGGAAAAGTCCGCGGCTTTCGAACCTCTACCGCGCAATGAGGCCGGTCGAGGAGCGCAAGCCGAAGAAGGACTGGAGAAGCGTTCCGGTCTTCACGGATATCACGCGCGACGCCTGCGCTTTCCTCGAAGCCGCCTGCAATGTCCGCTACTTCGAGCACGGAACAGATCTGCAAGGATGGAGACCCTCGCTCCAAGACGTACGGTCAAGTCATCGACCGCTGGACGAGTACCCATTCCGTGCAGGTCAAACCGGTGGCCCGGCACTTCGGAAACTGCGGCGTTGCCGAGTATGTGATCGCCGACGTCTATGACACGCGCGATCTCGAATACTTGAAACGCTGCGGCATGAAGCCGGAAGACGTGCAGCGGCCGCCCCGTTCGGGTGACTGGCACGGCTTTCTGCCGGAAGAGATCCCTGAGGGCCAACATCGCGTGATCGTCAACCTCGACACGCTCGAATACATCGACCCGGTCAAGTTCGGTCAGGCTCCAACCCTGGCCGGCATGGTCAGCCTCGCGCCGAAAGACCGCGATCTGCCGATCCTGAAGAAAGCAAATCAGGACAACCGGCAGATCATCGACGTCGCGGGCGGCCTTTTCGTCATGCTGTGCCATCCAAAGCGCCGCGGCGGTGGTGACATCCCCGCGAACGCTGAGGAGCTGGTGGCCGCGTATGGCGGGAACGCACGTGACCCTCGCGCCAAAGCCGCCAAGCTATTCAAAGGCGTCGAGGACGTCAAAGGACGCTGGCGCGACGGTCATATCCTCGGCACCAGCGAGATCCGCTACGAGGACTGGCCGACGACCGAGGAAGTACTCGAGAGAGGGACCGACATCAGCGACAAAGTCCTCCGCTATCTCGTCGCCATCAGCCACTACTAAGCCTCTTAACCCCCACTGGAAGTATCTGGTGGGGGCCGAGGCGTCAATACTACTAACTCTTTCGTTTATTTCGACGCCCCCTCTACACAGCAGTGTAGCGGGGCCGAGCCGTCGAGGCACTTTTCGCCTCGATGGAGAAGTAAATGCAAGTACTGTTCATTACTGTTTCACAGAACGCAAAGACCGGCCCCATCCCCGCGTCGATTGTCGAGCGGGCGTCATGCTGGCCGGGCTGCGCGCTCTACGAAAACGGCTGCTACGCCGAAACCGGCGCCCTCGCCATGCATTGGGATCGCGTGTCCCGCGGCCTGGCAGGCGGGTCCTGGTCGGAGTTCTGCGCCAAAGTCGCGGCGCTCCGGCCTGGGCGTCTGTGGCGCTATGCGCAAGCCGGCGACCTGCCGGGATACGGTACCGCGATCGACGGTACGCTCCTTCGAAGAGCTCGTCGCCGCCAACGCCGGCAAGAACGTCATCGCCTTCACCCACAAGCCCGTCCTCGGCGACGATGCTGTCGCTGTCGAAAACCGGCGCCTGATCGCTGCGGCCATCAATGCCGGGTTCACGATCAATCTGTCGGCCGACAACCCCGCGCATGCGGACAGGCTGGCCGAACTGGGGATTGCCCCCGTCGTGACCGTCCTCGCCCGAGATTATGCGCGTCGTGCAGTTCGGCATCGGTTCAAGAGACGACGCGATGAGTGGGCCGAGACGATCGGCGAATGGCGTGACCGCACGGCGAGCTGCCTCGGTATACCCCTGCCGGAAGGCGAATAGCGATCTGTCCGGCGACGTATTCGGACGCGACCTGCAAGACCTGCGGCGCCTGCGCCCGGGTTCGGGATGCCGTGATTGGCTTCCCGGCTCATGGCGCTTGGCGGCAAGTCGAGGCCGCGATGGCCGCCCGAGATGTCCCAGCCGGAGAAAGCTGGGCATTCCACGACCATCGTACGATGGCTGAGGTCATCGCCGAAGGGACGGTAGCAGCCTGACGCCTTCGCCCTACCTATCAGCAGATGGGTAGGGCCGAGGCGTTGGAGCGTCCTACTCCGTGAAGGACTCCGGGAATGATCCCTTGACCCCGCTTGGCCGCGTGCCTGGCGGGGTTTTTGCGTTTGGGTTGGTCCACCCTTAGCCACCGTCCTCGCGCCTGTGTTCGAACGACAGGATTTGCCCCATTTCGGTCATCGTCCGACGCGGAGCCGGGGCTTGGTCAGGGCGATACGCCAACCATGCGCCCCTCTGTCAACCCGAGGACGTGTTGCGCCCGCGCGAGCGCGATTTTTGGTTGCCCATTAGAGCCGGAGGCAAGAAGACGACGCGGCCGCGTGCCTGCTTCGCGATCGGCTCGCCACGTTCTTATCCGCCGCGACCTACGAACGGATTAGGACCCGCTGGTGCGTCACCGTCCGAGGAGCTGCCCCGGCACCGTCACTCCGCCCGGCAGCGTGTAGACGCAGCGGCTCTGGCTCTGGTCGAATTGCTGCCCTGCCGGGCATGACGGCATCGCGGCCGCCGCCGTAACGCAACGGTTCTGTCGGGGATCGAATTGCTGACCATAGGGGCATCCGGTCTGGTTGCCTTGGTAGCCGCCCTGTTGGCCGCCCGGATAGCCTTGGTTGCCTTGGTAGCCGCCTTGTTGGCCGCCCGGATACCCTTGGTTGCCTTGGTAGCCGCCTTGTTGGCCGCCCTGATACCCTTGGTTGCCTTGGTACCCGCCTTGTTGGCCGCCCTGATACCCCTGGTTACCTTGGTAGCCTTGGTAGGTTCCCGGGCTGTTGTACTGGGACTGGGGATTGTATTGAGGATTGTTGTACTGGGGATTGTACTGGACGTTGTACTGGGCCGGTGCGGGACCGGCAAAGCCGATCGAGGTCGCAAGAAACAGGCCGAGTGCCACGAATGTCCGAGCCATCAAACCCTCCTCCTTGATGCTGCCTTTTGGCCGCGCGGCACGGCAGCCCGTGGTTATCGACTTGAAGCCGCAAGTGTTTTGCGGACGATCGTCGGCGTTATGGAGAGGGAATGCAACCTTTCTCGCGCCTGATCGGTCAGGGGCCGCGCCAGTCGAACGGGATGTGCTTGGCCGAATTCAGCGTGTACTCGAACTTGAAGCCGTGGGCGTCGACCGACAGAATCGTCGACTTCCCCCAGGTGACGAGCTGCGGTCCGGGCCCGGTTTCGCTACCCGGCGCGTTTGTTAGCTGCGGATACTTTCCGGGCGGGCTGGTCGGTCCGCTGATGGCCTTGGCCCAGGCCTTGATCTTGCCGACGATCTCGACGCCCCAATGGCCGAGATCGGGTGCAATCTCATACCTGATTTTGGCCCGCTCGATGCCGCGGTTCTGCCTCCCTCCGGCGAAGCACTCGTTGACCCAGCCGGGGAAGCCGCCAGCGCGGCCGCCGATGATTGCCGGCAATGCCTCCATCTGCCGGTCGTCGGCATGATCATCGATATAGAGACCGGCGACCCCCGCCGCCTTTCTCGCCCAGAGGTCGCCCTCCCAGCGGCCGATCCGCACAAAGCTGAGATTATCGAGCTTGACGTCGCCATAATGGCCCTCGCGGACGCGCCAGAACAGCACCAATTCACAAAAACCGTTATCCGGCGCCTGCGCAAAAGTGCACGGGCAGGGTACTGCGCAGCTGCAGTTGTCGAACCAGTCGCCGACGATATGCCAGCTCGGAATGTCGCTCATCCGGGCCCTCCGATCGGATGCGATGTCGAGATCATAGCAGGTTTTGCCGGCGCTGGTCGGGCGTCGCTGTCGGATTACTCCAGAACCGAGCAAGCACAGGGATGTCGGGGCGCCTCTCCCGCGACGCCGTGACCTCCGACATTGGTCGTTGCCATAGGCGATCCCGGACCCCACGCAAAAGTCGGCTTCGGTCGAGCCTCCTAGTTCGACCGCGATAGAGTGAACGACCGCTTACGGTGCAAGGCCTCGATGACTTGCCCAGGTTAGTCCAAATACCAGACATACAGTAATACTACAGAGAGTAATCCCAATTGAGATGTACGCGAGCATTGAAGCTCTCCCCTCCGCTGCACGCAGTCGACCAAACGTTAACCCTCAAACGCTTGCCAGTCTATACACGTGTCAATAGCATCCCTTTGTACGCCCACTCCAATATTGGGCTTTTCTCAACCAGAGAATCACATCCGTTTGCGCACCGCACGCAGGAGACAGCAGACGTTGGGTCGCGATAGAACTAACCAAATCGCGCGATTCAGCCCAGGAGGCGCTCTTGGATGGTTAATTTGCAGGCAGGAAAGCTGCGTGGTACCGTTGCGATGTCGCTCCAAGCCAGAGAACGGCGGAGCCACAAAGGAAAAATGAGATGGAATGGGAGGAAGCACTTCTTACGGCTTGGGGCGGGGAGATACCGCCGCACGCCGCGGCCTATTATCGGCGGCAGGCAGCTCGAGCCCGGCGGGTCGCGGAAGGGGCCACAACCAGGGCCGTGAAGGCACGGCTGCTCGACGACGCTGATCATTATGATGAGCTTGCCGCGAAGGTCGATCGCGCGGAGACAGAAGCAGAAAAGTCATAATTTTCTAAACGCGGCACCCACGGTTCTTGCACCCGCCGAAAGCGCAACCGTAGTTCAAGCTCAGCCGTCCCTTTGGCGCCCCTTGTCACGAGAAGTAGCTCGCTCCAGAAGAGCCCTGGATTTCTCTCAATGTCTTGTCCACAACCCCTTGGCAAGCCTGCCAGGGTTTTTTGCGTTTGGGCACAGGCAATATCGAGGTTGGCTAACGAGCCAGAGCTGCCCTTCAACTCCCATTCCTAAAGTACCGCCGGGCTGTTTGTTCGCGGTGCATCCGCGGTCGGATACGTTGTCGGCTAGCGGTCGAGCCAGGCGTCCTCCATGCGCCAGAGGTTGTAAGGGCTGTTGACCCCAACCGTGATCCCCTTGACCTGCGGATATGAGCAGGTCGCCGAGCGAGGGTGGAAGATGATCGGTCTTCCTCCATCCTCAGCCAGATACTTTTCGATCTGCCACACGATCTGTCGCCGCTTCCCAGCATCGGTCTCGGCCGATTGTTGGTCGATCAGTCTGTCGGCCTCGGCGTTGCAATAGCCAGTATAGTTGCGCTCGGACCCACAAAAATAGTTCTCGTAGAACATCTGGTCGGGATCATCGAGCCCCGTTTCGGTGACGGTGAACGCGAGGGCGTACTCTTTGCGCATGACTGTCGGGTACCATTGGGTCGTATCGATGGCTTTGAGCGTGCCATCGATATAGATCTCCTTTAGTTGATCAATCAGGATCACCGCCGGGTCACGATAGGCAGCGACATTGCGTGTGGTCACGGTGACGGCCAACCGTCTGTCTGGCCCGTAGCCGAGTTTTTGCATAATCTGCTTGGCCTGTTCACGATTCTTCGCGATGTCAGGGTCATAGCCCGGCAGAGTGCGTAACATGTCCGCCGGCATGCCCCACACGCCATTGGGCAGCGGCTGCATGGTGGCACCGATTTCGCCCTGGCCTTCGCCGATAATGTCGATGAAGGCCTTACGATCGAGCGCCAGCATGATTGCCCGGCGCAGCTCGGGGTTGTCAAACGGCGGCACCGCGCGGTTGATGATCGCAGTACGGCTGGTATTCCAGCTCGCGATCTCGCAGCTCATCTCCGGTGCTTGGTTCTTGATCTCCTTCAACAGCGATATCGGCACGAAGCCCGGTCCGGTACGATCGAACTGGTGGGCGCCGAGGGCCAGGATCCAAGTAGAGGCGTTGCGAATGATCGTGTACTCTATGCCGTCGAGATACGGCCGGCCCGGCTTCCAATAATCGGGATTGCGGGTCAGCTTGATCGACTCGTTCGGCTTGAATTCGACGAATTTGAACGGGCCCGTGCCGATCGGGTGCTGCCGCATCTCGCGTGGCGTCACGTGGCACGGGTAGACCGGCGACCAACCCGACGCCAGCAGCCCGATGAACGAAGGCTGCGGCCGCTTCAGGTGGAAGCTGGCCTCGAAATCGCCGTTGATCGTTACCTCGGCGAGGTTCTGATACCAGGATTTGCGCGGATTGATCCTGAGCTTTTCCGTCCCCCTGCCCAGCAACAGATCCCAGGTGCAGTTGACGTCCCGGGCGGTGAACGGCTTGCCGTCATGCCATTTGACGCCCTGACGCAATTTGAAGGTCAGGGTCGTGCCGTCCTCGCTCCACGACCACTCGACAGCGAGATCGGGCACAATCGTATCGAGCCGGTTCTGCGGGATATGCTGATCGAACATCACGAGATTGTTGAACACCGCCATCATTGGCCCTTCGGAAACGATCGTTGAATTCCTCGTGGATCGACATGCTGGCCGGGCTGTCGCCGTGGGGTATTTTGAGTATGCCGCCGGACTTTTGCGCAACGGCCGACGCCGAAATCAAGGTGAGCGCCAGCGCCGCCCATACGGCAGCGCGACCGCATGCAATTGCTTTCCCTATGAACCTCATCATCGGTTCTCCCCGCGCACTCGCTTCTCGCTACAGCTCGTCGTAGCACAAGGGGCCGCTCCGGAGAGACGCCAGAAAGTCGCTGGCCCGCGGCCGTGCTTGTCTGCGCCCCCCCCCGAAACCGCTGTCGCGTTGCTTACGATCGCTTTTGGCGAGGCGGAATGGACATTCTCCTTAGCCCTTCCGCCCTCAAGTTAGTGGCCGCAGTCGACCCCGAAGCGGTCATTCCCTCCAACCGATGAAACCAAGGCTCCTGCAAAAACTTTTTTTAAGGCCACGCCTCGCTTGCCACGGGTATTTCCCCACACAGAACGCTCTCGTCAAGAGTTAGCTATTGCCTTTCTCTGGGTTGTTGCGTTCAAATTTTCGGAGCGCCCACCAAAGTCGCAGTTCTAGTATTTGAAAGTCTACAGTTGTGAGGCCTGTAACGACTAGTCATGAATCTTTAAACAAATGAGAGTCATGTTTTGCAGATTTTATTTTGAACTGTTTGACTGATACTTTATCCCAATCAATTTCTCTGTCGTCTGATCGCAGCTGGACTACCAAGTTTTGCACGAATAAAAAATACATGATCTTACAGTGGATCGCATACGCCAAGAATCGAGTGAGACTGAAACCGATAGAGGTAACAAGGATTATAGACAGGTAAAATCCTGCAGATGGGTTTATCCATCGAAGCTTATCTGATACTGAATAAAAATGATCGCAAAAAGTGCAAAATAAATAGACGTACGCGCTTGCATTGTCGCGCGCCTAGCTTTTTTCAATTCCGTGTAATAGGCCAACTTCTCAACATCTGACGCTTGTGTCGTCTTTATAAATTGATATTCGACATATAATCGTAAGTCCGAGTAATCCTCAATATCGGATTTCAAGGCCCAAAGCAGAGCAAGCGCATTCGTCATCATAGGACTCGGGTTTGCAAGTGGTCGTCTTTGCACGTTTACGGGTATAACATTGGTGACGCCAGAAACTAAACTTACATTAATATATAAGATGGATACAAAACCAATCAAAGCAGCAATCCATATCTTATCTTTTAGTCCGATTGTTTCGTGAGATTCGAGAAGCGCGGTCTTCGATCCGAGTTCTAAAGCCAACTTCGTCGTAATCGATGAAAGAAGATTTCCAGAAATCAGCCATATTATCAGCAGAGTAAGGATCGCTGTAATTAAACGGCTAAATACAAACGTCCAAAGAGAGACAACTTGAGAGACAAGTTTATCAGGGCCAGTACTTTCACTTTCTGCCACGCGCGCCTCCCGGTCAACGCGACCGACCAATTGCATCTCTCCGTTTGGAGTCATCGCTTCGTCCATTGCAAAAATCAATAGTGTTGGCGAAGCGGCGGCGCACCCGTTCCAATGATGGCGCTTTATTCTGAGTTACGTGAGGATATGGCCAATTTCGGGCCCCCACCCAGGCCGTCGGTCCGGAATTTCCCCGAAAAGGTTATGCGCCGAGCGCAGCCTCGGCGGGCTTGCCGTCGAAGAGCTTGAGCGCGTGCTCCGCAGCAAAAGCCCAAGGCAGCCCTTCGGGTTCTGCAAAGCAGGCGATGTTGGCTGGGTTCTTGCGTTTCGGTTTTGGGTTTGCCGTAGCAAACCCGCCTCATTATCAGCTGTTCCTTGAACCGCTTGCTTGTCCTCAACGCATTCGAGCGGCTCCCTCGATGGTCCGGTTTCCGTAGAGTCGAGATGTGGCGCAGTGGCGGTAGGCTGAGCATATCTGTTGCCGCCCCTTTCGTCTGGCGGTGCCTCACTGGCTCGACCGTGGCTCCGTTTCCACATCCCGCTCATCGAACCGGACATGCAGATTTCCCGCATCCGGCTCTCGGACAAGACTTCACGCCTTCACCCACGGCTCGCTGCACCCACGCGCGGTCAGGCGTACGAGGCCGTAATGCCCGTAGAGGTGCGGGAGTGGATAAGTCCCGCCCCTGCGTCGCCTGAGCTTGTACTTGTAGCGCAGCCACCGGCGCAACCGCACGGCTGTGTAGTTGTCGAGCGCCCGATACGCTTTAGTGACTGAGCCAACGTCGAAGTAGTTCGCCCAGCCGCGCAGCGCGCGGTTCAACTTGCCCACCAGCTCTGTGGTCTCTTGCCATGCCCCGCTTCGGACCGTCAGCTCATGGATCGTCTCGATCATGCGCTGGATGCTTTTCTTCGATGGCCGTAACGCCAGGCGTGCCCGGCCGGTTCTCGGTGAATACATCCGTCCGAACGTGAACCCCAGAAAGTCGAACTCCCCTTCCGGAACCTTGCAGATGCGTGTCTTTTCCTCGTTGACCGTCAGCTTCAGCTTGCCCATGAGTTCGCGCATCCAGTGCAATGCCTCTTCAGCCTTGCCCCGTCTGCACAGGATCACGAGGTCGTCGGCATAGGTCACGATCCGACTGCCGAGGCTTTGCCGCAGTCCGAGCTTCTCCCATCCCAGCACAAACCGGCGCATGTAGAGATTCGCCAGCAGCGGTGAGCCCTGCGGGATGCCACGGCCGTTGTCGCGGGCCTCGGTCGTGCGTCGCTTCCGTCCTCGCTCGTCGGTTTCCTCCACGGCGCACTCCAGCCACATCTTGATCAGATGCAGAACCCGCCGGTCTACGATCCGGCGTGCCACCGATTTCATTAGTTCGGTATGGGGAATGCTCCCAAAAGAAAGGGCGACAGACTACCCATCGCCGGGATTTCCCCGATTCGGTAATGATCACCCGCGAGGGCCATCCTTTTGAGGGCTGCGCGCTCGCCGTCATTGGCAGTATCTGCCGCCGCGGCGTTCTCTTCGCGCTGGCCTGCCTCCCTGATGGCAGTCGCGCGCTGATACCGGCTCAGTGGACTGACTGGGACGAGGGTCATTGTGGCAGTGTGCGCGCGTGCCGGGAAGCCAATGCCGGCTCGCGTGCTCTTGGCAGCCTTGGCGATTTGCTTCAGTTGCGCCAACTCGTCGACGCTCTCCGCGGCCGATCGACCGGGATCGGCACCGCCGCAGAAGGGGGAGCCTCGTGCAACTGAACCTGGCCTTTTTCGACCCGCCCGATCCACCAGGAGGCACTCTTTCGGAGAGCCTCTGGGAACAGCTCGACGAGCCCGCGCGCCGCACCGCGCTCGAGATCCTGGCGCGCCTGATTGCCCGCATGCTGGTGGCGGCAGCTAACGGTGCCACTTGACCTGGTGTGTTTCCGTGAATTGACCGTCACCTCTGGATCCGCCAGCACACCTTCGTCGTGGCGGCTGGCGATCGAGTTGATTGCCAGTCGCGCAGTGCAGCTGGAGCCGCTGGTGTCAGCCGTCCTGCCAATCGCCCGCTGGAACGAGGCCTTCGCAGCTGCCCGCGCAAACCAGGTGATCAAAGTGTTGCTTGATCCGCAGTAAGTCTGACACGAATCGGGTTCGGTACCGACAGAGGTTATTTCAGCTCCAGTGGGTGACGCTTGTCTCGGTCTGCGGCGCCGACAATCCCGACCATCTGCACCATTGATGCTACGCTCACTGTTAAGTGCGGCGCGGGATCTCCGCTCCGACCCGGCCGATCGCTCGGACGGCGGATGAGCCGCTCAACGCCCCTGATTATTATTTCTGTGTTTAAATCCTATAAATAAGATAGTCCGGTACGATGAATTCGCCGAGACAACTACGGTGTCTTGCCCTAGTCACTGACGCGTTTGGCGGGCGCGGTGGAATCGCGCAATACAACCGGGATTTTTTTCGTGCCCTCGCCACGCTAGGAGCACACATTGAGGTCCTGCCGCGGTGGCAACACGGTCCGGCACACATCCCTGACCGGATACGACAGGCTTCGCCGAAGCCAAGACCATCACAGTACATCACGAGCGCGCTTTGGGTAGGTTACTGTAAACCTGCTGAGATCGTCTTCTGCGGCCATCTCTGGATGGCGCCGCTTGCGGCTTTGATCGCGTATTTAAAACGCGCAAAGTTGATTGTTCAAATGCATGGCACTGAAGCTTGGACACCGCCGTCGTTTCTGTGGCGGCGCGCGGTGGAGACCGCAGATCTTGTACTCTGCGTTTCGGGTTACACCCGCGCCCATGTTCTCGGATGGACGCGTCTTTCGCCCGAGCGCCTCGCGATTATTCCCAATACCGTCGGGGATCATTTCAAGCCAGGAGATGGCGTCTCGGCCTTGCGAGAGAAATGGGCAGCGGCTGGCCAACGCGTGCTCCTGACAGTTGGGCGATTGAACGCGAAGGAGCAGTATAAAGGCCAGATCGGGTCATCAGGGCATTACCGAAACTCGTCGCTCAAGGCCATGATATTGTTTACATTGTTATAGGTGAAGGTGACGATCAATCACGTCTGCAAAGCCTCGCAAAGCATCTAGGCATGACAGATCGTGTACGCTTCTTAGGCGGATTCGCACCAATGTCACTGGTAGACGCCTACCGCGCCGCTGATGTATTTGTGATGCCTTCGACTGGTGAAGGTTTTGGCATTGTGTTCCTCGAAGCAATGGCGTGCGGCACGCCCGCGCTTGGCCTCGATGCCGACGGGAGTCGCGACGCCCTAGCCGATGGCGCGCTGGGAGCCGTTGTATCGGAAGCCGAGTTACCCAATGCCATCGCTCACCTCCTTGTCGCGCCTAGGCCCGACCCATGGGAACTGCATGAGAGGGTGCATGGTCGTTTTGGCAGGCCGGCTTTCCTAGGCCGGGTCAACGCAGCACTGGAAGGGTTGCTGCAATCGGCATGACCACCCAACATGGCAGCGTCCGGGTACTGGTGCTAGAACCGAGGCGGGCAGAACAGCACTACTGGCGCGATCTGTGAGTCTATCGCGAATTATTCGCGATCCTTGCCTGGCGGGACTGTCGCCGTCCGCTACGAGCAGACTGTCATTGCTGTTGCCTGGGCGGTGGTGCGGCCCTTCTTGACAATGGTGGTTCTCATCGTCGTGTTCGGCCGTCTGATTCTTGCTGTCGGTCAGCGCATGTCGCAGATGGTCGACGACGTGCTGACCGTCGTGCGGTTGGAAGCCGGCGACCGCAGGTTGACATGCGAAGATGTGGATCTGTGCCGGGGAGCCGTCGCCATGAAGATACGCTTGGCACCTTTCGAACCGCCCCGGTCGGTGCGCGTGGCTACCTACGGCGCTGGCCTTCACTGCATTCCGATAGCCCAGCCATCTGCGTGCTACGACGCTCAGTCGAGCTCACGTCTCTTGTCTCAAGCCTCGCGCTCGGGCTGCGGATAGTCGCAGGACGACTGATGGCGAAAACAACAGTCTTCTGGAAGTTTGCTGCACAATTCTGCGTATTGTACTATTGTACAACCCTCGATATTCTGCATGTCGAGAGACGGGCTCCCCCGATCACCCGCGAGCATCGGGTCTAGGCAAGAAATCGGACTTCGACCGACATTTCAGCCCGCCATCGATCGGTGCCGGGCGGTTATGCTGTCGACGATCTCGCTCAGAATCGCATTAATATCGCAACGATAGCTCCAGTCGGGATAATCTGTCTGAAACTTTCGCACGTCTGAAATCCACCAGATGTGATCGCCAGTGCGATTCCCCTCTGAATAAGACCAATCCATCGGCCGCCCCGTCAGGCGTTCGCAAGCGGCGATCGCTTCAAGCATCGAGCAATTAGAGTGACGGCTACCGCCAATATTGTAAACAACCCCAGGTCGGGGTGCCTGCACAAACTGCCAGAATGCATTGACCAAGTCGTATGAGTGGATGTTATCTCGGACCTGTTTGCCCTTGAAGCCGAGCACCGTGTAAGGTTCCCCTGTTACGGCACATTTCGCGAGATAGGCAAGAAAACCATGGAGCCTGGTGCCTGCATGCCCGGATCCCGTCAAGCAACCGCCGCGGAAGCAGACAGTCCGCATGCCGAAATAGCGACCATATTCCTGCACGACAATATCAGCGGCTAGCTTTGACGCGCCTAACAGGCTGTGCAAGCAGGAATCGATGCGCATAGTTTCATCGATGCCATGTAACGCAAACGGATGGTTGCTGGCTACTTCCCATCGCGATTCCTTTTCGATCAATGGCAACTCATTGGGCACGTCCCCGTAGACTTTATTGGTGCTGGTAAAGACGAAAGCTGCATCAGGGCAATATCGCCGAGTGGCCTCAAGAAGGTTGAGGGTACCGTTCGCATTAATAGTGAAATCCGTTCGCGGGTCTCCCGCCGCCCAATCGTGCGAGGGTTGTGCTGCAGTGTGTATCACCGCGGTGGTTGCTCTGCCGTAGCAAGCAAACGTCGAATTGATCAACTGCTCATCGCGGATGTCTCCGTCGATGTGCCGATAACTCTTGATCTCTGTCTCAAGCCGCTGCCGACTCCAGGCCGTGCTGGCCTCTCCGCCAAAAAAGACGCGACGCATGTCATTGTCGATGCCAACAACATCGAACCCCAGTGCCGCGAAAAATCGGACTGCCTCCGCGCCGATCAGCCCGGCCGATCCCGTCACGAGTACAACGCTCATGTAGCCGGTCCCCCTTCAACTCTGTCAGGCACGGCACGCATATATTAGTGATCTCGTTGTGGTCGGTGTCGAGAGTATGCCAAGGCCCTGCCCTACTGCGTCGCCGAGATCCCATCGGGCGTCAATTTCGAGTCGCGTACATCGTGCGAGCCACGGTAGGAGTGGATGTACATGT
Organism: uncultured Alphaproteobacteria bacterium; assembly: GCA_963695605.1. GTDB lineage: Bacteria > Pseudomonadota > Alphaproteobacteria > ATCC43930 > CGMCC-115725 > AP-15. Next base: position 29,343 of record CAVOHI010000011.1, on the reverse strand, counting down.
CCGCGCGATAAAATCTCGCCCCGCGCGGCAATACCGTGATCTCCGCGAGATCCGTCAAAAAGCAGTCTCCCTTCGCTGATCAAGTTGCAACGCGCCCGGTTGCGCGTGGTGTTTGAAGCAAGCCACCTATGGCTCGGCGGTTGGCCGATTGCCAGCCGGTCTGGACAGTCGGACGGGTTGATGCCGGCTTGCCGTGTAGCGCGTGCAACCCTCGCTCCAATGCGGAAGCATGGCTACTGCAGGCGCCTGCGGGCGCGTTGTGTTTCATCTTTGCCCATCGGTCGGGCATTGAAGTCTGCTTGGCAGGCAATTTCTAAAGTTGCCAACGACTCCATGGCGTACGAAGAAGTATGTCAAAAAAAAGAGCCGAAAATCGCTTCTGACAACGAAGGGTTCCTGGCTTCGCGTCACCGACAAAGTGAACTATGAAGGGGGCGTCGCTGGGCGCCGGCCGCCGCGAAAAGAAGTTCCAATGGGTTGGCAACTCCTTACAGCAATTGGCCATGGCTACGTTCAGTCCATATTGGTCCCACTGCAAGAAGCCTCCCCGGGTCGGTGCAGAAATACCTTTCGGATGGCACTTCACGTGCTTTAGGACCTTCGTCACGAGCCCGACCCGTCTCCATAGCTCGAGATTTATCAAGAGCACGCCGGTATTAAAATACGGCGTTTCGGCCGGCAGGTTGAGTTCGTGGAGGTGCTCGATCGCGTCCCGGAACGTCGGGAACAAATCACGAACGGCTCCTGTTGCATAGCCATCGAGCCGCTCCCGCCAGAGTCGGGCAAGATCGCCGATTATAAGCGTATCGGCATCTAGGTAAATAACGCGCTCAAGATCTGGGAACGCGTAAGGTGCCAGCAAACGAAAGAAGTGGGGGTCGCATCCATTTAACCAAGCTGGCGCTCCAACTCGCTTGAGAAACTCGGGTTCGATGAAATGCCAAGACACCTTGTGCCGGAAGCCGATCAAATCCGCAATCCTTTTTTTGTTTCGTTTCTCTATTCCTACATGAAGTATCGTATAATTCAGCCGGGTTGTTTGAGCAGCAGATTCGCAGGCACTGAGCAGTTGAACAGCCAAATAGGGCAAATAGTTGGGTGTGACAGCGGTTAGGATGGAAATGTCTTCCACGCTTGGGTTCATCTCCGCGCGCCCCCTCGGTATACCCCCAAGCGCTCAGAACCCTACCTTCCTCAGGCCTGGGCGCAGGATGCCATCAACGTGTGACTCTATCGAGTTTCAAGGTGAATTGCGAACGAGGACCTGCAATGCCGATGAGCAACTTTGGCGATATGGTCCCGTGGTTTGATATGCCTCTCATAGGCATACGCCAGGATTTTGGTTTCGGGACCACTGGAAAACCGCGGTGTGGACGGCCGCACCTAAGGTGGTGGGAATCTGCCTGCATCTCTTTCAAAGCAACCAAGGGCTCACGGGCAGAATTATGTGTTGTGCATTAACGGCGGGTGAATGATATGATATCGCCCACTCCTGGTTGGACACTATCTTGGCGAGGAAAACCTTGGTCCATGGACGGCGACCAGCCGAGTTATTCCCACGCAGCGAGGGGCTGTTTCACCTAGCTCCGATCCCGCTCGTGATGCACCAGGTTGAAGACCTAGACCACGACCGTTGGCATCGGCAATTGATTGACGATGCGATTAGTGCATTTTCAAACGGTATCCTTGAGGTCCCCGACGTTCGTCATATCCACGATCTGGGCGTGCCACCCGACCAACCTCCTGACGCCTGGTGTGAGCGGCAAACCGCTGCGGTCGGGGTCTGGCATCGCGTGCCGACGAATCAGTATCTTTCACTGCAAACGGACGCGATCGCACGACTCCGGTGCCTTGTCGAGTATCACTACTGTCGTGCTTTGTTAGAAGTTGAAGGTATTGCGAAGCCCGAAGCGCACATTAGCGAGAGCTGGATTCAGTTCTACCAATCTGGTGACTACAAGGTTCTTCATAATCACGAGCGCTACGGGCCGCCGTATCCTCAACACCGATGGGCGGGCGCATACTATATTGATGACGGCGCGCCAGACCTGACAATGCCTTACTCCGGGGTTTTCAGCTTTCGAGTTAGAGAGGTAAACCATTTCGTTCGACCGGTTGCGGGACTGTTGCTAATTTGGCCAGCTGATGTCCTTCACGAAGTTCACCCTTTTTACGGCGCTAGGCCTAGGATTGTTGTAAATTTTAATGTAAACTCAACAATCATCGATTGGAAACTGAAAAAGTAAAGCGCACATTTCCTGTGCAAAGCGAATATGACCGCCTCGCCTGTTGCCTTTTTTCAGTGCGTTGTCTCTTGCGATCACGGCAGTGATCTGCACGAATCGTGTAGAGCGTTATCTCTCTCTTTCAGAGTCTGTCCAGAAAGCTCACGGTCTGGCGAAAGCGACGCAGCATGAGCTTGATCATGGCAACGTAGATGAGCGCCCTATCAGTGGTGGCGAGGTTTCGAAGTCGGGGGCAATCCGGCGATTTCGACTGATCCAGGCAAGGGTGCGTTCGACGATCCACCGCTTGGCCTCGACAACGAAGCGGCCCATGCGATCGGAGCGCTTGACGATGTCGATGTGCCAGCGGCCGGAGCGTTGCGCGGCGTGGTGGACCCGCGGTCCCTGGTAGCTCGGCATCGGCAAAGATCGTCGCGATGAACGGAAAGCGCCGCCGCAGCGCTTTGGTCAGGACGAGCGCCACGCCGTCGCGGTCCTGGACGCTCGCCGCATGGACCACGGAGGCTAACAGAAGACCCTGGCGATCGGTGAGGATGTGGCGCTTGATCCCCTTGATCTTCTTGCCTGCGTCGAACCCGACCGGGTCGATCGAAGCCCCCTTTTGCGCCGACCTGGCGCTCTGGCTGTCGAGAATGGCGGCCGACGGGCTGGCCTCTCGATCTTCCCGCTCGCGGACCGCGACATAGAGGAAATCGTGGATGCGTGCCAGCGTGCCGTCCCACGCCCACAGCTCGACATAGCGGTGCTATGTACTCTTGGCCGGAAAATCCTTCGGCAAGTGTCGCCACGGACAGCCTGTCTCCAAGCCATAAAGCAACCCGCCGATCACCGCGCGAATGTCGACCTCGCGCGGCCGGCCGCCGTGTTTGGCCGGGGCGTTCAGCGGTGCCAAGATCGCCCATTCCGCGTTGGTCAAATCGCTCGGATACCGCAGCGCCGATCGGTCATAGCGCGCACGGCTCTTTTTCGTCCACATGTGTGCTCCCCTCCATCCCCGACACCACATATCGAATCACAACCAACTCTATCGCCTCAACTTCTTTCAGGACGGGCTCTTAGTCTTACTGAGTCACAAAATTCGAGATCGTGTATTTTAGTATTTACGGGACCGCAAGATGTAGTAATTGGGGCTATCTTCATCCGGATCGGGGGACCGGAATGGACGGCGGATCGAGCGAGGGGAGTGAAGCGCGATTTGCGGCCTATGTCGAGGCGCTCGGGGTTGTGCTGGGTCATGCCGATCGACAGCAGCCGATGCATGATTACTGCCTGGGGCTGTTGATGCCGATTGACCGCAAGAGCGTCGAACCGATGGCGGCCGTGACGGCACCGGGACAGGTCGCTGCCAAGCATCAATCCTTGCTTCATTTTGTTGGTAATGCGCCGTGGTCGGACGCCGCGATGTTGGGCAAGGTGGCACAACTGGTGCTGCCGGCGATCGAGCGCAGCGGGCCAGTCGAGGCCTGGATCATCGACGACACGGGCTTTCCCAAGAAGGGGCGGCACTCGGTCGGGGTGACCCGGCAATATTGCGGCCAGCTCGGCAAGCAGGATAACTGTCAGGTCGCGGTGACGCTGTCGCTGGCCAACCATGAGGCCAGCCTTCCTGTCGCTTATCGGCTCTATCTCCCTGAGGATTGGGCGAAGGACCAGGCGCGCCGGGACAAGGCGAAGATCCCGGAAACGATCGCTTTCCAAACCAAGCCCGAGATCGCTCTTGAGCAGATCAAAGCGGCCCGAACCGCCGGATTGCCTCAGGGTGTGGTGCTGATGGATGCCGGTTACGGCAACGACACGAGGCTGCGAACGGAGATTACCGCGCTCGGCCTGAGCTATGTGGCCGGGATCGGTCCCAATACCTCGGTCTGGCCACCGGGCGCTGCGCCTTTGCCAGCGCAGCCTGGCAAGGGTCATCGGGCGACCACCGAAGTTGCTTCGACGCGACTTGCAGCATCAGCCGATCTCGGCGAAGGCCCTCGCTCTCCGCCTGCCGGCTGAAGCGTGGCAAACAATCACGTGGCGCGAGGGCGCTGCAGACTGGCTCTCTTCGCGCTTTGCGCGGCAGAGGGTGCGGCCGGCACATCGCGATACCTTGCTGACCGAGCCGCGCGCCGAAGAGTGGCTGCTGATCGAGTGGCCGCCAGAAGAAGCCGAGCCGACCAAGTATTGGTTTGCCACTTTGCCAGAGGATATCGCCTTCGAACGTTTGGTTGATGTCGCAAAGTTGCGATGGCGGATCGAGCGCGATTATCAGGAGCTGAAGCAGGAACTCGGGCTTGGTGATTATGAAGGGCGCGGGTGGCGCGGCTTCCACCACCATGCCACTCTCTGTATTGCCGCTTACGGCTTTTTGATCGCCGAACGAGGCGCCATCCCCCCCTCTGGACCACATTTCTCCTCGCCGCTCTCGGGATCTGCCATTCCCGACGGTTACCGACCCAGAGGCGCCGCCGATCCGACCCGAACGGCACATCCCCAACTCGATCGCAACAATCCGAAGGCGCCTCATCGTCGCGCTCGCCAAGACCCTGCCGCGATGCCCTTGCTGCAATACGCCGATCCGGAAGACGGCGAGAATTCCTGATTACTGACGCAGTAAGATTAGATGTCTGGGTTGTTTAGCAGGAATCTCCAAAGATGCCCGCTGGTTTGGACTTGCTGCCGTCAACGCAGGCAAATTTTCCATTTGAAGGCGCGAATTATGAGGATTATCAACATATAGCTGGACTTCGAGTTGCCGCCCTCGATTGGTTTGAGGAAAGGTCATCACACGCTGTCCGCTCTTGATCAAAGAAGTTTGAGATTGTGATCGTTATTCCACCATATGGGCCGGCAACAGATGCGGCGCGCGTGCAGGTGCGAGAGATCGCAAGGCAATTAATTAACGCCGTGGGCCCACGCGTACAATTTGGCCCGTTCGCCGGCACCTTATTGGCGGAAAGCACCTCTTGGCAGGACGGAGATATTGTACCGAAGATATTGGGTTCTTATGAAGAAGAATTGCATAATAGCATTCAGAGGGCAATTGAAAGACGCCCGGAGGTTGTCATTAATATCGGATGCGCTGAGGGATATTACGCTACAGGATTGGCGCTCAGATTGCCGAACGCGTACGTTTACGCTTTCGACACTGATTCCAAAGCGCGAGCCGCATGTCTTTCGGCCGCACGACAAAATGGAGTTGGTGAACGTATAGATGTCCGAGCGGAGTGTCGTTCGGAAGATTTAATAGCTCTTGTATCCGGGCGGCGACGTGTTTTTGTGGTTTGCGATTGCGAGGGCGGAGAGTATGAATTATTCAATATACACACTATCGAATTCTTATCAAATACCGATCTGATAATAGAGTGCCATGACTTTTATATTCGCGATATTCGGACAACATTGTCTAGAAACTTTTCGTCGAGTCATGATATAGATTGCATACGAGAGGGGGCTCGTGACCCCGCTATGTTCAGCGTCCTTAGATCGTTGGGCACATTGGAGCGCTGGCTGGCGGTATGTGAATTCCGACCTGAGGTAATGTATTGGCTCGCTTGCTGGCACAAATAACAACAACCGTGGCCGCGCAACGCGAGGCCCTCGCCAATCGGGCACCTCGAAAAACCGTTGGCATTTCGGGCTGATCGCTAATTCCGTGCTGTCGGGGGACAGGGGGATGGGCGATGGCGGGCCAGCCGGGATTTTTCGATGGTGAGGAGCGCTTGGCGTGGCTTTCAGCGGCGGGCGATCCGCTGGAACGGCTGGCGGCGGTGGTGGATTTCCAGCTGTTCCGGCCCGACCTGGAGCGGGTGCTGAAGCGCGTGTTGGTGTTGCAGCGCTCTACACCTTGTCGGACGACCAGACCGAGTACCAGCTGCGCGACCGGCTGTCGTTCATGCGGTTTGTCAGGCTGGCGCTGCACGAGCCGGTGCCGGACGCCAAGACGATCTGGCTTTATCGCGAGCAACTGGGCAACTGGTGCGGGCCGGCACCTTGAAACGGCTGTTCGTCCGGTTCGACGGGGTGCTGCGCGAGCGCGGCTATCTGCCGATGGGCGGTCAGATTGTCGATGCTACGATCATCGAGGCGCGCCGGCCGCGGCTGACCGAGTTAAAGAAAGAGACAATCAAGGGCGGCGAGGTACCGGCCGAATGGAAATCTGCCCGCCGCGCCCAGATCGACCGCGACGGCATTGTCAACTTAAGCGGCCGTGGTGTACTCCTGGTGTCGGTGGCGCGGCAGCTCGGGTCGGGGAACTTCCTTGCTCGCCTATGGTGCTGTCCCGCTCAAGCCGAGCGGGGCCGGAAAAAGGTGCCCTCGGTCCGCTAAGTTGACAATGCCGCGCAAGCTATTCAATGTAACACTGGCCATAGAGCGCCAACTGGTAGAGGCATCGAGCGACTTCAGCATAACTTTCACGCTGCGATTTTCCCGCTGCCTGCCATCACATCTCTTCCACGCGCAGGGGTTTGCCTTGCTCAACGGGGACCTGTGCTGGTCTCTGGCGAGGTCGTTGAAGATTGCCAGCTTAGTGCGCGATAGTGCGTGCGCGTAAGCGTATCCGCGACTTTTACGACGCGGAGGCGACGCGGTACTTTGACGAACGCTACCTCGGCGCGACGGCCGAGCCGCGGGTCGCGCTTCGCCGCCGCGCGATCGTGCTCGATCTGTGCGGGATGAAACGGGGCGCCTTCTAGACATCGGCTGTGGGCCGGCGATTTTGACCGCGGACCTGCGGCGCCGCAATTTCACCGTTGTCAATCTCGACCTTGCGCCGAAAATGCTTCTTCACGGTCGGGCGCGGCTCGAGGATCCGCAGGACGCCTGCGTTGCATGGGTGAACGGCGACATCGAGCTCTTGCCGTTCCGACCAGGCAGCTTCGACCGCGTCATTGCGGTGGGCGTTCTCGGTTTGCTTGAGAGCATGGCGAGGGTGCTGGGCGAAATTAACCGAGCCCTTCGGCCAGAGGGTGTTGTTATCATCCAATTCGCCAATGCGAAATCGCCAACTGCCTACGTCAATCACTGCTGGCAGCGCTTGGCTGACGCACTCGGGCTCTCCAGCGGATTAACGCGGGCGAACTTTCCACCTACACGATATCACCACCGGACGGTGGATCGCCTGCTCGCAAATGCTGGCTTTCGGATACGCCGGACGGCGAGTTACGACTTCCGGCCGCCATTCCTTGAGCTGCTTCCCGTGGCCGCGCAGATTTCCATCGTCGAGCTGCTCCATTCCGTGATGTCGCGGTGGACGATGCTCAGCTGGCTGGGTGAGGCTGCATCGTCGAGGCCGTGAAACAGAAGGAGTTGTGACATTGTTGCGACGCGTCGCGTCGGCGAATGAGCTGCCATTCGGCACGGAAGGTCGCACGTGGACCTTTAGGACATGATCGCGAACGTCGCCACCTCGCTCGACGCTTTTCGCGACGACGAACCCGGCCGTCTCGGGGGCTGCCTTTTCGGCAAAGACTTCTTGCTGTTCGCCGCAGGCGAGCAAGCGGGCCGCGCGGAGCCCTACTATTTCAGTCGGCGCGACGGCAGTGGGCTCGTCGCTTTCGCCCCAGGTTTCGTCCACCGGTCGCCGATTCTCTTCGCGTTCGACGCCGTCAGCTATTTTTCCGGCGGTGTGGCGCCCGGCGCTCTCTGCCCACCTCGCCACCGCATTCTGCAGATAGGCACCCCATATCGCTCCCGGTCCGACATCCTCGCTTGTGCAGACCACGAGCGTTCGGCACTGCTGCACGAGGCATCGTCACGGAACGGGGTGAGCGCGAGCGGTGGAAAGGATAGCATCTCGGCATGGCTCTGCTCTCCTATCGCCGCACCGCTTTCCGCCGCCGATTATCCAGCACGCGATCTGGCTCTACCTCCGGTTCACCCTGAGCTACCGCGACGTGGAGGATCTGCTTGTCGAGCGTGGGCTCGAGGTTTCCTATGAAACGGTCCGCCGCTGGGTGCTGAAGTTTGGAGCGACGGTGGCACAAAGGCTCCGGAAACGGCGCCCGCGCCCGAGTGACCGATGGCATCTTGATAGATGGTTGTGCGGCTCACGGGTAGGCGGATGTACCTCTGGCGCGCCGTCGATCCCGAGGGCGAGATCCTGGACATGCTGGTGCAGCGACGGCGCGATAAGCGCGCCGCACTAAGGCTCATGCGCAAGCTGCTCAGAAAGCAGGGATCATTTTCGTCAATCCCTAGCTCCTCGGCGATGATCTTCGGCAACAGGGACGCCAGTTGGGATGGCGACGTCCATGGGCATATCCGCAGATGCGTTCCGCAGTTTCCTTCGCCCAGCTGCGATATAATCTCGTCGCCGCCGGGTCCGGCCGGCCGCTGAAGAGCTCGGCGAGTTCGTGGTCCTGGCGGTCCGCGCCCTTTTGCCGGCTGCCAATGGTAAGTTCCGCGTAACCCCAGGCAACGCGCAGCTGATTCACCGCAAATTTTTCGGGTGTGAGGAGCTTGACGATATCCACGAAGGGCCGCCCGGCGCCGATCGGCGGCAGTTGACTGGGATCCCCGACGAGGATAATCCGATCCACGGCACTCAACGCGTCTAGCAGGGCTGCTCTGGGAGATCGGGGTGCCGCGGGTTGTGGCGCACTCGATCACCCGGGAGCCGCCCCTCCATCCCCCCGCCTCCTTGACACCTGCGGCGACAGCATCTGGCCTAATTCCGGCTGCGCAGCCACGAAGCGGCACAGACTCTTACGTCAAGGGCTCGGCTGGACCCGTCACCCGCTTCAAGCACCCATAGCGCCCGCCGGTGATGGCGGAGCCGCGCGAAACGTCGAGTTCGCAGGCAACTCGCCGCTGGAGGGAGGTGGATTCGAACCCTCGGTCCCCCCGTGAAAAAAAGCCCATTTACGTTGTCCCAAAAGGAACTCTGCTCCGCGTGGCGACGCGCATCGGAGACGGCGACATCGGGTCAGTCTGAAGTATGACGTTCTCAAGCGACTCGTCTTGCACGGATGCAGTAGAGATTGCGGCTACTACGCTACTAGCGGCGGTCGGCCAGCGTATCGGAGCCGTTCGGGATGAGTCTTCGCTCGCCGTTCCGGTAAGCCGCAGCGATATCGGAGCCGGGGGACACCGGACCACTTCGCTTCAGGAAAACGTCCCGCGAAGAGGTAAGGCCAAGTAGCACCGGGAACGCGCTCGACTTAGTCGCGATCGGTCGGTCCAGGGTCTTGCCCGGCCGCGAGCTCGTCATACAGCGCAGCTATCTCGTTCAACCGATCGATGACCTTTTTCTCGGTCATCGCGGCTGCGTAGCGACGAGCTCGTTCCGCTCCCTCCCGGAAGAGCGTGGCGTCGGTCGAAGCTGTGAATTCATGTCATCCTAACGTTTGCTCGGCACGGCACGATCCGCATCCCGAAATCGGATCGCGTAGACCGAACTTCACCGCCGGACCAATAATCGAGGTCCTCAGCGTCAAGGCTCCCGACGGCGCCGCGGGCATCGAGCGTCGCGACGGCAATCGGCGTGGGCGCCACGTAGCCTTCTGCGGTGAGGGCGCCAAGGATAGGTGGAAAGTCCAAGGCCGGAGAAATTGGGCAAGACGGTGATGGCCTCTCGGTGTTGGGTTGCCGACAATGCCTTCGCGCGAACGCAATGCGGTCGGAAGACGACCCCGCGATTGGTGCTGTCCAGATGTGGGCAGGGGATAAAGACCGGTCCGGCTTCCACCGCTTCGGTGGTTCGCTGACGCAGGCCGATCACGTGACTCAACCCGAGAGCACGAACTCTGCACGCCCGATATGCTGACGGATCTGTCGGTGCCTGCGACATTCTCGGCCGCACAAGGAACGCGCCGCCGCCGCGTCAGGCTTGGTAATGAGGTAAATAATAATGGGAGATCGTATGATAAATGTAATTATAAGCCCATTTTACTTTGGGTGATCTCGATAAAGTGTCTTGCAAGACTGAAAATCTGCTCCACTTATCCTCACTGTAAATCGGCAGCCAACCGGGACCCCGCCGAAATAAGCGCTATCAGTTTGATGTCCCTGTCGAAATCAGCTCAACAGGTAGGGTCTTGATCGGCGCCGACCGGGACCCGGTCAATTGGTCTGTTCCAAGTAAATTCAATGTGTTTTCGGTGCGCCCGTTCGAAACCGGCAAAGAGCTAAGCATCGCACTTCGCGATTTAATTAAAAGAAGGTTCGACCGAGATAGGGTGCATGCCCCTGGCCAACGGCTCCAAGCCCATACGTCATGTCTTCAGTCCAATGCTCCGAGCGGCGCTTTTATTACTCGCATGGTCATGAAAGCCTCATCTTTAGCGTCACAAACGCATCCATTTGCACTTTTGAAAACAACAGAATTCGATATCGAATTAGATAGAATACCGATCTCCCTCTCAGTTGTCGATTGCCCGCATCCAGGGGCCAAAGCTCGTACCCCAGCTACAAGCAGCGACGTTGGCACAATCGCTGTGTAATCATTTTGTCGTTGCCTGTTTAGCATATTATGTCCCAAGAGGTCAAGGGCATAATTGCTCATTTTGCGCTGAGAAGACAGCCCACCGGCAAGAGGCGCGTCAGCACTCCGCGGTGACGAGCGCCTGACCCGCAGCACGACAAGCCAGCGCAGGTTCGATTGCTCCTTCACGCCGAACATGACCAGAGGCATCGCGGTCCTGCGCGGTCCTGCGCGCTCATGCTTCATCTGAATCCGATGACGACGCGGAACGCGACCGAGCGCCACAATTAAACAGGGTAGGTCGGCGACAAGATCCCCGACTGATGGATAGGTAGGGCATCGGCCCGTAACGACTCGGGCTGATCGCGGCCCCGGGAGGGGGTCACGAGCACCCGTCTCTGGACCCAAATTCCCTGTTAGCCGCGGAAATTACAGGGGTTTTCGACGCCGGCGCTTACAAGGCGATCTCACTGCAGATCAGGGACATCTTCGCCGAATACACGCCAATCATCGAGCCATTGTCGCTCGACGAGGCGTATCTCGATGTCACTGAGAACCTCAAGGGCATCAACTCGGCGACACAGATCGCGGAAGAAATCCGGGCAAGGATTCGCGCCGAAACCGAACTCACGGCTTCGGCAGGCGTCACTTACAACAAGTTTCTCGCCAAACTTGCCTCGGATCACCGCAAGCCGGACGGGCTCTTCGTCATCACTCCCAAGATGGGGCCGGAATTCGTCCAAGCGCTGCCGGTCAGGAAGTTTCACGGCGTCGGGCCGGCGACAGCCAAGAAGATGGAGCGACTGGGATCAAGACCGGGCTGGACCTGAGGGCGCAAACCCAGATTTTCCTGCAGCAACATTTCGGGAAAGCAGGTTCTTATTATTACTGGGTTGCGCGAGGCGTCGACGAGCGGCCTGTCCGTGCCGACCGGATACGCAAATCCGTCGGCGCCGAGAACACATATTCGAGGTCAACTGCTGAAGCTGCTCGCCGCCGCCCATCAAAGCCGTGAAACAAGGCTGTTTCAGATGACACAGAGCGTGCCGGGCCTCGTCTGGAGCCTGCTGATCATATTCGCCAATGGCGTGGACCTGTATCGATTTGGCGACGGACCGTGAAATTCGCGACCGTTTGATAAATCGCCAGTGACGCGGGAAGTGTGAGGACACGATGGCCGATCTACCACCGCTTCCAGAACTGCGCTTCGCCGAGATCCCGGTGACATTACGCCACCGTTATGTCGGCGATCGGTTCTGCTACATGGAGGCGGGACGGGTCGACCTCGCGCCGGTGCTACTGCTGCATGGCATCGGCGCCAACTCACTGCACTGGCGCTATCAGCTGGCCGGCCTTGCCGATCGCTTCCGGCTGATCGCGTGGAATGCTCCCGGCTATCTGCTGAGCGACAGTCTGCGGGCCGAAACGCCGAGCTGCCGTGATTATGCCGATGCGCTCGATGACCTGCTTTCGGCGCTCAAGATCGATCGGTTCGACATTGTCGCCAACTCGTTCGGCACGCGCGTCGCGCAGTGCTTTGCCTACTACCGGCCCGGGCGGATCGGACGTGCCGTGTTCAGCGGCACCAGCATCCCTCACGGCACGTCGCCTGAGGAGCGCGCGCGGAGCGTCGAGGCGCGAGCGCGCATGATCGAACGCGGCGGCTATGGTTTCGGGGACCGGGCAGCAGCACTGCTCGGTTCGGCTGCCACAGCCGATACTTTGGCTTTGGTGCAGCAAACGCTACGCGCGACCAACCCCGCCGGTTTCATGCAGGCAGCTCGCTTTATTGCTGAGGCCGAGATGCCGTCGCTCGCTGCTGGGCTTACGATGCCCTTGCTGATGGTTCAAGGCGAGGAAGACAGCGTCGCGCCGGCGGCGACGAACGCCGAACTGCTCGCTGCCGCGCTGCCGCACGCTCGGCTCGTCATGCTTGCCGGCTGTGGCCACCTGCCAGAGGTGGAGCTCCCGTCGTGCGTCAATGACCTTATCGCGGCGCATCTGAGCTAATTTTGACTTTTCAGCTGTTACCCCCAGGGCACGGCCGTCTCGGGTCGAACTCCCCGGGCGCCAGCAATGGGCACGCGAGGAACCGAAAGTTTGCAGACTTGTATGGGGCTTTTCCTGTCAAGCGGTTGTTTTGGGTTGCGCTGACGGTTTTTTGTTCGGAGCGGGAAAGGCCGTTTTTCGTCCCGTCGCCTGCGATCAGGTTCGCGGAGCGCGCGGAAGGGGTCAAGGGACCGAAACGGTAGCAAAGCTTGGCGGCTTGCCGCTTAGCGACGCTTGTGTTTCGCAGCGCCTTGACGCCTGAGCACGCGGAGGGACGATGGACAGGGGGAGACGGGCCTTTCTTCGAAGCTCAGTGTCTGACGTGCGCCTAGCTGCGTATTGATCCGAGGGGAGCTCGCCATTGGGGCGCATCTTCGCGCCGCACACTTGTATTCGGTAGGTCCGTTCGGATCCTGACCATGATGCAGTCATGCGCATCGGCGGCGAAGCTCCGGGCGGCGGGCCCATTCTCTCTGTCGGCATCGGTGCCACGTCTGCGACCGGTTCCCGCCACCTCGGATTGTCGACCGGCAGTCCCCGTTGTGGATGCCAGCAGCGAGCGTCGAGCAGGTAAGGAGATGATCCTCCAGAGGTTCGTTAGCTTGCCGGACGCAGGGTGACGCCGTCCATTGGCTCGCCAATGGTGCCAAATCGCCAGAGTGCGATGAGCAGCTTGCGCGCCAGGGCGACGATCATTGTTTTGCGCGTGGCGCCACGGCGATCGGCCGTGCGGGCCTGGTACCACTGGGCCAGTGCGCTATTCTTTTGAAACCGCAGAAAGCGCCAGGCGAGTTGGATCATCCCACGGCGGACCCGGGCATTGCCGGCTTTGGCAAGCCCTTGTTCCCGTCGCTTGGCGCCGCTTTCGTCCGGCGCACCCGTCAGGCCGGCGTAGCGCGCCACCGCCCTGCGGTCACGCATGGGCCGCGACAGCACCTCATTGACCAGCATATCTGCCGTTTCAATGCCGATGCCGACAACCCGAGCCAGCAGTCGAACCATGGCGTGCGGCCCGCGCTCAGGCTGTTCTTCTAATCGCTGTCGACGAGCCTCCTCGATTTGCTTGATCTGGCCGACAACGAACCTCAACCGCGCGATGTCGCGGTCCAGTTCGGCTGCGACATTCGGGGGCAACGGAGAGCGCTCCGGCGTGGATAGGGCTGCCAGTTGCTCCGTCGCGTTCGCAGGGTTGGTCTGAAATTACGAATGCCGAGCCGGGCCAGGGCGCCCTTCATGCGGTTCACAAGCCGTGTGCGTTCCTTGACCAGGCACTCGCGCTCCCGATTGGGCCGCTTGGCGTCCTCTTCGGCAATCGTTGGCACGCGCGCCATGCTGCAATGGCCCCGTTCACCACGCAGCCACCCCGAGAACCCGCGCTTCAGCAACTCGGTGTCGAGCCGATCGGTCTTTGCCCGGCGATGTTCCCGCGATACGGCCACACTCGAGGGATGGATCACGTGCGCCTCGACCCCACGCGCCTCCAGCCAGCGCGCCACCCAGAAGCCGTCGCGGCCGGCTTCGAAGGCAACCGCAATCCGCGTGATAGTGCGGCCAGCCCTGACTGACTCGTCGCGCCAGCGATGCAGTAGGGCAAGCAGCCGCTCAGGGCTCGGCTCCTGCTTCTTGCGCGGCTGACGCTCAATGCCGGGAAGGATGCCGCCAACCAGCCAGCTCGACTGGCTCATCTCGACGACGGCAATGATCGTGCTATCTTGGTCCAGGGCCACGAGGGACCTGCTCAAATCGTTCGGTTGGGGCATCGCGGCACTCCATCGATTGATGTAAGCGACGAAATTGCCATCCTCGCCGCCCGCCCCATAGCATCTCTCTCCTGGAGGGAGATGGATTCGAACCCTCGGTCCCCCGTGTAGGCGTGAAGGGGCAGGATCCGCAGTTTCACGCTGATTATCCACCTATCGGGTGGGCCCGCAAACAACGCATGAAACGCATGCTCAATGGGTTCAAGCGCTACGGCGTCACCTGCCCGGCGCAAACTCGCTGCCAGCCGGAACGGCACGCTCGTTCGTTCAGCCGCGTGAACGGCGCCGTTTTTGTCGGCGGCTGCGTAGGACCGCTGCAGATCAATGCAAGCAATTGTAGAATCGTTCCAGGAAAGCGGGAGCTGCTGGATACGACCCGGGAACCGGGCCGGCAGATGCGAAATCTATGTGTGGCGGAACCGTCCGCGACGCCATTCGATCAAAGGCCAGGAAATGTTATGCTGACCAACGAGCCGCGGCCGTAGCGGTCTTCGACTATTTCGAGAACCGTCATGGCGGTGCTCGGGTCCGAGCGGCTCGAGACCCAATCATACAGATGAGGAATTTGACGCTGCGAACACCGGATCAGCGAAAAATCAGCCGGGTAGCGCGACGCCAGAGAACGAAAGATGCAACGGTTCAAGTCGGTTCGCTCTGCTTTTTCTGCGGCTTACTCCTTTTAGAGAACAGCTCGGTCAAAAGCGCACTTCCCCCGGTCATGGAACCGCTCCACTCAGATGCCGCTTGTCCGATACTACTCGGCCCTCTTTCAGGACCAGCTGCAGGCGCCGTACATTGGTGATGTCCTCGAGCGGATTGGCGGCGACCACAATCAGGTCGGCGAGCTTGCCTGCCTCCACCGTGCCTAATTCGGCGCCGACGCCACACACCGCAGCGCCGTGTCGCGTGGCCGCTACCAGCGTCTGCCAAGGCGTCGCGCCGTCGCGAACCCACAGCCCCATCTCGAGCGGCGCGGCGTCCTTGAGAGGGCGGATGTCGGAGCCCAATGCCATTCGTACACCGGCATCGAGCGCCTTGCGGAACCACGTGGCGTGCACGTCCGAGGCTGCCTCGGCACGGCAACATAGCGCATGCGAGAGCCCGCGGTCGGCAACCCAAGCGGCTTCGAACCGATTGGTGGCCTGGCTGGCCGTAAGATGGCTGATGGCGAGGGTCGGCACGTACCACGTATCGTGCTCGAGCAGGAGCGCGATGCACTCGTCATCCATGATGTAGCCATGCTCGATGCTATGGGCGCCGAGCCGGATCGCATTCTTCACTGCATCCGGGTTGGTGGCATGCGCCATGACCTTGAAGCCGCGCTTCCGGCAGATCTCGAAGGCCGCGCGGATCTCGTCGTCGAGCAGGAACGAACGGGTGTGGAGGTCCCATGCCGGCCCCATGATGCCGCCCGAGAGGTTAAGCTTGATATGGTCGACGCCGTTCTTGATCTGCTCGCGGATGGCTTTCACCCAACCATAAGGCCCGTCAACCTCCAACGCATGACCCGAGGTCAGAAAATGTCCGCCCGTGGTGGTGAGGAAATAACCGCTGGCGAACAGCCGAGGGCCGACATGCTGTCCGGAGTCGAAGGCCCGCTTCCATGCGACGTCCATGAAGTGATGGGTGCCGGCGCAGCGCAGTCCGACAATGCCGGATTCGGTAAGCGCGGACGCGAGCCGGTGGCCGAACAGGGTCACCTGATCGGCGAGCGGCATCTCGTCGAGGGACAGGTAATCGGGATGGATGTGCACGTCCCAGAGGCCGGGCATCAGATACCCGCCTTTGAGATCGATCATCTGCGCGTCGCCGGCACTGCCCGCCTCTCCGCTCGGCAGGATGGCGCTGATGCGGCCATCCTCGATCAGCACGGCACTATCCGGCCTTACCTTGGGCTCGACGCAGTCGATCAGGTTCGCATGAGAAAGGACTGTCTTCATGGCGGCCTACTCAGGCTGAAATCGGAGATACTCGGTTCAACGACGGCACCGAAGCGCAGATCGGCCTCGCCGGCAACCGCGCGTCGGCCAGACGCCACGAACAGGAAGGTTGTGTCAAACACCAGCTTAGGGATCTTCGGCCGTAAGCCAGCACGGGTTCCTATGAGTCGGAAGAGGTGAACCAACCGAGTGGTTCGGCCAGTAAATCAATGCCATGGGATCGCAACTACCTCGATCTTACCGAACGGACTTATCTCCAGGATTCTCCGGTAGAACAGCGCCAAACAATCGCCTCCTCCTAGTCTGCGTCCTACTCGCGAGATGCGGGTGCAGAATAGCTTGATCAAGGCGACGGGCCACCAGAATAGGTGGAGAATATTCCGGAATCGGGTACGGCCGTTGTGGGCGTGGAGAGGCTGACGACAGAGTTCCCGTGGGCGGCCATGCACTGCCCGTACATGATGTCGTACTGCTGCTGCAGCGCCTCCTGCGGATAAGGTGCGCCATCCGCGCTGCCGATAATCCCGAGGGCGGTGCCAGAGGCCGCGCCAATCGCCGCCCCTTTGCCGGCGTTGCCTGCGGCCGCGCCAATCCCGGCACCCAGCCCCGCTCCGAGCGCTCCACCCAGTAATGCGCCGCCGACCGCCTGCTTGTTAGCGGCGGCCACGGCGGGAGATATTTGCGCAGCAGCGTATTGCTGGCAGGAGGCCTGATCGGCGCTGAACATGTCCAACGTCTTGCTCGGCCCCAGGGCAACCGGGATCGTTGGTGCCGCCGGTGGCGCGACGCATGCCGCCAAAGATATCGTTGCTACCAACGCCGCGGCAATTTGCGGATGGAAAAGGTTTATGTGCTCCCGTCCTATGGCAAGCTGAGCCTGCGGCGGCTTTTCTTATGCAGGCAAGTGCTAAAGGATCTCAACGCGAAAGCGGCTCACGCATGGCCGATCATCCGGGCGCGGCGCATTGTCCAACTTCTGCCCTCGAGTTGGCAACCGCTCATCCGATCGCTGACCGACACCATCAACAACGATCACATGCACGGCCTGCCGGAGGACTAGCCCGCGCGCGAAGCCTAAGCGGCAAAACCTTGCCGGGGTGGGCGTTGTGGTGCTCCGGTGCGCCGTCTTCGCTTTGGGCACCGACCTTCTTGCGGACGTTAACAGCCAGCTACGGCATCGGACGGCTCTTCGGCGTGTCGCATCATCTCGCCACACTGAAGCGACGCCGTCTCAAGCGAGGTCATCGGTGGCAGCCCGTTCATGATCGTCCGGAGCCGGGTGTCGGTTTCGGGCTCAAAGCTGCTATGCCCAGCCGTCGTGATGAAATAGCTGACCGCGTTATTGCCGGCATCGCGCAAGGCCCGCACCAGGGCTTCCGCCTGGTAGAGATGGCACACCCGATCGTAACGCCCATGCGCGACATGAACGGGGATGTCCCTCAGTCGGGCGACATGGTCGAGGATATAGTTGTTATCGCAATTCGCCACGCCCCCGGCGCCAAGGAATCCGCCATTGATCATGTAGTGGACGAGGATCCTGGCGGCGGTTAGGGCGTACTTCTGGTTTGGCTGACCGTGACTGTTCTCATCGCGATTGAGGCGGCTGGCACTGCCTTCCCAGGCGACGCAGGCCGAGGCGGCTTTCACCAGGCGCTCCCGTTCTGCGTCGGTCCGCGGCGGCGAGGAGAAGGCCTTGGCCAGTCCCTTGACGACATCGCCGCGATCTTCCGGCGGAATGACGTCGACGAAGTGCCGCCAAGCCGTCGGAAAGTCCAGATAGGCGCCGGGCGTCGGCATGGCGAGCGGGTCTGCCGCGAATTCGGCGGCATTGCCCTGGAAGAAATAGTCGACATCCGCCCTGCGGCACAAAAAGACGCCGCGCAGGATCAGGGTCTGCACCGTTGCGGGATGCGCGATGGCGTAGGCCAGGGCGAGGGTGCCGCCCCAGCTGCCGCCAAAAACGTGCATCTTGCCGTTGATGTTCAGCTCGTGGCGCAGCGCCGACACGTCGTCGATCAGGTGCTGGGTCGTATTGTCGGTCAGCGCCGGTGTTGCGTCATCATCGCTCGCACTGGGCGTGCTCTTACCGCAACCGCGCTGGTCGAAAAGCACGACGCGGTATCGCTGCGGATTGAAAAACCGGGCGGACGAGCCGTGGCTGCCTGCACCCGGCCCGCCATGTATGACGATGACCGGCTCGCCGGCGAGCGAGCCGTACTCCTCCCAATAGATCCGATGCTCAGAAAATCCTGGCGCAGCCAGATGGCCGGACCGGATGAAGGGCGGGTTCGCCGGCTGGTTGTTTGACGCGGCCGTCTGGGTGCTTGCATCCACGGAAATTATTTCTGCGACAAATGGGAGGTAGGTTGCGAGTGCGAGCAGGCGCTGGCCAGGCAGCTTACGCCAAAATCGCGGGCGCTGTCGTTGTGTCGTTCAACTAGACCCGCACCCGGCATTTTGTCGTAACCTGGGGAAGCTTCAGGAGCCCGGCGCCTACTCCGCTTCGGGCTCTCACCGCGAACTGAACCGGGTAAAGGAAAGATCGCATGAATGCATGGCGCGCTGATCCGCTTGTCTGGGACCACGGGCCTCGCGTTTTCGAGGTGTTTCTGGAACCGACCTGCCCGTTTTCCGTCAAGGCTTTCGGCAAACTCGAAGATCTGCTCGACCAGGCGGGCGAAGACCGCATCACCGTCAAGGTCCGCCTTCAGTCGCAGCCTTGGCACATGTACTCGGGCGTGATCGTGCGCTGCATTCTGGCTGGCCGCCTCGACCCTCGAACGCGGAAAGACTGCCGCGAAATCCGTCATGACGGCGGTGGCCGCGCATCGCGAGGAATTCGAATTCGACCGTCATTGCAGCGGGCCGAACCTCGATGCCACGCCCAACGACATCATCAGGCGGATCGAGCGCTATAGCGGGGTGAAACTAGCCGAGGCCTTCGCGATCCCCGATCTCGACCGCGAGGTCAAGTGGCACTGCAGGCATGCCCGCCAGAACGGCATCCACGTCTCGCCCTTTCATGGTCGACGGGCTAGTCTAGCCCGACATGGGCAGTAGCGACCCGGTCGCCGATTGGGTGGCGCGCCTATCGGTGTGGTAGCAACATGCTCCGTGCCACAGCTGTATAATTAGGCTGATCGACCAACCGACCTATCGCATATCACGATCGACATTTCGCCACTCTATCTTACTGGCAGGACGAGGATTCGCTAATTCATCCGCCCAACCCTAGGCTTCCTCCATAGCGGATTCACGAGACCAGTGCAGCCGTTCACTGCGCTTGACGATCACGCCTTCAATGATGTCTGGTACTGTGGTCCGAAAAAGAACGCTCGCCCATACTCGTCGATCGACCCGGTACATAAGCGCCCCAATGACCAGTGCTTCGACGGGTATCCCGAATTGTCGATCGCGGAATGGCACAAAAAACACGGGCTGTGGATCGACTGACGGCGGCCCCCGAAAATTAAGCGGCCGATCGCAGCAAGACCCAAAGATCGTTATCTAAGCTCGTCGCAACAGGGCCGCCTTGCTCTGAGTGCGCTCGGAGCAAGGCAGTACCATCTGGATGATGAACGACCAGCGCCATGAAGCCACTTCGATCAGCCGACGAAGGCGGCCGGCCTCGTCATGCTTGCCGGCCCCCTGTTCGTGTCGCAGGGCTGCCTCGTCTATTCGGTTTACCTCTACATGACCTGACTGGCCAATTATCTGCAGACCGCACGCGGCCTGTCGCTGATCGGGTCCGGCATTTTCACGTCGATCCCGTTCTTCGCAGCTTCGGTCGTCAACATCATCGCCAATTGGTCGGGCGACACGAGCGGCGCTTTCCTCGAGCCAGCTGCATGTCGTGTTAAATTAAATTCCTCTACCGGTCGATCTTGTAATCACGATTGACACCCACCCGCGGCCGTGGAGTAGTGGCGCGTCTCGATGTGCGCGAAATCGTGACGCTCAAGGCCGAAGTCCGCCGCAAAGCGAGTTCAACATCGGAGGAGTGCAATGATGCCGCTCGATGTCGCCGTAGCCCCTAAGACCCTCACCTCGACGCTCCATTACCTGAAACGCGGCACCGAAAGGCCGGCCCGCTATCGCATCGAGCCGCCTCCCGGCGTGCCGCGCTGGAACGGCATCGACGATCCGCACGACGTCACGATCGAGGACGCACGCGGCCGTGAGGCGGAGTTCACGCTCGACCGCAACGGCTTCGCCCTGGTCAAGGCGCCGACCGGGGTCGCCGATTTCTATTCGCCCGAGGAGATCAAGGGCGTCTACTACCCAGAAGTCGAGCGCCTGGTGCGCGACAAACTAGGCGCCAGCCGCGTCTTCGTCTTCGACCACAACGTGCGCAACGCCACGCGGGACGGCTTAGCGGTGCCCTCGCGCCAGGTGCACAACGACCATACGGTGAACTCGGCGCCGCGCAGGGTGCGCGACCATCTTGGTGCCGACGCGGAAGAGCTCTTGAAGCACCGGTTCGGCATCGTCAACGTGTGGCGCCCGATCCGGGGGCCGGTGCAGGATTCACCACTGGCGCTGTGCGATGCGCGCAGCTTTACCGATATCGATTTGATCGCCAGCGATCTCGTCTACGCCCATGTGCGGGGGGAGACCTCGCGGGTTGCGTACAACCCGGCACACCGCTGGTACTATTTCTCGGACATGCAGCCCGATGAGGTTCTGTTCATCCGGGTACACGACAGCGCCGATGACGGCCGCGCCCGGCTGTCGTTCCACACCTCCTTCGACAACCCGCTGACCCCCGGCGCGCCGCCGCGGGAAAGCATCGAGGTGCGCACGCTGGTCTTCTTTCCGCCGGCTGCCTGACGCCGTTCTCTGGAAGGGCCGCCTTGCTCCGAGTACATTCGGGGCAAGGCGGGGGGCGTCACTGCAAGGCGTAGAAGCCCATCGCGCCGCCGGCCAATACCTGGTGCCGCGCCGCGGCCGACAACGGCCCGAGCCGCTCGCGGATCATGTCAGGCGCGCCGGTGCGGCGGATCCACAGCACAAGCAGGGCGGGCAAGATGCCGACCGCGAACAACGCCCGCCGCGCGATCGCTTGCGTACGCGCGCGAGGAACGGGGAATTGGAGTTGCTGCAGCGCCGCCGGCAACAGAGCATCGGTCCAGGGGACCAGATCTTAACAGCTCAGTTAGATTTCCGATGAGATAAACACTTCCCGTCCCACAACGCGCTCGCGCGTGACCTTCCGAGTTCGATATTGCTGTGCGAGCCGCCCGCAAAAGGCCATCCAGCCGCCTGATGAGAGAGGAGCCTCTCCCTTGGCCGTCCTACGCTTGCTCCGCACCACCGCGGGAGATCAATGTCGGGGCGGCTGTTATTGCCTCGCGGGTCGGCCACAGCGCCGGCGTCAATTCCGCCAGGCGCCGGTTTAGTTGGCGCTGCCTGATCGGCGACGTCCTCTGGTCATGTGCCGGCTCTACGAGAAAAGCGCCCCGATGGGATGGGGTGCGGCGATTTACGGGGGATCACCCTCGAAAAGAGCGACCAAATTTTGGGCTCTGTTATGCCCGGCAATGCGCGCAATCCCGAGCAGCGCGCATTGCCGGCTTTACGGACAGCCCCGCTTCCGGCGCAATCATCGCCCGCCTCCCAGCAATCGGGAGATGGCGGGCTGCCCGGCAAGAAAATCGCACTCGACCTGCAGCTGCCGATCTTGCGGTGCAGATCGTCGATCACCTTCTGCGCATCCGCGGCCGCCGGCGCCTTGCTGCCGCGCCGAACAGCTCCCCCGCACGCGTCACCAGCTCCTGCTTCCAGTTGCTGATCATCGTCGAATGAACCCCAAACTCCGCCGACAGCTCCGCCAGGGTCTTCTCCCCCGAAAGCGCCGCCATCGCCACCCGCGCTTTGAACTCCGCGCTGTGCTGCTTCCTCTTTACGCCCACTTCTCACGCCCTGGAATACGACCCAACCTTCGCAAACCAGCGCAACCCACATAGGAAAGCGGCTTGCGGGAAAACTGCACGAGCCGTTTGAGCGAGCGGGCGGAGGCAGGGCGAAAACCCCACCTCTCCCGACTACACCCGTCGCTCACCACCTTGGCGCCGATCTTAGATTCGCCAGCGACCCACGGCACCACGATCGAAATACGCCTGTCGCACCCGGTAAATCCCGCTCGATTATGATGTCCGGTAGCACCCGCCTGAAGGCTGAGCCATAGTCAGCCCCATAGCTCTGGGGCGATACGAAAATGCCAATCTCGAAAAAGCCGCGTTCGAAAGCTGCCCTAAAAACCTCGACGAAGGCCAGCGCCCCCGCAGCGTTGCCGGATAGGCGCGCGATGGAGAGTTTCCTGGCGGCGATCGCCGGACGCCGCGGTGACGACGCGACCGCGAAAGCGCAGGACGTGATGTACGAGGCGTGGGAGCGAACCACCTCCCGTTCCCGGATGGCGCTCGCCCGCAAAGCACTCGGCATCTCGCCGCTTTGCGCGGACGCCTATGTCCTTCTGGCCGAAGAAGCCCGATCTATCGAGGAGGCTCGAGACTACTACGCGAAGGGCGTTGAGGCGGGGGAGTTGGCGCTCGGGCCACGGGGCTTCAAGCAGTATGCCGGCCACTTCTGGGGCTTTCTCGAAACACGCCCCTATATGCGTGCCAGGGCCGGTCTCGCGGGCACACTCCTGCGGCTTGGCGACGTCGACGGCGCCCTTGCTCACTACCGCGACATGCTCAAGTTGAACCCGAATGACAATCAGGGGATACGGTACGTCCTCGCCGGGTGCCTGCTCAGACAAGACAATGACAGCGCGCTCAAGGAGTTGCTTGCCGCCTATGAGGACGGCAACGCGTCCTGGCTCTATACCCGGGCGCTCGTGGCCTTTCGCGAGAGCGGGGACAGCGACGGGCAGGCCGCGGCGCTAGTCAGGGATGCCTGGTCCGCGAACGAGCATGTACCGGCCATTCTATCCGGCGCGAGGCCTCCGGTGAACTCGGACGATGGCTACGTCACCATGGGTGGTCCGGACGAGGCGACCTACTACGTCACGGAGTGCGGCGCGGCGTGGCATCGCACACCAGGTGCGGTCGCGTGGCTGACAAAACTGGCCACCACCTTGGGGCCGAAACGACTGAAACGTGCGACTGTGCACTAATTCGGCTCCCGGAGGCGAGGCGGATCGTGTTCCGCATGCTGGAATGGTCATCGCGCGGGTCAATGGCCATGCCGTTGGCCTCGGCGCGACGATAGCGCTGCTGTGCGACATCATCATCGCGGCTGACCATGCCAAGATTGGTGATCCGCATGGTCAGACGCCGGCCTCGTCGCGGGTGACGGCGGCGCGCTGATCTGGCCGCAGCTCATCGGCTTCGCGCGTGCCAAGGAGTACTTGTTTACCGGCGATCTGATGACCGCGGCGGAGGCCGAGCGGATTGGGCTGATCAACCATGTTGTGCCGGCCGATCAGCTCGATGAGAAGGTTTATGGGTTGGCCCGACGACTGGCTGGCGGCGCGATGCGGTCGATCCGCTGGACTAAGCAGACGGTAAACATCCCGCTGCGGCAGCTTGCCCAGTCGATGATGGACCTGAGCCTCAGTCTTGAGACGCAATCGAACCTTTCCAAGGACCACCAGGAAGCGGTATCGGCCTTCGCTGAGAAGCGCCAGCCGAACTTCACCGGCCGCTGAGTAACATTCAAGGCAAAAGAGAGGACCACCATGAGGCTCGCGAACAAAGTCGCCATCATCTCCGGCGCGGCATCCGGCATGGGCGCGGCCACGGCACGCATGTTCGCGCGCGAAGGCGCCAAGGTGGTGATCGCCGATGTGCTGGAGCACGAAGGCCGGCAAGTGGCCAACTCCATCGGCGCCTCGGCGCGGTTTGAATCGCTTGATGTGACCAAAGAGGAGAGCTGGGCCACCGTCGTGGCGGCCACTACCCGATATTTCGGCAAGCTCGATGTGCTGGTCAACAATGCCGGCATTTCGGGCAGCGCCGAACAGGATTTCTACAGCACCGAAGCCTGGCACCGGATCATGGCGGTCAACGCGACCGGTGTGTTCTTCGGGATCAAGTACGCAATCCCGGCCATGGTCGCCAACGGCGGCGGGTCGATCGTTAATCTGTCATCGATCGCCGGCGTCATCGGTAGTGAGCACGTTCACATGGCGTACAACGCTTCGAAAGCGGCGGTGCGGCTGATGACCAAGTCGGTTGCGGTGCAGCACGCCAAGGACAACATCCGCGCCAACTCGGTTCATCCCGGCATCATGCCGCCAATGCGCACATCCGGTCGCACTGCCGACCCCGCCGTGCGGGCCGAACGCATGCGCGTAGTGCCGATGCGCCGGCCGGGAGAAGTTCACGAGGTGGCGTACGCCATTCTTTTCCTGGCTTCAGATGAAATCGTCGTACATCACAGGTTCGGAAATCCACGTCGACGGCGGGGTTCTCGCCATATAGGCCCGCTTCGCCGCCTGGACGATGCGCGCCGTATGCTGAGCGCGCGTCATCGCGGCTCTTCGCGCGTTCCCGTCGCCGAGTTGCGCATTCCCCATCGAGAGCCACCCGAATGCGATATGGCTTTTACCTCCCCACCCGCGGCCCGACCGCGACGCGCGACGGCATTCTCGCCCTGGCACGCGAAGGCGAGCGGCTAGGCTTGCACTCGGCGATGATCGCGGACCACATCGTCCTGCCGGTCGAGAGTAAGTCCACCTATCCCTACACGTTGGATGGCAAGCACCCGAGCGTCGGCGATGCGCTGGAAGCGTTCTCGATCCTCGGGATAGTGGCCGGCGCAACCGAGCGGCTGCGGCTCGTCACCTCTGTGCTAGTGTTGCCCTACCGCAATCCGGTGCTGACCGCAAAAATGGTGGCCTCGCTGGATGTCTTGTCTGGCGGCCGGGTCACGTTAGGTGTCGGCGCCGGCTGGCTGAGGGAAGAGTTCGAGGCGCTGAACAGCGGACTGAACTCGACCGAATGCTTGGCGAGTGCGACATCGTCGGCGGCGGGGGAGCCCTGAGCTGTGCCCTAACCTCCGAGACGACGGGCCTATTGACGGCCGCCGGCTTGCCGGCGATGAAGCCCGGCGCCTTCTTGGTCAATCTGGCGCGCGGCCCGATCGCCAGGGAGCAGGCACATTACCGCGCCTTGCGCGATGGGGTCATCGGCGGAGCGGCGCTCGACACCTGGTGGCGTTATCCGAGCGCTGACGATCCGGCGCCGCGCCCCTCCCGTTACCCCTTCCATGAACCGCCGAACGTGGTCATGACGCCTCACTGCTCGCCACGGACCGATGGAACCACTGAGCGTCGCTCGCGATGTACCGAAACATCGACCGCTTTGTCCGTGGCGAGCCGCTTGAAAACGTCGTCACCACGACCTGACAAGTTGAAGCGCACGGCTCGCAGTGAACTCACCGCTGAGGAGAACCGATCCGAGTGGGCGAGATTTTGGACCGCAACCCCTACAGGGGTGCGACTTTTCCCGAAGCTCAAGGTCGACGTTGAATTACTCAGCAGGATTTTGCTCGTGCACGGGAGGATGGCGCATTCCCAGTGAGGTATTACTGGGAGACGCCTGAAGCACGAAAACGCCCCTTCAAGAGCCGATGGGGAGCGCTTCCTTTGCCGGGGTCCGAGGGGCTCTGCCGGTGAGGAACCGATGGTTCGCAGACTTGTATGGGGCTTTTCCTGTCAAGCGGTTGTTTGGGTTGCGCTGACGGTTTTTTGTTGGAGCGGGAAAGGCCGTTTTTCGTCCCGTCGCCTGCGATCAGGTTCGCGGAGCGCGCGGAAGGGGTCAAGGGACCGAAACGGTAGCAAAGCTTGGCGGCTTGCCGCTTAGCGACGCTTGTGTTTCGCAGCGCCTTGACGCCTGAGCACGCGGAGGGACGATGGACAGGGGGAGACGGGCCTTTCTTCGAAGCTCAGTGTCTGACGTGCGCCTAGCTGCGTATTGATCCGAGGGGAGCTCGCCATTGGGGCGCATCTTCGCGCCGCACACTTGTATTGGTAGGTCCGTTCGGATCCTGACCATGATGCAGTCATGCGCATCGGCGGCGAAGCTCCGGGCGGCGGGCCCATTCTCTCTGTCGGCATCGGTGCCACGTCTGCGACCGGTTCCCGCCACCTCGGATCGACCGGCAGTCCCCGTTGTGGATGCCAGCAGCGAGCGTCGAGCAGGTAAGGAGATGATCCTCCAGAGGTTCATTACCTTGCCGGACGCAGGGTGACGCCGTCCATTGGCTCGCGATCAGTGCCGAATCGCCAGAGTGCGATGAGCAGCTTGCGCGCCAGGGCGACGATCATTGTTTTGCGCGTGGCGCCACGGCGATCGGCCGTGCGGGCCTGGTACCGCCTGGGCCAGTGCGCTATTCTTTTGAAACCGCAGAAAGCGCCAGGCGAGTTGGATCATCCCACGGCGGACCCGGGCATTGCCGGCTTTGGCAAGCCCTTGTTCCCGTCGCTTGGCGCCGCTTTCGTCCGGCGCACCCGTCAGGCCGGCGTAGCGCGCCACCGCCCTGCGGTCACGCATGGGCCGCGACAGCACCTCATTGACCAGCATATCTGCCGTTTCAATGCCGATGCCGACAACCCGAGCCAGCAGTCGAACCACCGCTGGCGTGCGGCCCGCGCTCAGGCTGTTCTTCTAATCGCTGTCGACGAGCCTCCTCGACTTGCTTGATCTGGCCGACAACGAACCTCAGCCGCGCCAGATCGCGTTGCACCTTCGGCCAAGGCATTTGGCGGCACCGGCACTGCTCCTCCGGGGTGCGCATGGTTGCCAGACGTTCGGTCGCTTGGCGCAGGGTTGGTTTGAAATTGCGAATGCCCAGCCGGGCCAGGGTGCCCTTTATGCGGTTCACAAGCCGTGTGCGTTCCTTGACCAGGCACTCGCGCTCCGATTCGGGCCGCTTGGCGTCCTCTTCGGCAAGCGTCGGTACGCGCGCCATGCTGCAATGGCCCCGTTGGCCACCGCGCACCCCGAGAACCCGCGCTTCAGCAACTCGGTGTCGAGCCGATCGGTCTTTGCCCGGCGATGTTCCCGCGATACCAGCCACGCTCGAGGGATGGATCACGTGCGCCTCGACCCCACGCGCCTCCAGCCAGCGCGCCACCCAGAAGCCGTCGCGGCCGGCTTCGAAGGCAACCGCAATCCGCGCGATAGTGTGGCCAGCCCTGACTAACTCGTCGCGCCAGCGATGCAGTAGGGCAAGCAGCCGCTTCAGGCTCGGCTCCTGCTTCTTGCGCGGCTGACGCTCGATGCCGGGAAGGATGCCGCCAACCAGCCAGCTCGACTGGCTCATCTCGACGACGGCAATGATCGTGCTATCCTGGTCCAGGGCCACGAGGGACCTGCTCAAATGGTTCGGTTGGGGCATCGCGGCACTCCATCGATTGATGTAAGCGACGAAATTGCCGTCCTAGCCCGCCCGCCCCATAGCATCTCTCTCTGGAGGGAGATGGATTCGGGACGGCAATTGCCGGCGGCGATCACTGCGGGTGCACCGCGCTATGACAGCGTCGCGAGGGCCTTCCAGCGCCGGATCGCGAGGTTCGTACTCTGGCCAAGGTTCCGGTCCTCGTCGTGCGCTCGCGCTCTACCCATTGCCGGTCCGACGAGACCTTTCGGTACTCCAAAAATCGGCGGTATGCGGGAATAAACCGAGCTTCCCGAAGTCCCTACAGACAACCAGCCGTGCGTCAAAGACGCGGCGGACAAACGACGCGAGAGGATCGCAATGAAGCAGCCCGTATCCTTTCGAATGGGGGTTCTGGCAAGCCGTTTCTGGTCGTAGCGATCGTCTTACTCCCCACGATGGGGCGCGGCGCACACAGTCAAACTTTAGGCAATTCCACCCAAAAAGCCATCGAGGCGATAACGCAAGAACCGCAGAAACTTGAACCCACGACGGCAAATGCGGCTGATCTCGTCAGCCGGGGGCGGCAGATCTTTCGGGTTCGATACATTCGGCGACGAGGCCTTCTGGGGATAAGCTCCAACTGCACTCGGCGATCGAGGGGTCGAAGTTTGCGGCGTCGGCCCAGGTCGGCCCAAAGGGCGCACTCGCCGCCGGCCTGAAAGTCGATACTGACGCGTTACCCGCGGATTTGCGGCAGCAGTTGTTGCAAGGGAAGGTCAATCTCGACGATCCGGCCGTAACGCTTGCGCTGCTGAAGTTCGACGCCGTCATCGGGGTACCGGTTTCTTCAATTCCTCGGGAACGCTCGAATCGGTCGGCCTGCAGTGCTCGGTTTGTCACTCGACGGTCGACAACTCCCCGTCCCGCGCTTTGTGCGGGTGCGATCGACCCGAACCCCCGGCACGGGTTGCGTCGTCGGACACCGGCTCGTCTTGTAGATGAGTTGAATACGTGATCGCGCGTATTGGCTCGACGCTCTAACGGGGTAAGCATCTGGCGGATGCTGAATACGTGGTTAACCAATGGCGACGAGGCCCTGCAGCACATTTGGGGACTGGTGTGGATCGACGGGGTTGCCGAAGAATGGACAGCATGAGCTTCGCACTCCGTCTGTCGCGAGTGGCATTGTTCGGAGTTGCCCTCGTTCTCGGCTCCCTGGGGATCTTTTGCTTGTACGGAAGCTGTATCGGCTGCTTGTACGGAAGCTGTATCGGCGTACTCCTCGCCGCCGATGCCATCGTTTGTCTAGGTAGCGCGACGAGCCATCGTCCTGGCTTGTCCGGTAACGGATGCGCGCTGACTGCGTGACGGCACTCCTTCGCTTCTCGACGACGGCGAGCTGGCCTTTCTAACCAGTCGCATCACGCCGACCGGAGGAGGCGTGCTACCGCCTGCTCGCCATACCGTCAGCGTTTGATCGCTGGGGTTGACGTCGCAAATCCCAAAAGGCCCACTAGCAGCCGCAGCATCCAACCGGGCGTTTCGCCGATCACGGGCGGCCTCCTCCGCGGCTTTGGCATCGAAGTGGGCAGCCCTCGGGTGCGCGCCAG
>CAVOHI010000010.1:0-48150 GCA_963695605.1 uncultured Alphaproteobacteria bacterium | reverse complement strand
AGAAGCGAAATTCCTATAACAGCGCCCGTCGCTGCCGGAGGACGCGGTCGGCGCGCCACAAGGGGAAGGGATGAATGCGTCGGGTTGTTTCTCTTGCTCTTGGAGCGATGCTTGCCGCCAGCGCATCGGCCGCTGCCGCAACCCGATGCGATCGGCTGCTCGGGCTCCTCGGCCACCAAATCGCCGACGCAAACTGCGTCGACAGCGCCGACCTCACCACCAACAATCCCGCAACGACGCCGGCCAATGACTCCTTGCCGGGCCTCTCGCCCTTCGCCTTCATCCCGCAGACTGACCGTGCGGTGATCTCTCCCACCGCTCATACGCCGATCACCAAAACTGTCCCGGGTATTCAGCTCGATGGACGCATCGCCGATGACCCGACAGGCGAAGCCCGAATCCTGTTCCGGCTGCCGAACCAATGGAACGGCAAGCTCGTCGTCGCCGGCGCTTCGGGGACGCGCAGCGAATTCAACGGCGATTTCGCCTGGAGCGATTACGTATTGCAACAAGGCTACGCCTATGTTTCGCAGAACAAGGGTGTCCTCAACTTTCACACGACGACGGCGGCCGATCCGTTGGGGTGCCGGCTTAATCCGTCGTCCGCGGTGTATGTCCATTTCTACGACAACGATCCGGGACAGCCCTTCACGCGGTGGACCGATTTCATGATCGAGGCGACGCGCATCGGAAAGAACGCGGTCACGGCGAACTATGGCCAATCTCCGAGCCGGACCTATGCGGTTGGAACCTCGAATGGGGGCTACCAGGTGCGGCGCGCGCTCGAAGCCGCACCGGAGTTGTTCGACGGCGGGGTCGACTGGGAAGGCACCTACATCGACCCGGTGGCACCGAACCTTTTGAGCGCGTTCCCCCCGGCAATTCTCAATTTTCCGGACTACGTGAACTCCGGCTACGACCAGAACAGTACTGCAGCCGAAAACATCGTCTTGGCGGGCTACCCGCCCGACATCGTATCCGGACCAAACTCGCTTTGGGGTCTCTACTGGACGCAATTCTGGGAAGTCACGCTATGCCAATGGCAGAAGCGGCTCGACCCGAGTTATGACACTTACGGTGCGGGCACCGGAACCTACAGCTATGTCGACCGCCTGTCGGCTTCGGACGTGGGCGCCGATGTCGCCGCGATAGCGACAACGGGCAATATCGGCAAGCCGCTGATCACGGTGGCCGGAACTATGGATGCGCTGCTGCCGATCAATCTCAACGCCCGCGCCTATGAGCGTGCCGTTACCGCCGCCCTGTCGGGAGGAGATCAGGAGGGGCGTGGACACGAGGGCGACGACAAAAAGTTGCGTCCCGCATACCGCCTCTACGAGGTGCAGAACGGCAACCATATCGAGACCTACAAGGACACCTTTCCGCAGCTCGAGCTGATCCAGCCGCATGCACAGCACGCCTTTGACCTGCTGTCGGATTCGATCGAGCATGGATCCGCCCTTCCGCCGGATCAATGCATCCCGCGCGGCGGCTCGATCGCGGCCTCGCCGACGCAGCCGGGCCATTGCGCCCAGCTCTTCGTCGGACCGTGAGCCGCCGGCGCTGACATTGCTTGCGAGACGCTTTCCCGGCAGCATCGAAGGCCGCTCCTCCTGGGTGGCGGCGTCGATTACACTCGCCATCCTTTCATTTTCCTACGGCGCACCGCTGATCGTCGTCGTCGGGCTGAAGCCGATCGCGGCTTCGCTCGGTACGGATCGTTCGGTGGTTGCGCTGGCTGCCTCGCTGGTCTGGCTCGGCACCGGCCTCGGCGGCATCCTGATGGGGCGGATCGCCGACCGGATAGGGATGCGGCAGGTTGCGATCTTTGGCGCGTCGATGACGGCGCTGGGCCTGGCGGTGTCGGCAATCGGCCAGACCTGGGCGCTGATCGTCGGCAGCGCCGTCCTGATCGGCCTGTTGGGCAACAGCGCGCATTTTCCGCCGCTTGTAACCTACGTCAGCCGCTGGTTCGACCGCCGGCGCGGAACCGCGGTCGCACTGATCTCGTCGGGGCAATACATCGCCGGCGTCGTCTGGCCGACGGTTTTCGAGCGCGGCATGGACGCTTTCGGCTGGCAGGCCACAATGTTAGGGTTCGCCGTCGTGATCGCAGCAGCGATCGTGCCGTTGGCCCTGTTGTTGCGCCCACCCCCGCCGCCGGTCCGGACGGAAGGCTCAGCGGCCCATCTGCGCCACCGAGCCCAGGCGCTTCGCCTGCGGCCAAATCTGGTTCAGGTGCTGCTCTGCGCGGCGTCGTTCCTGTGTTGCGTGCCGATGGCGATGCCCGCGGGGCATCTCGTGGCGTTCTGCAGCGACCTCGGCATCCCGGCGGCACAGGGGGCGGCGATGCTGTCGGTGCTGCTCGGTTGCGCCTTTGTCAGCCGAATGTTCTGGGGATGGCTGACCGACCGGGTCGGCGGGCTCGCCGCGGTATTCGCCGGATCGGCCTGTCAGGCGTTGGCGATCACGGCGTTTACCGTGACCCAGAGCGAGGCGGGATTGTTTGCGGTCTCGGCGGCATATGGGCTCGGGTTCAGCGGCATCATCCCGGCCTACGTCGTGGCGATCCGCGACCTCTTCCCGTCGGCCGAGGCGTCCTGGCGGGTGCCGACTTTGTTGTTCACCGGCATGTCCGGCATGGCGTTCGGCGGCTGGTTCGCCGGGGCGCTCTATGACCATTTCGGCTTCTATGCGCCGGCCTTTGCCGCCGGCGCGCTTTTCAATTTCGCAAACCTCCTGGTTATCGGGTTCCTGGTCGCGCGACAGGCGCGCCAATCGCGACTACCGGCAATCTCCCACGCATAGTTAGTCTCCAGCCCAATGGATGACATAGCAAAGGGACGGGAATGTTATGACAGACCTGACCGGTGGCGTGCGCTTTTACCTGCAGCGCAAGTCCGGCGCGGGCGAGCGGCGCGCCTGTGCAATCGCCGCAGCACTAGCGGCCGGGGTCACGGGCGGAACGGCCGACGCTGCCGCTGCGCTCGACCACGCACCTTACGGCACCACGCAAGGCGGGCAGGCGGTCGAGATCTTCACGATGACCAACCACCACAGCCTGCGCGTGCGTTTCCTGAGCTTGGGCGGCGTCATCACCGAAATTGACGTGCCCGACCGCGCGGGCCGGCTCGACGACGTCGTGCTCGGCCTCAACAGTTTGCGGGAATACGAGACGCTCCCCGGCCATTTCGGCGCGATCACCGGCCGCTACGCCAATCGCATAGGCGGCGCGCAGTTCACACTAAATGGCCAGACCTATCATCTGATTGCCAACAACGGTCCCAATACGCTGCATGGCGGCCCCGATGCGCTCGACCGTCAGGTCTGGACAGTAGCGCCGCTGACCGTGCCGGACGGGGTCGCGGCGATGCTCAGCTATGTCAGCCCGGATGGCGATCAGAACTTCCCCGGCACCCTGACGATGCATGTCACTTATACGCTGACCAACGATGATGTACTCCAGATCGCCTACGTCGCGAGCACCGACAAGGATACGGTGGTCAACTTCACCAACCACTCCTATTTCAACCTCGCCGGCAACGGGTCCGGTTCGGTTGCAGACCAGCTGCTGCTGGTGAACGCCGACCGCTACACGCCGGTCGCGCCAGACCTCATTCCCACCGGTGAGATCGCGCCGGTGGAAAGCACACCGCTCGACTTCCGGCAGATGATGCCGATCGGCGCCCGGCTGCACAGCGCGTTCCAGCAGATGGTCTATGCGCATGGCTACGACCACAATTTCGTGCTGAACAAAGGCCCCGGCGACGGCATGACCTTCGCGGCGCGTGCCTATGACCCGCGCACCGGCCGCGTCATCGATTGTTTCACCACCGAGCCGGGCGTGCAGGTCTACACCAGCAACGGGATGAACGGCTCGGTGGTCGGGTCGTCAGGCACGGCCTATCGCCAGACCGAGGGGTTCACGCTCGAGACGCAGCATTTCCCGGACAGCCCCAACAAACCGAATTTTCCGACGACGGAATTGAAGCCGGGGCAGGAGTTTCGTTCGACTACGATCTTCCGCTTCGCGACGGACGCGCCCCTGCCGCCGCTCCCGCGCTGAGGGCGGGCGTCAGGCGCCGGTCTTGACGAGCTTGTGGATGACGCGCAGCCGCTTGGGCGGCGGGTCTTTGGAGAAGCGCGGCCAGGTGCGGCCCGACAATTCGCCGACATATATGTTGCCGTGCCCGTCGACGGCGATGCCGTGCGGCGAAGTGAACTGCCCGGGGGCGAGTCCGGTGTGCATTTTGCCGAGCCGCGTCAGCACCTTGCCTTTCGAGGTATGAATGCTGACGCGCGGCCCGATATTGGGCCAATCCTTGTTGATCTCGCCGGAGGGGCCGCCTTCGCCAATATAGAAAAGCGGGTCGCGGCCGGCCGCCATGCACATGCCGTTTGGCCGGTGTAGATTGTTCCACTGTGTTTCGAACTTGCCGTTGCCGTCGAATACCTGGACCCGGTGGTTTTCACGATCGGCGACGTAGACCCAGCCGTCGCGGTCGCAACAGATGTTGTGGGGAATATTGAACTGCCCGGGATCGGTGCCGGGCTCGCCCCAGGACATCAGGAGCTTGCCGTCCGGAGTATACTTATGGATGCGGGCATTGCCGTAGCCGTCGGAAACGTAGAGGTCGCCCTGCGGCGACAAGGCGGTGTGCGTGCAGCGGTGGAACGGCTCGCCGCTCATGAAGGGTTTGGGCTCGCCCGGGATGCCTAGGGTCATCAGCACTTTGCCGTCGAGCGTGCATTTGCGCACCGTGTGGTCGCCGTCATCGGTCAGATAGATCGTATCGTCCGGACCCATATGGACGCCGTGCGGCCGGTGAAACACCCCTTCGCCCCAGCTGCGCAGCAGATTGCCCTCGGCATCGAATACCGCGACCGGATGCTCGCCGCGATTGAAGGCGTAGACCCGGTTCTGCCGATCGACTCCGACCGCCGCGCAGTCGCCCAATGTGATTTCCTCCGGCACCTTCGCCCAATTCTCGTTGACCTCGAAGGTGTACTCGCCGCTTCCGAGTTGAACCGCCATGCGTCCTCTCCCTTGTGCTCTGGTCTAGGCCGAGGTCAATCTTAGGCACGGAAACGCAGATCAGGCGAGCGTCGCGCGCGGCTCATTATTTATAGCGCTGATAGTCAGTCGTGCGTACGATGCAGGATCGACATCCTTGCGGAGGAGCAAGAGGAGCGCGCCATGCCAGAAAAGCTGATTTCCGGCGACAACCACATCGACCTGACCTATCTGCCGCCCGACTTGTGGTCGTCGGAGGCGCCGAACAAATGGAAATTGCTCGCGCCCCGCGTCGAGGAGATGGATGACGGCCTTCACTGGTTTGTCGATGCCCAGGACAGGGGGATGTGGAACGGCATCGGCCCCGGATTCCTCCCCTATCAGAAGGGGATGTTCGGCCATATCGACGAGATGAAGGATCTCGGCTTCGAATGGAATTCCCAACCCGGCGCCAAGCCGCGGCCGACGACCCCCGAATTGCGCCTCGCCGATCTCGACCGCGACGGTCTTTCTGCCGAGGTCGTCTATGGCTGCCTGATGATCAACGACCTGATCTCCGAGGCTGGGCTGCGCGCCTGGGCGGACAAGACCTATAACGATTGGGTCGCCGATTTTGCCAAGCGCTCCGATCCGAACCGGGTCTTTCCGCTGGCGATCGTCCCGAACACCGACCCGGTCGAGGCCGCCGCCGAGGTCCGGCGCTGCGCCAAGATGGGGTTGCGCGGCGGCGATCTCGCCTTCAAGCGGATGACCCCGCCGCTCTATACCCACGAATGGTACCCCCTGTGGGAAGCGGCCGCCGAGTGCCGGTTCCCGATCTCGTTCCACTCGACCGGCTTCAAGGCGTTGCGCGCGCCCGACACCCCGGAAATGGAAAAACAGTATTTCACCCAGTGGCGGCTGGTGCGCTCGGCCCTCTTCCAGCTCGACACGATGGAGGTGCTGGTTTCGCTGCTGGCGTCCGGCGCTTGCGAGAAATACCCCGACTTCAACTTCGTGCTCGGCGAGTCGGGGGTGACCTGGCTGCCCTATGTCTTCGACCGGCTAGACACCGAATACGCGGACCGCGCACGAAGCCTCAATTTCAAACTCAAGCCGAGCGATTATTTCCGGCGCCAGGGCTACGTCACCTATCAGCAGGACCAATATCTCGATCCGATCATCCCGCTGATCGGAGAGGACAACATCATCTGGGGCGCCGACTACCCGCACCCCGACTGCATCTGGCCGGATTCGCAGCGCGTCCTCGACAAAAACCTTTCCCAGATCTCACCCAGCGTGCGCCGCAAGATCACTAGCGAGAACGTCACCCGCCTCTACCACCTTAACTGAGGAGAGT
Source organism: uncultured Alphaproteobacteria bacterium (assembly GCA_963695605.1). Classification (GTDB taxonomy): domain Bacteria; phylum Pseudomonadota; class Alphaproteobacteria; order ATCC43930; family CGMCC-115725; genus AP-15. The sequence continues at coordinate 41,797 of CAVOHI010000010.1, read as the reverse complement.
CGGCACTGCCCCTCGGCATGCCCGCGAAAGCGACTAGGGCATGCCACATCTCGCTGGGCCGGTAGGAAATCCCTCTCCGCCCTTGAGGGCGGAGAGGAAGGGGCGAGGCGCGCATGGAGGCGATGATCGCCGCGCACAGCAACGTCGCACGCAAGCTCGACGAGCTCATCGGCAGCTTCCGCCGCCTGCGCCAAGAGGCTGATCGGGCGTAAAACCCGCTGGGGCGTCTACCGATATTGAGCTTGATTTCCCACACGACCTTCGAGCCGCCGCCTCTTACCGGATTTTACCGCACTTCACTCGACCGCTGCACAATGGGGATGCGATTGTAATGGCTACCCAAGGCGCTCATCACGGCGGAGAGCGCATGTCGAGGAGAAGTAGATAAGGTAATCAACGATGATCTTTCGTCGTTTTGCGATCGCAGTCGCACTCTTCTTCAGTAGCGGCGCGTTTACGGCGTCGGCGTCGGAATCGGACAGGGTCGACGCGCGCTTCGAGATCTTCGGCTTTGCCGGCCTGCACGTGTTGACAAACCGCACGAGCGTCGAGGAAGCGGCGAACCGGTATGCGATCGCGATGGATCTCGATACTCGCGGCCTCGCCAGCGTATTTGTCGATCTTACGAGCCACTCGGAGGCTCACGGAGCACTGGCTGGAGAGACGCTTCGTCCCGAAGCCTACCGCGCCGAGGTTCGGCGCAACAGCGTCGACCGTCATTACGGTCTTGATTACCAGGGCGACGGCACCGTGATCAACTCTTCGACCCCACCCTCGGCCGAGAATCTTCTATTGATCGCAGGACAGCAGATGCGCGGGACCGTCGATCAGCTGACGGCGTATCTCCTGCTGGAACGTCAGCTCGCCAGTCGCGGCACTTGCGCGCTCGTGGTTCCCGTCTTCGATGGCAGCGGCCTCTACAATCTTCGTTTCACCGACGTCAAACGGGACCTTCTGACAGCGGATGGCCATCAGAATTTTGCCGGTCCAGCTCAACTGTGCGAGGTCGTCCGCGAAGAGATCGTGGCCAACCCGAACAAAAACGAGGACACCTACCGGCGCGGCAAGATTTGGTATGCCCAACTCATGGCCGGCGATCGCATGATCCCGATCCGGATGGAATTCGATACCGCCTTCGGTGGGGTGAAGGGTTATCTCACCGAATTACACGGTCACGGCGTCCACCTTCACCTGCTGCGGGAATGAGCTTCCGATACGCCCTCGACCCGCCGCAACTTACCAGAATTTACCTCACTTCACTCGACTGCCGCGCAATAGGGATGCGATGTAATGGCTACCCGAGGCGCTCACCACTGCAGAGGGCGCGTATGTCGCGGAGAAGTAGAATGCCGAAACTCCTGTTCGATCCGCTCGCGTACCAGTTCTATTATCGTTGCCGCTCGGAGGATAGCGCTCCGGCAATAGCCGCGGGGTTCGGTTGGGATCCCGTTCGGCGTCGGTATTATACCGAGGATCCCATGGTAGCGATGGTTTTGGCGAGCCGCGGCGATGATTATGTCAAGCTTCTGTTGGCCGATGCGCTTGAGGCCATAACGTCGCGCAAGCATCCTGAACGCGCCAGCAGATCATCGAGATGGATGCCCGGGACACGCGGCACGTCGATCCCTTCGAGCCTCCTCCACTGATGCCATGAAATCCTTCCCGAAGGACCAATGGCGAATACAGACGCGAAGGGAGTGAGAGGTCGAGCCATGAGTGAGCTGATCACGCCGTCTCCTCGGACAGGCAAAATCGCAGGCCTTTGCCTTGCCCTATTACTCGCGACAAGCATGTCCGTCGTGACCGCCGCGGCGCTCCCGGCAAACCCGCAGGATAGCGTGCGCGGCTTTTATGACGCGCTGCTGACCACGATGAAGGACGGTCGGACGCTTGGGCAAAGCGGACGCTATGCGAGGCTGGCGCCCGTCATTGGCCGGCTATTCGATGTTCCTTTGATGGCGCGGCTCGCTGTTGGCCCGTCCTGGGCAACCCTCTCTCCGACCCAGCAGCAGCAAGTGAGCGAGGCATTTGGACATTACATTTCGGCGACGTACGCCGACCGGTTCGACAGCTATTCGGGCGAGCAGCTGCAGGTCACCGGCGATCGGCCCTACGGCGCGGAAATCGTCGTGCAAACCAAAATCACCAACTCGAAGGGGGATTCGGTGAGCCTCAACTATCGGATGCACGAGAACGCCGGCTCGTGGCAAATCTCCGATGTTTACATGGACGGCTCGATCAGCCAGCTGGCGACGCAACGCTCGGAATTCCATTCGATCGTTCAGCGCGACGGCGTCGACGGTCTGATCATGGCATTGAACCGCAAGGTCGACTTGCTGACCCGAAACGTCGCCAAAGCGTCATAACTCGAATTCGTCTCAGAGAAGTCTCTCACCTTTTAGGTCTGGGCCCTCCGGGCAGCGCATCTCGCGCTTCATTCCCGAAGCCCCGTTGGGTTGACGAGTAATCGGGGATCCCTGAGCCGGAGGACACGCCGATCGCCAGCTTCAACCGATCGTGATCCCGGCTACCACTCACCGCAACTCACCGAGATTTTTACCGGACTTCACTGGCCGGCTCCCGGACGCATGTTTATGTCAATGACGCAGTTCGGCGGTTGACCACACCAAAAAGGAAGGTTTTGTCATGTCCGACCAGCGGCCTTCGCGGCGGAAAACGCATATGGCTGTCGAGCGTCCGCCCTTCGAGCGCATTGCGCTGATCCTTCAGGGCGGCGGCGCCCTCGGCTCGTACCAGGCCGGCGTCTATCAGGCTCTGGCAGAGGCGAATTTGCACCCCGACTGGGTCGCCGGCATTTCGATCGGCGCAGTGAACTCGGCGCTGATCGCCGGCAATCCGCCGGAGCGGCGCGTCGAGAGATTGCGGGAGTTCTGGGAAACCGTCAGCGTTTCGCCTTTCGGGATGCCCAATTTCCCGTTCAACGACGAGTTCACCCGCAGCGTCGTCAATCAGATCCGCTCGTTGGGCATTCTGCTCGGCGGCACGCCCGGCTTTTTTCAACCGCGTGTGCCGCCCCCGTTTTTGTATCCGAACGGCAGTCCCGAAGCCCTCAGCTACTACGATGTCGCTCCGCTGAAGGCGACGCTCGAACGCCTGGTAGACTTTGATCTGATCAACGACGGCCGAATGGGGTTCAGCGTCGGCGCGGTCAATGTACGCACCGGCAACTTCGTCTGTTTCGACAATACGACTCACCAGATCGGCCCGGAGCACGTGATCGCCAGCGGCTCGCTGCCGCCCGGGTTCCCGGCGACCGAGATCGAAGGCGAGCAATATTGGGACGGCGGTCTCGTCTCCAACACGCCGCTGCAATGGGTGTTGGACACCTCGTCGAGGAAGGACACGCTCGCCTTCCAGGTCGACCTGTGGAGCGCCCGCGGCGACTTTCCACGCAACCTGCTCGAGAGCGAGGCGCGCCAGAAGGATATCCGTTTCTCCAGCCGCACCCGGATGGCGACGGACCAGTTCAAGAAGCAGCAACTCCTGCGCCGCGCGGCCGCCAAGCTCCTGGCCCAGATGCCCAAGGATTTGCTGCAGACTCCTGAGGCCGAGATGCTCGCCGCGGAGGCGGACGAGAAAGTCTACAACGTCATTCAGTTGATCTATCGGTCCAAGAATTACGAGGGGACCTCCAAAGATTACCAGTTTTCCCGGGGGATGATGGAGGAGCACTGGACGTCGGGCTACAACGATGCGGTGCGCACGCTCCGCCACCCGGAAGTATTGCAACGGCCCAATGGCCGGGACGGCTTCTTCACCTTCGATCTCGCGCGCGACGGCCGCGAATAGAAATTTCACACAGCATTGCCTCAAGGAGACCTGACCGATGAAGCTTACCGAGGTTCGCCGCAACGCGTTCGCCATGCCGCTGAACGATCCTGCCTATCCGCCGGGGCCGTATAAATTCTACAACCGCGAGTTCGTCGTCATCACCTACCGCACCGACATCGACAAACTGCGCGCGGTGGTGCCCGAGCCATTGGAAGTGGCCGCAGACACGGTCGCCTACGAATTCATCCGCATGCCGGACTCGACTGGCTTTGGCGATTACACCGAAACCGGCCAAGTAATCCCGGTGCGCTTCAAGACCAAGGACGGCACAGTGCAGGAAGGCGGCTATGTGCACGCCATGTACCTCGACGACAACGCGCCAATCGCCGGCGGCCGCGAGATCTGGGGCTTCCCAAAGAAATTGGCGAGCCCCAAGGTCTCACACGAAGGCGATGTGGTGGTCTGCACCTTGCACTACGGCTCCGTCCTGTGTGTCTCCGCGACGATGGGCTTCAAGCATCGCGAGATCGACCCGGTGCCGCTGCTGAAGGCGCTCGCCCGGCCGAATTTCATGCTCAAGATCATCCCCCATGTCGACTGCACGCCAAGGATCTGCGAGCTGGTGCGCTACTACATGGAAGACGTCACGGTGAAAGGCGCCTGGGCCGGCCCGGCCGCGATCCAGCTCTTCGAGCACGCGCTGTGCGATGTGGCGCGGCTGCCGGTGCGCGAGGTGGTTTCGGCCACCCACTATGTGACCGACCTGACGCTCGGTCTCGGCGAGGTCGTATTCGACTATCTGAAAGACGCTTAACCTGTTGCCGTCACCGAAGATTGGCTGGATCACTGCAGTGCGTCCTTCGAGACAGCCGCTTCGCGGCTTCCTCAGGATGAGGAATTTTCTCCATGTCATCATAGGGATACCTCATGCTGAGGAGCGCCCGAAGGAGCGCGACGCGAAGCACGCATTGCGTCGATGCATCCCACGTTCGTCGTCTTCGGTAAATTTTTTCATAGCCGCTTTCGCGGGAATGACGCGCCAAAGCGATAGCGGTCTGGATCCGTAACTGTGAGGAGAGTTCAGAAAATGTCCCGTTTCGATGAAAAGGTGGCCATTATCACCGGTGCGGCCAGCGGCATCGGCAAGGAGATCGCGCTGCGCTTCGCCGCCGAGGGCGGCACACCGGTTATCGCCGACCTCAATCTCGACGCCGCGGATGCCACCGCGCGGGAGATCAAGGCAAAAGGCTCGAACGCCTTTGCGGTCGGCATGAACGTTGCCGACGAAGCCGCGGTCGAGAAAGGTGTCGCCGACACGATGGCGAAATTTGGCCGCATCGACGTGCTGGTCAGCAATGCCGGGATCCAGATCGTCAAGCCGATTGTGGATTTCCCGTTTGCCGACTGGAAGCGGCTGCTGGCGATCCATCTGGACGGCGCCTTTCTGATGACCAGGGCCTGCCTGAAGCATATGTACCAGGCCAAATCCGGCAGCATCGTCTATATGGGCTCGGTTCATTCCAAAGAAGCTTCGGTGCTGAAGGCGGCCTATGTCACCGCCAAGCACGGGCTATTGGGATTGTGCCGGGTGGTCGCCAAGGAAGGGGCCCAGTACAACGTGCGCGCCAACGTCGTCTGCCCGGGCTTTGTGCGCACGCCGCTGGTCGACAAGCAGATCCCCGAGCAGGCCAAAGAGCTCGGCATCAGCGAAGAAGACGTGATCAAGCACGTCATGCTGAAGGACACCGTCGACGGCGAGTTCACCACCACCGAGGACGTCGCCGAAGCGGTTCTGTTCTTCGCCGGCTTCAAGACCAACGCGCTGACCGGCCAGTCATTGGTCGTCAGTCACGGCTGGTTCATGGAGTAGCATGAGACGGCTCATTCCCGAGCGTCCGCCGAGCGGTTGAGCGCGCTGCCGGCATTTCACGGGGTTCGCAATTAGAAGCTAGGATCGATCCCACAGGGTCGGGGAGGTAGAAATGACCGAGCTGCCGCCGCTGCAAGATGATGTTCTTCCGTCCGGCGTGCGATCCCGGTTTGTGCACGACATCAACGGGCTGAGATTGCACGTGTTGGAGGCCGGCTTCGAGACACGCGGCCGGCCGCTGGTCCTGCTCCTGCATGGCTTCCCGGAACTCGCCTATTCCTGGCGAAAGGTGATGCTGCCGCTCGCGGCCGCGGGGTTCCGGGTGGTGGCGCCCGACCAGCGGGGCTATGGCCGCACGACCGGGTGGGACGCGGAATATGATGGGGACCTCGGCTCGTTTCGCATTCTGAACGCAGTCAGGGACGCGTTGGGGCTGGTCTCGGCGCTCGGCTATCGCGAGGTCGCACTAGTCGCGGGGCACGATTTCGGGGCTTCGGTCGCGGCTTGGTGCGCCCTCGTGCGCCCCGACGTGTTCCGCTCGGTCGCTCTGATGAGCGCACCCTTTGCCGGCCCGCCGGCATTGCCCTTCGACACCGCCGACAACCCGTCACAACCGAAATCGCCCGACAACAGCATCCATGATGAATTGGCCAAGCTCGACCGCCCCCGCAAGCATTACCAATGGTATTACTCGACGCGTCCGGCCAATGCCGATATGTGGCGTTGCCCGCAAGGCGTCCACGCCTTTCTGCGAGGCTATTTCCACTACAAAAGCGCGGATTGGAAGGGGAACAAGCCATTCCCGCTGAAGTCCTGGACCGCCGGCGAACTGGCGAAAATGCCGACCTATTACATAATGGATCTGGACAAGAACATGGCCGAGACGGTGGCGCCGGAGATGCCGTCCGCCGCCGACATCGCCTCGTGCCAATGGCTTCCCGAGAACGAGCTGCGCGTCTACAGCACCGAATACGAGCGCACCGGTTTCCAGGGCGGATTGCAGTGGTACCGCGCCCGCACGCAAGGCCTCTACGACGCCGAGCTGCAGCTATTCTCCGGCCGCACGATCGACGTGCCGTCGATGTTCATCGCCGGCAAGAGCGACTGGGGCACCTACCAGCGTCCCGGTAATTTCGAGCGCATGCAGCAGAGCGCCTGCACCCGCATGCTCGGCTGCCATTTGATCGACGGTGCCGGGCATTGGGTGCAACAGGAACAACCCGAGCGGGTCAGCGAGCTGCTGCTGCGGTTTACCCAGCAGCAGTAAGGCTGCGGGCGGATGCTTAACGAGACGTTAACCCGATTCGTGGAGAGTGCACTGACGCTGCCGAGTTAATTGCTTTGGTACGTTTGAATGCCTCTGTCGATCGTCGAAGAGGAGGACGGCCGCATCGCGGTCAGCAGTCCTTACCACCCTAATTTCCCGGCCAGAGCCCGCAGTCTCGGCGGGATATGGGACGCCGCGCGGCGCGTATGGGTGTTTGACTCCGCCGACCATGATCGCGTCAGGTCGCTGTGCCGTGAGATATACGGCACGGACGGGCTGGAAAATGGCGAAGCCGGGACAGCTCCGTTCCCGATCGCCGTAGGGGCACGGCAGGAACGAGTTCGCCGAAGCGGTGACCGCTGTGCCGCATTATTACGGCCATCGCCGCAGGTTGCGCGAGCGGATGGTCGCCGCCGGAGCCGAGAGCCTGCCGGATTACGAGCTCTTAGAAATGCTGCTGTTCGCCGCCAACCCGCAAGGCGATGTGAAGCCGGCGGCAAAGTCGCTGCTGGCGCATTTCGGCGGCTTTGGCAAGGTGCTGAGCGCCGACCCCGACGCGCTGTCCGAAGCCGGGCTCGGCCTTGCCGGCATCGCCGCGATCAAATCGGTGCGCGAGGCGGCTCTGCGGCTGATCGCCGCGCATGGCAGGAACGAGTTCGCCGAAGCGGTAACCGCTGTGCCGCACTATTACGGCCATCGCCGCAGGCTGCGCGAGCGGCTGGTTGCCGCCGGGGCCGAGAGTCTGCCCGATTACGAGCTCTTAGAAATGCTGCTGTTCGCCGCCAACCCGCAAGGCGATGTGAAGCCGGCGGCGAAGTCGCTCCTCGCGCATTTCGGCGGTTTTGGCAAAGTGATGAGCGCCGACCCCGACGCGCTGTCCGAAGCCGGGCTCGGCCTCGCCGGCATCGCCGCGATCAAATCGGTGCGTGAGGCGGCCCTGCGGCTGATGCGCCTCGAATTGCAGGAACGGCCGGTCGTCAATTCCTGGGACAAGCTGATCGACTATTGCAACGCCCAGGTCGCGCACAACCAAGGTCGAGGAATTCCACATCCTGTTCCTCGACCGCAAGAACGTGCTGATCAAGCATGAGCGCCAGCAGCGCGGCACGATCGACCACACGCCGGTCTATCCGCGCGAGGTCGTCAAGCGCGCGCTCGATCTCGGCGCCGCGGCGATAATCCTGGTGCACAACCACCCCTCGGGCGACCCGACCCCGTCCAAGGCCGACATCGCCGTCACCCAGGACATCAAAAAAGCCGCGGCCCCGCTCGGCGTCGTATTGCACGACCACATAATCATCGGGCGCAATGGCCATACCAGCCTGCGCGACCTTGGGCTGATCTAGACGAAGCAATCTGCGTGCCGGCGACGTCTTAGGTCGGCACGATCGCTTCGCTGCGCTCGCAATGACAGCGGAAGGCGTGCAACCTGACCGAAATCTGCCTCGGTGTTGCGGCCGCGACGTTTCGGGCGCCCCGTTCCGATTATATTACTCAGCTGAATCGAACTGACCGCCGCCGAGCGGCGCATGCTTGAGAGGAGGAAAGCCGTGAAACTCACGCCCGAGCAGATCCGGCAGTTCGAGGAGGAGGGATATTTCTTCCTGCCCGGCTGCTTCTCCGACGAGGAAGTCGCGGTCCTGCGCGACGAGGCCGAGGAGATCTACAAATCAAATCGCCCAGAGGTGTGGCGGGAGAAGACCGGCGCGCCGCGGACCGCTTTTGCCGCGCACACCTACAACGAGGCGTTTCGCCTCCTGGGAACGCATCCGCGGCTGGTCGAGCCGCTGGAGCAGATCTTCGGCGAAGGAGTCTACACGCACCAGTTCAAGATCAACGCGAAGGCGGCGTTCGAGGGCGATGTCTGGCAATGGCACCAGGATTACGGCACCTGGGCGCGCGACGACGGCATGCCCGAGCCGCGCGCGATGAACATCGCCGTGTTCATGGACGAGGTGATGCCGATCAACGGCCCGCTGATGCTGATCCCGAAGAGCCATAAGCACGGGACCCTGGCGGCCGAACACGATGTCACGACGACGTCCTATCCGCTGTGGACGCTCGACAAGGAAACCGTCACCAGGCTGGCGCAGGAGGGCGGCATCGTCGCGCCGACCGGGAAGCCCGGCTCGGTGCTGATGTTCCACGGCAATCTGGTGCATGGCTCGGCGCCGAACATCACGCCTTATCCGCGCCGGATCGTCTACCTGACGCTCTGCGCGGTATCGAACTATATCCGCACGCCGACGCGGCCGGAGTGGATTGCCCATCGGGACTTCACGCCGATCGAGCCGGTCGCGGACGACGCGCTCCTGAACTACGCCCGCAGGTACTACAAGAGAAGCGGCCGCGGAATAGGAGTCGCCTCCCGTGAACCTCCATCGGCTATTGCAGCAGCGTATTATGGACGGCGGTCCGCCGGTACGGGTCGGTCTCATCGGCGCCGGCAAGTTTGGCTCGATGTTCCTCTCGCAAGTGCCGACGATCCGCGGCCTGGAAGTCCCCGTCATCGCCGACCTCGACCCGGACCGAGCCCGCGCTCGCGTGCCATAGGGTCGGGTGGGACGAGGCGCGGATCGAGCGCACGGCGTTTGTCGCGTCCGGCAACGAGGCGTGCGGTCACCCCGATGTCGATGTCGTGGTCGAGGCAACCGGCTCACCGGCGGCGGGCATTGCGCACGCCCGTGCTGCCGTCGCGGCGGGCAAGCACATCGTGATGGTGAATGTCGAGGCCGACGTGCTGGCAGGACCGCTCCTTGCGGCAGAGGCGCGGTCCAAGGGCGTTGTCTATTCGCTCGCCTACGGCGATCAGCCGGCGCTCACCTGCGAGCTGGTCGACTGGGCGCGCGCGATGCGGCTTCGAAGTGGTTGCCGCTGGCAAGGGCACCAAATATCTGCCGGCCTATCACGCGGTGACACCGGACGACGTCTGGGCGCATTACGGCCTCACGCCGGAGGAGGCCCGCCGCGGCGGCATGAACCCGCAGATGTTCAACTCCTTTCTCGACGGGACGAAATCCGCGATCGAGATGGCCGCGATCGCGAACGCCACGGGGCTCGCGGTGCCGGCAAACGGTCTCGCTTTCCCGCCTTGCGGGGTCGACGATCTGCCGCATGTTCTGCGCGCGACCAAGGCGGGCGGCGTTCTCGAACAGGACGGCATGGTCGAGGTGGTCTCGTCGCTCGAGCGCGACGGCCGGCCCGTATTCCGCGATCTGCGCTGGGGCGTTTACGTCGTGCTGAAAGCGCCAAACGAATACGCCAAAGCCTGTTTCAAGGAGTACGGGCTGAGGACCGACGCCAGCGGCTGGTATGCCGCGATGTACAAGCCCTATCATCTGATCGGCCTGGAACTCGGCATTTCCGTGCTGTCGGCAGCGTTGCGAGCGGAGCCGACCGGGCAGGCAAGCGGCTTCCGCGGCGATGTCGTCGCCGTCGCGAAGCGGGCGCTATCCGCCGGAGAGACGCTAGACGGCGAAGGCGGTTATACCGTCTGGGGCAAGCTGGTGCCGGCGGAACGCAGCCTGCTCGAGCAAGCCCTGCCGATCGGCTTGGCGCACAACGTCAAGCTCTTGCGCGACATCCCGGCCGGCCGGATCATAACGTGGCCGGACGTGGCGATGGCGGATACCGACGCGGTTCGGGCTCGTCGCGAGATGGAACGCCGGTTCTCGCCTCTGTCAGTCGCGACGACAACACTGGCCGCAAAATGAAACAGCACCGCGGCGGTTGCCGAGCCTTAGCTAGCTAGCAAATGCCACAGACAGCTACCTTCCGTAAAAGTCTACGCTCTCGTCCGGGTATATGCCTCTGGCGTAAGCCTGATCTCCGACTTTACCGGATGGGAAGATACATTGCTCTCGATGCGATTTGATTCATAGATAATCACCACAATTTTGTCATATTCCTATTATATCCTCCTGGGCGTCGGCACCCGTAAGCGGGTGCCGGTTTGCGATTGAAGGAGATGCCGATGCCTGATCTCGACCAGATAAAACAGGCGGAACAGGGAGCGCGAGACGGGCGCTGTCGGTTTTCGAAGGGCTGGTCGGGCAATCCCGCCGGCCGGCCGCGCGGCTGCCGCGACCACGTCAACCATGCCGCCGCCCGGCTGTTGCTCGCGGGCGAAGGCAAGCCACTGACCCGCAAGGCCGTCGAGCCGGCGATGGCGATGCCAATACCAGCCGCGAAATGAAACACCCGATGTATGAGCACCGCGGCGGTTGTCATTGCGGCAATCTCGCCCTGTGCTTGCGCCTGTCGCAGGCGCCTGAGGACACGCCGCTGCGTGCCTGCGGCTGTTCGTTCTGTCGCGCTCACAACACCCGCACGGCCAGCGATGCGCACGGGTCGGTCGAGATATGGGCCGAGGACTGGTCGCTCGTCGAACCCTATCGTTTCGGCTCGGGCACTGCCGAGTTCCTGATTTGCCGGCGTTGCGGCGTGTATGTCGGCGCTGTGTGCGTGACGACGGTCGGCGCTCGCGCGGTCATCAACACCAACTGTCTCGAAGACCGGGCCACGTTTATCCGGCAGCCCGCCCCAGTAGATCACGACGGGGAAGCAACCGAAGACCGGCTTGCCCGACGCGCCGCGAATTGGACGCCCGCGAATATCCACCGTTAAAAAGAATGTGCCGGTTTTATCAGGAGTCCGTAATGTCAATTGCCGCACAACCAAAGCTGCTCGACTTCTCTCGCGAGATGCGGAGCCTTATCGGGCGCCATACCGATAAGAGCTTCGACTGGGATGCCTTTCCCGGGAGCCGCGGTTTCCCGGAATTGGAGCGGGCGCAGATGCGCTATATCGGCGCCGGCGGCTCGCCCAAAGCCGACGACCCGAGTACGCTCAAACCAGGTCGGTTCACGTTGAGCTTGGTGCATCAGCCGGTCGGCAAGTACGCCGCCTGTCACTCCCATGAGGTCGTCGAACATTTTCTCGTCCTCGAGGGTGTGCTGACGGTCGGCTGGGCGTGGGGCGCCGAAGTGATCGAGGCACGCTTGGGGCCGAGAGACATGGTGCTGAACAAGGCCGGCCGGCCCCACGGCTTTCGCAACGACGGTGTCGAGCCGGTGTTGATGTCGATCAGCGTTGGCACGGGCATGCCGAAGCCGCCGGTCTATCTCTGCCATCCGCGCGACAGCGATCCGGAGGCCGCGCGCCGTTTCGGTGCCGCGCCGGGGAAAACCCACCCTTTCGATCGCGACAGCGACGATCCGCGCCAGCAGGAGTTCGCGCGGCATATCGTGCGTTATGCCGAAAAACAGCCGGTGTGGGATGCCGGGTTCGCCCGATTGGGTTATGTAGGCGAGGGCGGTGCCCCGCCAGGCCAGTACCGGATGGACATGGTCCATCTGCCGAAGGGTGTCGCGGTAGGAGGCCATTCGCGCGCCGTCGAGGACGCATATTTTGTCATCGAGGGCTGCATCACTGTCGGCTGGGAGGAGGCCGGGCGCACGGTCGAAGAGCGCCTTGGCCCGAAGGACGTGATCTTCAACCCGTCCGGCCGGGTGCACTATTTCCGCAACGATGGCGTCAGCGACGCTGAGTTCATGCTGCTCGTCGGCACCCCAAAGGCGGAGGACGTCCGGTTTCAAGCGGCATGACCATTGCCGCGGCAGCTTCGCCTATGATTGAACCGGTGCGGTTTCCATCATTGCGCGATGAAGTTGCGCGACGATCTCGAAGGATCGTTTCCGTTTGTTGTGGTCGAAGATGCTCGCCGTCACCATCAGCTCGTCGGCACCGGTTCGGCGGATGAAATCGTCGAGGCCGCGTCGGACGGTATCCGGCCCCCCGACAATCGCGCAAGCCTGTGCCTCGTCCAATATCGCGCGGGCGTACGGATCGAGCCGCGTGTCGAAATCCTCGACCGGCGGCGGCACCCGGCCGCGACGCCCGGTCCTGTTGTTCAGCGTCGACTGCTGCAATGACGAGAACAGGAACCGCGCCTCGTGGTCCGATTCCGCCGCGACGACGACGGCGCCGAGCATTACATGGGGCAGGGCGAGTTGCGCCGAGGGGCGGAACCGCTCGCGGTAGATCGCCATCGCCTGCATCATCATAGCCGGCGCGAAATGCGAGGCGAAGGCGAACGGCAGGCCCAGATACGCCGCGACCTGCGCGCCATAGAGGCTGGATCCGAGGATCCAGATCGGCACCTCCAACCCGGCACCGGGAATCGCCTGCACCGCCTGACCCGGTTCCGCCGGCTGGAAATAGCCCATCAGTTCGACGACATCCTGGGGAAACTGGTCCACGTCGGCTAGCAGGTTTCGCCGGATGGCCCGATTGGTGATCTGGTCCGACCCGGGCGCGCGCCCGAGACCCAGCTCGACCCGCCCCGGGTGCAAAGCGGCGAGGGTGCCGAACTGTTCCGCGATCACCAGTGGGGCGTGGTTCGGCAGCATGATGCCTCCGGCGCCGATCCGGATACTGCTTGTGCCGGCCGCGACATGGGCGAGCGCCACCGCTGTCGCCGCGCTCGCAATTCCGGGCAGATTATGGTGTTCCGCCATCCAGAAGCGCCGGTAGCCGAGCGCCTCGACGTGACGCGCGAGGTCGAGCGAATTACGCAATGCCTGACCGGCATCGCTGCCTTCGGTGATCGGGGAAAGATCGAGAACGGAGAGTGGGACCATGGGATGACTACCCCATTAGACGCGGCGGACGGAAAGCCACTGTGCTTACCGCGGATCCGGCCAGCGCGCATCCTGGGCGAGATAGTTTGCCGACCGGATCGCTGTCGCCAGTTCCGACGGGCTCGCCATCGGCGGTTTTACGCCGCCCTTCAGGCCGCCGAGCGCCGCGCGCACCGCTTGCACGGTCGCCGCGAGGATCTCCTGCGGGTATACGACGATTTTGATGCCGATCCGTTCCAATTCCGCGTCGCCGGGCATGAAGTGTTTGCCGGCGGGCGAGGTGACGGCGAGCGCCGGCCTCCCGTTGCACGCCGCCACCGCGGCGCGCATCTCTGCTTCCGACTGCGGCAAGTCGAGGAAAAGGATGTCGGCGCTCTCGGCGACAAATGCTTTCAGCCGCGTCAATGCCTCATCGAACCCGCGAGAGGTGCGAGCGTCGGTGCGGGCGAGCAACAGTATGCCTTCCTCGCGGCATGCCTCGACGGCGGCGCGACAGCGCAGGATGGCGGCGTCGCGGTCGATCACCGAGTTTGGCCGCGTTATGGCCGAGCGGGCGAGGCCAAACCTTGTCCTCGATCAACACCGCAGCGGCGCCGCGGCGGGCGTAAGCGCGGATCGTTTTCTGCACGGCGAGCGCATTGCCATAGCCGGTGTCGCCATCGGCCAACCACAACACATTCGGTGCGGTGGCGATGATGGATTCGATCGCGTCGGCCATTTCCGAAAAGGTCAGCAGGTCCATGTCGGGCATTGCCAGACGCATCGCGCAGATGCTGGAGCCGGACGCGAAAGCGGTAGTAAAGCCGGCTTCCTCGATCAGCCGGGCGCCCATGCCGTCGCCGCATCCGGGCATGATCTGGAGTCCGGGTTGGTCGAGAAGTGCCTTCATCGCGGCGGCCTGGGGACGCATGATGACTCCTTATTTGGTGGTGGTCAGATCACCTGATTGCGCAATGGCTCTTCGCCGCGCCAGAGGCGCCCTAGATTGTCGCGCAAGATCTCGATCACATTGTCCTCGTAACGCCGGGTCTCGCCAGCGGTGTGTGGGGTGAGCAGCACGTGCTCCATTCCCCAAAGCGGCGAGTTTGGCGCAAGCGGCTCCTCCACCGTCACGTCGATGCCGGCGCCGGCGATGCGCCTGCGGCGAGCGCCTCGACAAGCGCTGCCTCGTCGACGACCCGTCCGCGGGCGACGTTGACGAGATAGGCGGAGGGTTTCATCCGGGCGAGCGCGTCGGCGTCGACGAGTTTCTCGGTCTCCTTGGTCAGCGGACAGGTGAGGGCGACGAAATCGGCCTCGGGCAGAAGGGACTTGAACTCGCCCATCGCGTGCACCGAATCCGCTGCGCCGCGGCCGGCGGCCGGATCGCGCCGCAGCCCGACGACGCGCATATCGAAGGCTTTGGCGAGCTGCGCGAGACGTCCGCCGATCTGCCCCAAGCCGACGACAAGGAGCGTCTTGCCGCCGAGCTCGTCCTCCCGCCGGGAGAGATCGCCGATCATGCCGCGCCAGACGCGCTTTGCCTGGTTGTCCCGCGCCTCGGGAAGCCGGCGGCTCAGTGCGAGAATGAGAGCCATCGCGTGCTCCGCGACCGCGCGGTAGTTGACACCGCGCGCGCTGGCGAGGCGGATGCCGCGCATCTTCAGTTCTTCGAGCGGAAACTGGTCGGTGCCGGCGCCAATCGCCTGAATGAAGCGAAGCTTGCTTGCGCGGTCGAGAAGGCCGTTGTGCCACAACCCCGAGATTACAAGCACGTCGGCCTCGCCCACCCGGTTTTCCAAGGTCTCGGGATCGCGAACGGCGAAGCTGTCGATGCCGGTATCGAGGGCCGAAAACCGCTCATGCAGCTGGTAGGCGACATGGGCGAAGCAGATCGTGAGCTTGTCGTCTGGTGGAAGCATCGCTTGTCGTTAATCTCGAGCTGGCCGATTTCGCCGCCGACCGTGCGCCACCGCACCTTCGGGAGCCTCGTGGTGCCGCTGCCGTTGTCGCTGGACATGCTCCTTCCAGGCAGCGCCGCGATCTCGGATGAAGTCACTGAACTCGCTCGCCGAGGTGAGCACCGGCGACGCCTCCTCATAATGGCCCTTCTCATTGCGGATTGGCAGGGCGGCGACCCGCGCTGCCTGGATTCGGTCAATCTTCGACGGCGACGAGGCGTTGGGGTGATGACCTGTCGAGACCGGGATAGCGACGCCTTCGAGCGGGTCGTCTTGGCGCGCCGTCGCCAGGGTGAGGACGTCACCGAGCGATGCAGCCGCCCTGTCCCGCTGCGTCAGCGGGTCGGTGCCCCAGCGCTCGTGAATGGTCTTGAGAACGGAGGTGTGGTCGATCCGCCCCTTCGCTGCGCGGTAGACCGTGCCGGCCGCGATCAGGGGTGAGACCAAGACTGCCGGCACGCGCACACCAAAGCGGGTGAAATCGAACCCAAATTCTCCGATGGTGCCGTCTCCGGGCGGCACGGCGTCGGCGGGCGGCGCGACATGGTCGTAGCACCCGCCATGCTCGTCATAGGTAATAATAAGCAAGGTCGAAGCCCAGTTCTTGCCGTTGCGCAGCGTGTAATAGACGTCGTGAATAAGCTGCTCACCGGCTGCGACGTCGTAGTTCGGATGCTGGCTGTTGCCGGTGGCGTCCCAACTCGGCTCCAAGAAGGTAAAGGCCGGCAGCGTCCCTGCACTCGCGCGCTCCTGGAAGTCGCGGAAGTGTCCGAAATGACTGTCGTCGGCGCGCTGCGTGTCGGGGAAATCGTGACGGGTAAGCGGATCGCGATTGTAGCCGAAGATCGCCCAATCGAGACCCTTATCCGAGAGCCGACCAAAGATGCTGGGGGAGGTCGAGATCTTGATATGGTCGTCCATATGCCCTTGCGAAGTGCCCGCCAGCGCGAAGGTCCGGTTGGGGATCGTCATCGAAGGAACCGACGAGAACCAAGCGTCACAGGCGGCGAAGCCTTTGGCGAGCCCGGACAGGATCGGCAGCAGCTCCGGCGTATACATACCCATAATCTGGGATGGCTGGGTTCCTGGGAGCGTGTCTTTATAGTGTTTGGCCAGGTCCGAGGCGATGGCGGCCTTGAAATTGATCACGAAACCCTTGTTGTTTGGAACGGCGCCCGCTCCGGGATCGTCGTTGGAAAACAGCTGATAGTTGGTGTTGTAGAAGCCCTCTCCCGGATCGGCGCCCGGCATCAGATAGTGATGCTGGTCAGTGGCCTCGATCCGGTAAACCTTGACCTGCCGGCCCAGATCGTCCGGATTCCATTCCTCCCCGGTAAGCCCGTCGAAATCCTGCCCGGCAGGCGAGCGATTTCCAAGATCGGCATAGAGAAAGCCGAGCATGTGATCGAAGGATCGGTTCTCCAGCATGAGCTGGACAATGTGGTCGATCTTGCCAAGTTGGTTCGCCATAGCCGTCCCCTTTTGGGCGTGTCTACCAGCGATCGAAACTATCATTCAATTAAGAAGGATCGAAGACAGGCATTCTGGGCAGTATCGCATCATACCATCACTTGCCCTACACTGTGCAGACCAGTCGGAGGCCGATGCGGCCCTGCCAGCCTGAGAAGTCGGGGGCAATGCTGTCGCGGTAGGCAGAGCGGCAAATGGCAGGGTTGTGCGACCACGAGCCGCCGCGCAATATCCTCTGGCTGTCGGAGGGGCCCGAGAGGTTGGCGCTGCCATCGACGGGTACATCGGAATAGTTGGCGCTCGACTTGTCCAGGCAATACTCCCAAACATTGCCGTGCATGTCCGAGAGACCAAACCGGTTCGGTGGGAATGTGCCCGGAGGCGTCGTTTTGCCTCGGAAGACGCCAATGGGGCCCTCACCATAGGCGCCCGATTTATACCTCTGGCCGCCATAGACGTCGGAGGCGATGCTCTTGCCGTCGCTTTCGCCGCATACCGCACCGCCGGTTCCACAATAGTTCGCCAGCTCGGGGGTGATGGTCGGCCCGAAATGAAAGGGTCCCATCGTGCCCGCGCGGCAGGCATATTCCCATTCGGCTTCGCTCGGCAGCCGATAGGCCCGCCCGGTGATCGCAGTGAGGCGCAGGCAAAATTCTTCCGCCTGGTTCCACGTGATGCTCTCGACGGGAAGATCGATGCCCTTGAAGAACGACGAGTTCGGATCGAGGTTTCGGCGGATTTGGTCGGGATGAGCCAGTATTGCCGCCGACCACTGGGCCTGAGTGACGGGCGACGCGCTGATGAAAAACGGAGCGAGCGTGACATGGTGCTGCGGACCCTCATTGCCCTGGCGCTCCGGTTCATCGACCGGCGAGCCCATCGTGAAACTGCCCTCTGGGATCGAGACCATATCGAGCCCGGCAGTGGAACCGAGCACCTCAGTGAAAACCGCGGCGGTATATTTTTCCGGCGGGTTCCGGACCCCTTTCGAATCGACGGTGGCGACGTCGAAAGCAATATTCCGCAACGACGGTTTTGATAAGAATCTGCGGATGGAGGGTGCCGCGATGATGGCGCCCGCCCCAGCGGCCGTGAGCGCGGCAACCCCCAGTGCCTGCCGCCGCGTCACCCTGAAGAACTGCCGGCCTGGAATGGTTGGCTGCGCGGCCGGCGCAACGGAGGCATCGGGTGCCGCGACAGTGGAGGCGGGTTGCTCGACTCGTCTGCTCTCTTTGGCAATGTCGAGATTTAGCCGCCTGATCATTTCCGCAAAATCCGACTCCCACCGGTTGTGGCTCAGCTCAAATCCATTGCGATAAACCAGGTCCCTGATCTCTGCGGGTAATTGCTCGGGGGCGGGCATATGCGCCCCTTGCACCAGGATCGGCGTGACAACGATGTCACGCTTGAGCGCCGCTTCGATCTCCAGGCGCACGAAATCGCCGGGATTCTGTAAGCGTGGTCGTCCCTCTTCGTCTTTAACGTCGGCCCAGTCTTTGCCGATCAGCACCAGCATGAGGTCGCAAGATTCCAGTGTCTTTTGTAGTGCGCCGCGGAAGTCTCGGCCCAACGCGATGCTGTCCACGTCCATAAATACCGAGTTCTTACCCAGCTTCTCTAAAAGTTCGTTGAACAAAGCTCTGGCCTCACCGGCAGTGATCTCCCTTCTGTAACTGATGAAGACTGTGCTCATGTAATCTCAACCCGACAATGCCGTGCGAGCGAGCAATCATCTCCCGATCGGACGGTGGGACTCAAGCGCAAATTGGTAGGGTCACGTCTGATGCTGTAATAGCGGAGGCTCAGGATGGCTCGATCTTGCTTCTTGTTTCGTCCGCTAATGACATTGCCGGTTGAACCGTGCGAGGGTAGGATCTTGAAGCGTCCAGACGGAAAGAAAGAGGAGCGCCATGGCTCACTCTATGACGGATTCCTCGGTTGTCCCCATTGATGGCGGGGCTGGAGCCAGAGAGCAAGCCTCACCAAGAAAGGGCGGCGAGCCGCTCCATATCGGGCCGGGAGCCGCCGGTGAGCCAAAGGAACAGCCGACCCCAACTCGAAACTCCAAAGGCCGTGGACAACGCCGTAGATGACCCCACGGCAAAAGAACGAGATGCGTTGGCTGAACGATACTTCAAAAATGACTTGGCCGATCAGCGCCGGTGGTACAGCGATAAAGCCGGCTTGTTCAAGACGCGTTCCGAATTATTGGCTCTCCTCACCATAGTGCTTGGGGCATTGATTACATTTATACAGGTGTTTGGGGCCGCACCGTGGGTGCCGATTGTGTCGGGGTCGATCGGCGCCGTTGTCGCGATCGCGGCGGGTTGGCAACGCATCGCCCGCTATAGCGAGACTTGGGTCTCGTATCGGACCGCCTCGGAGCGGATGAAACGCGAGCGTCGCCTGTATACGCACGGCGCCGGTTCCTACAGAGGATTGCCGGAGCGAGAGGCTTACCTGACGTTCGTGGAAGCCATCGAGGGTGTCATTGCCGAAGAACAGAACATATTCTGGCGAGACCGTGGAAACAACCCGCCAACTCCTCCGGGCAATTCCGGTACTAAGACTGTAGGAGAACCGCGGATTGCCGAACACTTAGATGGCTGACGAAAGTGTCGGCCATTATCCCTCGTGTGCTGCAGCAAGCGACGACAGATGCGCCGTATTCGTCCACATCGCTTGCCCGGCCGCCCCTTTCACTGAGGTGCCGAGGTACGGCCGCCCAGCCCTATATCGCGCTCCGTCAAGCGCTCAGTGGGCTGCAGGAAGCAAGCGACCAACCGGTTTCTATCCCGCCCTTCGGTGGCTTCGGCGCGCACCCATTCGGACTGGATCGCTGCGTGGGTCCAGCACACGAGCACGGCCTTTGCCGCCTGGAAAGCGGTAGCGATCTCCTCGTCGAACGATCCACCGGCGCGCAGCTTGGTGTCGAACCAGACATCAGTTTGAGGTCGGCGAGAGAGCTGGCGATGATCTGCACCGCCTCGCGCTCTTCCTGCTTGTAGCTAACGAAGACGTCCACCAAAGTGGCCCTTCCCTCCCAAGCAATTTTCCGCTGAAATGCGGCTGTTGGAATGCCTGACGCTAGACAGTAAAGCTTTCCGCCATTGCTTTGGCGATCGACTGGATCCAGATGGCTTCGTTGGCGGCGTAAGTGCCGGACTGGCCGTTGAGCTTGCGCACGTATTCGCCGCCGGCATGGTGTAAGCCGATTACCTGCCAATCCGGCGCCTCATTGAATACCGGGCTGCCGGAGCTGCCCGGTTCGGTCGGTGCGCGATAGTGGATGAGGCATCGCTCCGGCTGGCTGGGTGCACCGGCGGGTGGGCCTTCGTGATCAAGCAGCTCGTTATCCTGCAACGAAAACGAAAGCTCGCCGCCTTGGGGATGGCCAATTATGTAGACGCGCTGGTCATTGTTGAGCGGCGGCAGGCTTTTGGCAATCGGACACGGCGCTATGCCCTGAACCGCCGGGTCGAGCCGCAATAGGCTGGTGTCGAGATGCTGCTTGGCTGAGCCCCACAGCAGCTTCCGTACGCGGTAGAAGGCTTGGGTTCCGGAAGTGCCATTTTGCGCCTCGAACGTGATCAGCGCCTGATCCGGTTCGATGCCGCCATCGTCCTGGAGTTCGCTTATCACATGCGCATTGGTTACGACGACGAGCTCGCCGCCGAGCGCCGGATGGAGATCACCGCCACGCACCAGAAAACCCGTCCCGATACCGCGGCCGCCGGGGCCTCGTATCAGCGCCACAGAACGCGCCCGTTCCATTCCGGTGCGCAGCCAAGTCATGGTCTGTAGTCCCACCGTCCCGAGAACGCGCTCGAGCCGGGGGCCAGGATTGTCCAGAGCGGCGGCGGTGTGTTGCAATTGGCTGGGTGTCAGCTCCAGGCGCCCATCCCTTGATTTTAGAAGCGCTCCGCGCAGCGCCACCACGAGCTGCCCGGCTTCGGGCGTCTCGGCAGTAAAACGCCAAACCTCCGTCAGCTGCCGCAGCGTGCCGGCGAGAGCAAAACGATCGGTTGACTGGTCTGCAACATATTGCTCGAGCCAATGGGTCGCGGCATCCCAGTCCCCGAGAGCAATGCAGGCTTCCGCCGCAGATCCGTAATCCCACGCCCCCACCGTGCGTCCTTGCGGGTTGCGCACCGCTTCGATAATCGCATTGGCGAGGGCTCCGGAATCGGACAACCCTGTAACCGTGATACCGTCAGCGCGCGCCCGGTGCATCAAGGCGAGCAGGTTGACGCCATGCCACAGATTCTTGTGGGGATCTTTGTCATAGACCTCGCGGTAGCATGTGATGGCCTGGAATAAGGCCCCGCGCGCCAGATCGCTCGGTCTGCCGCGGGCGTCTACGTAGATCTGTTTGTTGACGCGACCCATGAGACCTCGCGCCTCGGAATCCTCGTTCGGATCGTCGGCGGCACGCCGGATCACGTCGCCCAGCACCTCTCGTGCTGCGATGAGGAGGCCCTGATCGATCAGCCCCTGGACGTATTGCCGCGAGACGATCAGCTCGTCTCGACCCATTCTGATCAGCGCGTCGGCGAGCAGGGACAGCGCTTCAAAATGCCGGGAGCCGCGCAGCAGCTCGAGCAATTCCTTTGTTGCAGCCGGATCAGGAACCTGCCCGGTGGTCCGCGCGTAGTCCACAAGTTCCTGACAGGCCGCCAATACGAGTTGACTGTCACTCTGCTTCGCGACCTCACTGAGCCGTTTTAAGTAGACGGGAAGGCTCCGGACAGATTCCGCCGCGGTCTCGTTCATTAACACGCTCAAAAACTCCAACAAGTGGAGACAACCACGCGTCGAGCCTCTACATCGAACGCGTGGGTATTGTGCCTAGCGCCATGCTTCGAGCGGCGCGCCTTGCGTGAGATCCGGGATGTTCGGAGCGGGTGTTGCCGGATCGGGTTCCGGCTCGATCGTGCCTTCAAAGCCAGGCAGGCCCAACTCACGCCTTAGAGCGTTGAGACGATTAAGCCAGCCTTTGAGGAACTTGTCCTGACCCGGCTGCCGCGCGAGCGTGCGGTAAATGCCCTCGCGGATGTCGCAGTAGTTGATCATCGCCTCGCCGAGATCACAGCTGTCACAGGCGGCTTTTGTCTTGTCGCCGAACGCACCATCTGCGTCGCAGCCGACGGCTTGCTGGAGGACTTTAATCGCCCGGTTCGGGCCCATATTGACCGCCGTGTCGAACGCGGCGAGATCGAGCTTGCGGCGGAGCGCGTCGCATTTCGCGGGGAGCCAATAGCGCTGGAAATAGATCGCCGCTACCTCCTGGTCGTTGATCTGCTGCACATCCTGCTGAGGCAAGCCTTGGTCAGCCCGCCAAGCGTGATAAACGTTTTGCGTCACGCCCTTGTTGGTGCGTCCACCCCGGTCGTCCGGGTCGTCCACGAACCCACCCTCCCACCGCAAAATAAAAGGCAGGGAAGCTCCAAAGGCTGCGATGTGATGCTTCTGCATGGCTCGATCCTCGTAACCGGGACAGCAGAGTGTATGACGGATTTCAGCCGAAGGATGTGAGGTAGTTCACACTTAATATTTACGATTGCCAATTGGCGGCTCACAGGGTTGCAGGATCGATGATGATTGGCTGTCGGCCGGTGAGCTTGCGGACGAGCTCGACCATGTTCTGGGTTCCGCCCGGGCCATCGCCCGGTTCGCCATTCCACAGCGTGATGAAGGAAGCACGGCGCAGGCCTTGCGACAGCGCCGAGTAGAGCATCCAACGGTTGCAGCGGTCGTGGACACTGACACCGGCGGGCGCGGGCCCAAGCTCTTCCGGCATGACGAGGACCGTGCTGAGGGGGTTCTCCGATACCTGCCCGAAGCTGTGCTCCCAGCGCCGGTCCGGATCGGCGAATGTTACCGACTCGCCAAGGAATTCGTTTTCGGCGCGAGCAAGATGCAGTTCGATCCGCATGCCCCGCTCGAGGCACGCTTCGGCAAACAGCAGGTCGCCCCCGGAAGCCCCGCCGCAAAGGCCGAGATCACCCGTGCCGGCCCCGACCTCGTCGAGCGCAGCGCGGATACGTACCGCCGCTGCCTCGATCTTTGAGGGTGGGAAGCGGGGCGGTTTGGCCTTGCCTTCGCCGCGATCTGCCGGGTTATCGATCATGTGACCGCTGAACACGACGACATGGTCCGGCTCCGAGCGCTGTTGCGGACGGCTGCCGAGCAGAGCGCGCAACTGCTGCTCGGCGCGATTGAGCACGGCGGCGGCTTCGGCGACGATCTCGCTTTGAAACTTTAGCTCTCCGAGGAAATCGAGCTGCTGGCTGGAGGAGTCGAGCGCAAACCAGTCGCGGTTGGCGACCGCCAGCGCCGCCGCCTCGGAGTAGTCGTCAATCGCGTCGTCTTTCCGGTTCTCGATCAAGGCGAGTTCCGCGCGGGTGGCGAGCGGCCAATAGTCCTTCTTGCGCTCGGCCGCTGCGGCAGCAGTCCAGCCGACACCGGCGGCAATCAGGTTGAGCGGAAGCCGGCTATGTCGGCCGGTGACGTGCTCCCAAAGCCTCCCTAAGGTCAACGCGTTGATGCCCGGATAGTAATCGCCGGGAGCGGCCCGAAATGCCTCGATATAGGCGGAGGCGGCGCTTTGTAGTGTAGCCGCGGTGTCACGTGCAGCGGCGACGGGGTCCAGCTTGCGCTGTGGATGCGCGTTCCAAATCTGGGTCCACTCGTCTTTCCAAGTGCGGGCGAGGAGACCTAGGGTCTCGCCGTCCTTGCGTTCGTCGGCCAGACAGCGAAGACTTTCGCGAGCCTCGGCGTAGCGCTCGGCCCGCCCCAAAGCGATGCCTTCGAGTTCCCGCGCTTCGACGTCGTCCGGCTCGAGTTGGCGCGCGCGTTCGAGGATATTCAGCGCGTAGCGCGGGCGGTTGAGCCGGACAAGCGCGCGTGCCGCGGTGCGCAACGCCTCGAATTCGAGTATGCTGTTGGGTGTCTCCTCAGCGAGCACGAGAATGTCGCCGGGCCGCTGCTTGCGCCGTGCCACCTCGACGCGACTTTGCCAGGCCTCGAGGGCCTGCCAGAACTGGTTGATGTCCCCGACTTTGAGGGTCTTCCAGTCCGGCTCGCTAAGGTTAGGGAGCTGCTGATAGACCGGGCTCGCCCGCCGCCCGCGCCAAGCGCCGAGGGTCGCCTCGATTGCTTCCTTGAGAGCATTGCGCTCCGCTTCGACAAGGTCCGGATCGGGCCGCCCCTCCTTGAGCGTATACCGCTGCATCCGCTGCCCTGCGATGTCAAACGGCAGCCGGTCGCGGAGCGCATAGGTGAGGACCGCGCCGCCCGCCCGCAACGCGTGCCGCACGCCGATTTCGTACCAGACATTGGGATTGTCCAAGGTCAGGTCGGCGACGACAAACTCGGCGAGAAGCAGATCCTGGAACATGTCAAGGTGGATCGAGCCGCCGCGGCGGTCGGCGTCCGCACGGTGCGGCATCAAACCGGCCGCCGCGATTGCCGGCGCAAAGAGGTCCCGGTAAACGGCGTCGAAGTCGATCGCGGTCCCGTTCGGCGCCTTCTTCTCGCCAAATGGCATGATGACGAAAGCGCGGCGAGTGGATGTCATCGGCTCGTCTCCCTCTGGACCCCTAATGCGAGAACCGAGGCATCCCCGATGTAACCTTAGCCCGGCCGCCCTCAGATATTTAATTGGAAAGCTTGGCTGGGGGACTAGGATTCGAACCTAGACTGGCGGAGTCAGAAGTTCCGCTGTCCTACCGTTAGACGATCCCCCATCCGACGTTCGCCTCAAGTCGCGGCCAATCGCGCGTTGGATTGATAGCACAACGGGGCGGCAGACGGTAGGGCTTAGCGTTACCGTGTCGCCGGGCACTTGTGTGAGATTTGTGGGGTTTTGATTCGTCGCCCGGTTGCGCTACGATCTCGGGCGTGCTTCGATGACGATGGATTGCTGCCGTGGAGAAGTCGCTCGGCACAAGGGCTCCGTCGGGAGGCGGCGGTGGTCCGGCTCACCCCCCGTTAGTGTCCGGCGCTGCCGGGACCAACGCAAAGTCGATCTCCGCCGGGTTGCGGGCGGGGCGGCCGCACGCGCCGGATTTCATGCCGGCGGTCCGGCCGCAAACCACCGCGCACCGGTTCGCGCCGCAATATGCGGCGCTCGATCTCGGCACAAACAACTGCCGGCTCTTGGTCGCGCGGCCGGCAGGCTCGGGGTTTCGCGTCGTCGATGCTTTCTCGCGCATCATTCGCCTCGGAGAGGGTCTGGCAGCAAGCGGAGTGCTTTCGGAAGACGCTATGGCGCGCGCGCTCGACGCGCTCAAAATCTGCGCCGACAAGATCGCCGCCCGCGGGGTCGCCGCGGGGCGCTACGTCGCTACCGAGGCATGCCGCCAGGCGGCGAATTGCGAGACATTCCTTGCACGGGTGCGAGAGGAAATCGGGATCGAGATCGAAATCATCCCGAGTACCGAAGAGGCGCGGCTCGTCGTCACCGGCTGCGCTCCGCTTCTCAACCCGCGAATTCCCTACGCGATCGTTTTCGATATCGGCGGGGGCTCGACCGAAATCGTGTGGCTGCGGCTCTGGAGTGGGCGGAATCGGGCGCGGCCCGAGATCCTCGGGTCGGTGTCGCTCCCTTTCGGGGTCGTCACCCTGACCGATCGGTTCGGCGGCATCGAGGTTTCGCCGGCGACCTACCGCGCGATGGTTGCCGAGGCGGTGGCGGCGTTGGCGGCGTTCGAGCGCAACCACGACATTCAGCGCCATGTCAGAACCGGCAGGGTGCAGATGCTCGGCAGCTCGGGGACGGTGACGACGCTCGCCGGCATCCATCTGGCGTTGCCGCGCTACACCCGCGCTTTGGTCGACGGGAGCGTGCTGACCTTCGGGCAGATCTCGGTCGTCTCGGCCCACCTGGCCGGTCTCGACCTCGCCGGACGCGCCGCCAATCCGTGCATCGGCCGCGAGCGCGCCGATTTGGTGCTGAGCGGCTGTGCGATCCTCGACGCAATCTGCGCGACTTGGCCGGTCGGCCGTCTGCGTGTTGCCGATCGCGGGGTCCGGGAGGGCATCCTCTTCGATCTGATGCAGGCCTGATATGGCGGGCGAGGGCGGCCGGCCCCGAGATCGGGGACGGCGCCGCCCGAAAGGGTCTGGCCCGCCTGCCACACGCAACGCAGCCGTAAAAGTTCGCAGCGCGCGCCGGCGCAAGCCCTCCTCGACCGAGTGGCTGTCCCGTCAACTGAACGACCCCTATGTCGCAGAGGCGCAGCGGCTCGGTTACCAGTCGCGCGCGGCCTTCAAATTGATCGAATTGGACGACCGTTTCCGGCTGTTGCTGCCGCGCCGAGTGGTGGTCGATCTTGGCTGTGCACCAGGCGGCTGGACGCAAGTCGCCGTCGAGCGCGTCGGCGCGCGCGGTATTGTCGTCGGGGTGGATCTTGCGGAGACCGCGCCGATTGCCGGTGCCAAGATCCTGCGCGCCGATGTTCATGATCCCGCCACGGTGACTGCCATCAGGGCCGAGCTCGGCGGTTTGGCCGATGTCGTGCTGAGCGACATGGCGCCCGCGACGACGGGCCACGCCGCGACCGACCACCTGCGGATCGTCGCTCTCGCCGAGGCGGCATTCGCCGTCGCCTCGGAGATCCTCAGACCCGGAGGCGTCTTTGTCGCGAAAGTATTCCAGGGTGGCGCTGAAGGCCCGTTGCTCGCGCAGCTCAAACGAGCCTTTAGCGAGCTGCGCCACGCCAAGCCGCCAGCGAGCCGCGCCCAGTCGGCAGAGACCTACGTCGTTGCCAAGGGGTTTCGCAGTCGCCAGTAAGCGTCTGGATTGCGGCGTCAAACTCATTGCGCGAATTGGCAATTACCAAGCGGCCTGCGCCCGGGCTGCGAGCGTCTCGAAGTGCTGGCCAATTTGGACTGTGCCTGCGGAGTTCAGCTTGTTTACATTGGTATGTTGGAATTGCAGAATGAAGCGCAGCCAGTCGTTCGGGTACCAGCTGAGCGCGAGACTGGCGACCTGCTGCTGTCCGCCATAAACACCGCCGGTGACGCTTTGCGGCACGCCAGGAATGACGTTGCTGTCGAGATTGAGAGCGCTGTAACGGGCCGCGATTTCCCACGCGCCGATGCCGCCGTCTCCGAGGCTGAACGGGTGAAGGGGCTTGGGCCTGCTCCAGGCAGCCCTCGTGATGTCGTAGGGGATGGGCTCTCCCGTGAGGACCCAGGCGAGATCGACATAACCGCCGTTGAAGCCGAGCGTGGGTGAGGGCACGCCCGGCAGTTTCGATTGGTTTACGTTGATCTGATAGTATTCGCTCATCACCAGGAAGTTGCGCCAGCTGGCCCCGAGCGCGCCACCGTAAGCATTGGCCCCCCTAGCGGACAACGAGCCGGTGTTGACGAGCTGGTTAAAATCGATTTCCAGCTCGGCGTCGACTCCGAAGTCCAGAGTGGTTCGGCTTACCCCAGGGATGCCGTTTGCAATCACATTCGGGTGGAACACCATTTGACCGGAGACCCCCGCATGCAAATTCCAGTCATCGTCATGATAGGGCCGCACAGCCAGCCGCCCAACGAGCCCCAGCTGCTCACCGTTGAGGAGAGTTGGCTGCTGCGCGCCAAAACGGGGGCCGGTCAGATAGGCCGATGCGAAATAGTCCTCGGTAGCCGCGTTGGCTCCGAGGGAAGCACGCGCTATACCTGCCGCCAACCTTCGATAGACATTGACGATGCCCGGCCGCTCGAGAAACAGCTCATTGGCGGGGTTCGTCGCGTCGTCCAACGAGACCCACGGATGGTAATATCCGACGGTGAACGTCAGCGGTTTGATCCCGATGTAGTTGACGTTGGCTTCGAATAAACTCACCACTCCATCGGGTCTGTCGCCGAAATCGGGTGTAATGTTGGCGGTGAAGTCGTCAAAGGTGCCAAGAAAGTAGAGCCTACCGCGGCGTAAGTTCACGCCGTTGTTGAGGTGCGGAAACTCGGTGTTTGGGTTTACGTTCTGGAAGTAACCGCCCATGTCGAACTGCATCAACCCCCCAAGAGCGAGCGACCGCCGGCCGTCCGCGGTGGCGATCATCGGCCGCCCGCGCGGCACGCTGACCGTGACGCCTTCGGAGGCGGCAACAGCCGCCGGAGGAGTGGCAGCGACCGCCTGCGCCTGCGCCGCGGCTTGTGCAGTTTGGGATTCGGCCGTTGGGGCCCGCACTGCATCCTGCCGCGCCTGGTCTGCCGCCTCGCGAGCTTGGCGAGCCTCTTCTTTCGAGCGCTGCGCTTCGTCACGGGATTGCTTAAGCTGCCGCTTGGCCTCGCCGAGTTCGTTTTTGAGATGCTGCAGCTCGCCTGTAAGGTTCTTGATCTGACGCTCGATCGCCTCGATCCGGTCGATCGGAGAACTTTGTGCGGCAGCTACCGCTGGTACGACACCTGTGCAGACTGCAACCAGCACACCGCGTATCCGCCGTCTGCGAGATTTGCTCCCCATGGCCCCTGCTCCCCCATCGAGCCAGCGAGTCCGCCTTACAAGACTAGAATGGTCGGCTGCCGTTGCTCAGGGAGCAATATACATTATCCACCCTAGTTACCGCGGCGACATCTCGCCCGCGATCGGCTCAGCGGCTCAGAAGGAGCGCATCCGAAAGATCCGCCAGGTCCCTCCGGCGCGCCTCATTCTACAGAGCTCCCGGCCAGCCGCGACGAATCGCTAGTGAGAGACCCACATCCTGCGACAGAGCTTCGTGGCCGCCGGCAGGTAGGTCGCGGTCAAGGCGCGAACGGGTAATATCGCAGTGACGCCATGAAGATGCCCTCGTTTGTGTTGGGCCCGCCGCCGATGCCGGCGAACACCTGACGCTCGGTGTACGAACCCTGACCACCGACGCGCAACCGGCCGAAGTCGCCTTTGTAGACGTCCCACCAGAAGCCGCCCGTTACCTGCCAGACGCGCTTGTTATTGGCAGCACAGTTGGTCGAGGCCGCCGACGCGGACGCTGCCTCGTGGAGGCATGCGGTATTGCTGTAGAGCGGATTGCCATAGCCGAACGGTATCGTGCCGTTGACCGTGAACGAGGTTTGGCTCGCCTGCTCAACGCCGGCATACGTGTAGAGATCGAGATAGTCGGTCGGATGACCCACGAGGCCGACGAGTGCCTGGAGCTCCGGGATCGGCACGAGCACACCGGTCGACTTGACCGCCACATCCGGCAACTGAGCGCCGCCGCAGCGCCCGATGCCGTCGCCGATCAGGAAGTCGGCCTGGAGGTCGAGAAGTTTTGGGATAACCGGAAATAGACCGCCTACACCGCCACCACCGCCATAGACCACCCGATTGGAGAAGTTGGCACGACTGCGAAACGCTCGACCGAGGCCGTAAGCCTCGAAATGCCCCCAGCCGGGATCGACAGTGACTTTGGCTATGAGGTCCGGCCCGACATCCGTCGAGTAGTTGGCGGTGGAATTGAGATTTCGCCCGCCGGGGTTGGTGTCCGTCGTCGGTACCAATGGCGCGTTCGGCCCATTGAAAATGACTGCCTGCGGGCTCTCGGCTGCCAGGCCCGCAGACACAATTCCAAAGTGCTGGACTATCCTGGCCTCCGGGTTCCGCAACCAAGTGAACCCCGGAACGTATTGCGCGTCGATGGTCAGCGGGATCAGCTCCTGGCCGGGCGTCATGTCCTGCTTGAACATCGTCAGAAAGCTCCAGGACTGCCCGCCGAGGAACGACGTCCCCCAATCCTGCTTATCGAGGGTAGCGTAAGCCAGCCGCAACCGCAGCCCATAGCTGTTGCTCTCGACCGAGTTCGCGCTCACCTCGCGCTCTGGAAATCCGTCTCGAAGTTGGCACCCAGTTTGGTGAACTCGTTGACACTGGCGCGAGCCTGCAAGGCGAGCCGGCTCTGATGCGCGCTCCAATGCGGGCGGCGACACGATCAACTCGATCAAGCAGGCCGCCAAGCTCGGTATTGCGCAGGGCGGTCAGAAGCTCGTCGCGCTGCTGCTCTTCGTTTCCGACGTCCACAGCCTCGGCCTGCAGACCGCGCAAGGGCTGCAACTGACGTCGGCCTTCTATTGGGATCAGAACGACGCTACGCGGGCCTGGTCGAAGCGTTTTTTCGACAGGATGCAGCGTGAGCCGACAATGGTCCAGGCGGGAGTATACGGCTCAATCATGCACTATCTCGCAGCGGTCAAGGCGACAGGCACCACCGACGGCCAAACCGTCGTCAAGCAGATGAAGGCGACCCCAGTCAACGACTTCATGACCAAAAACGGCTATATCCGCGAGGATGGGACACTTGTTCGCGACATGTATATGTTTGAGGTCAAATCGCCATCGGAATCGCGAGGTCCATGGGATTACTACAAGCAGATCGCAGTGATCCCGGGGGAAGAGGCCTTCAAGCCGCTGGGCCCCAACGAATGCTACATGTCGAGATCGCTCAGTAATTGAGGGATAGGAAACCCGCAAACTCCGCGCACGGCCACGCCTCACTACGCCGAAGTCGCCCGTCAGTTGCGGGTTATGCGATAATGCGCGTCCAGTCCCGGCGGCCCGTCGCTCTCGACGATGCCGCGGCCGACGAGATCGATCAGATGCGCATGGACGGAGCGTCCGGCGGCGCGGCGCAGCCCGGGCTGCAGGCCGGTATACAGTTGTTCGACGATCGCCTCGATCCCCCCGACACCGGCCCGCAGGCAGTCGAGAATGCCGGCCTCACGTTCGCGCCGATGGGCGATGAAGGTGCGGACGTAATCCTGAGGCTCGGTGATGGCCGGTCCGTGCGTCGGCCAATAGACCGCATCCGGACGACCGAGCAGCTTGTCCAGCGAGGCCATATAGGCCGCCATGTCGCCATCGGGCGGGGCGATAACACTGGTCGACCACCCCATGACATGATCGCCGCTGAATAGTATTCCGCAGTCGGGCAAAGCGAAGCACAGATGGTTCGAGGTGTGGCCCGGCGTGTGCACCGCCTCGAAGACCCAACCCTTGCCGGCGATCAGGTCGCCGTCGCCGATCGTCTTGTCGGGGACGAAATCCCAATCGCCGCCTTCCTCCACCGCCGGGTCGCCGCGCTTGCCGCCGGCGTGCGGGCCGAACCCATAGGTCGGGGCGCCGGTTGCCGCCTGCAGCGCCCGCGCTGCCGGCGAGTGGTCGCGGTGCGTATGCGTGATCAGGATATGCGTAACCTGTTCGCCCGCGAGGCCCGCGAGCAGCGCCTCGACATGCTCGGTGAGGTCAGGCCCCGGGTCGATCACCGCGACCTCGCCGTGGCCGACGACATAGGTCCCGGTGCCGCGGAAGGTGAAAGGGCTGGGATTGCGCGCGACGATGCGCCTTATCATCGGCGCGACCGGCTCCAGCCGGCCATACTCGAACGAAAATTCGCGACGAAAGGGGATCTCGACAGCCATGGCAGCAGATTACAGGATCCTCCGGGCGATCCCTAGCTTGCATAAGCGGGCAGAGGAAATTTCGACATTCTTTGAAAATACTTGGGACGGGCACCAGGGCAAAGCGCCCGGGCGCCGTAGGGCGGGTGAACCCCAGCGAAAGCTGGGGGCAACCCGCCACCCGTTTCGCGGGCAGACACGGCGGGTTACCTCCGGCTCCCGCCGGACTTCACCTGCCCTACGCGCGCGAGACAAAAAGGGATCAGGACCAACCCATTGAGATTCCTCGATTCCGGGTCCGGAAAACAGGAGATAACAGGAAGGGTCGGGCGTATGGGCAACTATTTCCGACATCGACGGGGCTCCGGGATCAACCAGGCCAGCATGTGGGTTCACGGTATGTTCCGATCAAGGGCTGCAGCATGGGCTCACGCGCCAAGAGAGCGGCCTGCGCCGGGGCAGGCTTGACGGCGATGCGCCGGTTGCCAAAGGTGCTGCCCGCGATCAGGTGAGAAAGGAGATGCCGATGCTGCCGCTGGTTCTCTCGTCCGACTCTCACGTGTTCGAACCGCCCGATCTGTGGCAGACCCGCATCGATCGCGGCGTTCCGCGATCGGGCGCCGCGGATCGAGCGGATCGACGGCGGCGACCATGTCGTCGTCGAGGCGGATCAGATCCTCTCCGGGATCGGCCTCATCTCGAACGCCGGCGCGCGGTTCGAGGCCCCCGAGACGATCTCCGCCCAGGGGCGCTTTGAAGACGTGCTCCGCGGCGGGTACGACCCCGAGCAGCACCTCAAGGACATGGCGCTCGACGGGGTGGCGGGCGAAGTCCTCTATCCCTCGCAAGGGCTCTTTTACTTCAAGGTGGCGGACACGCCGCTGATGTCCGCGATCTTTCGCGCGTACAACGACTGGCTCGCCGAGTTCTGCCGCACCGATCCCGCCCGGCTCAAGGGCATCGCGATGATCAACCTCGACGACGTCGAGGACGGGATCAGGGAGCTGGAGCGCGCCGCCCGCCTCGGCCTCTCCGGCGCGATGATCACCGAGTATCCGGCCGAGGACCGGCGCTACGACCAACCCGAGTACGAGCCGTTCTGGGCCGCCGCCGCGGCGCTCGACCTGCCGCTGAGCCTGCACACGGCGACGCGACGGCAGGGCAAGATCCGCGGGGCCGGTCCCGGAACGCTGCGCGACGCCAGCAGCCGCGCGACCAAGGCGTTCTATCCGGCATTGTCGATGTGCGACATGATCTTCTCCGGCGTCTTCGAGCGTCATCCGCGCCTGACATTGGCCATCGTCGAGTTCGAGCTGGCGTGGGCGCCGAACGTGCTCACCTCCATGGACTACACCTACCGCGAGCGCCACGGCGAGGCGATCTACCGGTTCAAGGACGGCATGCTGCCGAGCGACTTCTTCCGCCGCAACGTCGTCTTAAGCTTCCAGGAGGACGCCATCGGCATTCGCCTGCGCGACGTCATCGGCGTCGACAACATGATGTGGGGCTCGGACTATCCGCACAGCGAGTCGACGTTTCCCCAATCGCGCAAGATCCTGGCGGAGATCCTGGAGGGCGTGCCGGACGACGAACAGGCCAAGATCGCCGGCGGCAACACCGCCCGCGTGTACAATTTTGACGTGGCGAGGCTGACCGTCCCTGCTTGAAGAGCCAACCTCTCTGCGGATCGACGAACTCGGCGTGTATGCGCTGTTCACCGAGGCCGCGCGCTTCCAGTCCTGGCTCGACGTGGAGGCGGCCCTTGGCCGGGCGCAGGCCCAGCTGCGCATCTTCCCCGAGGCCGCTAGCCACGAGACCGTCCGCAAGGCGCACGCTGGCTCCACTCCCATACCAGCCGAAGCACTTCGGCGAGCTGCTCGGCGTCATCTTCGCGCCGTGTTGCAGAACGGATGTTATGGTAAATGCACCTTTCGTAATGTGCATTTCCCGCCACAGCCGCATCGGATAGCGTACCGGCGGGCGTGCATCTTGCCCGAACAGAGCGGTCCAGCGGTCCGTCACAAAGTGATGCGCGAGCAGAAAAGCGGGAACGAGTTGCGCCCCAATTTTGGACGAGAACAGTGGAATACGAAGAAACTAGGGCTTACGGCCCTCGCGTCAGGAGGGGTCGATTTTCAGCAGCCCACGGCGGTTTAGAACAAGGCTGAATGTGTCAGCCATTTTCTGCACTACCGGCTCCTTTCGTACGGCGTCCGCTGACAAATCCCAGCGCTCCACTTTCCTCGTCTCGTAGGGGTCCGTTTCAGCGAACTCGTTGAATGCGCGTCTCAGGGCCGTAACCGCTTCCACGGCGTGGGTGAGGGCCAGTGCATATCCCTCCGCCCAAGATAGGCACAGGGCGCGCACCCGCAGCTCGTTCTCGTCGGCCTCTAACATCGTGACATCAGACATGGCTCACCAGCAAACACCTGAATTGGCAAACGTAGCATACGTTTGGGTAACGTAGCACGTTTCCATGGAATTGTCAACGGTAATTGCGGAATGATCAACACAATATTGTGGAAGTCATAGCCTTAGTCTCACTTGGTAATGTCGCCGTATGCATCCGAAGCGATGAACCGCGCCATGGTGTCGGTCATCGTGACGAACGCCGCGGGAGTCATATGGCTCTTCTTCGCGAGATAGGCAGTCCAGTTTTTGTCGCTTAGGAGCCACACCTTGAGCGAGTCCGCTATATCGTCTTCAGATACGGTAGCAGTGGCGGCGGGCTGCTGGGCCTGCGCCACAGCTTTTTGCAGCATAACCCGGATAGCGGCCACTATCCCCCTCCCTTGTTGCACATACATCCGTCTATTGCTAAAGTAATGCTTATAAAGGTTCCAGACCTTCATGTTTGATATCTCTACGATGCTAGGCGCGGCCATCTTGGAACATCCTGTAGGAGATTGTCATCGGAGTGACGTTTATCAGCAACAGAATAAGGTACAAAACATACTTAATGAACCAAGCGATGGCGTCTATTGGGGGCGATAGGGAGACGAGAATTATTGCGGCTGTAACCGATATCACGAGGACGGTGGCGGCTATGGCGTAGCAAATCCAGCGAATGGTGATGCAAATCGGCGCCGCCTCGGTAATGAACCGCGCATAGACGGAGTAAAGATTGCCGAACGCGGACGCGAGCAGAGCGGCGCTAGCCAGCAGTGCGGTGAAGAGGAAAGCAGCCAGTTGCTCTTTAGCCACCCGGGTTTATCCGCTTGCGGGAACCGCGTACTGTATCGAGCAACGCCGGGATCGCCAATGCTGCGGGTGCGTTCGACATCGGAACTGCGCGCTACTCGACGCTCACACAGTGCCTCACCCCGTGGCTTGGCGAAGGCTTTTCTGCCATCCGGTAACTCTGCTCCGTGGAACCGACCGGGGGATTTCCTGCTCTAGGCCGACGGTGCCGAGCATAGTTGTCCTATCCCCGCGCGGAGTTGCAGGTCAAGACCTTCGCCAAATTCGGTTTCCACCGGGATATCAAAGGGTTATGTTTGCTGCAAGATATGAGAGAAACTCATCCTGAAGCACGGCTTATCGGCTATGCCCGAGTGTCCACCTACGCGCAGACCCTCGACAGCCCGCTTGAGCAATCGCCGGCCGCGGGATGCAGCAGCAACACTTCCGCGAACAGGTGACGGGCGCACTGGCTCGCCGAGTTCTGCCGCACCGATCCCGCTCGCCTCAAGGGCATCGCGATGATCAACCTGGACGACGTCGAGGACGGGATCAAGGCGCTGGAGCGCGCCGCCCGCCTGGGCCTCTCCGGTGCGATGATCACCGAACATCCGGCCGAGGACCGGCGCTACGACCAGCCCGAGTACGAGCCGTTCTGGGCCGCCGCCGCGGCGCTCGATCTTCCCTTAAGCCTACACACGGCGACGCGGCGGCAGGGCAAGATCCGCGGGGCCGGTCCCGGAACACTACGCGACGCCAGTAGCCGCGCGACCAAGGCGTTCTATCCGGCATTGTCGATGTGCGACATAATCTTCTCCGGCGTCTTCGAGCGCCATCCGCGCCTGACATTGGCGATCGTCGAGTTCGAGCTGTCCTGGGCGCCGAATGTGGTCACCTCTATGGACTACACCTACCGCGAGCGCCACGGCGAGGCACTCTACCGGTTTAAGGACGGCATGCTGCCGAGCGACTTCTTCCGCCGCAACGTCGTTTTAAGCTTTCAGGAGGACGCCATCGGCATTCGCCTGCGCGACGTCATCGGCGTCGACAACATGATGTGGGGCTCGGACTATCCGCACAGCAAGTCGACGTTTCCCCAATCACGCAAGATCCTTGCGGAGATACTGGCCGGGGTGCCGGAGGACGAACAGGCCAAGATCGCCGGCTGCAACACCGCCCGCGTGTACAAATTTGAGATGGCGAAGCTGACCGTCCCTGCTTGAAGAGCCGTCCTCCCTGCGGATCGACGAACTCGGCGTGCCATTCCGCCGAAATGCCGATTCGAGCATCCACTAAATACGAATTGGCTATGTTTTCGCCGATCGTTAATTTCCGCTTCGGGGCAACAGCACCATTTTGATCCCGACGGTGTTAAGGACCCAACAGTCATCGACAAGGGAGGGTAAACCATGAAGATCGTCGTCATCGGCGGCACCGGCCTGATCGGCTCGAAGACCGTCGCCATTCTGCGCCAGGGCGGCCACGAGGTCGTCGCCGCCTCGCCCAAGAGCGGCGTCAACACCATCACCGGCGAGGGCGTCAAAGAGGCCGTGGCCGGCGCGCAGGTGGTGATCGACCTCGCCAATTCGCCGTCGTTTGAAGACAGGCAGTGCTGGAATTCTTCGAAACTTCCGGGCGCAACCTTCTCGCGGCGGAAGCCGCAGCGAGCGTCCGGCACCATGTCGCACTGCTCCATCGTCGCAACCGACCGAACCGACAATGGCTATTTCCGCGCCAAGGTCGCCCAAGAGAAACTGATCGAGGCCTCCGGCATCCCCTACACGATCATCCGCGCGACCCAGTTCATGGAATTCCTCGGCGGCATCGCCGATTACGAGTACGGATGGAAACATCGTCAGGCTTCCGCCCGTCCTGTTCCAGCCCATCGCGGCGGACGACGTTGCTGCCATCGTCGCCGAGGTGGCGCTCGCGGCGCCGCGAAACGGCATCGTCGAGATCGCGGGCCCGGAACGAGCGACGTTCAACGAAATCGTCGCCCGCTATCTGAAGGCGGTCGGCGACCCACGGGAGGTCGTGCGCGACCCCGAGGCCCGATACTTCGGCGGCCGGGTCGACGAGCACTCGCTCGTGCCGTTGGGCGAGGCGCGCCTCGGCCGTATCGGTCTCGACGAATGGCTCCGCCGCTCGCAGACAAAAGCCTGATCCGCATCCGCCACCCGAAGGCCCTAAAGCCGGCGGGTCGGTGGGCTCGCATAAGAGAGGGAGAGAATGACGGCAGAAGGAACCGAAAGCGGGGCTGACCCATAGCCGATCCCTGATCGTCGACCCGAGCGTCATCGTGCCCGCGCTGCCGCCCCTGCTAGGCCCGCTCACCGACATGCCGCCGGTGTTGGCGACGGCGTGCATGGTGGCTATGGTCGAGGCCACCTGCTTCGATGCCCTGAAGCCTTTTCCCAAGGCCGCAAGCTGCGCTTCAAGCTGGAGTGCCAGGACGAGAAGGAGATTATCGGCACGGGCTTCCACGAGCGCGCCGTCATCGATCCGGCCAGGTTCCTGGCGCGGGAGAAGAAGGCGGCAGGATGAGCGGCAGCGAGCGCCGCCGGATCGAGGCCGAGGAAACAGGAGGGTCGGATGGATTTTCGCGATCGTCACGTGGTGGTAACCGGCGGCACCGGCGCCCTGGGGCGCGCGGTGGTGGGCGCCTTGCTGGCGGCGGGCGCCCATTGCCATGTGCCCTATCGGCAGGAGCGGGAGAAGGAAGGCCTCCCCACCGGGGCGCTGAGCCTGATCCCCGTGCCGAGCCTGGCGGATGAGGCGGCGGTGGTGAAGCTCTATGGCGGGCTCCCGTCGCTCTGGGCCTCGATCCATATCGCCGGCGGCTTCGCCTTCGCCCCGCTGACTGATACCAGCGGGGAGCTGCTGCGCCGGCAGATCGACGACAATCTCGTGAGCTGCTTCCTTTGCTGCCGCGAGGCGGTGGCGGCGATGCGCCCGGGGAAGGCGGGTGGGCGCATCGTCAATGTGACGGCGCGCCAGGCCCTGGAGCCGCGCGACGGGGCGAAGATAAGCGCCTATACCGCCGCCAAGGCCGGCGTCGCCGCACTCACCGCAGCGCTGGGCGAGGAGCTGGCGGGGGAGGGCATCCTGGTGAACGCCGTGGCGCCCTCCATCATGGATACTCCCACCAACCGCCGCGCCATGCCCAAAGCCAATTTCGATGCCTGGCCCAAGGTGGAGGAGGTGGCGGCGACGATCCTCTTCCTTGCCTCGCCCGAGAACAAGGTGAGTCGGGGCGGCGTGGTCCCGGTCTTCGGGGCTGCCTCCCAAACGGCGGCGTCGTAATCGCGCGGCAGAGCCAGCTGAGCGCGATGACCACGTCTCGGAGGTTCAGGCCCCTAGAAGATCCCAAGCGCGGGAGGCGATGCGGATCTGTGAGGACTATGACAAGACAAGCCTCGCGTCCCGTCAACCCGGCAGTCAGGTCCACACCACCCGGCGCTTAGGTCGACCGCGGTGAGGAGTGCTCCATGAAACTCGTCCTTTGTTCGCTACTGGTCGCCACCCTGCCGTTCGGCAGCGTCCTCGCGGATGCGCCGAAGTCGAAGAACGCCAAGGTGACCCTCGTCTACCAGCACGAACTGCCGAACGTTCCCGGCAAGAGCATCAAGGGCGTGCTCGTCGAATACGGCCCGGGCGGCTACTCGCCCGGCCATACGCATGCCAAATCCGCCTTCATCTACGCGACCGTGCTCGAGGGGGCGATCCGCAGTCAGGTCAACGACGGACCGGTGACGACCTACAAGGCCGGACAGAGCTTCTCCGAGCTGCCCGGCGACCGCCACGTCGTCAGCGCCAATGCCAGCGAGACGAAGCCGGCCAAGCTCCTCGCGGTGTTCGTGGTGGACACGAACGAGACGGAACTGACGATCCCATTCGCGAACTGACTGTCATAGTCATTGGAAACAGCCGATGCTATAGCCTCCATTGTGCACGCGCGGGAGGCTCGGACAGCTTTCCTCGCTTGCGTTGGGAATCTCATTTTGGCAGCTTCCAAACGGGAACACCAGAAAAGTGACCCAGACCCGACGTTGTCGCGGCACTGGCCGACGAAAAAATGCTGCGCCAAGTGGTCGAGGAGGTCGGCACGCCACCACTTGATGGCCCGAAACTTAGGAGTTCTCGCCCGCGCCGGCCAGCTTCAGGCTGAAACTGCGGCCGTTCACATCGGTCAACCTCAGGATCGTCCTCCCACCTGCGGGCGGATGAACCTTCGGCTCCGGCGGCAACGTGATGGTCGCCATTGCGCCCATCTCAGCGACGATACCGTAAGGGCCCGCCTCGAACTTGTTGTACGCGAAGTCATTATGGATGGAATCGGCCGGTAGTCGGGACAGCGTCTCGGTATTCCAGGTTTCGAGCGGCTCGTTTTCGGCGCCCGTCAGTTCCGCCTTCATGATGTGGGCCGGCGCCGCAGGCGTGCCGCCGTCGAGGTAGATTTGGAATCTCACACCACCGTCCGGCAGCAGAGCGCCATTGCTGAGCGCAAAGTGGTGCCGCGAAGGGCTGACCGGGCCGCCGTGGTACGGCGTCAAAACAGAGCCTCGATAATAGCTGTAGATTCCGACATTGAAGGCCAGAACCGCCGCCAACACCGCGAGCCCAAGATTGCGAAACGCCGTGTCGGTGAGCGGCAACGGCAGGCTGCCGGCTAGCCAGCGGAACCAGGCGCGGTCGGCCAGGCGGGGACTGCGCTTGAGCAGCACATTGTCGAGCGAATAGGCGCCGCCGCCGGCGAGCATTAATGTGGCACCCATTGCGAGATTGCAGGCCGCCATCGTCCATTCGTCGATGCAGGTACCACCCTGCCAACCGAACATCAGCATCAGCACCAGCGAGAACCCGACCGAGACCAGCGCCGCGAGGCGCGTCAGCAGCCCGGCCATCAGCGCCGCGCCGGCGACCAGCTCGGCGCCGCTGAACAGGATCACGGCGGGATAGAGCAGCCAGAAGTGATGAAGCAGGAAGGCGATCACGTGATCGGTGCCGAGCAGTGCGCCGGGCATCGCGCTCTGGAACTTGTTTGCCATCCAGGTGGGCGCGTCCGGATTGAGCTTCTCCGGGTCATAGATGAAGCGGCGCGAGCCTCCGCCCCAATAGATGAAGCCCTGGATGAGCCGCACCGAGAGCAGTGCTATTGCCGCCGCACGCCAATGCCGCTCGCCTAGCGTCGCCGCTGCGGCGGGGCGCGACACCGTATCCGTCGCCACGACCGTCATCCCAACCTCCTTGCGCAGCATGGACCGCGTGACACTGGCGAATGCTGTCAGCCCGAACTCGCGTAATTGAAGCCGGCTCGCTGCAGCTCGGCCAGGGTGCCGCCTATCCCGGGTGTCAGCACAACACCGGCAATCAGGTGATTGGTCAGGTCGGCAGCGAGTGCGTCGTGCGACAATTCACCAGGGTTCACCCCGGTGGCGATCAGCGTCCCGGCCAACTCCCATATCTCGTTGTGACAGGCGAGGAAGACCACGCCGCGCTGCTGCAGCGCCGGGATGGAGTTGTCGTCCGGCGAAAATACGCCTTCGGGGTTCTCGTAGTCTTTCGGGTCTGCGGCGGCACCCTTCTGCTCCGACACCAGTGTTTTGCTCCGGAACTTGCCGCCAGTCAGCTTCGCAAGCTGGTATTTCTCCCACATCGCCGCTCCGAACAGCGCCAGCTGCGCGGTGCCGTGCGTGGCCGAGAGGATGAGAAAATCGGGATGCCCGAACGACCAGACCTGCGTGTTCAGCGAGTTGCGCATGGTGTTCAGCCACGGGCTTGCGATCCCGGTGTTGTCCCAGACCTGCTTCGGCGCGCCACGATAGGCGATCACCGCGGACAGCCCAGCGTGATCCCATTGCGTCGGATCGTTCAGGATCATTGGCACCGTCTTGAAGTCCCGGCGGCGCGGCGCCCTGCTCAACCGGGCGGTGAGGTCTTCCAGCGATTTTGCGCCGGGCGGCAGCAGCGAAGGCTCGCCTGCGCTCGCCACTCCATCATGCAGCGCGGCAAAACCGGTCGCACCGGCGACCATACCGAGCCCCATCGTCATGAGGGCCCTGCGACGTCCAGGCAAAAATTTCATGATACTCCCTCTTGCTCGCTTCGAACCAAATAGTGCTGTTACTTTCCGAGCCGAGGGAAGCTAGGTAAAACCAAATTAATTTTAGTAAATGACCTCGTCTTTCAGCGCTATCTTTCACTGGTCACGACATTAATAGTCAGCTCACGACTCCTTCGAGATGGAGCGCGTGGCTACCGATGGCAAGACCAGCAAGCCCATCGCCGACATCACGCGCTATACGTACCGATACCGATATGGTGATGCGTGCTATGTCGTGACCTTCGAGCGGCAAAGAGAATTAAATGATCCATCTTCACCGACTTCGATGGCACCTATCACCGCTTCCCGGGCAAAGTCACGATCGAGAAATTTGAAAAGGACATCCGTGCGGAGATTTTTGATGAGCATGCCACATGCGAGCTGCTGTATCTGGGCAAGGCGCGGTCGCCAACGTTATGTTCAGAGTAGACGAACTCAGCTGCTCGATACGCGAAGGTAGCGCTCAGCAGTTGAGTGCTTTTCAAAATCGTCAATGGAGATGCGAGGCGGGATGGGATCATGTTCACTTCTTCCGGGTGAGTTGAGCTTGTCCCGACTTTGAAAGGGCCCACTTCAGCTCATGGCACTCAGGGAATGATTGAACGAGCCGGCGGACCGTCGGCTTGCTGAGCGGAAGCTGACGCCCCCTGACCAGTGCAGGATCTCAGCAGTTGACCCTAACCTATCATTCGCACGTAGGCCGGACCGTCCGGCGCACCTGCGACGGCAGCTGATCGAGGAACTCAGGTTCGCACGCGACTCGCCGCTGGAGGGAGATGGATTCGAACCATCGGTACCCCGCAAAATTTTTTTTGGCTGCCCCGTCGATCCCGCCGCTGGAGGGAATCGATTCGAACCCTCGGTCCATCTCGGAAGTTTCGAATCCGTTCTCCCCGAGCGAAGGAGTCAATGTGGAGCACGGCGCTGCCAATTCCTCTCGCCCGATGGGCCAAACGCCGGTCGCAACCGCTCTTGGGCTATTACCGCCTTCTCATTCGCTGGGACACTTTGGGGCCATCTAGCGACAGTTACTCGATCCAATAAATCAGCGCATTCCGCCGTTGCACTGTCGGCATCGTAGTGATAGAGGCCGGAAAAGATTGACTATCTGGGTCAACCAATACTCTGCCGCGGAGATACAGAATGTCGACATTGGACGAG
>CAVOHI010000009.1:0-302856 GCA_963695605.1 uncultured Alphaproteobacteria bacterium | reverse complement strand
CGGGTCAGCTCCGCGTGGCGTTCGAACGACGCTATGTCGCCCCAGCGCGAATGCACGTAATAGAGACGCGGGTCCTTCAGCGAGCGGTAAAGATGAAGCTCCAGGCATCCCGGCTCAGCGCGGGTGGGCGCCTGCACCTCGCGCAGCGCTGCCTCCACCTCGGCCTCGCGCCCTACCTTCGCGTGGAAGCGCCCGAAGATCACGATCTCCATCTGCCTACTCCAAAGTTCTTGCCATGCCGGTCTAGCGATCAGCTAGCTAGTTGGAGGCCAGGCGATCGAGGCTGTTCCGCCCCCGCCCTAGGTTGGTCTCGCTTTTACTTGCAGGGAATTGAAGCAAGACCGCATCCCGCTCCCTCCCTCGTCGCAATTGACGTGACCGCGCGGCCGGGCCCGACCTGCCCTTGGGAAGCCGCCCA
The DNA here is from genome assembly GCA_963695605.1 of uncultured Alphaproteobacteria bacterium. Taxonomy (GTDB): domain Bacteria; phylum Pseudomonadota; class Alphaproteobacteria; order ATCC43930; family CGMCC-115725; genus AP-15. Next base: position 302,438 of record CAVOHI010000009.1, on the reverse strand, counting down.
GCGCCACTCCCACGCCCCTGTTTCCCCTGTTCTATCAGGTCGAGATCAGGCATCGGCAACTCCTTCAATCGCAGTCTTGCACCCGCTGATGGACGCGGATGCCCGCGACGGTACAATATGAATTGGTCAATTACGTGATTGTCGATTTAATAAACCCCCGCCAAGAGCCATGGGTAGCCGGCGGGCGGCAGAATCCCACCACTCAGGGTGCTGACGGTTGAGGGCGAACAAATCCGTAGGCGCGGACGAGATTCTGCCCGCCTGGAATTTTCAGCCCGTAGGAGAGGGGGTCAGGCCACAACACAGGAGCCGACACCATGAACAAATACGACAAGCGCGTGATCGCCGCAGCTTTGCAAGCGCTTCCGGACCCTGCTTCGGGTATTCGACCGTCACGGAGACGGCTGGCTGTTTTAGTGAGGGATAGCCGCAATCTACAAAGTGATGAGAGCCGGTGCGCCCAAGATAGCCCAGCGGCTCTTTTTTGTATCCACCAAATACAGATGTCACTCTTTCTGCCATTTACAGATGTCACTGTCACCGTCGCTGAGGTCGGGCGTCGGGCGGGCGTGAAGCCGTAGCGCAGCGTAGCGTAGCGCGCGACCGGCGATTGATTGACTGGAGTTCGCAACCGCACCCGCTCTTCTACCGAGCGAGCGACGCGCTCGCTCGGCTCGTAAAGCAGTTCAGCCGACCTTGAAGAGACGGGTGTCACGCTGATCGGCCCGGCGCGGTCCGCTGCGTCATTGTGGCCCGCGACGAGCTGTTCATTGCGTATCAGTGGAAAAAAATTAACCTCGGAGTAAAAGCTGGGCAGGTCGGAATTCCGGCGCTAGGTGGGGTCGTTCTTCGCTCTGCCGAGGACGCGAGCGACAGTGCTCAGCACCGCGGCCGCCCTGAAGGGCTTGTGCAGGAACGCGGCGTAACCCTTGCATCTTTCGGCGACCGCCTCCTCGCGGAGCGAGCTCATCATGATAACCGGGATGCGCTGGTAAGCCCGCTCCGCCGCCATTGCGCGCAGCATTTCACCGCCACTGAAGTATCGGCATCATAAAGTCCAGCAGGATCACCTCGGGTTTTTCCTCCGACAACCTCACGAGGCCCTGCTTGCCGTTGCACGCGGTGAGAACCCGATAGCCCTCGTCAGTGAGGATGGTCTCTAATACGTCGACGATTCCGAACTCGTCGTCGACCACGAGCACCGTTGGCATGATTACCTCTCGCGAGGTCGACGAGCCGCCTTGTCCGCGGGCAGTTCTTCGGTCGTTAGTTGAGGGAATCCGCTCAGGATCGCCTCGGCGCTGTCGAACGTATGGGCGAGTTCGATGCCGGTAGACGTGATGCGGAACTCCCGCAGTGACGAGTCGAAGTCGCTGTCCCGCATCTTCACGATGGAAATCAGCCGACGGAGTTGCGACCTCATCTCGACGTACCGCAGCAAGATCAGGTTTTCGGCGATTGTAGACAGGCCGATCGTTGGCCCCTCGATCACTGCACCGATGAGGTTCCGCGTCTCGGCCGTGTAGAACGTGGTCACGTTGAGCACGCGAAGCTCATTCGCCAGCGCCGTCAAGAAACGACCGATCCGATGCGGCCGGTCGGCAGCAATCTCCTGGAACCCGAGAAGTCCGTCGATGACGAGCCGCTTCACGCGGCGGCGCCGCACGGCCTCGACAAGCCGATTGCCGAGCGCGTCGAGGATGTCCTCGGTAGGCGGGTGCCAGAGGATCTCCAAATGGCCTTGCTCGATCAGGCCGTCGAGCTTAATGCCGATGCGGGCCGCCTTCAGCCGCAGGCGCAGCGGCATCTCGTAAAAGCCGAACAAGAGCCCGGGCTCCTGCGCGGACGATTGCGAGAGAAAATGCAGACCGAGGCTACGTCTTTCCTGAACCCGAGGCGCCGAGCACGAGCGTTGTCGTGCCGCGCGGGTATGCCGCCGCCAATCATCGCGTCGAGCTCGTTGACGCCGGTGGCGCATCGCTCATCGGGCCACTGGTCATCGGCCGAGGGGCGCGCGAACAGCGCCTCGATTCGGGGATAGACGACGATGCCCTCCGTCGGTGATCCGGAACGAGTGCCGGCCGCGCAGGACGTCAGTGCCGCGGAGCTTGCGCACCTCCAGCTCCCTGTCGGCTTGCGTGCCGAACAGCACATCGTGAAGCTCGATGAGCCCGTCCACCATCGTGTGCTCGGGGTGGTAGTCGTCGCGACGACCATTGGTCAGAAGCAACGCCGTGCAACCTTCGACGGCTATGTGGGCCTGAAGCTCGTGGATGAACTTCTTGAAATCGCGATCCGACTCGCTCGACTCCTCGGTGGCGATGAGACCGTCCAGGACGAGCGTCGCATTACGCGTCCAAATCTCGTGCCGCAGTAAATCGATAAACCCCTTGATGCCGTCTTCCTCAAGGACGCGGAAGCCGTTCACGTAATAAAGACCGTCAGGAATACGCGCCGGCTCAAAGAACGACATTGTCTGCATGTGCTGCATCATGCGGTCGTGCGTTTCCGCCAGAAGGGTGACGTAGACCACCACACGTGCCCGGCGGCGACATGATTAAAGCAGAACTGATTTCCGAGGATCGTCTTGCCCGCCCCCGGCTCGCCCCGCACAATGTAAATGCCTGCTCTGAGAAAGCCTCCTCGCAACACGGTGTCGAGGCCGGGGATGCCCGTGGGCACGCGCTCCAGGGGCGTCTGCGGGTCGGCAGCAATCGGATCCGTAGCCATGAGGTCCCTTACGGTGGCAAAAGCGGAAGGACCACAGTAAAGGTCGATCCTTCGGCGCGGCGACTGTTTATGTGGATCTCGCCGTGCATGGCATCCACAAGATGGCGGACGACCCAGAGGCCGATACCGAAGCCGCCCTCCTCACGCCGGGTCACTGCACGCTCGAAGGCATCGAAGATGCGGGCTTGGTCTTCTTCCGAGATACCGATGCCGTAATCCCGAACAGTCAATCGCGCCCTGCTGCCGTCGCAAACCAAGGAGACCTCGATCGGCTCGCCCGCGCCATACTTGACGGCGTTGGACAAAAGGTTATCGGCGATCTGCTCGACGGCGAGTTCATCGAGCAGCCCCGATACCTCACTGTCGATGCGCGGTTCCAGGCGGCAACCCAAGCGCTCCGCACCCGCTCGATGCCGATGAACCGCCTGTACGATCACGGCGGTGAGATCGACCACCGAAAGTTCAGTGCGAAGCTTTCCCGCTGTAATGCGCGAGATGTCAAGAAGGGTCGTCGCCCGCTTGACATATTCGGTTATCTGATAAGCCAGGCGCTCGAGCGCGACAATGATCGTTGCGGGGCACTTGATTTCCGGGCGCCGGGCGACTGACAAGGTATGCTCGACATACCCGAGCATCGGCGTCATTGGGTTGCGCAACTCGTGTGCGGCGATCGCGATGAACGCGTCACGCGCGTGCACCGCCTGTGTCAGCTCCGAGACCTTTGTCAGCTCCGCGACTAGACGCGCGTGCTGGCTCCGCGGGGCTGTTTGGGCGCGAGCAACCTCGCCGCAGGCCTTGCAAATCTCGCTGGACAGCTCGATTTCATCTTCCATGATCATGTTCAGAAGAGCCCGTTCCGCCAGCCCCTCTTCTGGTCATCCGGAAGACGGCCTGGCATACCGATCGATCAGTTGAGGATGGCCCTGCCGGGAGGCTCGGCCATCAGCGCTGTAAGCGCACTGCGACGCGGGTATTGGTTCTGCCGCCTCTCCCGTCCCCGTTTTGGATAGCCGCATATAGTTAGTGCACCCTTGGGGCCGCTAAGCGTAATCCTCCTAAAGATTATCTAGAATTGAAGATAGCTTTCAGGCGGAGCGTCAAAAAAACGTCTTCATGCCTCCGATGAGGGCTAACACTCCAATTCTGGGCTGCGCGGCGTGACAGCTCCTCAGCCGCGCAAACGGACGCAGCTCCAGCGCGCGCGAGCTCGCTCGGTTCTCTCAGCCGACTTTAAAAAGATGACGGGTATCACGCTGATCGCGCCGGCGCGGCCCGCTACGGCGTTGCGGTCCGCGACGCAGCTGTTCATCGCGGATCATCGTCAATATCGATCCCAGCCGCTTGTTTGTCGGCGATGGCGAATAGGTCGAAGGTCGAGCGGGCCGATCGGTCAATCCGCGTCACCGTCACCAAGTCGCCAGGACGGCGGCGTCAAGTATGCGGAGAAGCTCGCGTCGCGCTGATGATCCACGAAAGCAGCGAGCGCGCGCCGCCCCGAGACCTTCCCCGGCGTTGACGTGACGGTGACGAAGCGTTCCCGCGAGCCGACCCCGGTCATTCGATCACGTCGTCGGCGCGTACCAGGATCGATTCCGGGATCGTCAGGCCGAGGGCCTTCGCGGTCTCCAGGTTGACCGCGAGATCGAAGCGGGTCGGTAGTTCGAGCGGCAAGTCGGCGGGGCTAGCGCCTTTGAGGATCTGGTCGGCGAGCCCGGCAGCGCGGTCGAAGATCGCGTCGAGATTGGGGCCGTAGGCCATCAGGCCGCCGTCATGGGCAAGAAAGGCGTATTCATAGATCGCCGGCAGGCGGTGCGCGGCCGCAAAGTCGATCACCCGCTTGCGGTTGAGCACGGTCAAGATGTCGGTCACCATCAGGATCGCATCCGGCGGCTTCTCGGCCATCGCGGCAAAGGCGGCATCGAAATCGTCGGGCGCATGCACGCCGAGCGGCACGATCTGCATGCCCAGCCGCTTGGCCTCGACCTCGGCCGCCCGATAGCGCAGGGTCATGCCCAGATCGTCGGCGTTCCACAGCACCGCGACCGCTCGGACGTTTGGCACCGCCTCCTTGAGGAGCGCCAGACGCTTTGCCGAAAGCTCGCTGGCGACATCCGAGACCCCGGTAACGTTGCCGCCGGGATGGGACGAGGCTCGCGGCCAGGCCCGTCGCCACCGGATCGCCGGAATTGGTCACCACGATCGGGATTTTGCCGGCGCGCTCTTTGGCGGCGGCGGCCGCGGGATAGCTTTGTGTGATGATCAAATCGACGTGGTCGGCCACCAGTTCGTCGACGAGGCCGGGCAAGCGGTCGGGGTGGCCCTCGGCGGCGCGGCGTTCGAAGATGATGTTGCGGTCCACCGCATAGCCGCGCTTGGCGAAGTCGCGGACGAGGCCGGGACCCAAGATCCCGCTGTCGGGCACGCTTACCGAGACCAGCCCGACGCGGTACATCTTGCCCGACTGGGCGAGTGCGCCGAATTGCAGCAACGCCAATCCAGCGGCGGCGAAGACGACGCCCCGGAGGACCATTAGTCGGATGATCCTTCGGCGATTTGTGCGGCGTGGTGATGGCGGCATAGGCGATCCCGATGGTATTGATCCTCATTGCGGCGAGAACTTGATGCTATTCCGGTGGCGCGCGCGGGCGGGTTTCGGTCAGGGGCCGATCTCCCGCCTGTTTTGTCCCTATATGATCAAGTGGGCCGCCGGCTTTCGCTCGCGCCTTGCGGGGCGCTCCGGTCCGGTGGCCGGCTTGACAACAGCTGGCGGCCGTGCCGTGTTCCCGCCGCCTCGAACGGGATCTGCCCTTATGCACGCTTACCGAACCCACACTTGCGGAGCCCTGCGCCTGACCGATGCGGGCCAGCCGGCGCGGCTGTCCGGGTGGGTGCACCGCAAGCGCGATCATGGGCAGCTCCTCTTTATCGATTTGCGCGACCATTACGGCGTGACGCAGTGCGTGATCGATATCTCTTCGCCGCTCTTCCCGGCGGTGGACGCACTGAGGCTGGAGAGCGTGGTCACAATGACCGGGCGGATCGCCGCCCGCTCGGCCGATACGGTCAATCCGAAGCTCGACACCGGTGAGGTGGAGCTCGTCATCGCCGACATCGAGGTCCTCTCGGAGGCCGAGCCGCTGCCGTTCCCGGTGAATAGCGAGGCGGAATACCCCGAGGATATGCGGCTGACCTACCGCTTCCTCGATTTGCGGCGTGAGCGGATGCACGCGAACATGCTGTTGCGGTCGAACGTCATCGCCTCGATCCGGCGGCGCATGATCGAACAGGGCTTTGTCGAGTTTCAGACGCCGATCCTGACCGCCAGCTCGCCCGAGGGGGCACGCGACTACCTTGTGCCGAGCCGGCTCCATCCCGGCGAGTTTTACGCGCTGCCGCAGGCGCCGCAGCAATTCAAGCAGCTGCTGATGGTCGCCGGGTTCGACCGCTATTTCCAGATCGCACCGTGCTTCCGCGACGAAGCCGGCCGCGCCGACCGCTCCCCCGGCGAGTTCTACCAGCTCGATTTCGAGATGTCGTATGTGACGCAAGAGGATGTCTTTGCGGCGATCGAGCCGGTATTGCATGGCGTGTTCGAGGAATTTGGCGGCGGCCGGCCGGCGACCGCGCCGCCCTTCCCGCGCATCGCCCATCGCGACGCGATGCTGCGCTATGGCACCGACAAGCCCGATCTGCGCAATCCGCTCGTCATCGCCGACGTATCGGCGGTATTCGCTACCTCTCAGTTCCGGGCGTTTCGCCGCATAATCGAGAAGGGCGGTGTGGTTCGGGCGATACCGGCGCCTGGCGCGGCGTCGCGCCCACGTTCATCGTTCCAGGACAAGATGGACGCCTGGGCAAAGACGGAGATGGGCGCCCCTGGGCTCGGCTACATCATCCTTGAGACAGGAGCGTCGGGTCTGCAGACGCTCGATTTTCCTGAAGGGCCACTGATCGGCCGCGGCCCGATCGCGAACAACCTCAATCCGGACGAAGTCGCCAAGATCGCCGAACTCGCAGGCGTCGGCGCAGGGGACGTGGTCTTTTTCGCGGCCGGGCCCAGGGCGGAGGCGGAAAAGCTTGCCGGCGCAGCACGTACGCGGATCGGCCAGGAACTGGGGCTGATCGAGGAGGGGGTTTTTCACTTCTGCTGGATCACCGATTTCCCGATGTACGAGCGCGACGAGGAGACCGGGGAGATCGACTTCAGCCACAACCCGTTCTCGATGCCCCAAGGCGGGCTCGCGGCGCTCGAGCAGCAGGATCCGCTGGAGATTACCGCGTACCAATACGACATCGTCTGCAATGGGGTCGAGCTCTCCTCGGGGGCGATCCGCAACCATCGCCCCGACATCATGTACAAGGCCTTTGCGATCGCCGGCTATTCGGCCGAGGAGGTCGAGACGCGGTTCGGCGGGATGCTCAACGCGTTCAAATACGGCGCCCCGCCGCATGGCGGCTCGGCTCCCGGCATCGACCGCATCGTCATGCTGCTGGCGGACACCCCGAACCTGCGCGAGGTCGTCGCCTTCCCGATGAACCAGCAGGCGCAAGATCTCCTGATGGACGCGCCGGCGCCGGTGCCGCCGGAAAGACTGAAAGAGCTGCATATCCGGTTGGATCTGCCGCCGGTGAGAACCGCCAGAAGTTGAGCCCGCCATTCGGGGCGGGCCGGCGCGATTTCTGCATATAATTGGCGGGCCGGTAATGCGATGATCTTCGGCCGTACGCTGGGGGAGTTTTGGGTCGATGAGAAGGTGGCGCCTGGAGCCTTTCGTTTTCGCGGTCGCCGTCATCGGCATTGCGCCATTGGCCGAGTTGGCCGAGATCGCGCCACACCGCGCGCTTTATACGATGTCCCTGGACAATGCCCGGAGTGATTCGGGCGTCGCCGATGCTCGCGGCACGATGGATTACGAATGGGGCGAGACCTGCGAGGGTTGGACGATCGAGCAGCGCTACCGATTGAAGATGCGCTATGCGGAAAACTCGGACGTCGACATCGTCTCGAGCTTTGTTACTTGGGAGTCGAAGGACGGGTTGCGCTATCGCTTCAATCAGAAGCAGACCCGCAATGGCGAAGTCGATCAAGAGATTCGTGGTGAAGCGAGGCTCGACGGTCCCGGGAAGGGCGGGGTGGCCGAGTTTACGAAGCCTCAGCCGCAGACCCTGAAGCTCGAGCCGGGCGTCATGTTTCCCAGCGCGCACACGATCCTGTTGATAGATTCCGCCCGTGCCGGCGAGAACTTCGTCTCGCGCCTGATATTCGATGGGGCGACCGACGAGAATGCGGTCCAGGTCTCAGCAGTGATCGGACACCAGCTCGCTGCCGACCCGGCGGCCGAGACTCGCAGCCCCTTGCTGGAGCGGCCCGGCTGGCGCGTCCGGCTCGCCTTTTTCCCGGTCGACGCAAGTGCAGAAAAACCGGATTACGAGCTCGGCATGCGCCTTCTCGACAATGGCGTGTCGCAGGACATGGTCATAGACTATGGAGAATATTCGATTCGCGCCAAACTGGACGACATCGAGCCGCTCTCCAAACCAAACTGCTAGCCGCCTCCTTTGTGATGCGGGAGGGTGCGGCCAAATTGGACTGCTTCCTGGCCGAGCCTGCCGCGGATCGCGTCGATCGCATGTTCGAGGCGCCTCGGGCCGTCGAGATCGCGGTCGAACAAGGTCGGGGGATCGGCGATGCAGCTGTCGAAGAGGTTATCTGCGCCGACCCCGACCAATCTGAACCGCGTCACGCCGTCGGTCTCGGCGGCCAGCAGGCCGGACGCGATGTGAAAAAGCGTGTCGGCCAGCTGCGTCGGGTCCTCTAAGCGGCGGGAGCGCGTTCGCAGGCGAAAATCGGCGGTCTTCAGTTTCAAGGTGATCGTGCCGGCGGCCAGTGAGGTCTGCTTCAACCGAGCCGAAAGGCGCTCGCAGAGCGGCCACAATACGCGCGAGAGCACACTCGCATCGCACTCGTCCTGCGCCAAAGTGGTCTCGGCCGAGATCGTGTGCGCCGGAACATGGGCGAGAACCGCGCGGTCGTCTTCGCCGCGGGCCAGATGGGCGAGCCGCGCCCCCATCCGGCCATAGCGGGAGGCGAGCTCGCGCCCGCCGATCTCGGCGAGCTGCCCGATCAGAGTGATGCCGTCGCCGGCGAGCCGCCGCTGCATCGCTGTTCCGACGCCCCACAGCAGCGAGACCGGTTTGCCGGCGAGGAACGCCGGGGCCTCGCTGCGGCTGAGAACCGCGAAACCGCGCGGCTTGTCGAGGTCGGAAGCGATCTTTGCGAGAAATTTGTTGTCGCTCAATCCGATCGATACAGTGATGCCGTGCGCCGTTTCGACCCGCTTGGCCAGCCCCGCGAGGAGCTGGGCGGGGCAGGCCTCATGCAGCGTTTCGGTGCCGCCGAGGTGAAGAAATGCCTCGTCGATCGACAAGGGTTCGACCAATGGAGTGAGCCGCCGCATCTCGGCGCGCACCTCACGTCCGACAGCGCTGTACTTCGCCATGTCCGGCCGGATTACGACCGCATCCGGGCAGGCCGCCAATGCCTTGAACATCGGCATCGCCGAGCGCACGCCATAGAGCCTTGCCACATAGCAGCAGGCGAGCACGACCCCGCGGGCGCCGCCGCCGATGATGACCGGGCGGTCCGCCAATTCGGGTCTGTCGCGCTTTTCGACCGCGGCATAAAACGCGTCGCAATCGACATGCGCGACCGCCAGAGAGCCGAGTGCGGTGTGATGGACCAGCCGCGGCGAGCCGCAGGCGGCGCAACGCTCGCTCTGCTGGGCGGCAGTTTCGAGGGCGCCGCAATCACGGCACAGCGTGCTCATGGCGCCTCTTCCGGCGGCCACAACCACGCTGCGCCGCGCACGCCGCTGGACGCGCCGTGGAGCGGAGGGAAGAGGGGGGTGGCGACGCGATCCGAAAAGATATGCCGGATCCACAAGCGAGGGACTTGCTCGTAAAGCGCAGAGATGCTCGACAGCCCACCTCCGAGCACGATCGCATCCGGATCGACCACGTTGATCACCGAAGCCAGTCCGCGGGCGAGCCGGTCCATATAACGCTCGAGCGTTGCGCAGCACTCCGGATCTCCCGCCGCTGCTGCCTCGGCGATTTCCGGAGCACTCTGCGTGCGACGAGTGCGGCGGTAATGATCCGCAGCCAACGCCGGGCCCGACAGAAACGTCTCCAGACAACCGGATCGGCCGCACCAGCAAGGCGGTCCCGGAATCTCCTCGGGCGTCGGCCACGGCATCGGATTGTGCCCCCATTCTCCGGCGATTGCGTTGGCGCCGGCCAGGATCTGCCGTCTGATGGCTATCCCGCCTCCCACGCCCGTCCCGAGAATGACGCCGAAAACCGTCTCCACCGCGGCGCCGGCACCGTCGGTCGCTTCGGACAGGGCGAAACAGTTGGCATCGTTGGCGAGTTCGCGTCGGCCGCCCGAGCGCGCTCTCGAGGTCGCGTTGCAACGGGCGTCCGATCAGCCAAGTGGAGTTGGCGTTCTTGATAAGGCCGGTGGCGGGAGAGACGGTGCCCGGAATGCCAATGCCAACCGGGGCCGTTGTCCCGACTTCTTGATCGATCGTGCCGATCAGGGCGATGATCGCATCGATTGTCCCGCGATAGTCCTGTGCCGGCGTGACAACACGGTGGCGAAAGCGCACCGATCCGCAGACGTCTATGGCGGCGCCTTCGATCTTGGTGCCGCCAAGATCGATGCCGATGCGAAACCGGGCCGACATCGCGCGATTTCCTCACCGAGAGCGGTTACGAATAATTAAGTTCGATCCTTTAGAAAGCACCAGTGCAGCCGGTGCGGAAACGGCGGTTGCCAGACGCCTTGCCGCAGAGGCCATGGGGCAAACTCTGTCGGTTTCGAGGCTGGGAGCATGACATTGGACGTTACAAAACCGGAGGTGGGCACCGATCAACCTGTACGGAAGAAGGTGTTGATCGTCGAGGATAACGACCTCAATATGAAGCTCTTCAACGACCTTCTCGTCGCTCACGGCTATGGTACACTGCAGACCAAGGACGGTGTCGAGGCGCTTGCGCTCGCTCGTCAACATCGTCCGGACCTGATTCTGATGGACATCCAGCTGCCGGAAGTATCCGGTTTGCAAGTCACGCAGTGGATCAAGGAAGACGATGATCTGCGGATGATCCCGGTCATCGCGGTGACCGCCTTCGCGATGAAAGGCGACGAGGAAAAAATGCGGAACGGCGGTTGCGAGGCCTATATCGCGAAGCCGATCTCGGTGACGAGCTTTTTGCAAACCGTCGAGCGCTTCCTCTCCTGAGAGGGGTGCCCGGCCCGATCCTTCGACTGTGAGAGAGGCTGATGTCTGGCCGGGTGCTGGTTGTCGACGATGTCGAGGCGAACGTAAAACTGCTCGAAGCAAAGCTGTCGAGTGAGTATTTCGACGTTTTGACGGCGTATAACGGACCTAGCGCCCTGGAAATCGCCGAGACCGAGCTTCCGGACGTGATTCTTCTCGATGTCATGATGCCGCGGATGGACGGTTTCGAGGTTTGCCGCCAGCTGAAGGCCAATCGGCGAACCGTCGATGTTCCAGTCGTCATGGTGACGGCGCTCTCCGATACCGCCAACCGCCTGCGCGGTCTCGAGGCCGGCGCCGACGATTTCCTGACCAAACCGGTGAACGATGTCGCTCTGTTCGCCCGCGTCCGCTCGCTCGTGCGGCTGAAGCGGATGATGGAGGAGCTACGCGTTCGCGAGGGGATCTGCAGCAAGTTCGGCGGCGGCGACACTCCCGTCTCCGAGGACACCGGTCCTGCCCGCATCATGATCGTCGATGACGATGAATTCGCGGTTGCCCGAATGACCGAGACGTTGTTGCCGATCGCCAATTCGGTGGCGCGCGCATCGACCTGCACAGAAGCATGGATGTTGCTCGCTCCCGACATCGAGCTGATCATTGCAAGCGTGTCCACACCGGGCGGCGACGCGTTGCGGCTGGTTACCCAGTGCCGTGCCAACGAAACCTCCCGTCAACTGCCGATCTTGTTGATCGCCGACGACACGGATCTGCCTCGTCTTGCCAAGGGGCTCGATTTGGGCGCCAACGACTATCTGGTGCGCCCGGTGGATCGGAACGAGTTGCTGGCCCGCACGGCCACCCAGGTTCGCCGCAAGAGGCTGCAGAACCGGTTGGATGAGAATTATCGGAACAGCCTGGAGCTTGCCCTGACCGATGAGCTAACGGGTCTCTACCACCGGCGATATCTGTTCGTTCACCTCGACGAACTCATCCAGCGCGTCAACCAGGATGGCATCAACGCCGCCGTTTTGTTGTTCGATATCGATAATTTCAAGCAGGTGAACGATACTTACGGTCATGCCGCGGGAGACGACGTATTGCGCGAGCTCGCGGCGCGAACGACCCACTGCGTCCGCAGCGTCGACCTGGTCGCTCGACGCGGAGACGGTGCCGGTGACGAGTTTGTCGTTGTCATGCCCGAGATCGATATCACGATTGCTGCAGGGGTGGCCGAGCGTCTGCGCGCCGAGGTGGCGCGCGAGCCGTTCACGATCAAGTCCGACGGTCGAAAGCTCTCGGTGACGATCAGCATCGGTGTCGCGTCCGCCGCGACCGGCAGTGATGACCGTGATCGTCTGCTGAGCCGCGCCGATGATGCGCTTTACGCTGCCAAGACCAGGGGGCGGAATTGTGTGATTGTGCGTCCGCCCGCCGTTGCGGCGTCTAAGATAGGCTCATCGCGAACCGAGGATGCCGGCCTCGCGATCCAGTCTTGAGACCGGCTCGTGCAGGCGCGAGCTACTTTATCTTTGCTTCCTTGAATACGACGTGCTTGCGGGCGATCGGGTCGAACTTCTTCAATTCAAGCTTATTGGTTTTACTGCGGGGATTTTTCTTCGTTACATAGAAGAAGCCGGTATCGGCGCTGCTGACCAGCTTGATGAGGACAGTATTCGTCTTGGCCATAAGGGGACTCTCGCATCAGGGGTTGCGTGGACTGGAAGATAACGCCGGGCTGACTGCTGTCAAGGCGGGTTCAACCGTCGGCGGGGCGGCGACCGGAACCGCCGCCACACTCGGGTTGGCTCCGATCGCATGCACCGCCTGAGTGTAGAGCGCGGGGTCGGTAAGGAGCCGTTTCGCCACCTTCACGTCGATCTCGTGGTCGCCCGACCGGGCCGGGCAAGAGCGGCGCAATTGAGACCAGGCGTCTTCGTCGAGTGACGCGCGTGCCCGCGTTGCGGCCGACGCGGTCGCGGGTGACACCGCCGCACGTTGAATTGCTAATTGCACGAAGCGGTCGTCGTCCCCGAGATCGCTCGTGCACAGGGTCGGGACGACGCCGTGTTCGTGCAGAAGATAACCCGACGGGGCGACGAGCTGGGCCCAAGTCAATGTCAGCTCGCCATCGTTCGGCAGCCGCAAGACGGTTTGCACCGTGCCCTTTCCATACGAGGCGCTGCCGACGACGACCGCGCGTCCGGCATCCTGCAAGGCTGCAGCAACGATCTCCGAGGACGAAGCCGAGCCGCCGTTGATCAAGACGACGACCGGTATCTGCGGCGCGATACTGTCTCCCGAAGCTTCGAAAAACTGCCGGCTCGCGGGGTGGCGGCCGACCGTCGCGACGATCGGGCCATTGGGTATGAACACGTCTACCAGGCTCACCGCCTGATCGAGCAGTCCGCCCGGGTCACCGCGCAGATCGAGGACGATCCCGCGGAGCTGCGGCCCCATTTCGCGCTTCAAATTGCTAAGGGCTTCGACGATCTGCTGCGTCGTGTTCTGGTTGAAGCTCGTCACCTTAAAGACCGCGATATCGCCGTCGCGCGATACCGTCACCGTGGGAAGGATCACCAGCTCGCGCTGCAGGTGGAAGGTTCGGTTTTGGGCGAGGCTGGGGCGATAGACGGTGAGCTCGACCGTGCTGAGGATCGGTCCGCGCAGGGCGTGAACCACATCGCTATGGGAGCGTCCGGCTGTCGGCACTTTGTCGATCGCTACGAGCCTGTCGTCGGGCTTTATGCCGCCAAGTTCGGCGGGGCTGCGCGGCGTGACCGCAGTGATCCGAAATTCTTCCTTAGAAGTATCGAGAAGTCACTCCAATGCCGCCGAACCCGTCGCGAGCGGCGCGCTGATCGCGGGCGACATCGGGTGAGGAATAACGGGAGAAGCGGTCGAGCCCGGCGGTGATGCCATCGAACAGCGTCTTGTCGATTTGGTCCTCCGGCAGCGCCGCAACACTCGGGGAAGCTGCCTTTGCGCTGACTACTAGTTGGCCCATCAGGGCGCCCCAATCATGCGGGTCGTCATGCGAGGGTATCGGATAGGCGGCCACCTCGCTCCCCGCATAAGACAGCACGAGGTATGTTTTATCCGGCCCCGGCGTCTCCGAAACCGAGATCTGGCCGTCGAGGCGCGACAGCCGCGCGGCACCGCCCAGAACGAGCCGCCGGCTGGAAATGGGCGCAATATAGAGATCGGTTATCTCGTCGAGACCACGCGCGAACAGCCGACCCGTCGGATCATTGGGCAACGCCTGACGCTCGGCACAGGCCGCAAGGGCGGCGAGGAAGACAAGGCTGCACGCTCGCAAAGGCGCAGCGGCCGGATGCAGCGACACGGCATTCACTCCCCTAGAGGAAGCCCCAAACACTCCTCGCAGCAATGTACCGAACCCGATCCCCCAGCTCCGGCGACACTGCCGTGGCTGGAACCAGTACAGTAGAATGCCCGCATGGCGCAATCAATCGCGCTCGCTCCCAAATTACGGTGCGGCGAGGGCCTCATCCGTTGAGCTGAACCGATCACGGCATTCCCGGGGAACGCGAAGCCTTGCTTGAAAAAACAGGAGAGAAACAAGCAGGGTCCGGTCTTTGGCCGCGCAAAGCCTCGCCTTTGGAGCGACAGCCAGGAAATAGCAGGAGATTATCCCGTCCAGGTATCGGAATAACGGAAAGCATCATATCAATAATAAGCAGCATTTTATCAAATTTTCATTCAGAGAAGCTGTGACTCACTCGTCGTAAACCAACACACTACTACGCGATTACGGCTAATTTCCGGACGCCGCATCGGGCCGCGCGAATCAACCTGCCGGCTAGGTGCCCAAAGAAACGGACGATGCCCTGCGCGCCCATCACTAATTTCTCCTGATTTCTGTTGAGATCGGAACTCGTTCGACCGTGATGGCCATTGCTCAGGCCGGCTTGCGTTCGACCGTCCGCGGGTCTTCGACATCGATCTCGATGACCTCGCTGGGGAAGGGTGTCGCGGTCATCAAGGTCACGCCCTCCGACGAGTGAAAGCGGTGCCACGTACCCTGCGGGTTGACAGCGATCATTCCAGCGCGGAGCGCAAAAGACCTGGGCGGCCCGTCGTCGCATACGATTTCCAGGGTCGCAGTGCCGTCGAGGACGTGAATCAGCTCGTCGGCGGCGGGATGGGACTCCCAATGACCTTTTCCCGCGAACTTCGTGGTGGTGAGGGCGCCGTCGCGGTAGGACGCCAATCGTGCGGCGCTTCCCTTGCGATCCGCCATCGTCGACTGCGGCGTCCGACCACGGAACATTGCCAGCTTCGCGAGTTCGGCGGTGAGGTCGATGATGCTGGGCGTCACGGCGATCGCACCCGTCGGCTGGCCGTCAATTGACCGAGGATCGTCGACATCGCGCTCGATGTGGTCGCCGGGGAAAGGTGTGGCGGTCATTTCAGTCTTGCCTTCCGCAGAGAGAGCGCGGTGCCATGCACCCTGCGGAATGACAGCGATCATTCCGGCGCGAAGCGCAAAAGACTTGGGCGGCCCGTCGTCGCATACGATTTCCAGGGTCGCAGTGCCGTCGAGGATGTGGACCAGCTCGTCGCCGGTCAGATGGCGTTCCCAATGGTCTGTCCCCGAGGCCTTGATCGCCAAAAGGAGGCCGTCGCGGTAGGAAGCCAATCGTGCGACGCTTCCCTTTGTATCCGCCCTCGTCGACTGGGGAGTCCGTCGGAACATCGTCAGCTTCGCGAGCTCCGCGTTGAGATCAATGATGCTGGGCGTTCTGCTTTCCATTTCTCTCTCCATTTGTTGGTCCCTCCGGCGAGCACGTGGCGGGGGGAGATCGTAGCGCCACAATTTTATTGCAGAGAGCTCCGTTTTTGGAGAGCGGCGGAACGTTTCCGTGGCACTCAACGCGGGGAACTCCGGTATCGAGCTCGATCTGCCGCCGGCTGGTCCAGGCGATGGTCAATCCCAGCGGCTTGCCACCCCCGAGGGCCGCTTCGACTAGTTGCTCGTGGGGTGGATGGGGGTCTCGGAGCCCCGGCCCGGTGCGGAAACTCGCCTGGGCCGGCGGACGGCTCTTACCTTCCCGCTCCTTCCGCCGCCGCAGAAGAACCGGTCGCCGCCGTCGGATTCGAGACCCGACACGTCCACTCCGGGCGGCATCTCGATCCGCTCCAGGACCTCTCCCGTTCGCGGATCGACTCGCCGCAAATCGCTTTCGTCACCTTCCCAAGTGCCGTGCCACAGCTCGCCGTCGATCCAGGTGACCCCGGTGACAAAGCGGTTGGTCTCGATGGTGCGAAGAATGGCCCCTGTTTGGGGATCGATTTGATGGATCTTCCGGTCCCGATAGTGCCCCACCCAGAGCGTCCCTTCGGCCCAGGCGAGCCCCGAGCAAGCGCCGCCGGGCGCCGGGATCGTGGCGAGCACACGGCCGGTCTGCGGATCGATCTTGCGGATGCGATCCTCGGCGATCTGAAACAGGTGCCGGCCGTCGAAGGCCGTCCCTGCGTGCCCGGCGACTTCGATCGAGCGCACCGTTTTCCCGCTCGCCGGATCGAAGGCGTTCAACTTGTCGCCGGACGCAAACCAGACGTGCCGACCGTCAAACGTAACCCCATGCACGTGGTCGACACCCGGAAAGGGTCCATACTCACGCAGGATTTCGGCCGCTGATCGAAGCATGCTGCCATCCTAGCTATAGCCAGAGCAGATTTCGATCAGTCCCGGAATCGATCCTGGTGCGAGGGCGGCGCAATCGCCCCTCGGTGTAGCCGGCGCCATATCCCACATACCGCTGATGATCTTGACCGCTATTCCCCGAGAACAACTCCGCGAGGTTCTCGACCGCTTTATGGCCAAGCTGGAGAACCCGTTCTCGCGCGCGGTGTTTCGCCGGATCCGCGCGACCTCGGCGGACCGCGCGGTCGGGGCGGCGGCCGAGCGGCATCGGCGGGCGGCCCTGTGGCTCGCTCGCAGCCTGGGCATGGCGGTCCATGCCGACGGGATCGAGTATCCGTTCAATTGGGACGGCCGGGCGCTCAATGGCGCGACCGAGGCCTATGTCATCCTGCACGAGGCCGCTCATTTCGTGCTGGCCCCGACGGAGCGTCGGCGGCTCATCGATTTTGGGCTCGGGCCCGGCCCGGATACGCGCGACCGCGATGCGGCCGCGCGCGCAGCGGTCCTCTCCCCGCTGGCGCGTGAGGAGGATGAGGCGGCAGCTTCACTGCTCGGGATCATCTGGGAAGCACAGCTCGGCCAGCCCGCACTGGCCTCCTTCCTCGATCAGAACTGGCTCGAGGGGCTTGAACGCTCGGCCCACTCCCATTTCGCCGGGGTATTAAATAAATTGCGGCGCCGCGATTTGCTCGACCTTAAATTGCCCGGCTTATTCGATAGAGCGATGACGTTTCGAAGGGGCCGAGGCGCCGCAGCCAGAACCGCAGAACCGGGCTGCACGCCGGTTCCCTTCGCTGAGGCGCCGGGCGAATGCGCGGAGTTGCCCCGGCCAGCGACACCTGCCAGCATGCGGCGGTCTCTCGGATGGGCCGATACCCTATCGCTGAGAGGTAGTTCTCCAGATCTTCCATCCGAACCTCCGGGCCGATCGCCGGTACAACACCGGATCGGCACGCGGGTTCCCGGGGCCAGAGAGAAGGCGAGGAGGCGATGAACCGGATCGATCTCGGAGGGCGGATCGCCATTGTCACTGGCGCGGCGCGCGGCATCGGCCGTGCGATCGCCGAGCGGTTTTCCGCTTCCGGTGCAAAGGTGGCGATATGGGATGTCGATGGCGCGGCAGCGGCGGCCACCTCGCTCGCCATCGAGAACGCGACCCATGACATCGTCGACGTGACGGACCCGGCCGGCATCGCTCGGGCCCTTGAAGCGACCGAGGCTCGCCTCGGTGCGCCGGACATTCTGGTCAACAATGCCGGAATTTCCGGACCGAACCTGCCGCTCTCCGAGTATCCGCCCGAGGAATGGCGGCGGGTCGTCGAAATCGATCTGATCGGCGTGTTCAACTGCTGCCGCGCGGTCTTGCCGCTGATGCAACGGCGTGATTACGGCCGGATCGTCAACATCGCGTCGATCGCCGGCAAGGAAGGCAACCCGAACGCGTCGGCCTATTCCGCGGCGAAGGCCGGTGTGATCGGGTTGACGAAATCGCTCGGCAAGGAACTTGCCGGGACCGGCATCCGGGTCAACTGCGTGACCCCGGCCGCCGCGCGAACCGATATTTTTGCCCAGATGACCGAGGCGCAGATCGACTACATGCTGTCGAAGATCCCGATCGGCCGGTTTGTCCTCGTCGAAGAGATCGCGGCGCTCGTCGCCTGGCTCGCCTCGGAAGAATGCTCGTTCTCGACCGGCGGCGTCTTCGACATCTCCGGCGGCCGGGCAACGTACTGAAGATCAGGCGACGTGCAGTCGCCCGGTTTCGGCGGTGCGTTCGCCAACATAGCGCCGCCCACGATTGACAGCCCCGGTCGCGAAGGCTTTGATCCTGGCCGAGAGTAGGGAGGAAGCAATGGAAATACGCACCCTTGGCCGGACCGGGCTCAAGGTGTCGGCACTCGGGTTCGGATGCGGGGCGGTCGGCGGGTTGATGGTACGCGGCAGCCCGGGCGATCAAGAGCGAGCGGTGGCGCGGGCGATCGAGCTCGGCATCAGCTACTTCGATACCGCGGCGATGTACGGAAACGGCGAATCCGAGCGCAACCTCGGGCACGTCATGAAAAGTCTCAGACCCGATATCCGGGTCGGCACCAAGGTGCGAATTCCGGCCGGCGAGCGCAACCGCATCGCGGCGGCGGTGACCGCATCATTAGAGGCGAGCCTGCAGCGGCTCCAGCTCGATGCAGGTCGATCTGTTCCAGCTGCACAACCACATCACGGCCGAAGGCCGCGACAGCGATCTCACCCCCGGTATCGTGCTTGGCGAAGTCGTGCCGGCATTCGAGCGTTTGCGTGAGCAAGGCAAGACCCGCTTTTTCGGCATCACCGCTGTAGGCGATACCCCTGCCCTTCACGAGGTCGTGGACGCCCGAATCTTCGACACCGCTCAGGTCAGCTACAACCTGCTCAACCCGAGCGCCGGAACGAAGGTCGCGCCGGGCTACCCGGCGCATGATTTCGGCAATCTGCTGGCGCATACCAAAGCCGCCGACATGGGCGTAATCGCGATCCGCGTGCTCGCCGCCGGCGCGTTGAGCGGGACCGAGCAACGGCATCCGCTCGGCTCCCCCAGTGTCGAGCCGATCGGTTCTGGTTCTTCGTATCGGATCGACGTCGAGCGCGCCCGGCGGCTCGAGCCCCTGGTTCGCGAAGGTTTCGCTGACAGTCTGATCGAATTGGCCGTGCGCTTCGTCATCTCCCACGAGGCAGTCTCGACGGCGCTGGTCGGCATTTCGACCCTCGAGCACCTGGAATACGCCGTCGCTGCGGCCAACAAGGGACCGCTCCCCCGCGAGGCGATCGAGCGTATCGCCGCAGCGCAAAACAGTTTTCTCGGCGAGCCTCGATGAGCAGCGCGAGGGTGGCGTCGATAAGCCCATGGGTAAAATGGCCGAGGGCAGTCGTTGCGGCCCTGGCTATCTTTGCGGTTGCGGCCCCGGCGACCGGGGCCGAAACGCCAAAATCGGGCGGTACGTTGACCTATATGATCCCGGCCGATGCCCCGCCGAGCCTCGACGGCCACCGCGAGACCACCTTCGCGACGGTCCATTCGGCGGCGCCCTTCTACAGCACGCTGATCCGGATCAACCCGGAAGACCCGTCCTCGACGACCGACTTCGTCTGCGATCTGTGCACGGCGATACCGCAGCCGACCGATGGCGGCAGGACTTACACCTTCAAGATCCGCGACGGCGTCAAGTTCCACGATGGCTCGCCGCTGACTGCCGCCGACGTCGCCGCGAGCTGGAACGCGATCATCCATCCGTCTGAAGTCACAACGAGCGCGCGCGAGAGCTATTACATCATGGTCGACACGGTCGCGGCACCCGATCCGACGACCGTGACATTCCATCTGAAGTTCGCCACCGGCGCCTTTCTGCCGGCGCTCGCCGACCCCTTTGCCTGGATCTACAAGAAGGAGATCCTCGACCAGGACCCACGCTGGTATGAGAAGAACGTCATGGGCTCGGGTCCCTTCAAGCTCGCCGGATACGAGCTGGGTCAGTCGATCAAGGGTGTAAGGAACCCTGATTATTACCACCAGGGGCTGCCCTATCTCGACGGCTTTACCGGAATCTACGCCCCGAAGCAGGCGGTTCGCGTCGAGGCGATCCGCAGCGACCGGGCGTCGATGGAATTCCGCGGGTTGCCCCCCGCGGCGCGCGATCAGCTCGTCAAGGAGCTCGGCGACAAGGTCGCGGTGCAAGAGAGCGACTGGAACTGCGGCAACCTGGTGACGCCCAATCACAAGAAGAAGCCGTTCGACGACGTCCGGGTGCGCCGCGCGCTGCTGCTCGCGGTCGACCAATGGCACGGTGCGCCGGCGCTCGCCAAAATCGCCAATGTGCACACAGTGGGCGGCATCGTCTTCCCCGGCTCGCCCTTGGCGGCGACCAGAGAGGAGCTGCAGCAGATCGCCGGGTTCTGGCCCGACATCGAAAAGTCGCGAGCCGAGGCAAAGCGCCTGCTGAAGGAGGCGGGGGCCGAGGGTCTGACGTTCGAGTTCTTGAACCGCAATGTCGATCAGCCTTACAAGTACGTCGGTACGTGGCTGATCGACGAGTGGAGCAAGATCGGGCTGCATGTCACGCAGCGCGTAGTGCCGACCGGCCCGTGGTTCGAGGCGATGCGCAGCGGCAATTTCGATGTCGTCCTCGAAGCCAATTGTGAGGGCGTCGTCAATCCGCTGATGGACACGCAGAAATACCTGCCGCGCTCAGTCTATACCGAGAATTACGGCAACTACGACGACCAGAAGGAGATCGATCTCTATCAGCAAATGCTCCACGAGCCCGACGTCGCCAAGCAACGCGCGCTTATGCGCGAGTTCGAGAAGCAGGTGGTGGACACCGAGGCACACGAATTCCCGATGCTGTGGTGGTACCGGATCATCCCCTACCGGTCGTATGTCAAAGGCTGGAAGATCAGCCCGAGCCATTACCTCAATCAGGACTTGTCGACTATCTGGCTCGATAAATAGGCGGCGCTGCAGGAAGGGAGGCGATGTACCGATACATCATAAAGCGGCTGCTGCTGGTGATCCCGACCCTGGTCGGAGCGGCGGCGCTGGTGTTTCTGCTGATGCGCCTCATTCCCGGCGACATCTGCGTCGTGCGGCTCGGCTCGGGCGGCGGCACCTTTGATGAGCGCGCGGTCCAAGCCTGTCACGCCCAGCTCGGCCTCGATCGCCCGATGTTTCTGCAATTCGTCGATTTCGTCTGGGGATTTTTCCGCGGCGATTTCGGCATCTCGATGTGGTCCGGAAAACCCGTCCTCTACGAGATTGCTGCACGTTTTCCAGTTTCGCTGGAAATCGCAATCATGGCAGTCGTCATCGCCAACCTCATTGCGATCCCCCTCGGGACGATTTCGGCCCTGAAGCAGAACAGCCCGATCGATCTGGCGATCCGTGTGTTCTCGATCGCCGGTCTCGCCACCCCGTCGTTCTGGCTCGGCATCCTGTTCATCCTCGCGATCCTCAACGTCTCGCAGGCAGCGTTCGGCTCGCCGTGGATGCCGCCGATCGACTATGTGCCGATATGGCAGGATCCGTTGCGCAACCTGTCGATGGTGATCTTTCCGGCGTTGACCGTCGGCTACCGAACGTCCGCCGTCACAATGCGCATGACTCGCTCGGCCATGCTCGAAGTGTTGCGCGAAGACTATATCCGCACGGCGCGGGCCAAGGGTCTAGTCGAGCACATCATCGTCAACCGGCACGCGCTGAAGAATGCGCTATTGCCCGTCGTGACCTTGATCGGCATCGAGGCGGCGTTCCTGATCGGCGGCCTCGTCGTCACCGAGCAGGTCTTCAACCTGAACGGCATCGGCCGTTTGTTTGTTCAGTCCGTGCAGAACCAGGATTACACAATGACCCAGGCATTAGTAATGCTGGTCGTCGCTGTCTTCGTGCTGACCAATACAGTGGTCGACCTGGTCTATGCCTGGCTCGACCCGCGCATCCGCTACGCGTGAGCTGCTATGACGATCGCCGCCCCGACCTCCCCCGCCCTTCCCGCCATCGCCGAGGATGTGCCGGAGAGCCACCGCTCGCTGATCCGCAGAGCCTGGATTTTCTGCCGACGGCAACCGCTCGGCACCTTCGGATTGGTGCTCGTCATCATCATGGCGCTTGCCGGGATTTTCGCCGACTGGATCGCGCCCTACAGCCCGACCGCGAACGACTTTGCGGCGATGACCGAGCCGCCGAGCTGGGCGCATTGGCTCGGCACCGATCAGTTCGGACGAGACCTCCTATCCCGCATCATCTTTGGCGCGCGCACCGCACTGATCGTCGGCTTTTCGTGCGCGATCGTCGCCAGCGTCGCCGGGATGGTGCTCGGCGTCGGCAGCGCCTATTTCGGCGGCCGGCTCGACCTCTACCTGCAGGCTGTCCTCGACGTCGTGATGGCCTTTCCGCTGATCATCATGGCGCTCGCCGTTGTCGCGATTTTCGGCACCGGCATCCACAATGTGATTGTGGCGATCACGATCCCGCTAATCCCGCGCTGCGCCCGGGTCCTGCGTTCGAGCGCATTGTCGATCCGCGAGGTACCCTATATCGACGCCGCGCGCGCCTGCGGCTTTGGCCATGCGCGGATCATCCTGCGCCACATGGTGCCCAATGTGATGGCGCCGTTCCTGATCCTCCTAACCGCCTTTGTCGGGCAGGCGATCCTCGCCGAGGCCTCGCTCTCCTATCTCGGCCTAGGCGTCCAGGAGCCGGTGCCGGCCTGGGGTCTAATGCTGCAAGGCGGCGCCGAGGAATACGCCTCGACAGCGCCGTGGATCGCAATCTTCCCGGGCTTGGCGATCGCGCTGACCGTCTTCGGCTTCAGCCTCTTCGGCGACGCCCTGCGCGACGCTCTCGACCCCAAACTCCGCGACCGCTGATCCGCCGCCCCTCACCCCGGAGCCTTCACTTAAGCGTCCGGCAATTGCACCCCGCTGGCGGCCAGTTCGGCGGCGAGTTTCTGTTTGAGCCGGGCGAGACCCTCTGGGGTCGCGGATTCGGCGCGGGCGACGAGGACCGCTTGGGTGTTCGAGGCGCGCAATAACCACCAGCCGTCGCCAGTGCGCACGCGCACGCCGTCGATGTCGGTCATCTCGGCGCCCGCCTTGCGCAAGCGTTCGCGGACCTCGCGCACGACTTCGAACTTGCGGCTCTCCGAGCACGGAAAACGCAGTTCCGGTGTGTTGACCACCGAAGGCAGCTGATCGCGCATTTCGGCGAGACCGAGCCGGGTGCTTGACAGGATGGCGAGCAGGCGTACGGCGACATAGACCGCGTCGTCGAACCCGTAATAGCCGTCCGCAAAGAATATGTGGCCGCTCATTTCGCCGGCGAGCGGCGCGCCCGTCTCGGCGAGCTTTGCCTTGATCAGCGAATGCCCGGTGGCCGCCATGACCGGGCGTCCGCCCAGGCGCGCGATCTCGTCGAACAGCACCTGGCTCGCCTTTACATCGGCGAGGATCGGTGCGCCCGGATGCCGGCTCAGCACATCGCGCGCCAGCACCACCATCAGCTGATCGCCCCACAGGATCCGGCCCTTTCGAGTCGACGACACCGATGCGGTCGCCGTCGCCGTCGAAGGCAATGCCGAGATCGCAGCGCTCGCGCGCCACAGCCTCTTGCAGTTGAACGAGGTTCTCCGGGATCGTCGGATCGGGATGATGGGCCGGGAAGGTGCCGTCGATCGTCTCGTTCAGCAGGATGTGCCTGCCGGGCAGACGCGCGGTGAGCTGCTGAACGACCTCGCCGGTCGCGCCGTTTCCGGGGTCCCAGGCGACGGTCAGCGGCCGGTCGCCGTGATAGTCGCGCGCCAGTCGCGCAACGTACTCGTCGCGGATCATGCGCTCTTCGATCCGTCCTCGCTCCCCGCTCGGAGCTCCGAGGCGTCCGGCCGTCTCGCCGAGGTTCTGGATCGCCGCCCCGTAAAACGGCTTGCCCTGGAAGACGAACTTGAAGCCGTTGTGATCGGGCGGGTTGTGCGAGCCGGTGACCATGACCCCGCCGTCGACCCCGAGCGTCGCCGCCGCGTAATAGACCATCGGCGTCGGCCCCCGGCCGATCCGCACGACGTCGGCGCCCTCCATCGTGAAGCCGTCGACCAGTGCGGCTTCCAGTTCGGGCGAGGTGAGCCGGCCGTCATAGCCGACGGCGACGCGGCGTCCTCCGGCCTCGCCGAGGGTAATCGCGTAAGCCCGCCCGATGGCGCGCGCGTCGGCGGCCGACAGCGTCTGCCCGACAATGCCGCGAATGTCGTATTCGCGCAGGATCGTCGGGTCGAAATCATGGGGCATCAGTCGTTCCGATCAGAGGTAGGCGGAGAGGATCTTGCGCAGCCCCGGCCCCAGCTCGGGATGCTGCAGCCCAAGCGCGACCGTCGCTTCGAGAAAGCCGAGCTTGTCGCCGCAATCGAAGCGCCGGCCCTCGAAGCGGAACCCATGAAAGGTTTGGCCCTCATCGATCAGTTTGCCGAGCGCGTCGGTCAGCTGAATCTCACCGCCGCTGCCGGGCTCGGCGCTGGCCAGGTGGCCGAACACCTCGGGCTGGATGATATAGCGGCCGATAATCGTGGAAGTCGAAGGCGCCTCGGCCGGATCGGGCTTTTCGACCACTCCTCTCGCCCGCACCAGCCGGCCGTCATCGGAGACAATGTCCAGCACGCCGTAGCGCGAGGTATGCGCCCGCGGCACCTCGATGATCGCCGCGAGATTGCCGCCGGTCCGCGCGTAGGCCTCGACCATCTGTGCGAGACAGGGCTGCTCACACACCATCAGATCGTCGGCGAGGAGCACCGCGAAGGGCTCGTCGCCGACGAGAGAACGAGCGCACCATACCGCATGGCCGAGGCCAAGCGGGGTCTGCTGCCGCGTATAGGCGATCTGCCCGGGCTCGGGCAGCCGTGCTTCGAGCTCCTCGAGCACGTCCTCCTTGCCCCGCTCGCGCAGCGTGGCCTCGAGCTCGAAGGCGCGGTCGAAATGATCGTCGATGGCGCTCTTGCCCCGGCTCGTGACAAAAAAGAACTGCTCGACGCCCGCCGCCTTGGCCTCCTCGACGGCGTAATGAACGAGCGGCTTGTCGACGATCGGCAGCATCTCCTTGGGCATCGCCTTGGTCGCCGGCAGAAACCGGGTGCCCAACCCGGCGACCGGGAAAACGGCCTTGCGGACAGGTTTGTGCATGAACTCCTCGATCGGAATGCCCCCGGGAGGTCCGGGCGTTTCATCTGCCACGAGACCTCACCTATCCGCAAGCCGAGCAGGGCGTATAGTGGTGGCGCGGGGTTAACGCGGGATTGACCGGAACATTCCATAAAGGGCGAAAAACGCGGTGGTTGGAAACGAAATGCGCGGGACGGCCTAGGTGGGGCCAATCGACAACCGGCTCTTTGTGCTGATCCTGCAGCATCCGCAGGAGAAGAGGGAGGTGCTGGCGACCGCAGCGGCAGCCTGTGCCGCGCTGCGGCGGGCTGCGCTCGTTGTCGGGCTGTCATGGCCGAACCTGACGCACGCGCTCGGCCGTCCCGCCGACCCAAGGCAATGGGCGGCGCTCTATCTCGGCTCGGCGCGGCCCGCCTCGTTCGGCCTGGAGCGGGAGATCATCGTGCTCGACCGGACGGGAGTGCCGACGGCCGACCAGGATGAGATATTGCGCGGCCTCGAAGGCGTCGTGCTGCTCGACGGCAGCTGGAGCGAGGCCAAGACCCTGTGGTGGCGCAACCCGTGGCTCCTGAGACTTCGCCGCCTCGTTCTCAACCCGCGGCACCGGTCGCGCTTTGGCCGGGTGCGCCGCGAGCCACGCCGTGAGGCGCTCTCGACGATCGAAGCCGCCGCGCTGCTGCTGAAGCATCTCGACGGAGGCCCTGAAATTGAAACCGCACTCCTCGATCGACTCGATCGCCTGATTGGCGAAGCCCGCACTGCCCGCCCGGCTCAGGCTCGCAAAGTGGCTCGATCAAACCTATAATTGCGGGTCTGGCATTAATCGCGGTCCAACCCCGAGAACCTCATCTTTCCATTTTCATGAATGATGTTGTGCAGGTGCCGGCTGGCACGCGTAAACCGGTGGTGCGGCCGCGTGATGCTGCTTCGCTGATCTTGCTGCGCGGCGAGGGCCAGGATCTCGAAGTCCTCGCGGGCCGCCGACCCCTGCATGTCAAATTCATGCCGGGGGTGCACGTCTTTCCGGGCGGTGCGATCGATCCGCCCGACCGGATCGCTTGGAGTGTCGAAGCGGGTAGCGATGCGTTGGGGCCCCGTCTCGCGCGCTCTGCGCGTGCGGCGCTGCGCGAGACCTGGGAAGAAGTCGGGGTGCTGGTTGGCCGGCCGGCTGGGTCGCACTCCGCGCCGCCGGCCACCAGGCAGATCGAACGAGCCTATCGCGAACGCGGTGTCGTCGCGGCATTGGACCTGCTGACCTACGTCGGGCGGGCGATCACCCCGTCGCACTCGACCCGACGCTTCAATACCCGGTTCTTCCTCAGCGACAGCGCCAATGTGTTCGGCGAACCGGCGTCGAGCGATGAGCTCGAGGAGGTCCGCTGGTACCGTGTCGGGCAACATCCGCTCGAATCGTTTCGCGATGTGACGCGGTTCATGCTGGCCCGAGCGATCGCTCTGCATGGCGGCACCGCCAAGGGCGAGGCGCCGCTGTTCTACTGGGCCAAGAATGCGCGCCGCATCGGTATCTGCCGCGAAGGCGCTGGCGATATACAGGCTGATTAGCCGTCAGCGCGGCTTGGCGCCGAGAACGACCCGCGCGGCTCTATTCTCACCTCCTCGTCCCCGATCCCCATCGCCTTGCCGTGCGTCTCGACGCCGAGAAACACGAAGGACAGGCCCACCAGCAGCATGCAAAAGGCGAGGAACAGATAAGCCGGCAGCACTGCGTCCGAGGTTGCCTGCGGCGAGACGACATTGCTGCTTCCGGCGATCAGAGCCAGGCTCAACGGCCCGACAATCTTGCCAACGCCGTTGGCGGCTTGCCCGAGGCCAGACGCGCGCGCACCCAGACGCACCCCATAGCGCTCGACGGTATAAGGCGCAAAGTTGGCAAAACCACCTTCGATGAAGAAGGTAGAGGCGCATAGCAGGATCACCATCGCCGGCAATCCTCCGACAATGACATTGCTGTAATAGCCGGCGGCGGCAAGCGCCACGACACCGCCGAACCCCCAAACCACGCCCAACCAGCGCCGGCCGGTCAGCGGAGCCAGCAGGGTAACCACGATCTTGCCCGTGACGCCGCCGAGGGTGACGAAAACAAAAAATTTGGCGGCCTGCGGCACCGGAACGCTGAGCACCATCGCGACGATCGTCGGCCCCCACAGATAGACGCCATAGGCCGCCATCGACGAGCCGCCCCAAATGATGACGGTCTCCCAGAACAAGCTCGGCCGTCGATACAGCTCCGCAAGGCGCCCACGAGGCGGGGCGGCGGGCGCCTGCGTCGGCAGCGGCACCGAAGCGGGCGGCAAGGCGAGGTGTTTGGCAACCTCGGCGCGCGCCTCGGTGAAGCGGCCCTTCGCCACGAGCCAGCGCACCGATTCGGGCACATAGATCCAAATCAGCACGCCGACGACCGCAGGCGCCATGCCGAGCATCGCGACCCCGCGCCAGCCGAGCGGCTCGAGCAGGGCGGCGGAGGCGCCGGAAGCGAGAAAGCCGCCGGCGGAGGCGAAAACCAGATAAAAGCTCGTCAGCAGGGTACGGTGCCGGGTCGGCGTCAGCTCGACCTGGATCGCCAGAGACGGCGTGACCCCGGCGGTCAGCCCGACCCCGATAAAAAAGCGCAGCACCGCGAAGATCTCCCACGAGCCCGCCGGAACGATGCCCATCAACCCGGAGCTCGCGGCACAGATGAAGGTGCCGATGATCATCGTGACCTTGCGTCCCCAGGCGTCGGACAGCCCGCCAAAGACGAGCGCGCCGAGGATCGCGCCAACGCCGCCGCTGTAGAGGATCACCGCCGATTGGCCGTAGGTGAGGTGCCACTGCGGCGCCAGCACCGCAAGCAGGTAGCCGACGATGAGAAAATCGAAGAATTCGAGGACAAACAGCGCCGAGAGCAGGGTAAACGAAACCCAATAGCGCCGATTGAGCGGCGCAGCGTCGAACAGCGCTAAGAGATCGTCAGAACTCTGACCCGGCATCAATTTCCTCCCGCAGCGCTATCTCCGTCGCCTACACTTTTGCGGCGTTAACGAATATGTCCGCGCGACCGGCCCGTCAATCGCCGCCGGTGACACGCGATGCGACGAGCGAATTCAGCTCCGCATGAAGCCCTCGAGCTCTCCGGCGGCCCAATCCATCGCCTGGTCCATGGTCTTTCCCTGCTGGGTGTATTGGGCGATCATCTTGGTCGTCGTCGCCTGCGCGAAAATCTGGTTGCCGATCCGCATCGGCGCCGGCGAGCCGGACACCGACTCGATCACATCGCCGCGCGGCGGGTAATTCCAGATGCCGCCCTTTGGCGGACCCTCCTCGGCCCAGGTCTTGAAATCACGCAGGGTTCCGAAAGCCGGGATGTCGTACCCTTTGCTGCCGGCGACGAGCCGTTCGACCGAGTCCTTCTCCCACAGATGGAGCAGCAGGCTCTTTCCGGCCGATTTGTTGGGCGAAAAATTCCAGATCCCCCAATAGGAAGGCTGCGCCGGGTCGAACCGCCCCTTCGGCCCCTTCGGCGACGGGAAGTGCCAGCACTGCTCGGCGACCTTCGGCGCGTCGCGCACCGCCACGGCCCAGGCCGAGGGCGGGTTCATGATCAGCGCGCTCTGGCCGGAGATCAGCGCCTTGTTGTTGCTCGAATCATCCCACGCGAAGACGCCGTCGGGCAGCAGCGGCACCAGCTTTTTGAAGAAATCGAGCATGTGCTTGGTCGCGTCGGACTTGACCGTGATGTTGCCGTCCTTGTCGACCATTTCGGCGCCGTGAGCGGCGAATATCGCTCCCACCCAATTCATCGAGTCGCCGGTTTGGCCCAGCGGCATGCCAAATGGGAAGCCTGCCTTGTGACACTTCTCGGCCGCCTGCAGCCAGAAATCCCAGGTCCAATTATCGGTCAGCTCTTTGTCGGGCGGTGCACCGGCCGGATACATCTTTGTCAGATCGAGCCCGACATACTGCTTGAACAGGTCGATGCGCCCGACCGAGGGCAGGGTCAGCGTATTCGGGATTGACGGCACCGCGATCCAATGGCCGTTCTGCTTACCGAGATATTCGACCGCGGCGCTCGGCTTGCCGTATTTGCCGATCAACGTCGCCATCAGGTCGTCGGCCGGTTCCCACATGTCCGCCTTTGCCGCAGCGTACCAGCTCGGCTGACCGACGACGTCGTGCCCGGAGCGGGCCTGACCCTCCGCCGCGCCCATCAGCATCAGCTTGTCGCCCTGACTGGTGACGAAATCGATGGTGACCTCGACCTTCTCCTTCGCGCCCCATTCGTGGCAGAGCTTGTCCAGGACGTCGTTGGCGCCTGGCACCCAATGGTCCCAGACCGCAACGCTCAGCCTGCCCGCGGCGTGCGCGCCACGCACGAACGGCGCACCGGCCAGGGTTGCGGCGCCGCCGCGCTCTGCAAAAGGGTCCGCCGCGTCAGCCGAGTCGTTTCCATCTGTTCCTCCTTGAGGCGTCAAAGGGCCTACCGATGATTGTAGCGCAATCGCGGCCGGTTGCCATCTGGGCTGATATGCGTCGAGTTGCGGCTGATTGGACTACTCGATGACGCCATTGCCGCCGCGTTTTTGACAGGCGATCTTGTATTCAGATCACGTTTTAGTAAGTATTTATAAGCACCCGAATTTGAGATGCTCTCGCACGCGGAGCTGATTTCAGCTTACTATTTCCTGCGTGCGAGAGCGATAATCTCTTGTCCTAAACTAGGCTTCGACAGGTCAGCCTTTTACCAGCAGAGCCACTATTGCTTCGAGGTGGTCGTCGGCGAGTTTCTTCAGCTCGTCGTCGGTGCGGTCCTGCACCGGGTGGGGAACGAACACCAGCGCCGGGTCGATGCCCAGTGATTTAGCCCCGGCGGCGGCGCCTTCGATGAATTCGGTGGTGGCGACGCCTACAGTTGGAATGCCGCGTGCTTCGAGATCCGCCATATCATGCGTACAGCACGAAATGCAGGACCCTCAGTCGGACAATCCTTCGACGACGAGATCGACTTCGGCGGCGATCTGCTGCCGCAACGGCAAAGGCGCAACCCGCGTGTTGGTCGGCTTGGCGTAATGCTTGACGGCGATGCCGCGCTCGGCGAGCCGCTCGCCGAGCCGGTGCAGAAAGACGTCGCCGCGCGCCTTGGCGATGTCGAGAATGCCGATCGTCAATCCGTCGAGATGCTCCGGCCGGGGCAGCCGCGGTCGGATCGTCGGACTTCGCTCCGACGTCGGGTCCAAAAGTACGGTCATCTATGCCTCCTTGCACCCTCAGCCGTCATTCCCGCGAAAGCGGGAACCCAGGGCCCCAAGGGTCGAGCGGTTGCTCTGGGCCCCCGCTTGCGCGGGGGCGACGATCGGTTGGTCAGGGTCGTACCTCCTTGGTTACGGGAAGGCTGCCGCGGGGGCCGCCCGCGGACCAGCCGCCGATGATGCCGGAGAACATCCCGGCATCGCCGCCGGCGCGGACGATCATCAACCCGCCCGGACGGAACTTGTTGACGGTCTTGCCGGCGAGCGAGGGCGGCCCGCCTTCGGCAATCCCCTTGGCGCCGGCGACGAGCTCGTCACCCGGGATCTCGCACAGCCGATAGAGCTCTTCATAAAGGCGCGCCTTTGTCCATCCGGCATCCTTGAAGGTCCGGTGATGCTCAGGGCACACCACCAGCAGTGCATCGCAAGAGGGCGCCGATTTGACATTGTGGATCGCCTTCAGCGACCCGGCGAAGCTGCGCGACAGGCTCTCGGGGTCGCGCGACTTCTGGTCGACGACCCCCTGCAGCCCAAAGCCGGCGAACACGGTAACCGCCGATCGGCCGGGTTGGAGGCCGCGCTCGACCGCCAGCGGCTCCCAGCTCGACCCCTCCTCGTCCTCGGCAAAGCAATAGGTGTACTTGCCGGGGTTGCCCAATGTCGCGCGGTCGACCTCCTGCGGCCGGCCGCCGCCGATATTGCGGATCACCAATTGCAGGGCGCGGCCGATCGCGGCATTGGCGCGGTTGCCTTGGCCCAGCGCATTACCCTTCGAGTTCATGCCGATGCGCCGCCGGACCGGACCGTTGACGACGACGACCGGCCCGACGAACATCGTCGTCGCCAGCACCCCGTGCATCGCGAATTCTTCTTCGAGCACCGCTTCGACCGCCGCCAACACGACCGAAAGGTATTCCGGCTTGCAACCGGCCATCACCGCATTGACCCCGATCTTTTCGATGGTTGCCGGTGTCAGGTCGGGCGGGACCAGTCCCAGAACCTCCTGCGGGTCGCGCGCCGTGCCGTCGAGCATGCGCAAGACGCGCTCCTCAGTCGGCGGCACCAACGGCAGCCCATCCGACCAGCCGCGCGCGAACATCGCCTCGTGCTCGTCCTCGTCGCTGCCGATCTCGATGCGGCGGGATTTGAGCCCAGTCTCGTTAAAGCGGATTTTGAGGCGTTCGAGGACCCCAGGCTCGACATTCTTGGCGCCGCAGCCGGGCCGCGCCTCCGGCAGATCCGCGCCGAGCCCGACAATGCCGCTGAGCCTCTCCCATTCGCCCCGGTCCCAGCCATAGGTGCGCCCGACCTCGCGACCGCCCTCGAAGCGGATCAGGGTCGGTACCACCTCGATCCTGAGCTGGTGGGAGACGTCGAGCGTTCTGTCGTCGACCCGGTCAGCCAGAATTTCGGGAAAGGAGGGGTCATCCTGGGTATAAACGGTCAACCCGCCCTGCCGCGCCAATACACCGAGGACGGGGGCCGCCATCGCACAGGTCGGACAATCGCGCTTGACGACCGCCACCAACCCGTCACGGGGAAGGTCCCCCGCCATCGCTCCTCCTTCCGGTTGCCGGCACTACAATGAACCGTGCGCCCTCCAGCGACAAGAACCGTGGAAACCTGGTTGCCGACGCACAGGGCTGATGCTATCATTGCTAGCATCGATGTCAACCGCAGGCAATGGTGCAATGGCTAGTTTGAGCGTGCGGAATCTCGACGACGATCTGCTCGCCCGGCTCAAGCGCCGTGCCGCACGGCACGGACGTTCTGCGGAAGCTGAAGTGCGGGATATCCTGCGCCAGACGTTGAGTGGCGAGGCTGACACCGACTTCGATACCCTCGCCGCCGAATTGCGGGCGCTCACTTCTGGGCGGCGACACACGCCGGCTGAGGATCTGCTCCGTGAAGGGCGAGACGAGCGGTGACCGATCTGGTGATCGATGCCAGCGTTGCCATCAAGTGGGTGATTGAAGAACACGGCACGCGGGAGGCGGTGTCGCTGCGGCGGCATAGGCTATTCGCACCAGAGCTACTGGTAGCCGAATGCGCCAATGTGCTGTGGAAGAAGACGAGGCGGCAAGAGCTTACCGCTGAGGAGGCGCGGCTCGCTGCTCGACTGCTTCAACGTGCCGACGTCGAGCTGGCCCCGATGCGAGCCTTGCTCGAGCCCGCAACCGAGCTCGCGATCGCGATGGATCATCCTGCTTACGATTGCGCTTATTTGGCACTGGCGGAGAATCTCTCATGCGATCTGGTGACGGCCGACCGCAAGCTGAGCGCTAAGCCGTTGCCGCTCGGCTATAAGTCAAAGGTGCTCGGCCTGACGACGAGCGCTCTGCCGTGACGCAACCTGGGAGGACCATCATGCGGGTCGGGATTCATCTGCCGCATATCGGGCGCAAGGCCGGGCCGGAGGCGATCCGGCGGGCGGCCATCCAGGCCGAGGAGCTCGGCTTTGCCGATGTCTGGACGAGCGAGCACATCATTATTCCGAGAGGCGCACCCTACCCGCCTTCGGCAATCTTCTATGATCCGGTGCTGACCCTGACCTGGGCGGCGGCCTTCACGAAAAGGGTCGGCCTCGGCACGAGCGTGCTGGTGCTGCCGATGCGTCACCCGCTGCCGCTCGCCAAGGAGTTGGCGACCTTGCAGAACCTGTCCGAAGGACGGCTGATCCTCGGTGCCGGGGTCGGCTGGATGGAGGCCGAGTTTGCCGCGCTCGGCGCGCCCTTTCGCGAGCGCGGGCGGCGGATGGACGAGGGCATCGCGATGATGCGCGCGGTGTGGAGCCAGGATCCGGTCAGCTTCCCGGCGCGCCACATTCCGGCGGTCATCGAAGACATGCGCATGCTGCCGCAGCCGATCAAGCCGATCCCGATCTGGATCGGCGGCAGCTCCGAGGCCGCCCTCGCCCGCGCCGTAAAGCTCGCCGACGGCTGGCACGGCTCGCGGCTCTCGCCCGAAGAGGCCGCGCCGATCGTTCGCCGATTGCGCGAGCGGCGGCCCGAAGCGGGTTTCGCGATCTCGCTGCGCTCCGGTTGGGACGGCAAGGACGACGGCGCCCTCCGCGCTCGCCTGGCCGCCTATGGTGCAGCGGGCGTCGAACATGTTCTCGTCGAGCCGGCCGAGCGCGGCGCTCGATGATTGGCTGCGCGCGGTGGAGCGCGTCGCACGCGCGGCAGAGGGGGTCCGGCAATGAAACTGGCCATCACCGTTCGCGTCTCGCCCGAATCCGGGGTCGACATGGAGACGGTTTGGGAGGCGGAGCAGCTCGGCTACGACGCGGTTTGGTGCGGCGAAGCCTATGGGACCGATGCGGTGACGCCGGTCGCCTGGGTCTTGGCGCAGACAAAAAAGATCAAAGCCGGCACCGGCATCATGCAGATGCCGGCGCGCACGCCGGCCTGCGCGGCGATGACGGCGATGACCCTGCAGGCGCTTTCCGGCAATCGGTTTCTTTGCGGCATCGGCCCGTCCGGCCCGCAGGTCGTCGAGGGCTGGCACGGCGTGCCGTTCGGCAAGCCGCTGCTGCGCACCCGCGAATACATCGCGATCATCCGCCGGATCCTCGAGCGCAAGGCGCCGCTCGAGTTTCAGGGCGAGCATTATCAGATCCCCTATACCGGGCCGGGCGCCACCGGGCTCGGCAAGCCGCTCCGCAGCATCATCCACGGCGACCCGAGCCTGAAGATCTACACCGCCTCGTTCGCGCCGGCCGGGCTGCGCACTGCCGGCGAAGTGGCAGACGGCACGTTGCCGTTCTTCATGTCGCCGGAGAAGGCCGAGGCGATTACTGGGCCGGTGCTGGAGGGGATCGCCAAGGCCGGGAATGGCAAGACCCTCGCCGACTTCGACATCGCCCCCTACGTCCGGGTAGCGATCGGCGACGATCTCGCGGCCTGCCGCGATAAGATCAGGCCGCAGCTCGCCCTCTATATCGGCGGCATGGGGGCGCGATCGAAGAATTACTACAACGACTTGGCCAAGCGGCTCGGCTACGAAGCCGCGGCCGTCGAGATCCAGGACCATTTCCTCGCCGGCCGCCGCAAGGAAGCAGAAGCGGCGGTGCCCGACGCGCTGATCGACGAAACCTCGCTGATCGGGCCGAAAGACCGGATCAAGGATCGCCTCGAAGCCTGGAAGGAGATCGCCAAGGATCACCGGGTCGGCACATTGCTGCTGGTCGGCACGACGCCGGAAGCGCTGCGGGTCGTCGCCGAAGCCGTCTTGTGACCGCCGGCTCGAGGATCCTGCCAATGACAGAATTGCTCGCTCCTCTCGCTGACACAATCGAGCGCGACGGCTTTGCCTTCGTGCGTGCGCCGGAAATGGGGCGACTGCTGGAAGAGGCTGGCCTTGCCGATTGGGAGGGTTTTGCCGCGACCTGGGGCGATCTTGGGGTCGACGCCTACATGGCCGATGGCGGACGCTACCGCCGCCGTCGGTTCGGGGTTTTTCGCGCCGCACCGGGCGGGATCACCAGGAAGCCGCATCAGCCGCACTACCAGAGCCGCGACTACAATCCCCTCAATGGCGGCGTCGAGCGCTGGTTCGAACCGGTCACCGAGGCGGCCGCGCGCCATCCGGCCCTGACCGCGATCCTGCGCACCTGCCATTCTCTATTCGACCGGCTGACCCCGCCCGAGCTGCGCCCCGAAGCCTGGCATGTCGAGACGCACCAGTTCCGCATCGAGACGCGGCCCGGCCAGGAGGGGCGTCCGACCCCGGAAGGCATGCATCGTGACGGGGTCGACTGGGTGTTGGTGCTGATGGTCTGCCGGGAGAACGTCGCGAGCGGCGAAACCACGATCTACGACCTCGTCAGGCGCCCGCTCGGCAGCTTCACGCTGACCGCCCCGCTCGACTCGGCGCTGGTCGACGACAGCCGGGTCTATCACGGCGTGACCCCGGTCGTGCCGCTCGATCCGACGCGGCCGGCCTACCGCGACGTGCTCGTCGTGACGTTCCGCCGCGAATAGCTTCCGGTCGGTGACAGGGAGTCGGCGAACGGCTATCGTTGCCGACGACAATACCTCTCACAACTGGAAAAAGAGGAAAAATCCCATGCTCGATCTGCATTTTTGGCCGACGCCGAACGGGAAGAAGGTCACGATCCTGCTCGAAGAATTGGGTCTCGATTACAATTTGGTCCCCTGCAATATCGGGCGCGGCGACCAGTTCAAACCTGAATTCCTGAAGATCAACCCCAATCACCGCATGCCGGTCCTGGTCGACCACAACCCCAAGGGCGGCGGCGCGCCGATCAGCATTTTCGAATCAGGCGCGATCATGATGTATCTCGCGGAAAAGGAAGGCCGCTTCTTCCCGCAGGACCTTCGCGGGAAATACGAGGTCACCCAGTGGGTGATATGGCAGATGGCCAATCAGGGCCCGAAGCTCGGCGAATGCGGGCATTTCCGCCGCGCCGGCCCCGACGCCGGCGACCTGACCTATGCGATCCGCCGCTTCACCGACGAGGCCAACCGGCTCTACGGCGTCATGAACAACCGGCTCTACGACCGGCGCTATCTCGCCGGCAACGAGTACACGATCGCCGACATGATTTCCTATCCGTGGACCGTCAACGCCGAGGCCCAAGGCCAGGACATCAGCGAGTTCAAACATTTCAAACGCTGGTTCGACGAGGTCGGCAACCGTCCGGCGGTCAAGCGCGGGATGGAGACCGGCAACAATCTGCGTGTCGACCCCGCCACATTGAGCGACGAGGAGCGGGCGCAGATGCGCAAGATCATGTACAACCAGCGCGCCATCCCCGCCCCGGCGTAACCCCTCCCCTCCTCCCGCATGCTTCTCGTATACGGAGGGAGGGTTACTCTTGAGGCGCCAATTTCCGTTCCGCCAGCCTGACGAACAGGCTGGCGCCGAACGGCAATGCCATATCGTTGAAGTCGTAGCCGGGGTTGTGGACTTCGCAGCCTCCGGTTCCGTCGCCGTTGCCGATTTGGATGTAGGCGCCGGGCCGGCGGTTCAGCATGTACGAGAAATCTTCAGAGGCCATCACCAGGTTGCCGTCGCGGTTGACGTTGTCGGCGCCGACCAGCTCGGCGGCAGTGTCGGCGATGAATTCGGTCTCGGCCGCGTCATTGACCAGCGGCGGGAACAGGATCCGGAAATCGAGTTCCGCAGTCGCGCGGAACCCGCTGGCGACACCTGAAGCGATGCGCCGCATGTTGTCCTCGATGAGCCGCAAGGTTTCGGCAGCGAAGGCGCGTGCGGTGCCGCGGATGAAGGCCTGCTCCGGGATCACATTGTAGGCGTCGCCGGCGTGGATCTGGGTGACGCTGAGAACCGCCGTGTCGAGCGGCCTCACATTGCGAGAGACGATGGTCTGCAACGCCGTCGTGATGTGGCTGGCGACAATGACCGGATCGATCCCGGCCTCGGGGCGGGCGCCGTGCGCGCCGCGGCCGGTGACGGTGATATCGAAGTAGCCGCCGCCCGCCATCATCGGGCCGGTGCGGATCTGAAACTTGCCGATCGCGAGCCCCGGCCGGTTGTGCATGCCAAAGATCGCGTCGCACGGAAAGCGCTCGAAGAGCCCGTCCTTGACCATCGCCTCGCCGCCGCCGAGCCCCTCTTCGGCGGGTTGAAAGATCAGATTGACGGTGCCGTCGAATTTGCGGGTCTCGGCGAGGTATCGGGCCGCGCCGAGCAGCATCGCGGTGTGCCCGTCATGGCCGCAGGCGTGCATGCGCCCCTGATGGCGCGAGCGGTAGGCGAGATTGGTCGCCTCCTCGATCGGCAGCGCATCCATGTCGGCCCGCAGCCCGATCGAGCGCGGCGACGTGCCGGCGCGCAAACGGCCGACGACCCCGGTCCGGCCGACCCCGCGATGCACTTCGTAGCCGAACTCGGCGAGCTTTTGCGCGACGAAATCGGAGGTCCGATGCTCCTCGAACCCGAGCTCCGGATGCGCGTGGATATCGCGCCGCCAATTCGTCAGGTCGTCGTGAAATTCCGCAATGCGCTCAACGATTCCCATTGCCGCTCTCCTCTATTGGGACGCCTGAAGCAGTCTCACCGAGCGACCGGCGGCCGGCAACTGCGGCCGAACGCTGCACTGGGACCGAATTGCCGGTCGCTCGATCCCCCGGTCAGGAGCCAATCGCCGCAAATAAACCTGCACGCCGGATTTCGCCCCGGGTCCACACTTTACGAGCAAAACCGGTCATGCCACGTTTTTAACGGGTACGGTCCTAGTTTTAACCACCGCGGACGAAGAGTTAACGTCAAAGTAAAATTCTCACTTTTCCGAAGAATATTTGTGGTAATTTGATAGAAACAGCCACTGTGGCCTCAACACCGCAGCCAACTCCTAACGTCTCAGAAAAAAGAATGGTAGGGTTGACAGCCCCGTTTTAGGCTGTTTAGCCTCGCATGTTCCTACCTGTCCTGCCCGGTTTGTCGGGGACAATCCGGGAAGACACCGATCTGCACTTCCTCGTTCATCCAATACGATTGGCATGGCGGCGGGACCGCTATTGCCCGCAGCCGGGGAGTGCCCAGCAAAGGGGGGCAAAGCAATGGCAATGCGCCAAACGATCGGCCTTTCGCTCGCGTGTCTTATGATCTCGACCGGCGCAATCGCCAAGACGCCGGGCAAAAACTCATCGCCGCATCCTGGCCAGCTGCAGGGGAAACATGTCAGAGCCGAAATATGGCCCGGCACAGCCCGGTTCCCGTCCTGCGGCGCGGATGCTCCCGCGCGCTCGCGCCACGCCGACTCCGATTCCGCCGAATCGGCCGAAGGTCCAGCAGATGCCTATCTGGGCCCCGTGCATACGACCGGAAAAAGCGAGATCGGCAGAGCGGCTTGGTACAATTGGGTGGGGTCCCGTACCGCTAGCGGCGAGATTCTCGATTGGATCACCCCAACGGCTGCCCATCGTTCGCTACCGCTTGCTTCCTACGCAAAAGTCACAAACCTCGACACCGGCCGTGCTGTGGTCGTCAAGATCAACGACCGGGGTCCCTATCGGCGGCGTTTCATTATCGATCTTTCGCCCCGTGCCGCCGAAGAGATCGGTGTCGTTCGCAGCGGCATCGCGGCCGTCAGCGTCGAACCCGTTGCGAGTGGGCGAGCGCCGAACAGGGGGACTGCTCCAGCCTCCGAGACGCATGTTGCGCGCGCCGATTCCGAGGCAATCCCTTACAATCAACCAGCTTGGGTCGATCCGCGGCTCGAGCGGCCCGCGTCGAAGGACGAGACCGCCCCAAGCACCGAGGTACACGTCGCGCGCGCCAATTCCGAGGCAATCCCCTACAATCAACCGGCTTGGGTCGACCCGCGGCTCGAGCGGCCCGCGTCGAAGGACGAGACCGCCCCAAGCACCGAGGAGCGCGTCGCGCGCGCCGATTCCGGAGCGATCCCCTACAATCAACCGGCCTGGGTGGATCCGCGGCTCGAGCAGCGGTGAAGCGAGGCCGATGGCCCGCCCGAGCGGAGAAACAACCGCGCGGGCGTGATCCTACGCCCGTGGGTTACGGCCGAAATACGCGATGTCCTGGGGCCGCGGGGTCCAGTCCGGATTGCTCGGCCATTCCTTGGTGCGGCCTGACATTTCCTCGCCGTAGCGCACGCGGAACAAGAGGGTGCGTTGCGGGCCGTTGATGTATTCGTGCAGTTCGCCGCGGGGATGGACCACGAAGCTGCCCGGCGTGATATCGACGGTCTCGGTAGGGGTGCGCATCCTGCCGCCACCCTCGAAGCATAAATAGATCTCGGTCGCATTGGGGTGGCAGTGATAGGGGCTGGTCTGCCCAGGTTCCCAGCAGGCGATCGTGACATCGCCCTCGTCGATCCTGCCGAGCACTCTTTCCATGTGTTTCTTGGGGTCGAACGCCTGCTCGGCCCTTCAGATTGAAAACATGCATTTGCCCCTCCGTCGATCGCGCTCTAGCCTTATCTTAGAGCGGCATTATCGGAGGATCGAGATGACGCAAGCGAGCCGTTTCCGCGCTTTGCTGCAACGGGACGGGATGGTGGTGGCGCCCGGGGCCTATGATTGCATCACCGCCAAGCTCATCGAACAGGCGGGATTCTCCGCGGTCTACATGACCGGAGCCGGCACCGCGGCGACACTGGGGTACCCCGATTTTGGCCTCGTCACGATGTCCGAGATGGTGGCCAATGCCGGGCGCATCGCCGCCGCCGTCGAACTGCCCGTCATCGCCGATGCCGATACCGGCTACGGCAACGAGCTCAACGTCTTTCGCACGGTGCGCGAATTCGAGCGCAGCGGCGTTGCCGGGATTCACATCGAGGACCAGGAATTCCCGAAGAAATGCGGCCATCTCGAAGGCAAGCAGGTCATCCCGCGCGAGGACTACATCGCCAAGATCCGCGCCGCGGCCGCCGCCCGCCGCGACAAGGATTTCATGATCATCGCACGCACCGACTCGCGCGCCGTCGCAGGTTTGGACGAGGCCATTGCCCGCGCCAATGCGGCGCTGGCGGCCGGGGCCGACATGGCGTTTGTCGAGGCGCCGCAGACGCAAGACGAGGTCGCCGCGGTGCCGCGCCTGGTCAACGGACCGTGCCTCCTCAATGTCGTCTGGGGCGGCAAGACGCCCGATCTCGATCTGCGGGAAGCCGAAGCGATGGGCTACAAGCTCGCGATCGTGCCGGGGCTCCTGATCAAGAGCGTGGTCGGCATCTGCGACCGGATGCTGGCCGAGTTGAAGACGACCCACCGCCACCCGACACCGATAAAGGAGATGACCGTGCCGGAGATGTTCCGCCGTTTCGGGGCGGACGAATGGGACGCGCTGCGCGACCGCTTTCGCACCGCCCCTGCGGCGCGCGAGGCGGCGGAATAATCGATCGATGCGCACGCGTTCGAGGTCTGCCCCTCGCTCTCCCATTGGGCGGACAGTCGGCCGGGATGTCCCCCTCTCCGCCCTTGGGGGCGGAGGGGTGGGGTGAGGGCAGCCCCGGTGCGAACGGCGCCACCCACCTCCCTCCCACGCTCGCCCTCCTCTCCCCGCAAGCGGGGAGAGGGCAAAGGCTCGCGATGCAGCGTGCCGAGAGGTTTGCGGCTCGCGGGTCGGCTATTATCGCGACGGTCTGATCCTCGTCATCGACAAGCCGGCCGGGATTGCGGTGCATCCCGGCCCCGGCGGCGGGCCCAATCTCGAAAGTAGCTTCGACGAACTGCGCTTCGGCCTGCCGCACCCGCCGGCTCTCGCCCATAGGCTCGACCGCGACACCAGCGGCTGCCTGGTGTTAGGGCGGCACCCGAAGGCGCTGCGGCGGCTGGGGGCGTTGTTCGCCAGCGGGAAGGTGGAGAAGGTCTATTGGGCCGTCGTCGAGGGCCGCCCGCCCGAGACCGAGGGACGGATCGAGACCGGGCTGAGAAAGCTCAATCGAGGCAGCGGTTGGCGCATGATCGTCGATCCCGCCGGACAGAGCGCAATCACCGGCTACCGTGTTTGCGGCGCCGCGGATGGTCGTGCCTGGCTCGAATTGCGGCCGCACACCGGCCGGACCCATCAGCTGCGGGTCCATTGCGCCGAGCTCGGCTGCCCCGTGGTCGGCGACCCCGTGTACGGAAATGGCGGAAGCGGAGAACCGCTGATGCTTTACGCGCGCTCGATCAGTCTGCCGCTCTACCCGGTGCGGCCTCCGCTCGAAATCACCGCCCCGGTCCCGTCCCATATGGTCGCGGCACTGCATCGGCTCGGCTGCGAAGAGGCGACGTCCGCATGATCCCGCGCTACAGCCGCGCCGAGATGACCCGGATCTGGTCATCGGAGAACCGTTACCGGATCTGGTTCGAGATCGAGGCATATGCCTGCGACGCACAGGCGGCGCTGGGGATCATCCCCGAGAGCGCCGCTCGCGCCGTCTGGGAGCGTGGCGGCTTCGAGGCCGAGCGGATCGACGAGATCGAGCGCGAGACCCGCCACGACGTGATCGCCTTCCTGACCAACCTCGCCGAGCACGTCGGCCCCGAGGCGCGCTTTGTGCACCAGGGAATGACCTCCAGCGACGTGCTCGACACCTGCTTTGCGGTGCAGCTGACGCAGGCCGCCGACATCCTGCTGGCCGATCTCGATGCGTTGCTCGCGGTGCTGAAGCGGCGCGCCTTCGAGCACAAGTACACCCCGACCGTGGGGCGCAGCCACGGCATCCACGCCGAACCGACGACGTTCGGATTGAAGCTCGCCGGACATTACGCCGAGTTTGCGCGCAACCGCGCTCGCCTCCTCGCCGCGCGCAAAGAAGTGGCGACCTGTGCGATCTCGGGCGCCGTCGGCACCTTCGCCAATGTCGATCCTCGGGTCGAAGAATATGTTGCGGAGAAGCTCGGCCTCGAGCCGGAGCCGATCTCGACGCAGGTCATCCCGCGCGACCGCCATGCCCAGTTCTTCATGACCCTGGCGCTGATCGGCGCGGCGGTCGAACGCCTCGCCACCGAGATCCGCCACCTGCAGCGCACCGAAGTTCGCGAGGCCGAAGAGTATTTCGCGCCGGGGCAAAAGGGCTCCTCGGCGATGCCGCACAAGCGCAATCCCGTCCTCGCCGAAAATTTGACCGGCCTCGCCCGCCTCGTCCGCTCCGCCGTGGTGCCGGCGCTCGAAAATGTTGCGCTCTGGCACGAGCGAGACATCTCCCACTCCTCAGTCGAGCGGGTCATCGCGCCAGACACGACGATCGCCCTCGACTTCGCGCTGGCGCGCCTGACCGGTCTGATGGACCGGCTCGTCGTTTATCCCGAGCGCATGCGCCAGAACCTCGACGCGCTCGGCGGCCTCGTCGATTCCCAGCGCGTGCTGCTGGCGTTGACCCAAGCCGGCATGAGCCGGGAGGACGCCTATCGGGCCGTGCAGCGCAGCGCGATGGCCGCGTGGGACGGAAAAGGCCGCTTCTCCGATCTCCTGAAGGTGGACCCGGAGATCACCCGCCATCTCGACGCGCAAACCATCGACAGCCTCTTTGACACCGCCTACCACCTCAAGCACGTCGACACGATCTTCGCCCGCGTGTTCGGTCAGCAAGCGTAATAACGCCGATAATACGCGTCCCAACAGCTCCGCTGCGGATAATACGGCGTCGACGGATAATAGGCCGGGGCCGGCGGGTAATAGTACCCGTAGCCGTACGGATTATAGTAGGGGTTGTAGTATGGGTTCGTCGCCGCGCCGAGCGCGGTCCCTGCCGCGAAGGCGCCGAGCCCGATCCCCACCCCGGCGGCGGGGCTGAGGGCATGCGCCGGCTCCGGCAAGGTCGTCAATCCAACGGCCGCAAGAACCGCCGCTCCAACCGCCAAGCCGCGACCCGTCCCGGCAAAGTTTTTACCAAGAGTCATTTCTCACTCCTGCAGTTGCCTGTGGCACTGGTAAGTCCACGGTGAGACGCCCGGTGCTCTATCTAGGATAACAGGCACGGCCGCGGAGAATTCCAATCCCGATTGCTGTGGGATCGTTGGCGCCAAACACGTCGACACTTGAAAATGTTGGAAAACCACCCCGCTTCTCTAGCCCGAACCGATCGACAGCCTGTTCGATTTTATGGCGGTTTTCCTCTGAATTTATGACAGACCGCCCCTTGTCCAGGCTTGGCCCGGGCATCCACGCCTTAATAATATGACAATCGGCCGAAGAAGAGGCGGGTGGCCGGGGCCAGGCCCGGCCAAGGAGATGCGCTATGGTTTTTCCGCCTTTTGGACAATCGTGACGTTGCGATGGGTGCGATTACGCGCGAGCCCAGCCGAAAAATCCGTTCAGCCAAATCTCCCAACACGTGACGCCTTCGATTATCGCGCTCGTAAAAACGCCACCTTTGCATTGCATGCTGCTGGTGCTGTGATGAGTGGATCGATGATTACTCTACAACCGTCACGAGAGGTTTTGCTGCTGATTTGCTGCAGGTGCAGCGAGGTGTCATTTATGGGTCAATCTGCGATTGTAAGTCGTGGCTGGCCATGCGGTTGAGCGATGAAGAAAGGGCGATGCTGGCAGGGGAGCTCGGCGAGCCGCGGCGTTGGGCGATTTCGCACCAATTCGCGGTCGGCGAGTTCTTCGACGCGGCGGATTTCGTGCCGGTGTCGCAGGCCCACATCATGGCCGACACCGAATCCCTGGGCGAGGCCGGGGTGCGATTTCTCGAAGCCCTCGCCGCCGCGCCCGAGGCCGAGCGGCGGGTGCGGGTTCCGGCGATTACCGATCCGCGCGGGATCGATTTCGCGGTCTATCGCCGGCTCGGTCAGAGCGAAGAGATGGCGGCGCTCGAGGCTCGGGCGATTACCGCGCTGCGCGCCTTCGGCGTGCTGATGACCGACACCTGCATCAACTACCAGACGATCATGGCGCCGATCCGCGGCG
This sequence comes from uncultured Alphaproteobacteria bacterium, assembly GCA_963695605.1. Classification (GTDB taxonomy): domain Bacteria; phylum Pseudomonadota; class Alphaproteobacteria; order ATCC43930; family CGMCC-115725; genus AP-15. The sequence continues at coordinate 258,492 of CAVOHI010000009.1, read as the reverse complement.
ACCATCTCGCCTATGGCGACACCGGGGTCGTGATCTATGCGAACAGCGTCCTCGGCGGCCGCAGCAATTTCGAAGGCGGGCCTTCGGCATTGGCCGCCGCGCTGACCGGGCGGACGCCGCGCTACGGCTACCATCTCGATGCCAGCCGGCGCGCCACTAAGCGGTTCCGGATCACCTCGAGACCCCGCGACCTCAGCGAATGGGGCGCCTTGGGCGGGATCGTCGGCGAGGCCTGCGGCTCCTATTGGGAGGTCCCGGTGATCGAAGGTGTCGAGGTGGTGCCGACCTCCGACGCGCTCAAACACTTCGGCACGGCGGCGGCGAGCTTTGGGTCGGTGGCATTGTTCCATATGCCCGGCATCACCGCCGAAGACGCGGTCTTCGACGGGCCGGCGCCGGCTGCGATCTCCATCGGCGGGAATGAGATCGAGGCCTTCTTGGCGCGCTATGCCGCGCCGGGCGACAAACTCGACGTCGTCGTCTTTGCCGCGCCGCAGCTGTCGCTGTTCGAGATGGAGACGGTGGCGCACGCCCTCGACGGACGCCGTGTGAACACGGACACGACGATGATTGTCGCGACCTCGCCCGAGATCAAGCACGCCGCCGACCGGATGGGGTTGACGAGCCGGATCGAAGCCTCAGGGGCGGTCGTCGCGCAGGGCATCTGCTTCTACCAAAGCTATGCCCGCGAATTGGCCGAGACGAATGGCTGGACCCGCCTGATGACCAACTCGGCGAAGCTCGTCAACATCATCGGCGGCTACGGCTACCGGCCAACTCTGGCGAGCCTCGAGCGCTGCATCGACTCGGCCGTCGCCGGACGGGTGCTCTAGTGCCGATCCTGCTGCAATGCCACCGGGGCATCGGGCCCGCGGTCGCCGGAACGGCGCTCGTTGCCGCCGACAATTTCAGCGCGCGTTACGATTTGGACCGCGCGAAAGGTGTCTTCTCGCGCCCCAGCCATAAGCTCGCCGGCCAAAGCTATGTTGACCGCATCCTGGTTCTCGACACCGCCAAGGGCGGGGTCGCCACCGCCTGGATGCTGCACCAGATGGCGACGCGCGGCATCGTACCGCGGGCATTGATCTTCAACCGCGTCAATCCGATCCTCGCGCAGGGCGCGGCCTTCGGCGAAGTGGCCTTGGTCGATCGCTTTGCGGGCGACGTGACCCGGCTGTTCCGCACCGGTGACGAGCTGCGCGTCGATCCCGCTGCCGGCGTCGTCGAAATTCTGAACCGGGACAGCTAAGGGAATTTTTTCTCCGGCATCCCATATTTGTGTCGGCATGACGAGCCCGGAGGGCAGCGATGTCGACGACGTACCGCTACGTGCTCCCGGTCGAGCAGACCGAGTGGAAGTTCGACGGCAATACCGAGACCTGTTTCACCTGGGAATACGACGAGCCGCGCGAGGCCCTGCTGCAGCTCTACGCCAAGGGCAAAAAGCAGCAATGGGACGCCGCCGAGCGGATCGACTGGTCGCTCGACCTCGATCCGGAAAACCCGATGATGCTCGACGACCGGGTCGTCCACATTTACGGTACTGACCTGTGGAACCGCATGAACGAAAAGGAGCGCCGGCGGGTCCGCCATCACCTGCAGGCGTCGCAGATCTCGCAATTCATGCATGGCGAGCAGGGCGCGCTGATCGCGACCGCCAAGATCGTGCAGACCGTGCCCGACCTCGACTCGAAGTTCTACGCCGCGACCCAGGTCATGGACGAGGCGCGGCACGTCGAAGCCTATTCGCGGCTATTGCACGAAAAATTCGAGCTCGCTTATCCGATCACCCCGGGTCTCAAGGCGTTGCTCGAGGACGGGCTCACCGACAGCCGCTGGGACATGACCTATCTGACGATGCAGATCCTGATCGAGGGTCTGGCGCTGGCCGCCTTCCAGCGCATCCGCGACCAGGCGCAGAACCCGCTCGCGGCGGCAGTCAACGCCTATGTGATGCAGGACGAGGCGCGGCACGTCGCGTTCGGCCGGCTCGCGTTGCGCGACTTCTACCCGCAGCTCAGCGATGCCGAGCGCAAGGAGCGCGAGGATTTCGTCGTCACCGCCTGCTGGCATATGCGCGACCGGTTCAACCAGCGCGAGGTGTGGGAGCGGCTCGGTCTGCCGGTCGAGGAGTGCCTCAGGATCGTCGATGAATCCGAGCCGATGAAGATCTTTCGCAGCCGCATCTTCAGCCGCATCGTCCCGACCGTAAAGGATATCGGCCTGTGGGGGCCGCAGGTCCAGGAGGCTTTCGCAGCGATGGGCGCGATCGAGTTCGCCAAGGTCGATGCCGCCGCCCTATTGGAGAACGACGCCCGCGTCGCCGAGGACTTCGATGCACGCACCCGACTGTTCGACGCCAGCGCGTAATAGCTTATTGCTCGCTTTCCCGGCGAAGGCCGGGACCCATGCCCCAGATGGGCACCGGCCATCGCCGTGGTGGGAAGATTACTCCGGCAGACCGAAAACTTCTTCGGGTTCGAAGAGGCCGCGGACTGGGTGAAAGCCCAGCGAGACGAGCGGGCGCGGGCAGATCCGAGCGAAGGCGCTCGACACCAGGATCGGCCGCAACAGCCGCTTGGTCAGGCCTTCGATCCGCGAGGCGAGGTTCACCGCCGGGCCGATGACGGTGAAATCGAGGCGGTCGGCCGAGCCGACGTTGCCGAAAATGACTTCGCCCAGATGCAGGCCGATACCGATCCTGACTTCGGGCTGATTGGCATCGCGCCGTGCCTTATTTATGTGGCCGAGGCGATCGAGCCCCTCGAGAGCCGCCTCCAGCGCCTGCACGCTGGCCTCGGAAAAGTCGTCGTCGTCCGCGGCCGGAAAAATCGCGAGCACGCCATCGCCCATGAATTTCAAGGTCTCGCCTTTGCGCGCTCCGACGGGGGTGACGATCGCCTCGAAATAATCGTCGAGCAGCTCGATCACCTCCGTGGCCGGCAGCCGGTCGGACAAGGCCGTGAAACCGCGCATGTCGGCGATCATGATCACTGCCCGCAGCTGCTCCCCTTGCGCCCGCTGGATCTGCCCCGCGAGCACGCGCCGCCCGGCCTGCGGCCCGAGATAGGTGTCGAGCAGGTTCTCGGTGATCCGCCGGACGCGCGCGAGGTTCGACGATCGCGGCGAGCGCCGGATTGAGTTCCTCGAGTGCGGCAATATCGGCGTCGCTGAACCCGCTCGGCCGGTCGGTCGCCCAAGTGACCACCGGAAAGCGCCGGAAGCTGCGGTTGAGCGCTAGCGCGAAATAATCGGTGGCGCCGAAATCCCTGAGCTTGGACAGCAGCGGATATTCCGGCGTGTCCTCGGTAAGGCGGCGGCGAAACGGCGTTCCGCGCTCGATCGTGGCGCGGATCGGGCTGCGCAGATACTCGTCGGTCCCTTCGTTGCCCTGCAGGATCCGGTATTCCTCGATGACCTTGCAGCGAACGCAACCAGCGCGCGCCGACGCCGCGGATCTGCGGATGCAGCGTCCCCATGTGGAGGGTCGCGCGGAACAACGGCAAACCGTCGCCGACAAGGCGCCAGCACAACTCGTCGAACAGTTCGACGTCGCTGTCGATGTGCGGGCCTTCGCGCAGAAGCCAGCGCCCGACCTGCCCGCCCGGTATCGGCGCGCCCAAGCTGGTATAGGCGCCTTCGGTGCGAAAGAACTCTTCGCCGCTCAAGGTCGTGTCGGGCGGGACATCCAAGGGCATGCTCGCATCCATTCGCGCAACACCTGAGATCGGCACGCCTGACGCGTCCGGTACGCGAGAATAAATAGGCGGCCCAGCGGCGTTTACGATGGCGTCGGGATTACAATGGCGGGGAGCTTCGCTTGACGCGAACCACCGGCTGCGTGAGCATTGCGGAACGATTTAGGAGAAACGCATGCGCGCTTTCACCACCCGGCCCGAGATCCGTGGTACCTTTGGGGTCGTCGCCTCGACCCATTGGATTGCTTCGGCGGTCGGCATGAGCATCTTGGAAAAGGGCGGCAATGCATTCGACGCGGCTGCTGCTGCCGGCTTTACGTTGCAGGTGGTCGAACCTCATCTGAACGGTCCGCTCGGCGAGGCGCCGATCCTCGTCTGGAGCGAGGCGAACCGTCGCTGCGACATGATCTGCGGCCAGGGTGTGGCCCCCGCCGCGGCGACGATCGAACGGTTTCGCGAGCTCGACCTCGATCTGATCCCCGGCACCGGGCTGCTGGCTGCCGCAGTTCCCGCGGCGTTTGGCGCCTGGATGCGGCTGCTGCGCGATTATGGGACGATGCCGCTCGCCGAGATTCTCGGCCCGGCGATCGGCTATGCCGAGAACGGCTACCCAGCGGTCCATCAGATCGGAATGACGGTAGCCGCCGTCGCCGAGCTGTTCCGCCGGGAATGGCCGAGTTCTGCCGCTATCTACCTGCCGAACGGCGCGCCGCCGGAACCGGGAAAGACTGTTCCACAATCCGACCCTTGCCGCGACCTACCGCCGCGTGCTTGCGGAGGCCGGCGATGGCGTCCGCGAGAGGCAGATCGAGCGCGCCCGCCATGCGTGGTACCACGGCTTTGTCGCCGAGGCGATCGACCGCTTTTGCCGACGCGAGAAGGTATTCGACTCCTCTGGCCAAAGTCACGGCGGGTTGCTGTCCGGCGACGACCTGGCGCGCTGGGAGACGCCGGTCGAGGCGCCCGTTACATTGGACTACCGCGGCTACACCGTCGCGAAAGGTGGTCCTTGGAGCCAGGGACCCGTGCTGCTACAGCAACTGGCACTGCTGCAAGGGTTCGATCTCGACGGTCTCGACCCGCTCGGTGCCGAGTTTGTCCATCTCGTGGTTGAGTGCGCCAAGCTCGCCTTCGCCGACCGCGAGGCTTGGTATGGCGACCCCGATTTTGTGGACGTGCCAATGCATACCCTGCTCGGTAATGCCTATAATGACGTGCGGCGAAAGCTGCTGACCGAGCACGCCTCGCTCGAGTTGCGTCCGGGCAGCCCCGAGGGCCGCGCTCCGCGCGTGCTCGTCGGTGGTCGGGAGGCGATCTTTGCCGGAGCCGGGATCGGCGAGCCCACAATCGGCGGCATTGGCGAGCCGACCGTCTCCAAGCGCGGCCTGGTTGCCGGCGACACCTGCCATGCGGATGTGATCGACCGCTGGGGTAATATGGTGTCGGCGACGCCGAGCGGCGGCTGGCTGCAAAGCTCGCCTGCGATCCCAGAACTCGGCTGCTGCCTCGGCACGCGGATGCAGATGTTCTGGCTCGAGGAGGGGCTGCCGACGAGCCTCGCGCCCGGCAAGCGCCCGCGCAGCACCTTGTCGCCGTCGATGGCGTTCAAGGATGGCAAACCCTATCTCGCCTTCGGCACGCCAGGCGGCGACCAGCAAGACCAGTGGTCGCTTCTGATGTTTCTCCACCACGTCCACCACGGCAAGAACCTGCAGGAGGCGATCGACTGCCCGGCCTTTCACACCGAGCACATGCCGAGCTCGTTCTACCCGCGCGCCGCGCAGCCCGGCCTTGTGGCCATCGAGAGCCGATTCCCCGAAGCGACGCGTGCGTCGCTCGCGCGGCGCGGCCACCGCCTGCGTGTCGGCGATCCGTGGTCGGAAGGCCGACTCTCCGGCTGCGCGCGCGAGGAAACCCCGGAGGGCCGGATCCTCAAAGCCGGCGCCAACCCCCGCGGCATGCAAGGCTACGCCATCGGCCGTTAGGCGCCGGCGATGAAGGAACGCATCGAGCGCGCCTCAAACTCCACTTCGTCGAGCCGATTCTTCACGACGTCGCCGATGCTGACGATGCCGCACAGCCGGCCGTCCTGGACCACCGGGAAATGGCGGATGCGGCGGTTCGTCATTTCCGCCATCAGCTGGTCGACCGTATCCGACAGCTCGCAGGTCACCACCCGCTGGGTCATCATCTCGGCGACTTTGAGCGACAGCAGACCGGCTCCGTGGTCGGCGAGGCCGTGCACGAGGTCGCGCTCCGAGATGATCCCGTCGACGGTTTCGCCGTCCTCGCTGACGACGAGGGCGCCGACATTGCGGGAAATAAGCTCCTTTACGGCGGCGCCGACCGTCTGATCCGGCCGGATCGTTGCCACCGCACTCCCCTTGGTGCGCAGAATTGTCTCGACGTTCATCGCACGCCTCGCATCACGGGCGCGGTCGCCGGAGCGACCGCCGAAGTGCCCCAGCTTAGGACAAAATGCCGCATAGGGGAATAAATCTCGGCGGGCCTGGCCCACGGGTATCACGATCATCGCATGAGCCGGCGAAGAGGGACGGAGATGGAGCGCATCCAAATCAATGAAGTTTCGGTCGAGCTGCTGACGACGGGACACGGTCCGCCGTTGCTGTTTCTTCATGGCGGCGACTATTTCGCGCAACACCGGGAATTCTTCGACAGATTGGCGCGGCACTGGCGGGTGGTCGTCCCGCGGCATCCCGGCTTCGGCAATTCCGAGCGGCCGGACGGGTTCCGCACCGTCCACGATCTCGCCTATCTCTACCTCGATCTGCTCGAGCGCCACAATTTCGGCAAGGCGACGCTGGTCGGATCTTCGCTCGGCGGGTGGATCGCATTGGAAACGTGCGTCCGCTGCCTCGAGCGGATCGATCGTCTCGTGCTGATCAACTCGGTGGGCGTCAAGTTCGGCGGGCGCGAAGAGCGCGACATCGCCGATATTTACGCACTTCCGAGCGAGGAACTGCTGCGGCGCAGCTTCTTCGAGCCGGCACGCGCGGCTCCGGATTACGCCCGGCTCAGCGATGACGAGCTCACCTCGGTCGCGCGCGATCGGCAGGCGACCGCGCTCTATGCCTGGCGGCCCTATATGCACGATCCCGGCCTTCGCCAATGGCTGCACCGAGTCCGCGTGCCGACCTTGGTGATCTGGGGCGAAAACGACGGCATCGTCACACAAGATTACGGCCGAAAGCTCTGCCGGTCGCTGCCCGATGCCCGGTTCGAGCTGATATCGCAGGCCGGGCATTATCCGCAGATCGAGCGCCCCGACCAGGTCGTCGATTCGATCGAACGCTTCGCGCGCGCGGAGGTGTTGTGATGCAAGTCTGGCATTTCAGCGAGATGGCCTACCACCCGGCCTGGCCGCAGCTTGGCGACTCCTATCGGGTTATCATCCCGAGCCGGCTCTTCGACCCGAAGATCGGCGCCGACCTCTACCACCGCTATCTGGACGAATGGGCGCTGTGCGACGAGCTCGGCATCAACATCATGACGAACGAGCACCACGCGACCGCGACTTGCGCCGACTCGGTGTGCACGATCCCGATGGCGATCCTGGCGCGCGAGACGAAGAGGGTGCGACTCCTCGCGCTCGGCATGCCGATCGGCAATCGCAACGACCCGATCCGCGTTGCCGAGGAATATTCGATGCTCGACGTCATTTCGCGCGGCCGCATCGAGATGGGTTTTGTCAAAGGGGTGCCGTTCGAAATTTCGCCGGCCAACACCAACCCCGCCGACCTGGTGGGGCGTTTCTGGGAAGCGCACGACCTGATCCTGAAGGCAATGACCAGCCACGACGGCCCGTTCAACTGGGAGGGTACGCATTTCCACTACCGTCAGGTCAATGTCTGGCCCAGGCCGTGGCAGCAGCCGCACCCGCCGGTATGGATGCCGGTCGGCAGCACCGGCAGCGCAATGGAGGCGGCCGAGCGGGGGATGACAATCGGCGTGCTCAACACCGGCTGGGTGCGCACGCCCCCGATCTTCGAAGCCTATCGCCGGAAGGCCGCCGAAGTCGGCCGCCCGATAACGCCGCAGCGGCTCGCCTACATGGCGCTGATCGGCGTCGGCGACACCCGCGAGGAGGGCTGGCGCCGCGCCGACCAGATCTTGGGCTACAGCCGGACCTCGGGCATCGTCGCGCCGCAATTCATGAACCCGCCTGGCTACGCCTCGCCGGCGCAGAGCGCACAGGCCATCAAGACGAGCGGCGCCGGGTTCCGCGCCGGCCGCATCCAGTCGCGCGACGGCCGCAACATCGACCCGCGCACGATGACCGTCGAGGACGCGATCGACGCCGGCCTCGTCTTCGCCGGCACGCCCGACGACGTGTTCGCACAACTGCACGCTTTCCACGCCCATGTCGGCGGCTTCGGTCATCTGCTGATGATGGGCCAAGGCGGCCTATTGGACCACGACGAAACCGTCGCCAACCTCACGCTCTTCAGCAAGGAGGTGCTGCCGAGGGTAGAGAACCTCGCGGTCATGTAACGAGCCGAGAAATTCGGCCAAACCTCTGCCTCATCGGTACCTCGAAATCGCCGAAATGGGGGACAAACTTTCGCACGCAAACCGACCATCAGAGGAGAAATGCCCATGTGGAAAGCACCCGCCTCTGTCTTCTGTGGCTGCCTGGCTGCGCTGCCGTTGATCGGTTGCGCAGGGAGCGGCGGCACCTCTGGGCAAGTAACGGCGGTGACGCCGGCCGCGAGCACCGAACCCGCGGCGTATTATGCCCCGGCTCCGCGCGTTTACGCCGTCGGTCCGGCGGCGCCGGCGGCGGTTCTGGTGTTGTGGCCGGGCGACGATAACCTGGCAAGTGATCCCGGTCTGTGGACCGCGCAGGGGTTCGATGTCGTGATGCCGCAGCCGACGGACATCTACCGGCTGGTCGCCGATCAGCAGGCTGCGTTGGCGCGGCTGGTCAGTTCTGCGCAAGCGCTGGCCGACGCGCCGATCTGGATCGTGGGTCCCGGGCCGGTGATCGACGCCGCCCTCGCCGGACCCGCAGTTCGGGCGCGGGGTGTCGGGTGTCGTGATGACCTCCGTCACCTCGGGTGCCGGCAGCTGCAGCGAGAGTTTCTTCTACTCCGACCCAGGCACGGGGGCTCCGCCCAAAGTCGAGGTCAAACGGTCCGGCGATTGCGGTCCGGGCATGCCCGCGATTGGCGGGCGGCAACCATCGATGCTTCCGACGCCCTCGGCGCCCCGGCCAAACCAGCCGCGCCTTATCGAGGCATCGGCGGTGGGGCAGAATTTGCCGCCGGCCGCAAAGGTACGGCACCTCGCAGCGCTGATCAAATCAACGCCCCCCGGCTGAGCCAGGCGCCCAGACGCTAGTAGGAGGGGTAAGCGGGTGGCGGGGCTGGCGGGTAGCCGTAGCCGCTCGGAGGGGGCGCGGATGGATAGCCATAGCCGCTCTGCGCGGGTGCAGGCGGGTAGCCGTAGCCCTGGCCATAAGCGCCCGGCGGCGGTGGTGGAGGCGGTGTCGTAGCCGCTCCGGTTACGGCGCCGGAGGCGCCGCCGATTGCTGCGCCGAGAGCGGCGCCATGCCCGCCGCCAACCGCACCGCCGATGGCCGCCCCCGCGCCGGCGCCGAGCAGGCCGCCGCCGACTGCGCGCTGGCCAGGGTCGTATGGGTTCGTGCAACCCGCCAACCCCAAGACGAGGGCCGCCGCAACAATGCCGGGAGCGATCAGTCGATACATCATGACTTCCTTTCGCAAAGTTCGGCGCGACAACGAGTTGAAGGCAAAAATAGTTCCGGTTGACATTTGTACCCTTCTCGTGCCGTCGAATCTTTGGATTGAATTACCGAGTTTTCAGCTAGCGGGGAATCTCATGGAACAGCGCGTCGCAATCGTCACGGGCGGCTTGCGCGGGCTCGGCCGCGCGATGGCGTTCGGCCTCGCTCGGGAAGGACACCATGTCGTCGCGGTCGGCCACATCGACGCCGATATCGCGGCGGTAGAGGCGGAGATAGTCGGCAGCAAGCCGAATGGGCAGATCCTGCCGCTGGTCGCCGATCTGCGCCGGCCCGCCGATTGCGACCGCGTCTTTGCAATGGTGCTGTCGCGGTTTGGCGGCGTGCACATCCTCGTCAACAATGCTGGCCTGACCTTCACGACGATCGACCCGGCCCGCTTCCGGCGCGCGGAGCCGCAGAAGTTCTGGCAGGTGCCGGACGACATCGTGCGCGCCGTCATCGAGACCAACTACATCGCCGCCGACCAGATGGCGCGTCGCGTCGCGCCCGTCATGATCGAAGGAGGGTGGGGCCGCATCGTCAATGTGACGACCAAGCTCGACACGATGAACCGCCCTCACACCTCGCCCTATGGCGCCTCGAAGGCGGCGCTCGAAATGGCGACCGAAGTGTGGTCCAAGGAGGTTGAGGGGACGGGCCTGACGATCAACATCGTCAACCCCGGCGCCGGCGCCAACACGCCAGGCATGGCCGACGAGATGCGCACAATGAGCCGCGAAGGCCGCGCCCCGCGCCTCGTCGAGCCCGACGAGATGGTCCCTCCCCTCCTCTATGTCGTGTCGCACGAAGCCGACAACGTCAACGGCTGTCGCTTCGACGCCAACCTCTGGAACCCGGCACTGCCGCCCGCCGAAGCCGCCCGCCGCGCCGGCCGCCCGGCCGGCTTCGAAATGCACCCGCAGCCGATTTGATGGTGTAGGGCGGTCATTCCTTCGGGAAACCGGCTCGTCGCAGGCCGATATCCGCCGTTTTTCGCGCAGCGCCCAATAGGAGGGGTTGTTCATCAAAGCGTATTGGCGCAGCCGCGCCAGCGAATTGATCTCCGGTTTGAGCGTGAGCACTTTCGCCAAGCCGGCCTTTGCGTCTTCGAGGTTGCCTTTAGAGCCCGAGCGCCCCGGCGAGCGACATGTGCACATAGAATGCGTGCGGATTGCCGGCGCGCGCTCGTGAGGAACTCGATCGCCCGGGCGCTCTTCGGTTAGCAACCTCTTGTCGCGACGGCCCGCCCCGAAGGAAGCTGGCTGTTTTTGCAGCGAATTAACAGCCATGGATTTGTTGTTCGCCGCAGAAACCCTGGCCCGCTGTCGGTATAAACGAGCGAATAACAGCCAACAGAGCGGCGCAATAACAGCGAAGCAGCAGCGAAAAGACAGCATCCGAGGGCCAGAGCGCCGAGACCGTCGGATTTGCAATTGCCCCGAATAATGCTTGGTAAGCCAAACCATGATGAGATATTAGCATGGTATTGTAAATTAATCAAGGCGGCCTAGGGCGGAACAGCGCAGTGCATCCGCCTCCATCATCGCCGGTGGGTCCGCCTTCTTTTATCGGTCCGTGCCCCGCGCCCGTATTACAGCCGCTCGCCCGTCTGTTGCGGTTCATCGCTGCCGCCCCTCCACCGTCGGGATACAGGCCGCGGTCTACGCAGCGATGAAACGAGGAAAATGGCCAATCCGCCGGATGCTCCACGAGACCGCGTTTCACCGGTTTGAGTCGGCATCGTCCGCGGCGGGGTCCACAGGCAATGCATATGATCGGGAAGGACGACCCAGGCATCGATGCGGAAGGGTGCGTTGGCGCACCCGGGCAACCGCCTCGCGCAAGATGTCGATCTGCGCCACCAACTGATCCGACCGGCGATCGAGCAGGTTTACATCCAGCGGCGCGAAGCTGCTCAAGCTGGCTGTCTAGGGTCTGCCCGTAAGTCGAGACGCGGGCATAGCCGATAAGGCGTTTTTCGAGAGCGTTTCGGCCATATCTTACGGTAACTGCAACCCCTTGATTTTACAAGGACGTTAACTTTTGCCGAAATTCTTGAATTACGGACATGCGATGATCGCCGAGGCAGCCGTCCCCCGGAGCGGGCACCACTTTCCTGCTATCTCCCGTCTTCGCAGGGTCACTGCCGGAGAGCTTTCCTTTTGTTCGCCGCGAATTGACACGTGCATCGGGGGAGACATGTTTCGAACACAGCGACGTTTCACTGAAGCGACGACACACCGCAGAGCGTTGCTTACCATCCTCGGCATGGCCGCCTGAGTCCCGTCCGACCCAGCGGATTCAAAGGAGGTATCGCTATGAAAGTAAGCTCAACTCTCGGAGTAACCCCTGATCTGCCGTCGTCGGCCCGCCGCAGCTTCATGAAAGCGGCCGCCGGCGCAATCGGGGTTCTTGGCGGAGCCGCCGGCAGGTTCAACGTCGCACCAATCACACCGGCGGCGGCGCAGTCATCAACGCCAATCGATTACCAGGTGTTCGATTTAGGCTCGGTGCAGCTGCAGTCCGGCATTGTATTCCCCAATGCCACGCTCGCCTACAAGACTTATGGCGTACTCGCGCCTGACAAGTCGAATGTCATTATCTATCCAAGTTACTACAGCGGCACCCACAAGGACATGGAATGGCTGATCGCGGCGGATAAAATACTTGATCCGAGCCGCTACTTCGTCATCATCGTGAACATGTTCGGCAGCGGGCTCTCTTCCTCGCCGAGCAACAGCGTTCCACCCATCGACCGTGGGCGCTATCCGAACGTCACACTCACGGACAACGTGCGCATGCAACATCGGTTGGTGAGGGAGGTGTTTGGCGTCGAAAAGATCGCCCTCGCCTTCGGCTACTCGATGGGCGCGCAGCAAGCCTACCACTGGGGCGCACTTTTTCCCGACATGGTCGAGCGGATCTGTGTCGTATGCGGCTCAGCCCGCACATCACCAAACAATTTCGTTTTCCTCGAGGGGATCAAAGCGGCGCTCACTACCGATTGCTTATGGCAAGACAACTGGTTCGCGGCGCCCCCGGCGCGTGGCCTGAAGGCGTTCGGCCGGGGCTATGCGGGGTGGGGGCTGAGCCCGGCGTTCTACAGTGAGGGGCTCTACAAGAAGCTGGGCTTTCCCACGATTGAAGGTTTTCTGGTAGGTTTCTGGGAAGCCTATTTTCAGCAACACGATGCCAACAACCTGCTGGCGCAGCTTTGGAGCTGGCAGAATGCCGACATCAGCGCGAACGAGATGTATGGAGGAGACCTTGTGAAAGCCCTGGGTGCGATCAAAGCCAAGGCGCTCATCATGCCAAGCGAGACCGATCGCTACTTCGGTGTAGCCGAAAACGCCGCCGAAGTGGCGTACCTATGGAAGGCCGAACTCCGACCAATTCCGTCGATATGGGGCCATCTCGCCGGCAACCCAAACGGGAATGAGCCTGATACGGCCTTCCTTTCCAAGGGAGTGCACGAACTGCTTGCGTCCTGAGTCCGCGTAACCCGCCGTGCTCGACCCGAGTAAGCCCGATGCGGAAGCCAAGCCGGCAAATGTCGATTCGACTGTCATGCTTTCGTACAGTCATAACTTACGGAATTTCCTGAAGTCTTGAATTATGAACACGGCGACCGCGCATGAAGATGTCGTGCTAGATCGCTGCGCGTACAGGTGCAAGCCGACAGCCGGGAAACCGTGCTTGGCTGCGCGTACAGAACGCTGTCGGCGTCGGCGGTTACTGTCCCTTGGTAACGATCTCGGCGCGGCCTTCAATCAGCGGCCGTATTTTGTCCATGTTGTCCCGGCAGTATTCACGGCAAAGGTCATTGATCGCGCGGCTGCTTGATCCCAGCCCTTGTGAAGTTTCGGGGAAACCGGCCTCGCCGGGGGCCGCTCTCCCGGATAGCCTCCACGTTTTCCACATAACGCAGTTATCAGGAGCGAGACGCGTTCCTTGCGGACGCTCTCGCCGGGTTGTGAGATGGCGGCAAGATTATGTGGGCCACTTTAATTCAGAAGCACGAACTAGTGTGTAACTCTCTAGATCTAGTAAGTTTTGTTTTTTGTCACTCCAGAATTACTCCGTGTAATTTTCCACCATTGACTAAACTTTTTATTATATTAATTTTTCCCGCTCTGGCTCTTTATTACTGAGTAAGTATCATTCTTTATAAAAACTGAGTTTGGTTCATTAGGTATACCGCCTATTTTTAACTATTCTATTATGCCAATCGTAGGAATACTATTTGTAGGTACGTTAGGAACGCTTGCATTCATGTCTGAACATATCACACTAGTTACTAAAATAGCGCGGAAGGTCTTGTTTTCATTAGGAGTTTTGTTATTTTTCTTGTCCCGTTTACTTGCATTTGTTGCTGCCTTGCACGGTCCTCCGCCAGAAGAGCCGCGGCTTTCATCGCCGCTGCCGGGTGTTGGATTTTGCTCAAGTAGAACCTGGGCTGAAGAGGGATTTTTGAACCTCGAATACTGGCGTTTTTTTACGTCTTAGTGACCAATCGGATCATTACAGTGGCAGACACCCCTTGCCTGATTGCCGAATTGTGGGAAAAATATCTACATCTAGTAGCGTCGGGCCTTCCACGCGGTGATCGGAATTTCCCATAACATCCGTTCCGCGACAGACCACTGTAAGCGCAATATAGAGATGACACCCCTCTGCAAGATAGAGGTGACACACCCCCGGGTTCTGGGGTCCCGGGAGGTGCGCCGTGGCGGTGTTGTCGATGAGCAAGCAGGAGTTCAGCCGTCTTGACGTGCTGTTGCGGGTTCAGTCGGGTCGTCTGCGTGTTACTGACGCTTGTGTACTGATCGGCTTACAGCGGCGTCAGGTGTTTCGTCTGTTGCGCGGCCTGAAGCAGGACGGTGCCGCGAGCCTGCTTTCCAAGCGCCGAGGCAAACCCAGCAACCATCAGCTGCCTGCTGAGGTTCGCACCCTGGCGCTATCGATTGTGCGGGAGCGGTATTGCGATTTTGGCCCGAGCTTGGCGGCGGAGAAGCTGGCAGAGCATCACGGCTGCTCGGTGTCGCGTGAGACCTTGCGCGGTTGGATGATTGCAGATGGACTATGGCGGGACCGTCGGCATCGTCTGCCGTCGCCGCATCAGCCGCGCCGGCGGCGCGATTGCCTGGGCGAACTGGTCCAGATCGACGGCTCGGAGCACGCCTGGTTCGAGGATCGCGGCCCGCCATGCACGCTGCTGGGTTTTGTGGATGATGCAACAAGCCGATTGATGCAGCTGCGGTTCGTCACCTCGGAATCGGCGTTTGATTACTTCCGGACGACCCGCGCCTATTTGGAGGAGCATGGCAAGCCGGTCGCGTTCTACAGCGACAAGCACGGCATCTTCCGGGTGAACAGCAAGGAGGCGGCCGGCGGCGACGGGGTGACCCAGTTCGGTCGCGCACTGTTAGCGCTGAACATCGACATCATCTGCGCCAACAGCCCGCAGGCAAAGGGACGCATCGAACGCGCGTTTGGCACGTTGCAGGACCGCCTGGTCAAGGAGCTGCGGCTGGCGGGGGTGTCGTCGATTGCTGCGGCGAACGCCTGGCTGCCTGGGTTCATCACCGTCTACAACAAGCGCTTCGGCCGCGACCCGGCGAATGCCAAAGACCTGCATCGGCCGCTGGCGCCAGCCGATGACCTCGACGAGATCTTGGCCTGGCGGGAAGAGCGCACGGTCACGCGCAACCTGACCCTGCACTACGACCGGATGATGCTGATCCTCGATCCCACGCCCCTGGCTCGTGGCTTGGGGCGCAAGAAGGTGGAGGTGGTAAACTACCCGGACGGCCGGTTCGCGGTTCAGTTCAACGGAGCAACGCTCGGTTTCAAGGTGTTCGACAAGATCCAGACAGTGCAGCCGGGCGCGATCGTCGACAATAAGCGGCTGTCGGCCGTGTTGGAGCAGGTCAAGGCGCAACAGGCCGCCTACCCGGCGCGGCACCAGCGCGGGCACATTGCGCGGCAGCGCCCGCCGAACAACCTCGAGGCGCCGGGTCTACCGTCGAAGGGCCGGGCACCACGCCACGGTACTGCCGCAGCTCCGGCCTGACCGCCACCGCTGCCTCCCTTATTCGGTCATGCGTAACGGAGTTGCCACCCAAGTCGGCCACCAGCGCGCCGTGGCGAGGGTGGGTTTTTGAGGGATCGGGAGATCTACCCCGATGCTCCAGGAGATGGTGGCTTGGCAACGCCGACTGGCGGGAGCCGGCCAGTTCCGATCGGCTCCCAATCCATCGGAGTGAGTCTCCAACCGGTTATTCCTCGGCGGGTTGCTCCCCAGCAGAGCCCGCTTCCGCTTCACCAGTCACCGACAATAATAGCACAATCCCGATCCAGTGTGTAGCTGTGCTTCAATGTCGCGCTGGCCGTGTCCGCCGCCAACGCGAGGGTCATCTCTACTTTGCGCGCCGGGTGTCGTTTCTATCTTGCGCCGACAACCACTGTAGATCACCGATATAAATATCGCCGGCCTTAACGATTGAGATATCGAGCTCGTTCAACCTTAACGCCGGATCAAGCCTTCGCCGCGGCGACCGCCTCGATTTCGATCAGCCATTGCGGCGCGACCAGCGCCTTGACGATGATTGTCGCCGAGCCCGGCCGGGCGTCGCCGAAATGCTTTGCCCGCGCCGCGCCGGCCGCGGCCACGTCCTCCGGCCGCACCAGGTAGGTGGTGATCTTCACCAGATCGCCGACCCCCATCCCGGCGTCCGCGAGGATGGCGGTGATGTTCCGCCAGCAGGCTTCGGCCTGGGCCTCGATGCCTTCGGGTACCGTGCCGTCGGGCAGCACGCCGACCTCGCCGGAGATGTAGAGGAGCCGGGAGCCTTCGGGCACCTCGATTGCGTGACTGTAGGGGCCGAAGGGTGCAGCCACTGTGCCCGGTGTGTGGCGGATGTTCATCTGTCGGGTTCCTCGAGGCGTCGGCATATAGGCGAATAAAGACTCGATTCCGCAGTGTGGTCCAGTATCGCCAGTCACCTCGCCCCGTCTGCGGGAGGAGCCGGAATCCGCTCGCCTGCGCGCAGATTCCGGCTGAGGGGCGAAGCGTCTCTCGAATTAAGACGTGGCTCCGGCCTTCGCATGGCCGGGGGCCACATCAAACACTGAACGCGGCTCCCTGGCCTGGAAGTGCGGGATGACCTGCTCGCCGAAAAGGCGCAGGGTATGCAGCACCTCCTCGTGCTGCGCCGGCCCGACGGCGCACAGTAAAATGGCTTCCTCGATGCCGAGAGCTTCGTAGAGTTCGAGAAACCGGATGCAGTCCGCCGGCGTGCCGACGCAGAATTTCGTGCCTTGCTCACGCACCTCCTGTGGCGTGGGCTCGCCCGGATATGGCCCACCGGCGAGGCGCTGGTCGCGCGCGTAGTAGCCCTGGTAATCCGGCGGCACGTTGGCCGGATCATAGTCGCGCCACACCAGGCGGGCGCGCTCGCGCTGCTGCTCGATGTACCAGGCCACGAGTTCGGTGCCGCGTTCGGCCACGACACGCGGGTCCTCGTGGCAGTAGCCGGCCGTCATCAGCGCAGCGCGCGGAGTGGCCCCGACGCCGCTGCCCAGGGAGTTGCCTTCGGCCGTCCGCAGTGCGTCCCGATAGAGTGCCATCAGCTGTTGCACGCGCTCCGGGCCCCCTTCGCTGCCGAACAGCCCACCCATCCCGAGGCCTCCCGTCTGGCGCGCCGTCTCGTCGCTCCCGCAGGCGGACCACAGCGGCGGGTGCGGGCGTTGCACGGGCTTCGGAAGGACCTCCCGGCGCGGGATCTGGTAGTAGGTCCCGTCGTACGAGATCTCTTCCTGGGTCCAGATGCGCGGCAGCACGTCGGCGAATTCCTGCCACATGCCGCGGGTGTCGTGCAGGTCCGTCCCGTAAGGGGTGAGCTGGTAGGGATAGCCCGTCCGGCCGAGGCCCACATCGACGCGGCCATGGCTCAAAATATCGAGCGTCGCCATGCGCGCCGCGACGTGCAGCGGGTGATGGATCGGGGCCAACACCACGCCAATGCCGAGGCGGATCGTGCTGGTGCGCTGGCTGACCGCCGCGAGGGTCAGGTCCGGGGCGCTGTTGTGCGACCACACCGGACGGAAATGATGCTCCGAAAACCACACGCTCTCGAAGCCCTGCTGCTCGGCATAGGGAATTTGCTCCAGCGCTTCGTGGATGCGTTGCGATTCACTGCTCGCGGTCCAGGGTTTGGGAACCTGGATCTGGTAGAACAGGCCAATTCTCATGGGACCGTCTCCTGCACAGTGCGGGCACCGCCTGACGCCGCGGATATCCGAGCTGTTCAACCGCCGGATGCGGCGGCGGCGCTCGGCCCGGAGGTGGTGCGGCGGTATTCGGGGACTAGCCGTCCGAGCAGTTGCAGCAACCGTTCGTCGCGCCGCGCGCGGGCGTTTTCCTCCAGCTCGTCGATCGAGCGGGCGAGCATCGCGTAGTCCGCGGTGCGCGGCGCGGCGAGACGGATCGCCGGGTTCCCGGTCGGGACCAGCGGCTCGGCCGGATGAAACAGCTCCTCATGGAGCTTTTCGCCCGGCCGCAACCCGATGAACTCGATTCCGACATCGCGGCCGGGCCGCAATCCCGCGAGCCGGATCATTTGGTGCGCGAGGTCGACGATCTTGACCGGCTCGCCCATGTCCAGCACGAAGATCTTGCCGCGGGTGTCGCTTGCCTCGCTCTCGCGGACCCCCCCGTCGGGTGGGAGCGCCGAGGCCTGCAAGACCAGCTCGACCGCCTCACGCACGGTCATGAAAAAGCGCGTAACCTCGGGGTCGGTGACGGTCAGGGGCCTCCCGGCGGCGAGTTGGCGCTGGAACAGCGGCACGACCGATCCGGTCGAGCCCAGCACATTGCCGAAGCGCACCGTCACATAACGAGTTCCACGGCTCAAGGGCGCGCGCCGCCGTGCTTCGTAGAGGTCGAGCGCCTGGCAAAAACTCTCGGCGAGGCGCTTGGTGGCGCCCATCACGCTCGCCGGGTTGACCGCCTTGTCGGTCGAGATCATCACGACGAGCGATGCTCCATACGCCCGCGCCGCCTCCGCGACATTGCGGCTGCCGACGACATTGGTCAGCACCCCTTCGATCGGGTTCGCCTCGACCATCGGCAAGTGCTTCAGCGCCGCCGCATGAAAGATGATCTCGGGTTTTTCGGCGTCGATGACCTCGTCGATTTGCGCGCGGTCGCGCACATCGCGCAACAGTGGAACTGGGCTCAGACCCGGGAACCGTTCGCGCAGCTCGATCTCGATCCCGTAAAGGGCGAATTCGCCATTGTCGAGCAAGATCAGCCGGCTGGGCGAGAGGGCCGCGATCTGCCGGGCCAGCTCCGAGCCGATGGTTCCACCGGCGCCAGTGACGAGAATGCGGCGGCCGCGGATCAGCCGCGCCATGCCGTCGCGGTCGAGGACCGCCTGCGGGCGGCCGAGCAGATCTTCGAGCGCGATCGGTTCGAGGGCGCGCTCGGGATTGTCCAGATTGCGGTCGAAATCGGTGAGCCGCGGCAAGCGCGCGAGGGGGATCGCCAGGGCATCTGCCCGGTCGAGAAGTCGCCGGATCTGTTCGCCGGGCAGGTTTTGCGCAGTGATGATCAGCCTTTGCGGGCGCTTGCCGCGGCGGTCGAGCTGCTCGACCACGGTGTCGAGCGCGTCGATCGTGCCGAGGACCGGCACCCGGTAGATCTCCCGGCCGACGCGGGAGGGCGTGTCGGCCAGAACCCCGACAACCCGATAGACCGCACGCGGGTCGCGCCGCATCTCGCGAATGAAGGTGTCGGCCCCGTCCTTGGCGCTGATCAAGAGGACCGGCACGCTCTGGTGCTTGACGCGTTCGAGTATGTGATCGAGGCCGCGGTCTTTGAACAGCCGATAGGCCAGGCGAGGGCCGCCGAGCAGCGCGATCAACACGAACCAATCGATCAGCAGAATCGATCGCGGAAATGTCTCGAGCCGCGTGAGGACGAACATGACCGGCAAGAAGACGAGCACGGTCAGGCTCACCGCGCGAGTGATGTTGAAGAGATCGGGGAGGGAAGCGAAGCGCCAGATGCCGCGATAAAGCCCGGTCAGCAGAAACACGCCCGCGGCAATCAACGTGAAGCCGGCGACATAGATCGCCGTCAGCTTCGGCTCATAGTCGAGGACGTCGTTGCCGAGCCGCAAGTATAGGGAAGCGACGATTGACACCGCCGCTATCACCACATCGTGCAAGAACGCGAGAAGGGCTCGCCGGTTGTTGGGAAAAATTGTCACCATCCCCCGATAGCTGGCGCCCGTAATACAGCAATCGCCGGGTGAGCGAAACACTGCCGGGATAGGCGAGCTCTATTCCAGCCGAGCTGGCTGGCGCCTAAGATGCCACATGCGCAGCGAGCGGCTTTATCAGCTCCTCGATCCCGGGGCTTCCGGCGCCGCCCAGGCTTTTCGCGTTGTCCACCATGCAATGGTGGCTGCGGGAATCGGCGTCATGATAGCCGATACCGAGGACGCGTTTCGGTCGGATTGGTCCGGCGAGCTCGATGTCGGGTTCTGGATCGTTTGCGCCTTCTTTGTCGCGGAGTATGTCCTGCGGTTGATCGCTGCACCGGCGGCGCCGGGAGCCGAGGCGCGCCGCCGATGGCGCACGCGCTTGGCCTGGGCCGGCTCGATGGGTGGGCTCTGCGATCTGCTCGGAACGCTGCCTGGGGTGCTCGCGGTTGTCTTCGGTCCGGACGTCGGGAGCCTTCCCGCCTTTGTTTGGGCTTTCAAGCTCATCCGCTACGCGCCGGGACTTGCCGGGCTGCAACGCGTGATCAGCGGTGCTCGGAGCGCCCTGCTATCGGTTCTCCTCGCCTTCTGCATCGTTCTGCTTGTCTCTGCGTGCCTTGCCTATTTGATCGAGCGCGGATCGCAGCCGCAGGTGTTCAGCTCGATCCCCGCCGCGCTGTGGTGGGCGATTGTGACCCTGACGACTACCGGCTACGGCGACGTGACGCCGCTGACGCCGCTCGGCCGAATGCTGGCGGGAATCGTCATGGTTAGCGGCATTCTTGTATTCGCATTGTGGGCTGGCATCCTCGCCACCGGCTTTGCCGAGGAAACGCGCCGCCGCGAGTTTCTGCGCACTTGGGACCTCGTCGCCAAGGTGCCGTTTTTTCACGATGTCGGCGCCGCGGTCATCGCCGATGTGGCGCGTCTGTTGCGGCCGCGCGACTATCCCGCCGGCGCCATCATCATGCGGCGTGGCGCACCGGGCGACTGCATGTATTTCGTCGCCTCCGGCGAGGTCGAGGTGCAGCTGCAGCCCGAACCGGTGGTTCTCGGGCCGGGCGAGTTCTTTGGCGAGGTGGCATTGGTCACCGGAGGTCCCCGCAACGCCACGATCATCGCGGTGCGGCCGTGCACCCTGCTCATCCTCGACATCGTCGATTTTCGCGAACTGCTGGGGCGCCAGTCCGAGCTCGCCCGGATCATCCATGAAGAAGCGGAACGCCGCCCCGGAGCAAGCGGCTCGTAGTAGCGCGCGGGAAACCCGGCGGCGGCGCGGGCCTCGTGGTTGAAGGGCGGCTTCAACTCGCCCTTGAAATAGCGCGGCACAACCTGTCGGAACGTCTCATCCGGAATGAGGCCGCGAGCGCGACAAAGTTCGTCGAACCAGCGCACCCCGGCCGCGACGTGATCGATCTCGTCGCGATAGATACGGCGCAGCACCGCAGCGCTTTCGGGATCGCCGACGCGCTCGAGCGTGGCCGCCATTTCGGGGGTCACATCCAACCCGCGCGCTTCGAGCACCAGAGGCACGACGGCAAGGCGGGCAAGCAGATCATCGGCAGTCGCGGCAGCCAATTCCCACAGCCCGTCATGGGCCGGCAGGTCGCCATAACTGGCTCCGAAATCGGCGAGCCGCCGCACCAGCAGCTCGAAATGGACGGCCTCCTCCGCAGCCACGCCGACCCAGTCGTCGAAGAAGGTGCGGGGCAGCGGTTCACGCCGGAACCGCGCGACGATATCCCAGGCGAGATCGATCGCGTTGAGTTCGATGTGCGCGAGGGCATGAAGGAGCGCGACGCGCCCTGCCGCCGAGCCGAAAGCCCGCCGCTTTGGCATCTCTTTTGGCGGACGCAGCAGCGGCCGCTCGGGCCTCGCCGGGCGCAGGCGGCGGCAGCGAATAGCCGACATCGAGCCCTCCGGCATCCCAGATTTCTGCGAGCCGGCGGCTGGCCGAGGCCTTTGCCGCCGGATCGGCAGTCGCAAGAATTGCGACCGCCTCGCTGGTCAGGCTCGCCGGAGGGAATGCCCGCTCAACCAAAAACCAGATCCATCACTCCCGCTAGTCATGCGGCTGGTTCGTGACGCGGGTCGCCTCGAACAAGAACCAGGTACGCCGTTCCGTCTCGTCGATGAAATTTTCGAGCAAGCTGGTCGTAGCCGAGTCGTTGTTCTGATCAGCGATCTCGTGCGCTTCACGCATATTCGTGGTGAAGGCTTTGTTGTCTTCCATCAATTCGCGCAGCATATCGACAGCTGCCACGAATTCTTCGTTATTGTCTTTGATACGCTGCAGTCTGGCGACGTGTCCAATTGATTTCACGGTGGCTCCGCCGATCTTACGCACCCGCTCGGCGAGCTCGTCCGTCATCGCAAAAATTTGCTCGCCCTGTTCATCGAGCAATAAGTGGTAATCGCGAAAATGTGGTCCGCTCATATGCCAGTGAAAGTTCTTTGTTTTGAGATAGAGAGCAAATGCATCGGCGAGAAGCGGGTTGAGAGCACCCGTGACTGCGCTGACCGCTTCGGCGGACAGATCGGTGGCGGTCCTCAGCATCGCAAATTCTGACCTTCTTGACATCGACATGGCACACCTCGGTTGAATCGGAAAGGGGTATCGGCCGGGTCAGCCGGCTTGGCCATATACTCCGCATCCGACTAACGCTACAGGCTGCGGACGTTATCCCGATCGCTGCGATTGTGCGCGATCAATGGGTAGGCCACACGAGCCCCTGAAGATAGAGAAGGCAAGCGGCGCGGTCGGCTGTGAAGTCGCCCGCTTCCCACCAATCATGGACGGCGCCGAGCAAGCGGCCGACTTCGGGGCCTGCTGCGATGCCGAGCGCGGTAACGTCCCGGCCGGCGAGGGGAAACGCCGGAGGCGTCCAGTCGCGGGCGAGCGCGAGCAGTTCGCCGAACCGGTCCCGGCTCATTGCTCCTTCCGCCGCCAATAGCAGGGCGACATCGCGGTAGCGCTCGGCGCCGAGCCGATAGAGAGCGCGCCGCTGAGCGGCCATATCTGCCGGCGGGTCGATCGCCCATGGCGGCGCCAGACCGTGGAGCCGATCGCGCCACGCATTCGAGAAATGCAGGCGCTCCGCGAGCGCGACGGCTCCCGGTCCGTCGACCTCGATCAGCGCCGCCAGACGCCGCAGCGGATCGGGTTCCGGCTCGATCGCGATCATGTGCCGCAGCCGATCGAGCCGGCGCGCCTCCGGCAGGATCACTGAGAGCACACCGTCCTCCAACATCATCCGCAACGCCGAGATGGGGTCGGAAGTCTCAAGCAGCTTGACGAGCTCCTGAGCCACCCGCTCCGCGGACAGGTTGGGCAACAGATGGGCCAGGGCGCGGCACGCGGCACGCGCCTGCGGATCGCCGAGGCCGGTGCCGAAGCGCGCCTCGAACCGGTAATAGCGCAGGATCCGCAGCACATCCTCGGCAATGCGGGTCGCAGGGTCGCCGACAAATCGCACCCGGTGCGCCCGCAAATCGGCGAGGCCGCCGACCGGATCATGGACCGTGCCGTCGGGATCGAGAAAGATCGCGTTGATCGTGAAATCGCGCCGCGCCGCATCGGCCGCCCAGTCGGCGTCGAAGGCGACGCGGGCGCGGCGTCCGTAAGTCTCGACGTCGCGCCGCAGAGTGGTGATCTCGAAATGGCGCGGCGGGGTCCCGGCAATCGCGGTCACGGTGCCGTGGGCGAGACCGGTCGGCACGACCTTGATCCCGCGCTTCTCCAACAGCTCGATCACGCGCTCCGGAGGCGCCGGGGTGGCGATGTCGATGTCGATGTCTCCGATTTGCCGCCCGAGCAGGGCGTCGCGGACCGAGCCGCCGACAAACCGCGCCTGCGCCCCCCCTGCCGAGAGCGCTTCAAGCACGCTCAGCGTTACCAAGTCCGTCATCCAGGGCTGCGGCTCGATGCGGAGCAAATTGCCGGTATCGGTCATCGGCCGGGTCTAGGTTCCATGTGTCCGGGCACGATGCGGCCGCCTTCAAAGCGCGGCGGCACGTAGACCCCTTCTTGCGGCGAGCCGAAATGGATGGTTACGACGAAGAGCACGATCGCCAACAGCACGGCACCGGCACCGGCAAGCCAGATCCATGGCACTGCCGTCCACCTTATTGCCTTCCCGTCGTGCTCGGCTCCAAAAGTGATGACCCACAGCAGATACAGCGCGGTGGGCAGAAGGAGCGGCAGCACGATCGTGAGGAAGACCCGGAGCATGGCCTCCTCAACCGGCGAGCACCTCGGCCAAATTTACCAGCATCCCGGCCGTCGCGCCCCAAATGTTGCGGCCCTCGTACGGCAGCACAAAGAATACGCGGGTCCGATGTTCGAAGTCGCGTGTCGTGCGGCGGTGGTTTTGCGGGTCGACCACAAAGGCGAGCGGCACCTCGAACGCCTCGGCGACCTCGAACGGATCGATTACGAGCGGAAACGGCACTTTGACGATCCCGACGACCGGAGTGATCTCGAAGCCGGTTCCGGTCACATAGGTATCGAGCCGGCCGATCACCGTGACATGGTCCCGCGTCAGCCCGACCTCTTCCTCGGTCTCGCGCAGCGCCGTCTCGGTCGGATCGGCGTCGCTCTCCTCGATGCGCCCGCCGGGGAACGAGATCTGCCCGGCATGTGCAGTCAAATGCTGGGTGCGCTGCGTCAGCAGCACGGTCATGCCCTCGGGGCGGTCGATGAGGGGGACCAGCACCGCGGCCGGGCGCAGCGCGGTGCTCGGCGGCGTCATCCCCGGGTTGAGATCATGATCCCCGCGGGTCGCTTCCCTGAGAGCGGCGGCCTCGGCCGCGTCGGCTGCCCCGCCAAAGCCACGTCGGCCAGGCCGCCCAAGCTGCAGGAAGCGACCGATAACCCAGTCTGGAGTGAAAGAATTTTTGAATGTCAATGATTTGGCCTCGATCCCCCGGCCGAGATGGCGTCCTCACTCCCAATCCGGTGCAGCCTCACCGAGCTGAAAGAATATCCCCCTGCTCCACACGCCGAATTGTCTCGTCTCTCCGATCGGCTCCTCCGTCCCGATGTCGACGAGCTCGTAAAACACCGGCCGCGCGAGCCGGGCCTCAATTCCTTCACGCACCAGAATATAGGGTGCCGGCTCGCCGCTCGCAGCCGTTTCGACGCGGATGGGGTTGTCGGGTCCCGCCGTCACAAATTCGTCCAGATTGGTGCGGAATATCAGTTGCTGGTCGCGACCTTCGCCCTCGACCGTCACTTCCACGGCGAGAAAGGGCACGTCCTCGACCTCGATGCGGCCGCGTTCGGCCGGGGTGACCAGCCAATAACGGCCATCCGCCTCACGGCGCAGAACGGAGGCGAAGAGCTTGACGAGAGGTAGGCGGCCGATGGGAGATCCGCGATAAAACCAGGTACCGTCGCGCGCGATCCGCATTTCGAGGTCGCCGCGGTCGACCGGCAGCCGCTTCCCGGTGGAGGCGGTCATTGCCGGGGAGGAGTTGCCGGAGCCGGCATTTTGGGTCAGCCTTGCACCCGCCATAGAGTTTGAAGAGGGATCGTTCTGCTTGACTTCCACTGCACCCATCAACGCTTCCTCCACTGATCTCGTTGCCGAGGTCGAGGCCCTGGGCCGAAGCCTCAGCCTGGTGCGTGAGCGCATCGGCGAAATCATCTTTGGTCAGCGCGAAGTGGTCGAGCAAGCCTTGATCACGCTGTTGTGCGGCGGCCATGCGCTGTTGATCGGTGTCCCCGGTCTCGCCAAGACCCGGCTGGTCGAGACCTTGGGCACGATCCTCGGCCTCGACGACAAGCGCATCCAATGCACGCCCGATCTGATGCCCGCCGACATTCTCGGCTCCGAGGTGCTCGAAGAAAGCGAGAGCGGGCGGCGCTCGTTCCGTTTCATCCCGGGTCCTGTCTTCTGCCAGCTCTTGATGGCGGACGAGATCAACCGAGCGAGCCCGCGCACGCAGTCGGCGCTGCTGCAGGCGATGCAAGAGGGCCGCGTCTCGATCGCGGGCCAATATCATCCGCTGCCACGCCCATTCCACGTGCTGGCGACTCAAAACCCGCTCGAGCAGGAAGGCACCTATCCGCTGCCGGAAGCCCAGCTCGATCGCTTCCTGCTGCAGATCGATGTCGATTACCCGGATCTCGACGCGGAGCGGCAGATGCTGATCGCGACGACCGGAATCCTCGAGGACCGGCCGCGGCCGGCGATGAATGTCGCCGAGCTGATGGCGGCGCAGCGCCTCGTGCGCCGTATTCCGGTCGGCGAAAGCGTCGTCGAGGCGATCCTTTCGCTGGTCCGTTCCGGTAGACCGGACGAGACGGGGATCGAGGGGGTCCGGCGTTTTGTGTCGTGGGGACCCGGACCCCGCGCCAGCCAGGCCCTGATGCTCGCTTGCCGGGCCCGCGCGTTGATCGACGGCCGGTTCAGTCCGTCGATCGACGATGTCCTCGCTTTGGCGCCGCCGGTCCTGCGGCACCGCATGGCGGTCAGCTTTGCCGGCCGTGCGGAAGGTGTCACAGTAGCCCGGGTCATCGAGCAGATTTCGGCGCCGTTCCGTTGAGCCTGACCCAAACGCTTGCTGGCGCGGGGTTTCTGTCGCGCGGCACCTCGGCGACGGCCGCGCTGCGCGACCGGGCGGAGCAGGCCGCGGCGGTGCTGCCGCCGCTTCTCGTCGCAGCCGAACGGGTTGCCGTCACCGTCGCTCAGGGGGTGCACGGACGCCGGCGTGTCGGCCAAGGCGAGACCTTCTGGCAATTCCGCCAATATGAACCGGGCGACGCGGCGACCCGCATCGACTGGCGCGAGAGCGCCAAGTCGCAGCGGCTCTATGTCCGCGAAACCGAATGGGAAGCTGCGCAGAGCGTGTGGCTGTGGCGGGACGCCTCCGCGTCGATGAATTACACCTCGGCGGATTACATGCCGGGCGCCGAGTGGCCAACCAAGCGCGACCGGGCCGAGCTGCTTCTCGTCGCGTTGGCGAGCCTCCTCGTCCGCGGCGGCGAGCGCCTCACCGTGCTCGGCAGCGGCATGGCTCCGATGAGCGGACGGATTGCGCTGTCCCGGGTCGCCGAGCTGATCGGCCGCGATCAGCGCGATGCGGCGAGCCTGCCCGCCTTCGAGCCGCTGCCGCGCGCGGCGCAGCTGGTATTCATTGGCGATTTCCTGTCGCCGCCCGATGCCGTCAACGGCGCAATCGCCCGCTTTGCCGCGGCGGGGCTCAAGGGCCATCTGTTGCAGGTCGTCGACCCGGCGGAGGAAGACCTGCCGTTCGACGGGCGCGTGCGCTTTGAAGGTGTCGAGGAGCGCGACCAGGTCGTGATCAGCCGCGTCGAGAGCGTCCGCGAAGCTTATTCCGAGCGGTTCCGGCGTCATCGCGAAGGGCTCGCTGCGATCGCCGCGGCCCTCGGCTGGAGCTTCGGCTTCCACCGCACCGATCGCCCGCCGCACCTCGCCCTGCTGGCGCTGTACGCCGCGCTCTCGGCCGACCGGCGGCGGTGAGACTGACCGGCGACCAATGATTGACAGCGAAAAAGCCGACGAAGTGCCCTCTCCGCCCGTAGGGGGGAGATGGAGGGGACCCGTCGCGCCAGCGACGGGGAGGGTGAGGTGGACGCGGCCGCGGAGTTGGATCGGCGCCACCCACCTCACCCCGACCCTCTCCCCCCGCAAGCGGGCGGAGAGGGAGAAATCGTAACCGATGCTGGCGCTCGGTTCCCTCGCTTTCGTCTCGCCGTGGCTGCTCGTGGCGTTGGCGGCGCTGCCGATCATCTGGTGGCTGTTGCGGGTCACGCCGCCGGCGCCGCGGCGCATCGCCTTTCCAGCGATCCGGCTGCTGCTCGGGCTGGTGCCGCGCGAGGAGACGCCGGCGCGGACCCCGTTGTGGCTGATCCTGCTGCGCATGCTGTTGGCCGCGCTGGTGATCTTGGCGGTCGCCCACCCGCTGCTCAATCCGCAGGCGCGCCTCGCGGCGACAGGCCCGATCGTGCTCGTGGTCGATGACGGCTGGGCCGCGGCGCACGACTGGCCGGCCCGGCAGGCGGCGCTTGCCGAGTTGCTGGCCGAGGCCGAGCGCGAAGACCGGCAGGTGGTGCTGGTCACGACCGCACCGACCGCGGTGGACGAGCCGGCGGCACCATTGCGACCGGTGCGCGCAGCGGACGCGGCGGCGGCGGTTCAGGCGTTGCTCCCCAAACCGTGGCCCGTCGACCGGCGGGCCGCGCTGGCTCGCCTCGAAGCACTCTCCCTGCCGGAGGCGAGTTCCGCCGTCTGGCTCAGCGACGGCGTCGCGGATGATGGCGGCGAACGAGGCGCTGGCAGCTCATCTCGTCAAGCGGGGCAGCTTGCGCTATCTGACGGCGCAGCCCGCCGAGGCCCCGGTCGTGCTTGCCGCCGGGGACGCCGAGGCGAACGATGTCGGGGTTGTACTGCGTTCGTTGCCGGCACCTGCGCCGCGTCTTTTTCAGGTACGGGCGAGCGGTGACGACGGCCGCCTGCTCGCGCGGCAGGCGGCGACGATCGAGCCGGGCGCCAAGGGTGCGGAGCTTCGTCTGGCGATGCCCAGCGAGCTGCGCAACCGAATGACCCGGATCGAGATCGAAGGCGATCAATCCGCCGGCTCGGTGCTGCTGACCGACGAGAGGTGGCGCCGACGCCCGGTCGGGATCGTCGCCGCGCCGAATACCAAAGGACAGCCGCTGCTCGGAGAAAACTACTACCTCGAGCGAGCGCTCGGCCCGTTCACCGAACTGCGTCGCGGCAGCGCTACCGATCTTCTCAAGCGCGAGCTCGCGGTGCTGGTGTTTGCCGATACCGGACCGGATTCGCCGGCGGAGGAGGCGGCTGTCGGCAAATGGATCGAGGCCGGCGGGCTGCTGCTGCGTTTCGCCGGGCCGCATCTCGCCGAGCAGGGCGACCAACTGTTGCCGGTGCGGCTCCGTCACGGCGGCGGGCGCACGATCGGCGGCGCGCTGTCGTGGGAGCAGCCGGCAAAGCTCGCCCCGTTTGCGCCGGAAAGTCCATTCGCCGGGCTCGCCGTCCCGACCGACGTCACGGTGTCGCGCCAGGTCTTGGCCGAGCCGGATCTGGACCTCGCCAGCAAGACCTGGGCGCGGCTGGTCGACGGCACACCGCTGGTTACGGCGGAGACGGCGCGGACGAGGCTGGATCGTTCTCGTCCACACGACGGCGAATGCCGACTGGTCGAACCTCGCTTTGTCTGGCCTTTTTGTCGAGATGCTGCGGCGGATCGAGGCGATGAGCCAGGGGGTGACGGAAGCGGGCGAGGAAGCCCTGGCGCCGATCGAGACCCTCGACGGGTTTGGCCGGCTGCAGCGGGCGCCGCCTACTGCGCGCCCGATCCCCGCCACTGAGATCGCGACCGCGATAGCCTCGCCGCGGCATCCACCGGGGTTTTACGGCACCGCCGATGCTCGGCGCGCGCTTAACCTCTCGGCCGGGATCCCCGAACTAAAGCCGATCGAGGGGCTGCCGCCGGAAACCCTGAGCGAGAGCTTCACGACCGGCCGCGAGATCGATCTGCGCCCACCGCTGCTGACGGCTGCGCTGCTCATCGCGCTCGCCGACCTTCTGATCGCCTACGGATTGCGCGGCCTGCTGCGCCGCCGTCCGGCGCGGCTCGCCGCGGTCTTGCTCCCTGCGCTGCTCGGCGCCGCCTCGACGGCGCGCGCCGACGACGCCTTCGTGGTGCAGGCGGCCTCCGAGCTTCGCCTGGCTTACGTCCGCACCGGAAGTCAGGAGACCGACGCGGTCAGCCGGGCCGGTCTCGTCGGTCTGACGGCGACGTTAAACCGGCGTACGGCAGTGGAAACTGCCGAACCGCTCGCGGTCGATATCGAGAGTGACGAGTTGATCTTCTTTCCGCTCCTCTATTGGCCGGTCGTCCCGACCCAGGCTGCGCCGTCGCCAAAAGCCGTCGAGAGGATCAACCGGTACCTCGATACCGGCGGCACGATCCTGTTCGATACGCGCGACGCCAACGACCAGACCCCCGGCCCGGTGGGCGGCGCGGAATCTTCGGCGCAACGGCTTCGCCGATTGGTGGCTGGGATCAAGATGCCGCCGCTCGTGCCGATCCCGCCCGATCATGTGCTGACGAAGTCCTTCTACCTGATGCACGAGTTTCCGGGGCGCTGGAATGTCGGGACATTGTGGGTCGAGCCGGTCGAGGACCGGGTCAACGACGGCGTCTCCAGCGTCATTGTCGGCGCGAACGACTGGGCGGGAGCCTGGGCGATCGACGCGCAGGGCCGCGCCGCGTTCGCCGTCGTTCCCGGCGGCGAGCCGCAGCGTGAAATGGCGATGCGCTTCGGCATCAATCTCGTCATGTACGTCCTGACCGGCAACTACAAATCGGACCAGGTGCACGTGCCGGCCATCCTGGAGCGCCTGGGTCAATGACCGGCAATGCATTTTCGCTCGCCGCCGCGCCGCTCCTGCCGTGGTACGCGATCGCCGCGCTCGGCGCCGCGGGCTTGCTCCTTCTCGCCTTCGGGGTTTTGCGCGGTGCGCGGGGCGTGCAGTGGCGCATGATTGCCGTCGCGATCCTGCTCGCCGCCCTCGTCAACCCATCGGTGGTCGAAGAAAAGCGCGACCTGCAGCGCGACACCGCGATCATCATCGTCGACGAATTGCCGAGCCAACGGATCGGCGATCGCCAGCATGCGACGGAAGAGGCGCTGGCGGCGCTCAGCGATCGGCTCGGGCGCGAGCGCAACCTCGATGTCCGCGTCATCCGAGCGGGAAAGCCGCAGCCCGGCGCCGGCGATGACGGGACGCGCCTGTTCACCGCCCTCACGCGCGCAATGTCGGACGTGCCGCGACAGCGTCTCGCGGGGGTCGTCATGATCACCGACGGGCAGGTGCACGATGTCCCTGCCGGCGACGCCAAGGCGGCCGCCGAGACGATCGGTGCGCCGCTGCACGTTCTGCTCTCGGGCCTGCCGGACGAAGGCGACCGCCGGCTCGTCGTCGCACAGGCGCCGAGCTTTGGCCTGGTCGGCAAAGAACTGCAGCTGAAGATCCGGGTCGAGGATCTGCCAGAGAGCTCCCCCGGCAAGCAGGAGGGCGCACAGGGCCAGGCGGTCGTGACGTGGCGCAAGGATGGCGGTCCGCCGCGGCAGGTGACGGTGCCGGTCGGCCGTGATGTTCCACTGACGATGCCGATCGACCACGGCGGACCCAATATTCTCGAGCTCGCGGTCGAGCCTGGCCCGCGCGAGCTGACGCTCGAGAACAATCATGCCGTCGTCGTGGTCAATGGCGTGCGCGACCGCTTGCGGGTGCTGCTCGTCTCGGGCGAGCCGCATGCCGGCGAGCGCGTCTGGCGCAACATCCTCAAATCCGATCCCTCGGTCGATCTCGTCCATTTCACGATCCTGCGGCCGCCGGAAAAGCAGGACGGCACGCCGATCCGCGAATTGTCGCTGATCGCCTTTCCGATCCGCGAATTGTTCGACGTCAAGCTCGACGAATTCGATCTGATCATCTTTGACCGCTACAGCCGCCGAGGGGTGATCCCGCAGGCCTATCTCGAAAACGTTGCGCGTTATGTGCGCAAGGGCGGCGCCTTTCTCGAGGCGGCCGGCCCGAGCTTCGGCACCCCGATGAGCCTTTCCCGCACGCCGCTCGGGTCGATCTTGCCGACCGAGCCGACCGGCGATGTGTACGAGGAGGGGTTCAAACCGCAGCTGACCGATCTCGGCCGCCGCCACCCGGTGACCGACGACCTGCCGGGGGCCGGCCCGCCGGGCGGCCAGCCGTCCTGGGGACGTTGGTTCCGGCAGGTCGATTCGCATGTGCAGCGCGGCGTTACGGTCATGAGCGGCGACCATGGCGAGCCGCTGCTGGTCCTCGACCGCGTCGGGCAGGGCCGGGTGGCGCAATTGCTGTCCGACCAGATGTGGTTCTGGGCGCGCGGTTTCGAAGGCGGCGGGCCGCAGGCGGAGCTGCTGCGGCGCCTCGCCTATTGGCTGATGAAGGAACCCGATCTCGAAGAGAACGATCTGCGCGCGATGGTCGAAGGCGACAGCCTCGTCGTTACCAGGCAATCGCTCGAACCGGACGACCGGCCGGTCACTGTCGCGGCGCCCGACGGCTCCAGCCGGAGCCTCACCTTGACGCCGGAGAGCGGCGGGCGAAGCTCGGGCAGGCTCCCGATCAGCGAGATGGGGCTCTACCGGGTGACCGACGGGACCCGCACGGCATTGGCGGCGGCAGGGCCGCTCAACCCGATCGAGTTCGCCGATGTCCGCACCACTCCCGAAAAACTGGGCCCGATAGCGGCGGCGACCGGGGGCGGGGTCTTCTGGGTGGGTACCGGTGCGATGCCCGAAATCCGCCGGGTCTCTCCCGATCGGACGGCCGCCGGGCGGAACTGGATGGGGTTCCGCGCCAATGGCGATTACACGGTGACCGGCTTCAGCGAAACGCCGCTTCTGCCCGGCATCGCGGCGCTGCTGCTGATCGTCGGCGGGCTGCTCGCAGCCTGGCGCCGCGAGGGAAGCTGATCGAACTTCGTGCTGCGCCGCTTCCTCGCTCCGCTCCACCCGGACGGGTTCAAATTTGTCGCCGCCGGGGTGGTCGCAACCTTGCTGCTGTTCCTGTTGTGGGCCCCCGCCGGCTGGATCGCGGCGATCGCGACCCTGTGGATGGTCTATTTCTTCCGCGATCCGTGGCGGGTGACCCCGACCCGGCCGGGTCTGCTGATCAGCCCCGCCGATGGGATCGTCGTGTCGATTGCCGCGGCAACTCCGCCCGCCGAGCTGGCGATGGGCGATATGGCGGTCGTCCGGATCGGCATTTTTCTCAACATCTTCGACGTGCACGTGACCCGGGCGCCGATCGGCGGCAGGGTGGCGGCGATGCGCTACACCAAGGGCCGCTTTGTCAATGCCAGCCTCGACAAGGCGAGCGAGCACAATGAGCGTCTGGCGATTCGCATCGCGCCGCCGGAAGGCCCCGATGTCGCCTTTGTGCTGGTCGCCGGGCTCGTCGCGCGCCGCATCGTCTGCAATCTCTATGAAGGGCAGCAGGTTGCGAGCGGCCAGCGGAGTCGGCATCATCCGCTTTGGCTCGCGGGTCGACATTTATTGCCCGCCGCCTTATGTCCCGATGGTCGTGGCGGGGCAGCGCATGGTCGGCGGCGAAACCGTGCTCGCCGACCGCCTCGCCGAGGAGCCGCCGCGCCAGGGGATCGCCCAATGACGCGGCGATCTGACGATGGGAGGAGAACCTTGAGGATGCGTTCGGCCAGAACCCGGCGGTCACGGAAGCGGATACCGCGGCTCTCCGGCTTGTCGGTCAACCGCATGGTCCCGAACGTCCTGACATTGCTCGCGCTGTGCGCCGGGATGACGGCGATGCGCTTTGCGATGGGCGGGAATTTCCAGATGGCGGTCTTTGCGATCATCGCCGCCGGCATCTTCGACGGGCTCGACGGACGCATGGCCCGCCTCCTCAAAGCGACCTCCAGCTTTGGAGCGGAGCTCGACAGCCTCTCGGATTTCATCAGCTTCGGCGTGGCTCCGGCCGCGGTTCTCTACCTGTGGACATTGTCGGAACTGCACGGTCTCGGCTGGGCGATCGCACTGCTCTTTGCGGTCTGTTGCGCGCTGCGTCTGGCGCGCTTCAACACCGAGGCCGGCCACGAGATGCTGTCCTACGTCGCGCCGTTCTTCACCGGCGCGCCGGCGCCGGCCGGAGCGGGGCTCGTCATGGTGCCGATGTTTCTCAGCTTCGAATGGGGCGACTGGCTGTTCCGCTCGCCCTATCTCAACGCCGTCACGGTGACCGGCATTGCGCTGTTGATGATCAGCAAGGTTCCGACCGTGTCGCTGAAGCGGATCCGCATCCCGCACCATCTGGTGATCCCGACCTTGCTCGGCTTTGGCGTCGCGACCGCGTTCCTCACCACCGAGCCTTGGCTGACCCTGACCGTCGTCGGCATCGTCTATGTCAGCTCGATCCCGCTGACGATCCGCTCCTATTACCGTCTGAAGCGCGCCGCCCAAGCCCGCAGGACCGAAGCCGCCGACGCCCCCCTCCCGACCCCCACCCCGTTCCCGCTAGGCGAGGCGACCCAGCCCCCAAACGAATGGCGGCACTGAGGCTCGCCTCTGCCCGGGGGACCTGACCACACGCCGCTGATCTGGCTGATAATACAGCGGAAAAACAGCCAGCAAGCCGGCTTTCGCCGCAGCAACCCTGGCGTTTTCCGCAACGGACCCGTCAAATAACAGCCAGGCATCAGCCAGAATAACAATGAGGAAACAGCTAAATAACAGTATACTCATATTCCCTCATCAACATATCTGCATGTAAATATCTAAGTGGAGCGGCCCTAACGAGGGGAATGGATAGTATGCCATTACGGCAATTTTAGGGTCGGTCCGCCTTAATTCTGTTCTCGCGTTTCTCTGAAGCGGATGTTCGGCCATTCCTCGATCGTCGTGCGCAGATCCCAGGCGTTGCGGGCGAGGAAGACCGGGCACGCCGTCATGGTCCTCGGCGCTGGCCGACGGGTTGCGGTTGCGGAAGCGTTCGAGCTCGGTCGCGGTCGTCGGCTTCGAGCCAGCGCGCCGCCTGAAAGGGCGCGCCGTCGAGGCGGGTCGGCGAGGTCGTATTCGGCGGCGAGCCGCGCGGTCAGCACATCGAGCTGCAACGCGCCGACGACGCCGACGATCCAGTCGCCGCCATTGAGCGGCTTGAAGACGCGGGTCACCCCCTCCTCGGCCAGTTGCTCGAGCGCGTGCTTCAGATGCTTCGACTTCATCGGGTCCTCGACCTTGACCCGCTGCAGGATCTCCGGCGCGAAATTCGGGATGCCGGTGATGCGGACCGCCTCGCCCTCGGTCAGGGTGTCGCCGATCCGCAGGCTCCCGTGGTTGGGGATGCCGATGATGTCGCCGGGCCAGGCCTCCTCGGCGAGGTTGCGCTCGCGGGCGAGGAAAAACACCGGGGCCTGCACCGACATCAGGCGGCCGGTGCGGATGTTCTTCAATTTCATGCCGCGCTGGAAGCGGCCGGAGGCGATCCGCACAAAGGCGATGCGGTCGCGGTGCTGCGGGTCGATATTGGCCTGCACCTTGAAGACGAAGCCGGCGACCTGCGGCTCCTCGGGCGAGATCGGCCGCGGGTCGGCCGGCTGCGGGCGCGGCGCCGGGGCCAATTCGCCGACCCCGGCCAATAATTCGCGCACCCCGAAATTGTTGAGCGCACTGCCGAAATAGACCGGCGTCAGATGGCCCTCGCGATAGGCCTGCGGGTCGAATGGCGGGCACAGCCCCTTCGCCATCTCGACCTCCTCGCGCAATTTGGCGAGCGCCTCTTTCGGCAACAGCCGCGGCAATTTCGGGTCGTCGAGGCCGCTGCAGCGGACCGGCTCGGTGACCCGGTCGTGGACGCCGCGCTCGAACAACAGGAGCGCATCGGCGAACAGGTCATAGGTGCCGAGAAAGTCGCGCCCCATGCCGATCGGCCAGGAGGCCGGGGTCACGTCGAGCGCCAGCGACTGCTCGATCTCGTCCAGCAGGTCGAACGGGTCGCGGGCCTCGCGGTCGAGCTTGTTGACAAAGGTGATGATCGGCACGTCGCGCAGCCGGCAGACCTCGAAGAGCTTGCGGGTCTGCTCCTCGATGCCCTTGGCGGCGTCGAGCACCATCACCGCGCTGTCGACCGCGGTCAGGGTGCGGTAGGTGTCCTCGCTGAAATCCTGGTGGCCCGGCGTGTCGAGCAGGTTGAAGGCGAGCCCCTCATGCTCGAAGCTCATCACCGCCGAGGAGACCGAGATGCCGCGCTCGCGCTCGACCGCCATCCAATCCGAGCGCACCCGCCGCCGCTCGCCGCGCGCCTTGACCTCGCCCGCCAGCTGGATCGCCCCGCCAAACAGCAGCAATTTCTCGGTCAAGGTGGTCTTGCCGGCGTCCGGATGCGAAATGATCGCAAAGGTCCGCCGGCGCAAAATCTCGTCGGTCAGGGTACTCATCAATCCGCTTCAGCTGTTGCCGGGATCGCGGGCCGCAACGATCCGGCCGCGCCGACACTGGCGCTGGATATGATGCAGTGCTGCGGCTCTTTGCCAACTGCCGCCCCACTGTCCTCACAACCAAAAAGAGAGCCGAACATGACCATTCGCTGTATCTGCAGCGAACCTACAGCCAAATCTCCCCGTCAGGTTGTAGCTGCTTGGTGCGCTATCGGGCATTAGACCATCGGTTAAGGTCTTTCTCCCTTCGGTTTCGACAAGCAGCATGGCTCACAATTGCGCCATTAGAATGGCCGTGTCGTCCTCGGCTCTTTTTTAACGCTCTGGATTGATCCGTGTCAGCGTGAGCGATGCTGCTTCTGCGCTTCCATGAACGATCGCAAAACCGCGTTCATGCGGCTTAGATGGCCACGCCCTTGCGCCTTGAACCACTCCAGCACGTCGGTATCGACGCGCAGGTGGATGGATGATTTGCCGGGCGGCATCACGACGCGAGCCCCCTGCCAGAAATCTGCGTCCAGCTTCAGTTGAGGAGCATCGGCCCGGGTTTCGGTTTCGCCGCGCTCGCGCATTTCCCGCAGTTCATCGAGAGAATATTTCTTCGTATCGCTTTTTGCCATCTTCATCTACCTTCCACGCGCTAATGATGCGCAAGAGTGAACCTCGACAGGTATAGGCCACGACGTAATACTCATCATCATAGTCCTGGCTCATGCCATGCTTATGAGATACACGTTTGTGTACACATGTCAAGTGGCAGCTGTCTTAGCGACGAGATATTGCGCCGGCGCACCCGATCGGGCGGGCGGTTGGCTTTGGATGCGATAATGGCGACCGCATGGTTGATCAGCGCTCAGCTGCAGCCGATAGGTCCTCGCTGAAATCCCAGTGGCCTGATGAGTACGCAGCTCTTTGCCAACAGATATCGACCGGAGCAGTCAGTCTTCCGGCACCCCGGCCTTGCGCAGGCCGGCGAAATAAGTGGCTTCGTACAGGGCGCGGATACTTGGCACCCCGAAATATCCGACGGCCTTCAAGCGGGCGATGCTCGAATAACGACCGTCGCGGCTCAGTCTACGGGCTTCGGCGAGCTCGACGGCAGCGCGTTCGGTGTCGCCTTTGAGGGCATAGGCGGAGGCGAGGCAGGCGTGAACGAGCGGAAGTCCCGGATTGGCGTCTGCGCGCCTTTTCGAGCCAGACGATCGCCTCGTCGGTGCGCGATTGCAGCAGATGCACCCGCCCGATCCGGGAATACCATAGGCGATGTAGGGATCTCGCGGGCTAAGGCGGATGGCTTGCTCCACGAGCGGGATCGCCTCCTCTATCGACCCGGTGAAGAGCTTGCACCCGCCGAGATGGGCTAATGCACCCACCCAGTTGCGATTGAATGTGATCACCGTCTCGTATTCGGGAATGGCCTCCTCGCATCGGCGCTGCGCACGCAGCACCTGGCCTCTCGCGAAATGCGCAAGCGGGCTGCGAGGCGATGCCGCCAAGGCTTGCCCGACTCAGCTCCTCCGCGCGTTCGATATCCGCTGCGGGCGAGTCGGCTCATTTGATCGAGCACGCGGGTCGCGAGCGCGATCGCCAACCAGCTCTGCGCCTCGACGGACGCGGATCGAGCGCCAACGCGCGCTCGAATAGGCTGATCGCCTCGGCATAGTTGTTCCGGCGATGGCGGCTTCGGTATTGCGGCGCGTCCCCGGAGAATGTAGTCGAGCGCGTCGGGATGATCGGTCGGCCGGGCGGCCTCCGCGCCGATCAGCTCGAGGTTGAGCGCGATCGCGATCCGGCTGGTGATCTCGTCTTGCAGGGCGAACAGATCGTCTATGTCGTGGTCGAACCGCTCGGCCCACAGATGCGCGTCGGTCTCGGCGTCGATCAGTTGGGCGTTGACGCGGACCTGGTTGCCCGACCGCCGGACGCTTCCTTCCAGCACATAGCGCACGCCGAGCTCGCGGCCGATCTGCTTCGTATCGACCGGCTTGTTCCTATAGGTGAAGGCGGTATTGCGCGAGATCACGAACATGTGCGCGATCCGCGACAGATCGGTCGTCAGATCGTCGGTGATGCCGTCGGCGAAATATTGCTGTTCCGGGTCGTCGCTGAGATTGGTGAAAGGCAGCACGACGATCGACAGGCGCGGCCGCGGCGCGACCGCCGACGATGCTGACAGCACTGCCGCACTATCGGGGTCGGATCCGCCGCGGTCGCGTCACCGTGGGCGACAAAGCGGTAGCCGCGCCCGGGGACTGTCTGGATGCAGCTGCCCTCCGCTCGGTCTCTGATCGAGGATGCGGCGAAGCGTCGAAATCTGGACGGTCAGGTTGTTGTCCTCGACCACTGTTCCCGGCCAGACGGCCGCCCATGATCTCGTCCCTCGAGACGAGATCGCCCGGCCGCCGATCAGCACGCGAAGCACATCGAGCGCGCGTGAGCCGATTGCGACCGAAGCGGAGTGGCACCTTCATCCCGCCGGAACAGGCCGCGCCGGTCGAGGCGGAAACCCTCGAACAGGAAAATGTCGGTCGAGGAGAGCGCTTCCATGCCTCCGCCTCCCCCGCGCTTCTGAATTTGGTAAAATTTTAGCGCAATTTAGAACTTTTTATCCCGGTTTCGTGGCGCCCGCCCCCGGCATCGCGCCCTATGTCGTCCCACTAACCGAAGGAAGAGAGGCAGGATGAATATGGGGAGCTGGCTACTCAAAGGAGTGCTTGCGGCCACGATCACGTTGCCGGCGCTGAGCGGTGTGGCCCGGGCGCAAAGCACCGATAATGACGGGTGCTCAAACGCGACCCTCCAGGGGGATTACGCGTTCTCGGTTCTCTCTCTTTCCCCCCTGAATGTCGTCGTCGGCATCGGGAGATTTGACGGCAAAGGAGGTTTTACGCAGATCGATTACCCCGGCGATCGGCTGCGAAGGGCCGGCACGCTCGACTTTAGAACGGGCCAGACCGGCAGTTACTCGGTAAATCCCGACTGCACCGGGAGCCAAGAGATCGATCTGAATGTTCCAAATGTCCCGGCTGGAACCTCGCACGGGGTCATCCACAACGCCTTTCATCAGAAATGGCGGCCGATCCATTCATGGCGTCGTCGCCGAAATCACGTCGCCGGGAGCGACGAGCCCGTCCGCGAGCCTGACTCGTGTCGATTTCTGGAAGGTCGGGTCCGAGCCGGAAAACTGAAAACCAACTCGCGGATTTTATCTCCGTCTCGTTGCCTGCTCTCCGCCGATCAGGGTTTGATCGGGGCCCAGCCGAACCGGCGAAACCGATCGATCTCGGTCATGACAGAAGAGGAATTGCCGACATGAAAGCATCTTTTCTGGTTGCTGCCGCTGTACTCTCTATCGTGACGACGACAGCACCATCCCTCGCTGACGATGATGGGCGAGGATGCTCGAACGCTAGCCTCAAGGGAAGATACGGGCTGGCGACGCACGGCGATTTTGTCGGCGTCTACGGCACGGAGACCCCGCCCGTTATCCACTTTTACACTGGGCCTTCAGGCGATCGGGCTCCGGTAAGGATCGATGAGGTCACAGCAGAGACCTTTGACGGTCATGGCAACGCTACCCAA
Source organism: uncultured Alphaproteobacteria bacterium (assembly GCA_963695605.1). Lineage (GTDB taxonomy): Bacteria > Pseudomonadota > Alphaproteobacteria > ATCC43930 > CGMCC-115725 > AP-15. Next base: position 219,187 of record CAVOHI010000009.1, on the reverse strand, counting down.
TTGGAATACGTGTTTTCCAGTGGTTCGGATGCGACGAACGGCTTCGTCGGGCCGGCGACCGGTACCTACCAGGTGAAGCAGGATTGCACCGGTACGGAAATGCTCACATACCCGAATCGATTCGAAATCGATCGGGCGTTTGTCTTGTCCAATGAGGGAAGAACCATCCACATTCTACACACCACCAAAATCCACACACCGTTCCTTCCTCCGGAAGCCTCGGCGGGCGTGGATTGCTCAAAGGGCTGCGATGTCGCCATCCAATTGTACGCGGACGGTGAACGCTTCTAGAAGCCCAAACCGGCGAAGCTGATCGATTTCGGTCATAAACATAAAGGAGGTGCCGACACGAAAGCGGCTTACAAACAGAGTGATCTACGCACGAGGCATATCGTGCCGAATCCGAAGGAAGGGAGGCGAACAACATGAAGCGCGTAGGACTATGGGCGATGAAGATAGGGCTGATGGTTTGTGTGGGCATCGGTGCCGTAGAGTTAGGATCGCGGGCGCGAGCCGGCGACGGCGCTGGTGACCTCGAAAGATGGAGAATTCAAAAGGGACTTGAGATCGCGCCCATGCCGCTCAAATCTCGAAGGGCAAGGATCGTGAGCTAGTGGGGCTGGGAAGCTATCTCGTCAACGCCGTGTCCACCTGCAGTAGTTGCCACGGCGCTAGCCCCGCGACCGAATATGCAGCCAATCACAATCCATACTTTGGCGAGACTCCGCCGAAACTCAATCCGGAAGACCTACCTGGGCGGAGGGCAGAATTTCGGTAAGGTAGGTCCACCGCCTTCGCCGAACATTATCTCCCGCAACTTGACACCCGATAAGACCGGGCCGGTCCGGAAGGGGGCCGGTCCTTTCAAGAATTCCTTCAGATTATGAGGACCGGCACAGACCTGGATAACCTCCACCCAGACTGCTCAGCTACCATAACCACCAACTGCTTTCTGCCTCCGACCGACGGTTCCCTCTTGCAAGTCATGCCGTGGCCGCATTTTCAAAACATGTCTGATCACGACCTGCTGGCCATATACGCATACCTGAGCGCCATCCCTTGCCTGTCAACGGGCAATCCTGGCGACGAACTGTACAACGATTGCGGCCCATGATTTGAAGTTAGGACGTGCCGACGAAAGAGAACACGCAACTGCGAGGGAGGAGGCACAAATGAAGATCAGGTTCCTGAAATCCATTTCCAGCATGGCGTTGGCAAGCGTGCTTACTTTAACAGTCACGCAAATCTCGGTGTTCGCGCAGTCGGCGCAAAAACAGCAGGGGATCGAAGGCGTTTGGGATGTGAGGATAACGGTTGTACAGTGTGACACCGGAAAAGTCATATCTACCGGCGGGCGCGCCATGCTCATGTTCATTAATGGCGGCGGGGTGACGCAATTAACCCCGACTTCCTGCGTACTGCCAGTTTGGGTACGTGGCATCATTCCCGTGGGCGAAACTATACCGCGGGTAACAGGTTCTTCGCCTTTAACGCGGATGGCAGCTTCGCCGGAACCCAAGCAACCACGACGGACATAGACCTCAGTAGCAACGCCGACGAATACACAGCGACCGCTACTTTCGAGTTCTTCGACCCCGCCGATCGGTTAATCCACACCGGCTGCGCCACCTCAACAGCCATGCGCCTTGAATAGAACTGTCCCGGCGACTATTCACGTCGAACGAACCTGCGCTGGTAGCCTCTTTCGGAAGAGGCGCGGCAATTTCGGGTCGTCGAGACTGCTGCAACGGACCGGCTCGGTGACCCGGTCGTGGACGCCGCGCTCGAACAATAAGAGCGCACTAGGCGAACAGATCATAGGTGCCGAGAAAGTCGCGTCCCATGCCGATCGGTCAGGAGGCCGGGCTCACGTCGAGTGCCAGCGCCTGCTCGATCTCGTCCAGCAGGTCGAACGGGTCGCGGCCCTCGCGGTCGAGCTTGTTGACAAAGGTGATGATCGGCACGTCGCGCAGCCGGCAGACCTCGAAGAGCTTACGGGTCTGCTCCTCGATGCCCCCTTGGCGCCATTGGGGCGGCGTCGAGGCCCCCTCCCTACCCTCCCCCGCGCGGGGGAGGGAAGGTGGGCGACCGCGGTCAAGGTGCGGTAGGTGTCCTCGCTGAAATCCCAGTGGGCTGAAATCCTGGTGGCCCGGCGTGTCGAGCAGGTTGAAGGCGAGCCCTTCGTGCTCGAAGCTCATCACCGCCGAGGAGACCGAGATGCCGCGCTCGCGCTCGACCGCCATCCAATCCGAGCGCACCCGCAGCTTACACGCGCCTTCACTGCGCCCGCCAGCTGGATCGCGCCGCCAAACAGCGGCAGTTCCGTGACTGCGGCGCAGAAGTCTCTACCAGCCGCCAATAGCCGCAGAAGGGGTTACGCCTGTGCGGCCTGAGGTTCCCGGGGCGCGCTGTCGAGAACGCGACGCACTTTTGCCGCGAGCTGCTCACGGCCGTAAGGCTTGCTCAGGCAGCTCGACGCCGAGATCGAGACGGCCGTTGTGGACAATCGCGTTCTCGGTATAGCCGGAGGTGAACAGAATTTTCAGCCCCGGGGCGAGTTCGACGGCGCGCTCGGCGAGTTGACGGCCGCTTACGGTGCCCGGCATCACGACGTCGGTGAACAGCAGGTCGACCTTTGCGCCTTTCTCGATGATCGCGAGAGCCTCCGCGCCACTCAGCGCCGGCAGCACAGTATAGCCAAGATCCTCCAGCATCGACGCCACCGTCGCCTGAACAATTTCGTCGTCGTCGACCAGCAGCACGGTTTCGCTGCCGGTTACTGCGAGCGCGCCGATCCGCGCCGGCTGGACGGCCTCCTTGGCCAGACTGCGGGGCAGATAGAGTTTGACCGTCGTGCCCTCACCGATCTCGCTGTAAATTTTCAGATGCCCACCCGATTGCTTTACAAAGCCGTAGACTTGCGGAAGACCGAGACCGGTGCCCTCGCCGGCGGGTTTGGTCGTGAAGAACGGGTCGAGCGCCCGGGTCATCGTGACCGTATCCATACCCTTGCCCGTGTCGGTGATTGCAAACAGCACGTATTGACCGGGATCGACCTCGGCGTGACGGGCGGCGTAAGCGTCGTCGAGGGCAGCGTTGCCCAGCTCGATCGTCAGCTTGCCGCCCTCCGGCATCGCGTCACGGGCATTGATCGCGAGGTTCAGCACCGCCGATTGAAATTCGGACGCATCCACGATGGTATTCCACAGACCGCCCGCAGTGACACATTCGACGGTGATCGGCTCGTCGACAGCGCGCCGTATCAGCGGAAGAACTTCCTGCATGACATGGTCGAGATTGACGATCTCGGGCTGCAATGGCTGACGCCTGGCAAAGGCGAGAAGCTGTCTTGTCAATCTAGAGGCGCGTTCGGCGGCAACGCTCATCATGTCGATGCGCTCGCACGCCTGCTGGTCATTGCCGATGGCGGCGCGAAGCAGACTCAAGCTGCCGATGATAATCGTCAGCAAATTATTGAAATCGTGCGCAACGCCCCCCGTCATGCGCCCCATCGATTCGAGCTTCTGCGCCTGGCGCAGCGCCTCTTCCGATTTGCGCTGCTCGGTCACATCGAGAAGGGTAATGACGTAGCCGCCGGCTTCTATCGGATTATAGAAGATCTCAACCGAGTTGCCCCGATCGCCGCGGTGTTCGACCAGCGCTGAGCGGTCCGCGCCCTGCACCGCCGTCTCGACCTCGTGAACGCGCCTGCCTAACTCGTTTGACGGCGCATTTGCGAGGAGGAGCGGAGCGCCGGGCCGCATATCGCCTTCCACGACGCCGAGCATCGTGAGGAAGGTCTTGTTCCAAGCCTGTAAGCGGCCGCCGACACCGAAGGTGCCGACCCCTTCCCGCACGCTGTCAAGGGTGGCTTGCAGCACTTGCTCGGACGTGACCGCCCGGCGGAAGGCGCTCCCCAGCAGGAATGCTCCGGCTATCAGAGCAATAGCCGAAATGATGCTGGCGATCACAAAGGTCTGATTTACACCTTCTTCAGCGGCGGCGGCGTCCTGGAGTTGGGCGTTGAGCCGCGCGTTCGCCGCGTTCATAATCGACGCCAGGTCTCCGCTAATCGCTTCCATGGTCAACCGGCCGACTTCGGTGTTGACGATCGCTCGGGCGGCGTCGAACCCTTGTTGCTGCATCGCGGTGATGGTCGCCGCGAGCTCGTTCATCTTGGTGGTAATGTCGGCTTGGAGCTTCAGCAGGCGTTGCTGCTGTTCCGGACTGACATTCGTCGCCTGCTGCAGCTCGAGCATAAGCTGCGGCAGGCGCTCCTTCGCCTTTGTATACGGTTCGAGATAGACATCCTGCCCAGTAATGAGAAACCCGCGCTGTCCGCGTTCGGCGTCCTGAACTGCCTCGTCAATCGAACTTGCGGCTCGGATGGCCTTAAAGCTGAGGAGGGTGTTCGCTCTGGCGGCTCTCGCGTCCGGCACATTCTTTACTAGCTGAAACGTGACAATTCCTGCGATGAAGATGAGAGGAACGCCGGCGAACAGCAATGCAGGAACGATTTGGTAACGGATTCTTCTTTCCAGCTTCATTTTGATTAACCGTTCCTCACTCAAATGCGGCGATTTTTTTGAAATCACCGCCGTACGAGCCTATTGTAACGAGCCTCTGCTTCATAGGCTATACGGACATCCTCTGAAAACGCCAATCCGGAACAAGCAAGAAAGACGCGAAATAAAGGCACGCAAATCATCGCAGTGGGCTGAAATCCTGGTGGCGCGGAGTGCCGAGCAGGACGAGACGAGTCGCTCGATGCAGCGATTGCTGATATGGCTCAACTGCGTGGAACTTCGATTAGATCGAAGGTTGACGGTTCGGATGCGAACTCTTCTCCGCCGCCGGGAAAAAAAGGACGACCCGCAACCCGGGCTTCACAGCATCTAGCTCCAACCTAGCGCCGTGGAGCTCGGCGACCGCGCTGACCAAGCTCAGGCCGAGGCCGTTGCCCGGTGTGGTGCGGCTTCTTTCGCCCCGGTAGAAGCGGTCCGTCAGATGCGGCAGGTCGGTCTCCGCGACGCCCGGTCCGTCATCCTCAACCGAGAGGCGCGCGCCGGTTTCGGTACTGCCTTCCAGGCGAATATCGATGCGGGTTCCCGGCGGCGTGTGGCGCAACGCGTTCTCGACCAGGTTTGCGAGCGCCTGCGTCAGCAGCTCCTTGTCGCCGCTGACGACAACGCCCTGGGTGATCGTCGCGGTCAGTGCGTGACCCGCCTCTTCTGCATCCGGCCGATATGCGTCGGCAACGGTCTCCGCGACGGCAGTGAGATCGACATCGCCAAACCCGGAGCGCGGCGACGCGCCTTCAACCTGGGCGATCCGCAGCAAAGCGGAAAAAATGTCGAGCAACCTTTGCGCCTCGCCGGTCGCGGCGTCGATGGCAGATTCGTAATCCGCCATCGACTGCGCATGCGTCCGCGTGCCTTCCAGCCGCTGATAAAGCCGGGTCAAGGGAGTCCGCAGATCGTGGGCCACGTCGCTGCTCACCTGGCGCAGGCTCTCCATCAGAACGCCGATGCGGTCCAGCATATGATTGAGCGTGCCGGCGAGGCGATCCAGATCGTCCCCTGTGCCGCGCGTCGGCACGCGGCGCGTGAGATCGCCGTCGATGATCGCTTCTGCGGTCCGCGAAATCGCGTCGACGCGCCTCAGAAAGGCTCGGCTCAGCAATACGCCGCCAACGATGCCGAGCATCGCCGCAAGGCCGATGGTCCAGAGAAAAGCAGTGGCGATGGCTTTCTCGAGATTATCAACTTGCTGCAGATCGCCACCGACCGCGAGCAATACGCCGTCTCCGAGATCGGAAACCAAGGCGCGGACCCGCTCGGGTCGGCCGCCATCCTCGGAAGCCTGAGGCACCTCGATGCGGGTCCAACCGGGCGTGAGCCCCGGCGTCGCCGGCACTTCGCCCGCGAGATGAGCCCCCGTCCGGTCCTGAACAAGGTAGTCGAGCGCGCTTGCGCCCTGCCCACGCTTCCGCACTATGTCGATGAGATGAGCCAGGCCCTCGGATTGAAACTCTACCCGTAGGAACGTCACCTCGGTCTCGATCCGCGCCGTCATCTGCTGCTGCAGTGCCGATCGCGCTTCGAAGAAGACCGCGATGCCCAGGACGAGCGCCGATCCGGCGAACACGGCGACGTAAAATGCCGCGAACCGGAAGCTTGCGACCCGCAACAGCCTGGGTAGGACGATCCGGATCACGGGTCGTCGGGTGGATGAGCCCGCAAAGCGTAACCGGAGCCGCGCAGGGTGTGGATCAACTCCGCGCCGCCATACTGCGAGAGCTTCGAGCGCAGGCGGCTGATGTGCGATTCGACGATGTTCGTTTTCGGATCGAAGTGGAAATCCCATACCGCTTCCAGCAGCATCGTCCGCGTGACGACGCGGTCAAGGTTGCGCATCAGAAATGCGAGCAGCTGGAACTCGCGCGGCTGCAGGTCGATCGTCTTGCCGCCGCGCGTGACCGTGCGTCCGAGCAGGTCCATTTCCAGGTCACCGGCTTGCAACACAGTGGGCGTGTCGGAGAGCGGTGGACGGCGGGCCAGCGCATTGACGCGGGCAAGCAGCTCGGCAAAGGCGAACGGCTTGACGAGATAATCGTCGCCGCCTGCATCAAGCCCGCGCACCCGGTCGCCGACGCCACCAAGCGCGGTCAGAAACAGTACCGGCGCCTTTACCCCGGTTCCCCGAAGAGCCTGGACCAGGCCGATGCCGTCGAGGCCCGGCAGCATGCGATCGACAATCAACACATCGTGCCCGCCCTCGGTGGCGAGGAATAATCCGTCGCGCCCGGTGGCGGCAAGATCGACGACATGGCCTTGCTCGCGCAGGCCGCGGGCGACGTAAGCGGAGGTTTCCTGGTCGTCCTCGATCAGCAAGACCTTCATATCGCCTCCGTCGCCCCACGCTTCCGGCTAGTCGGGCACGCCGCCGGAATGGGCGGCGACAATCTGGCCGCTCTCCGCGTCGATGATAACCGTCTGCACGCCGTTCGGGCCATTGGTCTCCACGACCACGCGCGGTTTGCCGTGGTCGATACTGACGCCCGCGTCGTATGCCTTGCCGCCCGTTTGATGCTCTGCGATCGCAATCGCCTGCGTCAGGGTGAGAGTAGTCCCCTGCAGAGCGCTCTGTTCCTGCCGCTCGCTCTTGGTCCCGCCGAGGGCGGGTCCCGCGACACCAATAAAGAGAATGCCGGCGAGTGCGATGGCTGCGCTGTTTTGGTTAATCATCGTCCGGGCTCCATGTCGCTGCTTGGGTTTAGGCCTGCGCGCCGCGGCGGTCCATGGTCGCGAGAAGATCGGTCAGGGCTTGCTTGCAGGCAGCAGGATCCGGTTTGCTCGCCCGTAACGCGGCCAAAGCGTGATCGATGGCTTTGTCCACGGTGTGCCATTCGGCAGGCGCACGCGGCTTCAGCGAGGGTTCGGCCTCGTCCCAGGACGTCTCCAGATCCTTGATCCGCGCCGTCGCCGCTGGAAGATCGCCCTTGTCCACCAGAGCCGCCGTATCGACGACAATCGTGCGGAACGAGGAAAGATCGCCGAGCTTGGACGGCGTTGCGGCCTCGGCCGGGGCGATGATCCGAATGTCTGGCGAAAGCGCCGCGGCACCAACCGCCGCGACCGCGAAAACAACCGCAATCCCAACAGACTTCAAGCTGCTCATTGCATAAATTCCTGTTGCCTTTGATGTCGATGACACGCGCGAGACCTAGTCGTTTGCCGTTTTTGGTGCGCCTCGTTGCCCGTTCTCACCAATGCTGAGCCAAGTGACGAGAATGACGATGGTCGCGAGGAACGCGGCGCTCGTGACGATGGTACCCAGACCCAATCCTCCATAAGTTTTTGCCTGCGACAGCAGGTCACCAAGAGACGCGCCCAGTGGCCGAGTGAGCACATAGGCGATCCAGAACGTCAGGATCGGATTGGCGCCGTAATAGTAGGCCAAGGCAGTGATCGCGATGAGTGCGCCGAACGCGACGACTCCGAGTTTGAAGCCCAGTTGCAACGCTTCCGTAGCGAGATCGCCTGCGGCCGTGCCTAGGGCGAAGGTGAACAGAATAGCTGTCCAGTAGAATAGTTCGCGCCGTCTGGTGAAAATCGTGTGGATCGAAAGAGTTCGTTCGACCGCATACCAGACCGCGAATGTTACCGCCAAAGCGGCGGCGAAGACGGTCGTGCTCACGTAGAGACTGATGTCCAGCTTATCGGTCAGGAAATCGGTAATCTGGGTCCCGACCACGCTGACAAGGACAACGGTCAGCCAATACCTCCAGGGCACATACTGGCGGGCTCGCAGCTGCATCAAAAGCGAAGCAACCAACAGCGTAAGCATGATGCCGTCTGTGATGGCCGTGCCGAGACCGACGTGGACGGCGAGGTAGTCCGCGCCGGTTTCGCCCACGGTCGTCGACATGATTTTAATCACCCAAAAGGCGAGCGTGACTTCCGGGACCTTGTTGAGCATTCGGGCGAGGCGCCAAGTCCAAGGATCACCCAAGATCTGTCCCTCCGAGCATCGAGGCCGTGCTGATGCGATCCAATGCATGTCACTGGCCGCGACCGGGAGAGTGAACCTGGTTAGGTTGGTCGCCGGTGGATCCGTTGTTGGGAATTCCCAACCTTGAGCCGGCGAGTTACGTTAAACGCCACCACGGACGACCTGTAACTAATCCGCGAAATCGGTCTTGCGTTCCGTGCGCCGTGTACGTATATCCGTATCCGGATATACGGTTGCGGTTAAGACCTGTTCAAAATGGCTACGCTCTCACATCCATCCAATCCGCTTGCGCTTGCGGTGCTGGCGCTGCTGTTCGAGCGGCCGATGCATCCCTACGAGATGGCGGCCACGCTGAAGCAGCGTCACAAGGGCGAGAGCATCAAAATTCGCTACGGCTCGCTCTACACAGTGATCGAGCTCTTGGTGAAGCGGGGCTTCATCAGCACCAAGGAGACCTCGCGCGAGGGCAAGCGGCCGGAGCGGACCGTCTTCGAGCTCACTCTCTCCGGATATAACGAGCTGCGCGATTGGATGCGCGATCTGCTGCGGGAACCGGTGAACGAATATCCGCAATTCGCGGCTGGGCTCAGCCTGTTGCCCGTGCTGCCTCCCGAGGAGGCGGTATCCTTGCTGCGGCATCGAGCGCTGCGGCTATCGGCGGAGGCTACGCGGATCGAGGCGCATCTCGCCGCGCTCGCACAACAGGAACTGCCGGTTCCGCCCGAGGAACTGCCGCCGCCGCTCGTGGGCAAGAAATTTCCGCCGCTATTCATCGTGGAAACGGAATTCGCGCTCGCGCTGCTGAAGGCTGAACTCGCTTTCGTCAACCGGCTCGTCCGCCGCATCACCGAAGAGGGCTGGGGACCGGTTGAGCTGTGGCGGGAGCTGCAAGCCGCCTGCGCCCGCCAGCACGAGCCCCCGGGCGCCCCATGGGGCGCCGCTGCGGAGGCCGCCATGTAATCCAATCGCGAGCATCGAACGGTGCCCCGGCGATGCTGCAACATCGCCGGGGCTTCGACCCGAAACCCGAACGCGCGGAGCGCGCTGGCTTCAGGCACGCAGCCACAGATTAGCAGCGAAGGCTCCGCGAGACCACCGCGCTCGATCGCAGAGATTGGGCGCCGACGTACCGTGTCGTCTCGAAAGGAGCTCCAAATGCCCGAACCCTTCCATATCCTCATCATCGGCGGCGGCATCGGCGGCCTCACGCTCGCGCAGGGCCTCAAGCACGCCGGGGTCAGCGCCGCGGTCTATGAGCGCGACCGCACCCTGACCGACCGCCTGCAGGGCTACCGGGTGCACATCAGTCCGACCGGCAGCCTCGCCTTGCATGAATGCCTGCCGCCGCATCTGTTCGAGATCTTCGACCGCACTTGCGGAGCGCCCAACACGGCGGTTCGTTTCTTCACCGAGCAAATGCGCGTCCTGCTCGCATTCGACGGTGATCTTGTCGCGGACGCCGATCCGGTCGCGCGTCACCGCGCCGCCAGCCGCATCACGCTGCGTCAGCTTCTGCTCGCCGAGCTCGACGATGTGCATTTTGGCAAAACCTTCGAGCGCTATGAGGAACGCGGCGGGCGGATCATCGCGTATTTCGAGGACGGCACCTCGGCCGAGGGCGACGTTCTGGTCGCCGCCGACGGGGGCGGCTCGCGCGTGCGCCGCCAGTTCCTGCCGCACGCGCAGCGCGTCGACACCGGCGTTGTCGGTATCGCGGGCAAAATCTTTCTCGATACGGCGCGCGATCGGATCGCGCGGCCGCTGCTCGACGGCATCAGTCTCGTCGCCGCGCGCGGCGGCCTCGGGCTCTTCGTCGCGATCCAGGAAATGGCTGGCGGCCCGATCGGCGGCATCGGCGGCAACGAGCCGGCTCTCGCCGGCGCGGGAAACCTGTACGAGAACACGCGCAGCTACCTGATGTGGGCGCTAAGTGCCAAGCGCGAAAAATTCGGCCTCGGCGATGCCGAATGGGCGGATGGCGCCGCACTGGCGGCGGCCGCCGCGCGCGCGATGTCCAGCTGGTCGCGGGCCTTTCGCGAGCTGGTTGGGCTCGCCGATCCGACGACGATCTCGTGCCTGCCGATCCGCACCTCGGTTCCGGTTGCGCCGTGGCAGACCGGACGCATCACCCTTCTCGGGGACGCCATCCATTCGATGACACCTTATCGGGGCATCGGCGCGAATGTCGCGATCAAGGACGCCGCGCGCCTCAAGCGGGCGCTGGTCGCGGCGCATAACGGCGAGCACGATATCGTCGTGGCGATCCACGATTATGAAACGGGTATGTTGGACTACGGTTTTCGTGCCGTGCGCAATTCATTGAAGGCGATGCACCAGACAATCACCGACAGCCGGCCGTCGCTAATGCTCTCGCGGCTGACCTTGCGCGCGATCAACGCGCTGCCGCCCATAAAGCGCGCGGTGGCGAGCCGATTGGGGGAAGAATGAAAGCCGCGTCCTCTCTCAGCTCTGCTCGCGGGTTTTCTGGAAGCCGATGGCGGGCCAGTCCTCGTATAAATCCGGCAGTCCTGCCGGGGGCGAGGATGATCCACAAGGGCTCGAATGGAGGATCCGCGCACCGATGTCGAGGCAACGTCTGCCGTGCGACATTGCACCTCTGGGCGCGATTTAGAAGCATTTTGGCTGCACTTGCGCGGCCCTGAGATCGACGGTCGTCAACGGTACAAGGGGAGGAGAGTTGGGATTCAGATCAGGTCTGACGACACCGAGCCGGGAATTTCCGATTATGCTGGGGTGGCTTGCATTTGCCGCCCTCATATAGGCCAGGAAGTCTGACGCTTCACTTTCGGAGCCAAAGCAGAGGCCAACCGTGGCCCGTCCTGGACGGGCGATGTAGACGACGAAACCCATGTTGGCCCCGGTTGTCAGGTGAAGCCCGAACCCCGGCGGGGATGCCTCCCTCGCGGGGATTAGCGTTACCTTGTTCGGAACGGGGCCAACCGTCCGCTCTACCACATCGTCATCTTTCTCTTCGTAGGTATCCCCGCCCGACAATACGTGCCTGATAGTATAGGTCAAGTTGATCTCGGATTTAACGTCGGTCCCGGGCGGCAGTGTAGTCACCGGTTTTGCAGTCAAGGTTACCTTTTCCGCAGGCAGCAAATGGCCCTTCGCGTCAGTATAAGGCGAAGCTGCGAAAATGAATGTGGATGCAGGATTACTAACGTACGGCCGGTCGGGCGAGGGCTCACCGGTATAGGTCAGGTCCGCTTTGATGACTGTATTGCCTGTCAGGTCAATTCCATAGCCTCCCTGACGGTGGATGCGAAGCGCGCGGCCGTTGTCCTCGATGGTCGCTGTTAATGTCTCTGTCTGACTGAGGGCACTGATGTTCTCGACCCTCGTGTCGGTCTGTGATGCTCCAAGAGCGAGGCTGCCCGATACGGGGGCGCTGGCAGGCGTGCCGACAGTCAGATTTTCGGTGAAGCCTCTGGCCTGGGTCAGTTGTACAGCGCCGGCATTAATTGTCGTGTAAGCAGTCGCGAGAGTATCCCAGTTGTCGAACCGTGCCCCGTACGGTCTAATAACGACATCGGTCGCGTCGAGTCGATCCGCTGGATTGAACCCTCCGTCCTTGCGGACAGACACGACTATTGTTCGGTGAAAAACCGACCGATTTTCCGCCGTTGAGGAGTTTCCACCCGCCGCAATCGGCGCCGCCAGGTTCGCACGCAAGTCATCGGGTGTTTTACCAAACTTCACCAATGCTGCAATATATGCCGCCGCAGCCCGCTCCGGAAGCGAAGCCCCCGTCGTCGGCGATGAGCTAGGCGGCGTAGCAATACTTACCGCATAGGCGCTGGCTGTGGGAAAGACCGAGGCGCACGGAACTGGCTCAACCGCGGAAGGCGCGCTTGCCTGGGTGGCAGGCACCGTTTCACAGACGGCACTCTTGTACCTGCCGACAACCTTATCCACCGTGCACCCGCACACAACTGTAGCGGCGAGCGCGCGACAAATCTTCGTGCGAAGAGTGACCGCGCAGTGCTGGAACCAGCATTTATGATTTCACCAGTTCTAACAATATGCCAGGATGGTTGATCGAGCAACCAAGGCTACCTCGCGACAGTTGCCATCGGTCGCCCTGAGCAGGGGCACGGTGGTCTGGAGAAAATTTTGCGGCCAGATACGGCAGGAAATCGGCCCGCTAACTTTTTTTGCCGGGCTTGGCCCCGGAACAGCCCTGTGTAGACGGGACGCTATATATTGTTATATTATCAACTTGTGAATAAATAACGGAACGCCGATCGGAACAGCCACCCACCCGCCGCGCCGTCACCTGATCTGGTTCTGATAAAACAGGCGAACCAGGTGCAGATTTTCGCGCTGCCCGGTGTTTGCGGGGGGTACCGGCGTAAAAGGATCGGGTGTTTGCGCATCACAACAGAGAGAAGGAAAATCGGATCTCGACATACGAGGTGCGCGGCGCCTCACGCTGATGACCGGCGCTGAGCCATCGGCCGCCCAACCCAGCCCGGTCGCACGCTGGGTTGATTACGCATCCGTGCTCCAGGCGTCGGGTCCGCCGCTGCTCTTCGGGTTGCGGCTGTGGGCTTCGGTGTGCCTTGCGCTCTACATCGCGTTCTGGCTCGAGCTCGGCAACCCGTCTTGGGCGGGAACCTCGGCCGCAGTCATGTGCCAGCCGCACCTCGGCGCCTCCTTGCGCAAGGGCTGGTTCCGTGTGATCGGCACCATCATCGGCGCCGTCGCAATCGTCGTGCTAAGCGCATGCTTTCCGCAAGACCGCGCCCCGTTTCTCGTCGGCTTGGCGCTCTGGGGGGCGGGCTGCGCCCTCGTCGCCACGCTTCTGAAGAACTTTGCCGCGTACTCGGCGGCGCTGGCCGGCTATACAGCCGCGATCGTCGCGAGCGACCAGCTCGGTGCGACCGGCGGGCCGAACGGACAGGCCTTCATTCTTGCCGTCACCCGCGCCAGTGAAATCTGCATCGGTATCGTCTCCGCCGGCGTCGTTCTCGGCCTAACCGATTTCGGTCAGGCCCGGCGTCGGCTTGCCGCGCTGTTCGCTGCCATCTCGTCTGAGATTGCCGGCCGATTTACCGGCACATTGGCGGTGACCGGAGCCAATTTCGACGACACCCAGCGGGTGCGGCGCGAGCTTACACGGCGCGTCATTGCGCTCGACCCAGCGATCGACGAAGCCTTGGGCGAGTCCTCTCAACTGCGCTACCACTCGCCGGTGTTGCAGGCGGCGGTCGATGGTTTGTTCGCGGCTCTGTCGAGCTGGCGCGCAGTTTCAGTGCATCTGAGGGCCCTTTCGGCCGACCAGGCTCGGCAAGGCGCGGACGCGGTTCTGCAAGGCATACCCGAGGAACTGCGATCTGCGCCGGAGCAGGGCCAACCGTCGCGTTGGATCGCCGATCCCGTGGGTCTGCGCCAAATCTGCGAGGCGGCAGTACGACAGCTGATCGGGTTACCGGCCAGCTCCCCGTCGCCGCAGCTGCTCGCGGATCAAACGGCCGAAGCGCTGGCGGGGATTTCGCACGCGCTTAACGGGGTGGCCTTGCTCGTCGCCGATCCGGCTCAGTCGGTTCCCCGACGTCACAGCGTCCGGCTTCGTGTGGCCGATTGGCTTCCTGCTCTTGTCAATGGCGGGCGCGCGTTCGTCGCGGTCGGTGCTGCCGCGCTTTTCTGGATCGTTACCGAATGGCCGAACGGCGCGGCGGCGATTTCCTTCACCGCGATTGGCGTCATCCTCTTTGCGCCCCGCGCCGACTACGCTTACACAGCGGCCATTGGCTTCGCCGCGGGTACCATGATCGCCGCTGTTGCCGCTGCGATCGTCGAATTTGCGGTGCTGCCGAATTTGGAGACCTTTGCCGCTTTCAGCCTCGCGATCGGGCTTTGGCTTGTTCCTGCCAGTGCCGCAGCGAGGCAGCCATGGCAGAGAGTGCTGTTTACCTACATGGCGGCGTATTTCCCGGCGCTGCTCGCGCCCACCAATCAGATGATTTACGACACACAACAATTTTACAATTCAGCGTCAGCGATCATCGCGGGATCAGGCGCGGCCGCGCTTTCATTTCGCTTGATACCGCCGCTGTCACCGGCATTTCGGACGCGCCGGTTGCTGGCGCTAACGTTGCGCGATCTGCGCCGCCTCGCGCGGAGTCGGATCCCGCGGACGCCCGACGACTGGGAGGGCCATGTGTATGGCCAACTCGCGGCATTGCCGGACGAAGCCCAGCCCGTGCAGCGCGCGCAGATGTTGGCAGCGCTAGCGGTCGGGACGGAAATCATCCGGCTTCGCCGCATCGCTTGCCGCAAGGATCTGGGATCCGAGCTGGATGCAGCGCTCGAGGCGTTGAGGCGAGGGGAGATCGTGGTCGCGACTGCTCGCCTCGACCGGCTCGATGATGCGCTTGCCGCTCGTCCGGGCGCTGCCGCTCTCCGCGCGCGTGCCAGCGTCCTCGCAATGACCCAGGTACTCACTCAACATGCCGTCTATTTCGAAGAGAGATGATTGAACGCGATGCTCCGGCGGCCAGTGCGCCGCAGCAATGGAGCGCGATCTTCGACGCGCGACGCCTAACGGAGGCATTGAGCGCTGCGTGGCCGCCGCTGCTTTTCGGCGTGCGGTTGTGGGCGTCAGTATGCCTCGCGCTCTACATCGCGTTCTGGCTCGAGCTCCCGAACGCGTACTGGGCTGGCACCTCGGCGGCGATCGTGTGTCAGCCGCATCTCGGCGCGTCGCTGCGCAAGGGCTGGTACCGGCTGATCGGCACCGTGATCGGCGCCGTGGCGGTCGTCGTGTTGACCGCGTGCTTTCCGCAGGACCGCGCGCCGTTTCTCGTCGGTTTGGCGCTGTGGGGCGCCGGCTGCGCTTTCGTCTCCACTCTTTTGAAGAACTTCGCCGCCTATTCGGCAGCGCTGGCCGGCTACACGGTCGCGATCATCGCGAACGACCAGCTCGGCGCGACCGGCGGCCCCAACGGGCAGGCCTTTATGCTTGCGGTCTACCGCGCCAGCGAGATCTGCATCGGCATCGTCTGCGCCGGCATCGTTCTCGCCGGAACCGATTTCGGTCAGGCGCAGCGCCGGCTTGCCGCGCTGTTCGCGGCCATCTCGTCCGAGATTACCGGCCGATTTGCCGGCACGTTGGCGGTGGCCGGAACCAATTTCGGCGAGACCCAGAAGGTGCGACGGGAGCTCGTGCGGCGCGTCATCGCGCTCGACCCGGTCATCGACGAGGCCTTCGGCGAATCCTCCCAGCTGCGCTATCACTCGCCGGTGTTGCGGACGGCCGTCGACGGCTTGGCGGCGGCCTTGGCGAGCTGGCGCGCGGTGGCGGTGCATCTGAGGAGCCTGTCGGCCGACCGGGCTCGGCAGGAATCGGACTCTGTTCTGCAAGGCGTGCCCGAGGAGCTGCGATCCGCGCCGGAGCAGGGCGATCCGGCGCGTTGGGCCGCCGATCCCGTCGGTCTGCGCCGGATCTGCGAGACGGCTGTGCGGCGGCTGATCGCATTGTCGGCAAGCACGCCCTCGCTGCGGCTGCTCGCGGATCAAACGGCCGAAGTCCTGGCGGGGATTTCGCGCGCGCTGAACGGGCTGGCTCTGCTCGTCGAGGATCCGGCCCGGCCGGTTCCCTGGGGGAGCAGGGTTCGGCTTCGTGTGCCCGATTGGCTTCCCGCTCTCGTCAATGCCGGGCGCGCCCTCGTCGTGATCGGCGCCGCCGAGCTTTTTTGGATCGTCACGGAATGGCCGAACGGTGCGCTGGCCATAACCTTTGCCGCAATCGTCGTCATTCTGCTCGCGCCGCGAGCCGACCAGGCCTACGCCGCAGCCAAGGGCTTCATGATCGGGACCAGCCTCACCGCCGCCTTTGCTGCGGTCATCGCATTCGCGGTGCTGCCGAACCGGGAGACTTTTCTGGCGTTCAGCCTGGCAATTGGCCTTGTGCTGGTTCCGGCCGGGGCGGGGATGGCCCAGCCCTGGCAAACCGTGATGTTTATGGCGATGGCCTTCAATTTCGTACCGCTCCTCGCGCCTGCGAACCAACAGACCTACGACACGCAGCAATTTTACAACACCGCGTCGGCGCTCGTCATCGGCGTCGGCGTTGGCGTGTGTTCGTTTCGCCTGATACCACCGCTGTCACCCGCATTTCGGACGCGCCGTTTGCTGACGCTGACTTTGCGCGATCTGCGCCGTCTCGCGAGGGTCGGGATCTGGCGAAGACCGGAAGACTGGCAGGACCATATGTATGGCCGGCTCTTGGCATTGCCGGACGCAGCCGAGTCCTCGCCAGGGGCACAGATATTGGCTGCCCTATCCGTTGGTACCGGGATTATCCAGCTTCGCCGCATCGCGCGCTCCATGGATCTGAGGTCTGAGCTGGATGCGGCGCTCGAAGCCTTGCGGCGAGGCAACATTGCACTCACGACGGCTCGCCTCGACCGGCTCGACGGCGCGCTCGCCGCCCGTCCGGGCGCTGCCGCCCTCCAGGCGCGAGCCCGCGTCCTCGCAATGAGCGAGGTACTCACTCAACATGCCGCCTATTTCGGGGCCGGATGACTGAGGGCGATGCTCCGGCGGGCAGTGCGCCGCAGCAATGGAGCGTGATCTTTGACGCGCGACGCCTGACGGACGCGCTGAGGGCTGCGTCTCCGCCGCTGCTCTTCGGCTTGCGGCTGTGGGCTTCGGTCTGCCTTGCGCTCTACATCGCATTCTGGCTCGAACTCAACAACCCGTACTGGGCGGGCACCTCGGCGGCGATCGTCTGTCAGCCGCATCTCGGCGCGTCGCTGCGCAAGGGCTGGTACCGGTTGATCGGCACTCTCGTCGGCGCCGTGGTGAGCGTGTTGCTGACGGCCTGCTTCCCGCAAGATCGTGCCCTGTTCCTCGGCGGTCTGGCATTGTGGGGCGGCGGCTTGCGCCTTCGCGGCCACGCTGTTGCGCAACTTCGCGTCCTATTCGGCGGCGCTGGCCGGGTATACGGTAGCGATCGTCGCCGGCGACCTGCTCGGCGCCACCGGTGGCGTGAATGCCGATGCAGCCTTTCTGCTTGCCGTCAACCGGGCCAGCGAAATCTGCATCGGCATCGTTTCTGCCGGCATCGTTCTCGCCGGAACGGATTTCGGCGGAGCGCCCCGCCGGCTGGCGACCCTGTTCGCCGCCATCTCGTCCGAGATCACCAGCCGATTTGCCGGCACGTTGGCGGTGGCGGGAGCCAATTTCGACGATACCCAGGAGGTGCGACGAGAGCTCACCCGGCGGGTTATCGCGCTCGACCCGGTGGTCGACGAGGCCTTCGGCGAGTCCGCGCAACTGCGCTACCACTCGCCGGTGTTGCAGACCGCCGTCGATGGTTTGTTCGCGGCTTTGGCGGGCTGGCGCGCGGTGGCCGTGCATCTGAGCAGCCTTTCGGCCGACCAGGCTCGGCAGGAAGCCGACGCGGTTCTGCAAAGCGTGCCCGAGGAACTGCGATCCGCCGGGGCGGTCCGGGGCAGGCCCGGCGCGTTGGCTGGCTGACCCGATCGGTCTGCGCCGCATCTGCGCGGCCGCCAGGCGGCGGCTGATCGCCCTCCCGACGGAAACGCCATCGCGGCGGCTGCTCGCCGACCAGGCGGCGAACCTGCTCGCCGGCATGACGCGGACGCTGAACGGCCTGGCCTTGCTCGTGGCCGATCCGGCGCATCCGGTCCCGCGCCGCGGCAGGCGGCGTCTTCGCGTGCCCGATTGGCTGCCCGCTCTCGTCAATGCCGGGCGCGCTTTCGTGGCGATCGGCGCTGTCGAGCTGTTCTGGATCGTCACCACCTGGCCGAGCGGCGGGACGGCCATCAGCTTTACTGCGATCATCGTCCTCCTGCTCGCGCCGCGAGCCGATCAGGCCTATCTTGCGGGGATCGTCTTCCTGCTGGGAACCCTCCTCAACGTCGTGCTTGCGGCGACAATCGCGTTTGCGGCGCTGCCGGGGTCCGGTGCGGAGACCTTTGCTGCCTTCAGCCTCATCATTGGCGTTTGTCTGGTACCCATCGGCGCTCTGCTCGCGCACGCTCGGCGGCCCTGGGAAATCGCGATGTTCACCGCGATGACGATCACTTTTATGCCGCTGCTCGCGCCGACGAACCAGATGGTCTACGACACGGTGCAATTCTACAACGGCACGGTTGCGATCGTCGCCGGCATCGGCGTCGCCCTGCTGTCGTTCCGGGTATTGCCGCCATTGTCGCCGGCATACCGCACGCGCCGGCTTCTGGCGCTGACTTTGCGCGATCTGCGCCGCCTCACCACGGGCCGGATCCCGCGGACGCCAGAAGGTTGGCACGGCCGCATGTCTGGCCGGCTGTCGGCTTTGCCGGATCAGGCCGAACCGCTGCAGCGTTCACAGCTTTTGGCTGCGCTCTCGGTGGGTACCGAAATCGTCAGGCTTCGCCGCATTGTCCGCCGCACGGATCTGGGCTCCGAGCTCGATACAGCGCTCGAAGCCCTGCGGCGCGGCGACATTGCGCTCGCGGCTAGCCGCCTCAACGGTCTGGACGACGCGCTGGCCGCCCGTCCAGGTGCCGCCGCTCTTCGCGCGCGCTGCAGCATCCTTGCAATGAGTGAGGCACTCACCCAACATGCCGGCTATTTCGAGGCGGGAGTGCGGGGGTGAGGTTCACCGAAATCAACTTGTTCGGCGTTTATGTCGCGCCGATGTCGTTGATGATGGTCGCCGCGTGGGTGGTCACGATCGGGCTGCGGCGCTTCGCCGCCCGTTTCGGCTTGCTGCGCTACGTTTGGCACCCGTCGCTCTTCGTGTTTTCGGTTTACATGATCGTACTCTCGACGATGGTGCTCGCCATCGCAGCGCGATGAGTTCGTGATGTCCGATATCGATATCAAGTCGAGGCGCAAGACGGAGGCGGAGAGTTCCGCAGCGGTCCGGTCCGCAGAGCCGCTACCGGCGCTGCCACTCGCCGCGCGCAGGCGCCGGTTTCATATTTTCCCGCTGCTGATCACGTTGGCGGTGATCGCGGTGGCCGTCGTGCTCGGCCGGGCCATGTGGGACGCCTATATGGGCGCGCCGTGGACCCGCGACGGCACGGTGCGCGCCTATGTCGTGACGATGGCGCCGGAGGTCGAGGGGCGCATCGTCGAACTGCCGGTCGCCGACAACCAGTTTGTGCACAAGGGCGACCTGCTGATGGTCATCGATCCGAGGAACTTCAAGATCGCCGTCAACCTCAACGAGGCGGCGGTGAAGCAGGCGCAGGTCAACGCGGAGAATGCCGAAAGAGAGGCCAAGCGGCGCCTGGCGTTGAACGATCTTGCGGTCACCGTCGAGCAGCAGCAGACCTTTGAGACCAGCGCAGTGGCTACCCAGGCCCAACTACAGCAGGCGCAGGCTAATCTCGACCAGGCGCGAGTGAACCTCGAGCGCACCGAGATCCGCTCACCGGTCAACGGCTGGGTGACCAACCTGCTGGCGCAGCAGGGCGACTACGCCAGCGTCGGAACGAACGTGATCTCGCTGGTCGATGCCGATTCGTTCTGGGTCGACGGTTATTTCGAGGAGACCAATCTCGAGCCGATCCAGGTGGGCGACCCTGCCGAAGTCAAGCTGATGGGATACCGCCAGATCGTCCGCGGCCATGTCGACAGTATCGCCCGCGGCATCAACGTCGCAAACGCGCAACCCAACGGGCAAGGGCTGGCTCAGGTCAACCCGATCTTCACCTGGGTGCGTCTGGCGCAGCGCATTCCGGTGCGCGTCCACATCGATCAGGTACCCGAGGGCGTGGTGCTTGCGGCCGGGATGACCGCCACCGTGCAGATCGATCCGCGGCCCCGCCAAGAGAAGCAGTAGTCTTGCGCGCAACGGGCTGAGATCCTGTACAACCAGAGAGGATCCCCGTGGCCGGGCCTGGCCCGGCTACGGGGTCTGAGTAGCAGCGGAGCAGAAACTCCGATTCAAGCATCATCAGACAGGGCGGCCGGGCTGCGGAGCGGTCGCAGTTCATCACGGGCCACCGGCTCGGGCAGGGTGAAGGCGTAACGCCCGAGCATGTTGATGTGCTCGTGACCGAGCGGCGACAGACGCGCCACGTCCTCGTCGCGGACACGAATCCCTCGGCCCGGAGTTGGTCGAGGGCAGCATCCATGTAGATCGTGTTCCACAGGATGATGATGGCGTTGACGACCAGGCCAAGGGCGCCGAGCTGATCCTCCTGGCCCTCGCGGTAGCGCTGGCGCAGTTCACCGCGCTTGCCGTGGAAAACAACGCGGGCGAGCTGGTGACGGCCCTCGCCGCGTTTGGCGGTCACTGTCGGACGAGACGCGCATATAGCCGACGAGCATGGCGGGAAACCTCGAATCCCAGGTTTCCGTACTCTGCCTCAATCCGACAGGGGTTGCCGCATCAATTTCAGGGGGCATCCTGCGTTGCGATCGTGCCAGCGGCGACCCTGTCGAAAAACAGGTGATTTCCGCCATTTCCCCGACATTGAGCGGCCGAACCAGACTTTCTGTTCCGCCGCTACCCAAACCCTTACTCCGCCTCTCGCTATGACCTCAGATTCGATGTAGCCAACGGGAATCTTAGACTGATAATTCTTCTGTGTGGCTGGTATAGACCGTTATGCCATTGCCATCAGGATCGACCAACTGGAAGTAGTCGTGACCAAAGAATTGGTCTTGAGCAATTGCATCTACCGACAATCCCTTTTCCATTAGAGTCGCCCTATACAGTTCCAGATCGCTCCTAGACTTGCCGTCAATCATCAAGTCGAGTCGTTCGTTAAAAGAAGCGCCGCCGCGCTGGCCAAGATGGCTAGAACTTAGTGAAGATGGCAATTCATCATTTTTACTGAAAAGCAAAATGTGTGTTCCACCTCGCAATTCGATGACCGCTAAATCGGGAAATATCCCAAATGGGCGCAAGCCCAATTTTGTATAAAATTGATAACTAATATCAATATCATCTAACCTTCATGACAAAATGTCCGAAGGCTACTGCGGGTAAACTGTTGTTCATAGTTCTGTTACTCCTCTTCAACATATTGCGTTTTCGTTGGTTGATTAGGTGTCCAGTTGTCACTATTGTTCAACGAACACCAACGATGACGGACCGATATAGACAAACAGCCCTGCCAAACGGAGAGACCAGCTTCCACGGCGCGCACCGCCGTGGTAATCCGACCCGTCAGTCGGAAATAGTTATGCGACTGATCAGTCGGAAATGCAAGGGGCTAAATTTGACGCGGAAAAAGGAAATTGATCGGGACCGGATATTGGATGCCGCCGAGAGCGTGATCCTCGATTCCGGCGGCCGAACTTTCACGCTCGATGCCGTCGCCGAGCGTGCGGGGATCAGCAAGGGTGGTCTCGTTTACAGCTTCGCGACCAAGGACGGGTTGGTTCGCGCGGCGTTGGAGCGAGAAGTGTCGCGCTTTCAAGACGCGGTGCGCCAACGGCTCGGCGACAAGCCGGTTGACCCTTTCGAGATGGTCCTAGCCCACATCGAGGAAGCGCTCGATGAGGACGACGCCACGACCCGCAAGGCGGCTTTTCTTGTGACCGCGCTGGTGCACGCCCCCGATATGATGGAGCCCGCGCGTCGCTATTACCGAACGCTGCTCGATCCGCTCCTGTCCAAATCAGGCGATGCCCATGACGTTCGTCACGCTTTGCTGGCCATTGAAGGACTTTTCCTGCTCCGGGGACTGGGCTTCGTCGAGTTCTCGGCGGACGAGCAGAAATCCGTCCTGCTCCACGCGCGCGATATCGTTATCGCGGTCTTGGCCAAGCATCGGGCATCCGCCCGCAACGCTCTTGGACCAAAATGACGCGCTCAATCCGACTTTCTGTTCCGCTGCTACTCAGACCCCGCTACCAACGTCTTTTTGGGCCGGATTGTCTTGGCGTTAACGCGTGGATGCCCGGGACAAGCCAGGCAAGGGGTGGTCTGTGGCAATATGCAGAAGAAACCCCGTTAGCAATCCACGTTAAAATTTCCCCGGGCAGCCTTCCGCAGTTATTCCGTGCTATGGTAGCGCCTCGACAAGAAGGGAAGATCATGCCGGGTATCGCCTATGCGCTCGCATTGACGAGCGCGATTTTTTTGCTCGCAGCCGCGCCAGGATTCGCGCAGAAGAGCGGGGGCGTCCTCAAATTCTTTCACCGCGACAGCCCGGCGAGCGGGTCGATCCACGAAGAGGCGACGATCTCGGCAGTGGCGCCGTTTATGGGCGTCTTCAACAATCTCGTAGTCTTCAATCAGCATGAAAAGCAGAACCGTCTCGAATTGATCGAGCCCGAGCTCGCCGAGAGCTGGAAGTGGAACGACAATTTCACGCGGGTCAGCTTTCAGCTGCGCCAAGGCGTCAAATGGCATGACGGCAAGCCGTTCACCGCCAACGACGTCAAATGCACCTGGGACATGCTGCTCGGCAAGTCGAGCGAGAAGCTCCGCCTCAATCCGCGCAAGGCTTGGTACCGCAATCTCGACAAGGTCACGATCGATAACGATTACAGTGTAAGTTTCGTATTAATACGGCCACAGCCCGCATTCCTGATGTTGCTGGCGACCGGCATGTCGCCGGTGTACCCGTGCCACGTGCCGGCGCGCGACATGCGCGCTCATCCGATCGGCACGGGCCCGTTCAAGTTCGTCGAGTTCAAGCCGAACGATTACATACGATTTGCTAAGAACCCGGATTACTGGAAGCCTGGTCGGCCCTATCTCGACGGTATCGAGTGGACGATTGTCCCGAACCGCTCGACGCAGACGCTCGCCTTTATCGCCGGCAAATTCGACATGACCTTCCCCTACGAGGTCACGGTGCAATCGATGCGCGACATCAAGAGCCAGGCCCCCGAAGCCCTCTGCGAATTGACGCAGACGCCGGTCGCGATAAACCTGCTCGTCAACCGCGAAACGCCGCCGTTCGACGACCCGGAAATTCGCCGGGCAATGCAATTGGCGATCGATCGAAAAAGCTTTATCGACATTCTCGCCGAGGGCCAGGGAGACGTCAGTGGGGCGATGCAGCCGCCGCCCGGCGGGCTTTGGGGCCTGCCGCCCGAAATTCTCCAGACTCTGCCAGGCTATGGCCCCGATGTGCAGGCCAACCGCGCCGAGGCTCGCAAATTGATGGAGAAGCACGGCTATGGGCCCGACAAGCGGCTCCCGGTCAAGGTCGCGGCGCGCAACATTGCTCAATACCGAGACCCGGCCGTGATCCTGATCGACCAGATGAAGGAGATCTATATCGACGGCGAGCTCGACACCGTCGAAACCGCCAACTGGTTCCCCAAGGTCGCCCGCAAGGACTTCATGGTCGGGGCCAATCTGTCTGGCTCGGGGGTCGACGACCCGGACGCCTATTTCTACGAGCACTATGCTTGCGGCTCCGAGCGCAACTACACGAATTACTGCAACCCCGGGCTCGAAAAAATGTACGAGCAGCAGTCAGTCCAGCCCGACCAGGAAAAGCGCAAGAAACTGGTCTGGGAGATCGACCGGCAGCTGCAGGAGGACGCGGCGCGCCCGATCATTTATCAATACCGCCTCGGGACCTGCCGTTACCCGCGAGTGCATGGGGTCACGGTGATGGTCAACAGTATCTTCAACGGCTGGCGCTTCGAGGATGCTTGGCTCGACCAATAGAATGTCATTAGCGAGTGTCATTGCTGAGGGGCCTCGAAGTCGTACAAATTGGAGGGGGCCTCGCCGCCGCCGTTTGCGGACGCCTGCTCGCCGATCTCGGCGCGGATGTCACCTGCGTCGGCCCCGACAGGTCGACGCCTCTCGCCGCCAATCTCAATGATGGCAAGCCGGTTGCCGCCCAAGATGCTCCGGCGTGTCGCAATGCTATCGCAGCCGCCGACCTGATCGTCTGCGAGGGCCGGCCGCAGGATCTTCGCATCCTGCAATACGACGTTGACGGCCTCCGCCGGTTCAATTCGACTGCAGCACTGGTATATATTTCGCCCTTTGGGCAGACCGGACCCAAGGCCAACGACCCGGCGACCGACCTCACATTGTTTTTCGCCAGCGGCATTGCCCGGTTATTGACCGGGCAAGTAGACGATCTCGCAGAACCGCCAATCCGTCCGGTTGGCGAACAATCTGCCTTCATCGGCGGCCTCGCCGGCGCTTGCGCCGGCATGCACGCCGCAATGGCCGCGCCCGGCGCCGTGGTCGATGTCGCGATCGTCGAAGCGCTGGCGACCGTGGCGATCACCGAGCTGGCGCGAGCCGGGCTCACCGGAAAGACCCGCCTGCGCAAGCGGGAGGCGGACGGCAACGGGGCCACGGTCACGATTTTGCCGGCATGCGACGGGTACGTCGCGATCTCGCCCCGTGAAGATCGTCAATGGGTGTCGTGGCTCTCGGTAATGGGCTCGCCCGACTGGGGCAATGACCCGCGCTTCGCCACCAAACCCGACAGGGTTGCCAACTGGGATGCGCTCCATGCGCTGATGTCCGCGTGGAGCCGCCAATACGGCAAGCAATGGATCGCCGACAGCGCCCAGGCTGCTCATGTGCCGAGCTTTCCGCTGCGCGAGCCGGCAGAACAGCTCAACTCGGCCCAGCTGGAGCACCGCAAGTTCTGGCGAAGGATCGAGCTCGGGGGACGGACGGTCAAGGCTCCGGGACCTCCGTTCGGACTGCAGGTCACCACCGCCAGCGGCAACTCGGCCGGCCGCGGCGCCGGACCGATGCCCCTCTCCGGCATTCGCGTCCTCGATTTCAGCTGGGTCATCGCCGGCCCGACGGCAACGCGCTATCTCGCGGCGATGGGCGCCGAAATCATCAAGATCGAGGCGCCCGGACGGGGCGACCCCGGCCGTGCCTCGGAGCTGCACACGGTTCTCGGCCAGGCGAAACAAAGCATCGTCCTCGACCTGAAGAAGCCGGAAGCGGTCGCGACCGCGCGAGCGCTCGCTGCGCGCTCCGACGTCGTCGTCGAAAACTTCGCCACGGGCGTCATGGACAGGCTAGGACTGGGCGCCGACGATCTGCAGGTCCTCAACCCGGATCTGCTCTATGTCTCGGCCTCCGGACTCGGGCGAACCGGGCCGGAGGCGCGCGCCGTGGCTTACGGAACCCTGCTGCAATGCTACGCTGGTTTTGCCGGGCTCAATCGCCACCCCGACATTCCGCCACGGGTCGGGCTCGCCTGGCTCGACCCGATGTGCGGGTTGATGCTCGCCTTCATTGTCGCCGCCGGATTGTGGCACCGGCGGCAGACGGGCAATGTCGCCCGGGTCGATTTCTCGATGATCGAGGCGATGCTGTGGACCATGGCCGATCCGCTGCTGGCGACGCAGCTCGCGGCCCCGCCGCAGCCGCACGGTAACGCTTCCGACCATCACATCCCGCACGGCGTCTACCGTTGCGCCGGCGAAGACGAGTGGATCAGCCTTGTCGCAACCACCGACGCGGAGTGGCGAAACCTGTCCGCGCTCGTACCGGACCTGGCGCCGATGGCCGAACTCGGATTGGGCGAGCGCCAGCAACGCCATGAGACGATCGACCAGTCGCTTGCCACGTGGCTGCGTGCCAAATCCGCAGCGGCCACCGAGACCGTGTTGTTGCGTGCCGGCATCCCGGCGGCGGCGCTCGCGAACTCGCGGGATCTCGTCAACAGCGATCACCTCAAGGAGCGCGGGTTCTGGGAACCGTACGGCTCCGGCGTCCTGCCGGGCTTGCCGTGGCGCGCCAGCTTCGGCCGAATATCCGCTCCTGCCCCGGAAGTTGGCGCAGATACCGCGCTGGTGCTTCGGAAGGTGCTCGAACTCAGCCAGGACGAGATCGGGGCGCTGAGCCGATCGGGCGCGCTTGGCTAGGGCGCCACGCCGGTGCTCAAGTACGATGAAGCCATTTCTTTTCTCATTCCTTGCGAAACGCAGGAAGAGATTGACTTCTACTGGGAAAAGCTTTCCGCCGATCCGACGGCCGAACAGTGCGGCTGGCTCAAGGATAAGTGGGGTCTATCGTGGCAAGTGTGGCCGCGAGCCATGGGCGAGATGATGGAGAAGGGGACACCGGAGCAAGTCGCTCGCGTCACCAAGGCGACGCTCGCGATGAAGAAATTCGATATCGCTGTCCTAGAGAAAGCTTACAAGTCCTAGAGAAAGCTTACAAAAGGTGACACGCGTCAGGAAAGCGCACGCAAGTCGGCGCGCAGCCGTTCGGTGTTCGACCCGGGCAGGAGACCATCGATCTCCCCGTGGGTTTGCCGCCACACCGGCACTGCCACGCTCAGCAGCGCGCGGCCATTCGCGGTCAGCATCAAGCGGCGCGTTCGTTTGTCCATATCATCTATTCGAACCGCGACCAGACCACGCCGTTCGAGCGGCTTCAGGTTGGCAGTCAACGTCGTTCGGTCCATGGCCAACAAAGCCGAAACGCTGCCGATGCTCGCCGGCTCCGGGCGGTTGAGCGACATCAGCAGCGAGAACTGGCCGCTGGTTAGCCCCAACGGTCGCAGCGCCGCGTCGAAGCGCCGAGCCACCGCCCGCGCTGCCCGCTGCAAATGAAGGCACAGGCAGGTGTCCCGCACCTCAAGGGTGATCTCAAAAGGCAGATCCTCGCACTTTGACATGGTCCGGTAATGTTGATATCAACATTACTGCGCAAGAGCAAGGGTTGTCATGGCGACGGTGCTGTTCACCTCGGCGTTGCAGCGGTTTCTGCCCGCGCCCTCGACGCAAGTTGAAGGCGAGACGGTCGGCGCCGCGCTCGCCGTGGTATTTGCCACCCGCCCGGCCTTGCGCGGCTATGTGCTCGATGACCAGGGCGCCCTGCGCCGGCACGTGGCCGTCTATGTCAACGGCCAGCCGGTGAACGACCGCGTCCGGCTGACCGACCCGGTCGGTCCGCACGACGAGATCTACGTCTTTCAAGCCTTATCAGGTGGCTGACGGAGGGGAAGCATGTCGAATCGGCTGCATATCGGGACCCGCAAGGGTCTGTTCGAGCTGGCGCGCAGCAACGGCGTCTGGGAAATCGTCGACGTCAGTTTTCTTGGCGATCCGGTCTCCGCGGTGCTGGCGGATGACGGCGGCTCGGTCTGGGCCGCGCTCGATCTCGGCCATTTCGGAGCCAAGCTGTGGCGGCGCGACGGCGCCGGAGATTGGCGTGAGATGGCGGTGCCGGTGTTTCCGCCGAAGCCGGATGACGCGAGCGAGGATCCGCATCCCTGGTCGCTCGGGAAGATTTGGGTGATCGAGCCGGGTGGTGTGCCGGGCCGGCTGTGGGCCGGCACGATGCCCGGCGGCCTCTTCCGCTCCGACGATCGCGGCGAATCCTGGTCGCTGAACGAGGCGCTGTGGCACATGCCCGAGCGTCGGCAATGGTTTGGCGTTGCCGGCGGCGAGCAGCCCGGCATCAACTCGGTGCTGATCGATCCGCGCAGTCCCTCCGATATCCGCGTCGGCGTGTCGTGCGCAGGTCTCTGGGCCAGCACCGACGCGGGCGCCTCCTGGAAGATCATCAACCAAGGAATGTACAACGAATACATGCCGCCGGAGCGGCGGGAGGATCCGATCGTTCAGGATATCCACCTGCTCTCCCGTTGCGCGGCGCATCCCGAAATCGTGTGGTGCCAGCATCATAACGGCGTTTTCCGTTCCGAGAATGCCGGCGCCAATTGGTACGAATTGGCGGCGATCCGCCCTTCCAAATTCGGCTTTGCCGTCGCCGCGCATCCGAGCGACCCGGATACCGCCTGGTTTGTGCCGGCGATCAAGGACGAGCGGCGCATCCCAGTGGACGGCGAAGTCGTTGTGGCCCGCACCCGCGATGCTGGCCGCAGCTTCGAGGTGCTGCAGCAGGGACTGCCGCATCGTCACGCGTACGACTTGGTATACCGGCATGCCCTGGCAGTCGACGAAACCGGAGAGCGGCTCGCTTTCGGGTCTACGACCGGGGGCCTTTGGATCTCGGAGGACGGCGGCGATTCGTGGACGATGCCGGAGGCGCGGCTGCCGCCCATTGCGGTCGTGCGTTTCGCGCCGGTGTGACACCCGAAGGGAGGACAGGTCGATCGCTTCGCTGCGCCGGCGATGACGCTGGGAGCAGTCGTCATTGTGAGGAGCGCAGCGACGAAGCAATCTCGGTGATCGAATAGCTGCGAGGAATTGCCCGCCGATGAGTTGGCGGCGAAAGCTGGCGCGTACTGTGTTCCAATCCGGGCCGGCGCAGCCAATCAGCTACGTTGTCGGCCGTTACCGCCCTAGTGCCGGTTATTACGCGGTCGGCGCTCCGGAATTGGGCTATTGTAGACCCGGTGAGGTTTGCTTCCCCAGGTGCCTGGACCATGCCGCAGTCAAAGGCTTGTTTGACCGTCGTCGCGCATCCCCTCGTTCAGCACAAACTGTCGCTGATGCGTGACCGGAATACCTCGACCGCGGAATTTCGCCGGCTGCTGCGCGAGATCAGTCTGCTGCTGGCCTATGAGGCGACGCGCGAGCTGCCGCTCGAGGCCACCGAGATTGAAACCCCGCTCGAGAGCGGGGCCTTCCCGTTGCTCGCCGGCAAAAAGCTCTGTCTCGTCTCGATTCTGCGGGCCGGCAACGGCATTCTCGACGGGATGCTCGACCTGGTGCCGTCGGCGCGGGTCGGGCATATCGGGATTTACCGCGACCCGCAGACCCTGCAGGCGATCGAATATTACCTGAAACTGCCGGAGGATCTCGCGGAGCGCGACGTGGTCCTCTGCGACCCGATGCTCGCCACCGGCAACTCCGCGGTGGCGGCGATCTCGCGCCTGAAGGAACTCGCCGCCCGTTCGATCAAATTCGTCTGCCTCGTCGCCGCTCCGGAAGGCGTCGACAAGGTATCCTCGATTTTCCCCGATGTACCCATCGTCGCGGCGGCGGTCGACCGCTGCCTCGACGAGACCGGCTACATCCGCCCGGGTCTCGGCGACGCCGGCGACCGTCTCTTCGGAACGAAATAACACCGCAAGAATCGGATAGAGCGCAGCCAGGCGCGCTCATTAGATACTGTTCCGCCACATTGTGGAGGAGCGGCGATGAGTTTCCGAATTACTGGCCTGCCGGCCGAAGACTTTGCCCATCTGTTCGCGCTCTCCGACCAAGAGCTCGCAGCGCGCGGGGCCGTGCGCCGGAACGCTGACGCGCGCACGCCCGGCTATCCCTGCCGTGTCAGCCTGACCGACTCGCGCCCGGGCGACGAGATGCTGCTGGTCAATTACGAGCACCATCCGGTCAGCTCACCCTATCGCATGCGCTTTGCCGTCTATGTGCGCAAGGGCGAGGAGACCTATGACGCGATCGACGAGGTGCCGGAGCAGCTGCGGATCCGCACCCTTGCGGTGCGCGCCTTCGATGCCGATGCACTGATGGTCGGCTGGGAGTTGATCGACGGGCATCAGCTGGAAGTCTGCGGTCGAACGGCTCTTCGCGGACCCTCGAGCAGCCTATCTGCACGTCCACTATGCGGCGCCCGGATGCTACGCCGCGCGCATCGACCGTGCGTGAGGGCCGCAGCGGGCCATTGTTTCCGCTCCCGTAAGCGATGGGTTCGTCAATCCCGAAACCTGGGTTCGCTTATTGCCGCTTTTCAGCGGGTTTTCGACGCCCCAACCTTCGCTCGAAGGAACAGCGGAGCGGCTGACCGTGGCTGCCGTCGAGCGTGCCGAGGACATCGTGAACTGGCGCCCGGTTTTGGCCGGTTTGTGTGCCACTCTGGTCGGTATCGGCCTCGCCCGCTTCGCCTACACGCCGCTGATACCGGCGCTGATTTCCGCGCATTGGTTTTCGCCCTCGGCCACGGTGTATCTCGGGGCGGCGAACCTCGCCGGGTATCTCGGCGGCGCCTTGCTCGCGCGTCCGATCGCGGCACGCGCGGGAGCAGCTTCCGTCGCTGCGCTGGATGATGGTCGCGGCGAGCGCGGCGTTCTTTGCCTGCGCCTTTCCGCTCTCTTTTGGCTGGTTCTTTCGTCTGGCGCTTTGCATCGGGAGTTTCGGGCGGCGCGTTGATGGCGCTCGCTGCCCCAGTGGTGCTTCCGCATATTCAAGCCGTCGCGGCGCGGGCTCGCCAGCGGCGCGATCTTCACCGGCGTCGGTCTCGGCATCGCCGCTTCGGGAACCCTGGTGCCGCTGTTGATGCGTGCCGGGCTGGCGCAGACCTGGTTCGGCCTTGGTGCGGCTCGCGCTGCTGCTCACCGTCGATCTCCTGGGGCGGCTGGCCGCGCGAACAGCTCCCCGAATTCCATCAGCCGAGCGCGCCGCCGAGCCCTGGCTCCGGCCTCGTCGCGCTCTACGTCGAATACGGCCTGAACGCGATCGGTCTCGTGCCCCACATGATCTTCCTGGTCGACTTTGTCGCGCGCGGGCTCGGCCGAGGCCTCGTCACCGGCGCACAATATTGGGTGCTGTTCGGCATCGGGGCGATGCTCGGGCCGCTGGCGAGCGGTCGGATCGCCGACCGCATCGGGTTCGCACTGCGTTGCGCTGCGCGTTTGCCGTACAGACCGGGCTCGTCGCGCTGCTGGTATTCAGCGCGTCACCGATATCATTGAGCATTTCCAGCATCGTTGTCGGCGCGATGGTGCCCGGGGTCGTGCCGCTGGTGCTGGGCCGTGTGCATGAGCTGATCCCGCACGACGCCGATCAGCAAAGAAGAGCCTGGGGCTTGTGCACGACCGCCTTCGCGCTCGGCCAAGCGGCCGCCGCCTACGGCTTCTCCTACATCTTTGCCCACACCGGGGGCACCTATCGCGTGCTGTTCGCGCTGGGCGCCGCGGCACTCGCCACGGCCCTCGTGATCGACGTGTCGATGGCCCGGCTGCCTACCAGGCGGCGTCGAGCAGGGTGCGAATGACCGCCGGTCCGTCGATCTTGCGCGGGTTGGTGTGAACCCAGCGGTCGTGCATCGAGTTCTCGGCGATCAGGTCGAGCTGCTCCGGCTTGACCCCGACGTCGCGCAGCCGCGTCGGCAAGTCGAGCCCGGCAATCAATCCGGCGACGACATCGGCTGCCGGTTCGCCGGGCTCGCCGAGCGCCTCGCTGACCCGCGCCTGTTTCGCGGCGTTGACCGGGTAATTGAAGCGCAGCACGTGGGGCAGCATGATGCAGGAGGTGTAGCCGTGCGGGACGCCGGCGGTACCGCCGAGCACATGGCCGATCCCGTGGCTTGCGCCTTTGCTGACGCCGGTCTGCGAGCCGACCATCGACATCCAGGCGCCGATCTGGCAGTCGAGCCGGGCGTCGCGGTCCTCGGGGTCCGCCTTGACCCCCGGCAGGCCCTTGCCGAGCAGGAGCAGGGCGTGATAGGCGGCGCCCTCGGAAATCGGCTGGCCGTTGACCGAGCAGATGTCCTCGACGGCATGGTCGACCGCCCGAATGCCGGTCGACAGAAACAGCCACTCGGGCGTGTGGACGCTCGCGTCCGGGTCGAGGATGACCGTGCGCGGGATCATCTGCGGATGGCTGAAGCTTTCCTTGACGTGGCGCTCAGTGTCGGTGCAGCCGGCACCGGCCGAAAACTCGCCCGCCGACAAGGTGGTCGGGATCGCGATCATGCGGACGGCAGGCGGTTTGACCGCGGGGCGCTGGGCCGTGCCGTCGGCGGCGATGCGAGCGCGGTAGTCGTCGAGCTGCTCGGGCGTCGTGACATCATTGCCGAGGCACAGACCGACCATCTTTGCCCCATCGGTGATCGAGCCGCCGCCCAGGGTGACGATCAGGTCGGCACCCGAGTCGCGAGCCGAATTGGCCGCCGCGACGACATCGATACGCGGCGTATGCGCGCCGATCTTGGCGCAAAGCCCGGCAAAGCGATTGCCGAGCGTTTGCCGCAGCCGCTCGACGAGATCCGTCTCGCGGGACAAGGTGCCGCTCGCCATGACGAAGACGGCGCGGGCGTCGAGTCGATCGACCTCCTGCGCCAGCGCTTCGGAAAAGGGTTTGCCGAAGACGACGCTTTCCATCTGCGGAAAGCGATAGACCCCGCTCAGCATCGCCGTACTCCTTCTTCGCAGAACCGCATCGCCCCCACCCTGACCCTCCCCCGCTCGCGGGGGAGGGAAAGTAGAGGGCGAGCGGGAGAGGAAGGAAGCCGAGCTTCAGGCTGGGTGGAAGACGAGCGTGCGGACCTCGATGCTTTCACGCGGACGCGCGTCGCGCGGTGTCGTCGGGTCGGTGAACGAGGTGTGCGGCATAAAGCGGGCCGGGATGTCGGTCCGGGTGTCGGCGATCTTCAACAGCAGCGCCTCGTCGCGCCGCATTTCCGGCACGTAATACCACTGGTGCGCCGGGTTGTACCGCACCGAATAGGTCTCGCCGACCCGTTCCTTGTAAACCAGGTCCGAGGGCACGAGGTCGTCGGCCGCGACGGTGCGGGAGTCGCAAACTGCGAGCGGGGCGTCTTGCAATGGGCTGAACAGCGGGCGCCAAAAGTTGATCACCTGGACGCGGCCCTTCAGCAATTCCTCGGCCTCGTCGGGCAGCAGGTCGCGAACCCGCTGCGGGCCGGATTTCGCGGTGTGGTCGACATGCACGCGGGTCGCCGGCTGGCGCGGTCCGCCGGGCGCGCGGTCCTGCAGCCCGGTGACGCGGCGGCGCTGCAGATGGTCGAAGATGAAGACGCGGCTGGCGCCGGTCACCTGTTTGATGACGCGCTCGGCCTCCGGGTAATAGACCCGGCGGACCTCGTCGTCGTCCCAGAAATCCTGCACGGCGCTGCGCTGCTCGACGAGCGCGAAGCCCTGCGTGTCGAGCGACACGTCGGACGAGATCGGCCGCATGTCGTGGATGCGCATCTGGTGCGGATCGTAGGTCATATTCGAGCGCTCGCCGATCTCGTAGGCGTAATAGCGCGGCCGCTCGGTCATTGGGCCGAGATAATTCAGCTCGGCCTCGACATAGGGCAGGCTGTCGGTTTTGCTCATATTCGGTCCTCCTTGGGTCGGTGGGGTCGCAAGCTCAGAAGATGGGAAACCTGTAATACTCAGGCGGCACGTCGCTCTTCGAGCGCGGCGCCGGTTGCGTTAGCGCCAGTATAGCGCGGCGCCACCATGCGCCGATAGTGCTGCCCGCGATCGTCAACAACGTCATTACTCCCTCCAGAACGGCTTGTTGCTCAGGAATTCGGCATCCGCCCGGGTGAGCCCGATGTCCTTCAGCATTCTGTCGTCGAGCGCAGCCAGCTCCTCGCGCTCGCGCGTGCGCCGACGCCATTCGCGCAGGTTCTGCACGGCGTGGTCCCAAGCATCACCCAATGCGAAAACCGCCTGACGCTGCCGAGGCCGGCCCCGGGGTGCATGCCAATGAATCGCTACCATATGAAGTCTCCTAAACTCGGAGAACGACGCGACGATGCTCATGTCGAACTCCCTTGCCCTGAAAATGGCCGCCATGGCATGCGACGACAAACGAGAGTTTCTCAGCGACGGCTTAGATTTTCTCATCAGTTATGAATAATCATCTTCCCCCCTTGAGCGCGCTCCGCGCGTTTGAAGCGGCGGCCCGGCACATGAGCTTCAGCAAGGCCGCCGACGAATTGCATGTGACGCCGGCCGCGATCAGCCATCAGATCCATGCCTTGGAGGAGGATCTCGGGGTCAGGCTGTTTCACCGCATGAACCGCTCGATCGAGCTGACGGCCTCCGCGCGAATTCTGCTGCCCGGCCTCACGGAAGCCTTTGCCGGCATCCAATCCTCGGTCCGGCGGCTGCGCGCGCATAACGACACCGGGACCTTGACCGTTACCGCCTCACCGTCGATCGCCGGCAAGTGGCTGGTGCTGCGTCTGCACCGGTTTCAGGAGCAACACCCCGAGGTAGATGTGCGGATCTCCGCGACCGATGAGGTCGTCGATCTGACCAGGGGCGATTTCGATATCGCGATCCGTTACGGCCGCGGCATTTACCCTGGGCTCGATGTCGACCTGTTGTTCACGAACGAGGTCTTCCCGGCCTGCAGTCCGAAATTGCTGACTGCCGGGCCGCCGCTGCGCACCCCCGACGATCTCCCCCGCCATACCCTCATTCACGATCAGGCTGCGGAGCGCGATCCGTTGGTGCCGACTTGGCCGATGTGGCTCAAGGCCGCGGGAGTAAAGACCGTTCCGATAACCGCGGGCCTCACCTTCAACAGCATGTCACTGGCGCTCGATGCCGCGATTGCCGGCCAGGGTATCGTGCTGGCCTACAGCACCATCGCCGCGGCCGACCTCGCCGCCGGACGCCTCGTCCGGCTGTTCTCGCTCGCGCTGCCGGACCAGTTCGCCTATTACATCGTCACCGCGCCGGGCGCGCTCGAACGCCCCAAAGTCCGGGCCTTCCGCAATTGGCTCCGGCAAGAGGCTGATCGGTAGCCACACCACTTGCGCCCTGCTAGCGTAGCACCAGATCGATGCATTGCCTGGAGGGATTCAGATGCAGTTCGGCTTTGGCGCGCCGATCAGCGGACCGCTCTCGACACCGGACAATCTCGCGCGCATCGTCGTCGAAGGCGAGGCGATGGGCTACGACTACGCGACGATCAGCGACCATGTCGTGATCCCGCGGGATATCGAAGCCAAGTACCCCTACAGCGACACCGGGGAGTTCCCAAGCCGGTCCCGCGGCGACCGGCACGAGCAGCTGACCGCGGTGGCCTTTGTCGCCGGCAAGACCTCGCGGCTGCGGCTTGTCACCTCGGTCACCGTCGTGCCGCACCGCCCGGCGGTGCTGCAGGCCAAGATGCTGGCGACGATCGACGTGTTGTCGAACGGCCGGCTGACCTTTGGCATCGGCGCGGGCTGGATGAAGGAAGAGTTCCAGGCGCTCGGCGTCCCGCCCTTTCCCGAGCGCGGTGCCGTCACCGACGAATACCTCGATGCATTCCGCGAATTGTGGACCAAGGACGATCCGCGTTTCGAGGGCCGTCACGTCAAATTCGCCGACATTCTGTTCGAGCCGAAGCCGGTGCAGAAGCCCCACCCGCCGATTTGGGTCGGCGGCGAGAGCGGCCCTGCCCTGCGCCGCACCGCGCGGATCGGCGACGCCTGGTATCCGATCGGCACCAATCCGCAGCATCGGCTCGAACTCGATGAAGCGCTTCCAGGCCGGTGTCGAGCGGTTGCGTCGCCTGACTCGCGAGGCGGGACGCGACCCGTCGAAAATGGGCCTCGCCTACCGCATCACCAGCTGGGGCAAGTCTCTGCCGGCCCGCGCGGATGACGGCGAGCGGCGGCTGTTCTCCGGCGAAACGGCGGATGTCATCGCCGATCTGAGAGCATTCCGCGACTTTGGCGTCGGCTATGTCGATTTGAATTTCGACGGCGCGACTGCCGACGCGATGCTCTCCAATATGCGGCGTTTCCGCGAGGATGTTCTGGCGAGGTTGTAGCTTTCTCAAAGGAGCGGCAATTGTTGAAGTTCGGATACAAGGCGTCGGCCGAACAATTCGGGCCGCGCGAGCTGTTGGAGTTTTCGTGCCTGGCCGAGGATGTCGGGTTCAACTCGGTGTTTGTCAGCGACCACTTCCAGCCCTGGAAGCACACCGGCGGGCACGCGCCGTTCTCGTTTGCCTGGCTGGCGGCGCTCGGCGCCAAGACCCGGCGCGTCCAGATCGGCACCAGTGTCGCGACGCCGACCTTCCGCTATCATCCCTCGGTCGTCGCGCAGGCGTTCGGCACTCTCGGGGTCATGTGCCCCGACCGCGTCGTGCTCGGGGTCGGGACCGGTGAGTCGCTCAACGAAGTGCCGGCGACCGGCATGAAATGGCCGGGCTTCAAGGAGCGGCAGGGCCGGCTGCGCGAGTCGATCGCGCTTGATCCGGCGGCTGTGGACCGAGGAACGCGTCACGTTCGAGGGCCAGTATTACCGAACCCTGGCGGCAACGATTTACGACCGCCCGGAGAAGCCGGTGCCGATCTGGATCGCCGCATCCGGTCCGACCGCGGCGGCCATGGCCGGTGAGATCGGGGACGGCTTCATCTGCACGAGCGGCAAAGGGGATGCCCTCTACCGAGACACGCTCCTTCCGAAAGTCGAGGAGGGCCTCAAGCGAGCGGGGCGGCCGGGCGGCAATCTCGAACGGATGATCGAGGTCAAGGTCTCGTTCGACACCGACCCGAAGCGGGCGATGGAGGACACGCGGCATTGGGCGGCGCTCGCCCTGACCCCGGAAGAAAAGATGAGCGTCGAGGACCCGCGCGAGATGGAGCGGCTGGCCGACGCCTTGCCGATCGAGCGGGCGGCGAGCCGTTGGATCGTGTCTTCCGACCCCGAGGAGCAGCTGGCCCAGATCCGACCCTATGTCGATCTCGGCTTGACCCACCTCGTCTTCCACGCTCCCGGCCCCGACCAGCCCCGGTTTCTCAAGCTCTACGCCGAGCAGGTCCTGCCGTTGCTGAGGTCGAAGCTCGGGTGATCATGCCGCCGCGCGCAGAATTGGCCCCTATCGTCGCCCCCGCGGAAGCGGGGGCCCAGGGATCGCAGGCTCAGTCGCTCGGGACCCTGGACCCCCGCTTTCGCGGGGGTGACGGCAAAAGAACGCCCGTGGCGGAGAGCGGCCGGGGATGCCTGCCGCCAAGCTGACACTGACCGCGCTCACCGGCATAAAGCTGGTCGAGCCGGGAGACGATCTCGGCGCGATCGCCGTTGCCGCATTTGCGGCAAACAGGATCGTCCCGGAACCCGGCGACGTCCTCGTGGTAGCGCAGAAGATCGTCTCCAAGGCCGAGGGGCGTTATGTCGACGTGACGACAGTCGAGCCCTCGGAACGAGCGATCGCGCTCGCCGCCGAGGTCGACAAGGACCCTCGCTTCGTCGAGGTGGTGTTGTCGGAATCGAAACGGGTCGTGCGGCATCGGCCGGGGTTGCTGATCGTCGAGCACCGGCTCGGCTTTGTGATGGCCAATGCCGGCATCGACCATTCGAACCTGCCGACCCAGGCTGGCGGCGAACGGGTGCTGCTGTTGCCCGAAGACCCGGACGGCTCGGCGCTCGCCTTGCGGACAGGAGCTCGTCGATACCTTTGGGACCGACATTGCCGTCATCATCTGCGACAGCTTTGGCCGGGCCTGGCGCAAGGGGACCGTCGGCATCGCGCTGGGCGCCGCGGGACTGCCGGCGCTGATCGATATGCGCGGTCAGCCCGATCTTTTCGGGCGGGAATTGCTGGTGACCGAAACCGGCTTTGCCGACGAAATCGCGGCCGCCGCGGGGCTGCTGATGGGCCAGGCGGATGAAGCCGTGCCGATGGTGCTGGTCCGCGGGCTCGGCTGGTCGGCCCCGGAAGTGCCCGCCGCCGCCCTGATCCGGCCCGCCGAGCACGACCTCTTCCGATGAGCGTGCTGGCGCTGTCGGGCGGGATCGGCGGCGCCAAGCTGGCCCTCGGCCTATACCGCGTTTTGCCGCCGGGAGAGCTGACCGTCGTCGCCAACACCGGCGACGATTTCGAGCATCTCGGCCTCTCGATTTCGCCCGATATCGACACGCTCCTCTACACTCTCGCCGGGATCGACAACCCGGAGCTCGGATGGGGCAGGCGTAGCGAGACCTGGACCTTTATGGCGGCTCTCGAGGCGCTGGGCGGCGAAACCTGGTTCAAGCTCGGCGACGGCGATCTCGCTACTCATGTCGAGCGCACTCGGCGGCTCGCGGCGGGCGAGAGCCTTTCGAAGATCACCGACGATTTCCGCCGCCGCCTCGGCATCTCGGCGCGGCTGTTGCCGATGAGTGACAACCGCGTCCGCACGCGCCTGCGAACCGACGAGGGTTGGCTCGATTTCCAGGACTATTTCGTCCGGCTTCGCGCGTCACCGGTCGTGCGCGAGATCGCCTATGCCGGTGACGCGGAGGCGCGTGCCAACCCCGATTTTCTCGCGGCCCTGGCCGGCGACGATCTCGAACTGGTCGTGATCTGCCCGTCGAACCCGTTTCTCAGCATCGACCCGATCCTCAGCCTACCCCGCGTCCGCGATGCGCTGCGCGCCTGCCGGGCACCGGTCGTCGCGGTTTCGCCGATCATCGGCGGCAAGGCGGTGAAGGGCCCGACCGCCAAGATCATGGCCGAGCTCGGTCTCCCGGTCGGCGCCGCTGCTGTCGCGCGGCATTACGAGGACATCCTCGACGTCTTCATCGCCGACGAGGCGGATGCGAATGAGGTTGAAGATCTCGGTATTCCCGTGAGATTGGCGCGCACGTTGATGTCGACCATCGAGGATCGTGAAGCCTTGGCAAGGGTGGTGCTGGCAGTGGCCGGCCGCGGTGTTTGAAATGGGTGTGTGGGCGGTCGTTCCGGTCAAGGAGTTGGATCGGGCCAAGGAACGGCTGGCGCCGGTGCTGCCGCCCGAGCGACGGCGCGCGCTGATGCTGGCGATGCTCGAGGATGTATTGGCCGCGCTCGCCGCAACGCCGCGTCTCGGCGGGCTGGCGGTCGTGACGGTCGACGCGGCGGCTCGCTGGCTGGCGGCGCGCTATGGCGCGCGCATCATCGAAATAGGCGCCCGCGACGGGCACAGCGGAGCGGTTGCGGCGGCGGCCAGGCTTCTCGCCGCGGAGGGGTGTCCCGGCATGCTGACCGTGCCCGGCGACATTCCGCTCGTCACTCCTGCCGAGATCACGCAGCTTCTCGCCGCGCATCGCCCGGCGCCGTCGTTCACGATCGCCCCGTCGCGCGACGAGCGAGGGTCGAACGCGATCATCTGCTCGCCGCCCGACGCCGTGCCCTTGCGCTTTGGCGAGGACAGCTTCTTCCCGCATTTGCGGGCGGCCGAGGCAAAAGGCGTCCGCCCGACCGTGCTGCGCCTGCCGGGCATTGCGCTCGATGTCGATACGCCGGAGGATCTTGCCGCTTTAACGCTTGTGCCGGCGGCGACGCGGGCGCATGCACTGCTCGACCTGCAGCGCGCCGCGGCAGTTATAGGAGAGCCTTGGGGATGACTACCGACGAGATCCTATCACGCG
This sequence comes from uncultured Alphaproteobacteria bacterium, assembly GCA_963695605.1. Lineage (GTDB taxonomy): Bacteria > Pseudomonadota > Alphaproteobacteria > ATCC43930 > CGMCC-115725 > AP-15. The sequence continues at coordinate 179,774 of CAVOHI010000009.1, read as the reverse complement.
TCGAGGCCGGGCGGCGTCTGTCGGCGGCCGAGGCGCTGGCGCTCGCCGACCGCTCTGATCTGCAGTCGCTGATGACGGTTGCGGCAGCGCTGCGCGACGAGGCGCATGGCGACCTGGTGTCGTATTCGCGCAAGGTCTTCATCCCGCTGACCCAGCTCTGCCGCGACGTCTGCCATTACTGCACCTTTGCCCATCCGCCGCGCCCCGGCGAGCCTGCCTATCTGGGCGCCGAGCAAGTGCTGGAGATCGCCCGCGCCGGCGCGCGTGCCGGCTGCCACGAGGCGCTGTTCACATTGGGCGACAAGCCCGAGTTGCGCTATGGCGCGGCGCGCGACGCGCTGGCAGCGGCTCGGCCACGAGACCACGCTCTCCTACCTCGCCGAGATGGCGGGGCTGGTGCTGCGCGAGACCGGCCTGTTGCCGCACCTCAACCCAGGGCTGATGACTCGCGCCGACATCGACAGGCTGCGCGCGGTGTCGGTCTCGCAGGGGATCATGCTGGAGAGCGCGGCCGAGCGGTTACGCCGTCGCGGCGGGCCGCATTTCGGTTCTCCGGACAAGGACCCGGCGGTACGCCTCGATACGATCCGCGCTGCCGGCGAGGCGGCGGTGCCGTTCACCACCGGCATCCTGATCGGCATCGGCGAGACCCGGCGCGAGCGCATCGAGGCGCTCTTGGCGCTGCGCGACCTGCACGACTGCTACGGCCACCTGCAGGAGATCATCATCCAGAATTTCCGGGCCAAGCCCGGGACGCGGATGGCGCAAGCGCCCGAGCCCGACCTCGACGATCATCTATGGACCATTGCCGTCGCGCGGCTGATCTTCGGTCCGGCGATGAACATCCAGGCGCCGCCCAATCTGAACCCCGGTGCACTCGCCGAGATGATCGCCGCCGGTATCAACGATTGGGGCGGCGTCTCGCCGGTCACCCCCGATCACGTCAACCCCGAGAGGCCGTGGCCGGCCATCGATCGGCTGGCCGAGCAGACCGCCGCAGCCGGCAAATTGCTCGTCGAGCGGCTGGCGATTTATCCGGCTTATGCGCGCGACCCCGGGCGCTGGCTCGACCCGGCGCTGCGCCCGGCGGTGCTGCGCGCGATCGATGCGCAGGAGCTCGCGCGGTCTGACGATTGGGTACCCGGCGCCGGGACCGAGCCGCCGACTCGTCGATTGCCCCTCACCCCGACCCTCTCCCCGCAAGCGGAGCGAGGGAGAAGAGGAAACCCTCGCCCCGCTTCAGCGGGGAGAGGGAGGGGCCCGCGCAGCGCGAGGGTGAGGGGCAACTTGCAGCGGTGCTGAACCGGGCGGCGTCCGGAGAAGAGCTGAGCGAAACCGAAATCGTGCGGTTGTTCGCGGCGCGGGGCGAGGCGTTCGCAGCGGTGTGCCGGGCGGCCGACCGGCTGCGGCAACGGGTCAATGGCGACACGGTCAGCTACGTCGTGACCCGCAACATCAATTACACCAACATCTGCTATTTCCGCTGCCAGTTCTGCGCGTTCTCGAAGGGCAAGCTCAGCGAGAACCTGCGCGGCCGGCCTTATGACCTCGATCTTCCGGAGATCCAGCGGCGGGTCGAGGAAGCTTGGGATCGGGGCGCCACCGAAGTCTGTATGCAGGGCGGGATTCACCCGGAATATACCGGGGCGACCTACCTCGGGATCTGCCGGGCGATCAAGGAGGTGGTGCCGGACATCCACATCCACGCCTTCTCGCCGCTCGAGATCTGGCAGGGCGCCCAGAACTCTCGGCCGCACGCTCGCCGATTTCCTGCGCGAGCTGAAGGCGGCTGGATTGAGCTCGCTGCCCGGCACTGCGGCCGAGATCCTCGACGACGAGGTCCGCGCGGTGATCTGCCCCGACAAGATCAAGACCGGCCAATGGCTCGAAGTCATGGAAGCCGCGCACGCCGCCGGGCTGCGCAGCACAGTCACGATCATGTACGGCCATGTCGACCGCTACGAGCACTGGGCCCGACACCTGTTGCGCATCCGCGCGTTGCAGGCCCGGACAGGCGGCTTCACCGAGTTCGTGCCATTGCCTTTCGTGCCGATGGAAACGCCCATTTATCTGAAGGGCGGCGCGCGCCGCGGCCCGACCTATCGCGAGGCGGTGTTGATGCACGCCGTGGCGCGTCTCGTGCTGCACCCCGTCATCACCAATATCCAGACCTCCTGGGTCAAGATGGGCACCGGCGGCGCCGCTGCGTGTCTGGCAGCAGGCGCCAACGATCTCGGCGGCACTCTGATGAACGAGAGCATCACCCGGGCCGCGGGCGCAGTGCACGGCCAGGAGATGCCGCCCGAAAACATGGAGGCATTGATCCGCTCATTGGGGCGCGAACCGCGCCAGCGCACGACGCTTTACGCCAATGCACCCGCTGAGAGGAAAGCCGCTTCGTTCGGAGCCGCTCCACTCACAGAGCCGGTCAACACGCTGGCGCGGCGCTACGAGCGGGAGCCGCAGAGCGCCGCCGCCGATTGACCTTCGGCCCCCATGAAGGCCGAGTCTTCGTGCGCCAAAGACGCGATCAGACCTCGCAATCGCTTCATCTGCCGATCGCGATCGGCAGATGAAGGGGCCCGCGCAACGAGGCGCCGGGGCGATAGGTAGCCTCGGCATCTGTTGAGATCGACGACAACCTTCACGAGTGCCTCTCCATGCGGTTGTTTTAAAGAGCTTTCGCGGGGCAACTCCCTGATCCGGCACGCCGGCCCGAGAGCTCGGTTATGCGATTGCCTGGGTATGGGCTAGGGAGGACGCCGCCATAAGCCAGGTGCGCGATTTCGCACCCGTGCCGAATGGCTACGGCTGCTTGGAGGCGCTGGTGGCTGAATTCGCCTGCAAAACGGAGTTGTCTACTTCGTATGCCTGCCGCGGTCCCTCGCACACGACCGCGTCCTGCGGATGTCGGGTGAGGCAAGTATTGTATGCACGTACATCGCGGCCTCCGGCGAGGCCGCACCCGCTCAGGAGAATGGAAAGCAGCGATACGATGAGAAGCCGCTTCACTTGCGCCATCCCTAACTTGCCGCCCCCGGCTCATTAGTCTATCGATTTCTGTTAACATCTCGTTGCCCGGCGCCGAAATCGGAGGGGTTGGCGCAACCGCGCCGGCCGGGAGTGAGGGGGCAAAGCTATGCCGACGGTCTATAACGCCCGCGACGCGGGCAATTACGAAAGGTTGATGGGGCGATGGAGCCGCCGCTTGGCGCCACTCTTTATCGAGCACGCCGGCGTCGCGGATGGTGAAGAACTGCTCGAAATTGGCTGCGGCACCGGCAGCCTGACCTTTGCACTCGCAGAGACGGCCGGGTTCGCCCGGCTGACCGCGGTCGATCAATCGGCGGTCTATCTAGCCGCAGCTCAGGCCAAGAACCGCGACCCGCGCGTCCATCTCGAGCAAGGCGACGGCTGCGCGTTGCGCTTTGCCGATGCCAGCTTCGATCGCACATTATCGATGCTGGTGCTGCCCTCGGTAGTCCCGAAGCCAGAGCTGATGGTCGCCGAAATGCGCCGGGTGACCCGGCCGGGCGGCGTTGTCGCCGCGGCTTTCTGGGACACGCCCGGCGGGACGCCTCATCAACGCATGTTCTGGGACACGGCCGCGGCCCTTGACGACTCCGCCGGGACGGCGCGCGACAGCACATTGTCGCGGCCGGTTTATGCCCCGGGCGCGCTGGAGCAAATGTGGACCGAGGCCGGGCTCGTCGAGATCGACCAGCGATCATTGATGATCCGCATGGACTTTGCCGATTTTGCGGACTACTGGGCGCCGTTCGCTAGCGGCGAAGGCGGACTCGGAGCCTATGTCGCGACGCTCGATAATGCCCGGCGAGGCCGCCTTGAGGAGCACCTGCGCGCGGCCTATCTTACCGGCCGTCCCGACGGAGCGCGCTCGTTCGTCGGGGTCGCCCTCTCATGCCGCGGTCTCGTCCCGAAGACCTGAAGCCTACTTCGCCCTGAATGTTAAGAGCGATTTCACTCGGACGGCGGCAAAATCAGTAACGGACGATTCTCTGGTGGCGCAATGGCTGCGGCTGACCCACATGAGAACAACCAGGCCACCGAGCCGTTTTCGCCGCGGCACCATTGCGCCGTGGGGGGAGATGAGGCAAGCTGACGCACCCCTGACGAGGGTGTGCAGAACGGGCATGGCGGACCGGGCGAAAGCGAAGATGACGGTCACACGCAGCATATGTATAAGGCGCCCGCCGATGACCGGGGGCGAGTGACCGCGCAAGACGACAAAGTGGATCGGGTGGCGTCCCGGTCGCCAGGAGGAGCCTAGTGCAGCCTACCGACATCAGTAACCCGGATTATTTTCACAAGGTCGTCGACTGCCAGTGGGCGTGCCCGGCGCATACGCCGGTGCCGGAATACATTCGGCTGATCGCTGATCGGCGCTACACCGACGCGTTCATGGTTAATTGGGAATCGAATGTGTTCCCCGGCATTCTCGGTCGCACTTGCGACCGGCCGTGTGAGCCGGCCTGTCGGCGCGGCCGGGTCGAGAAAGATCCGGTGGCAATCTGCCGCCTGAAGCGCGTAGCGGCCGACAACAAAGGGGATATCCGGCCATATCTGCCGGCGATCCCGCGGGAGAAAAACGGCAAACGCATCGCCCTGGTCGGCGCCGGTCCCGTATCCTTGACCGTTGCGCGCGACCTGATGCCGCTCGGCTATCATTGCGTGATGTTCGACGGCGACGCCAAAGGCGGCGGCATGATGCGGACACAGATCCCGCGTTTCCGCCTACCGGAATCGGTCACCGACGAGGAGGTCGATCTGATCCTCGACATGGGGGTCGAGACCCGTTTCGGGAGATTTGTCCCCAGCCTAAAGGAGTTATTGCGCGAAGGCTGGGACGCGGTGTTCGTCGGCTGCGGCGCCCCGCGCGGCCGCGACCTCGACATTCCCGGCCGCAAGGAGGCCGCGGCCAACATCCATATCGGCATCGACTGGCTCTCCAGCGTCTCGTTCGGTCACATCGACAAGATCGGCCGGCGCGTCGTCGTGCTCGGCGGCGGCAACACGGCGATGGATTGCTGCCGATCCTCGCGCCGGCTCGGCGGCGAGGAGGTCACGGTCGTCGTGCGCAGCGGCTTTGACGAGATGAAGGCCTCGGCATGGGAGAAAGAGGACGCGATGCATGAAGGCATCCCGATCCTCAACTGGCTGGTGCCCAAGGAATTCACCCGCGAAGGGGGCCTGTTGACTGGGGTGCTGTTCGAGAAGGTCAAGGCCGAATTCGATGCGCGCGGCCGTCGCAACCTGGTGCCGACCGGCGAGCCCGACGTGCACATCCCGTGCAATGACGTATTGATCGCGGTCGGCCAGGAGAACGCCTTCCCGTGGATCGAGCGCGACATCGGGATCGAGTTCGACCGCTGGGGCATGCCCAAGGTCAATCCTAAAACGATGCAGTCGACCTTGCCCAATGTCTTCTTTGGGGGCGATGCGGCCTTCGGGCCGAAAAATATCATCTGGGCCGTGGCGCACGGCCACGATGCCGCGATCTCGATGGATAAATTGTGCCACGGCGAAAATGTCGACGACCGGCCGCCGCCCGGCGTAACCCTGGTCAGCCAGAAAATGGGCATCCACGAGTGGAGCTACGACAACGACATCTCGAACGACCTGCGCTACAAGGTGCCGCTTCGGGACACCGCAGTCGCGCTGAAGGACATCCGGGTCGAGGTCGAACTCGGCTATGACGAGAAGCTCGCGTTCCTCGAAGCCGAACGCTGTCTCAATTGCGACGTGCAAACTGTGTTTACCGGCCAGCTGTGCATCGAATGCGACGCCTGTGTCGACATCTGCCCGATGGATTGCATCACCTTCACCGAAAACGGCACCGAAGAAGATTTGCGCGGCCGGCTGATGGCCCCGGCGCTCAACCTCGAGCAGGATCTCTATATCGGCGATTCACTGAAGACCGGGCGCATCATGGTCAAGGACGAGGATGTCTGCCTGCATTGCGGCCTATGCGCCGAGCGCTGCCCGACCGGCGCCTGGGACATGCGCAAATACCTTCTCGACATAACCCGGGCCGGGCCGGCATGCCGCAGCCGCTAACCGGCTTCGTCGTCTTCCACGAGCTCTGAACCGATGGCAACACAGCCGCAACTGAAAATCCCCGCGATCCAAAGCGTCAACGACTTCGTCGTCAAATTCGCCAACGTCAACGGGTCGGGCTCGGCAAGCGCCAATTCGCTGTTCGCCAAATCGATTCTGCGGATGGGAATCCCGGCGAGTTCCCGCAACATCTTTCCGTCGAACATCCAGGGTCTGCCGACCTGGTACGAGGTACGGATCAGCGAGAGCGGCCATCTTGGCCGCCGCGGCGGCGTCGACCTGATGGTCGCGATGAACCCGGAGACCTGGGACGAAGATGTCGCCGAGATCGAGCCGGCCGGGTATCTGTTCTACGACTCGACCAAGCCCCTGCCCCCGTCGAAATTCCGCGAAGACATCAACGTCATCGGGGCGCCGCTGACGGCGATCTGCAACCGCGAGTACACCGACGCCCGGCAGCGGCAGCTCTTCAAGAACATCATCTATCTCGGCGTCCTGTCGGCCTTGTTGGACATCGATGTGGATGCGATCGAAAAGCTGATCGGCGAGCAGTTCCGCGGCAGGGATACGCTGATCAAGCCCAACCTGCACGCGCTGCATCTCGGCCGCGACTGGGCGCTCGCCGAGCTCGACTGCCCGATCGGGCTGCGCCTAAGGCGGAGCGAGAAGGTCGGCGAGCGGATCTTTATCAACGGCAACGACGCTGCCGCGTTGGGCTGCGTCTACGGCGGGGCGACGGTCGCCGCCTGGTACCCGATCACCCCGTCATCTTCGTTGGCGGAAGCGTTTTCAGGGCATTGTCATCGCCTGCGTCGCGATCCCGAGAGCAAAAAGAAGCGCTTTGCGATCATCCAGGCCGAGGATGAACTCGCCGCGATCGGCATCGTCATCGGCGCTGCATGGAACGGCGCGCGGGCCTTTACGGCGACCTCGGGTCCGGGCATCTCGCTGATGCAGGAATTCATCGGGCTCGCCTACTTCGCCGAGATCCCGGCCGTCATCTTCGACATCCAACGCGGCAGCCCGTCAACCGGCATGCCGACGCGCACCCAGCAGGCCGATATCCTCTCCTGCGCCTATGCTTCGCACGGCGACACCAAGCACGTGCTGCTGTTCCCCGAGGACCCGCGCGAGGCCTTCACTTTTGCCGCCGAGGCGCTGGACCTGGCCGACCGGCTGCAGACCCCGATTTTTGTCATGCTTGACCTCGACATCGGCATGAACGACTGGCTCTGCGAGCCGCTCGCGTGGGACGGCAACCGAGGTTACGACCGCGGCAAAGTTATGACCGCCGAGATGCTCGAGGCCGGCATCGAGTTCGGCCGCTATCTCGACGTCGACGGTGACGGTATCCCCTACCGCACCTATCCCGGGACCCACCCGAGCCGCGGCGCCTTTTTCACTCGCGGCACCAGCAAGGACCGCTATGCGCGCTACTCCGAGGAAGGTCCCGACTACGTCGACAACATGCAGCGGCTGTTGCACAAATTCGAAACTGCGAAACGGCTGGTGCCGCGTCCGATCAAACGTGAAGCGCGCGCGCCGACCCGATACGGCGTGATCTATTTTGGATCGACCGCGGCGGCGATGACGGAGGCGCTCGAAGCCTTGGACGAGCGTGGCATTCATCTCGACACGATGCGCGTGCGCGCCTTCCCGTTTCACGACGACATTCTCGATTTCGTCGCTGCACACGACCTCGTATTCGTCGTCGAGCAGAACCGCGACGCACAACTGCGTACGCTGCTGATCAGCGAGGGCGAGATCGACCCGGCGCGGCTCGTCCCGATCCTGCATTACGACGGCACGCCGATCACCGCCCGTTTCATCGTTAAGGCGATTAGCGACATGCTCGCCGTCGTCACCCTCGCCCCGCTCAAAAAGCCACTGCCGAGAAGTTCAACGAGCTACGCCCCCTCCCCTTCCCTCCCGCACGTTCGGCAGGATGGCGGGGGCTGACATCAACGAGATCCGCATGACCTACATTACCAAGCCCAGGCTGCATCACCCCAAGCTCCCGACCAATGCGCTCGGCTACACGCGCCGCGATTACGAAGGAGCGGTGTCGACATTGTGCGCCGGTTGCGGCCACGATTCGATCAGCGCCGCGATCATCCAGGCCTGCTTCGAGCTCGACTTGCCGCCCCACCGCATCGCCAAGCTCTCCGGGATCGGCTGCTCGTCAAAGACGCCGACCTATTTTCTCGGCAAATCGCACGGCTTCAACAGTGTGCACGGGCGGATGCCGTCGGTCTTGACCGGCGCCAACCTAGCCAATCGCGAGCTGATTTATCTCGGCGTCTCGGGCGACGGCGACTCGGCCTCGATCGGCCTCGGGCAATTCGCGCACTGCATTCGCCGCGCCGTCGACATGGTCTATATCGTCGAGAACAATGGCGTCTATGGCCTGACCAAGGGCCAATTCTCGGCCACTGCCGACAAGGGCTCGAAGGCAAGGCGCGGCGCCGTCAACACCGATTCGCCGATCGACCTGGTCGCTCTCGCCTTGCAGCTCGGCGCCTCGTTCGTCGCCCGCAGCTTCTCCGGCGACAAAACGCAGCTTGTTCCGCTCATCAAGGCGGCAATCGAGCACAAAGGCGCAGCCTTTATCGACGTGATCTCGCCCTGCGTCGCGTTCAACAACAACCCGGAATCGACCAAGAGCTTCGATTATGTCCGCGCCCATAACGAGGCAGTCAACCGGCTCGACGTGATTGTCGGCCGCGACGAGATCGTCGCCGATTACGCGCCGGGAACCGTCGAGACCGTGGTCCAGCACGACGGCTCGATCCTGCGTCTGCGCAAACTCGCCGTCGACTACGACCCCTGCGACCGGATTTCGGCCCTGACCTATCTTCAGCAGCGTCACGCGGCCGGCGAAGTCGTCACCGGCCTGCTCTTTGTCGACCCCGATTCCGGCGACATGCACGAGTTTCTGGACACGGTCGAGACGCCGCTCAACGCGCTCGGCGAGACCGAACTCTGCCCCGGCCCCGACGCTCTTGCGCGCTACAACGCCGCGCACCGGTAGAAGATACCGCAGCGTCCGATCGCGAGGGGGCCTTCCGTCCCCCTCGCCGCAGATGCTCAGGCGCTCGACGCACCCCGCGAGCCGGTTATACCATTGCGGCAGTCAGCGGTTATAGAGCGTCAGGCCCGGTCCGCCCGGGTTCGGACCGGACAATCCCATGCTGTTCCCCCCTGACCGGCTGGGCAGCGCAGCCGGCGGCGGCATCGAGCTCCCTGCCTCAAAGCGGGCAAGTTCTTGTTGGTTCAGCTGATTGGCCGTATCTCCCGTCAGGGGCGCCATTTTGCGGTGATGCGCGGCCGCGTGAGTGACATGGTGCGCGTGATTGTGCATCGGCGGCATCGCCGAGGCCGAAGCCGGCGGGGACGATGGCGTGTGGCCGAAAAGGCCCCCATTGATCGTACCGGGGACCTCGGGTCCGCCTGGGTTCGGACCGGGGATACCCATCGAGTTTCCGCCAGAGGAGTTCCCGCCCGCTGTCTGCGCCCAAACCGGCGCGGAGACCCCAAGCGCGGCAATCACCGCAACGCCGTAGAGTAGATGCTTCATATTCATCGGGTTCGCTCCAATGGTCGATCAGTTCGGCAGGATGCCGCAGGTAATTATGGTCGCGAGTTGGACCGGACGTTACTCAACTTCGGTAAATGCGGGTCAATTTTAGTAAATGTGCCGATCGAAAGCCCCCCGGCAGCTATTTCATGAGGGTTGCGCCCCAGCGAGGCCATCGGAGCGTTATCTGCATTAGAGCCCGACCGAGACCCGGCTTTGAGAGCGGCAGGAGGAGAACACGAAATGACGATGCGGTTCAGGATAGCAGTCGTGAGCGCGGCGCTCCTCGCCGGCGCGGCGGGGAGCGCTTATGCGCAAGGCAGCATCACCCAGGATCCGGGTATTCTGGCGCCCCGCAATTTGACCCTGCAATATCTCGGCCCAAGCGGGGCCGGCGTAACGATCCCGGGCGAGCCTAGTGCCAGCAGCAGCCCGCCGCTCCGCTTACCGAGCGGACGCGGTGCCACCGGCCCGAGCCCCGGCTACGGCAGCAGCGCGCCCCGTGCCGGCAGTGTTGGCGGTGGGTACCAGACCAACCCGCTGGGTGGCAGCCGGTAAGCGCGAGGCGCCTGCTGCTCAGTCCGCTGTGCAGCGCGTGGCCTTGCGGCTGACCAGCCACGGCTGATAGGTCTCGCGCGTCTTGGCGAGCATTGGCGACCTCGAGTGAACGTCGAGCGCCGCCTGGTCGCGCCAAGCCTCGACCAACAGGACGCGGTTGTGATCCTCCTGCGGTAAAAGCACGTCGAATTGCTGACAGCCGTCCTCGGCGCGCGACCGTTGCGCGTGCCCTTTGATCAATTCGATGAATTGATTGCGGTGCTCGGGTTTCACCTCGAACTCGACGACGATCATGATGCGGTTCATAAGCATTTCCTCTCGCATGATTCCGCGGCATCATTGGCGATCGGCTGGTGCCTAGGCAAGCACCGGCCCCGGATTGGGGAGGTTTCGACCATGGCACACGACGCGTTGCGCACCATTTTGCCCGTCGCCGGCTGGCCCGAAGAGCGGGCGCGCACAGTCGAGATCACCGGCGGCGCCGATCCGGTATTGCCAACCCCGTTCCGCATTGGGGCAGCGGGCGCCGCCGCGCTCGCCGCGACAGGCCTCGCCGCGGCCGATCTCTGGGAACTGCGCACCGGACGCCGGCAGGAGGTCGCGGTCGATCTGCGCCAGGCCGTCGCCTCGCTGCGCAGCGGGCATTACATGCAGATGGACGGCGCTTCCGTGTCGACCGAGCGCAACAAAGTGATGGGGGTCTATCCGGCGAGGAACGGGCGCTGGAGCTACATCCACGCGAATTTCCCCAACCATCGCGAGGCCGCACTAAAAGTCCTCGGCGTCGCGGAAGACCGCGACGCGGTGCGCCGCGCCGTGGCAGGCTGGGATGCGCTCGAACTCGAAGAAGCGATCATCGCCGCAAAGGGCGCCGGCGGCATGGCACGCAGCATGGCCGAATGGGCGCAGCATCCGCAGGCCGCAGCAATCGCCTCTTTGCCATTGATGGAGATCCTGAAGATCGGCGACAGCCCGCGGGAAAGGCTGCCTGACAGCGACCGCCCGCTGTCGGGCATCCGCGTGCTCGACTTGACCCGGGTCCTCGCCGGACCGACCGCCGCCCGCACGCTCGCCGAGCACGGCGCCGACGTCCTGAAGATCACGGCGCCTCACCTGCCGAATATCGGTTATCAGGAATTCGATACCGGCCACGGCAAACTGTCGGCCCATCTTGATCTTCGCTACCCGCGGGACCTCGAGATCTTGCGCGGGCTGGTGCGCGAGGCCGATGTGTTCTCGCAAGGGTATCGCCCCGGGACGCTCGGGAATCGCGGGCTGTCGCCGGAGGAATTGATCCAGCTCCGCCCCGGCCTCGTTTACGTCTCGATGTGCGCCTTCAGCCATGTCGGCCCCTGGGCCTCGCGCCGCGGGTTCGACACCGTCGTGCAGACCGTCAGCGGGATCACGACCCGCCAGGGCGAGCTCTTCCCCGGCGCCGAACCCGGCCCGCAATTCTACCCGGTCTCAGCAATCGATTATCTGACCGGGTATCTGATGGCGTTCGGCGCGATGGTGGCCTTGGCCCGCCGTGCCCGCGAAGGCGGCAGCTGGCTCGTGCGCATATCATTGGCGCAGACTGGCCGCTGGCTGGTCGACCGCGGCGAGGTGCCCGAGGCCGCTCTGAAAGATGTGTCGAAAGAGATCCCGAAAGCGGACATCGACCGCTGGTCGATCGAGAGCGACACCCCGGTCGGGCGACTGCGCCATCTCGGGCCCACCGTGCGCCTATCCGAGACCCAGCCCCGTTGGGCCCGCCCATCCGTCCCGCTCGGCCATAACGAGCCCGTCTGGCCCGCCCGCACCGCTTGAGCTGCGATTGCCCGATGGCATCTGGTTGCCGCCGCGAAGGCAGCAGATGCGTGGGTACTGGGCTAGATGCGGGCGGTCTTCAGGTTAAGCGGCGTTGAGCACGCGAGAAAGGCGAATTCCGGCTACCGCGCCAGGGCGGCCGACCTTTCGGAGGGCGTCAAAGGATCGCGGAACGAATTCGTGGTATTCACGCTCGTGTGTATTGATCGAGTTGGTCAGCCCGATAGCGGCCATTGAACTCGTGAGATGAGCCGCAAAAATGTCTGTCGAAATTATCCAGCCAGGCACGCAATACGGGAGCGCTATCCCTGGCGGGATCAGTGGTGACAAACACCACCTTAACTTGTTCCCCGATCTCGGTGGGCAGCTGTTGCAGGCTGCTCGCGATATTGGCCATGTGGAGTGGGCATTCATCGGGACAATGAGTATAGCCAAAAAACAGTAGCGTGACGTGCCTCTGGGTCTCCGACCAGAAATCGAACGGCGCACCGGATGTGTCCATGAGAGTAAATTTTGGCTTCGGCAGTGGCGGAGTTACGAGGCCGCCGTGATACGTCGGCGCAGCACGATCCGCCTGGGGCAGGGCGGCTTCCCCTTGCGGCCCTGCCGATGCCGACCAGCCGTCGCCAATCCCAAACAAAAATGCCAGGATGACAAAGCATGCGCGGAATAAGCGCAGCTTCATTGATGCCTTCCGGGCTTTGACATGTGCCCGAGGCCGTTAGCGGTGAACAATCACGCGCCCGACCATCCCCAGATTGTCATGCAGAATACACCGGTATTTGAAGGTCCCCGGAGTGGTGAAAGTCACCCGGAACCGCGTCACGGTCAGAGGCGACTGCGGCAGGGGTGCGACGGCGGGGGGCGGGTTGGGGGACGGGGGCGTGGGCGGGGGCGGGCCCCTATCTTGAAGCGCCGCGACAACAAACCCGGAGTGCACGTTGTCAGTGGGCGAAGCTACGTCCGCATGTCTGGCTCCATCGCTATCCACAGTCACCACGCCCGGGGGAGAGGGAAGCTGGGGTGGCGCGGGGTCGCCGTTCGGGAACCCGAACGTGACAGTATGTGCCGTCACCGGGTCCAAATTCGTCCACTCCACCGTGTCTCCGACGCGAACGACAATCGAATCTCGCCGAAAGCGCATGACCGATACCGTATCGGAGCCGTCTCCGGTGGCCACGATCTCGCCGATGCCGGCGCTCACGGCATCTCCGGAACTCTGCGGCGCCGTGGCCGTTGCTCGGCCCTTTAACTCGGCGCCATCCGAAAGCAACTGAGCTTGCCGCTTCTGCGCCTGATCGTCGTAGAAGGCTTGATCATGGGGCAGCGCCTCTTTTGGAGCGAGCACATGCACTGCGCCCGTCATATTGTTATGCACCAGACAGACGAGCTTGAAGTTCCCGGCCGCCGGAAACATCACGGTGTAGGTCTGCCCGTCCACCAATTCGGGGGAGGTCAGGCACTTGGAGCCGTCGAAGCTGGAGCCATCGGGCGTTGTCCCGGGACAGCCCCCTCCGGGGACCCCTGGGCGAGCGGGTCGGATCTGCTCGGGGTTGGTATCTTGTTTTAAGAAGGTCACCGTCTGAATCTCGGGGGTGGGAAAAGTCCAGGTGATGCTGTCGCCGACGTGAACCCACAACCCGTTCGGCAAAAAGGCCAGAGCCTGTATTCCCTCGTCAGTACTTTGGACGCCCGCCGTAGCTTGCCAGGTTGCGGCGCATACCGCCCCTGGGGCGATTGAAATAGCGAGTGCGAAAATCCAGAGGAACAACGTTGCCAACGCAGTTGAACGCGAGGATTTCATCGTTCGCCTCCCTGTCTGAATGTTTCTGGATTCACCGCAACGCCTGGAGGTCCGCGAGGCAGCGAGACTCCACCCTCGTCACATTGAAGTGACGGCAACAGGCGCGTCATCATCCGTTCGGATGACGAGAGGCTTCCGGCCGCGAATTTTTTTGCTGAGTGTGAGCTAGTTCACACTCCGCCGCGCTAGGGGTTGTACGATCACGGCGGCTGGGCGAGCGCGAGCCTCCCGGGCTCAAGCATTCATGCTGCGCCGTGCGGGAGGGGGGATGGGCGTTCGTGATCTCTCCGAAGTCGTCGGATTGATCTACGACTCGGTGGTGGATCGCAATGCCTGTCCAGTCATGCTCAGTCGTCTCGCCGACCTGCTCGGCGCTACGAGTGGAGTGCAAGTCGGCACCTACAATTCGAAGACCCGCCTCACAAAGATGCTGGCTCCGCGCCTACATTCCGAAGAACTGCGCAGCTTTTCGGAATATTGCTTGAAGATCACGCGGTGCACGCGACAGCATGCAGTCGGCGCAGTGATAGTGCCGGAGGCGTTGATTTCACGTAAAGATGACTGTCGCACCGATATTTTCGAGGGATCACCCAACGTTCGAGGCCCGAAGGCGACGATGGGAACAATCCTATCGATCGACGGTCCCATTTTCACGGTCATGTCGGTGTCGCGTCCCTATTCGAAAGGCGGTTTCGACGCAACCGAAGTTGAACTGTTCGCCATATTGATCCCCCATCTGCAACGGGGATTGCAGATGCTGCGGATGCACCTCGCCGCGCTGGGCGGGCCGACGACGAGCCCAGTTGAGATCCTAAACCGATTTCCTCAGGCTGTGCTCTTGGCGGACGCACTTGCACGGGTGATCTTCGCCAACAAGGCGGCCGGAAAGGTATTGCGCGCCGGCGGCGGTCTGTCCCTAGGGCACGATGGTCTGCGAGCTGAAACTCTCGGGGAAACGCGGCTGCTGCGCCAAGCTATCGCCAACTGTACAGACCCGAGGAGCGAGCTTGACGGCACCGGCGGTCGCCTCCGGCTGTCCCGCGCGCACCGAACGCCGCTGACCGTTCTCGTCGTGCCGCACCGTACCGGGATCCAATGGATCGATATCCTCCGCCCGACGGCGATCCTCTTCATCACCGATCCGGAGCAGACTGCGTTGGTTCGCAGCGAATGGCTCCGCCAGGATTTCGGACTGACCCCGGCTGAAGTCGGGTTCATGCGCGAAATATTGAAGGCCGACGGGGTGCGAGCAGCAGCGGACCGGCTCGGCATCTCGTTGGCAACGGCGCGGACACACCTTGCTCACGTGTTCGACAAGACCGGCACCCGGCGTCAGGCCGAGCTCCTCCGCCTGATCCTGCAAAGCCAGCCCGCAATCCCTGAAAACTAGAGGGAAAGTCGGGAACGGCCGGCCGGAGTTTCACTGACCCCCGTCCTGCCGTTCGCAGGCGATGCGGACGAAGGTGGCGAGGATCCGGAAACCGGCTTTGAGAGTGCCGCGGAGGGTTCCGGCGACCTTCGAATGCCCGGCGATGCGGCGGCCGTGCGGCACCGGAAGCTCGAGGATCCGCAGCCCGGCGCGCGCCGCCCGCATCTGCATCTCGAGGTTCCAGCCATAGGTCATCTCGCGCATGCCGAGACGCCTCAGCGCAGCGGCGCGGATCGCCCGAAAGGCGCACATATCGGTAAAGCGCACGCCGTAGACGAGACCGATCACGGCGCCAATCGCGCGGCCGGCGAGCGCCTGGTGGGCTCCCATGCTGCCTCTCTCGCGCACGCCCCGAGTGCGGGAGCCGATTACGAAATCGTGTGTGTCGTCGAGGATCGGCTGGACCAGCGTCGGGATCGCCTCGGGCCGGTCGCCACCGTCGCCGTCGAGAAACACAAGGATCTCCGCCCCCTTCTCGATCGCCGCCGCAGCCCCTTTGGCACAAGCCCGCCCGTAACCACGCTTTTGCTCGACGAGCACCCTTGCCCCCGCGGCGCGCGCCTCTGCGACGGTGCGATCGCGGCTGCCGCCATCGACGACGATGACTTGGTCGACCCAGCCGCACGGCATCGCCGCGAGCACCGGGCCGATCGCTCCTTCTTCGTCGAGCACCGGGATGATTACGGCGATGCGCGCGTCTCGCCCCTTACCCGGACTTTCCCCGAGCACACCCCGTCACAGGCTCCAGCGGACGCCGCACGAGGCGCAGGCGGGTGACGGTGTCTCGCTCAACAATGCGCGGCGGAAATCCTGGTAGCGTGGCCCGTTCCAGATCTGGCGAAGGCTCTCCTGGGTTGCGTTCCCCAACGTGAAGTTGTCATAGCCGCGCATCGAAAACGGCGCGATACAGCACGGGATCGCTCGGCCGTGAGAAGTGAAATACATCAGTGTCCAGGGCCGCCGGCACAGCGACCACGGCTGGTCCTCAGCCGCGCGCTTGAGGCTGGTTCCGGGCTCGGTCGCGCCGGAGGCGTTGAAGCGGACCCCGAGCGTCTCGGCGACGGCGGCAGCTTCCTCGAGCCGCCTCGGCTCGTCGCCTTCGAGCTTTTCGAACAACGCGGATCGAGCGCGCGCTAGACCCGCCCCTTCCGGCGTAAAGACCAGGCGCTGAAGATGGATCTCGGAGACGCCGATGCGGTGTGCCAGCCGCACAAATTCCGGCAGCTGGTCGATTGTCTCTTTGAGCCCGGTCAGCCATAGCGAGACCAATGGGCGCTCGATGCCCTCGGCGCGCTGCAACGCGGTGAAGGCGCGCACGTTGCGGACAATCCGGTCGAACATGTCCTTGCCGCGCACCGTGAGAAAGGTCTGGGGCTCGGCGGCGTCGAGCGACACTCGCAATTCGTCCAGGCCGGCGGCGATCAGTTCCCTGCCCTTGTGCTCGGTCAGCAACGTGCCGTTGGTGTTGAACAGCACATAGGTGCCGCGCTCCTTCAGATAGCGCACCATCCGAGGTAGCGCTTTGACCATCATCGGTTCGCCAACCCCGTGCAACACGACGCGGGCTATGCGCGGAAATTGGTCGACTATATGAGTGAACAATTGCCAGCTCATATCGGCCGGCGGCTCGAGATCTTCGAAGGTGCGCGGGCAGGTTTCGCACAACAGGTTGCAGCGATTGGTCGTCTCGATATAGAGGCAGACCGGCTCCTGCTCGGCGATCTCGCCGCGGGCGCCGCCGACCGCTTCGAAATAGCGCCGCGGGTCGGGTCTAGGTTGCGCAGTCAATGGCACGCCCTGCTCCGGGCCTTTTGTTGGAAACCGTTCGCCAGACGATGTCGATGGCGCAGAGTATGACAAAGCCGCCGTACAGAGTGAACCCCACCCAAAACGGGATATTGCCGGTCTTGTGATCGCAGTAGAGCAGGACAGCCGCGAGGGTGAGCCACCAGGCCGGCCACCATGGTGCGGCGGTCAGCAGCGCGACGAGCCAGACAAAGTACCACGGATAATGAGGCGACGCAAAGAACATCGCTGCCGTGCCCAGCGCCGTTGCCCAGAACAGGCTGGAGCGCGGTTCCGGCCCTCGGGAAAGCGCACCGAACGCCAGCCCGGCCATGACGATCACCGCCAAGCCGAGATAGGCGGCGAGCGGCAGCGGAGTGGTGCGCCGGATGACCCCGAGAAGCCAGAAACCGCTACCCGAGCCTAAATTTTCTTCCGCGACATAGCCGCTTAGAAACCCCATAGCCCGCAACCCGACGCCGATATAGGGTAAATAAGCGGCAACGATCACGGCGATGAAGGCGGCCGGCCATCGCCAATCGCCCAGGTTCGACTTAGCTGGACGCCACAGCGCAGGCGCCAGAAGAAGCGGGAAAAGCTTGACGAGCGTAGCGGCGGCGAGCGCCGCGCCCGACCAGATACGCCTTCCGCTCATGCTGGCGGCGAACGCCAGGGCGGCCAATGTGACCATCGCCGCATCAACATGCCCGGAGCCTGCAATCTCCCATACCGGCAGCGGGTGCCAGGCATAGAGCAATATGTGCTCCGGCGGCCGCCCGCTCGCCCGCAAGATAAATAGCAGGGTGCCGATGCCGACGGCCTCGATCGCGACAAACACGAGTTTCACCGCTAGCGCCGTCTCGCCGAACCGGCTCGCCACCAGAAACAGCATCTGGGCGACCGGCGGGTAAATCGTCGGCGCGTAATTGTTGCGATTGATGTTCGGAAAGATCAGCGCGTCGCGCAAGGGCGCGAGTGCCGGGTCGGTCGGAATGTAGCGATAAGGATTGATCCCCGCGGCCTGGACCCGCCCGTCCCAGATGTAGCGGTTGATGTCGTCAGACAAAAAGACCGGCGCCGCGAGCGCGATCAGGCGCAGCAGGAGTGCCGTCCCCAGAATCAGGACCAATCCGCGCTGCCGATCGCGGCCGCGCAGGACGAGTGCGGCAGCAACCGCCCAGACCGCTCCTTGGACGAAGGCGACAATGACAAAGGCGGGTATATCACGGTCGAATTGGGCGGCCAGCCCGCCGGCCGCGCCTGCCAGCAGCAAGCCGGCGAGCAGCGGCAGCTTCGACCGCGCCGTTCGCGCGCCCACCCTAGCCTTCCCTCACCGGCGGGGAAGGGTAGGAAAGAGGCGCCGCACGGCCGAGCAGGCGTCCGATCCCGCCGCTTTCGGCTGCCAGCTTCTCGAGAAAAGCCGTGGTGCTGGGCGCCCGATAGCCGTTGAGATACGGGCTCACTATGCTCCGGCATGGTCCGATCTCGCGAGCAAGCATCGCCAGTGTCGCCGCGTCATCGACATCGTACCATTTGGGCAACGGCGCGACCGTGACCCCGATCTCGTCGGCTCGGGCTAGCGTCTGCCGAAAGACCCGTTCGGTGCTCCAGTCGATCTCCTCGAACAGCCGCTGGTGAAAATGCTTCAACCCGATCAAGTAATAGCCGCCATCAGCGGCGGGTCCGAGGACGACGCGATCGCCCGAGTCCCGCAGCTGGCGAACCGTCTCGACGAGGAATTCGGTCGGCAAGGTCGGGCTGTCCGCGTTGACGAGACAAACCGAGCTGTACCCTGCATTAAAAAGGTCACGCGCCGCGTGGAATAGACTGCGCCCGATTGTCAACTCCCGGGGCGGCAGCAGCTTGAAGCCGACAGGCAAGAGGTCATCGAAAAAGGCCTCCGACCCCAGCGGATGATAAGCAGCAAAACCCTGTATCGGCACCTGATTCGCCGCGGCGACGATGTTCGCCGCGACGTCCGTTAAACAGCAGGTATTGAGCTCGGCGGCCTCCTGATGCGTCAGCGGCGGCGCAAGGCGCGTCTTGACGGTCCCGGCGACCGACGCTTTGGCCATGATCGCAACTGCGCACGGTTCATCAGTCAAAGCGGCCCCTCTCCGCCGGTCGCAGAGCTCTCAGGAGCCGCTGAACCAGTCGTATCTGTAATCTGCCCAGAAGCCGCCCGGATAATTGTTCGTTACCGACCAAGTTTGGGTGCCCAAGTCTTCGTAAATCATTCCGGACCGCTCCGCTAGCGTCGATCGAGAGATGGTTTAGCCTCCGGGAGGTCGAGAAAATGCTTTTGGTTTATGGTTTCGATGCAGTGAGCTGTGGCCATTAATCCGCGTAATCGGGCTCGCGGCGGTCCAGCAGACGCTTTAGCGCGGCGAAGTGGTGCACACAAGCCGGCTTGCCTTGGTAGGCCAGCGAGGCGGCGTATTCGTGCTGCGTGCGCTCGACGATTGCCGCCTGCACGTGCTTCAGCGCGCGGCCCGTCCACATTGCATAAAGCTGCGCCTGGCAGGCGTGCTCGAGGTAATAGAGCCGATCATAAGCTTCGGCGACCGTTTCGCCGACCACCAGCACGCCATGATTGCCCATGAACAGCACCTTGTTGTGCGGTCCGAGCAGCTGGCCGTGACTTCGGACCAGTGCAGCCCGAACGGGATCTGTAAATAACGGTCGTCAGTATCGGGGGTGGCGAGGGTGAAGTGATTGAAAATGCCCTTGCCGAAGCCTTGGCTATCGGCGAGCCGGTGGGCTGCGGCGAGATCTACGCGGGCCTGCCACGCCGCGGAGGTAGCGGCGGCGTCCTCGCACCGGGCGGAAACCAGTCTCACGATCGCTCCTGTCGAGAAGTCGCCGCAAACTAAGTCCGGCACCATTCCAGAGGCAAGCCGGAGCGCCTCAACTCACGGGATGCGCGGCGAAATAGGCCTCAACCGCCCGCACGAGACCGCGCGCCAATTTGTGCTGGTACGCCCGCTGCGGCAGCAGGTGTTCTTCTTGCGGGTTCGACAGACAGCCGAGTTCGACGAGGGCGGAAGGGATATCCGGTGCGGTTAGCACAGCAAAATCGGCAGAGCGCTGCGGATGATCGAGCAGGACGACCTCGCGCCCGACTTGATCGACAATCGCGCGGGCGAGCGCAACCGAGAAGTTGCCGGTCTGACGGCGGGTCAGATCCATCAAGATGTCGCCGATATCGCGCGACTGCCGCAACAGAGTGATGCTCCCGACGAGATCGGCTTTGTTCTCGCTTACGGCGAGCGCCGCGGCTTCGCGGTCAGAAGCCTGCGCCGACAACGTAAATACGGATAAGCCTCGCATTGCCGCATCGGGCAGCGCATCGGCGTGTATAGACAAGAACAGATCGGCATGCCAGGCGCGGGCGCGAGCGACCCGGGCGCGTAATGGAATGAATTCGTCGACGCCGCGGGTCAGCACGACGCGATAGCGGCGAGTCGCGGCTAGCTGGCGCGCAAAATCCCATGCAATCGGCAGAACAATGTCCTTTTCGGAGATGCCGTCGGGGCTGATCGCGCCGGGGTCGACCCCGCCATGCCCGGGATCGATGACTACCGTCGGCTGGCGCCGCAGCGGCAGTATCCCTCGCCCCACCGGGTGGGCGGACCCGCGGTCGATGTCCCATCCGAGTGCCGCACCCAAGGCAAGCATTTGCTGCAACAGCCTGCGTCGGCTGCTGTCGGTTCCCGACATGCTCCACCCCCCGATGGCGCTTTCTCGCCGAGCTTAGTAGCGAAAGAGTGAATTTTTCGCCACGCGGTGCTCTGCCGACCTCAGCATTTCGCTTTCGCAAGGGGGACGATTGTTCCGATAGGCCGCCAGCATCGCCGTTCCTGGCGCGAAGTTGACGTCACGGACGAGGCCCCGATATAAGACTCGTTTTTCGGTCACGGCGAACTGCATGGCTAATCACAAATCAGCGGAAAAGCGCATCCGGCAGACGGCCAAGCGCACAGCGATCAATCGCGCACGAGTAAGCCGCGTGCGCACCTTTGTCAAAAAAGTTGAGACGGCGATCTCAACCGGTGACAAAGCAACGGCACAGTCGGCCTTCCGGTTAGCGCAGCCCGAGCTGCACCGGGCAATAACCAAGGGAGTGCTCCACAAGAACACGGTCTCGCGTAAATTGTCGCGGCTGGCGGCGAGGATCAACGCGCTCTGACTGCAGTTTGCGGCGATCGTATCCGCGGCGGAATGCCGCAGGCGAGGACCGGCCCGGATTTCTTAGGCGGGCGAACCGACGGCGCTGGCGGCCAAAAAATATCCCCGCGTTCCTCCTTCGATCCCGTTGCCATTAATCCGCCACATAGGTAAACTTCCAAATAACGGTGCCAAAAAGTACGGCTATGCCGCGTAAATGCTTGGTGGACGTCAAGAAAACGTCAATCTATTGACACCTAACCGGCTGTAATAAGCAATAGGGAGAGCGTCTCTCTTCCGTATTGAGTAGTATCGCAGAGCCATTATTGGTGGTTCTGCAGCGTGAAATATTGCCGGCAGTCGCCGGAATCGCGTCTGTTCGATTGAGGGGGGAGAGGGGTGGCGCAAGCAATTCAAGAAGATGCGACCAACACGATGACAGCGCCCGAGGCGGAGTGGATTGGGGTTCTCGGTCAGCTCAGGGCGGAAGTTGGCGAGGACGCTTTCCGCAGCTGGCTGCAACCGATGAACCTGGAGCAGGTGGACAGTGGACAGGCCATCATCGCGGCGCCCACACGTTTTTTGCGCGATTGGGTGGCGACCCATTATGCGGACCGGCTTCTCGCGCTGTGGCGGGCGGAGAACGAGCAAGTAAAGCGCCTCTCGATCGTCGTCGGCGTGCCTTCGGGGCCGGTAAACGGCAATCATTTGTGCGGCCCGGATGACAACATCGAAGCCCCTGCGGCTTTGCCTGCTTCCCCCGGACCTGTCCTGCCGCTCGAAATCGGCGACGATAAGGCGCAGCTCTTGGCTCTCGATCATCGCTTCGTCTTCGAGAATTTCGTCGTCGGCAAGCCCAACGAACTCGCCCATGCCGCGGCCCGGCGCGTCGCCGAGGCTTGCGCATGTGCGGGCAACCCGGTGCCGTTCAATCCGCTGTTTCTTTACGGCGGCGTCGGGCTCGGCAAGACGCATCTGATGCACGCCGTAGCCTGGTACGTCCGCAAGCATGCATGTGATCGGAAGATAATCTATCTTTCGGCCGAAAAGTTCATGTATCAGTTCATCCGAGCATTACGCTTCAAGTCGACTATGGATTTCAAGGAACAATTTCGCTCGGTCGATCTGTTGATGATCGATGATGTGCAATTCATCATCGGCAAGGAATCGACCCAGGAAGAATTCTTTCACACCTTTAATGCATTGGTCGACGAGAACCGCCAAATCGTGATCTCGGCCGACAAATCGCCCTCTGACCTCGAAGGCATGGAAGAGCGCATGCGCTCGCGGCTCGGCTGGGGACTTCGTCGCTGATCTGCACCCGACCACTTATGAATTGCGCCTCGGCATTTTACAGTCCAAGGCCGAGCTGGGCGGCCTGCGGGTTCCGCCAAAGGTTATGGAGTTTCTTGCCCACAAGATCGCGTCGAATGTCCGGGAGCTCGAGGGGGCATTGAACCGAATCGCCGCTCACGTCCAGCTGGTCGGGCGCGACATCACGCTAGAGAGCGTCCAGGAGGTGCTGCACGATCTGCTCCGCTCGCATGAGCGGCATGTAACGATCGACGAAATCCAAAGAAAAGTCGCCGAGCATTTTAATATAAAATTAGGCGAGATGACCTCGGATCGTCGCGCCCGCGCCGTCGCCCGGCCGCGTCAGGTCGCGATGTATCTGGCCAAACAGCTGACGATGCGATCGCTACCGCAAATCGGCCGCAAGTTCGGCGGCCGTGATCACACCACCGTCATGCACGCGGTGCGCAAGGTCGAAGAGCTAACGCGCACCGACCCGTCGCTCGCCGAAGATGTCGAGCTGTTGCGTCGGATGCTGCAGGGCTGAGCGCCCATAAGCGTCCGCGGCAAAAGCGGGTGCTGAGGCGTGCGGCCGATCGTGCTATAGTGCTATCCCGTCGAGCCGGAATGACGCGGCGGGGGCACTGACCGCCCTCTGGGCATGACCCGAGGGCGGCGCAGGCCGGGGTCGGCAACTCTTGTGTAGCCAACATGAAACTGACCATTGAACGGGCGGCCTTCCTGAAGGCGCTGGGCCATGTACAAAGTGTCGTCGAACGGCGGACGACGATCCCGATATTGTCGAACCTATTGCTGCGCGCCGAGCCGGGCAGGCTGGCGCTGAGCGCGACCGATATGGATCTCGAGATCGTCGAGCGCGTTCCGGCCCAAATAGAACGCGAGGGCCGGACCACAGCACCGGCCCACACCCTTTATGACATCGTCCGCAAGTTGCGCGAGGGCGCGCAGATCGAAATCGAGACGAGCGGTGAGCGCAATGCCATAGTGCTGCGCTCCGGTCGCTCGACCTTTACCCTCGCCTGTCTGCCCCCGGAGGACTATCCGCTAATGGCGGGCGGTGAGCTGCCGTACAACTTCTCGCTGTCGGCGACCGAGCTTCGCGCTTTGATCGACCGCACCCGATTCGCGATTTCGACCGAGGAGACCCGCTATTATCTGAACGGCATCTACCTCCACGCGACCAAAGCCGACGAAGTGCCGGTCATTCGCGCCGTCGCCACGGACGGGCATCGGCTCGCCCGGATGGAAATGGTCTTGCCCGAGGGTGCCGCCGGTATGCCGGGCATCATCGTCCCGCGCAAGACGGTGCTCGAACTGAGAAAGCTCGTCGAGGAGAGCGAGGACGAGGTGCAGATCGGGCTCAGCGAGACAAAGATCCGCCTTGCGATCGGCGAGGCG
Source organism: uncultured Alphaproteobacteria bacterium (assembly GCA_963695605.1). Classification (GTDB taxonomy): domain Bacteria; phylum Pseudomonadota; class Alphaproteobacteria; order ATCC43930; family CGMCC-115725; genus AP-15. The sequence continues at coordinate 155,855 of CAVOHI010000009.1, read as the reverse complement.
GCGCTGACCTCGAAATTGATCGATGGCACGTTTCCCGACTACGACCGCGTAATCCCGTCGAACAACGACAAGACGCTCGAGGTCAATCGGAAAGACTTCGCCGAAGCGGTCGACCGGGTATCGACGATTTCGACGGAGAAGAGCCGGGCGGTCAAGCTGAAGATCGAACACGGTAGTCTGGAAATCTCCGCAACCAGTCCCGAAAACGGCAAGGCCGAAGAGGAGCTCGAAGCGCGTTATTCTGCCGCTCCGCTCGAAATTGGTTTTAATTCGCGTTACCTGTTGGACATCGCCGATCAAATCCAGGGCGAGGGCGTACAATTTGAGCTGTCTGACGCTGGCTCGCCGACCATTGTGCGCGACAGCGATGATCGCAGCGCCCTCTACGTGCTGATGCCAATGCGGGTGTGAGTTGACCATCGGCGATGTTACCCTCACCCACCGAGCTCTTTGGGCTTGGCCCTCCTTCTCCCGCGGGTGCGGGAGAGGGGCTGACGGTCGAATGCGCTGTAGCCCCCCGCACCGCGGGAGAGGGTGCCGAGAGCAGCGACGCGGGTGAGGGTTGCGCGTCCCGCCCGCTGCCGTTGCCAATCGCGCGGAATGCTCGCAAACAGGTGCCTCCGACCCCATATATTCCCTATGTTTGCCGAGGCACAGCAAGCCCGGGACGATGCCGGTGCCGCGGCAGATCGCGTCGGTGTGACGCGCCTCGTGCTGACTGACTTCCGCAATTATCGCGAGGCGAGGTTCAACGTTGGCACCGCGCCGGTGGTGCTGACCGGACCTAACGGTGCCGGCAAGACCAACCTCCTGGAGGCCGTGTCGTTTCTCGCACCCGGCCGCGGATTGCGCGGGGCCAAGCTGGCCGAAATCGATCGTCGGGCCCGGCCAGGGCAGGATGATGCGGCCGGCGGCTGGGCTGTTGCCGCGCTCGTCGCGACCCGCCGCGGCAACCTGCGCATCGGCACCGGACACGACGCGGCGGCAGGCGAGCGGCGGCTCGTTCGAATCGACGGCGAACCGGTTCGCGGCCAATCGGCGCTCGGCGAGCGACTCGGCGTCTTGTGGCTGACCCCGCCCATGGACCGGCTGTTTGTCGAGGGTCCGGGCGGACGGCGGCGTTTTCTCGATCGGCTCGTGCTCGGTCTCGACCCGGCGCACGGTTCGCGCGTCGCGGCCTACGAACAGGCATTGCGCGAGCGCTCGCGGCTGCTGCGCGATGACCCGAGAGACCCCGCCTGGCTGACTGCGCTCGAAGGGGTCATGGCCGAACAAGGGGTGGCGGTCGCGGCGGGGCGCCGCGAGGCGGTGCAGCGGCTCGACCATGCCTGCGCCGAGGCCGAAGGTCCGTTTCCGCGCGCCCGGCTGGTTCTCGCCGGCAGCGTCGAGGATTGGCTCGAAACAATGCCGGCGCTGGCTGTCGAAGCAGAGTTCGCCTCGATGCTCGCCGGCAATCGGCAGAGCGATGCGCAGGCCGGTGGCGCCCTCATCGGGCCGCATCGCTCCGACCTGCATGTCAGCTTGGCCGAGCAAGGAATTGCCGCCGAGCTGGCCTCGACCGGCGAGCAGAAGGCCTTGCTCATTTCGATCCTCCTCGCGCACGCGAGACTGCAGCAGGCGGTGCGCGGCGAGCCGCCATTGCTGCTGCTCGACGAAATTGCCGCACACCTCGACGCGAGCCGGCGTGCGGCATTGTTCGATGCGCTGCTGCGGCTCGACAGCCAAGCTTGGCTGACCGGCACCGACGAGGCGCTGTTCGCGCAATTGCGGCACGACGCCCAGTTTCTGTCGGTGCACGACGGGCAGCTGACAACGGCTCGCGAACCCTGAAACTTCGAACAAGGACGAAATGGCAAACATCTCCGCATCCGACCCCCTCGGTCCCGCCTCAGGCAGACGCGCCGCGAGCACCGGTTTGCCGCCGGCTGAGATTGGTGCCGTGCCGACAGGCAACGGCACTCCCAATGGCGAGGATGCGATCTATAACGAGCAGTCGATCGAGGTCCTGCGCGGGCTCGATGCGGTGCGCAAGCGGCCGGGGATGTACATCGGCGACACCGATGACGGCTCCGGCCTCCACCACATGGTCTACGAGGTCGTCGACAATGCAATCGACGAGGCGCTCGGCGGGTACTGCGATACGGTCGCCGTGACGTTAAACGCCGATGGCTCCGTCACCGTCACCGACAACGGCCGCGGCATCCCGGTCGGCATCCACGACGAGGAGGGAGTTTCGGCCGCCGAGGTCATCATGACGCACCTGCACGCCGGCGGAAAATTCAATCAAAACGCGTACAAGGTGTCGGGCGGGCTGCACGGCGTCGGCGTCTCGGTCGTCAACGGCCTCTCCGCGCGGCTCGATTTGCGCGTCTACCGCGGCGGGTCGGAGTGGTTCATGCGGTTCCGCGACGGCGTGCCCGAGGCGCCGCTCGCCGAGGTGGGTCCGGCGCCGGCCTGGCCGGCCGGGTCGACCCGCGAGGGTCAAGTCACCGGCACCGAGATTACTTTCCTGCCGAGCACCGAGACCTTCAGCAAAACCGAATTCGACTTTACGACCCTGGAGCACCGGCTGCGCGAGCTCGCCTTTCTGAACAGCGGCGTGACCTTGGTGCTGAGCGATCTGCGCGGCGTCGAGCCGAAGACCGTCACCTTGCATTTCGAGGGCGGTCTCGAAGCCTTTGTCCGCTATCTCGATCGCTCGAAGCAGGCACTCCATTCGCCGCCGATCGTGATCCGCGGCGAGCGCGACGGCGTCATGCTCGAGGTCGCGATGGAGTGGACCGACAGCTACCACGAGACGATGTTCTGCTTTACCAACAACATCCCGCAACGGGACGGCGGCACGCATTTGGCCGGCTTCCGGGCGGCGTTGACCCGGACGGTCAATGCCTATGCCAACGACAGCGGCATCGCCAAGAAGGAGAAGGTCACGCTGTCGGGCGAGGACATGCGCGAGGGCCTGACCTGCATCCTGTCGGCCAAGGTGCCCGATCCGAAATTTTCGTCACAGACCAAGGACAAGCTGGTCTCCTCGGAGGTCCGGCCGGTCATCGAAGGCATTGTCGCCGACAAGCTGACGCAATGGTTCGAGGAACACCCGGCCGATGCCAAAAAGGTCGTCGCCAAGGTCGTCGAGGCGGCGGCGGCGCGCGAAGCGGCGCGCAAGGCGCGCGACCTGACCCGGCGCAAGGGCGCGCTCGACATCGCCAATCTGCCGGGCAAGCTCGCCGATTGCCAGGAGCGCGACCCGGCGAAGAGCGAGCTCTTCATCGTCGAGGGCGACAGCGCCGGCGGCTCGGCGAAGCAGGGCCGCGACCGGCGCTTTCAGGCGATCCTGCCGCTGAAGGGCAAGATCCTCAATGTCGAGCGGGCTCGCTTCGATAAGATGCTGGGCTCGGCCGAGATCGGCACATTGATCGCCGCGCTCGGCACCGGGATCGGCGTCGAGGATTTCGACCCCGAGAAGGCGCGCTATCACCGCATCATCATCATGACCGATGCCGATGTCGACGGCAGCCACATCCGGACCCTGCTCCTGACCTTCTTCTTCCGCCAGATGGCGAGCCTCATCGACAAGGGGTTTCTCTATATCGCCCAGCCGCCGCTCTACCGGCTGCAGCGCGGCAATGCGAAGGCGGTCTACCTGAAGGACGATGCGGCGCTCGAGGCCTATTGCATCGACGCGGCGCTCAGGGATTCGGTCTTCACTCAGCATGACGGCGTGGAGCGCGGGGGCCTCGACCTGCGCGACCTGTTGGAGCAGGCGCGGGTCCACCGCCGCTGGCTGCAGCCCCTGGCGGGCAAGGCCGGCAGCATGGAGGTCATCGAGCAGGCGGCGATCGCCGGGGCGTTGTCGCCGGGGTTGCTCGCCGACCCGAACCGCGCGATCGAGGCCGCGCATGCGACCGCCGAGCGGCTCAACCGCCTCGCCCCGGAGCACGAGCGCAACTGGCATGGCGAGGTCATCGCCGGCGAGGGCCTGGTCTTCCGCCGCACCCGCCAGGGCGTCGACGAGCGGCGCCTGATCGACGCGGCCTTGCTGCGCAGCGCCGAGGCGCGCCGGCTCGACGCCGACAATGCCCGATTGCGCGAGGTCTACGACCGCTCCGGGACCCTCGCCGCGCGCGACAAGACCTGGCCGATCACCGGCCCCGTCAGCCTCGTCGAGGCGGTCATGGAACTGGGCCGCCGCGGCATCGACGTGCAGCGCTACAAGGGTCTGGGCGAAATGAACCCGGAGCAATTGTGGGAAACGACGCTCGACCCCGAGATCCGCTCGTTACTGCAGGTCAAGATCAGCCACGCCGACTCGGCCGAGGAAACCTTCTCGACCCTGATGGGCGACCTCGTCGAACCGCGCCGCGACTTCATCCAAGCCAACGCCCTCAGCGTCGCCAACCTCGATGTGTAAGGGCAGCATCATTTCCCGCCTCTCCGATCACTTGATAAGGGCGAGCCGCGGCCGCTGAGCAACGACGCGCGCAACCGCCGCAATCCCAGCAGCACCTGTCTTCGCCGAGCGCTACCTTAGACTCCCTAAACCCTCGCCAGTCCCCGCGCAGCTCGCAGCATCGCCAGAATTACGAGTAGCGCCTCGAGAATTGCGCACCCTGTGAACCCCAAGGAGGAGCGCAACCAACATGATCAGAACGACCCCAGCATTCTGAGGTTCGGGTACATTTGAGACGACGTCAAATAAGAGCGCATCTCCATCTGTCAGAAAAAGAGAAGCCGGAGCAAACGGATCCACAGTTGAATTAATGCTATTTGTCGAGTTTACGATTCCAATACTCACGGACGGCGCAGTGATTATATCAGGAGTGGTGGCAATTTGCCAGGTAAGAGGGCTTCCTGTTACATTGGTGAAATTAGCAAACGGAGCTGTCAGCACAAGGTAATATGTGCCAGCTGATAAATTAAGCCCGGAGAACAGCACGGTGAGAGGAACCTCTCCAAACAACTCATTCACAAACGGGGCGGTGAAGCTTACCGGGGGAACTATCTCCGACGCCGGGGTGGTCCCAGGCCCAATCATACTCATCAGGTAGGCAGTACCATTACGGAAACTCGAATCGCTAGTTACGATCGAGGCATCGATCGTTACCCCCGAAAAGCTCTCGTTTTGAGTCCAAGACGCCGCGACGGCGTTACTGAATTCGCCACCCAGAAAAAACGCTGCGCGATTAACCGGCACCGCAAGGTCGGTGACGCTTACTATGACGCCGGCACCCGAAGATATGGGGAGTGCAAATAACGCCAGAGTTACGAGAGCCAATTTCCAGAAGGATACCCAGAATGCGGCGAATTGAGTCATAGTCCTCTCCTGCTCTGGCAGGAAAGGCTCCTGGGTTAAGGTAACAGCAGTGGCAAAGGGCGCGGGAGAAGTCACAGAAGTCATAAGACACTCGGACGAGTACATCATAGCCAATCCCTCCCTTGAGCAAGTAAGGCTTTTTGTTTACCTTAAGCAATTTCAATACCAAACTCAAAGAACGGGATTTTTCAGATGATTAGGTGATTCGGCGGAACTCCTACGATACAAACTGTAACGTTATCCGTCAGCGCCGTCCCACATCGGAATTTGACAGCTGGACGGTTTTGTGTTTCGGTGAAAAGACTTAGCTGATCGCTTAGGCGAACGTCGCCAATCTCGGATGTAAAGTATTCCGACACTTCTCGTCGCAGATGCGCGGCATCGGCGCCATCGCCAGGCAGTACCTGATCCGGCGCAAGACCCGGAGCAATTGTGGGAAACCACGCTCGCCCCTGAAATCCGCTCATTATTGCAGGTCAAGATCAGCCACGCCGACTCGGCCGAGGAAACCTTCTCGACCCTGATGGGCGACCTCGTCGAACCGCGCCGCGACTTCATCCAAGCCAACGCCTTGAGCGTCGCCAATCTCAACGTGTAGTTGGTCGGACTCAATAGGACCGGGTTGGAGGGGTATTCTCCAATAGCTGCAAGCGCCGTTCGAAGTCGCGCGTCTCGACGGATCTGAGGAAAATCTCGACGAGGCGCGCCAAACGGCTGCCCTCGTCCGGCGAGATCGCCCCCTCCCCGGCCGCAGCCATAATCGCGGTCATCGTGCCCGCGAGATCGGCGGCGTCGCGCACCGGCGGAAGCTTGAGCGGGACGGCGCGCTCGCGGCGCGGCGGCCCGATGCGGTCGAGGCACATCCGCAATGCCATCGTATTGCCGTCGAGCGCGAGTTCGACGGCCTTGCGGGTCAAGGCTTGCGCTTCGCCGTCGAGCAGCAATTGCATAGCCTGGGTCGCGCGTTTCCCGATCCCGGGGGGCCGCCCGGCCGGGTTGCCGGACTGGCCCTTCTCAAAGGGCCGCCCGCGGCCGCGTCTTCGCTGCTTTTGCTGTTTCTCCATCAAAATATCAGCCATCGATCTCGCCTGCTCCGCAGAAATCCTTGAGGCCCAGCCGAATTGCGCCCGAAAAACAGCGGCCGTAATCGCTGATCCTGGCTGTTACTGGCTGTTTGGAAGCGCACGTCCGATTCGGGTAATCGCAATACATTCACATCGATGATGATAGCATATTATATCGAAAATGGCAATACCGGTTTGGTGAGAGCCGGGCTTACTTCTTCTTGGCTGCCCGCCCCGCGCGCGCTGCGGAGTTGGCCGCCACCGCGGCACGGATGAGTTGCTTGAAGGCAGCTTCATTGATCTTCTCCCCTTCGCGCAGGTCGATCGCCGGCCGCGTGTTCCCTTCCGGGCTGGAATTGAAGAGCTTCTTCGGGTCTTCGATAGATGCGCCGCGAGCGAAGGTGAGCTTCACAACTTGCTTGTACGGTCCCCCCGTGCAGACGATGCCGTCATGGGACCAGACCGGGGTTCCGGGGGATTTTGGCTTCTCCCATTTCCACTCCTCCTGGATGTCGGGGTCGGCGTCGTGGATGAGCCGACGTACATGAGCGAGGGTCTCTCCCCTCCAATCCCCCAGCTCTTCAATCCGCTTGGTGATGTTCGCTGAAGCGGCCTCGCCATCCGGACGACTAGAGTGTAGAATGTGGTGTTCGTCACCTGAATATGCTCGAGAACCGGTTTGATGCCTCTGCGGCGCTTGTGGGTTCTACAGTGACTCGGGGCGCAGAACCGAAAGCCCTACGGCCCCGGTGAGAACTGTAAATAATCCATCAACTTCGTAACTAGCGCGGACCATGCTGGTGCGGTCGAGCAACGGCGCAAAGTAATGGAACGCTGGGCCGCCTTCTGCTATGCTACAGTCAACTTCTCAACCTGAGAAGTCCCGTTAATAATATCTCGCCTATCTAGAGATGTATTTCGTTAACAACATGAGACAACTACTCGCGGGGGCGATTGTAGCCATGGTCTTCCCCTGATTTCATGAGACGTGTCAGAGATGAAGTTAGATCCTGAGGAGCAGATTATCGCGGCCGCATTCGACCAAGCGGAGCTTGACGACGCCAACGAGCGCGGTGTTGCGGCTCGGATAGAATTCCGGCCAGAGGGGCACGCGAAGGTGACTTTCACCATCTCGCGAGAGTTCGTAGAGACGGCCAGGGCGCTCGATTGGACGACTGGGGAACTCGTCGCCGAGGCGATCGGGATAGCCATCCCCCCGGCGCGTTCGACTTTGCCCGCCCACTTCGCCCGCGCTGGCACTGACGGCCTACCGCTGCCCCCGATCACCGGTTGAGATCTCGGGCTTGTCGGATCAAGGCCGCTCGCCGGCCTACCTCCCGGATCGCGTTCGACCTTAACGCCGAATCAAGCCTTCGCGGCCGCGACCGCCTCGATTTCGATCAGCCACTGCGGTGCGACGAGCGCTTTGACGATGATCGTCGCCGAGCCCGGCCGGGCGTCGCCGAAATGCTTTGCCCGCGCCGCGCCGGCCGCGGACACGTCCTCCGGCCGCACCAGGTAGGTGGTGATCTTCACCAGATCGCCGACCCCCATCCCGGCATCCGCGAGGATGGCGGTGATGTTCCGCCAGCAGGCTTCGGCCTGGGCCTCGATGCCTTCGGGCACGGTGCCGTCGGGCAGCACGCCGACCTCGCCGGAGATGTAGAGGAGCCGGGAGCCCTCGGGCACCTCGACCGCGTGGCTGTAGGGGCCGAACGGCGCGGCCACCGTGTCCGGCGTGTGGCGGATGTTCATCTGTCGGGTTCCTCCAGGCGTCGGCGTATGGGCCGAATAAACGTCCTTTTCCGTGAGCGGGTCGAGCATGAACAGGTCATCGGATAGCCGTCAATGGGCGGCAGAGGAGACAGTATCTCCCTCTCCCCCCAGGGCGGAGAGGGATTCCTCACCGGCCCGAAGAGATGTGTGCCTTAAGACGCGGCTCCGGCTGTCGCGCGGCCGGGGCCCACTTCAAACCGCAGCTCCTTGGTCCGGAAGTGCGGGATTACCTGCTCGCCGAAGAGGCGAAGGGTGTGGAGCACCTCCTCGTGCTGCGCCGGCCCGACCGCACATAGTAAAATGGCTTCCTCGATGCCCAGGGCTTCGTAGAGTTCGAGAAACGGGATGCAGTCCGACGGCGTGCCGACGCAGAATTTCGTGCCTTCCTCACGCACCTGTTGGGGCGTGGGCTCGCCCGGATGCGGTCCGCTGGCGAGGCGCTGCGGATTACGGTGACAGTTTACGCGATCTCCCACACCACCTGCGGTTGCCGCGCGGGTTCCGGATTCATTGGCGGCTTGGCCTCCCTGGGTCGCCTCGTGCGACTATCGAGTAAACTGTCACCGCAATCCGATCGCACATTATATCGAAAATGGCAATAACCGGTTTGGTGAGAGCCGGGCTCACTTCTTCTTGGCTGCCCGCCCCGCGCGCGCTGCGGAGTTGGCCGCCACCGCGGCGCGGATGAGTTGCTGGAAGGCAGCTTCGTTGATCTTCTCCCCTTCGCGCAGGTCGATCGCACGCCGCGCGTTCCCTTCCAGGCTGGAATTGAAGAGCTTCTTCGGGTCTTCGATGGAGGCTCCGCGAGCGAAGGTGAGCTTCACAACTTGCTTGTACGATTCCCCCGTGCAAACGATGCCGTCATGGGACCAGACGGGGGTTCCGGGGGATTTTGGCTTCTCCCATTTCCACTCCTCCTGGATGTCGGGGTCGGCGTCGTGGATGAGCCGACGGACATGAGCGAGGGTCTCTCCCCTCCAATCCCCCAGCTCTGCAATCCGCTTGGTGATGTTCGCTGAAGCAGCCTCGCCATTCGGACGACTTGTCGCCTTCATGTTCTCTCCGATCCGTCGTTTCGCCAGTCGGCCCTATGCGGGGCAGCGGGGTATAGCCCGGAGGACGCTCTCGAAAGGGTTTGTGACGTCGTGCAATTGTGCACAATTCTGCAGGGGCCGGCGATCGGCACGGCAGGTCACAACGATGAACTCACTGCTGGCCGGCGTTAGCGGCGTCCGATCCCAATCGCCATACCAGGTTATTGGAATGAGGTTCGCCGCCGCGAGCAAGCGCATGAGATGATCCTGATCAATGAAACGGATGCGGCTGCGGCCTACAATTGATTTGCCCGTATCCAAAAATCCGTAGTGATGCGCGATGTCCACGACCCCTGTCTGCGGGTCAGCTACTGTATCGACGAACTCCTCAATACGACCATGGTCGTTCGTCGTAACCATCTTTCGCCTGTGCGGTGTCCAGGACAGCCAAGCCCGTCTAGCTGGATTGCGACTCTCAAACGCGAAGCGGCCGTCTCCGGTTAAATGCTCGTGGGCAGTTCGTAAGACGGCGATTGCATCATCGTCAGTCAGCAAAGCCTGGAATGCATGGCCGGTCATGTAAATGAGATCGAAGCGCAGCGGCAAACGCAGCGTCTGGCCATCTGCCTTGATCCAGCAGACCCGCTCCGTTCCCTGGCGTGATCGCGCCACGCGCAGCATGCCCTCGGCAGGATCGGCCCCCGTAACGCTCAATCCCTCCTCTGCTATACGGCACGCCAACATTCCTGTGCCGCACCCAAGGTCAAGCACACGCCCGCCAGCTTCCCGAGCGAGCTCGAGGTAAAACTCGTCGCACGCGTCCCAGGTATTGAAATAGTCGTAGAGCGACGCGAGGAACTCTTCCTCGAATACATCGTCGGTTTGTCGCGCCATCACACGATCCATGCCTGCTCGCGAGAGAGCCGGAACTATGGGCTGATTGCTCCCAAAAGCGGCCTCCGGCCCATGTTCTCTGCGACCATGAGCAGGTAGCCGTCCGGGTCCTGCACAAAAACCTCTCTCTGCCCGCTCTCACAATCTCCGGTCCTACGCCATGCCTCGCGTGGCCCGAGATAGATCGGCCAGTTGCTTGCTCCCAAGGCGGATAGCACTGGCTCGATGCTTCCAAAGTAGATCTGGAAGATGGCACCCTGGCCGAGGGGAAAGTCCAGAGGTCCCGTCTCGAAACGACCATGACGCTGGCACAACATGATTTGGTGGCCTTCCGGATGCTCCAGATAGGCGAACCGCTCTTCTGACCTCTCGAAGGCTGTTTCAAAGCCCAAGACGTCCCGCCAGAACGATAGGCTCGCCCGCAGGTTGTTCACATGGAGCTCAACAACCATGCGCGCCCAACCGCTCCGTGGCGGCGCGCCCAACATTTCGATCCCATCCCTTTCCTCTGCCATCCGTTGCTCGAACTCCTTTCTGACAGCACGCGCAGGGCGGAAAAGCGCGGCGTCTTCCGCGTCGCCCCGAAGCCGGGCATACTCCCATCATGCCGGATTATCGCGGGTGCAGGCAGAACGTATCATTCCAGCCATCATTATTGGGCACAGCCCGATACGCAGACGACAGTCAGCGGCGGAAGGCGCTGCCCCGCGGGTCAAGCCCGCGGGCTGAAGGCTTTTCCGCCCTACGCTTGCTACACGCTTATGTGGGGTGTTTCCAATGGCCGACCCTGAAGGCATTTACAACTGGCATCGTCTGGACGGTCGGATAACGACCTCTGGTCAGCCGACCGAGGCGCAACTCGTAGAAATCCGAGGTCTTGGCGTGCGGCACATCGTCAACCTTGGTCTCCACACCCATGAGAAGGCGCTGCCGGATGAAGCGGCGACCGTTGACCGGCTCGGCATGACCTACATCCACATCCCGGTCGATTTCCAGAACCCGACCGAACAGGACTTCCAGCAGTTTTGCGCCGTCATGGAGCGGCTAAAGGATGTCCCGGTGCACGTGCACTGCATCGCCAACGCTCGGGTCTCGGCGTTCTTCTATCGCTTTCGCCGTGACGTACTCGGCATGGACGAGGCCCAAGCGCGCGCCGAAATGGAAGCAGTCTGGCAGCCAAAAGACGTCTGGGTCGAGTTTGTGAAGCGGCGTGGCGAAAGGACCTGATGGTGATCGAAATCAACGGAATGGCGCACGTGATCCTGACGGTGAGCAGCTTCGAGGTTGCCCGCGAGTTCTATCGTCGGCTCTTGCCCGAGTTCGGGATGAAGGTGATGTTCGACGGCGACAGGTTCTTCTACTGCGTCGGCGCGCGGACTGCGATCGGCATCGAACCATGCGATCCGGCGCTGGCTGGCGAGCGCTTTGTCCAGCAGCGGGTCGGCCTGCACCATCTCTGCCTGCGAGCCCGCTCGCGTGAGGACGTGGACAAATGTGCCACTCTGCTCAGCGAGATGGGGGCAACCATCGTTCGCGGCCCAGCCGAAGACACATGGGCGCCGGGCTACTACTCCGTGTTGTTCGAGGACCCGGACGGCATCAGGCTAGAGGTAAACTTTGTTCCGGGCGCCGGCCTGCTCGCGGAGGGGGCGCAGTTTCGCCCCGGCCCGCCGAATACGGGCTGAGGCTTAGGCGCCCCATAAGGCGGCCACGGCGGCGTCAAGGGATCTCGTAGACCGCCATTTCGTCGGCGATGCCGCGCAAGGTGCGGTGTTGCGATACCGGTTTGAGCCCGCTGGTTTCGAGCAAGGCGGAAGCCTGCGGGTCGGTTACGACGGAGCGGGTCGCCAGGATCGTGCGCGAATCCGCGAGAGCCTGGACCCGCGCGGCGATGTTCACGGTCGTCCCGAAATAATCCTGACGATCGTTGAGCACGACCGCGAGGCAGGGTCCTTCGTGGATCCCGATCTTCAACAGCAAATCCTCGCGGCTGCGCCCGTCATTGAGATCGCGCATCGCTTCGCGCATTCGCAGCGCGGCGGAGACCGCCCGGTCGGGGGTCGGGAAGGTCGCCATGACCGCGTCGCCGATGGTCTTGACGATGGCGCCGGCCTCGGACGCGACAATCTCGTTGAGCACGCGGAAATGGGCTTTGACCAGGTCGAAGGCGACCAGGTCGCCGACCCGCTCGTAAAGCTCCGTCGAGCCTTTGAGGTCGGTGAACAGGAAGGTCAGGCTGGTGATCTTGAGCCGCTGCTCGACGTCGATCGTGTCGGTGCCGTAAATGTCCCGGAACACTTGGTTGGTCAGCATCCGTTTTGCCGTCAGGAACGGCCGGCGTCTGCCGAGAAGCTCATGAAGCTTGTCTCCGGCGATCCATAACCCGGGCAAGAGCCGGGTTTCGGTGCGGTTTTCCAGCGACAGCCGCAACGGGCCGGGACGCATTGTCGTGGTACCGGTCGGTTTCCGCACCTTGTCGAAGACGAGCGAGAGGTTTTGCCGCTCGCGCGTCGGTTCGCCCTTGACGTCGAGGAATTGCGTCCCATGCGTCACCGGATCCATCACGATCACGAACTCGGCGGGCAGCTGCAGCGACAAGAGGGCCTTTTCGCCGGGCGGAAGCTCGATCGCGTCGAGGGTGATTTCCTCGATCATCTGCTCGAAATCCCCCGGCACGTCGAACCCGGAACCCCAGAAGACCTGGCGGAAATACTCGGCGAATGAGAGCTCGTACGGATCGTGCGCTGCAATCCGTCTCACGCGCCGGCTCACCGTGAACGTCACCTCGACCATTTCGTCGAGCGTCGGCTGGTATCCGGTTGCGCACATCGCGCAGTCGTATTCTTCGCGGTTGACGCTCTTCAAGGTTGTGCTGGTATCGAGCACGCCGCCGCAGCCGGGGCACAGCACGTTCCACGACAGCTCGAAAATCCCGAGCCGCGCGGCATGCAGGAACGCCGCGATTGTACGTTCCTGGTCGAGACCGGCTTTGGTCGCGAAGTCGACCACATTGACACGGCTGAGAGCGTGATCCGGGGCGTCCCGCACCAGTTCCTCGATGGCCCCGGCAGCGTCGGGGTCGGCCGACTGCCGCAGAAGCGTGAACAAATTGCCAGCTTCGCTCATCTCAGGCTCCTACGCCCAATTCGGGTGGATCCTCAGGGAATCTCGTAAACGGCCATCTCCTCGGCAACGCCACGCAGCGCACGCTGATGCGGGACCGGTTCGAGCTTGCTGGTTTCGAGCAGCTTGCAAGATCCGGGATGTTTGACGACCGATCCGGTCGCCAGGATCGAACGCGAGTCGGCCAGACCCTGCACGCGCGCCGCGATATTGACGGTGCGGCCGAAATAGTCCTGGCGGTTGTCGAGAACGACGGCGAGGCAAGGTCCCTCGTGAATGCCGATCTTGAGCAGCAGCCCGTCGCCGCGGCCTGCGTCTTTGAAGTCGCGCATCGCATCCCGCATGCGCAGCGCCGCGGCCACCGCCCGATCGGGTGTCGAAAAGGTCGCCATCACCGCATCGCCGCTGGTCTTGACCACAGCCCCGGCTTCACCGGCAATGATGTCGTTGAGAAGCCGGAAATGCGCTCGGACGAGGTCGAAAGCGACAAGGTCGCCCACCCGTTCATAGAGCTCGGTGGAACCTCTGAGGTCGGTGAACAGGAACGTCAAACTGGTGATCTTGAGGCGCTGGTCGACATCGATCGTGTCGGCGCCGTAGAGATCGCGAAAAACCTGGTTCGTCAGCAGCCGCTTTGCGCTGAGGAAGGGTTTGCGCCGGCTGAGCAGCTCATTGAGCCGATCGGTCGCCACCCACAATCCAGGCAGTACGCGCGTGTCGGTGCGGTTTTCGAGCGACAGGCGCAGCGGCCCCGGGCTCAGCTCGATCGTGTCCGTTGCCGGAGTTACCTTGTCGAAAAACAGCGAGAGGCTCTGGCGCTCGCGCGTCGGCTCGCCCTTGACCGCGAGGAATTGGGTCATATGGGTCACCGGGTCGAGAAGCATCACCAGTTTCGCCGGCAGTTGCAGCGAAAGCAGGGCTTTCTCTCCGGGCGGAAGCTCGACGGTGTCCAGGTTACTTCCTCGATCACCTGATCGAGATTCTCCGGCAGATCGATCGCCGAGCTCCAGAAGACCTGGCGAAAATACTCCGCGAACGGCAGCTCGTTCGGATCATGCGCCGCTATCCGGCGCACCCGCCGGTTGACCGTGAATGTCACCTCGACGATCTCATCGAGGATCGGCTCATAACCCGCCGCACACCAGGCGCAATGGTACTCCTCGCGGTTCATGCTCCTCAATGTGGCGCTCGCGTCGAGCACGCCCCCACAGCTCGGGCACAGCACATTCCATGAGAGCTCGAAGAGGCCGAGGCGCGCGGCATGCAGAAAGGCGGCGATCGACTTCTCTTCGTCGAGGCCTCTCTTCGCCGCGAAATCCAACACGTTAACTCGGCAGAGGTCGCGATCCGGCGCATCCCGCACCAGCTTCTCGATCGCCCCTACGATACCCGGCTCGGCGGCTTGTTGCAAAAGCGGAAACAGGTTTTTGGCTTCGCTCATTTTGAATCCTATCCCGCGTAGCTGCGCGGGAAGACCTTGGCGGGCCTCGGATATCGCGTCAGACGCTCGCCGATCCGACGCAATCGCCGCCGCCCCGCCATCGCCATTCGACAGTTAAATTTGGTTATGAATTGCGCGCGCGCTAGCTACCCTGCTGCCACATACTGTCAGCATCCTTGAGTAACAACGGCTCATGAGACCCGCCGACCGGCTTTTTCAAATCATTCAGATCCTGCGGCGCAGCGCCCAAACCGATAACCGCGGGCGCCCTCGCCGCTGAGCTGAAGACTTCAAAGCGGACAGTCTATCGCGACATCGCCGACCTCATCGGCCAGCGGGTACCAATCAGGGGCGAGGCCGGCGTCGGCTATGTGCTGCAGCCGGGGCTCGACCTGCCGCCCCTTATGCTGACGCCCGACGAGATCGAAGCGGCCGTGCTGGGCGCCCAATGGGTGGCGCGCCATAGCGATGCGGAGCTGGCGCGGGCAGCCCAGGATTTGATCGCTAAGATCGGTGCCGTCGTGCCGGAACGGCTTCGGCCCTTTGTTTTCGAGCCGGTGACCGAAACACCGCCGGCGAGAGGCCTCGCGACCGATGGCCTCGATATGGCGCGGGTGCGAGCGCAAATTCATGCGGGCCGGAAAATCAACCTGCTTTATCGCGACGAACAGGGCCGCGAGAGCGAGCGCGTCGTTTGGCCCGTGACGGTGGGCTATATGGAGACGGTCCGCCACCTGATCGCCTGGTGCGAACTGCGCCAGGGCTTCCGAAGCTTTCGGACCGACCGGGTGATTGCGGCGGGGTTCCTCGACGAACGCTACCCAGAGAGACCGAGCGCGCTGCGGGCGAAATGGCGTCGGACACTCGATGGCGCCCAGGCGACAAACGCCTGACGCCGCTATTCGGTTCGGTTCGGCAAGATTTGTCGCGGTCTATGCGCCTGTGGTGGAAGGCAAGGTAGACGGGGTCCGCCGCCGCATCGGTTGTCGCCACTATTCCCCTCGCGGAAGAGCTATGACGTCTGCGCATACCCGCTCCAGCTGCTAAGCCTTGGAGAGGCAAAAGATTTTGCTTGCCCGGTCGATCGAGCTCGGATATTAATGCGACTCAGTCGCATTCGCTTGTCGGGCCAACTTCCCGGAAAATTCGAAAGATGCTTCGTTTCACCCGCCTCTCGCTTGCCTTGCTTCTGGGAATGGGAACCAGCGTCGTGAAGACCGCGCGCGGTCAAATCGTCGGGAAGTAGGCTGGGCGGTCGCGATGCTCGGAGCAGCCATCATCGTTTTTCGTGAAGTGCTTGAAGCCGCGCTGATCGTCGGGATTGTCCTGGCGGCCAGCACCGGGGCGCCGCGCCGCGGGTTCTGGATCTCGACCGGACTGGCGGGCGGTGTGGTTGGTGCCGGGCTCGTGGCTCTGTTTGCGGCCGAGATCGCCTCGGCCGCCGCCGGTATTGGTCAGGAATTACTGAACGCGGTGATCCTGCTGCTCGCGGTCGGAATGCTCGGCTGGCACAACATCTGGATGTCGCGCCACGGCCGCGAACTCGCCGCGACTGCCCGGGAGGTCGGCGATGCGGTGATCTCCGGCGCTCGGCCGCTCTATGTGCTGGCGGTGGTGGTGGGGCTCGCCGTGCTGCGAGAAGGCTCGGAGACCGTGCTGTTCCTTTATGGTATCGCCGCGGGAGGCGGTCTCGGAGTGGGCTCCCTGCTGGTCGGCGGCACCCTTGGGCTCGCCGGCGGCGTCGCGGTCGGGGCCGCGCTCTATCTCGGGCTGCTGCGGATCCCGACCCGGCGGCTGTTCACCGTCACCAGCTGGATGGTGTTGCTGCTCGCTGCCGGCATGGCGTCACAAGCTGCCGGGTATTTGGTTCAGGCCGACCTGCTGCCGCCGCTCGGCAACGCCGTTTGGGACACTTCGGCCATGCTGACTGAAGACAGCATCCTCGGCAAGGCGCTGCATACGTTGATCGGGTACGTCTCACGCCCCGAGGGCATCCAGATCCTGTTCTATCTCGTCACCCTCTGCGCCATATGGCTGTTGACCCGAGTAGTGGGCAACCCCGTTAAACCGCGGCCTACTTCTTTGAGCCGAGGGGCGGCGATGCCGCTGGGTGTGATTTTCCTGCTCGGCGCGGTTGCGGCGCCAGCCCTGGCCGATGACCCCAGTTTCTCGATTGTATTGAAAAACAACCAGTTTGTTCCGAGCGAGGTCCAGATCCCCGCGGGTGTCAAGGTCAAGCTCGTCGTGCGCAACGATAACCCGACCGCCTCGGAATTCGAGAGCACCCAATTTCATCGTGAAAAGCTCGTAACCCCTGGTCAGGAAATCACCGTCTTCGTCGGGCCTCTCGATCCGGGCAGTTACGAGTTCTTCGACGATCTCCACCCGGAGACCCGGGGCCACCTGGTCGTCAAATAGCGAGGGCTCAGATGCTGGCGACCGCAATGATTGTTTTCCGCGAGGTCACCTCTTCGATCTTGAGCGAGAACAGTATGCTCGGGCTGCTGCTGCATGTATTGATCAGTTATCCGGCACAGCTGGCCGGCATCCAAGTAATATTCTACCTCGCTACGCTTCCCGGCATCGGCACCTTGATGCGAGTGATGGGGCGTGGGCCACCAAGCGCCCCAAGCCGGCCGGCCGTGGCGGCATCCATCTAAGCTCAGTCTCTCCCTTCCCTCTTCCAGATTGCTCCTTGCTTTCGCGGCGAGCAGACAGATGGATATGCGAATGCGTTTCATTAGCATGAAGACCTATGTCGCCGCTGCGGCTTTGTCACTGGCCACCGCGGTCCCGGCCGCGGCGGATTTCAAAGTCCGAATGCCCGACGCCGAAACTGGCGAGTTCGCCATCGAGCCCCTCGGCGACTACGGTCACGACCCGCTTCGCACGCACAGCGGCGAGCTGAGCCTGACGCAAGAATTCGAATACGGGGTCAACGGCTTTTGGCGCACGGAACTCGAGCTGGAGCAGAACCGAGACGCAGGTCCCGGACAGTCGCTCAACTTCAGTCAGGTCACTTCCGAAAATATCTTTCAATTGACCGAGCGCGGCCAGTATTGGCTGGACGCCGGATTTTTTGCCGAGTTCGGCAAGTCCACCCTGCACAACAACCCGAATGAATTCACATTGGGACCGATATTCCGCAAGGAGATTTTTGGGACGATCAATACCGTAAACTTGTTCTTACAAAAAGAAGTCGGTCCAAACTCCGCCTCACGTCCGTTTTTCGTGTACGCCTGGGAAACGCGGATCGCCCTCGGCACGCCGATCGAACCGGGCTTCCAGGCCTATGGCAACCCGAGCGGGTTCGAGGGGTTCAACTCGCACGGGCCGCAAGACAACCGTATCGGCCCACAACTTTTCGGTACTGTGTCCAATATCGGTCCGGGCACCCTCAAGTGGAACGCAGGCGTTCTGTTCGGTGTGACCTCCGCCTCGCCGCGTGAAACGATCCGTTGGCAGTTCGAATACGAAATCCACTTCTGATCGCAGCCGCGAGCACGAGACCCGCTTTGCGCCTCAATCGGCCGCTTCGGCCTTCTCGGCTGGGAGCGGCTCGGTGCCGGTCCAGGGATGCTCGGCGATGTCGAAGAGCACACCTTCGGGGCCGTAAAGCTTCACCTCAAATCCGCCGACGCGGTCGCCGGCCTGGTCCATGTAATGCGTGCCGCCCAGTACCTCGACCTTCTTCGAGAACTTCTCGACGTCGTCGACGAGGATGCCGAAATGGTGCAGGCCGGTATAGTCGAGACCCTTGCCGATCTGATCGGTCTTGAACCGCAGGATAGCCAGATCGATCGTCCCGTCGCTCAGGTGATAGCCATAGGCGAGCGGCCCGTCGGTCTTGCGGACCTCCTTGAAATCGAACGCCTTCTTGTAGAACTCGGCCATTGCATCGGGGTCCTTGGCGGCAATGGCGATGTGACGCAGCTTGGCCATCTTTAAGCTCCTCTCATCGTCGCCCCCGCGCAAGCGGGGGTCCAGGGTAACCGCTGGAACTTTTGCCCCTGGATTCCCGCATTCGCGGGAATGACGGAGTAAAGTGGTTGTATTTGTGACTACTCCGCAGCTTCTTTGATCTCGGCGGGAAGCGGCTCGGCGCCGGCCCAGGCGTGCTCGGCGATGTCGAACAAGACGCGCTCGGGACCATAGAATTTCTTTTCGAAATAGCCGGCCTGCGGGTCCACCTGGTTGCGGTCGAAGTAATGTTCGGCGCCGAGGCTCTCGAGCCTCTTCGAGAATTCGTCGACATCCTCGACCAGCACGCCGAAATGGTGGATGCCACGGTAGTCGAGACCCTTGCCGAGCTGGTCGGTCTTGAATTTGAGGATCGCCATGTTGAGCGTGCCGTCGCTCAAGAACACACCGTCCGCGAGCACTCCGTTCGGCCGCCCGACCTCCTTGAAGTCGAATGCCTTCTTATAGAAATCGGCCATTTTCTCCGGGTCTTCCGCGGCAATCGCGATGTGACGCAGCTTGGGCATCGGAACCTCCTCATTACCTGATGGCGCTAGCGTATCACGATCTGCCGGACAGATGCCAACACCCGCGCGAGGTTCTTGCCGACCAGCGACAGCGCATCTTCCCATGCGAACAGTCCGAACCGGTCGAATTCCGGCAACAACGTCCCGTTGGGGAGTGCAAAGCGCGAGGTGCAGGTCAGGCGTCGTGGATCGGGCAGTTGCGCCGCTTTCCACATGAACAGAGCCAGGTCTTTGCCGCGCAGATAGGGATGTACGCCGAGATCGGTAAGCGCTTCGGGCGCAATCACGAGGCCGGTTTCTTCGAGCAATTCGCGTGCAGCGGCGACGGGAAAGGTTTCGCTCGGCTCCGCACTTCCCTTGGGAATGTCCCAACGTGGCGAGCGGGTCGCGTGTCCGAGCAGGATGCGTTCCCCGTCCGTGACGACCACGCCGCAGCTCGTCTGGCGCGCAGTCACGGCCGCGTGCCGCCCGCCGAGACGCCCCCGTAAAACACGCCCCGCTTGTCATTATCGGAGGCAGCGCCGCTATCGGCGCAGCCGGCGGCAACTAACGACAGCATGAGCGCCATGACGGAGAACCAATGCCTTCTCTTCATCCTCTCACCCACACCGTCATTCCGGGGATGCCCGAAGGGCAGGCCCGGAAACCATGAACACCAGCCTTGCCCAGGTTCCGCCGAGACGTGTTCCTGGGTTCCGGGCTCGCGGGCGTAGCCCGCGCCCCGGAATGACATCGGTTGGCGCCAAGAGAAAGCTTCTTGCCCATTCCGAACTCCGGCTGCTCTATGCGACAGCATCGTACCGAAAGGAGATCAATAATGGCTGCAGAAATGCGGTCTTACCGGCCGGTGATCATCGGGGCGCGCGGGGCCGTCGCGGCCAATCATCCGCTCGCGGCTCAGGCCGGTCTCTTGGCGTTGCGGGAGGGCGGTAACGCGGTCGACGCTGCGGTCGCGACGGCGATGACGCTCGCCGTCGTCGAGCCGATGATGTCGGGGCTCGGCGGCGACGGGTTCTATCACGTCTACGATCAGGCGACCCGCCGCGCGGTCGTGTTCAACGGCACCGGCCCCGCCCCTGCCGCGGCGACGCCAGAACGTTACGCCGGCCGCATCCCGCGCACCGGCCCGCCGTCGGTCTCCGTTCCGGGCACCGTGGCTGGGCTCGGCGCGATGCACCGCAGCCTTGGCCGGCTGCCTTGGCGGGACCTCTTCGCCGAGGCGATCACGTTTGCCCGCGACGGGTTTGGCGCCACCCGGGCCTATAGCCATTTCGCCGAGGAGTATCGGTCAACTCTGATGGCGGACCCGCGCAGCGCCGCAATATTTCTAGCCGGTGGTGAGCCGCCGCCGCTTGGCACCCTGATCGTCCAAATCGACCTCGCCCGCACGCTCGAAGAGATCGCCTCGGACGGCGCGGATAGCTTCTACCGCGGCCGCTTGGCGCGGCGGCTCGCGGCCGGTCTCGAGGCCGCGGGGAGTTTGGTATCGGCCGCCGATCTCGAAGCCTTCGAGGCCGAACAGCAGGAACCAATCGGCATCGACTACCGCGGTTTCACGGTGCTCGAGGCGCCACCCAATTCGACCGGCTTCGTATTGCTCGAAGAGCTGAAAATCCTCGAACATTTCGATCTTGCGGGCATGGGCCACCTGTCGGCCGATGCGGTCCATGTCATGGTCGAGGCGAAGAAGCTCGCCTTCGCCGACCGCGAGCGCTGGGGCGCCGACCCGCGCTCGATCGAAGCGCCGCTCGCGCAGCTGCTCTCCGCCGACTACGCCGCACAGCTCGCCCGGCAGATCGACCTGCGGCGCGCGGCCCCGACGCGCCCAATGGCCCTCGCCGCCGGAGACACGACCTATTTCTGCACCGTCGACGGCGAGGGCAATGCCGTCTCTGGTGTGCAGAGCATCAACAGCGGGTTCGGGTCCGGCGTCATGGCGGGCGACACCGGCATCCTGCTCAACAACCGGATGAGCTATTGGCACCTCGACCCCGGCCATCCCAACCGGCTGCAGCCCGGCCGCCGGGTCCGGCACACGATGAACCCGCCATTGGTTCTGAAGGACGGTGCGCTGTGGTGCGTCTTCGGCACACCCGGCGCCGACAACCAGGTGCAGATCAATCTGCAGGTGCTGACTGCAATGATCGATTTCGGGCTCGACCCGCAGCAGGCCGCCGAAATGCCGCGCTGGACTTCGAATGTCCCCGGCCAATACGCCAACTGGCCGCATGACGGCGAGGACGCGCTGACGATCGAGCGCCGCTTTCCCGAGGCCGTGCGCAGCGAGCTCGCGCGCCGCGGTCACCCGGTCAAGACGGTCGGCGATCTCGACGGCCCGTGCAGCGTCGAGATCATCCGCCGCGACGCGGCGACCGGCATGCTGCTCGCCGGCTCCGACCCGCGCCGCGACGGCTGGGCATTGGCGTGGTAGGGTCGGCGGAATTATTGTTTCGAGGCCGGCGTGATCGTCCCGAACACGCCGTCGGTCTCCCCGTTGGGACCGGCCGTGAAGTAAAGCGTGTCGGAATTGGAGTTCCGGCCGCCGCCCAAAGTCAGCGTCCACAACCCGTCGATATTGAGTGGCTTGCCGTTGTCGTCTCTGAGAGCACCGAGAAAATTCCCGTCGGAGTTGAACGCGTTTATTTTGCCCATTGCCGAAATTGCCGACGAGGATGTCGCCGCTGAACCGGCCGAAGGCGAATGAGGCCCGCGCCACACCCCACGGGCGAATTCAGCGCTCCGCGGCTGGCGAAACGCCGCAGCAGATTTCCATCGGTATCGAAGACGTCGACAAAGCCGTTGCCCGCACCAGCTACGTCGTCATGCTTTGCCGCGTTCTGCTTGGCGTAGGTGACGAAGAGATTGCCATCGATGTTCTGAATGCCGAAGGGCGCAAAACCGGCCGGGATGTTCGGGTCAGCGAAGTCACCGTCGATTCGTTACTGGTTGCCTAGCCGAGAACCGCTGCTGGACCATTGGCGGAGCGAAGACGTCGATCGTTCCGGCGCGGAAATTAGTCGCAAAGAGGAACACGCCCTTGGCATTGGTACCGAAGACCAGACCTTTGTAAACCGCACCCGGCGAGTTGTCGACCGCGAGAACTGCCTGATCAGTTGGGGTCAGACCGCCGGTCCAAGCCGAAATCGTTCCGTCTTCGGTGTCGAAGATGAACGTCGCCAGGCTGGTCGTATTGCGGGACGAGAAAGTGTGCGTGGTGGGGTTCCACACGAGGCCGGTCGGTGCCGCGGGCGTCGGGCGGCGGGTTCTTTGGGTCGACCGTGCTGGCAAGCAGTGCTCGGCACACTGCCTCCGGGCAGAGGGATCTTCACCTGGAGCGGTTGCGATCGCCCCCTGTACCATCGTAAAGCGTCGAACACCCCGTGGCGTTGTCGGAGATCCAGAAGGGGCTCGCTCCCGGCGTAAAAGCCACGCCCCACGCATTCTGAAGAACCGGGTCGGTGTTCGGGGCCACGCTCGGAAGATCGGAGGTCAAGGGGGTGACCACATAGCGATTTGGCCGACATTCCCGATCGTTGTCATCGTCGCGCGAACGATCGAGGCGCAGTGACGGCAGACCGCGGTGATCGAGACAGAGCGAGATTTCGAACTGACCACTTCATGATGTTTGTCCTCCCTTTGAGTGGAACGCGCCGTCGGAGCCCGGCGTAGACGGCATGGCAAGCTCTGCCCTCGTAGCGACGCGATCACGCGCCGCTCCGAACTTTACAACTCGCGGCATCGCGCATTATTCCATTTTGAGTCGAAACATGTGGCCTCGGTCTAGGATGCGGATTCAACTAGCCTTCCCGGGTGCTGGCGGAAGTTTGGCCTTGGCGTCGTCCGGAGAGTTCTGCTGGTAAACGATCTCCGCGACCTTGAGCAACCGATCACGGGGGATATTGGCCGCTATCGCGTAGGCGAGTCCGTCGTCTACCCAATAGAACGCGCTGATGCCGTTCTGCTCACGAAACTCAAACTCCGTCTCGCCGACGACATCGACCACGAGATAATAACAGCTGAGGCGGGTACCTTTACCGTCTTCATACATGAACAGCGCGGCGGGCCCGCTATCGGCAGGCAGCAGCCGTCCGCCTATCAGCTGGAAGCCGAGCGCGTCGAGTTCGGGAACGATCAGCTGGTGGCCGAGGCGCTTCGACAGCCATTGCACGAGATGGGCCTCTTCGTTGGCGCCAACCTCGACCGGGTGGCGGATCTCCACCGAATAGGTCCGGTGCGCCGCGATGGCATCGTCGAACACCGCACTGGCGAGCATTGCCGGCGCCGACGAGTTGAGAGCAGGCAGCAAATCGTGGGCGCTCCACCCGCCGATCCCACCGGCAAGAAGCATGGCGACTGCCGCTGCAATGCGAGCGAACTGCCGATGACGCCCGCGCCGCTGCTCCTCCATCAGGCGAGCGACGCGCAGCCGTGCCGGGATCGGCTCCTCGGCCGGTCCTGCAAAGGCTGCGCGTAATTCCTCTCGCTGCTCGACATATTGCGACCACCGTTTCCGCAGCTCAGGATAAGCCGCGAAATAGGTCTCGACGGCCTCATTGTCCGCGTGGGTCAGCCGGCCGTCGACCCATGCCTGCAGGTCGTCCTCTCCTATGGACCGACTCACTGGCTTCACTTCACTCTCTGCAGCGCCGCACCGCAATGTCGACTATTTCCGTCGAACTCTCCATGGATAGACCGCCGCAAACGCTCACGCCCTCGCGAGAGCCTCGACATCACCGTGCCGATCGGCACTCCTAGTACGCACGCCGCCTCCTGGTAAGAGAGATCCTCGACGCCGACCAACAGAAGCACCGCCCGCTGCTCCTCCGACAATGTCGCAAAGGCGCGCAGCAGATCCCGATGCTCCAGCACCGAATGCTGCCCGCCGTCGATACCCGGCAGTTCGGTCTCCTGCGTCACCACGTCGTGCGGGCCTTGCCGCCGCACGCGATGCTGATCGGACAAAAACCGGTTGTAAAGTATCGTGTAGAGCCAACCCCTTAAATTCCCTTGGTTCCGCCGCAAATTCCAATGGGAAAGCGCGCGTTCAAGGGTATCCTGAACGAGGTCGTCGGCCGCCTCCCGGTCACCGCGCAACAATGCGCAGGCGAACCGGCGCAACCCGGGAATCTGCTTTTCGATCAGAGCGGCTCGATCGGGCATTGCCTTCCCGTTTGAATGACGGCTCCACGGCAGCCACCACAATGCCCGGCCCGCCGGCGCCCATGTCCCCTCTGGCGCCGCGGATCCGGTCGGTATGCCGGCCATCATCGCCGCTCTGTTGCTCACGGCGTAATCACATTTGCGTTAACTACATCTTCCAATTCAATCACCTTGCCCGCAAAACTCGCCTTGATCGCAATAGTCAGGACCTTCCCACGTCCGATTTATTCCCAACGTTCATTGTCTGCCGACCGCGATCGAGGGTGCGCGGAATAAACCGCCTTGCAACGAGTCGTATGGCTCAAAGCGTCGACCCTCCCGACGCACTGAGTTGAGGCGTGACATGAGTGCCGGGTCTGTGCCGCTTTGCCGGCGCGCGCTTTTGCAGTACGCCGTATTCACGGCCGGTGGCGTGGCGATCTGCGGCGCGCTGCCAAACCCTGCCGCCGCGGCGCCGAAGATCTCGAAGAAGGCGGTTGCCTATCAAGATCATCCGGACGGCGACAAGGAGTGCGCAAAGTGTGCGCAATTCCAACCGCCCGACGCCTGCAAGATGGTCGAGGGTCCGATCAGCCCGCAGGGCTCCTGCCGGATCTTCGTGCCGGTGCGGCAATCATGAGGCGAACGCCCCTGCGGAATAAATTCGGCACCTAAGAGTCGTAGCGGTCAGCAACTTGGCTGCTCAGTGCATTGGCGCTGCCGGCACTGCCGGTTTGGGGAGATATTGGCATGATCCGGTGTCGGAGGCAGCGGCAGCGAGCCGTCGCGAACGGCTACGCCAGGCTGCTGATGACTATTCTCGTCAGTGCGGCAACAATCGCTGCGGTGCTGGTAATTGGCTTGTTGCCGCGCCGTGCCGTCTCACTGCCCCTCTACGCACGCCAGACCGGCCAGCCATGCGCGACTTGCCATACCGCTTTTCTGGAGCTGACCCCGTTTGGCCGCCGCTTCAAGCTCGGCGGTTACACGTTGGACGGCGGGGACTGGAAGGGCCCGCCCTTCGCTGTCATGCTGCAACCGACTTTCACGAATACCCAGGCCGCTCAGCCCGGCGGCGCCGCGCCCGGATTTGGCGTCAACAACAATTTTGTCCTTCAGCAGGCCAGCCTATTTACCGGCGGTAAGATCACCGACAATCTAGGCGCCTTCATTCAAGGAACATATGACGGCGTGGCCCACCGCTTCGCCTGGGACAACACGGACATACGCGTCGCGAAGCAGGTCAACGTCGACGGCCACACTTTGCTCTGGGGAGCAACGGTCAACAACAACCCGACCGTGCAGGATGTCTGGAACACGATACCAGCCTGGAGCTTTCCATTCATAAGTTCAGCGCTGGCGCCGATGCCGACCGCCAGCACGTTTATCGAACAAGTATACGCGCAACAGGTTGCCGGGCTCAGCGGCTACAGCTTCCTCGACGATACGTTCTATTTGGAGTTCGGCGGTTATTGGCCATTGGGGACCAACACGCAGCGCGCGCTCGGCATCATACCGACAGGGGAGAGTCCGATCAGCGGCATCGCACCCTACTGGCGGGTTGCCGCCGAGCCGATATTTGGCAAACACGCGTGGGAATTCGGCACCTTCGGGCTCGCGTCAAACGTCGTTCCGATGGGAATTGTTGGTGCCGGCAACGATTCGTTCACCGATATCGGCATCGATACTCAATATCAATATCTAGGCGATCCCCATACGGTTACAGTGCGTGGCGCTTGGATCCATGAAAACCATAATACCAGTGCCAGCCAGACGCTCGGGCTCGCCAACAATTCCAACAACCAGCTGCGCTCGCTGAATGTATCAGCTTCATATATCTATGACGCTACGTGGAGCCTTACTGCCGGGCGGGTCTCGGTTGGCGGCACTCCGGATGCGGCGCTTTACGGCACTTTTACCGGAAGTCCGAACAGCGCCGGGTGGATTTTCGAGCTCGCCTATCTGCCATTCAGCCACGGCGGCCCGGCGTTTTGGCCATGGCTCAATTTTCGCATCGGCCTGCAATATACGCACTGGACCAAATTCGACGGGGCCACCACCAACATCGACGGCATGGGGAGGAACGCGAGCGACAACAATACGTTCTTCGCATACATCTGGACTATGTTCTGATTCGCCGGAGGATCGACCGCTCGTCGCCGCTGTGCCGCGTTCCGGTCTGCGGACGACACCGGCCCTCTCGTGTCATTTTGCCGAGCGCGTCAGCGCCCCGATGCCTAGCGTTTTCATCTGCGTCGCTGCCGGTTAACCGACGCAGGCGCTCGCGGCCGCGCGACAACCGCGACATGACCGTGCCGATCGGGACGCCCTGGACGCGCGCGGCTTCTTCGTAGGAGAGATCCTCGACAGCGACTAACAACAGCACCGACCGCTGTTCTGCAGGAAGTGTCGCAAACGCGCGCAGGAAATCCCGATATTCGAGGGCGGAGTGCTGCCCGCCTTCAACGCCGGGCAGTTCGTCCTCAATAATCTCGGTCAGCGCGTTGTACGCGTTTCTCCGCTTCCAGCGCTGCCGATCGCTCAGAAAACGATTATATAAAATCGTATAGAGCCACCCGCGCAGTTCGCTTTCGACCCGGCGTAGGCGCCAACTCGACAGCGCGCGTTCGAGAGTATCCTGGACAAGGTCGTCGGCCCGTTCGCGGTCGCCGCGCAGCAACGCTTGCGCGAACCGGCGCAACCCAGGGATGTACGCTTCGAGAAGCGGGGCGGGGTCCGCGGTTGCGTCCGCTAACGACGTACGGCGGCCATTCATCGGAGGAGCAGCGAGCACCAAACCGTGTCTCGGGGCGGGGTGTTGCTCCGGATGTGCAAGCGGCGGCACATCGGGGTGCAGAGGAAGGCTAAGAACAGAAGTGTCCGCCCCCAAATGAATTGCATGTTACTTTCTAACTTAAATGTTACTTTTCGCCCCTCCGCGTATGATGTAACAATGCTACGACGCTTCGGCGTGGGGTTGGATGCGATGGCCGGCATTTCGCATCACGTACTTGTGATCGAGGACGATGCGGAGACCGCCGAGCAGCTGGTGGATTGCTTGC
Organism: uncultured Alphaproteobacteria bacterium; assembly: GCA_963695605.1. Lineage (GTDB taxonomy): Bacteria > Pseudomonadota > Alphaproteobacteria > ATCC43930 > CGMCC-115725 > AP-15. The sequence goes on along the minus strand of CAVOHI010000009.1, from coordinate 128,521 downwards.
GGACGAACGGCTATGCGGTCGATCTTTCGTTGGATGGCGAGGACGGCCTGCGCCGCGGTCTATCGGCCAATTATGTCGTCATGACCGTGGATCGCATGGTGCCCCGCATCGATGGAATCGAAGTCATTCGTCGGCTGAGAGAGAAGGGAATCGCCACCCCGGCGCTGATCCTCAGCGCTCTCGGCGAAGTCGATGATCGCGTGCGCGGTCTGCGCGCCGGCGGCGACGACTACTTAGTAAAGCCGTTCGCCTCGCAGGAGATGGTGGCGCGGGTCGACGCGCTTGCCCGCCGCAGTGGAACCGTCGTCAAGGAGACGATGCTGCGGGTCGGCGACTTGGAAATCGATCTGCTGGAGCGGATCGCCCGCCGGCGAGGTCAGAAAATCGAACTATTGCCGCGAGAGTTCAAACTGCTGGAGTATTTGGCTCGCAATGTCGGTCAAGTGGTCTCGCGAGCCATGCTTTTGCAGCACGTATGGGATTTGCACTTTGATCCAACGACCAATGTCATCGATGTCTATGTCGGCCGCGTTCGCCGGAAAATTGACATCGGCCAAGCCTACCCGCTGATCCATACCATTCGCGGTGTCGGATTTTGCCTTCGTGCTCCTGAGTAAGACCCTAAGGTCATCAACACTAAAACTAGCGTTTATCTATGTTATCGCGTTTAGTTCCGCGATATTCGCAGTTTTAGGTTATGTATACTGGTCGACCGTCGCGTATGTTTCCGAAAGATTGGATAAAAGTATTATGGAGGAGCGTGCTTTCTCTATCAAAACATATGAGAACGCAGGCCGAAATGGCTTGATCGCTCTGATCAATCGACGCGTTGCTGATCAATTCTTCCATGAGTGGGCCTATCTGCTAACAGACCCGTCGCACATTTATATCTCGGGGAATTTGGAAAGCTGGCCCGCGACGCTGCGCGGTGATCGCGGCTGGGACAACTTCACGCCCCTTGGTTGGCAGTCGAGATCCACCGAGCAGCCGCTATTCCGCGCGAGTTACCAGGTCTTGCCGGACGGCTATCATCTGCTTGTCGGTCATACAGTGGACGATCTCGAGCGCTTCGGCGAAAAGATCACAATCGGCCTAGCCTGGGCTGCAGGCCTGTTCTTGGTTCTCGCGGCGGCGGCAGGTATATCCACCTCGCGGCGCTCGGTTGCGCGCATCGAAGCGATCAACGCGACGAGCCGAGAAATCATCGAAAGTGGGCTGCGAGAGCGCATCCCGCTTCGCGGGACCGGAGATGAATGGGACGGGCTGGCCGAGAACCTCAACTCGATGCTCGACCGCATCGAGGATTTGGTCGAGTTCGAACCGGCAGGTCTCCGACAACGTGGCCCATGATCTGCGGACGCCGCTGACCCGAATGCGGGGACGACTGGAGAGGGCGTATAATCGGCAACTCGATGCCGGTCAGTACCATCCGCTGATCGGCGAAGTCATCGCGGATCTGGATGAGATCCTGCGAACCTTTTCCTCACTTCTGCGGATCACCCAGATAGAGACGCGCGACCGGACGGCCGGGTTTAGAAATCTGGATCTGACCGAAATTACTCGAGAGGTCTTGGAGCTGTTCGATCCCGCGGCGGAGGAGAACGGCGTAACGCTGCGGCTCGCTGCCAGTGATCGAGCGGAGGTGGTCGGCGATCGGGATCTGCTGTTCGACGCCATCTCCAATCTTGTCGACAATGCGATCAAGCACGGCGGCAAAGGAGACGGAGCGATTACGGTCGCCGTCTCGCGCAACGCCGATGGACCCGTTCTTTCGGTTGCCGATCGCGGCCCTGGAATTCCGATTGAGGAACGCGAGCACGTCCTCCGCCGGTTTTATCGCCTCGAGCGCAGCCGGAAGAGCCCCGGCAACGGCCTCGGCCTCAGCCTCGTCGCGGCCGTCGCCAACCTTCACGGCGCTCGCATCGAGATGGCAGACAACTCCCCCGGGCTCAGAAGCGAGCTTCATTTTCAGAAAGCTGTTCCCAGCATTACGGAATCAAGAGGGCGAGGGTAGAAACCGACTGCATACTGATCGCCGCAAACCCAACCCGATCTGCCCAGCAACGCGGCGATCCCGCCGCTTGCCGCGATGGTAGACGACCGGAGAAGCATGTCCAAGCGGATCTCACTGCTGACAGGCGCGGCTCTCGCATTTGCGGTAGGACTACGCGTCTCTCATGCTTGGGCGCAGTACTATATTGGTGCTCAGGCCGGGTGGACCGGCCTCCCCTATCAGACCGATACAATCGATCGCCTGGGTTCGGTTCCCGTTCAGTTCAGCGCCGGCTACAACGTTGGCGTCCGCGGCGGTTACCAGTCAGGCCCGTGGCGCTTCGAAGAAGAGTACAGCTATCGCCACAATGACGTGACTGAATACAACGAGAGCACGAACCGGGCCAGCGGCAACCGACACACCCATTCGATCATGACCAACGTGCTCTATGACTTCACCACCGGGTGGCCGATAACGCCGCATATTGGTGTCGGGATCGGCGCGATGCGTGTGTTTGATGGCCTGAGCGTCCCGAGCAGTCGAGTGGTCTTCAACGACAGCAACTGGCAATTCGGTTATCAGGCGATCGCTGGTCTGCGCTATGAGATCAACGCCCTTCTCGCCCTCGATCTCGACTACCGCTATCTGGCGACGACCGAGTCGACATTCAGGATTCCCAATACGAGCCTTCGCTATCGGACGGGCGCCAACACAAACAACTTCGTCGCCAGTTTGACCTACCGGTTCAGCCCATCGCCGCCGACCAGTCCCCTTCCTGCCCCCGCACCGCCGCTACCCTAACAGGCCGCGGGACGTGGCAGCCGCGATCCGGGGGTGGCGTCCGGATCACGCCCTCTTTCCTCGCCGTTGAGGCTATGCTAGAGATCCCGCGTCATTGGGGAGTAGCCGCCCGCCTGACGGCGGGGTCTGCGTCAACACACTTGGCTCCGGCCATGGCGCAGGCGGCGTGGATGGCTTGGCGAGACCTTTGGCATCGGTTCCCTGCACCAGGGTTGGGCGGAGGGGTCCGTGCCAAGGTCCACTTCCGCCCGACCCCCGATGGCCCCTCAGTGGAAGCGTTCTTCGTCTCGACCATGGTGGTCGGCTTGGCCGAGATCGGCGACAAGACGCAAATTCTGTCGTTGATGCTCGCCGCGCGCTTTCGGCGCCCGCTGCCGATCATCTTCGGCATCCTGTTTGCCACCCTTGCCAACCATGCCGCCGCCGGGCTGGCGGGGTCGTATTTCGGCGACCTGCTGAACGGCCCCTTGCTGCGGTGGATTCTCGGGATTTCCTTCCTCAGCGTCGCGGTGTGGGCGCTGTTCCCGGACAAATACACGGGCAACGTTAAGGCGATCGGCCGCTCGGGCGCTTTCATGTCAGCCCTCGTCGCCTTCTTTCTCGCCGAGATCGGCGATAAGACACAGATCGCCACAGTCGGCCTCGCCGCCAGGTTCGAGCAGTTCTATCCGGTCGTCCTCGGCACGACGCTCGGCATGATGCTGGCGAACATCCCCGCCGTGCTGATCGGCGACCGGATCGCCGACAAGCTCCCGGTGAAACCCATCCGCATCACGGCTGCCGTCGTGTTCGCCCTAATCGGCGTTCTCACGCTCGCGGGTGTGGGTGAGTAAAAACCGAGCTTCACATCCGTGGCGGTGCGGTGCAATCCCGAGATATCTGTCCTCGCATAATCACGCGTTGCAAGTCATGCCCGGGCTTGACCCGCGCATCCACGCTCCACAAGCTGTGGATTGCCGGGTCGAGCCCGGCAATGACGATCGTCGGAGGAGCAGCCCGTGAAGATCCGTGACGTCGAAGTGTTTCAGATGCAATGGGCACCCGAGGACCGGCCTGCGCAACGCAGCGCCTGGGTCAGAGTTCATTGCGACGACCGTTCATTCGGCATTGGAGAGGCGTCGCCGATGCAGGGCGGCCTGGCCTCGCTCGGGATCGTCAAACACAATCTTGCGCCGGCGCTGATCGGCAAGGACCCGCTCGACCACGCGGTGTTGCTCGACACATTGTTGCACACCTTCGTCAAGCTCGGACCCGAAGGTGCGCTGACCGGCGCCTTGGCGGCGCTCGACATTGCGCTCTGGGATTTGAAGGGCAAGCTGTTCAATCAGCCGATTTACAAATTGCTCGGCGGCGCTTGGCGCACCCGCCTGCCGTTCTATGCCTCGATCGGCGGCAATGGCGAGCGCAACGTCGACGAGGTGCTGCGCGTTGTCGAAGCGCGGCTGAAGGACACGCCGGCGGCGGTAAAGATCCGCTTCGACAACGACCGCACCAAACCGGACATCGACATTCCCGGCGATATCGCCAAGGCTCGCGCGGTGCGGCGCCTGGTCGGGGATGATTTCCCGCTCGCCTTCGATGCCAATAACGGCTACTCGGTCGGCGGCGCAATCCGCGTCGGGCGCGCGCTCGAAGAACTCGGCTATTGGTGGTTCGAAGAGCCGGTGCAGCACTACCATGTGAAGGCGATGGGCGAAGTGGCGCAAAGGCTCGACATCACGGTCTCCGCCGGCGAACAGACCTACACGCTGGCCGGATTGGCGGATTTGATCACGGCCGGAGTGCGGATGGTGCAGCCCGACATAGTCAAAATGGGTGGGATCACCGGGTTGATGCGCTGCGTCGCGCTGGCCCATGCGCATGGCGTCGAGCTGGTGCCGCACCAGACGCAGCCGATGATCGGGCACATGGCCAATTTGCATCTGGCGGCGAGCCAATTGCATGCCACCAAACCGTGCGAGTTAAACGACCCCTCGCCGCGCATGCATGCGGTATTCGAAAATCCGCCGCGGCCCGTTGACGGTCTCTTTCACCTGCCGCATGCGCCGGGTTTGGGACTGCAGGTCATTGAGGCGGAATTGGCGAAACGGCGCGTGCCGATCACCTGAGGAGAAGCGATGAATGCAGCGGTCGCGGCGGTCGCCCGAAGCGGGAAGCACACGCTGGTCAAATTTAACGAGGACAGTATCCGGCTTCTGCCCGGGCTCGGGGTCGACGGCGACGCGCATCAGGGCGCTACCGTCAAGCATCGCTCGCGGGTGGCGCGCGACCCGACCCAGCCCAATCTCCGCCAGGTTCACCTGATCCACGCCGAATTGCACGAGGAATTGCACGCCGCGGGCTTTGCCGTCTCGGCCGGTCAGATGGGCGAAAACATCACGACTCAAGGCATTGATCTGCTCGGTCTGCCGGCCGGCGCACGGCTGCGTCTCGGCAACGCGGCGGTCGTCGAGGTGACCGGCCTGCGCAATCCCTGCGCGCAGCTGGACCGCATCCAGCCGGGGCTGATGGCGGCGACCCTCGGCCGGGACGAGCACGGTAATCTGGTGCGCAAGGCCGGTATCATGGGCGTGGTCATCTCCGGCGGCGAGGTGCGGCCCGGCGACCCGATCCGGGTCGAACTGCCGCCGCGGCCGCATCGCCCGCTCGCGCCGGTGTGACGGCGCCTGCACGGCCTCGCCGTGCCGTTGCCGGCCGCCGGTGGGTGTGAGAGTTTAGGCAGATGAACCCGCGGTCTGCCGGTTTGGCGCTCGGCTTTTCGAGTGTCGGCCATTTTTTCGCGCATTTGTTGATGCTGCTCTACCCGACCGTCCTGCTCGTGCTCGAAGGCCGGTGGGGCATGTCGTATGGCGATCTCCTGTCGCTGTCGCTCGGCGGGTTTGTCTTGTTCGGCCTCGGTGCGCTGCCGGCAGGCTGGCTCGGCGACCGATGGAGCGCCGAGGGCATGATGGTCGTCTTCTTCGTCGGCACCGGAGGCGCGGCGATCGCCACCGGCCTGACTGACGGGCCGGTGGCGCTGGCGCTGGGTCTCGCCGCGATCGGCCTCTTCGGCTCGATCTACCATCCGGTCGGCACCGCGTGGCTGGTCCGCAATACCAGGAATCGCGGGCGGGCGCTCGGCGTCAACGGCATTGCCGGCAGCATCGGCCTCGCTGCAGCGGCGTTCGTTGCCGGCGCATTGACGCAGGCGATCGGCTGGCGGGCGGCCTTCATCATACCGGGAGCCCTGTGCGCCGCGACCGGGGCAGCTCTGCTTTTCTGTATGCGCGGCGGGGAGGTTGTCGCGGCGGCGGCCGACCGCTGGCCCGAGCCGGAAGCCGCGCGGAATGACATGATCCGCACGTTCATCGTGCTGTCCTTCACGATGCTGGCGGACGGCACGATCTCGCAGTCGATCACGGTTGCCTTGCCGAAGGCGTTCGCCGCCGGGCTGACCGGACTCACCGATGGCGGGACCCTCGATGCCGGCGGCTTTGTCACGTTGGTATTTCTGGTCGCGGCGACCGCTCAGCTGGCCGGCGGCTGGCTCGCCGACCGCTTTGCGATGAAGGCGGTCTACGTGCTCGCCTGGGCGGCTCAGGTCCCGCTCTTCGTCATCGCCATGCAGGCGCGCAACGTGCCGCTGCTCGGCGCGATGATCGCGGTCAATTACCTCGGCGTGCTGTCGGTGCCGGCGGAAAATGCGCTGCTCGCGCGCTACAGCCCGCCGCAATGGCGCGCCACCGCCTTTGGCGCCAAGTTTCTGTTGGCGCTCGGCGTCAGCACGATCGGGGTCAAGCTCGTTGCCGTAATTTATGACGGCGCCGGGAATTTCGCGCCGCTGTGGCTGACCCTGGCCGGATGTGCCGGGTTTGTCGCCGCCGCCGGATTGTTCCTGCCTAGCCGCTTGCGGCGCACCGCCCCGATTTTCATCCCGCAGGCCGCGGAATAATGAGCGTGCCGCCAAGGTGTGGCGGGCTTTCTGGGCTTTGTGATCAAGAAAAGCGCCCGTCTGGCACACGCCTCAGATTAGACTATATACGCGGCGCGGGGCTTTCCTGATTTCCGGTCGCCGCATTGCAACGGCTCGGGAGCTCAGGGTCGGCGCGTCCGGGGACAACGGCACAGGAGCGAATCGTGAGTGAACCGCTGCCCGTCGTCTATCTTGCGAGGCACGGCGAAACTGCCTGGAGCCTTTCCGGTCAGCATACCGGACGCACCGATCTGCCGCTGACCGAGCGGGGCGAGAGCCAGGCGCGCGCCCTCGGCGAGCGACTGCGCGGAGCAAATTTCGCCAAGGTATTAGCCAGCCCTTCGCAACGCGCAAGACGCACTGCCGAACTGGCCGGGTTCGGCAGTGTCGCGGAAACCGATCCCGACCTCGCCGAGTGGGACTACGGCCAGTATGAGGGCCGCCGTACCGCGGATATCCTCGCCGAACGACCGGGTTGGTTCTTGTTCCGCGACGGCGCTCCGGGAGGCGAAACTCCGGACCAGGCGGGGGCGCGGGCCGACCGGTTAATCCAGCGTGTTCGCGCCATCGGGGGCAACGTCCTGATATTTTCGAGTGCGCACATCTTGCGGGTCCTTTCCGCCCGCTGGCTCGGGCTTGAAGCGGCTGGCGGCCGTTACCTCGTGCTCGGCACGTCCAGCCTCAGCATTCTCGGCTACGAGCACAATTTGGAAGAGCCGGTGATCCGGTTGTGGAACGAAACCCACCAGCCGGAGTGAGATCGGCTCAGAAGGACCAGCTCAGATGATTACCCCCGAGACGACCTTATTTCTCGTCGATGTGGACAACACATTGCTCGACAACGATCATATCCAGGCCGATCTGAAGCGCCACCTGGAGCGCGAATTCGGCGCAGCGTCCCGTGACCGGTATTGGGCCATTCTCGAAGAGCTGTTCACCGATTTAGGCTACAGGGACTATCTCGGCGCCCTGCAGCGATACCGTGCCGAGCGCCCACGGGACATACACCTCTTATCGATGTCATCGTACCTAGTCGATTATCCGTTCGCCAACCGGCTATACCCGCAGGCGCTCGATGTTCTCGAGCGCTTTCGCGGTTGGGGGCCGACCGCCATTCTGTCCGACGGCGACGTCGTCTTTCAGCCGCGCAAGGTCGAGCGCTCCGGGATTTCGGAAGCGGTCGACGGCCATGTGCTGATCTACATCCACAAGGAGCAGGAGCTCGAGGATGTGGAACAACGCTATCCGGCGCATCATTATGTCCTGGTGGACGACAAGCCGCGGATCTTGGCTGCGGTCAAGGAGATCTGGGGTAATCGAGTGACTACGGTACTGCCGCGCCAAGGCCAGTACGCGAACGATGCTAAGGTCGTCGCCTCGCTGCCCTCCGCGGACATCACCGTCGAGCGCATCGGCGACCTTCTCGCCTACGAATTCTCTGACTTGGTGACGAAATCCTCGTAACGCTGCTTTTGGAAGGAAGTCCCCATGCAACTCGGAATGGTCGGCCTCGGCCGGATGGGCGCGAACATGGTGCGGCGGCTGCTCAAGGGAGGCCACGAATGCGTGGTCTTCGACATGTCGCCGAAGGCGGTCAGCGAACTAACTGCGGAACACGCCGTCGGGTCCGCCTCGCTCGCCGACCTCGTTAAAAAACTGGAGAAGCCGCGCGCTGTCTGGCTGATGGTGCCGGCAGCCGCCGTCGACAAGACCATCGCCGACATTCTGCCCGCTCTCGAGCCCGACGACATCCTTATCGACGGAGGCAATTCCTACTACATTGACGATATCCGGCGCGCCAAGGAACTGCTGCCGCGGCGGATCCACTACGTCGATGTCGGGACCAGCGGCGGGGTGTGGGGGTTGGAGCGCGGCTATTGCATGATGATCGGCGGCGAAAAGCCGGTGGTCGGGCGGCTCGATCCGATTTTTGCGACATTGGCCCCGGGAAAGGGCGACATCGAGCCCACTCCGGGACGCGAGAAATTGGGGGCCAGCACCGCCGAGCAAGGCTACCTCCATTGCGGGCCAAACGGTGCCGGCCATTTCGTCAAGATGGTGCACAACGGGATCGAATACGGGCTGATGGCCGCCTATGCCGAAGGGTTGAATATTCTGCATTCCGCCAATGTCGGAAAACAAACGCATACGATCGATGCCGAGACCACGCCATTGCGCGATCCCACGCACTACCAATACGACCTCAACCTGACCGATATCACCGAGCTGTGGCGGCGCGGCAGCGTGATCGCCTCATGGCTTCTGGACCTGACGGCGAATGCGCTCGCCAAGGACTCCGGGCTTGCGGGCTTTGCCGGCCGGGTCTCGGATTCGGGTGAAGGGCGCTGGACAATCAAGGCCGCGATCGACGAGGGTGTGCCGGCGCACGTCCTGTCAGCAGCGCTCTACGATCGTTTCGCCTCACGCGGCGAGGCCGAGTTCGCCGACAAGCTGCTTTCGGCGATGCGCTACGAGTTCGGCGGCCACGTCGAGAAACCGGCAGGTTAGCCCCAACGGCGAAACTGCCCGTCTTAAGATGCCGCGTTATTTCACCCAGCTCCCGAATGCTTGCGCGCTCGAATCATCCATCGGAAAGAAAAACTCGATGCGAATCTCTTCGAGCGTCACTTCCCGTGGCGTCCCGAGCGTCGCAATAGTCGTGAACAGCCGGAGCGAAGTTCCATCGCGGCGGAAATGGATCGGCAATACCGGGCTTCGGCTTTCCTGCGGCGTGGTCGGCTCCGAGAGTGCCGAAACGTCGGGCAATGCGAGCAGCCGCTTTAGCAGATCGGCCGTTTCGGGCATCCCATCCACATTAGCATCGGATTGTACGCCCCGTATGAAGTGAAGAGCGACCTCCGGCCAGTTTACGATAAACGGTCGCAGACCCTCCGAAGCCAGCAATGCGACCGCCAGATTGACGGGCTGAGAGGGGATCGTGACGGGTGCCGGGCCGGTCAGGAATTCGGTCAAGTTCAGTGCGCCCCGGTTGGCTCGGAGCAAGTTCCAGCAGCGGTCGATGACGAATGCTGGATACGGCTCGTGCTGCGCGAGCATGTAGTCGAGCGCTCTATTCACGACGGCGAGGTCCGGCGTCGATAAATCCCGCTCTTTCCAAGCCGGCGCATAGCCGGCTGCAAGCAGCAACGCATTCTGTTGGCGTAACGGCAGAGATAGAGTCGCACCGAGCCGCAAAACCATATCGCGGCTCGGCACGGCCCGACCCGAACTCGATAAAGCTCAAGTGCCGTTGGGTCGTGCGCGCCGCGACGGCGAGGCCGAGTTGCGACAAGCCGCGCCGTCCGCGCCAGTCTTTCAGCAGCCGGCCAAACGGGCTGCCGTTCGATGTCGCTTCCTGGCGGCCGTGGGCTTCAGGTGGCTTCATGGAGCGATAGGATACCCATGCATCTTTCTGGCTCCAATTCCCTGCGAAGGAATTGAGCCGCACTCTGCTTGATTTCAGCATTACGGTTGGTCCACGCGAAGGGAGATCAGCCGTGCTGAACGTCGCGATTGTCGGGACGTTTGCCGCCAGCCTTGAAGACGCGATACGCCGAAATCTCGCGATACCCTGCGAGGTCGTCGTGTCGGACGAGGCCACAATCATCTCGCATCTCGCCGAGGTCGACGTGTTGGTCACGATGGCGCTGACCCGCGAGATGACGCGCGCATGTCCGCGGCTCAGACTGGTTCAGGTCCCCGGCGCAGGGCTCGACCGGATCGACCGCTCGGCGATGCCCCGCGGGGCATGGCTGGCGAATGTCCACGGACACGAGAACGGAATTGCCGAATACGTCATCGGGGCGATGGTGACGTTGACCCGCGGGTTCTTTCGTCTTGATGCCGCTCTTCGGAAGGGGGACTGGCAAAGTCAATGGGCGATCGGCACGGCGCCGCCTCCCGTCTGGCCGGAACTCACCGGCAAGACCATCGGGATTCTTGGCTATGGCAGAATAGGCCAGGCCGTTGCTCGGCGCGCCCGCGCTTTCGGCATGAAGGTATATGCGGTGCGCCGAGATGCTCGGCGCTCAATCGAAGAGGTGGCCTTTCTCGGCGGTCCGGAGTCGATCGATGAGGTTATCGAAGGGTCCGATTACCTGCTGCTCTCGATGCCGGCGACCCCCGATACAGTCGGCCTTATGGATCGCAGGCGGCTCGGTTTGATGAAATCGGCGGCGTTCCTCATCAATGTGGCGCGAGCGGAAATCGTCGATGAGGACGCGCTCTACGAAGCTCTCGCGAAGCAGACGATTGCGGGCGCGGTGCTCGATGTCTGGTATCGCTATCCCCGGGCTGCCGGCCCCACGCCGCCGGCGACCCGCCCCTTCTGGGATTTACCGAATGTGCTGATGACCCCTCATGTCTCGGGCTGGACCGATGGAATGCTCGAGTCTCGCGCGAAGCTGATTGCCGAGAACATCCGGCGGGTGGCCCTTTGTGAAACCCCGCTCAATCTGGTCGATCCATGAACGGTCGCTCGCCTTCCACCCCCTTTCGGAGCCGGCCGGGCAGCCTCCGCCTTCCGTTCTTCTACGGCTGGCTTCTTGTCGCGGTTGCGTTCGTCACGATGGCCGTCGGGGTCAATGCGCGCACCGCCTTCTCGCTGCTGTTCCCGGCGATCCTCGCCGAATTCGGCTGGGACCGAGGCGTGACTGCCGGCGCCTTCTCGTTCGGGTTTCTCGTCTCGGCGGTCGTTACGCCTTTTGTCGGGCGGCTGATGGATTTGCGGGGTCCAAGGATCGTCGTAGAGCTTGGAGTCCTCGCCATGGGGACGGGTCTGATCCTCGCGAGCCTCGTCAGCAAGCCATGGCAGCTCTACCTGACGCTGGGTGCGCTTGCTGGTGGCGGCGTCAACTGCCTCGCCTATACCGGGCAGTCGATTTATCTGACGAACTGGTTTGTCCGCAGGCGCGGGCTTGCGCTCAGCATCGCCTTCTCCGGTGTCGGCATCGGGTCGATCACGATCCTGCCTTGGCAGGGCTGGTTGATCGACACGGTGGGGTGGCGCTCGGCGTGCATCGAGCTCGGCATTCTGCTGTTCGTGTTGCTGGGGCCGCTCAACCTGCTGCTCAAGCACCGGCCCGAAGATTTGGGCCTTCGTCCTGACGGGCTGGTTTCGGGCCGAGCGTCCTCTCATCACGCCGCAAACATCGTAGACCACGCCTGGGCGGCGGTTGATTGGACGCTCGGACGGGCGTTGCGTACGCGGAGGTTCTGGTGGTTGGCCACCGGTTATTTTGGCGGTCTGTTTTCTTGGTACGCCGTCCAGGTCCATCAGACGAAATATCTGATCGAGGTCGGTTTCGAGCCGAGCCAAGCGGCTTGGGCCCTCGGTCTAGTGAGCCTTGTCGCGATCCCGGGTCAGATCGCGCTCGGTCATTTGTCGGACCGCATCGGGCGTGAATGGGTCTGGATGATCGGCAATCTGGGCTTCGTCATCTGCTACTTGTGCCTGATTGGACTGCGGAGCGCTCCGACGCCGATGCTGCTCTACGCGATGATTGTCGCGCAGGGAACGTTCGGCTACGGCCTGACCTCGGTGATGGGGCCAATCCCGGCCGAGATCTTCGAGGGCCGCCACTATGGCAGCATCTTCGGTACGGTAATGGTTGCCGCGATCCTCGGAGGAGCGGCGGGGCCGTGGATTACCGGCGTGCTTTATGATCTTACCGGGACTTACTCGATTGCGTTCTCGATAGCGGCCGGATGCAGTCTGGTCTCGATCCTCGCGATCTGGCTTGCCGCGCCCCGCAGGGTGAGGGCTGTGGCCGGACGTGCCGGAAGGCTGGTCGCCAGTTGAGACCACTGGCTAACGAGATGCTTGCCGGACGCGCTTCACTCCGCGGCGCGGGCGGCGGGAAGCGGAGCCTTCTTCCGCGCCTTGCGCCACTCCTCGAAGCCCTGCAGCACCGCAAAGAACGAGGGCACGAACAGCACGGCGAGACAGGTCGAGGCGATGATGCCGCTCAACACGCTGAGCCCGAGCGAGATGCGGCCGTTCGCTCCGGCGCCGGTGGCCAGCACGAGCGGCACGACCCCGAGGCCGAATGCGAACGAAGTCATCAGGATCGGGCGGAACCGCAGGCGCGCCGCATCCACCGCCGCGTCACGGATCGACTTGCCGTGGATGATCCGCCCTTCGCGCGCCATCTCGACGATCAGGATGCCGTTCTTGGCCGATAGAGCGATCATCAGAATGAGGCCGATCTGCGTGTAGAGATTGTTGGCGACGCCGAGGCTGGTCAGCGCGATGACCGGTCCCAACAATGCCAGCGGCACCGCCGAGAGCACCGCCAAGGGCAGGATCCAGCTTTCATACTGCCCGGCGAGACAGAGATAAACGAGGAGGACGGACAATCCGAACAAGGTAATAAAGCTGATTGCCGGTCAGCTTTTCCTGGTAGGCCATCGCGGTCCATTCGTAAGAGACGTCGCTCGGCAATGTCGCTTTTGCAATTCCTTCGAGCGCCGTCGAGACCCTGGCCCGAGCTGACGCCGCGCGCCGGTGCGCCAATGATCGTCGAGGACGGATAAAGGTTGTAGAGGGTGATGAGCGATGGCGCGACCTCCGACCCGAGATGCGCAACCGCGCCGAGCGGAACCATTTGGTTGTCCTGGCTGCGCACATAGAGGTTCAGAAGGTCGTCCGGCTGCAGCCGGAACTGCGAGTCGGCCTGTGCATAGACCTGGAATACTTGACCGAATTTGTTGAACTGGTTGACGTAAGTTGATCCCAGATAGGAGCTCAGGGTCGAGAACACGTCGCCGACCGATACCCGCAACGTTTGGATCCTGTCACGGTCTACCGTCACTGTGACCTGTGGTGCGCCCGCGCTGAAGGTCGTCAGCACATGTTGCAATTGGGGATCGCTATCGGCCTGTTTGACAATCTTGTCGGTGACTTCGCTCAACCTCTGAAAATCATAGCTGCCGCCGAGCAACTCGACTTGCATCTGCAACCCGCCTGCATTGCCGATCCCCTGGATTGGCGGTGGCGGCACCACAGTAAGCCTGCCGTCCGGCGCCGTGCTCAGCCCCTTCTGCAGGCGTTCGGCGATCGTCAAGATATCCGTTCCCGCCGCCTTGCTCCGCTGATCCCAGGGTTTCAGAACGACAAAGTTAACGCCGGCATTGGGCTGATCGGCGAAATTGTCGAGCGCCGATAGGCCCGATATTGCGATTACCCTGTCCACACCCGGCGTCTCCTGCGCGAGCTTCGTCGCCCGTTCGAGCGCCACGGTCGTGCGGCCGAGCGCCGCGCCATCGGGCAATTGCGCGACGATGAGCAGGTAACCCTGATCTTCATTCGGAATGAACGCGGTCGGCAAACGCGCGATGCCCCAAATGCCGGCAGCCGCGAGCAGCAGGCCAATCAGCACCGTCAGCCCGCTGACGCGCACCATCCGGCCGATAAAACCGGCATAGGCGTTTTCCATCCCGCCATAGACGCGCTCAAAACCGCGGGAAAACCCCGTGAGAAAAAGTTCCGCTGCTCGACCGGCCGAGGCGGACGCAGCCACAACGCGCATTGCGTCGGCTTGAGGGTCGCCGCATTGACGGCGCTGATCAGCGCGGTGACAGCGATGACGAGCGCAAATTGCGCGAACATCTGGCCGCTGAGACCGGGCACAAAGGCCGAAGGCAGGAACACCGCCATCAGCACGAGAGTGATGCCGATGATCGGCCCGAACAGCTCGTCCATCGCCTTGACTGCGGCGTCGTGGCCCGACATGCCCTGCTCGATATATTTCGACACGCCTTCGACGATGACGATCGCGTCGTCGACAACGATGCCGATCGCCAAGATGAGCGCGAATAGAGTGGACAGGTTGACCGTGTAGCCGAGCGCCGCCATGCCGGCGAACGCGCCGATGATCGTGACCGGGACCGTCGTCGCCGGCACCAAAGTCGCGCGAAAGTTCTGCAGAAAGACCAGGATCACGATCAGCACCAGCACCCCGGCCTGCCACAAGGTCTTGTAGACCTCGTTGATCGAGTTCTTGATGAAGATCGTCGTGTTGTAGGGGATGCTGTAGTGCAGTCCGGGCGGGAACCGGCGAGCGAGCTCGTCCATCTTTGCCGCGACGACGGCCGCGACTTTGAGCGAATTGGCATCGGGAGTCTGATAGATGGCGATGCCGGCGGCCGGCTTGCCGTCGAGCTTGAAGTCCTGCGAATAAGTCTGCGCGCCGAGGTCGATGCGCGCCACATCCTTGACCTTGATGAGGCGGCCGCCTTGAGCGGTCTGATCCTTGACGACGATTTCGGCGAATTGGTTGGGATCGTTGAACCGCGACAGAATGTCGACGGTATATTGGAATTGCTGGTCTTTTGGCGCCGGCGGCATCCCGATCTGCCCCGCCGCTACTTCCTGGCTTTGCTCTTTGATGGAATCGATCACGTCCTTCGGCTGCAGTCCGAAGGAGTACAACTTCTGCGGATCCATCCAGATCCGCATCGAATAGGCGCCGGCGCCCATCACCGTGACGTTGCCGACACCGGGCAAACGCGCCAGCTCGTTGACCAGATTGATCGTCGCGTAGTTCCACATGTAGAGCGCGTCGCGCGATCCGTCCGGCGAATCGAGTGTCACAAACTCCAGGATCGACGGCGACTTCGCCCGGATCGATACACCCTGAGCCTGCGCCGCCTGCGGCAGCTGGGCCATCGCATTCTGAACCCGGTTCTGCACCAGCACCTGGTCCATGTTCGGGTCGGAGCCGATTTCGAAGGTGACCGTCAGCACGTAGGTGCCGTCATAGGCGCTGGTCGACTGCATGTAGAGCATGCCGGGGGCGCCGTTCACCTGCAGTTCGATCGGCAGGGCGATCGTGTCGACCACGGTTCGGGCACTGGCCCCGGGATAACGGGTCGTCACCTGGACGGTCGGCGGCACGATATTGGGATATTGCGCGACCGGCAGACGGAAGAGGCAAAGGGCGCCGATCAGCACCAGAACAATCGCCAGCACATTGGCCAGGACCGGATGTTCGATAAAAAATTTCGACATCATGGCTTCTGCCCCCCAGCGGCCGTACCTGGCGAACCGGCGGACGTCGTATCGAATGTCGTCAATTGGGGCGTCACCTTGGTGCCGGGACTAGCGCGCCACAGGTCGCCGACGACGATCCGGTCGTCGAGCTTGAGGCCGGAGGTGATGACCCGTAAAGCGCCTATCAGTTGACCCAATTGCACATAGCGCTGCTCGACGACATCGTCCTTGTTGAGAACGAGCAGATAGCGGCCCCCTTGATCCTCCTGCAGCGCCCGGTCGGGCACCAGCAAGGCACTGCGGTCAACCTTCCCCATCGGTAGGCGGATGTTGACGAAAAAACCCGGCAGCAAGCTCCGATCCGGGTTCGGAAGAATGCCGCGCACCAGCAATGTCCCTGTCGCCGGATCTAGCCCTGGCTGGACAAACTCGATCGTACCCTGATGGGGGAACCCGGTCTCATCCGCAAGGCCGACATCGACCGGCACCTTTTGCAGGTCGGCGAGGGTAAGCCGATGTTGGTCCAAATTCGCACGGACCTTGAGAACCTGCTGTTCGCTCAGATTGGCAACCACATAGATTGGGTCGAGCTGGGTGATCTCGGCAAGCGCACTCTGCTGCCCGCCGCCGCCGACGACGTTGCCGGGATCGATCAGGTGCTTGCCGACGATGCCGTCGAAGGGTGCCCTGACCTCCGTATAGCTCAGGTTCAACTTGGCCAGCGCGACCGACGCCTGAGCGGAAAGCAGGGACGCCTCGGCACTCGCCCGTTCGAAGTTCCAGTGATCGACCTCGGTCTGGGTCGCGGCATCCTGCTTCACCAGTTTGCTGTATCTGACGAGCTCGGTCTTTGCGTAGATCAGGGACGCCTGGGCGGTAAGCACCTGCGCCTGGGATTGCTGCAGCTGATCCTTGTACTGGTCCTGCTGGATCGTGAAGAGCAGATCGTTCTTTTTGACGAATTGGCCGTCTTCGTAATGAATTTTTTCTAGATAGCCCTCGATGCGCGCGACGAGCTTGACGGCATTCACAGCGGCAGCGTTCCCGGTCACCACCATATAATCGGTGACGCTTTGTGTCTTGGGCCGGACGACGGGGACCGGCGGGGACGGTTGCTGCGAGACCTGCGCTTGCACTACCCCGGATGGTGGGGGTGGCTCCAGTGCCTTCGGTTCAGCCGCCGTTGCCACGGCCAACGGATTTGTCCGCGAGACTTGGACGAGGCCATATGCACTGAGGATGGCCAATCCCCCGATCAAGGCGGCAGCCAAACGGGAGCTGAAGCCTGCGGGGAGTTGCGGAAAAGATTCTCACTGCGATCTCACCATTCCGGCGGCCGGGGATTGGGGCTGACGTCTTGCGGTGTGGGGAGCGCGGGCGCAGGCGGCTGCGGCGTGCCTGGGGGCGCCAATAGCTCACCCCAATTGGTACGGTTCCTCATCTCCTCGGCGGTCGCCGCAGGCACAAACTCGTTGTCCACGCGTATCTGCCACCCGCCCCCCAGGGCGCGGTACACCGAGGCCAACCCAGTCGACACGCCACCCTCCGCCATCGCCAGGTTGTTCTGCGCCGTATACAAATTCTGCTCCGCCGTCAGCACAGTCGTAAAATCTCGGGTTCCGAGATTGTATTGCAGCAGCGCGATCCCGAGTGCGGCGTTTGCCGCGGCAACGCTCTGGCGTAAATAATCCACCTGGTCACGCCCTTGCAGAAAACTGGTCAGACCATTTTCGACTTCTTGCTGCGCCTTCAGCACCGTGTTCTGATAATCGACGAGTAAGATTTGTAGCGCGGCATCCTCGACCCGAACCTGATTGGTGATCTGCCCATAATTGAGGATGTTCCACTGGAAAGAGGGTCCGAACGCGAAGCCGATGCCTCTTCCCTCGAACACGCGCTTCAGCTTGCTTCGGCCTACGGTGCTGGCGGATGTGCCAAAAACGCCGGTCAAGCTGAACGCGGGGTAAAGATTTGCCTCGGCGATGCCGATTTGCGCACTCTGTGCCATCGCCGCCAGCTCGGCTGCGCGAATATCCGGCCGCCGGCGGACGAGATCGGCTGGAATGCCGACCGCCACGGTCTTTGGCGGGACCGGGATCCCGCTCGAGCCTCTCAGCAGCGGGTCCATCGGCTGCGGCGGCATACCGAGCAGGACGGCCAGTGCGTTGAAGCCTTGGTTCAACTGGATCGTCAGCTGCGGGATTGTCGATTCGGTTTGCCCAAGAACGTTTTCCGCCTGGTAGACGTCGAGCTTGGTCGCGGTGCCGCCCTGATACTTCGCCGTGGCAATCGCGAGCGCCTTCTTTTGCTTGACGATGTTCTCGCGGGCAATGTCGATCTGCGTTTGCAAGGTGCGAATGCCGATATAGGTCGTAGCGACGTCGCCGAGCAATGTGGCGAGCACGTAGTCGTAACTGGCGATCGAGGCGAGATAAGACGCATCGGCGGACTCGATGGCACGCCGGAACTTGCCCCAAAAATCCAACTCCCAATTGACGGTAAGACCAAGCGAGTCGCGCCAGAAGTTATGTATGACGTTTACTGGAAACTCGGTCATGTCGGCATGGCTCGGCCGGATATAGGTTACCGAGCCGTTGCCTTGCTGCAGCTGGGGATAAAACTCGCCGATCGCCACTCCCAGCTGCGCGCGTGCCTCGAGCACCCGGGTTCCCGCGTCGACGAGCGTCAGATTTTGATTATACGCGATCTCGATGAGTCGGTTGAGCACCGGGTCGTGGAATACCGTCCACCAATCGCGGTATTCCTGATTGCGGGTGTCGACTGACGGATTGTCGGATTCGAGCCACTTCTCGGCAACCGGAGCCGATGGCGAGGAAAAATCAGGACCGACGAGACACCCGGCGCAGCACAGCGGCAGGGCGAGACCGAGCCATAGGCGACATCGCGTGGCTGGCCTAGACGGGCCGGAAACAGACCTCCGGCGAGCGGTGTCGCAAAGAAACATTCACCCCCCCGGGTAGGCCAAAACAGCCGCCTGGCTATTTTGGTGAATGCGTCATTCAGCCTCTTCGCACGTCAAGCGCCCGTCCCTTCGAGCACGATTTCGATCCGGCGATTCTGCGCCCTTCCTTGCGCCGTGTCGTTCGGCGCCACCGGGTGCGTTGCGCCAAACCCCTTGGCCGACAGGATATTGGGATTGACCCCCTTCGACGTGAGAAATGCGACGACGGTTGCGGCTCGGCGCGACGACAAATCGAGATTGTCGGCAATGCCGACGCGCTGCAACGCAGGCCCGACCGGCGTATTGTCGGTGAAGCCGTAGACCACGATTTTGACGTTTTGAGCAGACTTCAACTGCGCGGCGTGTTGGCTGAGCGCCGCTTGGCCGGCGGTGCTCAGTTGATAGCCGCCCTGGGGGAACAGGAGGTCGCCCGCCATGACCCATTTGTTTCCAGCCTGCATTCTGGCGATTTTCGCCTGCTGAGCGGCCACCTGCGCTTGGGCCTGCTCCAGCTGCGAGGCTTGCTCGTTATAAGCCGATTGGGACACGCAAGCCGCCAGGACCAGCGCGGCGAGCGGCACGACAGCCGCCCCCGCACCCATCTTCCCGGCCATTGACGACCTCCTCTGCGCGCGCTTTACGCTCCGGCCGCGCCGGGACCCTGCACGGTGATTTCGATACGGCGGTTTGCGGCGCGGCCCTGCGGGGTGTCGTTGGACGCGACCGGATGGGTGTCACCGAAACCCTTGGCTGAAACAATGTTGGGGTTGATCCCTTGCGAGACCAGGAAGGTCGCGACGGTGGCCGCCCGCCGGGTCGACAAAACGAGATTATCCGGGACTCCCTGGCGCTGCAGCTCGGGACCTACCGGAGTATTGTCGGTGTACCCGTACACGACAATTTTGGCGTTCTGCAGACCCCTCAGCCGAGGGACGACATTGTTGGCGATCTCGGCCTGCCCGGCGGGGCCCATCTGAAAACCGCCCGATGGGAACAGGAGATCTCCCGCTTCGACGAATTTTTGCTCGGCTTGGGATTGCGCAAGCTGCGCCTTGAGTTGGTTGTTCTCCGCGACTACCGCGTCGTATTGTTGTTGCGATACACATGCCGATAACAGCAGCACGCCGAATGGCACCGCTATTGCCGTTCCAACCGCTTTTCTGTTCATTGCAAGTCTCCTATTTTGCTCGCCTTCTAGCGAGCCGGATTTTTAACCATGGATGCCGCTCAAGTAAAGCAGAAGTTGCTCGGATACGACCTATAGAGCGTGGAGGTTATGTGAAAGTTCGCGGCTAGCCATGAACCGGCCTTTGCTCGTCGTCGATGGCGACTCGTTCGCGCACCGCTCCTACCATGCATTGCCGAAATCGATCCGACGGCGCGGCAACAAGGGCGGCGGCGCAATCGTCGGCTTCGCTAATTTCCTGCTGCGGCTCTACGCGCAGGAAGAGCCTCGCGCTGTGCTCGTCGGCTGGGACACACTCGACGCGCCGACCTACCGGCACCGCGCCCTCGAAGGCTACCAGGGCGGGCGCGTCTTCGACGCCGAGCTGCTCGACCAGCTCGATGTGGTGCCGCAATTCGTTGCGGCCTGCGGGTTCGCGGCCGCGAAGGCGCCTGGATACGAAGCGGACGACTTCCTCGCTGCCGCGGTCATGCAGGAAGAACGGCGCGGCGGCGCCGCGGTCGTAGCGAGCGGCGACCGCGACGCCTTTCAGCTCGCCTCGGAGAGAACGGTGATCCTGCAACCGGTGCGCGCCGGCGAGATGGCCCGGATCGGGCCCGCGGAAGTGCGCGAACGCTACGGCGTCGACCCCGGGCAGGTGCCCGACTTCATCGCGCTGCGCGGCGACTCGTCGGACAAGATCCCCGGGGCGCCCGGGATCGGCCCGAAAACCGCCGCGAGCCTCTTGCGCCGCTACGGCTCGCTCGAAGCGGCACTGGCGCAGGGCAAGTTCACGGCGCAGGCCGAACAGTTGCGTCTCTACCGCTCGATTGCGACAATGGACGCCTCGGCCCCCCTCCCTCCCCTACCCGACCAGACGCCAACCTGGGACAAGGCGGCGGCCCTGGCACGAGAATGGGAGCTGAACCGCCTCGCCGACCGCCTGGCTGAACTGCAATCGGAGGCCCTTCGCAGCCATTAGAACTCGCCGCTGCGGTAAGCTTCGTCGAGGCGTTTGGCGTCTTCCTCCGACGGTTCCTCCCAGGCTTCGCCGCGGCGGCGCAGGGCGCCGGTGAAGTTGGGCGGGCGCTTTTGGTTGAAGGCTCGGCGACCCTCCTCGCCGTCGGTTGTCGTTTGGATCAATAAGGAATTGATCAGGTTCTGGACGTGCCAAGCCTGGTCGGTCGGCAGGTCGCCAAAGCGGACCACGAATTCCTTCATCATGCGGACCGCGACCGGCGGCAGAGTGACGATATGGCGGGCGATCTTCTCCGCCCGCTCCAGCAGTTGCGCATGGGGGACGACTTCGTTGACGAGTCCGATCCGCAGAGCCTCGTCGGCGTCGAAGGGGTCGTCGGTGAGAAGGATCTTCATCGCGTCAATGTAGCGGAGCTGACGGATCAAGAGGCTCGCGCCCGGCCCGTGACCCAGCCAACCCTGCGACAGCAATGCGAATTTGAACCGGGCGTGCTCGCGGCTGGCGATGCGGATGTCGGTCGAGGACAAGAGAATGTAGAGCCCCGCTCCCGCCGCCCAGCCATTGACCGCGGCAATGACCGGCTTCCACACCCGCGGGTAGTGGTCGCCCATCCGGCCGTCGACCCCGGTCTTCTGGCCGTGCACGGTGCCGGCGAGCGGCCAGTAGATGCGCTGGGTGCGCAGATATTCGCGTTCCTCCTCGGTGATGTTTGGCCGCGGCGCCAGATTGTGCCCGCCGCAGAAATGCCGGTCTCCGGCACCGGTCAGGATCGCGCAGCGGATGTCGCGGTCGTCCCAGAGGTCGATCCAGGCTGCGGAAATGGCATCCGATGTGGGCTTGTCGAGGATGTTCGCCTTCTCGGGACTGTTCAGCGTGATGTAGGCGACCCCGTCGCGCTTTTCGTAATCGATGGCCAAGCCGCTCTCCCTTTTTGGCTATTCACCGGCGTTTCCCAGAGTAGAATTGCACTTGCGGAGGGTTCGTGGAAGGCGTCGTGATCGATACCAACGTATTCGTGGCGGCGCTCTTCAACCCGAGAAGTGCCTCCGCGCGCATCCTCGAGGGCGTCCGCGAAGGGCGCTACCGGCTGATCTGGAACCACCCGACCCGGTCTGAGGCCGAGATGATCCTGCGCCGGATCCCGCGCCTCGATTGGCAGAAGGTCGCCGACCTCTTTCGGCCCGAGGACGAGTTTACCGGGCCGGCCGATCCCGCCGCTTTCACCGTGATCGCTGATCCCGACGATCGAAAATTCGCGGCGCTGAGCGCGGCGGCCAAGGCGCCGCTGGTGACCAGTGACAAGCTCGTGCTGGCGCAACGGGACAAGATCGGCATCGAGATTGTCACGCCGCGTGATTTTCTGGCACGACAGCGAGAGGTGGGACCCTAGCGGGAGAACCACCGTGACCATCCCAAAGCGCGTCGCCGTCACCGAGGTCAGTCATTGGCATTCGGTCAATGACGCCTCGTATCTGCGCATTCTGCGGGATCTTGGGTGCGACATCGTCGGGGTCTCCGACCGCTTTGCGCGGATCGCCGGGGAACGCGCCGAACATTTTGGCGGACCCCGTTCACCGACTACGCCAGATGATCGAGGCGACAAGCCGGAATTCGCCATCGCATTGGGCCGCCATTATGACATGCCGGAGATCTTTCATAAGGTCCCGAACGGCCGAGCCGATCGGCGTCACGGAGCAACCCAAACGCGAGTTGATTGATTGTGCTTGCTGCTCCTGCAGCAAATCAGCAGCGAAAATTCCCGTCGTAATTGTACCTATGCAAAACCAAAGCTGCCGCGCGGCAGCGTCTGGAGTGTCGCCCCCGGCACTAAGACCACGGCGTTTTCGCAGCATTGAGTGCCTATCCTTTTTTCCGGTACACACACGCGATCAGCATCGCAAGACGACCTGAGCGTAGGATACGATTGAGGCAATTTTATTGTTGCCATTTTAGCGGGCTGCTGCACAAGCAAACGATGGGGGAGCAGCGCAGAGGCTGGGCAAGGATGCCGCACGGCTGGAAGAATGTCGTGCGTCCTTTGAGGCCTCGCTTCGCGATGCACCTCAGGATGAGGCAATTTTTCTTAATTCTATCAGCAATATGTCCTCAATGCCGAGGAGCGACCCGACACAGCCGGGGCGCGTCTCGAAACACGCGCGGAACCCCAATGCAGCGCATTCTTGCCCAGCCTCGGAGCGCATTCCGCCGTTCTCCGAGGCTAAGCATACTCTCTCATACTAGATTAGGGCCGTAATCGGGCGCGGGGTGGACCGTTCTCCACAGTGAACCTGCTTGACCGTCGGTCGAACTTGCTAGTGGCGGGGCGGCAGCGATGAACCGCAAAAGACCGGCGAGCGGCTCTGACGCGAAGTGGCGGAACCGAGCCGACGACACGACCGTTGGTCCGTCAGCGCCGCGCACCAGCGACGGGATCGAGGCGGAATGCGCGCCGCTGTCCCGCCCTACGCTCGATGATTTTCGATTGCTATAGGGCGACGGGGGAAGCGATAGGTTTCCGATAGTACATTCCAGTGATCGTTGACCAACCCGGAATAAAAAGGCTCGCTCGGAGTTCTAAGTGAAAAGGGTTAACCGGGCCGAGCGAAAGGGAGGAGGTCATGAAGCCATTCGAATCGGCTCTGATCGCTGTTGCGAGCCGGATTGGCCAGTCCAGGTGCCGCCACCCACCGCCACCTAGCGGGTTGGACGAGTTGGATGCAACCTGGCGCGCCATGTTACGGGACTCAGAAAGACAGTTTATCTATGGCACCACGTTGGTTTCGCGGGTTCGTGCAGAGCGCATTCTCTACATTAGCTTTCTCGTCCGTAGAGCCGTGCAAGGAGTTGCGGTTCCTGATGAGCCGCACTTTGACGAAATAGCAAATCCCTATTTCCGATCGCTCATTGGCGATTGCCGTTTTTACCTCGAGTTTGGAAGCGGAGCGAGTACCGTTTTAGCCGCGGCGCTGAACAAACCCTTTGTCTCCGTCGATACTGATCGGCTCTTTCTCGAATCCGTCCGTCGGAAGATCGGCGCTCTAACCTCTTCACAGCGGTTGCTTCATGCCGATATCGGCCTAATAGGACCTTGGGGCATACCGTTCCCCGCAGGGAAACCATCTCCCCGAAGATTGAACAAATGGAAAGCGTACGCCCAAACCCCTTGGCCGTTTATAAGCCAAGATAATGCTCCCGATCTTATTCTCATCGATGGTCGATTCCGTGTAGTCACGGCGCTCACATGCTGCATGCATCTGAACGCGCGGAGCGACGTGAAAATCCTAATCGATGACTATACAGACCGCCCGTCTTACCATGTCATCGAACAACACGCCAAGCTCATCCGTGTACTGGGCCGGATGGCTGTTTTTCATCCTTCGCGTGGTGATCAGAGCGCATTGAATGAAGCAATCGACCAGTACTCCGCAGACTGGCTCTAACCCATGCCTCAGCCGATCGTTTATATGACCTCGTTGCCAACAAATCGCGAAAAGGAACATACTCGCGGTATTCCACCCGGCAATGTTACCACCGCCGGGAAACGCGGTAGGAAATACTGACAATAAAAGCGGTCCGACAACGGGCAGAAGGGAGGCGAACATGAGCACTTCCGGCCATCGTCCTAGGAGGGGAAAGTCCTCACCCATCGAAGCCGTTGCAGGCAACGGATTGTTGGATCGTCGCGCGCTGCTCGGGCGCGGAGTCATCCTTGCCGGCGCGATAGGCACCGCACCGCTCGGGTCCTTGACCGGCGCCGCCGCCGAGCCCCTGAAGGACGCGCCGCTGGCGGACGCGCCGCTGACCGATGCGCCGTGGAGCCTCGAGCCCGGCGCTGCCATCGGGCCCTATGAACGACCGTCGCGGTTCGAGAAAAGCGTCGTACGCACTGTGGCCAATCCTGATAGGCTGCCGGGAGCCCAGGGGGCGCGTACACCGCACCACTTGCTGAACGGCTCGATCACCCCGAA
The DNA here is from genome assembly GCA_963695605.1 of uncultured Alphaproteobacteria bacterium. GTDB lineage: Bacteria > Pseudomonadota > Alphaproteobacteria > ATCC43930 > CGMCC-115725 > AP-15. The sequence continues at coordinate 103,709 of CAVOHI010000009.1, read as the reverse complement.
CGGGCTGCATTTCGTCGTGTCCTGGGGCGGCGCTCCGGACATCGATCCGGGCAAGCATCGGCTTGTGATCCATGGCCTCGTCAAGCGGCCACTGGTTTTTACCCTAGACGCGCTCGCCAGGTATCCGATGACGACCCGGGTGACCTTTCTCGAATGCGGCGGCAACAGCGGGCCGCTGTTCTCGCCTCGGCCGCTGCAAGCAGACTTGCAGGCGCTGCACGGGTTGGCCTCCTGCGCCGAATGGACCGGCGTGAAGCTCTCCACCCTGCTCGACGAGGCCGGCATCGACGCGAAGGCGAAGTGGTTCATCGCCGAGGGCGCCGACGCGCCTCACCTGGCGCGCAGCGTGCCGCTCAAGAAGGGCCTGGATGACGCGATGATCGCGCTCTACCAGAACGGCGAGCGGCTGATGCCGGCCAACGGCTACCCGATGCGCCTGCTGCTGCCGGGCTACGAAGGCAACATGAACGTCAAGTACCTGAGGCGCATCAAGCTCGTGGAGGAACCCGCCATGGGCTATTGGGAATCCAAGATCTACGCGCCGATCCTGCCGAACGGGAAGGCGTACCAGTTCTATTTGCTGCAGGAGGTCAAGTCGTTCATCACCCAGCCGTCGCCGGGGGTGAATTTGAAGGGCCCGGGGCTCTACGAGATCTCCGGCATCGCCTATTCCGGCGCCGGCCGGATCACCAAGGTCATGGTTTCGGCCGACGGCGGCAAAAGCTGGGCGGAGGCCGGTTTGTCGGAGCCGGTGCTCAGCAAAGCCTTCACCCGCTTCCGCATGCCCTGGCGTTGGGACGGCGGGCCCGCGACCCTGCAAAGCCGCGCCTGGGACGATGCCGGCAACGTGCAGCCGACCCGAGCCGAATTCGTCGCGCAGCGCGGCGAGCTGAAGGCAGTTCCGCCGGTCGGGGCGGTGCTGAACCACCACTTTAACGCCGTCACCAGCTGGGGCGTCGACGGCACCGGGGAGGTCAAGCATGTTTACGCCTAGCAGGATCTCCCCGAGCTCTTGGGGTGGGGGTCCTTGGGCTGGCACTCTGCCTGGCCGCGAGCGCGGCGTCCGCCGACGGCCCCGGCCTCGGCAAGCCGGTAACCGAAGCCGACATCGCCGCCTGGGACATCAGCATCGAGCCCAGCGGCAAGGGGTTGCCGCCGGGCGCCGGGACGCCCGCCCAGGGCGCCCACATCTACGTGGAGAAATGCGCCGCGTGCCACGGTCCGGAGGGCAAGGCCGGGGTCACGGGGGTGACGGCGGCGCCATTGCCGCCGTTGGTCGGCGGCGACCCGATCACCGACATCTCGGCGGCGACGAAGCGGATCGCCAATTTCTGGCCGTATCCGACGACAGTGTTCGACTACATCCGGCGCGCGATGCCGTGGCAGCAGCCCAGGACCTTGACGAACGACGAGGTCTATGCGCTGACCGCCTATATCCTCGCGCTGAACAAGCTCATCGGCGACAACGACACGATGAACGCCGAGACTTTGCCCAAGGTGAAGATGCCGAACCGGGACGGGTTCATCATCCGCTTCCCGGAGGCGCTGTAAGCGGAGGCCATCTGCAAGAAGGCCGGGCCCGAAGCCTTGCCGCATTCTCGACGCTCGGGCTGGTCCATCGCAAAAAGACCAAGTGTCGAGATGGGATCGGCCAGTTGGTTGGATCTATTTTTGATCGTATTTCCGGTATCAAGGCCGATTTGCCGAATAGCAAGCGTAGGGCGGAAAAGCGCAGCGCATTCCGCCGGTAGTCGGAGGTCCGAGCATACTCCCGACATGCCGGACTATCGCCGCAATCGGGTTCCGGGTGGAACGTTCTTCTTTACAGTGAACCTGCTTGACCGTCGGTCGAACTTGCTGGTGGCGCGCATCGACGCGCTGCGCGACGCGGTTCGGCAAGTGCGCGCCCGTGCACCTTTTCATATCGACGCCTGGGTCGTGCTTCCCGACCACATGCACTGTCTGTGGACGCTGCCGGAAGGCGATGCCGATTTTCCGGGTCGGTGGCGGGCGATCAAGACCGCGTTTGCAAAATCGTTGCCCATCGGCGAACCGCGATCACCGGTCATGACCAGCCGTGGCGAACGCGGCATTTGGCAGCGGCGGTACTGGGAGCACACGATCCGCGATGATCGCGACTTCGCGGCTCACATGGACTACACGCATTTCAACCCAGTCAAGCACGGTCTCGTGGCGCACCCGGCGGATTGGCCGCATTCGTCGTTTCATCGGTGCGTCACCAGCGGGCTATATCCTGCCGGTTGGAGCGGCGGCAGCGATGAACCGCAACGGACCGGCGAACGGCTCTGAATCGAAGCGGCGGAGACAAGGAGAGCACAAGACCGATAGTCCGTCGCGGGGCGCGCCCCGGCTACGGGTCGTGGCGGAATGCGCTGCGCTGTTCCGCCCTACGCTTGCTGCTCCGGAGCCGGGTTAAGGGGCAAACCAGGACGTAGGGCGGATGCAATCCGCCTCCTTCACGTGTGCGCCGCGCAGTTCGATGGTGAAACTCCTCGTGCGCCCCGTCTCCCCATGAAACGGCTGAGCGCGGGAAACAGCCAAGACGGCGGATTGCATCCGCCCTACGCGTTTGCTGCCGCCGATCGCGCCACGTCACGCGCGACAAATCCGCCAACACACCCCACAGGGTGAGATTTGTAATCTCGGTTGAAGAACTACCACCGATGAGCCGCGCACCCGCCAGAGTAGGGATGGCCCCACCGCATCCGGGCGCGTTCAATCCGCAGCGCCATTTCCGCCGACAACCCCGCGTTGCCGTTCGATGAGGTCGGAGAGGGTGGCGCGGCGCACGTCGAGCACCTTCGCCGCCTCGCTTACCGACAAACCGAGTTCGTCGAGTATTTCCTCGCGGATGAGAAGGCGTTCGGCGTACAGATGGAAACCCTGCTGAACATGCAGGCATGGCACGACGCTTACGAGATGCGGCAACGCGAGGGCGAGATCCGACGTCAAGCGTTACCGGCCTGCTGGTCCGGAGCCGGATTAAGGGGCAACCAGGTTGACGAGCCCCCCGCCCTCGCCTGGGACGTAGGGCGGATGCCAATCCGCCTGCTTCGCGTGCGCCGCGCAGTTCGATGGTGAAACTCCTCGTCCGCCCCGTCTCCCCATGAAACGGCTGACCGGGAAACAGCCAAGACGGCGGATTGCATCCGCCCTACGCTTGCTGATCGCATTAAGAAAAATACCTCATCCTGAGGTGCCTCGCGAAGCGAGGCCTCGAAGAACGCACGACATTCTTTCCAGGCCTACGGCCGTCTTGCCCAGCCTCGGAGCGCATTCCGCCGGTATCGGAGGTCCAGCTTACTCCCGACATGCCGGACTATCGCCGTAATCGGGTTCCGGGTGGAAGGTTCTTCTTTACAGTGAACCTACTCGACCGGCGGGTCGAACTTGCGGGTCGGCGCGCATCGACGCGCTGCGCGACGCGGTTAGGCGAGTGCGCGCCCGAGCGCCTTTTCATATCGACGCCTGGATTGTCCTTCCCGACCACAGGCACTGTCTGTGGACGTCACCGGAAGGCGATGCCAATTTTCCCGGTCGCTGGCGGGCGATCAAGACCGCGTTTACAAAATCGCTGCCCATCGGCGAGCCGCGACCACCGGTCGTGACCGGCCGCGGCGAACGCGGCATTGGCAGCGGCGGTACTGGGAGCACGCGATCCGCGATAATCGCGACTTCGCGGCCCACATGGACTACACGCATTTCAACTCGGTCGAAGCACGGTCTCGTGGCGCACCCTGCGGATTGGCCGCATTCCTCATTTCATCGGTGCGTCGGCGGCGGGTTATATCCGGCCGGGTGGAGGGGCGGCAGCTATGAACCGCCGCAGACCGGCGAGCGGCGCTGAACCGAAGCGGCGGAGACAAGGCGAGCACATGACCGGTAGTGCGTCGGGGCGCGCATCGGCTACACGTGGTGGCGGTAAGCAATGCGCTGCGCTGTTCCGCCCTACGCTTGCTAAGGGTGTGTGGCAGAACACAGGGGTGAAAGCGGCAATACCACAGCATGTGGTGCTTGATAACCATCCTGAGCGACAACATATAGCGACGGTGTCAGCCACGGCACGTTGCGGATGGCCTTTTCGATGTTCGCTCTGATTATTGGTGCAATCATCGGTATTCTGGGCTCGATTGGCAGTGCGATTTTTGTCAGAATATACGCGCAGACCAAGGCTTAGCCTGTCGATTGAACACCCAGTATTGGAAACGCCATATGCGCCGAATACCCGCCCCGCTGCTGTAATGCGATCCCTTCGTCTCTTCCTGGAAAACACAACCGCTACCGAGACTGGGCGGCGTGGATGATGCGAGCACCGGCCTTGCAATGCCGAGCGACCATTACATTCCACCACCTCAATGATGGACAAAATATTTTTGGCAGAGCTATGAACGGACGATGGGCCGGATCTCCAGAACCCGTGACGCTCCCGGTCGTCGGCCTCAGGGGCAGCAATTCCAAATCATCGATTTTGCGAGGCTCACTCTGGAATCACGCATTGAATGTCTACCCCGGCGAAAGACAGGCTTTAGATATTGTAGCCAAACTTGATAATGATAATGAATGCTATGGCTGGAATAACATTCTATTTTTGCCAGCCTCTCTGGCGTAATCCAGACTGGCGATTGGCCAGCGGCGATATCTCGCAACGGTAATCATCACGTCATCTGGACAGAAATGTACCGATTTCCGCATTAAATGATGTGCCACGCACTGATTGCCGCCTGGATCGGGCCACCCGGAACGAAAGAAAGCTTCTGGTAGCAACGTAGGTAGCGACGTGGCGCTACTGCGCTGCTGCGAGCCCGGGTTCTTTTTCGCGCTGCTTCGCCGCTTCGATCTCGGCGGCCTTTTTCTCGACCAGCTCGACGAGGTGGTCGACGATGTCGGCGTCTTTGAGGCGGTGGTCGGTGAGGCCGCTGATGTAGACTTGGTGGGTGCCGTTGCCGCCGCCGGTGAAGCCGATGTCGGTCTCGCGCGCCTCGCCCGGGCCGTTGACGACGCAGCCGATCACCGACAGGGTCAGCGGCGTCGTGATGTGCGCGAGGCGCTCCTCGAGCCGCTCGACGGTCTTGATGACCTCGAATTGCTGGCGCGCGCAGGACGGGCAGGAGATGACCGTGACGCCGCGCCGCCGCAGGCCCAGCGACTTCAGCATCTCGAAGCCGGCCTTGACCTCCTCGACCGGGTCGGCGGACAGCGAGACCCGGATCGTGTCGCCGATCCCCGACCACAACAGCATGCCGAGCCCGATCGAGGATTTGACGGTGCCGCTGCGCAAGGCGCCCGCCTCGGTGATCCCGAGATGGAGCGGGTAGTCGCAGGCCTCGGCGAGCTGCTGATAGGCGGCGACCGCGAGAAACACGTCGGAGGCTTTGCACGAGATCTTGAACTCGAAGAAATCGTTGTCTTCGAGGATCCGGGCGTGGTTGAGCGCGCTCTCGACCATCGCCTCGGGGCACGGCTCGCCATAGCGCTCCAACAGGTCGCGCTCGAGCGAGCCGGCATTGACGCCGATCCGCATCGAGCAGCCGTGGTCCCGGGCTGCCTTGATGACCTCGCGCACCCGAGCCGACGAGCCGATATTGCCGGGGTTGATGCGCAGACAGGCGGCGCCGCTCTCCGCCGCCTCGATCGCGCGCTTATAATGAAAATGAATGTCGGCGACGATCGGCACCGTCACCTGCTTTACGATGTGCTTGAGCGCGAGAGACGATTCCTGGTCGGGGCAGGAAATGCGGACGATGTCTGCGCCCGCCTCTTCGAGCGCCCGCACCTGCGCGACCGTCGCCTCGACATCGCTCGTCACCGTGTTGGTCATCGACTGCACGGTGATCGGCGCATCGCCGCCGACCGGCACCTTGCCGACATAAATCTTGCGGCACTGACGGCGGTGGATGTCGCGGTAAGGCCGGATGCTCATGGGTCAATTCTCGCGTGGTTGGCACAGCGTAAACGCCATATAGACGTTTTCGGCAGCGCAAAAAAGGGCGGCCGAGGGATCCAGGGTGGTCGAGAGACCTTGGGCCGCTCAGTTGCGAACCGCGCTGCCGGCGAGCAAGGCGTGCCCATCGAGCGCGACATTGCGCCGGACCATTCCTCTTCCGCCGATCGGCGGCGCCGGAACGCCGTCCACCGTGATCTCCAGACCGCCGGCATTGCCGGTGCGCATCGACAATCCCGGCCGAGCCGGCGCCCGGCAGCTCTCGCCAGCCTTCAATACGCGCGTCAGAAGCACCGACTGGCGAGCGTCGCGGATCTGAATCCAGCTGTCGGCGGTAGCCCGGATGACGACCTCGCCCGGCGAGTTTGGCGCCGGATCAGTCGCTGCCGGCACGGCGGCCATAGCCGAACCGGCAGCAGAGGGGCGGCCGCCCGAACCCGACCCGGCCTGGGGGCTGAGTGTCCGATCCCTCCGACGGGACAGCCGGGGATCGAGGCGCCGCCTGCGCCTCCACCGGCTGCGAGACGGCTGGTGGCGCTCGAAACGGCTCCCGGTACGGCAACAACTCGAGTGGTACTTGCGGCCACACGTTCCGGCCGCGGGCCGTCGCCGGTCGACAGGTAGAACCATCCGCCGTATCCGCAAACCGCCAGGATCAGCGCGACCAGCAGCATTCCCCCGCCGGGCATGCTGCGCTCGCCGAGCCGGATCGGGAAAGCGAGATCCGGCTTTGCCGCGAACAGCGTCGATTGCTGCTTGAAAAGCCGCAGCATCTCGCCGCTGTCGAGACCGAGGTGATCGGCATAGGCGCGCATAAATCCGATCGCATAGACGGCGCCCGGCAACTCGTCCGGACGCCCGGCCTCGAGCGCCACGAGATAGGCAGGCTTGATCCGAAGCGTGGCCGCGACTTCGGCGAGATCGAGCCCGAGCGCCTCTCGCCGCTGGCGCAATTCGTCCCCGGCCGATCGCGCATCCGAAAGGCTCGGTAATGCTTTCTGGCGCTTCTTCCGCAAGGGGCATTTTGAGCCGGTGGAACAACGCCATAACTCACGCCGGTATAACACGAGGTTAACCGAACCCGGGTCTTGTGGGCTATAGCGCGATCTCGTGGTCGCGGGCGTAAGCTTCAAGCTTGGGCCGCAGCGAATGATCCGGACGGCTGCCGATCTCGTCGAGGTAAGCGGCGACGGCGCCGGCATCGAGAGTGCGGATCATCGTCTTGACGGGGCCGATTGCGGTCGCCGCCATCGACAATGTCGTGAAGCCGAGGGCGATCAGCACCATCGCCTCGAGCGGGTTGCCGGCCATGTCGCCGCACATGCTGAGCGAGGTGCCGGCTGTCGCGGCTGCATGCAATGATCTCGCGAAACAATGCCAGCATCGGCGCCGAGAGGGGATCGTAGCGATCGGCCAGGCGCGGATTGCCGCGATCGCAGGCAAACAGAAACTGCAGCAGATCGTTGGTGCCGACCGACAAGAAATCGATGCGCTCGCACAATGCCGGCAATTGCCACAGTAATGACGGCACCTCGAGCATGACGCCGATTTTGACCGATTTCGGGAGCTCGCGTCCCTCCCGGGCCGCCCGCGTCAGCTCGATGTCGACCAGGGCGCGAGCGCGTTCGAGCTCGGCAACCTCCGCGACCATCGGAAATTTGACGTGTAATGTCCGGCCCCGCGCGGCACGGATCAAAGCGCGCAGTTGCTGCCGGAGCATCGCCGGGCGGTCGAGCCCGATGCGGATCGCCCGCCAGCCCATTGCCGGATTGTCCTCGGCCGCATGCGGCAGATAGGGCAGCACCTTGTCGCCGCCGATATCGAGCGTGCGGAAGAAGACAGGACGCTGCTCCGCCTGATCGAACACGCGCTCGTAGTATTCGGTGAAATCCTCGACATTCGGGAAAGTGTCCCGCACCATCAGCGGGAACTCGGTGCGAAACAGGCCGACGCCCTCGGCGCCGGTCGTCGCGAGCTGCGCGAGATCGAGCAGCAATCCCGCGTTCAGCATCAGCTTGATCGCGATGCCGTCGCGGGTGATCGCCGGGACGGAGCGCAAGGTCTCGTAATAGGCGCGGCGGCGGCTGCGCGCCTCAACCGCGGCCGCAATCGATTGCTGGATGTCGGCGCTGGGCCGGATCAGCACATTGGCGTGATCGCCATCGACGACGACGATGTCGCCCGCCTCGATCCGGCTCGTCGCATCGCCGACCCGCCCGACGACCGGGATGTCGAAGGCGCGCGCCACAATCGCGACATGGGCAGTCGGCGAGCCTTCCTCGAGCACCAGACCCATGATCCGCCGGCGAGCGTAGTCCAGCAGCTCCGCCGGCCCCATCGCGCGGGCGACGAGGATGAACTCGGGTGGCAATTCGGCCCAGGCCGCGCTGAGCGGCCGTCCGGCCAAATGCTGCTGCAGCCGGTTGGCGAGATCCTCGAGGTCGAACAGACGCTCTCGGAGATAGGGATCGCTGACCTGCATCATGCGGGTGCGGGTGTCGTCCGCGACCTTCTGTACGGCTGCCTCGGCAGTCAGGCCGCTGCGGATCGCGTCGGCAATACGCGTCACCCAGCCCCGGTCGGCGGCAAACATGCGATATGTTTCGATGACGTCGTGATGCTCGCCGTCGCCGAACTCGCGGCTCGCCTCGACCAGCTCGTCGATCGCTTCGCGCATCGCCCTGACGGCGCCGCGCAGACGTCCCAGCTCCGCATCGACGTCCTCCGCCACGACCTGGCGGATGACGACCCTGGGCTCGTGCAGCACCGCCGGTCCAATCGCCAGGCCGGCATTTAGCCGAACCCCGACGATCCTGACCGGGAGCGCTACCCCGCCGTGACTCTGGGCGATTTCGAGCGGGTTGACGAGGTTGCCGCTCGCCGCGAGCTCGGCGACGATCATCGCGATCGTCTGCAGAACCTCGACCTCGTCCTCGCTGTAATGGCGCAATGTCCGGTTCTGCACGACGAGGACGCCGAGAACCCGGTTGCCGCGCAGGATCGGCGCACCCATCAGCGAATGGTAGACTTCCTCGCCGGTCTCGGGCCGATAGGCAAAATTCGGATGGGATTGCGCGTCCGCCAGGGCGAGCGGCCGCGCCGTCGCGGCGATCACCCCGACCAGACCTTCGCCGACCCGCAACCGCGTCCGGTGCACGGCTTCGGGCCGCAGCCCCTCGGTGGCGAACAGCTCGAGGACCTCGCCCGCCCGCAGGATGTAAGCCGAGCAGACCTCGGCGACCATCTCGGAGGCAACGACCCGCACAATTCGCTCGAGCCGCTCCTGCGCGGTGCCCGAACCCGCCATTATGTCGCGAAGTCGGCGCAGGAGGCGGCGGGTTGCGCTGACGCTGCCTCCGGCCTCAGTCATCCGCGGGCGCCTGGCTCCCCGGCAAGATTTCGCGGGACACGAGCTGCCGCTGCCGCATGCCCTCGCTGCGGGCCGCGAGAACGGCGAGCGCTTGGCTGACCAGTTCCTCGATGATTTCGGCGGTGCTCTGCTCGCGCGTGACGAAGCCGACGCTTTGGCCGGCCATCAAGGACCCTCCCTCGATATCGCCGTCGATCACCGAACGACGCAGGGCCCCGGCCCAAAAATGCTCGATTTCGAGCTGCGCTTCCCCTTGCGAGAGCTCACCCCGCGCGCATCGGTCGATGACTCGGCGCTGCATGGCGACAAACCGCTCGGTTGCCGCATTGGCAAGCGCGCGAACCGGGATCACCGGAAAGCGCGGATCGAGCTGGACCGAAGCGACCGCATCGCGCGCCGCGGCCCGGATGAAGGCCTGCTTGAAGCGCGGGTGAGCGATCGATTCATGTGCGCAAACAAAGCGGGTGCCGAGCTGGACGCCGGAGGCGCCCATCTCGAGATAGGCCAGCATCGCTTCCCCGCGGCCGATCCCGCCGGCTACGAAAACTGGAACGTCGGTGAGATGCGGCAGGATCTCCTGCGCCAGCACGCCGGTCGAGACCGGTCCGATATGCCCGCCCGCCTCGCTGCCTTCTATGACGATCGCATCGGCGCCCATGCGCACGAGCTTGCGCGCAAAGCCGAGGGAAGGTGCGAAACACAAGACCCGAGCGCCGCTCCGCTTGATTGCGTGCACCGCGGCGCTGCTCGGCAGACCGCCGGCCAGCACGACGTGGCCGACCCGATGCTCCGCGCATACCTCGATCAATTCGAGCAGCTGCGGGTGCAAGGTGATCAGATTGACGCCGAACGGCCGCCGGGTCAGCGCCGTCGTCGAGTCGATCTCCGCGGAAAGCAGCTGCGGCGACATCGATCCCGAGGCGATGACCCCGAACCCGCCGGCATTCGATATGGCGGCGACCAGGTTGCGCTCGGATACCCAGGTCATCGCGCCGCCCATGATGGCGAGATCGCAGCCGAGAACATCTCGGCCGCGGGCCCACAATCGGTCGAGTTCGGCGCGGAGGTACTGTCGTTCGGTTTCCCGCTCGCTGGCTGGGCGCGCTTCGGCCGTTGGAAACTCCGCTGCGCCGATCCCCTCGGTCATCCGGCCGTGTCGAGCCCATAGGCAGTGTGCAACGCCCGCAGGGCGAGCTCGGTATATTCGGCCGCTATCAGCACGCTGACCTTGATCTCGGATGTCGAAATCACCTGGATGTTGATGCCCTTGTCGGCCAGCGTTTGAAACATCTGCTTGGCGACCCCGGCATGGCTGCGCATGCCGACACCGATGACCGAGACCTTGACGACATTCGGATCCGGCTTGAGTGTTGAGAAACCGATCGAGTTCTTCCCCTTCTCCAGGACCGCCACGGCCCGGTCGAGGTCGGCGCGCGCCACGGTGAAGGTGAGATCGGCGGTGCGCCCGTCCTCGGAAGCGCTCTGTACGATCATGTCGACATTGATCGCATGGTCGGCGAGCGGACCAAAGATGGCCGCTGCGACACCCGGCCGGTCCGCCACCTTCTGCACGGTGATCTTGGCTTCGTCGCGGCTGTACGCGATGCCGCTTACAACTTGCTTTTCCACGATCTCGTCTTCGTCGACCACCAGGGTTCCGGGAGTGTCGGTAAAGCTCGACAGCACCTGCACGCGCACTCGGTGGTTCATCGCCATCTCGACCGAGCGCGTCTGCAGCACCTTGGCGCCCTGCGACGCCATTTCCAGCATTTCCTCGTAGGTAATTCTACTGAGCTTGCGGGCTTTCGCAACGATGCGCGGATCGGTCGTATAGACGCCGTCGACATCGGTGAAGATGTCGCAACGCTCGGCTTCGAGCGCGGCCGCGAGCGCCACGGCAGAGGTGTCGGACCCGCCGCGGCCGAGCGTCGTTATCCGCCCGCGCGGCCCCACTCCCTGAAACCCCGCGACGACGGCGACCTGCCCCTGCGCGAGGCGGCGGCGAATCTCGGTGACCTCGATCGCCTCGATCCGCGCCTTGCCGTGCACCCCGTCCGTGCGAATCGGGATCTGCCACCCGAGCCAGGAGCGCGCATCGATGCCGAGATCCTGCAGAGCCAGCGAAAGCAGACCCGCGGTCACCTGCTCGCCCGACGCGACCACGACGTCGTATTCGCGCGCGTCGTGCAGGCGGCTCGTGTCGCGCGTCCAATCGACCAGCTGGTTGGTGGTTCCCGCCATCGCCGACACGACGACAGCTACTTCATTGCCGCCGTCGACTTCGCACTTGACGCGCCGCGCGACATTCTTGATCCGGGCGATATCGGCGACCGACGTGCCGCCGAACTTCTGAACAATGCGCGCCATGGGTTTCTCGAACCTGTCCGGCAAATCTGTCGATGAGGGCCCCACGCTCTTATTGCCGGGGCCGGGCGGCAACACATACTCTTGTCCGGTTATCTGGTCATTGAGCGAACCATTCAACCGAGAAGGATCGAAAGTGCGCGCCACCAGCGCTACGGTCGACCCGCAGGAGGTCGAACGCTTTGCCGCGCACGCCGAGGCGTGGTGGGATCCGGAGGGGAGCTTCCGCCCCCTGCATCGGCTCAACCCCGTTCGGCTCGACTATATTCGTCAACACCTGACGGCGCATTTCGGTCGCAGCATTTCCTCGTTGCGACCGTTCGATGGGCTCACCCTGCTGGATATCGGCTGCGGCGGAGGCCTCGTCGCCGAACCGATGTCGCGTCTCGGCTTTGCCGTTACGGCGGTCGACGCGGATGACCAGGCAATCGCCGTCGCCCGCGCCCACGCCGAAGCAACCGGGCTATCGATCGACTACCGCATCGCCACCGCCGAATCGATGGCCGGCGCCGGGCAACGCTTCGACGCGGTCCTGGCGCTCGAAATTATCGAGCACGTCGCCGATCCCGCTGTTTTTCTCGGATCCGTCGGCGCGCTGGTCGGGCAAGGGGGAGCTTTTATCGGCGCCACCTTGAACCGCACCCCCCGGTCTTTTGCCGCGGCGATCATCGGCGCCGAATACCTGCTCGGCTGGCTGCCTCGCGGCACGCATGATTGGCGCAAATTCATGCGCCCTTCCGAGCTCGTCCTCGGACTGCGCCGCAACGGCCTGAACCCGACCGAGATGACCGGCGTCAGCTATGATTGGATCCGCGGGGAATGGTCGCTTTCGCGCGACCTGGAAGTCAATTACATGGTGATGGCGGTGCGGCAGTGAGCCGCCCCGCTCAGCTGTCGGTATGCGGGACCCAGGGGATGCGGCCAAAGCTGATCCCCTCATCCTTGAGTTCTCGCGACTCCTCTTCGCTGGCCTCGCCGTAGATGCCGTGCGGATCGATCTCGCCATAGTGGATGCGCCGGGCTTCTTCGGCAAAGCGCTCGCCGACGTAATCGCAGTGGGTCTCGACCTGCCGCCGCATTTCGAGCAGCGCCGCGCGAAATTGTGCCGGGGAGATCGGCGGAGAACTCTCGCGCGAGCGGCCGAGGCGCGGCGCCATCACCGCTTTCTCGACCGCGGTTTGACCGCATTCGGGGCAGGCGATCTCGCCGGACTTCTGCTGCGCCTCGAACCCATCTCCGTCACGAAACCACCCTTCGAACTCGTGGCCATGAGCACAGCGCAACGTGAACAGGATCATCGAGGCAACCTCCTAGCCGGCAGTTGTACACCGGCCCGTCCGGGCTGTCCAAGTGTATGCCGACATGTCGATAAACACTGAGTCTACGGGTGTCCTCCGCACCAGCCTCTGCCTGGGTGAGACGATTCGTGCCGCTGATCAGACGCGGCGGCCGGGTGCTCGACCTCGCCGCGGGCAGCGGTCGGCATACCCGGCTTCTGCTCGAGAGCGGCTTTGCGGTTTGCGCGGTCGACCGCGACATCTCGGCGCTATTGCCGCTGGCCGGAGCCGGCTGCGAGGTGCGGCAGATCGATCTCGAGACCGGCGCCCCATGGCCGCTCGGTACCGGCTACGACGGAATTGTCGTGACCAATTACCTGCACCGCCCGCTGCTGCCGGCGATCGCCCAAGCCCTCGCCGCCGGCGGTGTGCTGATCTACGAGACCTTCGCCCGTGGCAACGAGCGGTTCGGGCGCCCGCACAACCCCGATTTTCTGCTCCGTCCCGGCGAACTGCTCGACGCCTTTGCGATGCTGACGGTGGTCGCCTTCGAGCAGGGCGAAGTTTCGGTGCCGCGGCCTGCCGTCATCCAGCGCATCGCCGCAGTCGCGGGGCCGGTTGGACGCCTGCCGGAGCCGGTCGGTTTGGACATCGGCAGTTCCAACGGAGTAAGCTTCCACTATGCCGAATGTTGCTGAAAAGCTGATGTCGCTGGACGAATTTCTCGCGTGGGAGCGCGAGCAGCCAGAGCGCTACGAATACGCGGGCGGCGTTGTCACGATGATGACGGGCGGCTCGCTCGACCACTCGACAATCGCTTCCAACCTTTGGACCGCGCTACGCATGGCCTTCGCGGCAGCGGCTGTCGGCCTTCCGCGGCGATACGAAGGTAATCGCGAATACTCGATACGTTATCCCGACTTGTCGGTGACTTGCGCCTCGGTGCGTGGAGACGAGACACCGTCCCAGAACCGGTCCTCGTGATCGAGGTGATATCGCCCAGCACCGAGCGGGAGGATCGCGGCCGAAAGAAATTCGATTACTTCGCGACGCCATCGATCCAGCAATACGCCATCATCGAGCAGGATGCTCGGCGTGTCGACCTGTACACCCGGTCGGGCGATCGTTGGACGGACGAGATTGTCGAGGGAGATGCGATCCTCACGCTCTCCTCGATCGGGGTCGAGATAAGCCTCGACGCGATCTACGAGGACACCGAGCTCGATGCTACTCGGCCGCGAGAGGACGGGCGGCAAGCTCCGGCTTTGTAAACGGCCGGTCGTGCTGTAACGACGGGACCATGCGGCGCGCCTTGGCGATCGCCGCCAAGTCGATACGGGCGCTGACGATGCCGACGCCTTCTCCGGCATCGGCCAGCACCTCGCCCCACGGATCGACGATCAGCGAGTGGCCATAGGTCCGCCTGCCCTCGGCATGCTCGCCCCATTGCGCCGGGGCGAACACAAAGCACCCGTTCTCGATTGCCCGCGCCCGCAGCAGCACATGCCAATGCGCCTTGCCGGTCGGCACCGTGAAGGCCGAGGGAATCGCCAGGAAATCGGCGCCGGCCTGGGCGAGCGCGCGATAGAGATGCGGGAACCGCAGATCGTAGCACACCGTCATCCCGAGGACGCCCCACGGCGTCTCGGCCAGCACCGCGCGGCCGCCGGGGCGGAAGGCGTTGCTCTCCCGGTAGCTCTCGCCGCCGGCGAGATCGACGTCGAACATGTGGATCTTGTCGTAGCGGGCAACGACCGCGCCGCCGGGATCGACGAGGTAGGAGCGGTTGGCGAGACGGCGTTCGCCTTCCGCCGTCCCGGGTTCTCGCGACAGATCGACCGCCAGCGAGCCGATCAGCAGCCAAACCCCGGTCTCTTGCGCAACCTCGCGCAAGGCGGCCAGCACGGGATGGTTCGCCTCGTCGCGCGCCTTTTCGCGCCGCAATTTGCCGACCGGCTCGGTGAGCCCGGTGTTCTCGGGTGTCATGACGAAATCGGCGCCGCCGTCGCGCGCCCGCCGCACGAGATCCGAGACGACACGGATGTTGGGCTCGTAATCCCGCGCCGAGGTGAACTGAATGCAGGAAACAGTGAAGGCGCCGCTCATTTCGTGCTCCCGAGCTTGGCATCGAGTTCGCCGGCGCGGTCGAGCGCGACCAATTCGTCGGAGCCTCCGATATGCTCGCCGTTGATGAAGATCTGCGGAACGGACGTACGCCCGCCGGCGCGCCGGATCATCTCGTCGCGCCGCGCCGGTTCCTCGATAATGTCGATTTCGGTGTAGGCGACGCCTTTGCGCTCCAACAAGGACGCGGGCGCGGGCGCAATAAGGACAGAACATTGTCGTGTAAAGCTCGACTTCAGCCATTCCGGCGGGAACTCCGAGTTGGGATCGTGCGGGCGTGCATGTCCTTCAATTAAGACGACAACGTCGAGGGTGCCAAGCCCCGGGGCCGCGCGCTGCGCGGCGACTATCCGCCGATCCGCAATGCCCGGGCCAATGTCAAAACCCCGACCGATGCGGCCCCCGCCCGCTTTAGTACGCGGGCGCACTCCTCGACCGTCGCACCCGTCGTCATGACATCGTCGATAACCACCACCCGCTTCCCGGCAAAGCTGCGGCCGGCCTGGACCGCGAAAGCGCCGCGGACGTTGCGCTCGCGCGCCGCCGGTCCCAGATGGCCTTGCGCCGGTGTCCGGCGGCGGCGAACCAGCCAGTCCGCCGCGACCTCGGGACCGCCGGCCGAGCGGATCGCCTGCGCCAACAGCGCCGCCTGGTTGTAGCGGCGCTGAAACAGGCGGGTCCAATGCAACGGCACCGGGACGAGCAGGTCGGTATCGGCGAGGACCTCGCTTCCAGTGCGGTGCATCCAGCGCCCGAACGCCCCGGCTACATGGGTCCGGTCGCCATGCTTCAGCCCGAGCACCAGGTGACGGCTGTGCTTGTCGTACCGCAGCACCGATCGCGCCCTATCCCAGCTGCGCCGCTCGCCGGCGCAGGCCCCGCATATCGCATCCTCGCCCATCGGGTGGGCAAACGGCGCGCCGCAAGCGGCGCACCACGGCGGCGCAAAAAAGGTCATCCCGCGCCAACACCGGCCGCACAGAGCATCGGGCTCGCCGATCGTTTCACCGCACGCGAGGCAGCGCGGCGGCAACACCCCGTCGACGACGGCTCTGCCGATCCGCCGCAAACGGCTGGAAGCCCAGTTGGCGAGAGTTGCCGATGCGTGCATCGATACACATCATCAGGTAGCGGGCACTTTCGTCAACCCAGACCCGCAGGTTTCGCCGCGATGGCCCGATCCGACGACCTCCCATTGATGCTGTTCGATCGGCGCGCCCGGCGGCGGCACCGCGACCGCGCGGCAGGCCTCGGCTGCGTCGAGTTCCTGCATAGGGAAGTCGCCGATCGCCTGATCGAGCGCCTCGACGATGTCAAACGCGAGTTTCGTGTGGCGCTCGACCTCGGCGCGCACCACGGGGCGCTGTCACACGCGCTCGGCTGCCGACCGGGGATCGAGTGGGTGGTAGCCGCCGACCCGTCCTTCGGCTTCCTGGCGCAGCTCAGCGGAATGCGGGTCGCGGCCGATCCCGATCTCGTCCCGTTTCGCGACGGCAGCTTCGACCTCGTCGTCAGCATGCTGGAATTGCACTGGGCCGGCGACCTGCCTGGCGCCCTCGTTCAGATCCGCCGTATCCTCAAACCGGGTGGCCTGTTTCTCGCCGCAATGTTGGGCGGCTCGACCCTGGTGGAGCTTCGCACCGTGCTGATCGAGGCCGAATTGATCGAAGAGGGAGGAGCGAGCCCGCGCGTATCGCCGGCCGCCGAGCTCGGCGATGTGGCGGGCCTTCTGCTGCGCACCGGTTTTGCGATGCCTGTCGCCGATGCCGAAAAGATCACGGTCACCTACCCCGACGCTCTGGCGCTGATGCGCGACCTGCGCGGCATGGGGGAGACCAACGCGCTGACGGCGCGCCGGCGCACGCTCGCTGCGCCGTGCCACCCTTGCCCGCGCCGCGCTGCTCTATGCCGAGCGGTTCGGCCTGCCCGACGGCCGCGTTCCGGCGACCTTCGAGATCCTGTTCCTGATCGGCTGGGCGCCGGAGGCCCTCAATGCGGTATATGGAACAGTCGGGGCCACAGGCCGACCAAACCGATAAAGATCAGGTAAATCGCGACGACGTAATTGAGAATACGCGGTATAAGAAGGATCAGTATGCCTGCGATCAGCGCGACCAGCGGTTGGATCACCAAAACGTCGAGTGTCATCGGCGGCTTCCTGAATGGAGACAGATTGTGGGAGAAGATCTTACCGGCGGCTGCTTGTGCGGCGACACACGCTACCGCATTACCGCCGCGCCCGTCGAGGCGCAGTACTGCCACTGCCGAATGTGCCAACGGGCGCATGGCGCCCCGGTGATTGCCTGGCTCACGGTGCCGCTCAACGCCTTTGTGGTGACGAAGGGCAATCCCGTCGCCTATCGTTCCTCGGCAAAGGCGTTCCGTCATTTCTGCGGCGGCTGCGGCACGCCGCTGACATGGCGCGAAGCCGACAACCCCCGGCTCGTAGATGTCAGCATCGGCAGCCTGGACAATCCGGAGGCCATCGCGCCAACCATGCACGTTTGGACCGATAGCCGGATCGCCTGGTTCGAGAGCGCCGATCACTTGCCGCGGTATCCGACAAACGAGCGGCCCAGGACGGTTTCGTAATCGCGCCAGGCGCTGGATGCGCAACGGCCACGAAGCAGAGACTCGAAGCCCCGCTGGCCGACGCAGAAGCCACTAATGTAAAAGCGCAGCAAACATTGACACTGCATCAGACAACGTTGCGGCGATCGGCGCTGAAATCGCTTATTCGCAATGGCAGCTCGATCAAACGAGGCTGCCGGGGATGCCGCCGCGAACGCGGCGGCTCTGCCAAAGGTAGGCGGGGACGAAGGGATCGTTCCTATTCCGATCCAACAAAGGGGTGTTCTCTCGACCCCAATTCAACCGGGCTCGCTCGCCATGCTCAGTTTGCTGAACTTGACGCACACAACTTTGCGCGACAAGATTCTGGGTCTTCTAAGAGATCAACGGCACCAGGAGCAGGCCACGCGGCAGGCAGACCATTCGGTCACCGCCGAATAAGAGGAATAAAATTAAAAGCCGCATACTTAAGGGAGGTTCGGTGTGGAGATCGAGGCTGCGGTATTTCGCAGGGTCCGGGAGCCGCTGACGATCGAGGCGGTGGAGATCGACAAGCCATGGGGGCGCGAGGTGCTGGTCCGCACGGCGGCCACCGGCGTCTGCCACAGCGACCTGCATGTTGTCGACGGCGTCGGGCGGTTTCCGCTCGATCGGCCGATCGTCCTCGGGCACGAAGGCGCGGGTGTCGTCGAGGCGGTCGGCACCGAGGTGACGACGGTCAAGCCTGGGGATCATGTCGTCGCGTGTCTGTCGGGCTTTTGCGGCAATTGCCCGCAATGCTTGTCGGGACACCCGAACCTGTGCACCGGGGGCATCGTCACTCGCCCCGACGCAGCGCCGCCGCGGCTGTCGCAGCAGGGTCAGCCATTGCGCCAATTCATCGGCATCTCGAGCTACGCCGAGAAGATGCTGCTGCACGAGAACTCGCTCGTGAAGATCGACCCTGCATTGCCCCTCGACAAAGCCGCGCTTGTCGGCTGTGGCGTATTGACGGGTGTCGGCGCGGCATTGCGCTCGTCAGGGCTCGAAGCGGGTCAGACGGTGGCGGTGTTCGGTTGCGGCGGCGTCGGCCTCGCAATCATCCAGGGCGCCCGCATCGGCGGCGCGCGGCAGATCATCGGCGTCGACCACTTCGCGTCGAAGCGCGAGATGGCAACGCGCGCCGGGGCGACCGATTTCGTCAACAGCGCCGAGGACGATCCGGTCGAGGCCGTGCGCAGGCTGACCGGCGGTGCCGGCGTCGACCATGCGTTCGAAGCGGTCGGCAATGCCAAGCTCGTGCGGCAGGCGATCGAGAGCCTCGCGATCCGCGGCACCGCGACGATCGTCGGCGTGTTGCCGCCGGATGCGATGATCGAATTCCCGTGGATGGCGATCCGCCCAGAATGCAAGGTCCAGACCTCGCGCATGGGCTCCAACCGCTTTCGCTACGACATCCCGCTTTATCTCGATTTCTACCGCCAAGGCCGGCTTGACCTTGACTCGATGGTCACCAAACGCGGTCGGCTCGGCGACATCAACGAAGCCTTCCGCGCGATGAAAGCCGGCGAAGTCGCCCGCACCGTCCTTACTTTCGATTGAGTCTTTCGCTGAACTGACTAAGTCCCAATTCAATGTCCGTCATTCCCGCGAAGGCGGGAATTGAGCCCCAAACTACATCGGTTGCTCTGGACCCTCGCTTTCGCGAGGGCGACGGGTAAACACGAGCTTCGAAGGTGTTACCCGACTACAGGGGGGTACAAAATGGCTATGGGGGTAAAGGGAGCGGAGATCGATCGCTCTGCCTTGATTTAGTTCCCCACTGCTCTAAACCTCGATCAGCGATCACGGAATCCGCCAGCCGGCCCTCGTGGCGAAGTCCTCGAAGAAGTCGAGCTCGTAGGCGCGCTCCGGGGACTGCCGAACCAATTCATCGATCTGGTGCGCGTCGTTGCCGACCAGGATGCGCCAGTTGTCGGCCTTGACCCCGTCGAGAATGATAGTCGCCGCTTCGGCCGCGCTCGTCGGCGCCTCCTCGCGAAAGCGGCGCTCGCGCTCGGCTACAGCCTTTCGAATGTCGTCATCCGACAGGCTCGCCACGTCTCGGCCCATTGAGGCGATGCGCGCCCTCGCTTGCGCGATCTGCCGCGTATCGATCTCTTCTGACAGGTTGCCGCTTTGAATCTTGCGCGAGTTGAGCGGGATCGAAGTGCCGATATGGCCGGGCATGACGACCGAACACTTGATGTGTGGTGCGTTGATCCGAAGATCCGTGATCAGCGCCTCGGAGAAGCCTTTCACCGCGAATTTTGCCGCCGAATAGGCGGTATGCGGGATGCGCGGTCCAACCGACGCCCAGAAACCGTTGACGCTGCTGGTATTGACGATGTGGCCCTCTTCCGCCTTCAGCAGCATCGGCAGAAAGGCGCGGGTGCAGTTGTAGACCCCGCCCCAGCAGACATTGAACGTCTTCTCCCACTCCTCGCGGCTATGGGCGAACATGCTGCCGCCGCCACCGATACCGGCATTGTTGAAGAGAAGATGGATCTTGTCGGTGCCGTGACCCTCGGCCACCTCATCGCGAAATCGCTCGACCTGCGCCTCGTCGGACACATCGGCGAGGTGCGCCGTGACGCGCAACCCTTGCGGCAGCCCCGCCGCCTCACACAGCCGCCGAGTTTCCGCCATGCCCTCCTCGGAGACATCGCACATCGCAACATTGCATGCCTCGGCGGCCAGCTGGCGGACGAGCTCGCGTCCCATCCCCGAGCCGCCGCCGGTGACCACCGCGATTCTGCCCGCGAAATCCTTCATAGGCCGCGCCTCCATATTCTGTACTATCGTCGCTCCCGCGCAAGCGGGAGTCCAGAGCTTGCCCCTGGCTTGAACAGGGGCCGAGGATATGCGCCCGCCCTGGATACCTGCTTTGGCGGATATGACGAGGAGAGGGATATCCGGCAATGCTGAAGACTACGCACGACATGGTCCTGCCGACTGCGATCACCGGCTCTTATCCGCGGCCCTTATGGTATGACGCGAGCCTCGGCGGGCGGTCGTTCAAATCGGCGCTCGGCGACTCGCTGTTCCGCGAGCAGTATCTCGACGCCGTCGCGGCAATCATCAACGCGCAGGAGGCCGCCGGGCTCGACATCGTCACCGACGGCGACAGCCGGTTCGACCTCGCGGTCGGCGGCAAGTCCTGGTTCTTCTACCCGATCGAGCGGCTGGGCGGCATTCACGGCCACCGCAGCACCTCGCAGGGCTGGATGGCGCGGCACGATATTCGCCCCGGCAAGATCCTGTGGGAGGTGCAGGAGGCCTATCAGCCGGCGATCGTCAAAGAGAAGCTGACCGGCGGCCCGCTCGAATACGCCGCGCTGTGGCAGATCGCACAGCGTCTCAGCGACCGTCCAGTCAAGTTCGGTGCGATCTGCGCGCCGGCTCTGGCGAGCATGCTGTGGAACGAATATTACCCCGACGACCGGGCGATGGTGCTCGACCTCTGCGACATCATGAACGCCGAATTGCGCGAATTGGCAGCTGCCGGCTGCCCGGTGATCCAGGTCGAAGAGCCGCGCCATCATGGCCTGACGACCCGGCCCGACTGCACCGATGCCGAGCTCGAATTCCAGACCGAGGCCTTCAACCGCCAGCTCGCCGGCGTCGACGCCGAGATCTGGGTGCACACCTGCTGGGGCAATCCCAACCAGCAGCGCGTCTATTGGGAGGTGCCGAGCTACGAGCGCGCCCTGCCCTACCTGTTGCAGCTCGATTGTGACGTCATCACCTTCGAATGCGCCAGCAATGACGGCAAGGACCTGCCGCTCTTCGCGAATCACAAGACCGACAAGAAGATCGGCATCGGCGTCGTCAACCACTGCAACACCGTCGTCGAGCCGGCCGAGCACGTCGCCGGCCTGATCAGGAAAGCGCTCGAATACATCCCGCCTGAGCGTCTTGTGATCACCACCGATTGCGGCTTTGGCCGCGAGGGCCTCTCGCCGCCGCATCGCCTATTACAAATGCGTCGCGCTCGTCGAAGGCACCAACATCGTGCGCCGCGAACTGGGCCTCCCCGAAGCCCATATCCGCGCCGCCGACCCCAAGCTCTACTTCGCCGGTGTGGGTGAAGCGTGACAGCGGGCTTGCGGCCGCGGGCAAAGCCCGCATCGTCCAGGTTGGCACCGAGAAGCAAGCGCGTACCGTCGTCCTCGCCGCTTTGGACTGGCTAAAGCGCAGCGGGCGAGCACCAAGCAGGCGTGGCGGCCTGCAACCATTCATTGAAGCACCAACGACCCGTTGCTGCTCCTGCAGCAAATCAGCAGCAAAAATGCCCGCGTTGGTTGCACCCTTCACGAACCCCGCGCAAGATGTACGCAGACGTTGCTGAACCGCCCGCACCCCTGATTCTCCTGTTTTATCAGGTCGAGATCAGGCTTATCCAATTCCTTCATCGAAATTCCTCAATCCACTCACAGCTGCCAACGCGGCGCGACAGTACAACGAGACTGTGGCAATTGCAGGGTTGTTACGTAGAAATTGCTGGATTGCCGGCAGCGTTGGGTATGACGACGCGGTATTCGATGAGAGCCTATAGGCCGCTCTCGACCCCGAAACGGCCACGCAAGCCCTGGACAGGCTTCGACCGGGTATGCCCCTTAGGCGACCTTGCCCGCACGGACCAGCCCGCGGTCGGGCAAGTCTCCGAAGAGACCTGTGCGGCCGCGACGTAAAGCAAGCCCTATCATGGACCCCACCTTGAGAAGGACGTAGGATCGATGAGCGGGAGCCGACTCACGCTCGGTACCTAAAAGGGCACTCCGGAAGCCGCATGAAGTCGAATAGCCGTCCTATCTACTTCACCAAGCTTGAGCTGGAAAACATTCGCTCGTTCGGCGGGCGTCAGTGCCTCGACCTGCTGGATGCGCAGGCCAGACCGGCGCGATGGACGCTGATCCTGGGCGACAACGGCGTAGGCAAGACGACGCTATTGCAATGCCTCACGCGCATGCGGCCAGTATTCAACAAGGCGCCCGATGAGGAACGCGGACCGATACCCAATCCGGTCGAGCCGCAGCTCTCCCAGGAAGAGAACAACGCGGTGCTCGCCTCTTTCACGCGCGCGGGCAAGGACGGCGTCTCGCGGATTCGGGCCGAGCTACTTGAAGGTGCGACGTTCGACGGCAGTCGACGATTGCGCCGCCCGCGCCATCACTACGTGGATCGAGATCACGCGATCGCGCGGGCAGATCCGCAACGTTGAGCCGGGGGGCAGCTTCGACGGAAATGCGGTCGAACCGCTGGTGCTCGCCTATGGTGCCGCGCGGCACATGGGAATGGCCAATCTGGAACGGGCGGCTTCGCTTGGTCCGACAGACTCGCTGTTCGACCTCAGCCGCTGAGCTATTCGACGCCGAGGAGACGCTCTACCAGCTCGACTATCTTCAGCTTAAGAGAGCGACCCATACGCGAAGAGCCAGCTCGCCAGCCTGAAGGCGATGCTGGCTCAAATCCTTCCTGAGCTGCGAAGCCCGAACGATATCGACATCAGGGGCCCTCGCCTGCCCGGATCGCGGGAGGAGGACGGGGGCGTCTGGGTGACCACACCCTTTGGCGCCGTGCCGATCCGCGCGGCTGAGCCTGGGCTATCAGACGGTGATGGCCTGGACCGCGGACATCGCCTGGCGTCTTCTCAACCATTATCCCAAGAGCGCAGAATCCACTCCAGGAACCTGCGATTGTCATTGTCGACGAGATCGACCTGCACCTTCATCCACACTGGCAGCGAGAAATCCGGCGACACCTGATTCAGCACTTCCCGGCCGTTCAGTTCATAGCGACCGCGCATAGCCCATTGATGGCGCAGGACGCACTCGACGCGAACCTCGCGGTCATTCACGTTCGCGATGGAGAGGCGACGATCGTCAGCGATCCTGCCGTGGTAAAGAGCTGGCGACTTGATCAAATCCTTACAAGCGAATTGTTCGGGTTGCCCACGGCGCGCCCGCCCGAGATCGAGGCTAAGATACGTCGCCGGATCGAACTCGGACAGAAGCGGGCGCTGACCAGTGCAGAACGCGCGGAGCTAAACGAGCTCGACCGGTTTGCGCACGAATCTGCCCACCGCCGAGACCCCCGACGACCAGTCGGCGATGGAGATCATCCGGCGCGCTGCGGCTCTCCTAGAGCAGCAGACGCCGACGACATGATCCGGGTAACGAGGAGCGATCGGCCCGACTGGCTCGCCATCGGAAAACCGCTTACCGAAGAATCCAAGCGAGACTACTGAGACTGCGCCCGAGGGGTATCGCTACGGGGCGACGGACTTTCGAGATCGACTCCGCCATATACGGCCACGCGGACAGTAAAGAATGCGCTTCGATTAGCTCAACACGCGAAGTGCTGTTTCTGCGAAGGCAAGTTCGAAGCAAATGCGGCCGCCGATGTCGAGCACTATCGCCCCAAGCTTATTCGCAGCAGGCGCGGGGCAGTCGTAAAATCTACCCAGGCTATTACTGGCTCGGCTATGCCTGGACGAACCTGCTGTACAGCTGTCAGATCTGCAACCGCAGCTACAAGCGTAACTACTTTCCCCTAAGCGATCCAGACGACGCGCGCCCGCAGTCATCTCGATGACCTGTCGGCCGAGGCGCCGATGCTGATAGACCCGGCCGGCTCCGAGAACCCCCGCGACCATATCCGATTCCGGGACGAGATCGCGGTCGGCATGACCAAGATCGGCGAGACCACGATCGACTATGTCGGCCTGAACCGTCTTCGCGTTTAGTCGAGGAGCGGCTCGAACATCTGCAGTATCTGCAAACGCTGCGCCAAATTTTGGACACTTTCCGCGAGTTCCGGCAGAGCCGAAGAAGCGGCGGGTTCTCGCCGACGCTGAAGCGGTACTTGAGGCCGCGGTCGAGGCTCAGGCCCGTTTCAGCGCGATGGCGACCGATTTGCTGCAAGGTACGGGACCGGCCTAGTTACCACGGTTCAAGGAGGCGGCGCGCTAGGAGAACGCCGAACCGGGTAAGCGATGCGGATTCCGGAAGGTTCTTGACCGCGGCGATCTCGCGGGCGATCTCGCCTCGTCGCCGCTCCGCGTATCGACGCGCTTCGGCTTCGTGGGCAGAATGCTGAACCCGGCCGAGCCATACGTCGATCGTGCGAAAGACGAACAGGCCATGGAGAAGCCCCAGCGCCGGCCGCTTCGTCTGCTGCCAGGGTGACCAGGCCTTGGCGCCCGCGTCTCGCACAAGCCTCTCGTGCCGCTCAAGCATCGTCAGTTGAAGGTGCATCGCCTCGTGGACGAGCGACTCCGCTAGCCGAATCGCGCGCGTCCGGCTCCCCGAGAGGGACGGAGACAAATACTGAGCAAGGGAGTTCCGGATCCGAATGGCTCGTGTCGTAACCTGGGCCCTGGGCTCTAACAAATGAACCGCGTACACCAGGGTGTCCAGCGCATCCGCGAGTCCGGAACCATGCTCGGCCAAGTCGCGCGCGCGACGAAAAAGCGTCACTTCGGACGCTGATGGGGGGTCTTCACGCGCCGTCAAACCAATAGCAGCGAGTCGCGACGTCTCCGCCCCGGTCAGGCGCTCCACGTTCCATGAACGCCGCGCCGGCTTGTCAAGCTTGGCGACGATGTCGCGGGGCGCGAGGCGCGCACCCGCAACGCCAGCGCACGGTGCCATAGCTGACGGGGGTGAGCCCGCGCGGCCGGTCGCACCAGAAGGCGCGGGCGAGATCGACCGCCAGGCCTGGCGTCCAGGGCAGTCCTTCGAAATCCAGCGCCCGCCCGGCGAACGATCCGAGCTCAGGCGTCCGGACGGCGAGCATGAAAGGAATAGACGAGCGTGTAGCGTTCGCCGCCGTGGAGGCGCGAGACGGCGTGGTGCGACTTCGTGGAGATCTCGAATGCGATGGCGGTGTTACTCACCGGACGAAGGACGCGGTGGAGGTCGGCGGCATCGAGGCTGTTGAACAGCATGAAGAAGCCGCCGTCCTCGTCGGACAGACCGCGGTTGAGCTGGACGGTCAGCCGGTGCGTCTCTTCGCCGACCAGATAATCGTTGTGGATCGCGATCCGCTGGCCGGGCAGGAGCGTGTGCGCGACCAGGTCGACCCGGTCGGTGAGCCGACATCCGAACTCTTCCTCGATGAAGCGGCGGGCGGCGTCCAAGCCTGCGGGCTCAACGAGTGAGCGAGCGGCACGGGCAACTCGGCGTCCAACAGGCTGAATTCGTACTGCTCGTAGAAGTCGGTCTCGACGAGGCGCCACGGTCCGTCGCGCTCGAGCCAGGCGAGCAGCGCTTCCGCGACCGCGTCAGGGAAGACGCGTTCCAGGAGCAGATAACAGAACGGTCGGCTTGCGCGGTCGCGAATCTGCGGCGCGAACGCCGCCTCGGCTGAGTTCGGTCATGCCCGCCTCAGCGATTGTGGCGGTGGTAGGTCCGATTGTACGCGGTTGCCGTCGGCGGCCGCAGGGCCGCCGGTATTGCGAACCTCCTCGATCAGTCGCCGAAGCGCGACGCTATCGACAACGTCGAGGTCGAGATCGTCGGTGGCCGCTTCCCTGGCCGGGGCGGGCGTGGTGGTGTGAAGCATATGGCCTCCTGTCCTATGCGACGCGTCGCGGCAAGCAGCGCCGCGAGCGCGCGCATGTGGCCGATCAGATACGCGCTGGTCTGCACAGAAGATGCTTGGGTTATCGAAACCAGCCGCCGCGCTCCAGCGGTGCGCGACCATGCCGCCGCCACAGACACTCTAGGTCCGGGCACGCGCGACAGACCCGCGAGATCGGGCGCTGCTGCCGGTAGTAGCGGTCAAACGCCTCGCTCGCGAGGAACTCGGAAAGACAGTCGGTCAGGATCGACCATGGCGCTCGAACCGATCGGCCTCGGCATGGGCGATCTTGAGCGTATCATTCTTGTTCAGCGTCCCGTCGGGCTCGACCACCAGGATGCTGTAGTCCGTCGTCCCCACCCCCTCCTTCTGCGCCGCACCGCCGAGGACGAGCCGCAGCATATCATCAAGGATGCGCACGCGCGGGGGCGCCGGGTCACGAAGGTAGATAGTCAGCAGCCGCGCGAGCCACTCGCCATATTCGGTTGAGTCAGCGCCAAGCTTGCCGAAAGGAAGCTGATCCCAGTTTCCATCGCGGACTAGGAAATCGAGGCTCGGCGCGCCGGTCGCCCGGAGCGAGCCGTAGACGATCTCCGGGTCGCTTTCGGGATCAATAACAGCGAGCACGCCGGCGAAGAGCCGCACGCGCATCGGCGCGCCCCATCACGCGTCCGATAGCCGCCGCGACGCGGCGCATAAGAACCGCGACCGCGATGGTCCTTCCGGAAGCGATCGTGCACCGTCTCGGGGCCATCGATGCTGATCGAAATCCCGACGTCGTATCGGACAAGGACATCAAGGACGGCGTCGGTCAGCAACGCGCCGTTCGTCTGCAGGTGAATGCCACACGGGCGTGGCAGCGCGGTCCGCAACAGACTGCAGAACGCGTCGAGGCGTTTCGTGCCTAACAGGAGCGGCTCGCCGCCGTGCAGGACGACGCTGAACGGCGTGCCCTGTTGTCGGAGCTGGTCGCTAAGCGCGGCCGCCACGGCCTCGACGACAGCGACCGACATGAGCTTGGGCTGGCGGCGCCAACCCTCGTCGCCCATGTGGTAGACGTAGCAATAAGAGCAATCGAGATTACAACGGCTCGCCACCTTCAAAAGAACGGTGTCGAGCGTGCGCACCAACTGCACGCCGTCGACAGTCACCGGTTGCGACGATTGTAGGTGCGGTGGTGGTCGGCCGCCGAGCGCGCGAGGATGCGGTCGCTAACTTCCGCGAACAGCCGCTGCAGCGCGGCGCTGTCCAAGGGCTGATTGGCGATGGGGCTCTGGCGCGATGATCCCTGGTCGCTCATTGCTTGTCCCGTATCGACCTATCATGCCTCATAGCACGGCGCGATACCGACACCTAGCTGATAAATTCAACGGCCCAACCCTTCTTCGGCCTGCTCAACCATAGATTTTCCGTAGAATGCGACAAATAGATTTAGAAGAACGAAAATATTCGATCTTATAGATCGTACATCCTAATATACTCTTAAAGAAAACCCCCAGAAATATTTAGGACCTACCCATACTATTATCTGGTTTTATTTTGGATAACCAGGCGAACCACTGCCCTCATGGAGAGCAGCGAAAGGTTCTTACGAACCAATTGGAGGCGAAGGGGATGTCAGCATGGCGCTTCGCTAATCCGCTTTCGACGCACAGGCGTCATCCGATAAGTAGCAGGCCAGGGTCGGTTCTCCACCCAACTCGGACGATGCGGAGGATGCATATTCTGAGCCGCAGCGGGAGTTGAAATCAAACGGGTCGGTGGGTGACAGGTGGAGCCTATAAATTAAAGGCAGCAGCGGTGCTGCGCCTGTCGTCACGAACGCTAGAAGCGAGCGCCATCGAGGCGGGGCCGGCGCAGGGGGCCATTGCTCATTAGCGGTGGCGTGGCGCGAAGACGGATTGGATCGCACCGAAGCCCTTGAGCGAAAACGCGCCGACTGCCTCAAACGGCGAGCCGCTTGACCGTGCCGAAGGGGTCCGACACGAGGAGCGCGCGGCGAAGCTTGCCACAGAGCCCTTGGATCCGGCGCTTCAGCATGTCTCGCCATCGGCGGCGGCGTAGCGGATTTCGAGCACTTCGAGCTGCTCGACCCCGGCGGGGGCGCGGAGCTCGACGGTGTCGCCCTCACGCGCTTTGATCAGCGCGCGGGCGATGGGGGATACCCAGCTTACCTGGCCGCGGGCAAAATCGGCTTCGTCGATGCCGACGATCGTGATCGTGGTTTCGAGTTCCGTCCGCGGTGGCGTAGGTGACGGTCGCGCCGAAGAATACCTGGTCGCGCCGCTTCTGCTGTCTCGGGTCGACCACCTCGGCGCTTTCCGCAGGCGCCGCTTGCCGTAGATGTAGTCGCCGTTCTCCGACCGGTCGCCGTTGCCGGCCGCCCATGCCACAGTCTCCACGACTTCTCGGGCGCTCGACCCGCAGCATTCTGTTATGGCCGCTCGTCCCCGAGAGCATCATCGTATTGCCAGTCTCTGAAGAAGCGCCTGTGCCGCGGCGGGAGCGCGGACCTTCGCGCCGTTGATGAAGTAGACGAAGCAGTCGTGCCCGCTCTCAGCCGAGTGTTGACGGAAGCGCGCGGCCCAACCATCGAGCGCATCCGGCGCATAGCCGGTCGGTTCGCCCTCCGCGCAACGCCGTAAACGAGCGTAGACGAAGTCGCCGGTGATCGCTTCGAATGCCGGGTAGTTGTCGTCATCGACCAGAGCGACGGCGACGCGATGCCGGCGTAACAGCTCGGCAAAGGACGGCGCCGCGAAGCTCCGGTGGCGTACCTCGACGACATGGCGTATCGCACGGCCGTCGAGCTGCTGCGGCAGCAATTCGAGAAAGGCCGCGAAACCGCCTTCGTCGAAGGCCATCCGCGGATTGAATTGCCACAGGACCGGCCCGAGCTTGTCGCGCAATTCGAGCACGCCGGTCGAGAAGAAGCGGTCGATCGAAGGCCCTGCGGTCGCCAGATCGGAGCGGTGCGTGACAAAACGCGGGCCTTTCAGCGAAAAGACAAAATCCTCCGGCGTCTCGTCGTGCCAGCGGCGAAAGCTCGCCGGCTTTTGCGAGCCGTAAAAGGTACCGTTGATCTCGATCGCGGTGACTTGCCGGCTCGCATGGGCAAGTTCTCGCGCTTGCGGCAGGCCGGGCGGATAGAAAACACCGCGCCACGGTGGAAACACCCAGCCGCCAATCCCGACCCGGATCGGCATCAAAGTCCCGGGTCGGGCACGATGCGGGTCGGGGTCAAATCGGCGGGGTCGCCGACGACGGCGAAACTCAACCCGTCGGGGTCGAGCAGCGTATGGGCGACCCTCTTGGCCTGATCCAGGGTCACGGCCCCGAACAGCGCCGCCCGGCGGTCGAGGTAGTCGATGCCGAGATTGTCCAGCTGGATCTCGACGAGCAGCGAGGCGACCCGCGCACTCGTATCGAGGGTCAGAGGAAAGGACCCGACCAGAAAGTCCTTGGCGAGATCGAGCTCGGCCTCGCTCGGGCCTTCGTCGTGCATCCGCCGCCACTCCGCTCGTATGAGGGCGATCGACTGCGCCACCCGAGCATTCTCGGTCGCGACACTGCCGAGGATCAGCCCGGCATGCCGAAACGAGACGAGCTCGGTAGACACGCCATAGGCCAACCCGCGCTTTTCGCGAATCTCCCGCATCAGCCGCCCGCGAAATCCGCCGCCGCCGAGGATGTCGTTCACCAGTCGCGCCGCGTACCAATCGGGATCGTCCCGTTTCGGCCCGATTTGGCCGAAGGTAACGGCGCTTTGCGGCACCGGCCGCCGGGTGATCAGCACCCCGCCATTCTCGGCCGGCTTGGTTTCGGCTACGGGGGTCTCGCCGCCGCCGGCCGGCAGACCGCCGAACACCTGGTCCATCAGAGCCGCAAGCTCATCGGCATTGAGGTCGCCCACCGCTCCGATGACCAGCCCGGCCCGCCGCAGCCGCTGCCCGGCGAAACCCATCACATCCTCTCGCGTAATCGCGGCGACGCTGGTCAGCGTCCCATCGACGTTCTCGCCATAGGGATGATCCTCGAAGGCGTCCCGCATCCACAGCCGATCGGAGAGCGCGCGCGGGCTGTGCGCCTGCTGCGAGAGCGAGGCCGCGAGCTCGCCGCGCACCCGCTCGATCGCGGCCGGCTCAAACCGCGGCGAGGTAAGCGCCTGGCGCAGCAGACCCGCCGCCTCGGACAGATTCGCCTTCAAGCTGCGCAAACTGCCGCCGACTTCGTCCCGCCCGGCGGTGAACCGCAAATTCGCGGCGAGATCTTCGAGACGCGTCTTGAAGGCGGCGGTATCGTAAGGGCCGGCGCCTTCGTCGAGCAGCGATATGGCCATTGCCGCGAGCCCGGCTTTGCCGGGCGGGTCGAGCGCGGCGCCGCCGGGAAAGGCAAAGCGGATGGCAACCACGGGCAGCGAATGATCCTCGACGAGCCAGGCCTCGATACCACCGGGACTGGTCACCCGTTCGATCGTCATCGCCCCGGCGCCGGGCGCCCAGAGCAGCAGTAGGAGCGCCAGTACGGATCTGTGCATCTGACGTGCTAAGAGGTCGGCCGTGCTTAAGAGGTCGGTTCCGGCAGCAGCACGCCGGTCGCGGAGTTCCGCTCGACCAGGACCGAGCGCGCCGCATTGTCGATTTCCGCCGCTGTTACGGCTCCGATCCGCTCGGGCCACGCTTCGACCTCCTCCAGGCCTTGGCCGATGGCGAGCGCAGCGCCGATGATATTGGCCGGACCTGACAGGCTGTCCCGGGCATAGACCGAAGCCGCCTGCATGCGGTCCTTCGCACGACCGGAGCTCGTCCGGATCGACCCCGTCCCGCACGAGCCGGTGGAGCTCGCCGTCGATCGCCGCTTCCAGGTCGGCAACCGAGACCCCAGGCTTTGGGGTCGCATAAAGGCCGAAGGTCGCCAGATCGATTGTGCTCGGCGAATAATGGGCGCCGGCCGACAGCGCCAGAGCGCGGTCGAGCACCAGTGTCTTGTAGAGCCGCGAGCCGGCGCCGCCGCCGAGAATCTCGGCGAGGACCTGCAGCGGGTAGGCCTGCGCCGTCTCGCCCGCGCGATAACTCGGCGCGAGATAGGAGCGGTTCCACCGCGGCTGCGCTACGCGCGCGCTCTTCATCTCGAGCCGCGCCGCCGCGTAGTGCGGCGGTTCCTCGACCCGCACGCGCGCAGGCAGGCTTTGCGATGGGATCGGTCCAAAATAGAGCTCGGCGCGCGGGCGCACTTCGGCCGAATCGACATCGCCCGCGATCACCAAGATGGCGTTATTGGGGGCATACCATTTGCGATAGGAAGCCAGCGCGTCTTCGGTACCGAGCAGACGGATTTCGTTGACCCAGCCGATTGTCGGATTGCGGTATGGATGATGGAGGAACAGTGTGGCGCGCAGCTGCTCGGCGAGCAACGACGCAGGCTCGTTGTCGATCCGCGTGCGCCGCTCCTCGAGGACGACGTCGCGCTCGGGCAGCACGACCTTGTCGTCGAGGACCAACCCGGTCATCCGGTCCGCTTCCAGCCGCATGACGAGGTCCAACCGGTCGCGCGCGATGGTCTCGTGATAGGCGGTGTAGTCTTGGGTCGTGAATGCGTTGTCGCGCCCGCCGTTGCGCGCGATCAGAGCCGTAAAGGCGCCCGGCGGATTGGCGGCCGTTCCCTTGAACATAAGATGTTCGAGAAAATGGGCTATGCCGGATTTTCCGAGCGGGTCGTCGGCAGCCCCCACCTTGTACCAGACCATCTGCGTCACCGCCGGGACGCGATGGTTCGGCACGACCACCACCTGCATCCCGTTGCCGAGCGTGAAACTTTCGGCACGGAAACGCTGCGCCGATGCGGGCGCCGCAGCCAGAGCCAATGCGACGCACGCGACACCGGCCAACGCTACGCCTCTCCCCCCGCGATCGTGAGGAAAGGGGCTGCTGTGCTGGTCGGTCAATAAACTCCCTTCAGCGGCGTGGTCTCGCGTTTCTCGACCGGCGCAGGCTGGGCTTCAGTGGTCGGCTGGTAGTCCAAAAGCTTGCTCGACAGGCTCTGCTCGCCGACCACCGCGTTCGGGTCCGGCGCCTGACCGCTGCGGGCGCCGATGTCGGGGAGCCCGTCCTCGGCACGGCGCAAGCGGAAATCGGGCGCCTGCTTGCCTGATTCGCCAGGTCCCGCCTGTTCGATGACTTGGCGGGCCTGCTGATCGGAAGTCTTCTCTTGCGGCCCGAGGGCGCCGGGCTGCGGCGGGCGCAGATTGAAGTCGGGCGGCATCGTCAGCGGTGCGCGCGATTCGACGGCGAACTCGTCCGGCGTCGTATGTTCGAGCCCGATCGCCTTCTTCAGGTCGGAGCAGCCGGAAATCGACAATGCGCAGGCCAAGCAAAGAACGGGCGACGTAAGAAGAGCGCGGGGCGCTCCAAACCGGTACTTACAGGACATGGCACAAATCCCTCCCCACCGGCTTTTTAATGTACTTTGCGTCCACTAAGCAAGCCACCCGGCAAGCTGGGGAAAGTCGCCTCGCCGCACGTCTCTTCATCAGGGGCGGCCAAACGATAAAACCTGATTAGGCACACCGAGAAAAGGAGCTCCCTCCCCCGCGAGCGGGGGAGGGTTGGGGTGGGGCTCGCTGGTGGCGCTAGACCGCCAGTCGGCAGGCGGCGATGCCGGTCGCGTAGAGGCCCTGGGCGAAATACGTGTCTGTCTGCTTGGCGAAATCTTTCCACAGGTAGTTGCCGAGCACCCATTCCGCACCGTTCGGACCGGGACGAAACACCGCCGTATAAAGCGGCCCGGTCGCACTCTCGACCACCGCGATGCCGGCCGCATAAAGGCCTTGCTTGAAATAGTTGTCCACTGTCGGTGCAAAGCTCGACCAGGGTTGTGCGGAGACCACCCATTCGGCGCCGCTGCCGGGGCGAAACGCGGCGGAATACAGCACCACGCCGTTCTGGATCGTCG
Organism: uncultured Alphaproteobacteria bacterium; assembly: GCA_963695605.1. Taxonomy (GTDB): domain Bacteria; phylum Pseudomonadota; class Alphaproteobacteria; order ATCC43930; family CGMCC-115725; genus AP-15. The sequence goes on along the minus strand of CAVOHI010000009.1, from coordinate 70,486 downwards.
CGGCAATCGCGGCCACATAAAGGCCTTGCTTGAAGTAATTGTTTACCGTGGTGGCAAACTGCGACCAAGGCTGAGCCGAGACCACCCATTCAGCACCGCTGCCGGGGCGGAATACGGCGGAGTACAGCACCTCGTTACCGACCTCCGCAATACTGAGGGCGGTGACGTACAGGCCTTGCTTGAAGTAGTTGTCGATAACGGTCGCCATCGACGACCACGGCTCGGCCGGCACCACCCATTCGGCGCCGCTCCCGGGGCGGAAAACCGCCGAATATAAAATGTTGTTGTCGTCGGCCACTATGTTCAGCGCCTGCGCGTACAGGCCCTGCTTGAAGTAGCCGTTGACGGTGTTGAACATAGCCGACCAGGGTTGTGCGGGCACTACCCATTCCGCGCCGCTGCCCGGGCGGAAGACGCCGGTATAGGCGACATCCTGGAGCGGGAACGGGTTGTCGGTGGTCAGCCCCGAGGGGGTGCCGCGCGGATAAGTGCGGTCCATCAGCGCCATGAACAACGCGTAGCCGTCGGTCTGGCCGGTGAGGTTCTGGTAGGTCTTCGCCAGGGTAGAGTCCCCGGCGGCGATAATTTGGGTCCAGCTGTAGCCGAGCTGGAAGCGCATCCAGTTGAGGAACAGCACCGAGCAGCCAATTGATACGTAGTGCTGGTCGGTGCCCTCGGTGTTGTTGATCCAGTCGGGGCGCCCGGTCGCGTCGAGCCAGGAAGCGGAAGAGACGAAGTTGGACGGTTCGGCGCCCGGATAAAGATCGTTGGCCAGCACGCGGGAGAGACCCTCGCCATTGCTGGCGCCGCAATTCCAGCCGTGGCCGAACGCGGCTTCGAACACCTCGTCCTCCTCGGCGATCAGCAGCTGGAGGACGAAAGAGTTGTTGATCGGGTTGGTCGATTTGGCGCCAAGGTAGAGCGTGGTCGCCGAGCAACTCGCGTGGCTGGCGCCATTGGTGTCGGTGGTGATGTAGACATTGAACGGCAGGCTGCCCGGCGTGGTGTTGCTGAACCAGCCGCGCAGGGTATTGAAGTCCGCCTCACATTTGCCGAGCACGGCGTCAGCCGCACTGGCGCCGGCGTTGCCGAGCGCGCTGTCGTAGAAAACGACAAAATGCGCCGTACTGCCACGATGTATATAGTTCGGGTTGTTGCCGACATCGCCGAGGCCGGGGACCGCAGCGTCGGTCATCACGTGGCCATGCGGGCCGAACACATGGAATGTCGGCAAGCCGTGGCCGAGCGCCGTATCGCCGCCGGCACGCGCAACGGAGGCTTCAGCCCCCATCACCGGATCGCCGCCTGCGACGGCCGGAGCAGACGGAGTGGCGGACGGCGCGTCGCCGCCGGCCACGCGGCCTGGCCGGCCGGAGCTGGCCGCTGCCACCGATGGGGCTGCCCCGCCGGCGACGCCTTGGAACATGCCGAGGTCGTGGACGACGGGGAGTGGGGCGCCGTTGCCGCCCGCGGCGGCGGCCGGACCCGAAGCGGCGCTCTCGACGATAAGATCGCCGCCGCCGGCGACCCCGGTTTCCGAGCTCCTTGCACTCTTGCCGCCGCCCGCGGTTCGTTTCTCGGCAAGCGCGTAAGTCTTACTCATGTTCGGTATCTCCCTTTGGGTTGATGAAGGCTCGGCCTTGCCCCGGCCGCGGCATGCCGGATCTGACCCGCGTCGCCGATCGCCCAGGGCCTTTCCCATTGGTATCGTATCAATCCTCGTCGATGAGACGTGTGAGCTGGGTCACAGTTCACCGACCAAAGAATGTCCCGGTGCCGCCGATCAAAATGACGTTGTCCCGCGAAGCCCCGCGGACGGAGAGGGTGATGTTATTAATCCAGCGTCCAATTCTCGTCGGGTGCTAAGGGCACGCTGGCAAGAAGACGCGACGCGATGGCGCCGCAATGATGAGGCTGATCCGTCAAAACTCCCAAAATCAGCTGAGTTTCGGCTATACTTGAGTTATTCCGGATAACCCCGCGCCGGCGGGAGAGGGAATGGCGGGGGAGAGGGACGGGGTGAGGAGTAAAGGAAGGCACGAATGGAGGGCGAGCTGATCCGCCTCGGCGCGCGGTTTATGATCGCCGGCACCGATGTCAATTATGTGCTCGCCGGCCCACGCCGGGATATGACGGCGTCGCGCGCAATCCCACTTGGATAAACGAGGTTGATCGACCTGCTGAGCAGCCTCGAGCCGGCGCAGGCTGTCGAACGGCTCAGTGAAGCAGCAGTAGTATTGCGCGGGTTCGCCCGCGCTAACGCGGCTGAGTTGGTTGCCGCGGTTGACGCGATCACAGCCAGCGCCCCGTTTCGAAACATGATGACGCCGGGCGGGTTCCGCATGTCGGTGGGCATGACCAATTGCGGCCGCGCCGGCTGGGTGACGGACCGCAAAGGGTATCGTTACGAGCGCATCGACCCGATCACCGGCAATCCGTGGCCGCAAATGCCCGAAGTTTTCCGGCGTCTCGCCGAGAGGGCTGCATTGGCCGGCGGGTATCCCGGCTTTGAGCCCGACGCGTGCCTGATGAATCTGTATGAGCCCGGCACGCGGCTGTCATTGCATCGCGACGAGAACGAACGCGATCTGTCGGCGCCGATCGTATCGGTCTCGCTCGGATTGCCGGCAATATTTCTGTTTGGCGGCAATCACCGCAACGACCGGTCGCGGCGCGTTCCATTGGAGAGTGGCGATGTTGTCGTTTGGGGCGGTCCCGATCGCCTCGTCTATCACGGCGTCGCCCCGCTTGCCGACGGCAACGACCCGCTGACCGGCAGTCGCCGCATCAACCTGACGTTTCGAAAGGCGCTGTAGCGATGCAGAAGATGTTGGCCCTGAGCTGTGCCGTAATCTTGGTGCTCTCCTCGGCAATGGCGCAAGAAGCGCAAACGCTGAAAGAGCGTCTGTCCGACAAGGCGTCCGACGCCCAGCGGGTCGACAATTGCCACGTACCGCCAGAGCGCCGCGGAGCGCTGCCCCGTCCCGATTGCTCGCAGTCTGACATTCGGCTCCAGCGGGCAGCGCCGGAGCCCCGAGACCGCCCTGCTCAATCCAGCAATCGATAGCAACTCAGAGGCGACCTCGTTCGGTTACAAGTTGGCACGTTCGCAACATGACAAAGTACATTGCGCTGCTTCGCGCTGTGAATGTCGGGGGGACTGGGAAACTCCCGATGGCCGTCCTGAAGTCGATGTGTAATGAGGCTGGTTTTGGTCGGGTCGAGACCTACATTGCGAGCGGCAATGTCGTCTTCGAAAGCAAGGCTGCGCCATTGGGGGTGAAGGCCGCCCTCGAAGCCCGCTTGCTTGCATACGCCGGAAAACCAGTAGGCGTCGTCGTGCGGACCGCATCGGAGATGGCAGCCGTTCTCGAGGCCAATCCGTTCCCGGAGGCAGAGCCCAGGAACACATATGCAATCTTCCTCGACGAACGCCCCCCAAACGATGCCTTGGATCACGCGGTTGGCCAAACTGTCGAGCGGATGTTCCTCGGTGACCGAGAGATTTTCATTCACTACGCCAATGGCATGGGCCGCTCTAAGCTCCAAATTCCGGCAGCGAGAATGGGCACTGCGCGCAACATGAACACCGTTGCTAAATTGGCAGCGATCGCCTCCAGCCTTTAATTCGCTTTCCGCTCCCCCGCGGCGGTCGCTCGCCTCCACAGGGGTGCGTCTAAGCCGCGCTGACCCTCACCCCTCCCTTCCCCGCGCGCGGTCGCAAGCGGGGAGGGTTAGGGGGTTTACGGCTTCAGCGCGCCCTGCGTCCCGACATAGAGTGCGTAGACCGACGTGCTGCCGCACACGAAGAGACGGTTTCTGAGCGGCCCGCCAAAGCACAGATTGGCGCAGGTCTCCGGCAGGTGGATCTTGCCGAGCAGATCGCCCGAAGGGCTGTAGCAGCGCACGCCGTCCTCCTTCGGGTCGGCCCAGCCCATGCTGCACCAGACATTGCCGTCGATATCGCAGCGCATTCCGTCGGTAATGCCGGGCGCAAACCCCTCGGCGAAGACCTTGCCGTTGGTCAGCTTGCCGGCGTCGATGTCGACGTCGAACACGCGGATATGCGATGGACCGCCATCGGTGATGCCGCTGTCGATGACGTACAGCCTCTTTTCGTCCGGGGAGAGGAGGATGCCGTTCGGTTGTGTGAAGTCATCGACCACCGGCTTGATGTCGCCCGTCTTGCCGTCGACGCGGAAGACATAGTGCTTATCCTGCTCTTGGGCCTGCTTGAGGCCCTCGTAGTTGCCGCCGATGCCGTAGGTCGGATCGGTAAACCAGATCGAGCCGTTGGAGGCCACCACAACGTCGTTCGGCGAATTGAGCCGCTTGCCGTTGTACTTGTCCGCAATGACGGTAATGGTGCCGTCAAGCTCGGTGCGGCTCACCCGGCGGGCACGGTGCTCGCAGGTCACGAGGCGCCCCTGCGGATCGATCGTGTTACCGTTGGAATTGTTCGACGGCTCGCGGAAGACGCTGAGATGATTGTCGTCCCATAAGAGGCGCATCATCCGGTTATTGGGGATGTCGCTAAAGATCAGGTAATTGCCCTCGCGGGAGAAGGCCGGACCCTCGGCCCAGCGCAACCCCGTGGCAACGCGCTCGACGCCGGCGGTGCCCGCGAATGCCGGGAAATGGGTGCCGAAGAATTTCTTATCCGCGCTTTCGATGCGGACGTCGGGGTAACGCATGTCGGGCAGCGGGCCCAACGGCAGCGCGTCGGCAGCTGCGGTCTTCACTGCCGCCACGGTTGCAGTGGCCGCAGAGGCGGCCAAGAAAGCACGTCTATTCATGTTCCCTCCCGTTATTTGGTGGTTCAGCTGTTTGATGGTTCAGCTCTTGGGGGCAGGCGCCTCCGGTTTCTCGAACAAAGCCAAGCTCTCCATTGCGAGGCCGTAGCCCAACAAATCGTGCATCTGGCGCCGGAGGTACTCGGTGAAGAGCAGCCGGGTGTAGCGCAATAGCAGTGTCGGTTTGCGGGTCAGATCCTCGGCCAGTTCCCAGGCGCGCGCCATCAGCTTGTCGGGCGGCAGAACTTCGGCGACGAGGCCCAGTCGCAGCGCTTCGGCGGCGTCCAATGTCTGGCCGGTCATCAGAAAATAACGCCCGCGATTCATGCCCAGCAACAGCGGGTAGACAATGTGCATGCCGTCGCCCGGCACGACGTCGGACATGAAATGCGCCGAATCCTGGAACTGCGCAGTATCGGCGGCGAGCACGATGTCGCAGAGCAGCGGGATCTCGGAATGGCGCCACGCCGGGCCATTGATCGCACTGATCACCGGCACTTCGATATTCAACAAGTTCATCAGCAGGTGACGGCCTTCCCAATGAATGCGGTCGATCCGCTCGATCGACGGCCGGGATGGGAAGGACGAGGTCCCCGGTGTCGCACGCGGCCCGGAGAACTCGGCACCCGTCCCGGTCAGGATCACCACCTTGTTCTCGCGGTCGGCGCCAATGTCGTGAAAGGCTTCCGGCAATTCGCCGTGCGGCAGAAACCCCCAGCGCAGTGACTGACCCTCGGTGTGCAACGTGACCTGCAGGATTCCGTTCCGGCGCTCCATTCGCACTGTCTGGTATTTGTTGGCGTATTCCTCGAACGAGCTCATTCCTGTTCCTCCCTACATGCCGGCAATCTAAATCGGCAGCGCCCCGCTCGGGGAACGGCACGATCGGCACGGTGGCGCCGGCCGCGATTGCCGGGGCCTGCGGCGGCCGGACGACAAGACAATCCGCCGCCGAGAGAAGGCGCATCATCGAGCTGTCCTGCACCTCGAACGGGAACACTTCGAGGGTGCCGTCCTCGGCCCGGACGAGCCTCGACCGCAAATAATCTTGCCGCCGGTCGTTATTTGGCAATGCTGTGCCGAGCCGCGCGGTGGGCGCCGCTTCCTCCGCGGACACAGCGCCGCTCAGCCGGTCGAGCGCCGGCCGTAAAAACAGCAGCGCGCAGACCAGGGTCGAGACGGGGTTGCCGGGCAGTCCGACCATCGGCGTTCCGCGGTAGCGGCCGACCATCAGCGGCTTTCCGGGCCGCATCGCAATCTGCCAGAAATCGAGCTCCAGCCCGTCGGCGCCGAGCACGTCGCGCACCAGATCGTGCTCGCCGACCGAAGCGCCGCCGGTCGTCACCAGCAGGTCGACCCCGCGCGTCGCGGCGGCCACCTGCCGCAGCGCCGCCGGATCGTCGGGGGCATTGCCGACCGACACCGGGATTCCGCCGCAAGCCGCCACAAACGCACCGAGCGCAAGGCTGTTCGAGCTGACGATCTGGTGCGGCCCGATCGGATCGCCGGGCATGACGATCTCGTCGCCGGTCGACAGGATGCCGACACGCGGCCGGCGATGCACAAAGAGCCACGGCCGGTTCATTGCCGCGGCGAGGCCGATGTCGCGCGCCGTCAGCCGCCGTCCGGCCCGCAGCAGCACGTCGCCCTCGCCAAAATCGAGCCCCTCGCGCCGCACGTAGCGGCCGCGCGCGGCGCCTTCGAGCACCCGCACGCGATCGCCGTCGCGCTCGGTGTCCTCCTGAATGACGATCGTGTCGGTGCCCGCCGGCATCGGCGCGCCGGTAAAGATGCGGGCGGCTTCGCCGGGGCCGACATGCCCGCCGAACCCGGCGCCGGCCGGTACTTCGGCGACGATCCGCAACTCGACCGGGACCGCGGCCAAATCCTCTGCGCGCACCGCGTAGCCGTCCATCGCCGATACCGCGAAAGGCGGCTGCGTCCGGCGGGCGGCCAGATCCTCGGCCAGAACGCGGCCGACCGCATCGACGATTGAGATCTGCTCGAGCGGCAGCTTTTCGAGCGGCGCGAGCAGACGCGACAGCGCTTCTTCGACGGAGATCACGGTTCTGCCTCCCAATTCCCGGACTTGCCGCCCGATTTGCGCAACAGGCGCAGATCGGTCACGACCATCCCGCGGTCGACGGCCTTGCACATGTCGTAAACGGTCAACGCGGCGATGCTCGCTGCGGTCAGGGCTTCCATTTCAACCCCGGTGCGGCCGCGCAATCTGCAGGTCGCGGTGATCTCCACCGCCGAGCGCTCGGTTACGCATTCGAGATCGACCTCGACGGAAGTCAGCGCGAGCGGGTGACACAGCGGGATCAATTCCGCGGTGCGTTTTGCGGCCATGATGCCGGCGAGTCGGGCGACGGCGAGCACATCGCCCTTGGCGACATCGCCGGAGCGGATCCGTTCGAGCGTCTCCGGGCGCATCACGACGCGGGCGCCGGCGATCGCCACCCGGTCGGTCTCCTGCTTGTCTGAGATGTCGACCATCCGTGCCCGCCCCTCGGCGTCGAGATGCGTGAAGCCGGACGGCGGACCAGTAGCCGGCGGGTCGCCGCGGTCACGTCAGGCTCGCGCATCAAGGTCTCGCCTACCAGGAAACAGCGCGCCCCGGCGGCGGCCAAGCGGTCGAGATCCTCGGATCGGCGGATCCCGCTTTCGGCGACGACGATGCGGTCCGCCGGCACTTCCGGTGCCAGGGTTTCGGCGGTGCGCAGATCGGTTTCGAGCGTCTTCAGGTTGCGGTTGTTGACGCCGATCAGCCGCGCCGGAAGGCGCAGAGCGCGGTCGAGCTCGGCGCCGTCATGAATTTCGGTAAGCACGTCGAGACCGAGCTCCGCGGCCGCCGCCGCCAGCTCCCCGGCTGCGGCATCGGACAGCGCCGCCATGATCAGCAGGATGCAGTCGGCCCCAATGCAACGGCTTTCCAGGACCTGATACGGGTCGAGGATGAAATCCTTGCGCAGCACCGGCAGCCGGACCGCCTCGCGCGCCGCGGTAAGATCGTCGTCGCTGCCCTGGAAATAGGGTACATCGGTCAGCACCGACAGACAGCTGGCGCCGCCCGCCGCATACGCCGCGGCGAGCTTACGCGGATCGAAATCCTTCCTGATCAGCACCGGCGCTGGGCGAGGCCTTCTTTATTTCCGCGATCAGCCCGTAGCGCCCCGCGGCGAGATGACGCTCGAGCGCCGCCGCGAACGGCCGCACCGGCGGCGCTTCCGAGACGCCCGCGAGCAGCGCGGCCTCGGACCACACCGCTTTCGCACGGACGATGTGAGCGCGTTTCTCGGCGCAGATCTCGGCGAGCACATCCGTCATCGCGCAGTCGCCTCCGCAATTGCGGGTTCGTTGGTGCGGGCGACCAGCTCGTCCAGCACCCGCTGCGCGGCACCCGAGTCGATCGACGTCGCGGCCAGCTCGATGCCCGCTTCGACCGTCGTCACACGGCCGGCGACGAGCAGGGCGGCGCCGCTGTTCAACAGCACGACATCCCGCAACGGTCCGCCGACGCCGGCGAGCAAGTCCCGCATCAGATCGGCATTGTGATGCGGTTCGCCACCTCGAATTTCTTCGAGCTGCGCCCTCGGCAGCCCGAAATCCTCCGGAACGATCTCGAATGTCTCTACCTTACCGTTCTCGAAAGCGGCGACCGTCGTCACGCCCGCAGTGGTTACCTCGTCGAGGCCCTCGCCGTGCACGACCCAGGCGTGCTCCGCGCCGAGACGTCCGAGCACCTCGGCCATCGGCCGGACCCACTCGGGCGCGAACACGCCGACCAATTGGCGGCGCGCCATTGCCGGGCTCGACAACGGCCCGAGCAGATTGAAGATCGTCCGCGTGCCGAGCTCGACCCGGGTCGGCGCGACATGGCGCGTCGCGCTGTGATGGCGCGGCGCCATCAGAAAGCCGAGGCCGATCTCCCACAGACACTGCCGCACGATCGCGAGGTCGGCGTCGATATTGACGCCGAGCGCGGTCAGCACGTCCGCCGACCCCGATTTCGAGGAGAGCGCGCGATTGCCGTGCTTGGCGACCGGCACGCCGCAGCCGGCGACCACCAGCGCGCTGGCGGTCGAGATATTGAAGCTGCCCGAGGAATCCCCGCCGGTGCCGCAGGTGTCGATCGTGCCGGGCGGCGCATCGATCGGTACGGCTTTCGCCCGCATGATCCGGGCCGCCCCGGTGATCTCGTCGACGGTCTCGCCGCGCACCCTGAGCGCCATCAAAAAGGCGCCCATCTGCGACGGGCGTGGCGTCGCCGCTCATGATGATGTCGAACGCCGCCTCCGCCTCGCCCTCGCTCAGGCTGCGTCCCTGCGCGACATGCGCGAGCAATGCCTTGAGGTCGGCTCGTGTCACCGGTCATGCAGCGGTCCTGTCACGCTTATTCGGCCTCGTTCCGTAACGCCCACTATATCAGCCTGTGAGGGCATCTCGCACGAGCCGAGCGCGCCTTGTCAAACCCTCCGGCGGGCCGTACCTATCCTTAATCACCGAGCCGAGGGAGGTGCGCGATGGAGCTCAAGGATCCGAAGCTGTTCCGCCAGCAATGCTACGTCAATGGCGAGTGGGTCGACGCGTTGAACCGCGGCACGATCCCGGTCACCAACCCGGCGACCGGCGAGACCTTGGGCACCGTGCCGCGGATGGGCGCCGAGGAGACCCGCCAGGCGATCGAGGCGGCCGACCGCGCGCTGCCCGGCTGGCGCGGCAAGACCGCCAAGGAGCGCGCGCAGGTCCTGCGCAAATGGTTCGACCTGATGATGGCGAACCAGGAGGATCTCGCCGACCCTGATGACCGCCGAGCAGGGCAAGCCCCTGGCCGAGTCGAAGGGCGAGATCGCCTATGCCGCCGCCTTCATCGAGTGGTTCGGCGAGGAGGGCAAGCGCATCTACGGCGACACGATCCCGGCGCACGCCTCCGACAAGCGCATCGTCGTCACCAAGGAGCCGATCGGCGTCTGCGCCGCGATCACGCCGTGGAACTTCCCGGCGGCGATGATCACCCGCAAGTGCGGGCCCGGCCTTGGCCGCCGGCTGCACGATGGTGCTGAAGCCGGCGACCGCGACCCCGTTCTCGGCGCTGGCCTTGTGCGAACTGGCCGAGCGCGCCGGCGTGCCGAAGGGCGTCTTCTCCTGCGTCACCGGCCCGTCGAACGAGATCGGCGGCGAGCTGACCTCGAACCCGATCGTCCGCAAGCTGACCTTCACCGGCTCGACCGAGGTCGGCAAATTGCTGATGGAGCAGTGCGCCGGCACGGTCAAGAAGACTGTCGCTGGAATTGGGCGGCAACGCGCCGTTCATCGTCTTCGACGACGCCGATATCGAGATGGCGGTCAAGGGCGCGATCGCCTCGAAATACCGCAATGCCGGCCAGACCTGCGTCTGCGCCAACCGCATCCTGGTGCAGGACGGCGTCTACGACGCCTTCACCAAGCGCCTCGCCGAGACCGCCGGCGCGATGAAGGTCGCCGACGGGTTCGAGCCGGGCGCGGTGATCGGCCCGCTGATCGACATGAAGGCGGTCGAGAAGGTCGAGGCGCACATCGCCGACGCGGTCAAGAAGGGCGCCAAGGTCGTCACCGGCGGCAAGCGCGCCGCGCAGGGCGGCAGCTTCTTCGAGCCGACGGTGCTGACCGATGTGACGACCGACATGGTCATCACCAAGGAGGAGACCTTCGGCCCGGTCGCGCCGCTCTACCGCTTCAAGACCGAGGCCGAGGCGATCAAGATGGCCAACGACACCGAATTCGGCCTCGCCGCCTATTTCTACAGCCGCGACATCGGCCGCATCTGGCGCGTCGCCGAGGCCCTCGAATACGGCATCGTCGGCATCAACGAGGGCATCATCTCGACCGAGATCGCCCCCTTCGGCGGCATGAAGGAAAGCGGCATCGGCCGCGAAGGCTCGAAATACGGCATCGAGGAATTCCTCGAAGTCAAATACCTCTGCATGGGCGGCATCGACCGGTAACGGTCAGCGCACGTCGGCGCGATGAACCAGGATGGAGTTTATCGTTGCCGGCGCGCCCCGCAGCGCGAATGCAAATGCTCGCTCCCGGCGCCGATGGCGCGAACGGGTGTCGCGAGCGGCGAGGGAACGCTTGGAACAGGAGGGCGAACCGACCGACCAGGATGTCGCGATCCTGATCATCTATTTCTATCAGGGCGAAACCACGCTTGATGTCGACAACATAGCGAAATCTCTGCTCGATGGTCTCAAGGGCGTGCTTTTTCGGGACGACCAGCAGGTCTCGGAGATCTTGATCCGCAAAAGCCGCTTCAGTGCTGGGTTATCGTTGACCGGAGCGAGCCTATATCTGTTGGACGCAATCGAGCGCATGTCGCAGGCAGGTTCCGATTTCGTCTATGTGCGCGCCGATCCGGCGCCCGACCACAGCAGGATCCCATGAGTGCCGACACCGACCTCGTCACCAGCGAACGCGAAGCCCTCAGACAATATGCCGATTGGTATTCGCGCCAAGGCTACCAGGTTTCGGTAGAACCTTCGCCCCGAGAACTGCCGGAGTTTTTGCGCACGCTGGCGCCGGATCTGATCGCCCATCGCAATGGCGAAAATATCGTCGTCGAAATCAAGACCTCTTCGCCGGCGAGCTTCGAACAGGTCCAGCAGCTGGCCAGGGCATTGGAGCATCGCGCCGGCTGGAAGCTGCAAGTAGTGTACGCCGATTTGGCGGATCCGGAATGGGCGCCGCCCTCGCAGCTGCCCGATGTTCCAGAGCTTTCGGCGCGCCTAGCAAACCTGAGCTCGGTCGACGAAGACGGCGATCAGCGCCGCCTGGAATTTCTGTTGCTATGGTCGATTATCGAAGCGGCCGGGCGCCACAGGCTCTTGCCCCTCAAGATCCCGCCCACCCGCCGGATTTCCTCATCGGCGCTCATCAAGATGCTGCTGACCGAGGGCATCATCGAGGACGACGATTATTCCGTTCTCCGCCGCGGGCTTGCGGTTCGTAACGCCGTCGCGCACGGTTTTCTCAATCAGCCCGTGGATGCGGCGCTGTTCGAGGAACTTCGCAAGAGGGCCAGGGCGTTGTTGCGGTCGGGTTCGCGGTCATGATTGCCGACCCGTCGCCCGCTCTACCGCTTCAAGACCGACGCCGAGGCCATCAAGATGGCCAACGACACCGAATTCGGCCTCGCCGCCTATTTCTACAGCCGCGACATCGGCCGCATCTGGCGCGTCGCCGAGGCCCTCGAATACGGCATCGTCGGCATCAACGAGGGCATCATCTCGACCGAGATCGCCCCCTTCGGCGGCATGAAGGAAAGCGGCATCGGCCGCGAAGGCTCGAAATACGGCATCGAGGAATTCCTCGAAGTCAAATACCTCTGCATGGGCGGCATCGACCGCTAGGGGTTTGGGTATCATGCGCCGGAGATGAGGGATTACCGACCCTCGCCCCGGGCGTGCATTGTTGCTCTCGGTTCATCACGACTGAACCGGGCGCGGTGCCGCCCGGCCTTGTCGGCTAGCGCGCTCCAGAATTCCATCGACAAATTGCTTTGCTTGACAGTAATCGCCATCGTGCGCGTCAAGAACTCGCTTCCACACGTGATCGATGAAGTTTGTCTCGGCGCCTTCGGTTTATCGGCAGTGCAGGCACGTGTGCGTGTCAGCTCCTTCAAAGGATCGGGCCAGGCGTCATCCAGTCTTCAAACTCCGATTTCGCATCAGCCAAGGCGCTTAGGATGCGCCGCGCCAAGGGACGAAGCTCTGCGAAATCCAAACCTCTGGCTACTCATGTGGGAATCTGTCCCGATTGTCGTCCTTATTCCAAACGCGTATCCCAGCGAAGCTGCCGTTCTGTTCGATTGGTCTAATATTGAAATGAGGCAATGCCTATTGCGGAGAAGCTTAGGAAGATTTCCTAATTGAGGTCGGGTCCACGATTTCTCTCTCACCTTCTGAACCGGTAATTTCTCCCCTGCCCGATCCGGCAGTCGAGTATCTTACTGCGACCACGCGGGACAACCCGTCGTAGTTGCTGAGAAGCTTGCCAAGTGCCCCAGGCGTACGCTCATGCGGGAAGACGAGAACACCGAGTAATGAGATCAAGAGCTGCGTGTCCGTGTATGGCGGACGGTTCTGATCAATGCCGCGAGTTTCAGCGGCTCGATCGTCTATCAGATCAAGGTTGGCCAAAATGCGCTGAGCAAGTTCCGGCAGCAGAGGTCCCACGGGATAGCCCATCAGATTAACTTCGCATCGAGTTAGCCCCTGTCGACGCTCCGCCGAAAACAATTCGAAATCGTTAATCAAGATTTCTGTTACAACGACATCGGCCGCATCGGCGCGTCGCCGAGGCGCTCGAATACGGCATCGTCGGCATCAACAGGGCATCATCTCGACCGAGATCGCCCCGTTCGGCGGCATGAAGGAAAGCGGCATCGGCCCATCTGGCGCGCCACTAGGGCTCAAAATACGGCATCGAGGAATTCCTCGAGGTTAAATACCTCTGCATGGGCGGCATCGACCGCTGAAGGAGCGTACGAAACAGCCGGGCCGAGTTTGCTTCGCTTCGCTCGCAATCACCGGAAAGGTAGTGATTGCGAGGAGCCTTCAGGCGACGAAGCAATCTCGGCACCACGACTTCGCCGGTGTCACCCAGGGGTCGACGGCTACAGCCGCCTCGCCGCTTCGCTATCCTCGGGGATACCGTCGCACCTAGAAAGGTCAAGCGGGGAAATGCTGAGACGCGCGCTAATCGCTTTACCTCTGGCTATCGTCACGCTCGCGCTTATCGACCTAGGATCTTGGTTTGCGCTCCCATGCGCCATCCATCCGGTCGCAGAGGGCGGCATCGAGCGCAATGCACAGCATAACAATTCCGAGAATGCCTGCCCCTTTCAGGGCGGCAGCGTAGCTGCCGGTCTGATAAAGATGGCGCAGTGGACCCCAGAAGCGTGGACAGCCGCCGCAACACTCATTCTTGCAGTTTTCACTCTCGTGTTGGCTGCTGTCACCCGCGAGCACGTAAAACCATTCAAGCTGAATTTGTCGCTAGGCATAGGCCCAAATTGCGAGCCTACGCGTTTGAGATGGAAGATCGAGATTTGCCGTCCGGAAAACCAATCTCGGTTCTATTTTTTGCCCAGAATATAGGAGAAACCCCCGCCCATCTCGAATTGTTGGAAGGTTGCATTCTGCGTCACCCCGCAAGGACAGGCCGCTGGAACGGGGAATTCCGTTCCGTTCCAAGAAATGCCTCAAAATCACTTTGGTTGGCGGTGAGAGGGACTTGTTTGGAATCGAAGATGGTACTGCGCCGACGGAGGCAAACGGGACCGCTATCTATCGCGGGGATATGCCGCTATTCTGCATTGGGCGGATTTCCTACACGGATGACAATGGAATAAGACGCGAGACGGGTTTTTGTCGGCAGTTCAGTTTTCGGCCCTACAAAAGCGAAGCCGTGACTGACTTCGAGTATGAATATGAATATTAAACCGTAGGTAGCCGATGGTGCTATCTGCTCCAGAATTCCAGTAGTATCAGAATGGCCAACGACACCGAGTTCGGCCTCGCCTCCTATTTCTACAGCCGCGACATCGGCCGCATCTGGCGCGTCGCCGAGGCCCTCGAATACGGCATCGTCGGCATCAACGAGGGCATCATCTCGACCGAGATCGCCCCCTTCGGCGGCATGAAGGAAAGCGGCATCGGCCCTCTGCGATCACTGGGGCTCGAAATACGGCATCGAGGAATTCCTCGAAGTCAAATACCTCTGCATGGGCGGCATCGACCGCTAACGCCGCACGAACGCGGGCCGAGATTGCTTCGCTTCGCTCGCAATGACGTTGGGGTCATTGCGAGGAGCCTTCAGGCGACGAAGCAATCTCGCGCCGGCTAGGATCGGAGCAGGACTCATGACCAAGGATCAAGTTAAGGCAGTATTGGAACGAATCCCGACCTGGCCGGAAGACCGGCAGCAGGAGCTGGCAGAGGTTGCGCTCGAAATCGAGGCAGAACTCGCCGGCGCCGGATACGGCGCGACACCGGACGAATTGGCAGCAATTGACGAAGGTCTTGCCGGGGAAGCCGCCAGTGAAGAGGAAGTCAAGGCGGCCTTCGCCCTGTTCCGGCGGGCATGAGGGTTGAATATTCGAAGCGGGCCATCGCCGATCTTCGACAAATCGCCGCCTATTACGCCCGGTCCGGCCATTCAGCCACCGCTGCAAGAATCGCAGCCCGCATTCAAGAGGTCATCGCACGAATAGCCGTGTCGCCGTTGAGCGGACGACACGTCGTTCCTTGAAATCGTATTCGCCGAAGGGATACGCTTGCATCGGCGGTCGCGCGCGCACCGGCGTAAATCGACCGCAGCATCCAGGCCGGAACGAGTTCCGGCCTGCCGGCGTTGAAATTTCAAATGCCCTGCGCGCGAGGAGCGGCACATCGACATCCGGAAGGCCCGCTCTCGTCTCCGCGATAACACCGGCTCATCAGCTTTACCCGCGCAAGGCACGTTACAATCGACGCAAGCAACGGGAGGATTGCAATGGCAGAAGCACGCGGACGCACGGAAAGACGACACGTGCGCGAGAAAGCCACCATCGATCATCTCGTCCGGGACGTCTACGAGCCGACGGCGCCTGACGAGAAGCACGCTGAGCACAGCCCGACCACGTCTACCGGCTTGCCAGTCGAGGATCAGGTCTGCAAGGAATGGGATCCTCGTAAGGGCGGCCTTCCCACTTTTTGACGTGCGCCGGGGTTTACCGATCAAATATGGGATAAATGCCCTATGCACGGGACAACGAGCGACACAAGCCTCGCGCGACTTCGGAAGCGACCGCTGGAAGCCGAGGCGGTAATGAGCGCCCGCGCCGCCGGCGAAATCGACATCACCGCCAGCGCGACGATCGCTTATTCATCCGAGGATCGGGCTCACCCGGTCGAGTACCTGTTGGATGGACACAGCGGCCCCGGAGCCACGCGCTGGATCAGTGCGCGTCCCGACACTATCGAGCACATCGTCATTGAGTTTGACCAGCCGCAGACGATCTCGCGCCTCGTCTATGAGGTCGAGGAGACGATGCGCGAGCGTACCCAGGAAGTACGCGTGGAAGTCTCGGAGGATGGCGGCCAATCGTACCGCCAAATACTGGTTCAGGAATACAATTTCAGCCCAGGGGGAGCCACCTACCAGCGCGAAGAACAGCGCTTCAATCTCCGCCAGGTCACCCATCTCCGTCTCACGATCGTTCCAAACAAGAGCGGCTCCGGCACGGCGACGCTTACAGCGCTCCGCCTCTTCGCTTAGGCCGAGATCCTCAATCCGCGCGGCGTAGAGGGGAAGCATTGGCGCGCCTCCGTTCTTGAAATCAGGACATCGGCCGCATCTGGCGGTCGCCGAGGCGCTCGAATACGGCATCGTCGGCTATCGGCTACTTGGATGCGGGGCTTCCGAAAATAGCCGCAATCGCATGGTATCGTCTCCCCTTCGAGACGGTTGCTGTGGCCTCCATCGACGGGGAATTTTTGTCAATGCAATCATCTGATGCTCGGAAGCGCCAAAATCTGCCTCCGGCTCAATCCGAAGGCACGTCTTCGAAGCACAGGAAATCTCGATGCGGCCGCTCCTTGCTTTGACGCGGCGGGAGCGGGATCACACCAACGGATCACCAAGCGGCAGGGCCAGCGATGTACCTTCTGACGTCGCCTCCTGTTATTTCTCCGTGCTGTTGCGAAGCAGCTACGTTTTCCGCAGGCAATGCCGGTCCCACCTGTTTTTCTCCTATATTATCAGGTGGTTTTTGATCGCTGCGCGAAGCAAAACATGATGAGAGCGACGGCAGCATGAAGCTCACGGTCCGCCCACTCACTCCCGATCTGTGGCCCGCGCTCGAGGACCTGTTCGGCAAAAATGGCGCCGTCGGGGGCTGCTGGTGCATGTATTGGCGGATCGGCAGAGCCTATCGCAAGAGACCGCACGAGGAAAACAGGGCGGCGTTTCGAGAGGTCGTGAAGCGCGGTCCGCCTCCGGGCCTGCTCGCCTTCGACGGCAACATGGCCGTAGGCTGGTGCCAGCTGACGCCGCGCGATGCCGTACCGTGGCTTGATCGCGCGTGGCGGCTCAAGCGTGTGGATGATGTGCCCGTCTGGTCGCTCTCCTGCTTCTACGTGCGCAAAGGCTATCGCAGGCGGGGCGTCGCGTCCGCGCTGATCGCGGCGGCGGTAAAAGCTGCGCAAAGGGCAAAGGCCCCTGCGCTCGAAGCCTATCCTCTCGATGCCGAGCAGACGCCGAGCGCTTCGTGGACCGGCTATGCCTCGACCTTCGCGCGGGCCGGGTTCAAGACGGTTGCCCGCCGCGTGCCACCGCGCCCGATCATGCGCCACGATCTAAGCTAAAGTGGAGGCGCACTGGCATCTTCGCTATTCGATGGCGATTTCGTCATAGCCGCGGCCCCGGAATTCGATGAAACAAATTCCGTGACCGAAGGGGTCGGCCATGTGGGCGATGCGGCCCCAATTGTGCGTCTGGATCTCGCCCTCGATCGTGGCGCCGGCTTCGATGGCGCCCCTGACAGCAGCCTCGAGTTCCGGGACGACGAAATCAAGATGCACTGGTGTCCAATGTCGTCGATAGCGACGCACCTCCTCCGTATTGATTGACGGCCTGGTACCGTCAGGTTTCACGAGCAGGTAGATCGCTGATGAGGCGCCCAGCATTTCCACGCCGAGCGAGCCGAACCGCCGGCCGAGCCGCAAGCCGGCCGCCTCCTGGTAGAAAGCGATGGCCTTCGACAGGTCATCGACATCTATGTTGACGAGCAAATCCATTGCCGGCTCCGCAAACGGCGTCCCCGGTAGGAGATAATTACGCGGCTCACTAAAAATCGGCTGCTGATGGAGCAGTGGCGAGGGCGAGGCGGTCGAGATGGCCAACGACACCCCCACCCTCCCCTCCCCCGCGCGCGAGGGAGGGTTAGGGTCGGGGCCGCATCTGGCGCGTCGCCGAGGTGCTCGAATACGGCATCGTCGGCATCAACGAAGGCATCATCTCGCCCAAAGCCCGCTGCCGAGATCGCACCCTTCGGCGGCATCGACCGGTAGGCCGCCCTTCCCGGAGGGATGGGGCTAGCGGGCTCTCAGCCGCAGGCGACGGCGTAGACGTCGCGGACGCCTTCGGGCAGCCGGGTTCTCGCTCCAGCTGCGGCCGCCGTCCTGCGTTCCGAACACCTGGCCGAAGCGCGAGACCCCGTAGACCTGGTTCGGGTCGCGCGGATGCACGGCGACACCCATCATCGTCGCCTCGGCCTTGACGCCGTGGTCGAAGCGCTTCCAGGTCTGGCCGACATCGTCGGTGCGGTAGATCGACCCGTCGGTGCTGCGCGCCGCCGGGCTGAGGCACGCGTACATGACTTTGGGGTCGTGCGGCGAGACGCGGATGTCGCGGCCATAGGTCAATGGCGAGAACCGGTTGATCTCCATGTCTTGCCAATGCTCGCCGCGGTCGCCGCTGCGAAAGAGGCCCATGCGGTTGGCGAGAAACACGGTGCCGGGCGCTGCGGCGCTGCAGGTCAGCGCATGGCCGTCCAGCATGCCCTCGACTTCGGTCTGGCTGCCGATCCGGCTCCTATATTTCGGCTCTTCGCAAAAGCGGATCAGATCGGCGGTGCAGTCCTCCCAACTTTCGCCGCCGTTGCGGCTGCGCATCGCGCCGTTGGCCTCCAATGTCGCGTACACGTCATCGGGCGAATTGGGATCGACATCGAGCCGCATGACCCGGCACGCGAAACCCATGATCACCCGGTCGGGGAGGCCGGGTTCTGACATCTTGCGCCAGCTGTCGCCGCCGTCGTCGCTGCGGTAGACACCCGGCGGCGTCGCGCCGGCATAAACCATTCGTGGGTTCTTCGGGTGGATGCACACCGACCAGATGTCGGCCTCGTCGGGAAGGCGGAGCCGCTCCCAGGTGTTGCCGCGATTGGTGCTGCGATAGGCGCCCTTGGTGCTGCCGACATAGACGACATCGGGGTTTTCCGGATGGACCGTGATCGCGTGGACATCGGCCTCTTCAGGCAAACCGTTGGTCAGATGTTCCCAGCGGTTGTCGCCCGCAGCCTGACGGAAAATACCGCCGGCCGTTGCGCCCATCGACCGCGCCGTGCCGGCATAGACATGAGTGGTCGCCATCATTCTCCTCCCTCGCCTGGATTGCCGCGGCGATCATACCCCTCTATTAGAGCTTGTCACAAAGCTTTAGCGGTTGGAGTGAGCGATGAGCGGCACGGCGATTACGGAGCGGCGAAGGTTCGGCAAGGCGGGACCCCAGGTGTCGGCGATCGGCCTCGGCTGCATGTCTCTGTCCGGCGTCTACGGCACGAGCGACGACGAGGCCGGGGTCCGGCTGATTCATCGCGCGATCGAGCTCGGGGTCGATCATTTCGACAGCTCGGACATGTATGGCTGGGGCCAGAACGAGGAACTCCTTGGCCGGGCATTGAAGGGTCAGCGCAACGGCGTCGTGATCACGACCAAATTTGGCCAGACCCGCCGGCCGGGCGGCGCCAACGGTGTCGACGGGACCCCCGCCTATGTTCTTCAGGCGTGTGAGGCGAGCCTGAAGCGGCTCGGTGTCGATGTCATCGATCTCTATTACCAGCACCGGGTCGATCCGGCGGTGCCGGTCGAGGATACGGTCGGCGCAATGTCCCGGCTCGTCGAACAGGGCAAGGTCCGGCATCTCGGGCTGTGCGAGGCCCGGCCGGAGCGCATCAGGCGCGCCCACGCCACCCACCCGATCGCCGCCGTGCAGAGCGAATTCTCACTCCTGTACCGCGAAGAGGCGACCGAGACGCGCGAGCTGACGCGCGATTTGGGTATTGCCTTTGTCGCCTACGCCCCGCTCGGCCGTAGTTTATTGACCGGCGATGTTCCCGATCTCGGAAATTTGGCCGAGGGCGACACGCGCGGCCGTCACCCCCGCTTCATGGGAGATAATTTCGCCAAGAACCGCGAGCTGGTGCAACGCATCGAAGCAATTGCCCAAGAAAAAGGCTGCACCCCCGCGCAGCTCTGTCTAGCTTGGCTCCTGGCGCAAGGCCCCGATGTGATCCCGATCCCCGGCACCAAGCGCATCGAACGGCTGGAGGAAAATCTCGGTGCAATGCGCGTTCATCTGACGCCGGCTGACGTGGACCGGATCTCGACGGCAATGCCGATCGGCGCCGCCGCCGGGACCCGCTACCCCGAAGGCGGGATGCGGGGTGTATATATCTGAGGTTTGCCCGTTACCGGGTGGATCGCATAAACTTCGATATCGACCAGAGAAAGTGAGGAAGGCATGGCGTCACCCAAAAAGCTGTCGCACATCGTGTTGCAGACCAATCGCCGGCGCGAGATGATCGATTGGTACTGCACGGTGCTCGGCGCCGAGATACTTTACGAAGCCGAACGCATCTCGTTCATCAGTTATGACGACGAGCATCACCGGGTCGCCTTCCTCGATCCCGGGCCGCTTACGGAGCGGCAGCCGGACGCGGCGGGCCTGAATCATGTCGCGTTCACGTTTGGCGGGCTCGACGATTTGATCGACAATTATCAGCGGCTCAAGGAGATCGGCATTCGCCCGCATCGCTGCGTCAATCATGGCGTGACGACATCGATGTACTACCAAGATCCCGACAGAAATCAGGTCGAGCTGCTGGTCGACAATTTCGCGACGGCGGCCGACGGGCAAGCCTACATGCGGCGCCGTTCCACCGCTGACAAGAACCCGGTCGGCATCGTCTATGACCCGGAAGAGCTGGTCGAGCGCGTCCACGCCGGTCTGCGCGTCGAGGAACTCGCCTCGATAAACTGACTTCAGCTCGCGAGCGGGTGGGGTCGCGGGTTCGAGCCGTCGGTAAACCGCGACAAGCGGAACGGGACCGGGTCGACCAGGGTCGGGTCACCGGCGACCATGTCGGCCACCAGCTTGCCGGCGCCGGGACCGATGCCGAAGCCGTGGCCGGAAAACCCGGTGGCGATGAAGAAGCCGGGCAGGCTCTCGACCGGTGAGATGACCGGTATCGCATCGGGCATGACGTCGATCATGCCGCCCCAGCTTTCGGCGACCACCGCGTTGCGGAACACCGGGAAGGCTTCGGCCGTGGCCGCGCGCGCCCGATCGACGACGAACTGGTCGGGCTCCGGATCGAGCACCCGCATCGCCTCGAACGGGGAGGTCTGGTCCAAGCCCCAATGGCGCGGGATGCGCCATTCCTCGACCCAGCGGCGGCCGACCCGGAACCGCAATTTCTTCCAGTGCAGCCGCGCTGCGGGCAGATAATCGAAGAACAGCCGGAAATTATCGGGCACGAGGTCGATCGTGCGGACCCCGAGGGTCGCGACGGTGTAGCCGCCGTCCATCCGTTTGCGAAACCCGAATAGGCCCCCCGATGCCGAAATTTCCGGGCCGCCTTCGAGCGGCTGAGTGCGCATGACCGTCGCCAGCACTTTGAGCTGCGGCAGCTCGACGCCGAGATTGCCGCAGAACAGCCGGCACCACGCGCCGCCGGCGAGCACGACCTTGTCGCACGAGATGCGGCCCTTTTCGGTCACCACTGCCGAGACGCGCCCGCCTGCTGTTTCGATGCCGCGTGCGGCGCATTGGGTCACGATCGCCGCGCCGTGCCGCCGCGCCGCCTCGGCGATCGCCGGAGCCGCCCTCTGCGGCTCGGCTTTGCCGTCGCTCGCGGTGTAGAGCGCGCCCGTCCAGTTGCCGGTCAAACCGGGCATCAGTTCCGCCGCTTCGGCACGGGTCAGTATGCGGGTGTCGAGCTGATACTGGCGGGCGTGCTCGAGCCAGCTTTCGAGCTGCCCGAGCTCGGCCTGGGTCTCGGCCAGATACATGATGCCGGCCTGCCGAAAACCGGTCTCGGCCTCGACCAATTCGTTCATCCCCTGCCACAGCCGCAGGCTCTCGATGATCAGCGGCAATTCGCGCGGATCGCGTCCCATCTTGCGGCACCAGCCCCAATTGCGGCTCGACTGCTCGCCGGCAATGTGCCCCTTCTCGCACAACACCGCGCGGACGCCCTTCTGGGCCAGGAACAGCGCCGTGCTGGTACCGATGATCCCACCGCCGATGATCACGACATCGGCGCGCGACGGCAGCACCTCGTCGGAACGTACCGGATCGACCCGCGGCGCCATGGCTTATCTAGCCCTGGACCGCATCCTTTATCGTCGCCCCCGCGAAAGCGGGGGTCCAGGGGGAGCGGCCGAGACCTGCCGCACTGGGTTCCCGCTTTCGCGGGAAAGACGAATTAAATGGGGTAACATTCTGACTTCATCCCCTTTCAATCGATCGCGGCGTGCACGAGGTTGGCGACGCGGTCGAGGCGGGCGGTGTGCCACGGATCGGGCGACATGAAGTTCGTGATGTAGGTGAACGAGACGCCGCTCGTCGGGTCGGCCCACGAATATGAAGTGCCGGCGCCGCCATGGCCGAAGGTCTCCGGCGCGCCGATCGTGCCGAGGCCGCGGATGCGGTCGCTGTCGCCGCGGACATGCGGGCCAAGGCCGCGATGCATCGGAATGCCGCCCATCGCGTCGTCGCCGCGGTCGCCGGTATGGTTGCGCGTCACGTAGCTGACAAGGCGCGGCGACAGCAGCCGCACATCCCCGAGCCGGCCGTGCCCTAGCAGCATCTGGTAGAACGCCGCCATTCCGCGTGCGGTCGCATATCCGCCGCCGCTCGGCATTCCGGCTGCCTTGAACTCGGCCGAGTTGTCTCGCGCCTCCGGCGCATAGGTGTCGGCGCAACGCTCCTGCTCGCTCGGTGGAACACCGACAAAGATGTCCTTTGCGAGCCCGAGCGGCGCCAGCACTTTTTCTCGGATCACGTCGCGATAGTCCTGCCCGGTAACCGCCTCGATGACCATCGCCTGGGTCAGATGCGCGGCGCGCGGGTGGTATTGCAGCCGCGTGCCGGGGGTCCAGTCGAGCGAGAAGTCGCAGACTTCGGCAAGCATTCTTGTGTGATCGGTCCACGTCGCTTTGGTCACGTCGCCGCTCGGAAAGCCACCCTGATGGGTCATGACCTGGTGCAAAGTGATATCGCCCTTGCCGCGCCTGGCGAACTCCGGCAGGTGATCGGCGATCCGGTCCATGAAGGAGAGTTTGCCTTCCTCGATCAATGTCCAGACCGCGCAGCTCGTCAGGACCTTGGTCTGGCTAAAAAGCAGGAAAAGTGTGTCATCCGATGCCGGCAGGTTCCGGCCCTCGGTCTTGGCATTGCCATAAGTGCGGAACAGCGCCAGCTTGCCATGACGCGCCAGTGCTATCTGCGCGCCGGGGTAACGGCCTTCCTCGATATGCTGGCGGATAAGCCGATCGAGATGCTGCAGCGGGGTCGCGGCGAAGCCGAGGCTCGCCGGGTCGGCAGACGGCAACGGGTAGTCGGGCATGGCGGTCTCCTCACAAGGTCCTGCTGCAATGCTACATGACCGCGCGCGCTTGTGGGAGGGGCATGCATGCTCCCGGATAGCCGGCAGGAGCGGTTCGGCGTAAGATCGCGCCGCAGTTGCTTCCTGGGGAGGAATAAATGCGCGAAGCCGTTATCGTATCGACCGCCCGCACGCCGATCGGCAGGGCTTATCGCGGTGCTTTCAACGACACGCAGGCACAGGCTCTCGCCGGCCACGTAGTTGCCGAGGCAGTGCGGCGCGCCGGGGTCGATCCGGCCGAAGTCGAGGATGTCGTACTGGGCGCCGCGCTGCAGCAAGGGTCGAGCGGCTTCAATTTGGCCCGACAGGCGGCGGTCCGCGGCGGGCTGCCGGTTTCGGTCGCCGGGATGACGATCGATCGCCAATGCGCTTCGGGTCTGATGGCGATTGCCACCGCCGCGAAACAGATCGCGGATGACGGAATGGAAATCGCGGTCGGCGGCGGGGTCGAGTCGATCTCGCTGGTCCAAAACGAGCATCGCAACCAGTATCGGGCGCAGGATCCCTGGTTGGTCGAGCAGCGCCCGGATCTCTACATGACGATGATCGAAACGGCCGAGATCGTCGCCGAGCGATACCAGGTTACCCGCGACGCGCAGGACGAATACGCCCTGCAGTCCCAGCAACGGACTGCAGCGGGACAGGCGGCGGGACATTTCGATCAAGAGATCGCTCCGCTCCCCTCGATCATGCGGGTCGAAAACCGCGAGACCGGCGAGATTTCCCAAGTCCCGGTGACGCTGGAAAAGGACGAAGGCAACCGGCCATCGACGACGCTTGCAGCTTTGACCTCGCTGAAACCGGTATTCCGCGATGGACAGACCGTCAAAGAGGGCCGGTTTATCACGGCAGGAAATGCCTCACAGCTGTCGGACGGCGCATCCGCCTCGCTGCTGATGGAGGCGAAGGAGGCCGAACGCCGCGGGCTGCAGCCGCTCGGCGCCTATCGCGGTATTGCGGTCGCCGGCTGCGCGCCGGACGAGATGGGGATCGGCCCGGTTTTCGCCGTTCCAAAGCTGTTGCGGCAGCACGGGCTCAGGGTCGAGGATATCGGGCTCTGGGAGCTCAATGAGGCCTTCGCCGTGCAGGCTCTTTACTGCCGCAACCGGCTCGGTATCGATCCCGAGCGGTACAATGTCGACGGCGGCGCCATTTCGATCGGTCACCCTTACGGAATGTCCGGTGCGCGCATGGTTGGTCACGCGCTGATCGAGGGCAAGCGACGCGGGATTCGCTATGTGGTCGTCACGATGTGCGTCGGCGGCGGCATGGGCGCGGCCGGGCTATTCGAGGTTTTGTGAGACCATTTTACTGCACGAACACCGCCGTTCGCCGACGGTCTCAAGGCAAACGAAAATTTAACCACGAATAAAGGCTCAATACGAGCCAAAAGCTGCTATTTTCATCGACGAGCTGTGAGGGCGATACCCTTATGGTCTATACTAAATGGCTGATCACTGCTTTGTTTACGATACTGGCGTTTACTGCAGATGTAGTAGCGGGTGAGCGGGCCGGGTCGCGTGACGCTCCGGCCGTGCCCGGTAAGCTCGCCCATTCGGGCCGTCTGGCGGCCAGGACCGCGGATCCGACGGCGCCGCTCGACCGCGTAGCGAGCGCGGTGGACGGAGCGGAGTCGAGCCACGGCAGCGACATGGCGATGTGGCGCCCGGATCCCTCCGGACCGCAAGGGCCAATGCAGGTCAGCGAGGCGGCTGCCACGGATGTCGGCGGCGGGGATCGGTTTGATGCATTGCAGAACCGCGCAATAGGAAGAGCGTATCTGTTGCAGCTGTACGGGCGATACGGGAACTGGCCCGACGCAATCGCCGCCTACAATTGGGGCATTGGCAAGATGGACGCCTGGGTCAAAGCCGGACGACCTGCGGACCAATTTCTCGTCGGCGTCGCTGTCTATTTGCGGCGCGTGCTCCATGAAAGCGGCCTATGCGACGGTGCCGAACCTAGCCGGCGCCGGCAACCAAGCGAAGACGCCAGGGAGCCCGGATCGGTGGCGCCGGACTCGCTTGTCTATGCAGGATGTTCCGGACCCGACGCTTGGGCCGGCGCGTCCGGTTTTGGAGGCGGATCGACTCGATTTTCCCGAAAACTCGACCAGGCGCTCCAGTTGGCTTTGCACCGTGCGGCGCAGGCCAGGTGACCAGGTGTCAGGCTGCCAACAGCCAACCAACAATGCGGAAGGTGAGATTCCACAGAAGGAGTGACAGCGCGATGTGTGAGAGCATCGCCGTGCCGAGGGGCAATGGCTGTCGCAACCGTGTTGTTGCCGCTTGCGTCATCGGGCTCCTCCACTTGAGTCTCGCACTGCGAAATTCCCGCGCTCGATATTCACCAGCAAGCATTGTGCCACCCCTTCTAGCAGATTGAAACCGGTATGGTCCGTTTCCTTTACACGGCAAGCTGTAAATTTTTCCGACATAAAAAGCAGTCCTCAACCAAACCGTTAGCGGCTGCTTTACATGTCAACAAATTTGCAATAAGACTCTGGTACATCTGCGGCGCATCTCCCGTTACGCGCAACACTGGCCCGGCCTGTTGACCGCGGAGAAACCGACATGATGGAGATTTTTCTCATACAGCTGCTGGCTGCGGGCCTTGGCGCCCTCAGTACTGCATGGGCCGATTGGTCGTATAGCGGGGCGCGGATTGGTCGGCGCCTTCACGCTTTCTGGGTTGCCACTTCTATCGCGGTGATTTGTGTGCCGGTCGTGTCTTGGACCTCGGTGATATTCTTTGGTTCGGGGCTGCTCGGCCCATTGGTCGCCGGCACAGTTGTAGGTGCGATATTTCTTTGGGTACATCAAAACCTGCCGAAATCCCGCGAGGTCCGCAAATTCGGGCCGGGCTTGCCAGGCGCCCATGGGGCGGCGCCGTTCCCCCCGGTATCCAGATTCGACGGGTAAACCGTGTTGCAGAGCAATCCTATCTAGGATCAGCGGCTGCCCTTCGCAGCGACGTGCTCGGCCTTTGAAAGGGTCAGCTTCTCGGGGTGAACGATCGTCTTGTTCACCGCCGCACGCGCTGCGCCTAGATTGGGGAATTCGGCCTCGACGCCTTCCCGCTGCAGCACATAGGACGCAGACATGGCCTTGCCGCTTTTCTGGTCGGCGACCGTGCGCTTGAGAATCGTCCAGTGGACGCGACGGGTGCTACCTTCGTTTAAATCGTCGGCGACGTCCTCGAAACCCCGGTCGACTACCGACTCGAGTGCATAGAGCTTCTGCTCCGGCTTTCTAAGTGGAGCATCCCGACCTCTTCCCGGCGGTCGCCCACCCGATCGCCTGTCCCGCCGCCCCCGGGTGTCCGAACCCTGACCCCGTCGATCCGGGCCTCGCACGACGGCGTCAGGCGGCCCCGCAGCGCGTTCACGCGGCTGGCGCGGACCATTGCCGCCTGCTCGTGCCGCGGGGTCGCGTGGACGCCGGTTTCGCGGACGACCGGGCCAAGGCCTCCCGACCGTCCCAGGCTGGGATTGAAACGTGCCGTCGGTAATCGCGACGGACCCGCTCTGGGTTTGGCCACCGGAATCCGTCTGTTCCATCGGACCTGGTCTACGTGCCGGCCGGCGACGCCGACGGCGGGGGCGGGTTGGCTCACCGGTCACCCCGGGCGCAGGCTGAGCCTGCGTCGCGTCTTCGCCGGGTGTCACCGCCTTCGGGTCTGGCTGACCGCTTTCGTCGACCGGAACATCGGCGCTCAGCGGCGATTGTTGCGACACGTCGCGCGGCGGCCCGCGACGGCGGCGGCGATGACGCCGGGGTTTTGGCGCCTGAGCGTCTGCCTGGGTATTTCCCTGGCTATCGAGCAGCGTGTCTTGAACCTTATCACCTGCCGGCGGCGTCTCCTCCGGTGCGGTTTCATTCGCTGTCGCCGTGCCTTGCGCAGCTGCCGCCGGCGGGGGTCGGCGACGCCGCCGCCGGCGGCGCGGCCGGAAGGATTCGCTGTCCGGCGACGGGGCGCCGGAGCGATTGGCACCGTCCGGGGCGTCGACGGCGGTTGTGTTCGGCGTTTCGCTCTCTACACTTACCGCGGGAGCGCTGGGCGGATCGTCGGAAGACTGCGGCATCGCGGCGTTTCCTCGAGCGGCGTTATGGTTTCAGGTAACGGTACTGGAGCTAGTGATGCAAGGCCATGCAGTTAATTCGACCGTGATCGGTGGTGCGATGCTGCCTCATGCCCCGCAATTCTTCACGATGCCCGAAACCGAGGACCGCGATACGGTCGAGCGGGTGCGGGCCACGGCGGCCGAAATCGGCGCCAGGCTGAAGGCCTTGGCGCCCGATCTCTGGCTTATTTTTTCGAATGACCATGCCGAGCAATTCTTTCATCAGACAGCGCCGCCTTTCACGATCCACGTCGGGGACGCGGCAGAGGGTAGATTCGCGGGCCGGAATTTCCGCTGGGAGGTTCCGAGCGAGATCGGTTTGGAGCTCGTCCGGCAACTTTATCGGCAGGGCTTCGACCCGGCCTTCACCAGCGTCGCCAAGATCGATTACGCGATGGGCATCCCGCTCACGCATCTCGGCGTCGGGGACCCGGTGCTGCCGATCTATATCAATGCCTACCTGCCGCCGCAGCCGACAATGGAGCGCTGTTATGCCTTTGGCCAGGTGGTGGCGCGGATCGTTACCGCGATGGGCTTGAGGACCGCGGTCGTGGCGAGCGGCGGCATGTCGCATTTCCCCGGTACCGAGCGCTATCCTCACCCGGAACTCGCCTGGGACAAGGCGGTAATGTCTCAGCTCGGCACCGGCAATCTGAAATCGCTGATCGGCTGGGA
This sequence comes from uncultured Alphaproteobacteria bacterium, assembly GCA_963695605.1. Taxonomy (GTDB): domain Bacteria; phylum Pseudomonadota; class Alphaproteobacteria; order ATCC43930; family CGMCC-115725; genus AP-15. The sequence goes on along the minus strand of CAVOHI010000009.1, from coordinate 42,420 downwards.
TGAAGCCGCGCTCGACGCGGCCGGCAATGTCGAGTTGCGCTGCTGGGCGGCGGCGGCCGGCGCGCTGGGCGAACGCAAGCCCGACATCGCGGCGCTGGAACCGAGCTGGCATCACAACTACGCTTCGCTCGGATTTTTCACGCCACCGCCTGAAGCCCGCCGATCCACATTATCCCGCAATCAAGCCGGAGCTGGTCGAGCTGACGACCGCTCTGCACGGATTGGCGCACGACGAAGATAGGCGCGGCGAATATCTCGCCGACCCCGCAGCCTATGCCGGCCGTTTTCGGCTGACGCCGGCACAGCGCACTGCTTTGCTCGGGCTCGACACGCAGGCGCTGGTGAAGATGGGCGTCCATCCGCTGGTCGCATTTCTCGCCAACATGCAGGTCGAGCGGCAACGCAAGAGCTGAGGGCAGACCCTACTGGCTCGACACGAGCCCGCTGACGTTCAGCACTGCAATCGGGCGGCTGAGGCCTCTCAACGCAACGTCGCCAAGGTGCTGCAGCTCGGCCAATTGGTCGATCGCCGCCGCCACCCGCTGGGTCACCAGAATTTGGCCGTCTTTGGCTTCGGCGCAGAGCCGGGCAGCGACATTGGTTACAGTGCCGATCGCGGTGTAATCGAAGCGGCCCTCGAAGCCGATCGGCCCCAATGTGGCAAAGCCCTGGGCGATCCCGACGCCGAAGCCGATCTCGTGTCCGCGAGCCTTCCATGAGCGAGCGAGCGAGGCGACCGTCTCCCGCATGTCGACCGCAAGCCGAACTGCGCGCAGGGCTGGGTCGGGGCAGGGTATCGGGTCATTGAAGATCACGATCAGACCGTCGCCGGTAAAGCTGTCGATCATTCCTTCGTAGCGATGGATCAGCGGTCCGAGCGCGCAATGATATTCCCGCAGAACCGCCATCACGTCTTCCGGCTCGGCGGTTTCGGCCAGCGCAGTAAAGCCGCGCATATCGCAGAACAGGACCAAAATGTCCCGCCGGTGGCTTTCGAGGATAGCCTCGCCACCCGAGGAGGCAATCGTCTCCGCAATCTGCGGCGCTAGAAACCGCTTCAGTCGGCCGATCCGCTCGATTTCGCCGATTTGCGCCGCAACTCGTTCCTCCAGCGTCTTGTTCCATATGGCGAGCTCGCCTGCTTGCTCCTCGAGCCGCCGCGCCTGCGTCTGGACGGTGTCGTGCAAGGCCTTGATGCGCAACATCGCGCGCACCCGCGCCGACAGCGCGGCATGATCGACCGGCTTCGTCAGGTAATCGTCGCCGCCACTTTCCAGCCCCGCGACGACATCCGCGCCATCCGCTTTGGCGGTGACGAGGATGACCGGGATGAAGGGCAGTGAGGCGTCGGCTTTCAGCCGCTTGACGGCCTCGATCCCATCGAGCTTGGGCATCATGATGTCGAGCAGGATGAGATCCGGCAGCAGTTCGCGGGTTTTTTCGAGCGCTTCGACGCCGTCCCCCGCGGTCGCGACCTCGTAGCCCTGGCTTTCGAGCCGCATCTGCAGGATCTCGACATTGTCCGGAACATCGTCGACAACGAGAATCAGCGGCGGCTCACGCATGGTTTCCCCAAAGAAAAATGAACGCTTCACCGCAAAGGGCGCAATGAGTTCGCGAAGAACGCGAAGGATCAGATGCCATTGACCATCCTGACAACGCCATCGCGCATGCGAGGTACATGGAAATTCAACAAGTAACCGAGCCTGAACCCGCCGAGGCGGAGATAACTCAGGAGCTGTCCGCGATGAACCGACAGGATCGCCTCTACTGCCTTTAGTTCGACCACCACGCGCCCCCCAACGAGGAGATCGATTCGGTATCCGTTATCAATTGTTAAATCTTCATACCGAATTGGGATCATCACCTGCCTGCGCACTGGCAGGTGCCGCTTTTCCAGTTCGTAAAGCAGGCATGTTTCATACGCGCTCTCAAGTAACCCCGGTCCAACAATCGAATGAACCTTGATTGCCGCACCGATGATCAAATGCCCGATCTCTTCTTCCGTCACCTTCGCGTCCTTTGTGAATCCTCCGCGTCCTTTGTGGTAAAGCTTTTCTTACTCCGGGAGGAATTCGCGGACTTTCGCCAGCAATTGGCGGGGGCTGAAGGGCTTGGCGATATAGCCGTCGCAGCCGGCTTCACGGGTCTTGCCCTCGTCCCCGGACAACGCATAGGAGGTCACCGCAATGATCGGTACTTGTGCCAGCTCGGGAACCGCGCGGATGCGGCGCGTCGCCTCGTAACCGTCGATGACCGGCAGCTGAATGTCCATCAGGATCAGGTCGGGCCGGTGGGTCTCGGCCATCGCCACACCTTCGGCTCCGTCCACGGCTTCGATCAGTTCGTAATCGAAGCTCGTCAACAGGTCGCGGATGATCTGCCGGTTGTCCTCGGTGTCCTCGATGACCAGGATACGCTTGCTCATCAGGCCGCCTCCTCCATCATTTCGTCGACATGGACGGGCAATACGACGCGGAAGGTCGAGCCCTGGCCCAATGTCGAGTCGACCGAGATCGTGCCGCCCTGCATCTCGACCATGCGCTTCGAGATTGCGAGACCCAACCCGGTCCCGCCCTTCTTGCGGGTGTTGGTATTGTCGATCTGCTGGAACTCGCCAAAGATCCGTTCCTGATCGGCATCGGCAATGCCCGGCCCAGTGTCGCGTACCGTCAGCACGAACTGGCCCTTGTCGAGATCGGCGCGGATCTCGACCTCGCCCTCATCGGTGAATTTGATCGCATTGCCGACGAGGTTGAGCAGCACCTGCGAGACGCGTCTGGCATCGCCATGTGCCATGGGCAGGCCGTCCTGCACGGCAGCGGTGAATTTCAGTCCCTTCGACGTGGCGAGCGGCTCGGTCGCGGTGACGACCGACTTCACGACCTCCGGCACACTGTAGTCCTCTAAGGTCAGGGTCAGCTGCCCCGCCTCGATCTTCGCGAGGTCGAGCACGTCGTTGATCAGAGCCAATAGATGCTTGCCATTGTTCTGGATGCGATCGAGCACACCGCGCGGCCGCTCCGGCAACACCCCGTAGATGCCGTCGACAAGCAACTCGGCATAGCCGAGTATCGCGTTCAGCGGGGTCCGCAGCTCGTGGCTCATATTGGCGAGGAACTGCGATTTGTGCTGACTGGCAAGCGCCAATTGCTCGCTCTTATCGGCGATCTCGCGGAAGAGGCGCGCATTCTGGATCGCCAATACCGACTGGCTGGCGAGTGTCTGCATCAGCCGCACCGTCTCGGCCGGGAATTCGCCTGCCTCCTGCCGCATCAGAATGATAGCCCCGAGGATGCGCTCGGCACCGACCAGCGGCACGATCAGCGCCGAGTGAAAACCGGCGGCCAGGGTGACGTCGCGCAGCGGGTAGCTCGCCCGCTGCGCGAGATCGGCGAGCTGAATCGGCATACGGCGCGCCACCGCCTCGCCCATCGCGCTCTCGGTCTCGGCGACATGCAGCTCGCGCACCGAATGCGCCAGCGCCTCGTCCCACCCCACCGCCTCGACGAGCCTGAACGCACGCTCCGCCCGGCTGTAGCGAAACACCGCCCCGGCGTTCGCCCAGGTCACCCCGAGCGAGGCGTTGAGAATTGTCGACAGCACCGTCCGCAGATCGAGCGTCGAGCTGACCGCCTGGCCGACCTCGCTCAGCATCTTCAGCTCGGCGACCGAACTCCCGAGCTCGGTGGTACGAGCCCGCAGCTCGCCGAAGAGGCGGGCATTCTCGATCGCGATAACCGCCTGGTCGGCGAAAGTGGTGACCAGCGCAATCTGCTTTTCACTGAACGGCTCGACCCGTGAGCGGGCGAGAAACAGGCCGCCAATGACAGCATCTTCGCGCAGCAGCGGCACCGCCAGCATCGTGCGGAACTGGCCGAGGCGTTGCGACTCGGTGCCGGTAAATTCGGGATCGCCTAACGCGTCCTCGACTTGGATCACACGGCGTTCCAGCGCCATCCGACCTATCGGGGTCCCGCGGCCCGGCGCGATCGGATCGCGTGCTCTGTAATCCTTGAATTCCTGCGTGAATCCGAATCGAGGCGCCCATCCGAAATAGACCATTATGCAGCTGTTGGAGAACCGCTTTGTCAGCGCTGCAAATTCGCGCTGCGGTCTCGACCAATGTTTGAAGGACAGGCTCAACTTCTGCTGTCGATTGGCTGATTACCCTGAGCACATCGCTGGTCGCGGTCTGGTATTCGAGCAACTCCTGCAGGTCGCGTGTGCGGTCGCGCAATTCGTTAAGCAGCCGAGCGTTCTCGATCGCGATCACCGCCTGCGCAGCGAAATTCTGCAAGAGCGCGATCTGCTTGTCGGAAAACGGGCGGACTTCCTGGCGGTAGACGACCATTGCGCCCAGCAGGGTGCTCTCCTTGAACAACCCCACCGTAATTTGGCTGCGGATACGCCTGATCTCAGCCTGCTCTCGGAGTGTCGGAACGGTGCGATAAACGCCTTCTTCCCGGACATCGGCAATATGTACGATTCGCTCGCCGCGACTGATTTGTCCTAACGGAGCCTCTGCAACCGGCCGAACAGTGTCGCCCTGCCGCGCCCATTCGACATGGCGCGGCTCACCGCTAACCGCAGCGGGGTGAAAGAATTCGCCGTCATAGGTAAACAGATGGCCATGCGTCGCGTGACAGAGCCGTATGGCCTTGTCGAGCATCGCATCAAAAACCGGCGCGAGGTCGCCGGGCGAGCTGTTGATGACCCCAAGCACCTCCGCTGTCGCAGTCTGCTGCTCCAGCGCCTCGCGCGTCTCGGTCAAGAGCCGCGCATTCTCCATCGCGATCACCGCCTGTGCCGCGAAATTTTCCAATAATGCGATTTCTTTCTCGGAGAATGGCCTTACCTCGCGCCGAGCAGAGGCGATCATTCCGAGGAGTGCACCGTCTCGGCGCAGCGGAACGCATAGCAAAGTGCGGGCAGCGTCGAGCTCGGCGGCGCTTCGCGTAATCGAGTAGTCGGTCTCCGCCAGATCCAGGATATGTGTGAACCGGCTGCCTTCGATCAGCTGCCGCGTCGCCGGGTTGTCGGCCGCCGGGGCCCCTTGTCGCAGCATCTCGGCGAATTCGTCAGAGAGGCCGCGGACGGCAACGGCTCGGAAACGCTCGCCGTCGTAAAGCTCGAGGCTGCCTTGCGCGATATCGCAGAGGCTATGCGCTTTCTCGAGAATCGCGTCGAAGACTGGCGCAAGGTCGCCGGGCGAGCTATTGATGACCCCCAACACCTCGGCGGTGGCGGTCTGCTGCTCCAATGCCTCGCGCGTCTCGGTGATCAGTCGCGCGTTCTCCATGGCGATCACTGCCTGGGCGGCAAAATTCTGCAACAGCGCGATCTGCTTCTCCGAGAACGGCCGCACTTCTTGGCGATATGCTGTAATCGCCCCGAGCACCGTATCTTCTTTGCGAAGCGGCACCGCGACCGTACTGCGAGCTTTGCCCAGTTCGAGAAGCGCCTGTAGCGCTGGATCTCCTCCGCTGTAAGCCTCATTCGCCGCAACGTCGACAAAGTGAGCGACGCTTTCTCCGGCGGCAACGCGTCCGAGCCCGCTAAATGGCACCGGGCGGAGCGGCGCTTGCGAAAGGAACTCGGCGTACGCATCCGGCACCTGCCGTAGCGCGACGGCTTTGAACCGTTCGCCGTCATACGTCCACAATGTGCCGAACGCGGCGTCGCAGAAGCGGGTGGCCTTGTCGAGTACAGCGTCGAACACCGGCGCGAGATCGCCGGGCGAGGAATTGATGACCTGCAGCACCTCGGCGGTCGCGGTCTGCTGCTCCAGAGCCTCACGGGTCTCGGTGATCAACCGCGCGTTCTCCATTGCGATGACCGCCTGCGCCGCAAAGTTTTTGATGAGCGCAATCTGCTTATCAGAGAATGGCCGTACCTCCTGCCGATAGATCGTGAAGGCGCCGAGGACGGAATCGTCCTTGATAAGCGGCACCATCAGCAAGGTCCTCATACCGCCAAGCTCAACCGCAGCTACGGCGAGTGGCACACGTTTGCGATAGGGCTCTCCCATGGAGCAGTCTGCGACGTGAATAGGAGACCGCTCGAGCATGGCGCGGCCGAAGAACGTGTCCGGTCTAATCGAGGGTGGTTCGCGCACCAGGAATTCTGCAAAGCCCTCCTGCACGTCGCGCATTGCGGCATTGCGGATAGCACTGCCGTCAAAGGTCCACATGATGCCAGAAGCCGCGTCGCATAGGCTCAGCGCTTTGTCCAGCATCGCATCGAACACCGGCGCGAGGTCGCCGGGCGAGCTGTTGATGACCTGCAGTACTTCGGCGGTCGCGGTCTGCTGCTCCAGCGCCTCGCGCGTCTCGGTAATCAGCCGCGCATTCTCCATCGCGATGACCGCCTGCGCGGCGAAATTCTGCAACAGCGCGATCTCTTTTTCGCTGAATGGCCGCACCTCAAGGCGGGCCGCGGAGATCAGGCCCAGGAATGCGCCGTCTTTGCGCAGCGGCACAAACAGCACCGTGTGGATGCCCGCAAGCTCGGCCGCGCCGCGAAAAACCGGGTGGTCGATTTCAGCGCAATCGGCCATGTGGGCGAAGGGCTTACCCTCGATCAGCGCCTGGCTCGCCGGTAAGTCGGCAGCACGATACCCCTGCCGCAGAATATCCGCGAATTTGTCCGACACGGCGTGCGTCGCGACGGCATGCAAATTCTCGCCGTCGTAGAGCTGCAGGCTCCCATGAGCGGCGCCGCAAAGGATGTGTGCCTTTTCCAGCATCGCGTCGAAAACCGGCGCGAGGTCGCCGGGCGACGAATTGATGACCTGCAATACCTCGGCGGTCGCGGTCTGCTGCTCCAAGGCCTCGCGCGTCTCGGTGATGAGCCGCGCGTTCTCCATCGCGATCACCGCCTGCGCGGCGAAATTTTCGACGAGCGCGATCTCTTTGTCGGAAAACGGCCGCACTTCCTGGCGGGCGGCGACGATCTGCCCGAGCAAGGCGTCATCTTTGCGCAGCGCCACGTAAAGGATCGTGCGGATGCCGCCGAGTTTGACGCCGCCTTCGCGCGCCACTGGACTGTCGATCTCGGCGAGATCGACGCAGTGGACGACGCGCTCTCCGTCGACGAGGCGCTGACACGGCATGTCGGATGGGCTGTAGCCGAGGCGCAGCTGCTCTACCATTGCCTCCGAGAAGCCGCGCATCGCGACGCCGCGGAACTTCTCGCCGTCCCAGAGCTGCAGGCTGCCACAGGCGGCGCCGCAAAGCGTGTGCGCCTTTTCCACGATCGACTGGAACACTGGGACGAGGTCGCCGGGCGAGGAATTGATGACCTGCAATACCTCGGCGGTCGCCGTCTGCTGCTCCAGCGCCTCGCGCGTCTCGGTCAAGAGCCGCGCGTTCTCCATCGCGATGACCGCCTGCGCGGCGAAATTCTCCACCAGCGCTATCTGCTTGTCGGTGAATGCGCGGACTTCCCCGCGGTAAATGATGAAAGCACCAAGCAGAAGCTCGTCCTTCAGAAGGGCCACGGTCAGAGCACTGCGCGCACCGCCGAGGTCAACGAGCGCGCGGCGCAGGGTTTCGCCTGAACGGTAGACGTCCTCTGCCGCCAGATCGACGACATGAACGACCTTCTCGCCAGCAGCCACGCGCGTTAGCCCATTGCCGGGGCCGGGTCGCAGCGGCCCGGCCGTCAAAAATTTGGCATAGGCCGCCGGCACTCCCCGCAAAGCAGCGGCCCGGAAGGACGTTTCGTCATAGGTGCAAAGCACGCCGAAACTGGCTTCGCACAGTCGGAGCGCCTTTTCGAGCATCGCGTCGAACACCGGCGCTAGGTCGCCGGGCGACGAATTGATGACCTGCAATACCTCGGCAGTCGCGGTCTGCTGGTCGAGCGCCTCCGTCAGTTCGGCGGTGCGGTCCTCGACCTTTTTTTCGAGGTCGGCGTAGGACTTCTGGAGGTCCGCGGCCATGCGGTTGAAATCGCCGGCGAGGTCTTCGAGTTCGTCGCCGGTTTGGATGTCGATATGCCGGTCGAGCTCGCCGGCGCCGATCCGCGCGGCGCCAGCCTGCAATTCCCGGATCGGCACGGTCATGCGGCGGGCAAGAAGCAGTGCCGCCAATGTCGCCAGGACAAGGGCGAGGGCGAGCAGTCCGGCGGTACGCAACATCGAGCCGTAGAGGGGCGCTAAGGCCTCGCTCAGCGGCAGTTCGACAAACACGGTCCAGCCGAGCGGAGCTATTAGGGCGTGGGCGGTCAATACCGAGTTGCCGTTGATGCCCTTTGCGATGACAGCCTGGCCGGTCGGTTGCCCCCACCCTAACCCTCCCCCGCCTGCGGGGGAGGGAAGCGAGGGGACCTCGGCCCGTGCCGCCGCGACTTGCGGCAGGTTGGCGAGGTCGGTATTGCGCAGCACCAGGCTGATGTCGGGATGCGCGATGAGCCGGCCGTCGCGGTCGACGACATAGGCGTAGCCGCCCTGCCCGATCTTCAACCCGGTGATCACATCCCAGATCAGCTTCAGATTGACCTCGGCGACCGTGACGCCGGCATTGCGCCCGGTGCGGGCCAGCGCCACGGTCATATACGGCTCGGATTCCTTGCGGAAGTAGACCGGGCTGAACCAGACGCGGTTCTTCTTCGGCTCGACGAAGCTCGGCGACTGGGAATAATCCTTTTCGCTGCCGACCACGTCCATCGCCAGGCGCGAAACCTTGAGCTGCTCCTTGCCGGCATCGTCGAGCTGGATCAGCTCGGTGATCGCCGGCACCTGGCGCAACAGGCGCACATAATCGAACCGGCGCTGCTCGAGCGGACTGGCGGCCCATTGCGGCGCGGTGGTCCAGCCGAGCTGGCGCTCGATCTCGTCGACGAACTGCTCGATGCGGCGCGCCGCCGACCCGGCCTTCTCCTGCTGAATGCGGAACAGAGCCGCCTTGTTCTCTTCGTAGCTGAACCAGAAATCGAGCGCGCTGTTGAGCAGCAGCACGAGGCTGACCAGCCCGACGATCAGCAACACATATTTGCGGAAGAGCCGCCCGCGCGGAGGGCTTGCTGCCGTCTGCTTCTCGTACGAACGCCCCCTTGATCCAAGCGCCCTGATCCGGGCGAGCACGAGCCGGCCGGCTGATGTGAGATTGCGCGCCGTATCGCTCATAAGGTCGCCTCGCCGTCATACCCGAGCGCCGCCGAGCCGACGGTGGTGCCGAAACTGCCGCGACTATAGTCTATCTGAAACCCAATCAGTACAGTCGCCTCACCCTTGGCGGTACCGTCGCGACAACCCGCCCGATCACGCTCCCCACACCGGTCCTTCCTAACTTTATTCCATCACCTCGTCGGCGCGCGCGAGGATCGATGGCGGTACGGTGAGCCCGAGCGCCTTGGCTGTCTTGAGGTTGATGACCAGCTCGAATGTCGTCGGTTGCTGGACCGGCAGATCGGCCGGCTTGGCCCCTTTGAGAATCTTTCCGGCGTAATCACCAACTTGGCGAAAGGCAGCCGCGAGGCTCATTCCATAGCTGACCAGGCCGCCGCCCGCGGCGTATTCACGCCAATCGTAGATCGTTGGAACCGCATGGCGTTCCGCTAGTGCCAGGAGCTGCTCGCGCCGGCTGTTGAAGAACGCATCGCTGGGGAGGACGAGCGCACCGGCATGCAGTTGCACGAGGCTCGCGAAAGCAGCATCGATCTCGCTTTCGGTGCTGGCTTTCAGGATTTGGAGCTGCACCCCCTTCACGCGCGCCGCTTCCTGCACGTCTCGGATGAGGGGCTCAGCAACCGCATTGTTCGGGTTCACCAATAGGGCGATCACGCCGACGTGCGGAACCAGCTCAGTAAGCAGCTCGAGCCGCTTGGGCGTCAGCTCGAGAGGCTACCGACGCCCGTGAGGTTGCCGCCGGGCCGGGCGAGACTGGTGACCAGGCCGCGCTCGACCGGATCGCCGACGCTGAAGACGATCGGGATCGTCGAGGTCGCGCTTTTCGCCGCCAGTGCCGAGGGAGTGCCGCCGAGCGCCGCGATTACGTCGACCTTGCGGTTGACGAGATCGGCGGCCAATGCGGGCAGCCGATCATAGCGGCCCTCCGCCCAGCGGTATTCGATCGCCAAATTTTGTCCCTCGACATAGCCGGTGTCGCTCAGTCCCCGGCGGAACGCAGCCGCATTCGGTGCAGCCGGGCCGGGCGACCCGCTGTGGAGGAAGCCGATCACCGGCATCGGCTTCTGCTCAGCGCGGACGGTGCGCGCCGCCGTCAGCACCCCGGCGAGTAGCGGCATGAACTCGCGCCGCCTCATTCGATGACCTCGTCGGCGCGGGCGAGGATCGTGGGTGGGATCGTCAGGCCGAGCTGCTTGGCGGTCTCGAGGTTGACGGTCAGGTCGAATTTGCGCGGCGGCTCGACCGGCAGGTCGGCCGGTTTTGCCCCCTTGAGGATCTTGTCGACGAAGCCGGCGGCGCGGCGGAACAGGTCGCCGTAATCGGCGCCGTACGACATCAATCCCCCGCCGACCGGGAAGACACGAAAGGAATAGACCGCGGGCAGCCGGGATTCCGCGGCGAGCGCGATAAGCTGGGCGCGCTTGGCGGGGCCCAGCGGGCCGGAGGCCACGTACACGGCCTCGCAGCGCTCGCCGCGCAACCGCGCGAAGGCGAGTTCGAGGGCCGTCCCGGTCGCCGCCTGGAGCATCAACGGCTCGATCTTCATCTGCGCGGCATTGGCGCGGATGTCCTGCAGCTTTTGCTCGATGCCGGGATCTCCCCTGACGATGACGGCAACCCGGCGCAGCCCGGAGACGAGTTCCTGCAACAGCTGAAACCGCTTTGCAATCACCTCGGATGAAGACAGGGACAGGCCCGTTACGTTACCGCGGGGCTGCGCCAGGCTCGCGACGACGCCAATGGCGACCGGATCGTCGACACCGACCAGGACGATCGGGATCGTCGCGCTCGCGCGCTTTGCGGCGAGCGTGGCCGGCGTCCCGGCGGTGACCAGGACAGCAATGCCGGAGCGGATCAGCTCCTCGACGATGCCGGGCAACTGCTCGGCGCGCTCCTCGGCCCAGCGGTCGAGAACCATAATGTTATTGCCGTCGGCCCAACCGAGCGCGGATAGACCTTCGCGAAATGCTTCGAGCAGGCTCCCGCTCTCCTGCCGTGACCCCAGCTGGACAAAGCCGATGCGCGGCGCCTTGGTCTCGGCCGAGGCCGGGTTTCGGGTTACCGCCGCGCCGGCGGCGAGCAGCAGCAGATCGCGCCGCCTCATTTCCATGACCTCCCGCGTCCCGCGCACCGGCATGATCGCGCCACGGAACGGGATCAATCCTCCGTCGTCTCACTCGATAAATCGTCGGCGATGCGGTGAACGCGCAGGCGGATTGACCCGGCCCCCTGCAGGATAACACGACCGGCGCCGCCTCGCCTCGGAGAGTTTGCCGCGCTCGTCGCCAGCCTGCAGACCTTCGCCCGGCAAGCCAATGACTTGGCGACCGCCGCCTCCACCAACGCATCCGTCGTCAGCTCACCCGAAAAGAAGTCGTAACCGGAAAGCGAGACATGAGCCAACCATCCACGATCGATCAGCTTCGCAGCGCCCGCGACACGGCGCTTGCCGCATTGAAATCGTCCATCGACGCCATCGCCAAGGAAATCGAAGTAGCCACTGACCCAGACGAAGCTGCGCTCAACCAACGGCTTGACAATCTGGTGAACCAGAGCGACGCCATCGAAACCGCGGCCACCGATGCCGTTCTCGCTCTACCCGAGGTCATTGCGGCTGCCGCCACACTGAACGCGCTATCGGCGCAAATGACGAAAACCGCCCAGCAACTCCCTACGGCCGCCAACTTGCTGGCCACGACCGCAACAGTTTTGGCCCTTGGTCAACAATTCTCTGGGACGCTCGTTAACGCGCATCACGGCTGACTATCGCAGACAGCTAAGCCGGGGTTGATGAGCACTCGACCCGCCGAAACCGCGCAGCGGCAGTTCTTTGCGGTCGGCCAGACGCGCGCTCGGAAGTAATCAATGTTTACCTCCAGTCTGGGTACCGCCGAGCGAAGTACCTGCAGCCCCGGCGCCGACCGCCGAGGCGGGGCCGGAATTGCCCGCCGCACCTGGTTCGGCCCACAGCTGCGCCCAATACGCGTTGGGTTCTGGCGGCAGTTGCAAGTTGGCGTTGTTGCCGTCGTACATCGTACCCGTCTGTCCGATGACCGTTGGATGCTGCGCACTCTGCGGTACGCCGCCTTGCGCGAGGGCGGGCACACCCGCCGCGACCAGAATCATTGTCGCGACAGTGATGGCTTTGATCATGCACTGCACTCCGTTAGCGGCTAAGGCGCTTGCGCTTCCCGGTGTAGCGTCTGTCGCATATTGGCAACCCCGCTGGCGGAAACGGCTGGGGCGGCATTACCCCACGCGTTGCGGATGTACGTGACCACCGCCGCCACATCGGCATCGGACAGCTGCCAGGCGAAGGACGGCATCGCAGGGCCGGTCGGAGCTCCGTCGGTGGCGACTCCTCGCGAGCCTTCCAGCACCACACGGATCAGGCTGGTGGCTTGCGATTGCTGCACCAGCGGGGCTCCATTGAGGCGCGGGAAGAGCCCCACGATGCCTTCCCCTGCCACCGTGTGGCAGGCGGCGCATCGCTCGTTGTAGATCGCCTCTCCCCGCTGCATCGCCGGATCCTGTGCGGAGACCGGCTGCGGCTGGCCGCCTCCGCCAGGCGGCAATTTCTTGAGATAAACCGCGATCGCGCGCAGATCGGCATCGGTCAGATGCGAGGTCGAGTGGGTGACTGCGTCCGCCATCGGCCCGGAGGCAATGTCATAGCGGTTGCGCCCGGTCTTCAGGTAAAGGGTAATGTCCTCGACCGTCCAGTCGCCGACGCCGATGCGACGGTTGCCGGTTATGTTCGGCGCGTACCAGTTCTGCAGCACGGAACCCTGCATCGCCTGGCCGTTCTCGTCGCCGCCCATCGCGTTCTTCGGCGTGTGGCACAAGCCGCAATGCTCGGCACCTTCGACGATATAGGCGCCGCGGTTCCATTCCGCCGACTTGCCGGGGTCGGGCTTGAATTCGCCCGGTGTAAAATAGAGCTCGTTCCAACCAATCATAGTCTCGCGCTGATTGAACGGGAACGGCAATTGGTTCGCATGTACCTCGTTGCAGACGGGTTGCAGCGTATCTAGATAGGCGCGGATCGCAATTACGTCCTGGCGCGTCATTTTCGTGTAATAGGTGTAGGGCATCGCCGGATAGAGATGGATGCCGCCGTGCCCGACGCCATTGCGCACGGCATCGACGAATTGGTCGTCGGTCCAGCCGCCGATCCCGGTCGCCAGATCCGGCGTAATGTTCGGGGCGAGCAGAGTGCCGAACGGCGTTTCGAGGGCGCCGCCGCCGGCGAATGGCAGGCCACCTTTGGCCGTATGGCAGGCGGCGCAGTCGGCAGCCGTCGCCATGTAGCGACCATGCTCGATTACCTCGAACGACTGCTTGTCCGGGTTCTGCGCGCGCACCGCTGCAGCGCCGAGCACGAGCAGCGCACAGGCAAGTAGCATGTATCGCATGGCGCGCCTCCTCATGCGTGGACCAGCGGGCCGGGGTTTTTCAGGTACTGCTTATGGACCGCGTCCAGCATCCAATATGTCAGCGCGCCGATAGTGCCGGTCGGATTGTAGCCGGCATTCTGCGGAAAGTTGGTGGCGCCCGTCACGAACAGATTGTGCACGTCCCAGCTCTGCAGGTAGCGGTTGAGCGCGCTGGTCTTCGGATCGGTGCCCATGATCGCGCCGCCGCAGGTGTGCGTGCTTTGATACGGCACGATGTTGAAATGGCCCGTGCGCGGCAGCTTGACGATCTGCCGCGGTCCCATCCGTTGCACGATTTCCGCGAGCCGGTCGGTCAGGAATTGCGACATTTTGAGCTCGTTTTCGTGGAAATCAAAGGTCAGCCGCATCAATGGCCGGCCAAACCGGTCCTTGTAGGTCGGGTCGAGATCGAGGTAGCAGTCGCGGTAGCTGTAGCAGCTGCCGTGCGTCGCCGGCAGGATCGTGCTGAGATAATTGTCCTTGACCGCCTTTTTCCAGGCCGCACCCCATTGCGGCGTGCCCGGCGGCGTCGGGGTTGTCTCGATCGGGCGCCCGTTGGTTTGCACCATTCCGATGTAACCTCCGCCCACGAAGCCATAGCGGCGCGTGGTCGAAATTGTCGCCATTGAATTCGTCGATGCACATGCCGATCGCGCCGCTGGCGATAAAGGTGTTGAAAATCTTGTTGTCAAAAAACGCTGGCACGCTGGACGTGACCTGGTAGGAGAAATTCCGGCCGATCACGCCCTGCCCGGTGTTCACGTCATAAGGCTGGCCGATGCCGGAGAGCAGCAGCAGCTGCACGTTGAACATCTGGAAAGCGCAGAGGAAGACCATCTCGGCCGGCTGCTCCCACTCGCGGCCCTGCGTGTCGACATAGGTGACTCCGGTAGCCCGCTTGCCGGTATTGTCGAGATTGATCCGTGTGACCTCGCATTCGGTGCGCGCCTCGAAGTTCGATCGCCGCATCAGCACCGGCAGGAGCGTTATTTGCGGGCTCGCCTTCGAGTAATTGCCGCAGCCGAACCGCTCGCAGAACCCGCAATAAGTGCACGGCCCCAGCGTGACGCCGAGCGGGTTGGTGTAGGCCTGGGACAGATTGCCGGAAGGCTGCGGAAACGGGCTGTAGCCCATCTCTTTCGCGGCTTCGGCCCACAGGACCGGCCCGTAGGGCTGCTTCTGAGCCGGCGTCGGATAGGGACGCGAGCGTGGTCCCTCCCACGGATTGCCGAATGGCTGCTTTTGTCCCTTCAGGTTCCCGGCGGTTCCCGACGTGCCGCACAAATATTCGAATGTATCGAAATGCGGCTCGAGCTCGTCGTAGGTAACGCCCCAGTCCTGGATCGTCATGTCCGGGGGCAGGAATTTCGCGCCGTAACGCTGCGTCAGGTGAGTTTTGAGCACGAAGTCGCTCGGCAGGAAGCGCCAGGTCTCCGCGTTCCAATGCAATCCCGCGCCACCGACGCCGTTGGGCATCAGAAATGCACCCCAGGTACGGATCGGCAACGCCGTCTGACTTTGATTATTGCGAAACGTGAACGTCGTCTGCGCCGGCCGCACGAACAAATCGTGCCGCACCGCATAGCGCAGCTCGTCCGGCGAATAGCTGGGGGGAAAATCGGTCGCGGTGTCGCGCCATGGCCCGCGCTCGATCGCGACCACATTGAAGCCCGCTTTGGTCATCGACTCGGCAATGATCGAGCCGGTCCAGCCCAGGCCGATGATGACGATGTCGGTCGCCGGCAGTTTTGCCGCCATTGGCTCACTCCTCATTGGGTGCCGTCGTTATGGCTGCGGCTGCGATGATGCATTGCGCCCGGCAATGCTGATAGGCGGATGCGGATAGTGCTCATTGTGC
This sequence comes from uncultured Alphaproteobacteria bacterium, assembly GCA_963695605.1. Classification (GTDB taxonomy): domain Bacteria; phylum Pseudomonadota; class Alphaproteobacteria; order ATCC43930; family CGMCC-115725; genus AP-15. Next base: position 26,993 of record CAVOHI010000009.1, on the reverse strand, counting down.
CGTTCGACCCAGTCGCGATAATCGTAGCGAGCGCCAGGAAAGCCGATCATCTTCCACGCCGCCATGTCGCGGTTGCCGCCATAGACCGGGTCGGCAAAGAAGCCGTAGCGCGTATCCTGCAGCAATATTTCGAAGAACGGCGTGGCGCTGGTCCCCTGCAATTGCAGCGAGCCGTTCTCCATCCCGGTAATGATCCGGTCCTTCTCGCCGTCCGGGCAGCTGCGCATAGGTCTTGTCGGCATAGGTAGAGTGGCAGAATGCATCGAGGGCCGCGAGCATGCGGCGATAGAGCTGCGCCGGTGTCGATGGCGCCTGCAGACCCTGCTCCGGCGTCGCCTGCAGGAACGGTGGACTCATGTAGAGGCCCTGGGCGCTGCCGTAAGCGCCGGCCAACTGGCGGTCGATGAAGACCGCGCATCCGCAGTCCTTGCCGCCGGGGGTTTCCGGATCGGGCGGGATCAGCCGATCGACCAAAGCCTCGACCGCGGCCCCTTCCTCGGGCGTAAAGAACACCCACGGTCCCGGCTTGGCCGCCTGCGGAGGATCGCCGGCAAACGGCCGCCAGGGCATTCCGGCTGCCGCCTGGCAGGGTTCGTGCGTCGGCCGCTCGCGCGACCAGCAGCAATGCGGTCGAGGCGAGCAATGTCCGTCGGCTGGTCAGAGTCGGCGACGGCCTAGCATTGAGATTGACGGGACCGCACAATGAGGCGCTGACGGGTGCCGAGTTCGTGGACATGGCGTTCCCCTCATTATCCGCGGCCTTCAGGCCATCGCCGGTCTGACGTTCGCGATCGAGTTAACGACGCATCTCGAGCCGAACCAAGTGAATAGGCGTTAATTACCGTAAAAGTCGAGAAGACCGCGCACCCAAGAAATGGCGCGAGCTAGCGCCCGCTTAGGTGCCGCGCCCCGCAGTCTGCGGCGGGCGGCCATGGACATGCACATGCCGGCCGCCCGCTTCTTCGAGAATGCGCGTCGCCGTCAGTTCGCGCTCCGAATCCTCACAACGCACCCATAAGAGCGCTGCCCCGGCATGCAGCGCCGCCGCGAAATTCTCGGCGTGACGCGGCGCGGTGTAGTCGTCGAATAGCTCCTTCAGTGCCGCGCCGCCGAGACCGGCGCCGACCAGCGCGGCAACCGTCGCGGCGATCGGCCCGCCCGACAGCAGGATGATCCCGGCCACGGTCAGGGGTGCGATGTATTTGATCTCGTCGGCAAGGCCTGCCGGGAGAAGCTTTGGCTGAGGCGCGGGCGGCTCACCCGCGGCGGCCAGCGAATCGTGCGAGGCCAACACCGATAGGTCGGCCGTGTCGAACCCGGCGGCAAGCAGGTTCGCAACGGCGCGGTGGAAATGCTCGCGGTCGGGAAATGAGGCGACCGCCTCGCGAATGATCGGAAAAGACGGCGAACTCTCGGCCATGCCGATCCTCTCTTTCGTGCTCGGGCCTGCTCTTATGCTACCGTCAAACACCCGCAAACGTCGCCCCTCGCCGATGAACGAATATTCCCCTCCGGCGCCATCGCCGGTGATGGCCCAGTACCTCGAGATCAAGGAGGCGAACCCCGGCTGCCTGTTGTTCTTCCGGATGGGCGATTTTTTCGAGCTTTTCTTTGACGACGCGGTCGCCGCGGCGCAGGCGCTCGATATAGCACTGACGAAGCGCGGCCGGCACGACGGCGCCGACATCCCGATGTGCGGCGTGCCGGTCCACACCGCCGAAGCCTATCTCGCGCGGCTGATCCGCGCCGGGTTCAAGGTCGCGATCTGCGACCAGATCGAGGACCCTGCCGAGGCGCGGCGGCGCGGCGGCAAGGGTCCGGTGCGGCGGGCGGTCACCCGCGTCGTGACCGCCGGTACCTTGACCGAGGAGGGCCTCCTCGACGCGCGCCGGCACAATTATCTCGCCGGCATCGCCGAGGCGGGAGGCGAGATCGGGCTCGCCTGGCTCGATTTGTCGACCGGCGCCTTCGCACTGATGCCGACCAGCGAGCCTACCCTCGCCGGCGATCTCGCCCGCCTGATGCCGGGCGAGATCCTGCTGGCTGAGCGCATGTTGACGCGCCCGGCGCTCTTCGAGCTGCTCGCCGAATGGAAGCCGGTTCTGACGCCGCTGCCCAATGCCCGCTTCGAGAGCGAGGCAGCCCGCCGCCGGCTGCAGGAATTCTACGGGGTAGGTGCGCTCGACGGGTTTGGCGGTTTTGGCCGCGCCGAACTCGGTGCCGCGGGCGCCCTCGTGGATTACGTCGGGTTGACCCAGCAAGGGCGGGCGCCGCATCTGCAGCCGCCGCGGCAGGTCATGCCGGCCTCGGTGATGCAGATCGACGCGGCGACCCGTCGCAATCTCGAACTGATGGCGACCCTGGCCGGTGAGCGGAAGGGCAGCCTCGTCGCGACGATCGATCGGACCGTAACCGCTGCCGGCGCGCGGCTCCTCGCCGATCACCTCGCGGCGCCGCTGACCGAGCCTGCCGCGATCGCGGCGCGTCTCGATGCTGTCGAGTTCTTTGTCGACCGGCCGGAGCTGCGCGAGGCCCTGCGCGAGCGGCTGAAGCGCTGCCCCGACATCGAGCGGGGTTTGACCCGCCTGAGCCTCGGCCGCGGCGGCCCGCGCGACGTTGCGGCGTTGTGCCAATCGCTGGGGGAGACCGCAGTGTTGCGCGACATGCTGGCCGAGCCGGGTCTCGTGCCACTGCCCGAGCGGCTCGCCGCAGCGCAGCGGGGGCTCGGCGAGCACGGCGCCCTCGTCGAGCGCCTCCGCCGTGCGCTCGCCGCCGAATTGCCGCTCTTTGCGCGCGACGGCGGTTTCGTCGCCGCGGGGTATTCGAACGAGCTCGATGAATGGCGCGGCCTGCGTGACGAGAGCCGGCGGATGATCGCAGCATTGCAGGCGCGCTATGCCGGCGAGACCGGGATCGGCGCGTTGAAAATCCGCCACAACAATGTCATCGGTTATTACATCGAGGTGTCGGCGAACCATGCCGGCAAGCTTGGCCCGGAATTTATTCACCGCCAGACGATGGCGGGGGCGCAGCGCTACACGACGGCCGAATTGGCAGACCTCGAAACCAAAATCGCCAGCGCCGCCGAGCGGGCTTTGGCCTTGGAGTTGCGGCTCTACGAGGATCTCGTCGGTGAGGTGATGGCCCGCCGCGCCGAGATCGCTGCCGCTGCGGCGGCGCTCGCCACACTCGACCTCGCGGCGGCGCTGGCCGAGCTTGCGGCCGGGGCGCTTTGGGTGCGGCCCGTAGTCGACGAGACCACCGCCTTCGAGATAGTGGGCGGGCGTCATCCGACCGTCGAGGCGGCGCTTGGCGCCTGCGGCAAAGGCGGCGCCTTTATCGCCAATGACTGCGTCCTGGCGGAGGACCGGATCTGGCTCGTCACCGGCCCCAACATGGCGGGCAAGAGCACGTTTCTGCGGCAGAACGCGTTGATCGCGATTCTGGCGCAAATGGGCTCGTACGTCCCGGCCCGCTCGGCGCGGATCGGCATCGTCGATCGCCTCTTCAGCCGGGTCGGCGCGGCCGACGATCTGGCGCGCGGCCGCTCGACCTTTATGGTCGAGATGGTCGAGACCGCGGCGATCCTGAACCAGGCGGGCCCGCATTCATTGGTCATTCTCGACGAGATTGGCCGCGGCACTGCGACCTTCGACGGCCTCTCGATAGCCTGGGCCACCCTCGAGCACCTGCACGAGGTCAACCGCTGCCGCACGCTCTTCGCCACGCACTACCACGAATTGACCGCACTCGCCGCCAAGCTCCCGAAGCTCGCCTGCCACACAATGCGGGTCAAGGAGTGGAAGGGTGATGTCGTCTTTCTGCACGAGGTCGGCCCCGGCACCGCCGACCGCTCCTACGGCATCCATGTCGCCAAGCTCGCCGGCTTGCCGAAGGCCGTAACGGCGCGCGCGGAGGAGGTGCTCTCGGTGCTCGAAAAAGGCGAACAAGGCGGCGCCCTCGCGCGCCTCGCCGACGACCTGCCGCTCTTCAGCGCCGCCCGCCGCCGCACCGAGCCCGCCGCCGCCAAGCATCCCCCGCCGAAGCCCTGCTGCGCGATACCCGCCCCGACGAGCTGACCCCACGCGAAGCCCTCGACCTCATCTACCGGCTGAAGGCGCTGGCGGCGCAATAGCTTATTGCCTATCAGGCCCGACTTGCTGATCATGGTGCGGTGAAGACCTGGGTAATCTGGGAAAACACAGATCCATCGGGGAAGCGCCGTCATGGCAACAGTCGACAGTGCGTCAATTTTGCTGTCCGAGGCCGATCATCGCGCACAGCTGCGGCGGGCGGTGATCGCCAGCACGGTCGGCACGACGATCGAGTGGTACGATTTCCTGCTCTACAGCATCGTCACCGGCCTCGTCTTCGGGAAGCTCTTCTTCCCGGAATCCGACCCGCTGGTCGGCGTGCTGCAGGCGTTTGCGATCTATACCGTCGGCTTTATCGCCCGGCCGATCGGGGCGGCGTTCTTTGGTCATTTCGGCGACCGCATCGGGCGCAAGGCGACGCTGATCGCGACCCTGCTGACGACCGGATTGGCGACCTTCGCGGTGGGCTTTGTGCCGACCTACGAACTCGATCGGCATCTGGGGCGCCGTCATCCTGACGATCATCCGCTTTATCCAGGGGATCGGGGTCGGCGGCGAATGGGGCGGCTCGGTGCTGTTGTCGATGGAATGGGCGCGCACCAACCGCCATCGCGGCTTCATCACCTCTTGGCCGCAATTCGGCGGGCCGGCCGGGCTGCTTCTTGGCGAATCTGGCGGTATTCGTATTCAGCGCGATCTCCGGCGACCAGTTCCTCGTCTGGGGCTGGCGCATCCCGTTCATGCTGAGCATCGTCATGGTCGCGGTCGGGCTCTACATCCGGCTCGGCATCCTCGAGACGCCGGTCTTCCGGCGCCTGGTCGCCGAAGAGCGGATCGAACGGGTTCCCGTGCTCGAAGTCATCAAGCGCCAGCCAAAGCAGATCATCCTGTCGGCCTTCGCCCGGATGGCCGAGCAGGCCCCCGCTTACATCTATCTCGCCTTCGTCTTTACCTATGGCACGCAGGTGCTGCACACCTCGCGCGATTTCCTTCTGACGGCGCTGATTGCCGCGGGGCTGGTGTCGTTTGTCACGATCCCGCTCGCCGGGCATCTGTCGGACCGGTTCGGCCGCAAGCGCATCTACATCATCGGCTCGGTCGCGACCGGGATATTCGGCTTCATCTATTTCGCGATGCTGAACACGATGGTGCCGGCCTGGATCTTCCTCGGCATCATCCTGTCCTTTGTGCCGCACGACCTGATGTACGGTCCGCAGGCCGCGCTGATCGCCGAATGCTTCACGCCGCGGCTGCGCTACAGCGGCTGCTCGATCGGCTATCAGCTCGCCTCGGTCATCGCCGGCGGCCCGGCGCCGCTGATCGCGACGGCGCTGCTCGCGGCGACCGGATCGGGCTATGTGATCGCCGTCTATATCCTCTTCTGCGCGGTCGTCTCGATCGTCGCGACCGCGCTGATGCCGGATCTCACGAACCGCGACATCTCGCAGGAGCACGCCTAGGCGACCGTTTCCCTGCCACGTCTCGAACATTATCAATGGAGGTGCACTGATGGGTAAGCTCGACGGGAAAGTCGCTCTGGTGACCGGTTCCGGCCGCAATATCGGCCGCGCAACGGTATTGAAGCTGGCCGGGGAGGGCGCTCACGTCGTCGTCAACGCCCGCTCGAACCAAGCCGAGGCCGACGCCGTCGCGCGCGAGGCCCGGGACCGGGGGGTCAAGGCGCTCGCCGTCATTGCCGACGTCGCCAAGAAAGATCAGGTCGACGCGATGGTGGCGAAGGCGATGTCCGAATTCGGCCGCATCGACATCCTGATCAACAATGCAGCGATCCGGCCCCACAAACCCTTCACCGAGGTGACGATACAAGACTGGGAGCACGTCAGGGGCGTCGTCCTCGACGGCGCACTCTACTGCACGCAGGCGGCCATCGGCTCGATGGTCGAGAACCAGTATGGCCGCATCCTGTTCTTCACCGGGGAAGGCGCCTTCACCGGCGGCAGCGGACGCGCCCACGTCTCGGCGGCGAAGATGGGCCTGGTCGGGCTGGCGCGAGCCTTGGCCTCCGAGTTCGCCGCCCAGAATATCCGGGCCAACGTGGTCTCCCCGGGCAGCATCGACACCAGGCGGGATAATCCGGAGTGGTATCAGGGGCGGGTGCCGAGCGCCGCCGGCATTCCACTCGGCCGTCAGGGGCACGTAGACGAAATCGCCGCCACCTGCCTCTTTCTGGTCAGCGACGATGGCGGGTTCATCACCGGCCAGACCATCCACGTCAACGGCGGCACGGGCTACTACTGACCGCCCCCCGGGGCGGCCGTGGGCCTTCAGCGCACGGGCTTGTCTCCTGGGTCTTGCGGGCCGTCCCGTTCATCGGCTGGGGCAGCCGGGGCGCGCGCTGCCGCTCAGCACCCTGCGCGCGCGGCGAAAAGAGATCAGGATCAACGCATTGATATTCAACAATTCGTGGTTCGCAAAACAGGAGATAACAGGACCACGTAGGCGGATCGGCAAGGGCTTCGGGCATCGGCGAGTTTTACAGCAGCAGCGGCGTCAGGATGGAGATGAGTTCTTGCTTAGTTCCCATCAAGGGGGCTTGGCAGACACGCCCGATTGCAGCGACGCTGGCGTAGTGCGGGATCTGGTCGCTACGCCATGACGTCGATCGCGAATTTTGCACCGCTATGCGCCTCCGCCGGGCATTCTGCAATGCCGACGCGACCCCAATTTCGGCGCTTGCAGAGCGCTTCGCCGCCGCGAAACCACAAAGCACAACGCATTCCAACGCCAGCCGGCTCAGCCGGCCCTCCGGTCATGGCTGTCAGCCGAGGGTCCATGGTTGGGCGGTGACACGTCGGGGGTGTTAGCATTCTTGAGAATTGGGCTTTACGCGAATGGGGCGCCCGAAGACGCCCTTTTTCGATTTGCGGTGGCCTGGAAGTGCTATTGGGTTATCCCATCCAGGGCGCCCCGCAATGCGCTTCGTGCTCGGAGTGGCTACCACCAACAACCAACCACCATGTGATTGTTATAAGCGGCTCGCGATTCTGTCATATAATTGGTCAGGGCTGTACCGACAGCGTTCTCCCAGTCGGCCTTGTTATATCGTACGCCATAATAATAACTTTTATATGCGGTGTTCACTGCCGCTTGATAGTCGCCTTGCGCTTTAGCAATCTTCTCGTTGTATTCAGCCCACGGTTCACAGGCAGAAACCCCAAAAGAAGCGAAAGCTGTAGCTAGAGCGAGGGAAACGAAGATAGCTAATCTCATAACCAAACCCTTTCGTTGTTCTCCCCCATCCGGCGAATGTCAGGCCCATATGCGTTAATAAAACATGAAAACGGTGCAGATCAGTTACCGCAATGTGCGCAAACTTTGAATTAGTGTGGTTAACCTTATGAAGACGCAGACATAGACGGGCTTGTCACCGTCTTTTTACTCGGAGGCGCCACGCACGGAACGCGATTGGATTGTACCGCGTTCACCCCGTGGCGAGGGCGCTCGGCGCTCTTTGCATATTTTCGCGGAGATAGCGATGCCAACGAGGTTCAAGGTTTTGGCGGTCGCCGCCGCCGTCCTAGCGGCGGGCGCGTCGAGTCCGGCAATGGCGACGTACCACTGTGCGGCGGGCTACAAGTATTATAACCACGGCTGCCACCGGGTGCATTCGTCTGGGCACGGAAACTCGTCAGCCGCACCGGCGCAGTCGCCGGGCTATGGAAACCCGGTCTCCGGCGCGGTCTCGGGGATGGAGGCCGGGGGCCAGAGAGGGGCTGCAAGCGCCGGCCCCGTGGGTGCGGTCGTCGGCGGAGCGCTCGGCACCGCCAGCGGTGCCGCTAGCGGCACCAGCAATATGCTTCTGGGGCGCTAGGCGACTGACATCCGAGGGTCTGTGGGGGTGGATGACCCCGGCAAAAGCCGAGATCATCCGCCGCTCGTAAAGGCTCAGGCCGCCGTTCAGGCAACCCGCACGAACTTGTCGACGCTGCGGTCCTGGGTCAGGCCGGCGTAGATATCGCCGCGCGAGTCGACGCCAATGCCGTGCACGTGGCGGCTTTCCAGCTTCGCGAGCACGGTCCCGTCGGGTGCACGGACTGTGCAATGGGCCGGGTTGCCGTCGGCTTCCTGCTCGGCGATGTAGTAGTTGCCGTCCTTGCCGCGGCTGATGTCGTTGGGTCCGCCCATTCCGGTCCACTCGCCAAGATAGTCGCCGTCCGGCGTGAAGAACTGGATGCGCCGGTTCGAGCGGTCGGCGACGAGGAGATTGCCGCTGTCGTCGAGCGCGATCGAATGCGGCAGGTGGAACTGGCCCGGTGCGCTGCCCGGCGCGCCCCATGAGGCCTTGAGCTTGCCGTCCGCCGAAAAGCGGTGGACGCGAGCGTTCCGGTAGCCGTCGGTGATGTATATGTCGCCGTTCGGATGCGGCAGCATCTCGGTCGGATGGTTGAACGGGCCGGCCGCGCGCTCGACGAGCCAGTTCGTAACCTTGCCGGTATCCGAATGCTGACCGGCGGTACCGAGCGCCAGCTTGACCTTGCCGTCGAGCGAGAACGACTTCGCGACCGAGTCGGAGCGGTCGGTGGTGTAGACGGTGTCGCCGACGATTTTCAAACCGTGCGGGTCGGTGACCTCGCCGCTGCCCCAGGCTCCCAGATACTTGCCGTCGCGGTCAAAGACCACGACCGGCGGGTCCTTGCGCTGAAAGACGTAGATCCGGTCCTGCTCGTCGGCCGCGACCCGACTGACCAGCCCGAAGGTTTGCCCTGGCGGCAGTTTGCAGAAATCGCGGATCAGCTCGTAACGGTATTCGCCTGTACCAGTCTGTGACATGCCGCTTTCCTCCCGACAAATGGGGTCTCTTCGTCGCTTGCGACGGGAGGATACCGCTACTCGTGCCTATTAGAAAATGGACTCTCGCTACGCGCGGAACGCGAGTCTCCCGCACGGCGTTGATACCTCGATAGCGGCGCTCCGCCGTCTTTTTCGCATACTTCGCGGAGGTAGCGATGCCTACGAGATTTAAGATGTTTGCAATAGCCGCCGCTCTGGCGGCGGGCACGTCAGGCGCGGCTATGGCGCAATATGGCTGTCCAGCCGGTTATGCGTATGTTAACGGCACCTGCCAACCGGCTGCTACGCCGGGTTACGCGCCCGCGCCGGGTTATGCTCCGGCACCGGGGTACCCGCCAGCACAGCCGTATGCTAATCCTACGGGCCCGTTATCCGGCGCGGCGGCGGGGAGCGCGGCCGGAGCCCAGAGCGGCGGCGAAGCAGCCGGTCCTGTCGGTGCGATCGTCGGCGGCGCGCTCGGCACCGCTACCGGCGCGGTTCAGGGCACAACCAATATGCTGACGCCGCCCGGAATGAGATGCAACGCCGGGTACACTTACTACAACGGCGCCTGCGTCCCAGCCCGTTAGCTCGATTAATACGGGTCGCCGACAAAAATAAAGGTCGTGCCGGTCACGATCGGGGCGCTGGCGCCGACGAAGCAGACGTTGGCGTCCTTGACCTGGCGTGACCCGGCGCGGCCCGAGGCCTGCAACGCGCCTTCGATGATGTGCCATAGGCCGTGGATGCGGCCCGTACCGAGGCTGCCGCCAAAGGTGTTGAGCGGCAATTCGCCGTCGAGCTCGATGCGTCCGTCCTGGATGAAATCGAGCGCCTCGCCTTCCTTGCAGAAACCATAGGATTCGAGACCGTAGATCACCGAGGCCGAGAAGCCGTCGTAGATCTGCGCGACATCGACGTCCTGGGGGCCGAACCCGGAGCGCTCCCAGGTCAATTTCGCGGAGCTGCGGCCGCCCTCCATATAATCGGCGAGGCTGCCGATGCGGCCGGCCACCTCGAAATGGAGGCGCTGACCGTAGCCGGCGAGGTAGGCCGGCCGCGGCTTCAGGTCGCGCGCTCGCTCCGCAGTCGTCAGGACGATCGCGACTGCGCCCTGCACCGGGATGTCGCAATCAAACAAGCAGAACGGGTACGCCACCATCCGCGAGTTTAAGTAATCCTCGCGCGAGAGGGGCGTGCCGTAGAAATAGGCGTGCGGGTTGTGCTGCGTATGGCGGCGCTGCGTCACCGCCAGTGTCGCCATCTTCTCGCGGTTCTGGTTGTGCCGTTCGAGCCATCGCGTATAGGCGACCGCCATGCCTTGCCCCGGCCCGCCAAAGCCATAGGGTGCGGTGAACTGCGCCGCACCCTGCGCGTAAGCGCCCGGCAAGTTCTGGTAGGTGCCGCGCGGGTTGTGCATCGCCCGCCACACGACGGCGTATTCGCACACCCCGGCGAGCAACGCGTTGATCGCCTGCTGCACGGCGCCGCCGATGTTTACCGAACCGACCTGGATGTGCCAGGTCAGGTTCGGCAATTTCAACATCGCCATCATGCAGTTGACCGACACGATCGAGATGCCGTCGACCTCGGCGTGGCCGGTGGCCGGCAGTTCCGGATAGGTCGCCAGACCGTCGATGTCGGACATCTGCAGCCCCGAATCCGCGACCGCGTCCTTGACGGCGGTCAGCGCGTGGGCCGCGAGCGGGATCTCGGCCGAGCGCGTGACTTTGGAAAACCCCACGCCGCTGACAGCCACCTTGCACCGGTTCTCCCACATATAGGTCTTCCTCCTTCAGCCGGGACCAGCACCGTGCGTCCTTCGAGACAGCCGCTTCGCGGCTTCCTCAGGATGAGGTGAGCCTTTAATGCCCACGTACGAGTTTTCCTCATCCTGAGGAGCGGTCGCAGACCGCGTCTCGAAGGACGCAGTATGTCCGAGCAGCCGATTTCACTCGTAGGGATCTCATCCGGCCCGCGCGAGGCGGAACTGCGGCAGGGTGATGTCGTCGTTGAGTTTCTCGAAGACGATCTCGACGCGCCGCCCGACCCTCGCCTCGGTGTATTCGGCGTCCAACAGATTGCCGGCCATCAAGGCCCCGGGCGCATCGTCGAGCTCGACGATGATGCTGGCGTAAGGCACCGCCGGACGCGAAGCGCTTGTCGCCGGTGTGGTACATGATCGTATAGGCGTAGATCGCGCCGGCGCCGCGCTACCGGTTCGAATTTCAGATCCGTCGAGACGCAACGAGTGCAGGTCGCGTAGGGCGGGTGCTGGAAATGTCCGCAGCTCTGGCACCGCTGCAATTCCAGAACGCCGCGCCTTGCCGCATCCCAGAACGGCTTCGTCCACTCGTTCGGCACCGGGATCGGCCGGGTCACCTTGCTCCAGTCGCTCATTGGCGGGATTATCCTCTCTCCGCGGGGGAGCCCGAAGATATTTGAAGGGAGAACGTCTTGGCGAAGCAAGCGGGGATCGCGGCCGGACCGGGGGTAATGATGGGGAATGCCGGACCTGGAATGCTGGCGGGCCTCAGGGTTATCGAGATCGCCGACGAGCGTGCCGAATATACGGGGCTTTTGCTGGCCGGGCTCGGCGCCGAAATCATCAAGATCGAACCGCCCGAGGGTAATGCCACGAGGCGGATCGGGCCGTTTTTCGAAGACCAGCCGGGTCTCGATCGCTCGCTGTTTTTTTGGAACTACAACCGAAGCAAGAAATCCGTGGTGCTCGACCTGCGCGAGGCTACCGCGCGCGAGCATCTGTTCCGCTTACTCGGCGGCGCCGACATTCTGCTCGATGCGAGCTGCGGCGCGCTCAACGAGGTCTTGGGCCTCGATCGCGCCGCGCTCAATGCCTGCTTCCCGGCGCTGGTGACCGCGCGGATGACGCCGTTCGGCGACGACGGCCCGTGGGCCGACTTCAAGGGCTCGGACCTCATTCATCTCGCGCTCGGCGGCGTCATGATGAATTGCGGCTACGATCCCGACCCGAACCTCGAATACGACACGCCGCCGATCGCGCCGCAGATCTGGCATGCCTATCACATCGCCGGCGAGCAACTGGCGACCGGGATCATCGCCGCGCTGATCCACCGCGAGCGCAGCGGCGAGGGGCAGGATGTCTCGGTGGCGATCCACGAGGCGGTGTCGAAGAACCCCGAGCAGGACATCATGTATTGGGTCATGCGGCGGGTGCCGCTGTGGCGGCTGACCAACCGGCATGCCGCCGAATTTCCCAACCACTCGCCGGGCATTTGTCACACGAAGGACGGGCGCTGGTTCATCACGCACGGCATGGGCGCGCGCGATCTGAAGAACCTCGTGCCGCTGTTGACAAAATACGGCGCCCAGGCCGATCTGCAGCCCCCGCCACCGGACGCCGATTTGCGCGCGCGCCAAGTGCCCGGCACGGCCGGCAGTGACGAAAACCGGGCGCATATGCTCGACGTCGTGCAGCGTTTTGTGCGCGCCTGGACCTATAAGGACATGCCGTGGCGCGAGGCGCAGGACGCCGGCCTCCTCTGGGCGCCGCTGCGCAAGCCGCACGAGAACGCGCTCGACGAGCATTGGCTGACCCGCAAGACCTTTGCCGATGTCGAGCACCCGGAGCTTGGCCGCTCCTTCCGCTACCCGACCAGCAAATGGCTCAGCAACAAGACGAGCTGGCAGGTCGGCCGCCGCGCGCCGCTGCTCGGCGAGGACACCGAGGCGGTGCTCGGCGAAAGTGTTCGCCGCCCGAGTGTGCCGGCGCGGCCGCGCCGGGTCGAGAACCCGCGGCTCTCGGCCTTGCACAACAAGCCGTTCCCGCTGCAGGGCATCAAGATCCTCGATTTCGCGTGGTTTCTCGCTTCGGCCGGCGGCACGCGGTTTCTCGCGGCAATGGGCGCCGAGAGCTTCAAGGTCGAATGGAAGGACAATCCCGACACGCGGCTGGCGGCGATGGCGCCGGTCGGCGGCCGCGCCGCGCGCGATGCGGCGACCGGTCCGCTGCCCGGCGTGCGCGACTCCGACATGGGCGGCCAGTTCAACAACAAGAATGCCGGCAAGCGCGGCATCTCGTTGAACATCCGGCATCCAAAGGGACTCCAGATCGCCAAGGACATGGTGCGCATCTGCGATGTCGTGGCCGAGGGGTTCTCGCCCGGCGTATTGCAGCGGCTGGGGCTCGGCTACGACGTGACTGAAGTCGATCCGGCCCGACATCATCTACATCCAGCAATCGGGCATGGGCGCGCACGGCACTTACGGGCGGATGCGCACGGTCGGCCCGGTCGCGGCGGCGTTTGGCGGCCAAGGGCGAGATGTCAGGTCTGCCGGAGCCGGCGATGCCGGTCGGCTGGGGCTATTCCTACCTCGACTGGATGGGCGCCTACGGCTACGCGCTGGCACTGCTCGGCGCGATCTATCACCGCGAGCGCACCGGCGAGGGCCAGTGGATCGACGCCTCGCAATGCGAGATCCGGCATTTTCCTCACCGGCGCCACAATCCTCGACTGGTCGGCCAATGAGCGCGAGTTCCGCCGCTACGGCAACCGCTCGCCCTACAAGCCGGCCGCGCCGCACGGCGCCTATCGCTGTCGAAGGCAAGGATCGCTGGATCGCCATTGCCTGCTTCACCGATGAGGAATGGCGCGCATTGGCGCAGGTCGCCGGGCATGGCGAATGGCTCGACGACCGCCGCTTCGAGTCATTGGAGCGCCGGCTCCAGCACCAGGATTCACTGGATGCGGCGGTCGAAGCCTGGACCCGAACCCAGGACCGCTGGGACTGCATGATGAAGTTGCAGCGCGCCGGGGTTCCCGCCGGAGTGTGCCAGAACGCCGAGGACCGCGTCGACACGGACCCGCAGCTCCGGCATCTCAAATGGCTGACCGAAGTCACCGGCACCAAGATCGGCACTTGGCCGATCTATGAATTGCCGATGAAGCTCAGCAAGACCCCAGCCTATATCGGCGGCCCGACCAATCGCGGCGCGCCGTGCTATGGCGAAGACAACATGTGGGTGCTGACCGAGCTTCTCGGCCGCACCCCAAGCGAAGTCGAGCGGCTCGCCGAGGAGGGCGTCATCTAAGAGGATCTTGCTGTGGTCCCGGTGAGGATGTCGGCCTTGCGGTTGAGGGCCGCGATCAGACCGTCAATGCCGTCCTTCTTGAGGATGGCAGCGAATTCGGAGCGGCGGGTCGCCACCTCGCTGATCGCGCCGTCGAGATAGATGTCGGAAATCAGCCAGCCATCGCCGTTGCGGCGCATCATGTAGTCGACCTTGACCGGCTCGCCATTGGCCTTGACGATCTGGCTCTTCACCATGACACCGGATGGAGCTGGCTGTTCGCCGGTCACCTCGAGCTTCTGTCCGGCATAGCTGTCGAAGCGGTCGGCATAGAGCGCCGAGGTGTAGCGCCCAAAGCTCTCGGTCACTTCCTGGCGCTGCGCCTCGGTCAGACCGGCCCAGGACGGGCCCACCGACAACCGCGCCATCGAGGCAATGTCGAAGCTGCGGCGAATAACCGGATCCAGGTGCATGAAACGACCGCTTTGACCCAGAATCCGGCCGTCTTTCATCGTGCTGAGCAGCACGTCATAAAGGCTCTGCACGGTATCGCCGCTGCTCGCCGGCGCGGCATGGACGGGATGGGAAAGCATGGCGAGGCCGAGCCCAGCAGCAAAAGCCACGGCCTTGCACAATGACATTTTTGGTACGATCGACTGGTCGATGGTTTGACCAGAGATCGCTGAAGAGGGCTTCGTAAACACGCCGTCGGCTAGACTAGGCATCGCCCTGACCGCTTCCATGAGCTACCTCCGGTATCCGCGGAACATTGGATTTGAGCCTAACAGGGCGCTTCAGGCGATGTTATTGCACCGGCGGATGGGTGAATGCGGCCAGAGCATCATTCGCATTAAACTTTAGTATAATGTCAGAATAATTAGCGTCCCCGCTCGCAGCCCACGCTCGCACCACAGTCAGCGAAGCGCCGCAAAGGACGAATCGTACAAAGGGCAAAGCTTACCCAAACTTAGTACTTCGTTTTAAACGTATATTTGCAGCTTGGAGATACGATATACGCGGTAATATTATTCCCTTGGATGCTCCCAGTCATCTGTACAGATCCCCTTCGCAAGCGGGCAGAGGCTTTGAAAAGCCCATTTTGATCAACCTTGCCGCTTAATGAGGTGTTGAAGCGCGGGACATACTTAAACCGCACTTCACCCCTGGATACCGTCAGAGGGTAAAGCGCTCCCAGAGGAGGCGTGGTGCAATCACCACTCATTTCTTTCGTGAGCGTAAGCTCTCCCATGTATTGGCCATCGAATCTAGCCGAGCCCTGCGCCCACGCGATGCTCCCAAGCCCCGTGCCGAGTAGGAGGCCCAGTCCCAGCCATCTCAGCATTCCGTTCTTCCCGCTAGGTTTCGCTTGCAGGATACAAGATCTCCCCTCCGCGCGGTACCACCCGACACGAGTGTGAGTTAAGCTGGCCGCGACGTGATCTGGCGGCGTGTGTTTGCCGCCGCATCGAGGAAACGCGGGAGGAAGAACATGTCGATCTTGCAGGATAAGATCGTGTTGGTGACGGGCGCGGGGGCGGGGATCGGGCGTGCCACGGCGCTGGCGATGGCCGAAGTCGGCGCTACTGTCGCGGCCGCCGACATCGACCTTGCCGCGGCGCAGCGGACCGCCGACCAGGCGGCCGGCAATGCGCGGCAGGCGCTCGCGATCGAGGCCGATTGCGGCGATGTCGCGAGCATCGATGCGATGATCGCACGCACCGTCACCGAGTTGGGGCGTCTCGACGTCATCGTCAACAATGCCGGGGTCACGCGCTACGCGCAAATCATGGACCTGACCGAGGCTGATTGGGACCGCATCCACCGGGTCAACGCCAAGGGCGTGTTCTTCTGCCTGCAGCGCGCCGCCCGCGAGATGATAAGCCAGGGAGGCGGCGGCCGGATCATCAATATCGCCTCGATCTCCGGACGCGGTTATCCCGGCGCGTCGAACGCCGCTTACGCCGCCAGCAAGGGCGCAGTCATCTCGTTGACGTGGATGGCGGCTCAGCAGCTCGGCCGGCACAACATCAATGTCAATGCGATCTGCCCGGGCGTGACGCGCACCGAGCTCGGCGCGCGCAACGCCGTGGAGCGCGCCGCCGAGCGCGGCGTCACGGTCGCCGAACTCAACGCCGAGGCCGAGGCGCGCATTCCGATCGGCCGCGCCAATCAGCCGGAAGACATCGCCGCGATGGCGGTGTTCCTCGCCTCGCCCGCCGCCCGCAACATCACCGGCCAAGCCTACAACGTCGATGGCGGGCTGGTGCCGAGTTGAGACTCCGGCGCGGTGCCCAGCAAGATTTGTCGCCCCCGCGAAAGCGGGGGCCCAGGGGCCGTCCGCTCCGACCGTTTAGCCCCCTGTTCAGGCCAGGGGCAGGCTCTGGGTTCCCGCTTTCGCGCGAAAGAACGTGGGCAGCCGTTCCGCTCTGCCCCGCCTGCTGAGC
This sequence comes from uncultured Alphaproteobacteria bacterium, assembly GCA_963695605.1. GTDB lineage: Bacteria > Pseudomonadota > Alphaproteobacteria > ATCC43930 > CGMCC-115725 > AP-15. The sequence goes on along the minus strand of CAVOHI010000009.1, from coordinate 10,611 downwards.
GGACGGCTGCCGTTCTTTTATGGCTGGGTCATCCTCGGCTGCCTGTGCTGCGCCGGTTTCTCGCGGCAGGGGCCGGCGGTCGCCACATTGTCGATCTTTGTCGAACCGCTGACCCGCGAATTCGGCTGGTCGCGCGCCGCGCTGTCGGGGGCGGTGTCATTGGGCGGGGTACTGGCGGCGCTGACCTCGCCGTGGATCGGCCCCTTGGTCGACCGGTATGGGTCGCGCGCGACATTGTCCCTTGCAGTGCTCGCGACCGCGGCGGCGATGATGCTGCTGTCGCTGACCCAGTCGCTGTTCGTCTTCTACCTGCTGTTCTGCATCGCCCGGATGGTTTGGGCCGGCCCGTTCGAGCTCGCGATCTATGGCGCCGTGAACAACTGGTTCGTCGCCCGCCGCGCCTTCGCCACCTCGATCGCCACGGTGGCGCAGATGGCCGGTCTCGTCGCGATGCCGCTGATCGCACAGCTCGCCATGCAGCAGAGCGGCTGGCGCTTCGGCTGGCTGGCGATCGGATCGCTGACCCTGGTGGTCGGCTTTCTGCCGGTCTGGCTCTTCATGGTGCGCCGGCCGGAGGATCTGGGGTTGCTCCCCGACCGGCAGCCCGCAGCGGAGATCGCCGGCCGTCGGCCGCAGCTCGACGAGCCGAGTTTCTCGCGCCGACAAGCCCTCGGCACTGCCGCATTCTGGCTTCTGCTGTTGTACACCGTGCTGGTCTACCCGGTACAGGCCGGCGTCAGCCTGCACCAGGCGGCGCATCTGATCGAACGCGGCGTGGCGCCGGCGATCGCTGCGGCTATCGTCAGCACCTTTTCGCTGACCTCGGCGGTCGCGAGCCTCGCTTGCGGGTTCCTCCCGCGCTCCTTGCCGATCCGCTATCCGATGGCATTCATCGGCGTGCTCCTGACCCTCGCGACATTGCTGATGGTCGGAATATCGTCGTCCGGCCAGGGGTATGTTGCCGCTGCCCTGTTCGGCTTTGGCATAGGCGGCCTCCTGACATTATTGCCGATCGCCTGGGCCGACTATTTCGGCCGCGCCAATTTCGCGGCGATCCGCAGTCTCGCGTTGTCGGCGCAAGTGCTGGCGCAGGCGGCGGGCCCCTTGCTCTCGGGCGCGCTGCATGACTGGACCGGGAATTACAAATTGTCGCTGCACTGCTTCGCCGTGCTCTCCGGGCTCAGCATTCTGGCGGCCCTGATGGCGCGCCGGCCGAGATAGCCGACCCAGGAAGGGACCGGGAAGAAGCGGTAAAGCAACACGCGCGCGCCGGCTGTTGCAAGTGCGGGCGGATGCACTATGATTCATTTCATCGGCTCGGGAGGCATGGCATGGAGCGTGGGCACCACATCGATATTCGCAACATCGCCTATTTCCACCATGTCTACGACAGCGAACAGCCGGACATGCGGCGCCTCTACGAGCAGGCCAAGATCGATCAGTGGAACGCCGCGACGGATATCGACTGGGAGCAGCCGCTCGAAGGTGACGGCGGCCTGATCGCCGACGATCTGGTCGATATTCACGGGACCAAATTCTGGGATCGCCTGTCCGAGGCGCAGCGGGTCGAGCTCAACCGCTGCGTCAGCCGGTGGCGCATCTCGACCCTGATGGCCGGCGAGCACGGCGCCATGCTGGTGTGCAGCCAGCTGGTCGAGAATGTGGTGGGGCAGGACGCCAAATTGTTCCAGGCGACGCAGGTCGTCGACGAGGCGCGGCACAATGAGGTGCTGCATCGCTATGTGACGTTGCGCCTCGACGGCGAGACCTATCCGCTCGCCGGCAATGTCAGGGAAATCTTCGACACACTGCTCGGCACCTCGGCCTGGTACCTGAAGACAATCGGCTTGCAGCTCGTCGCCGAGACCTTTGCCGTGTCGCTCTTCCGCATGCTCGCCGAGTCGTCGAAGGATGCGATCCTGCGCCAGGTATGCCGGCGGATACTGCAGGACGAGGCGCGGCATATGGGGTTTGGCATGCTGTCATTGCCGGCGGTCGTGGACGAGGCGTCGTCCGCGGAACGGCGCGAGATGGAAGATTTTGCGGTGTGGGCATTGAACCGCACCTTGCGCGGGATTTTCCCGCTCGCCGCCTACGAGGAGATGGGGTTCGACCGGGCCGACATCGAAGAGATCAAGCACCTTCGGCGCGAACGCGCGGCCGGCGGCGACGAGACTGCGTTCCGCAAATATTTCCGCCGCGACCTGCACGCCGGCCTCGTCCGCAACCTGCGCAAGGTCGGCGTCCTCACCCCGCGCATCGAGCCGGACATCGCCTCTCTCGGCATCTCGCTCGCCGCCTGAAACCCGCCCGGCTTGCCAATTTCAGGGGCGTCGTGTATCTGCGAGGGCTCAGTGCTGCCGTAGCTCAGTGGTAGAGCATTCCCTTGGTAAGGGAAAGGTCGTAAGTTCGATCCTTACCGGCAGCACCAGCCTTATCAATAACTTCCGGAAACGTTAGTTGAAAAGAGGGGATACAACCCCACCAAATCCCCACAACCAACGACGATCGTGTCGAGACTCGTATCGGTGATGACCCGTCCCAACGCGGCGTGAGGCGCGTCAGGACAGTTCGAACCGCGCTGGCCTGTGAATGTCCTTCTCGCCGGGGAGGTAGGCCACGATCGGGCGACAATTATGACGGCCAGCTCGAGCTGCTCGTTTTCCCGTGAGCCTGCCGGCCCCCGACTGCATCGAGTGCGAGCAGGTCCGCCGGCTTCGCACCACGTGTCTCCGGGCCGATAGCCTCCGGCCTAGGGCGAGGCCGGAAATTATCAAATCGGCTATTGTGCGGTGGGCTTCCTGTCGCCCACCTTTGGCGTCGTCCCTCCGATGCGCTGCACCCGTACCCATTCGGTTTCCCGACAAGAACCCGTTTCACTCAGATCTTCGGAGTTGCAACATCGCCCCGGCGAGTGCCGCGATGGTGCGGATGGAGGCTGGCCCCAGGGTTCGATGATGCGATTTGCGGAACTTGAGGAGCTGCTCGAGGCGAATGCCGAACGGCCGGCGCGGGAACTGCTGACGGCGCGTGGCGAGGGTTATGCTGGTGCCTGCGCGCGCTTGGGCGCGAGACCCTCGCAGAAGCGGTGCTTAATGCGCTCCAGCGGGCTCGTATGCGGGGTTATACCGCATCATGTGGGACAGGGTGATCGAGTTTATTGGGACAGGACAGGACGGGCCGCGCCTTGTCTTAAGTCTACCGCAGCCGACACGTTCCTCTGAACCCGTGCCTACGAGAGTGAAGACCTGATAAAGCCGCTATCCCGCTAGCTGGCTCTCTGCAAGGCCCCCTTTCCGGACGGATACAACTCGATAGAAAAATCGCTTTTTACTGCGAGTTCGGGTCACGCGGGCGGCCAGCCGATCCAGTTGCACAGGGCCTCCCCCATGACGAGTTCGAGGTCGCGACCCTTCAGCCACGGCAACTCCTCGGTGAACAAGGTCACGCATGCATTGCCGCCAGGAACAAGGCATCCACGTAATGTCGGTGCCCCAGAACATCCGATCGGGGCCGAACGCGTCAAAGCAGTGGTGCAGGTGCTCATGGAAGCTGCGGAACGGATACGCGTCCTCCGCGTAGCCGGACCGCGAGATCGCCGTGGTCGGCCTTGACCCGCGGAAGACCGTAGGGAAGACCGTAGGCGAAAGCCGCACGCGCAGGTCCGTTCGTCGAGAGCCAAGCCTCGCCGTCGCTATGCGAACGGAGGAGACTCCCATGCCAAAATATCTCGGAGCACTGACAATCGTTCTATTGCTGGGAATGGTTTTGACCCGGGTCTTTCTGCTTAAAGGACAAGGGATCAAAGCGATGAAGTTCGGGAACATCGACAAGACGGATTTCCTGATTCCGTCCTTTGCCCTCTTCTATTTCTATGTCTTGTTCGCCGCTGCGTTCGATTTGCCTAGCGTCAGCACGCGGCAATTTTTCCGTTCCGAGGCAGTCGCGTGGGTCGGAGTGCTGTTCTGCCTCGCGGGCCTCTTATTGTTGTTATGGAGCCTTATTTCCTTTAGGCGGAGCTTCCGGATAGGTATCGACACCGATCATCCCGACGAACTCATCGTGGATGGCGCTTTTGCTTTTAGCCGCAATCCAATCTATGTCGCGTTTGCGATGATCCTGATTGGCGAATGTTTAATATTCCCAAATTGCATAACATTGATTTATCTCGGGGCGGCCACATGGCTGTTCCACCGTCAGGTCCTGCGCGAAGAAGAGTATCTGAAGAGGCATTACGGCCGGGCTTACGAGCAGTATTGCCGTCGCGTCAGAAGGTATTTCTGAGGGCTCGGCGCAGAAGCGTTCATGTTTCGCGCCTGACTAATGCCGGCGCCGACGCGGCCACGGTGGGGAGCGGCTCCGGTGTTGAGTGGCCCCTGTGCGCCGATTCTGGCCGTTCGGGAGGCGGCGATCGAGCCGCCGGGTTCGACCCTGAGCGGCCCTTCATGGCCTGACCGGCAGCCGACTGGCGTCGACCAGGGAGCGGCCATTCGGCACGCCTCAGCGCATGTGGCAACTGCGGACGGCGGGCGGCCCGAGCCTGCCTGCTACGCCGTTGATCGGTTTCCGCCCGAGGCCGCAGAGTTAAGCTTATGCCATCGCCGGCTACCGAGGGTGAGCGGGGGTGGGAGGGAACATTGAGCGGAGAGCGGGTCGAGCGGCGGCTGACGGCGCTCCTGGCCGCTGATGTCGCCGGCTATTCGCGGCTGATGGGCGCAGACGCAGAAGGCACGCTTGCGGCGCCGAAAGCGATCCGGCGCGAGTTGGTCGATCCGTGGATCGTCGAGCATCGCGGCCCGCCGTGTCGCGACGACCACGGCGGCCGAGATGCCGACGCTGCCGGCAGGTGTGCCGCGAGCGCTGGATCCGAAAAAGGCGGAACCGGGTCGCGGTGGCGGCGACAGGAACCGCCGGCACCTCGCCCTCCGGCGCGCTTGGAATGATGAGCACGCCTCCGCCACGGGACCATCGTCTGTACGCAAGAGGAAATGCATTGAGCAAGGCGGCCGGTCCGGCTGTGGATCAGTACCGTCAATGGTTCACAACGACGGTTTACCCCCGCTTATGACAAAGTGCCCTCTCGCCGAGATCCGGCGCGCAACCGGACTCTCCACCCGATATGTGATCATGATCCGGAAGGGGCTCGGGATAAGCCGCAAGAGACGATATCGATCTTGGTAGCGAAACGTTCAAAGGCGAGCATCGGGCTAAATTAAATTCGGCCGAATCTCGAATTCGTAAAGGGAAATGCAGGAATATGGCGAATATCGATCGATGGTTTCTGCGCATCGCTGTTATTTACGCTCTCGTGGCCATGTTTCTGGGGCATCACCATGGGAATAAGGGAGGATTTCACGCAGGCGTCGACCCACGCCCATCTCAATCTGGTTGGATGGGTGTCAATGGCGCTGTATGCTTTGGTCTATCGCCAATACCCCGCGGCGGCCCAAAGTCGGTTTGCGATGCTACATTTTTGGATCGCCAATGTCGGCGCTGTGCTACTGACGGTGGGGATCTATACCCAGATGGCGGATATGCCCTCGCTAGCATTTATCGTGATCTCGGGTTCTTTCATCACAATTCTCGGCATGCTGATTTTCACCGTGATCGTGTATTCGAAAGTCTAGGCTCTCGTCGCCGCGTGGAAGCTGAGTTTAGCAGCCCGTTTCCCGCGGATTTTTCGTCCCCGCGGCGGTAGCGCTTCTGGCGGACGCTGTGCGCAAGGCCGGGTTGCCGGAAGGATGACTGCGACCCCATACCTCGCCGCCAATGTGCGAAGGTCTGCTCACGAGACGAGCGCCTCGCGGGCCGGGTAAATTCGGAACGGCAGGTCACCACCCACCTGGGCCGTTCGAGCTGCGGTCGGGCAATGGCCGGAAAGGGGCATAACCCACAGTTGCCTCTGACCGAACCGAGCACGCAAAACTATCGACTGCCTGTTGGTGTGCCGGCTTTCGGCTTCGGCACCTCGCGACGCACCTCCGAAGCCGGCTTGTCCTCGCGCAAACCTTCATAAACCACCTGCCGGAGCAGATTGTCGCAGGTCCAGGTGAGATATTTAACTTCGGCGACGAGCTCGGGCCGTACCCAATGGACACGGCTGAGAACCAATGGCGATCCGAAGCGGCTGCTGCGCGGCGGCGCCACGCCGAGAGGCATGGTGTCGATGGCCAGTGGCTGCAGCCTTTGCCATAGCCGCTGCAGCTCCGCCTGATTGATGCCGGTGCCGACCGCATAGACCAACCGTCCGTCGCGATCGTAATAGGCGAGCAGCAACGCACCGAGCCAGGGCCGCCTGCCCTCGGGATCAGTCCAGCCGACTACCGACAAATTCGTCGCCCGCAAACAGGGCACCGCTCACTTCGAGTACGTCGTCGAGCGTGAGGTCGGTAGCCTGCGCGCTGCGGGCTTTGTGCGCTCAGCCGTTCAGCGGTCTCATTCACGGTCTCTCTCCTGTCTACCGACAGATAGACCTTGACGGACATAATTGCCAGAACTATCTATCTTATCAATCTATCGATAGGTAGATTAAGGAGAATAGCATGCGTTTCGAGGATAAGGTTGCGATCGTCACCGGCGGTGCTTCAGGGATCGGCAAGGAGGTTGCCACTCGCTTTGTGGCGGAAGGTGGTTCGGTCGTCATCAATGGTCGCGACCCTGCCAAGACCGACGCGGCTGCGAGAGAGATTGACGCGACGGGCAAGCGCGTCGCCGTGCGCGCGGGCGACATCGCTTTGCCGGCGACCGGCGAAGCAGTGGTGAAGACGGCGATCGACCGATTTGGTCGTCTCGACGTGCTCTTCAACAATGCCGGCATCTTCGCGCCGAAGCCGTTTCTCGAGGTCGACGAGGCCGAGTATGACCGTTTCCTCGACGTGATCCTCAAGGGAAAGTTCTTCACCGCCCAGGCCGCAGCGAAGGCCATGAAAGCCGCCGGCCGCGGCGGCGCGATCGTGCAGACCGGTTCGATGTGGGCGCTGCAGGCGATAGGTGCGACCCCGTCGGCGGCCTATTCGGTAGCGAATGGCGGCGTCCACGCGCTGGTCAAGAACCTCGCAATCGAGCTGGCACCTGACAAGATCCGCGTGAACGCGATCGCACCCGCGGTGATCGAGACGCCAGTGTACGGCACTTTCCTGACGCCTGAGCAGGTGCACGCTGTACTGCCGACCTTCAACGCGATGCACCCGCTAGGCCGCAACGGGCAGCCGGCGGATGCGGCGGAAGCGCTTTTGTTCCTGGCTTCGGATCAGGCGAGCTGGATCACCGGCGTCGTTCTCCCGGTCGACGGCGGAGTCATGGCCGACAGGCAGTGATCACCGGCACCCGGGTCACATCATCCAAGGCAGATCGACGCGAGCTGCGTCTGGCGACATCTGGGATTGTTATCCCGATGCATCCGTCGTTGCCAGCCAGCGCTGATGCTCCACCAAGAGATGGGAGGACCCCATGTACTATCACGTGATTTCGCAGTGCACGCAGATGCTGAAGAATCTCGAGAGTTGGCTTGATAAGGCTGAGGAACATGCGGCCGCCAAGAAGTTCGACGTCGGCGTCCTCATGGCCGGCCGCCTCGCGCCCGACATGAAGCCCTTCATCTACCAGGTCCAGAGCGCTTGCGACTATGTCAAAGCCGGGGCGGCCTGGCTCTCGGGACAGACGCCGCCCAAGCACGAGGACAACGAGCATACAATCGACGAGGTGCGCGCCCGCATCCGGAAGACCGTCAATTTCGCGGAGAGCGTGAAAGAGGCCCAGTATGCGGGAGCCAGCGAGCGCAAGGTCAGCATGTCATGGGCGCCTGCCGGCAAGGTCCTTGGCGGGGAAGACTATCTTCTGCAGATGACCCTCCCCAATACCTTCTTCCACGTCGCGATGGCCTATGCCGTCCTCCGCCACAAGGGCGTCGATATCGGCAAGATGGACTTCCTCGGCCCAGTCAACTGGATCGACGCCTGATCGGTGCGCGGCCTCGCTGTCCTAGTCGCCCGGGTTTGCTGAGCAGCCCCGCGCGTGCTGCCTCGCGCTGACGCAGCAAGTCCCTGGTGGCACGGTCATATGCGGCAGTATCGCCGAGGGCATTGGCAACGACCAGGGCGCCCGTGATGGTCGACAACACTTCGGCCGCGTTGTTTGCCGAGAGCCCTTCCGCAACTAGCTTGTCCAAGCACATCTTGAAAAAGCCCTTCACTTCCCTCGCAACTTCCGGCGGCAAATCCTGCGAGGCGGCGCCGAGCACCGTGCAAGGGCACATACGTCCTTCGGACAACGCAGTGCCTCGGAAGGCGTTCGTCCACACTCGGACGGGGTCTGGGTCCTTCTCTAGTTCCTTGTCAATGAATTTCGAGGTCTCTTCGGCCCAGCGGCGAATGACGGCCGCCGCGAGGTCCTCCTTCGTCGGGAAGTGGTAGTGGACGCTCGAACTCTTTATGCCGACATCAGCGGCGATCTCTCGAAAGCTGAAGCCGCCGAAACCGCCGAGCTGCATGCGCCGTTCGGCGGCATCCATGATCGCAGTTTTAACGTCACTTATGGAGTTCTCTCCGATGACTATCTATCGCAGTTTTAACGTCACTCATGAAGTCTCTCTCCGATGACTATCTGGTGATAGATAGTCCTTGCGCGGGGGAAAAGACAACGGCTATCAATCTACCTGTCGATAGAATTGTCTGCGAGCACGGCGCGGAGCCCGTTATTATCTGGTGCTATGGAGGAAACCCTGCCGTTCTCGCGGCATTAGCTGGCAGGTCGATGCACAACATATGTTCCTCTTCATTGGCGCCGATCCCAACACCCAATGGCCCGACCGCCGCATCGCGCTGGATAACAAAGGTTTCGTCCTGACCGGCCAAGCATCGCAGCTGCCGTTGGAGACGAGCAGCCGCGGCGTCTTCGCTATCGGCGACGTTCGCAAGGGGTCGATAAAGCGCGTGGCTGCAGGAGTCGGAGAAGGCGCAGCCGCCGTCGCACAAATTCATTCCTATCTCGCCACTCTTTAAGCACCAGCTTTTGCCGGACAGCGCGATCAAATGGGTGTCGGGACGGTAAAGATTCTGGGCAAGTGAAGCGCACCGGCCGAGGTCGGGATTGGCGAAGCGATCACGCTCTCGGGCCGATCAGCGCATCATCTTGCAAACCGGGAATGAAGAAGCCGGACGCACCGGCGGCCGCGTATGTCCTTGGCCCTGTCCAGAGCAAAGAGCAACTCTACCGCTAGATAGAGGATTGACGGCTCTCGTTGAGCGTTCTATCTACCGTTTATCAACCTATCGATAGATAGATACGCTCGGGATCGATCTGAGCGATGAACAACCGAGGGCAAAATGGACAACATCTCCACTCAGATCGAGGCCCGCAGGCTCACCGCCCCGCGCCCGAGCAAGCCCGGCGTCAAGGCCTGGGCCGGTTCCCTCATCGCGCTGGGCCTCGTCGCGGGCGGCGTAGTCGCGGGGCCGCGCCTCTTGGCGCCGTCCGCCGACCAAGCCGCCGTCGTGACTCCGCCAGTCGTCGCGGTCAGCGTGCCGCTGCAGCGCGATGTCGACACGAGGCTCCAATTTCTGGGCCAGTTCTCGGCCGTCGATCAAGTCGAGTTACGTGCACAGGTCGGTGGTACGCTTACACAGATCGGCTTCAAGGACGGCGACATCGTCCACAAGGGCGATCTCCTGTTCGAGATCGACCCGACCCCCTACAAGATCAAGCTGAGCGAGGCCACCGCCCAGCTCGAAAGCGCCCGTGCGCGGCTCGATCTTGCGAACCGCGAATCCATGCGCGCCACCACGCTAGCGCGAACGGCCGCTGGGACCGTCCAAACCGCTGACCAGCGAGCTACTGACCAGCGGGCAGCTCAAGCGGCCGTCGACGAGGCAGAGGCGCTCGTTCGCGACGCCCGGTTCGATCTAGACCACTGCCGCATCACGGCGCCCTTCACGGGCCGCATCGGCACCCACCTCGTCTCGGTGGGCAATCTGATCGCCGGCAGTCGAGCTGCCGCCAGCCCGACCACCCTGCTCGCCACACTCGTCTCCATCGACCCGATCTATCTGAACTTCGACATGAGCGAGGCCGACTACATGACGTTCCAGCGGGAACGTCAGCAGCAGAAGGGGTCGCTCGCCGACAAGGTGCAGATCTCCCTGGCCGACGAGAAGGGCTTCACCCGCGAAGGCACGCTCGACTTCGTCGACAACACGCTCGATCGCTCGCTCAGCGCCTTTACCGTGACGCCGGCCCCGGAGAGTGGCGACAAGCTGACGCGCTTTGGGCCGTTCAGCTCGCAGTGCCGCGCCGGCAATGTGAAGATCCGGCGCGGCGTGTGGAATGAGGAGCTGTTCCGCGTCCTCGAAGGCTTCCCTGATCTCGCGCATGACGATGAGGTCGACGCCTGCAGCGGAGCCTTGGAAATGCTCAACCCGCATATGAAGGGCTGGGGCTCCCACGAATTCATACGCCGGAAGGCGCAAGAGCTCAAGCAGCAAGGTGAGCCGCAGCCGCCCAAAACGAATTGGGCCCCCGGCTCGCTCGAATATCAGGCCGAGCAGGAAGAGAAGACAAAGGCCCAAATCGAGGCTGATGCGGGGAGGGAGCCACTCGCTCCTAACCACGTGACCG
>CAVOHI010000008.1:0-128972 GCA_963695605.1 uncultured Alphaproteobacteria bacterium | reverse complement strand
GGTAGAGCACTCCCTTGGTAAGGGAGAGGTCGAAAGTTCAATCCTTTCCGGCAGCACCAGAAAAATCAATAATCTAGTGCGGTTATTCCGAGAGCAGCCAGCGGCTATATCCCCGGAATATCTCCGCTACGGAGAGAGTGCCATGGACCTCGGATTGCAAGGCAAGCGTGCGATCGTGACTGGCGGCAGTCGGGGCATCGGCAAAGCCATTGCGCGGGAATTGGCTCGCGAAGGGGTCGACGTGGCGATCGTGGCGCGGAACAAGGGGGATCTGGAGGCGACGGCGCGGGAGCTGTCTGCCGAGACGAACCGGCGCATCGTTCCCCTCGCAGCCGATGTCACCAGCAAGGAGCAGGTGGACCGCATGGTCGCCGATGCGGCGCAGCAATTGGGCGGCCTGCACATCCTGGTTAACAGCGGGTCCGCGCCAGGGGGCTCGGCTACCGCGACCGGCCCCATCGAAACCGTCATCGATGAGGATTTGCTGCAGGATTTCAACACGAAATATGTCGGAGCGCTGCGCTGTTCCCGCGCTGTCATCCCGTTCATGAAGACGGCGGGCTGGGGCCGCATCATCAACATCAGCGGCGGCAACGCCCGCAACGCCGGCAACCTCAGCGGCGGCGCCCGCAATGCCGCCCTGGTGCACATGACAAAAACGCTGGCAGTTCAATTCGGCCGCCATGGGATCACGGTCAATTGCATCCATCCCGGCACGACCCGCACCGAGCGCACGCCGAGCCTGCTCGCTGCCCGCGCCGCCCAGCTGGGCGTATCCCCCGAAGAGGCGGAGCGGCAGGACTTCGCTCCGGACTCGCCGCGGGGTAATGCCATCTGCCGCATGGTGGACGCTGCGGAGGTCGCGTTCGTCGCGGTCTTCCTGGCCTCGGACAAGGCCCGGGCGGTCTCCGGCGAGCTCGTGGCGGCAAGCGGCGGAGCCGGGCGGTCGGTATATTACTGAGCCGACCCACCAGGCTGAGGCGGGTCACCTCCGGGGAGATCTGGGATGGACAATCGCACTCAAGAGCCGCGGCCTGATGGCGCTCGCCGGATTGTGGGAGAACTGGCGCTCACCGGCGGGCGAACGCATCCGTAGCTTCGCGATCGTCACCACCGCAGCCGAACGAATTATGCGCGGAGCTGCACAACCGGATGCCCGCGGTATTGAGACCGGACGTCTGGCCGCTGTGGCTCGGCGAGCAACCGACCGAGCTGGCGCAGCTCAAGGCGCTGCTGGCCCCCTACCCTTCCGACGGCATGATTGCGTGGCCGGTCAGCCCGCGCGTCGGCAACGTCAAGAACAACGATCCGAGTTTGATCGAGCCGATTGTTTTGCCGTAAGCTGCGGCGCTGCGGATTGCGGCGGCGCGTGATACGGTGCGTTCGTTGCCCGCGATCAGGAGCGCTCAAACCAATGCCGGAAGCCCAAATCGCGCAAGCGGTGCAATTGCTCGACCTGATGCTCGAGCATTTTGCCGACGACGGCCACTGGACGCGCGGCCGTTATGACGACGGAAACGGCGGCCACTGCCTGGTCGGCGCTCTTCTGCATCTGAGCCGCAAGCATCGCCTGCCGCGGGCACCGGCGATCGCGCTCCTGCAGGATGCGATGCCCCGGCCCGGCCTTCCGCTTGTGCACTTCAACGACACGTGTTGCGGCAGCGTCGCCGAGCTGCGCTCCATCATCCTCAAGGCCCGCCGCCTCGCCGACGATCATGCGGAGCAAGAGCGGGCGGCCGCCGCGGCCAAGACCTGGCTGCTCGCCCAGATCGAGAAAAAACGAACCGCGCCGTCGGCGGATATCGCGGACACGGCGCCGGAAGCCGTTCGCCCCCGAACGCCTCGCCGCCTAGCGACCGACCGCAACAGCCCACGATCAGGGAGCAAAGTTCAAACGCAACCTGCCCCCGCGCCATGTTCCTTAAGCCGGAGCCCCGGCTCCGGCCCGGCATCCGGCTGCATCACCTGATCCGATAAGTTGTGGATATCGCGCACCGAGTATGGACGGCCGGGCCGACGCCGGTGTTTGCTATGATGAGGCGATCGATCGCAATTCCCCCTTGCTCGATCGTCGACCCCCAGAACCCCGGTTCCCCCAGCCGGGGTTTTCTTCGTAGGGAACCGTGACTCTGGCTCAATCCGCCACGGCTGCACCTTCGGCATCGGTTGTTGCCGCCATATGCGCCGCCGAAATCCTCGGCCTGGCCGGTTTCTCGATTGTTCCGGCGCTGCTGCCGCAGTTCATCGAGGCCTGGTCGCTGACCAACACGCAAGCCGGCTGGCTCGCCGGGATCGTCTCGGCCGGCTATATGCTCGCCGTCATCCCTCTGGTCAGCCTGACCGACCGGCGGCCCGCCCGGCAACTCTATCTCGCCTCGAGCGTCCTGAGCGCGCTGTCCTGCCTCGGCATGGCGCTGTGCGACAGCCTGCTCCCGGCGCTCGGATTCCGCGCTTTGGCCGGCATCGCCATGGCCGGCATGTATATGCCCGGCCTGCGGGCGCTCACGCATGGCGTCGAAGGGGCAACCCGCGCCCGCATCGCGGCCTGGTACACCAGCTCCTTCACCATCGGCGCGTCGCTGTCGTTCCTGTTCGGCCGCGTCGGAACGCTGCTGGGCTGGCGCAGCGCTTTTGTTATCGCCGGCATCCTCGGCGCCGCCGGCGTCTTGATTGCCTGGGCGGCGTTGCCGCGCGGGGATTCCGGAGGCGAGGAACGAGCCCCAGCCGCTGCTCGACTTTCGCCCGGTCCTCGCAAACCGGGATGTCCTCGCCCTGATCGTCGGCTACGCCGCGGCCATCTGGGGCTGCGTCGGATTGCGGCAGTGGATTGTCGTCTTCCTCACCTTCTGTGCCGGCGATCAGGCCGCTGATCCCGCGCAAGCCTGGATCATTCTGGTGGTCGGAGCGGTGATCAATTTTCTCGGCGTCCCCGCCGGCCTGATCGGCAACGAGCTCTCGATCCGTTACGGCCTGCGCACCATCGCCACCCTGGTCTTCGTGCTCTCGGCCTTTGCCGGCGGTTTATTCGGCTTCACCGCGATGCTGCCCTACATCGCCGTGCTGGGACTTTCCGTCGTTGCCGGCTTCATCGTGCAGGGCAATTTTTCGAATCTCACTTCGGGCGTGCTCGCCGTTGCCGCCCCGCGTTACCGAGGAGCAACGATCGGGCTCTATTCCTGCATCGGCTTTGGCGCCAGCTTCCTCGGCACGCTCCTGTTCGGCGTCACGCTCGACCAATTCGGCGGGACGTCGCAGCTCGCCGCCTGGGCGCTGAGCTTCGGCACCTGTGGACTAGCTTGCCTAGCCGGTGCCGCGGCGACCATTTTCCTGCCCCGGAATATCTGGCAGCGCTGACCTCGCCGAGCTTTGGCCGGAGCAGGAGCAGCCGTCGGCCATGCCCTCAGCATCAGCCGCGCGACAATTGGGTAATGGGTGCAGATCGATTTCTGACACAGAGTCACGGAAATGCTGCCCCGAAACGAAAAACCATCGCCCAGCCCGAACCCCGCCGGCGATTTATCGGCGCGGCGATCGGCTTCTGGCACAGCACAATGCCAGCCGCAACGATCAGCCACTGTGCGCCAATTGACACCGTGCCCATCGGCTGATGACTTGCGACCATTGCGCCGGAGCGGTCCCCCGCGCTCCGCGGCTTGGGTAGGCCGAGCCGTTATCGCAGCTGCGCAACACTGGGCGGGGCAGAGTAGGTCAACTGACTCGGGGCGCTCAAGATCATCTCGGGCCGCCCGCGAAAGAAGCTGATATGCCCGGTCACGCAAACCCGCTGCCCTTGCAGCGTCATTTCTGGTGTTCCGAATTTTGCTCGGTCGTGTCCATAGATCACTGCAGTCAGTGCCGCCTGCGGATTTGGTTGATCCGGGTTCACCAGGGTGAGGAATGTCGGGTTGGCCCGCGTGCCTACCATGTAATCGGCAGCTGCGACTAAGCCGCAGACCGTAGCGGTGCGGCCGATGCTGGCCATAGCAGTCGTGGGGTCTATTGAAACTGCGCCGGCCGAGAACGCCCACATGCCGAATGCCGCCGAGGTGATCGCCAATTTTGCCGAATACATTGTTTTCTCCAATGCTTGGGGGGCGAGCAACATGCCGGTCGAGGATTTACGATCGAGTTAAAGGGGCACGCGGCCTCATTGACGGGCGTGACGATGACATCGCGCCCGTTCAGGTTGTATAAACGGTTTCCCGTGCAGACTGCCGCCTCCTCTTCCCCCGGAGGCTCAAATGCGTGTCATCCCCGTCATCCTCGCGGCGTTTACGGCTATGGCTGCTTCATCGGCACAGGCAGCCCCGAACCCAAACCTGGAAAACTGGCTCCCGCTCGGCCCCGCCCTGTCTTTCGGGCTGGGTGACCAAGGCTGCGGGAACGGCTGGCATCAGGCCCTCCGGCGCGACTGGCGCGGCGATTGGTGGTGGGGCCCGTGCGTGCCCAATAGATGACCTGGTTCCGATCGGCGGACGCCTCAATGGTTTGGGCATTTGAAGTCGCACGGATCTGCCTTGCCGTCTTCGGCTGCATGGCGGCAGGCTGGGTCGTGGGGTTCGGGATGGGATACCGCAGAGGCGTGAACGACGCGATTGCGTACGACATCGCCAGCGCCGAGCATCGGCTCAGTGCAGAGTAGATTTCCGCCGGCAGCGCCATCTTATTATTATTGGTGCAGCAGCCCGGCGATTGCCCCGCTCATGCAGGTCGCGATCGTGCCGGAAACGATCGAACGCAAGCCGAGTTCGGTGATCTCCCGGCGGCGCTCAGGCACCATTGCGCCGAGCCCGCCGACCAGGATGCCGAGCGAGCCGAAATTCGCGAAACCGCAGAGCGCGTAAGTGACGATCAGCCTTGCCTGCGGGCCGAGCGCCTCCCCCGGCAATTTCGCGAGATCCAGATAGGCGACAAACTCGTTCAGTACGGTCTTGGTGCCCATCAGCGCCGCCGCCTCGGCGCTCTCGGCCCAGGGCACGCCGATCAGCCACATCACCGGGCGGAAGGCGAGCGCGAACAGTCCCTGCAGTGTAATGCCGCCCGGCAACTGCCCAAGCGCCATATTGACCAGCGCGACCAGTGCCACGGTGACAATCAGTACGGTGACGATGCCGACCAGCGGCGCGACTCCGTCCCTCGTTCCCTTGACCAGTGCATCGAAGGCGCCGGTCGGCTCCTCGCCGACGGTTATCTCGGCCCTGTCCTCACTGGGCACGAACGGCACCATCAGCGCCGCCACCGCCAGCGCCGCCGGCGTGCTGATGACCGAGCAAATCAGGATATTGCCGAGCGCGTCCGGGATGATCGGGCCGAGCATTGTGGCGTACACCACCATCACCGTTCCGGCGACACCAGCCATGCCGCAGCTCATGACGGCGAACAATTCGCCGCGCTGCATTCGCGCGAGGTAGGGCCGGATCAACAGCGGCGCCTCGATCATGCCGACATAGATGTGAACTGCCGCACCGAGCGCGAGCGCGCCGGATATGCCCATGCTGCGCCGCAAGACCCAGGCGAAGGCGCGGGTGACCGCCTGCAATACGCCCCAATAATACAGCAATGCCGAGAGCGCGCTGATCGTCAGCACCAGCGGCAGCACCTTGAAGGCGAGGATAAAGCTCGCGCCTTGTGACGTCTCGACGAACGGCAACGCGCCGCCGCCGAGATAACCGAAAACAAACGCCGTCCCCCGATCGGTCGCCTGCTGCAATGCCAGCGCCGCGCGATTAAGGAGCAGCAGCACATGCGAAGCCGGCGGGAAGCGCAGCAGCAATACCGCGAGCGTCGCCTGCAATCCGAGCCCCACAATTACCGTGCGCCACGGAATGCGCCGCTCACGATCCCCGCGCCGCCGTTCGCCCAGTGCCCAGGCCAGCGTAAGCAGAACAATAATCCCGAGCAGACCGCGCATCGCTATGACCTGACTTGCCTCGTACGGGCTAGCCTCACCCACCCATCCCCCGCCCTCGACCCGCTCAAAGATCTCCCTCTCCGCCGTTGGGGGCGGAGAGGGTCACGAGCTCGCGATAAGCGAAATTGTGCAGATTGACGACGCTGTGGGATGTAGAGATAGGGCATTCTGAGAATCCCGAGGGCTTTTGCGCCCAGATCGCTTGCGAACCCAGTAGGGCGAACAGCACCGCCGCCGCTGCAAAACTGCACAGATTTCGCCGCATGCCCGTTCCTCCCCACGCCTCAGCGCGACATCTTCGAACCGCCGCTGCTCAATGAGAACCGATTTTATCGGCATAGAAGCTAGACGATACCACCGAGACAAGGCGACCCGTGGTCTGCCCCGACCGCAATCAAAAATTGCACCTTCGACAGCCCGCTGCTGCACCTGCAGCAAATCTGCAGCAAAAGCTCGCCGAACGGTTGTACTGCGCGCTCGCTCGCGCAATGGACAACTCCGCCCGGCGCCGAACCGCCGCGCCCGGCCGCCCATGGGCCGATAGCCCCTTAAAAACATCAGCCTCTCTCCGAGCCGCAACCGCAGCGCAGTCAGGCCTGCAATGCGGTTCGAAGTATGCAATGTGAAGAAGGCAATTTTACGATCGGCATCATCGCAAAATGGCTAGTTGTCCTGGATCCGCCAGTGGGCCAAACCCGGAACGCCCGATAGCATGAAATTGGCGCTTTCCCGCTCGAAGTAGGTTAAATTCGGGGCGGGAGTTAGCGCCGCCCGAGCAATGACCACCGCGACCGCCACCCGCCGTCTCGCCGCGATCCTCGCCGCCGATGTGGTGGGCTATTCGCGCCTGATGGGTGCGGATGAGGAAGGCACGCACGAACGCTTCAAGGCGCATCTGCGCGAACTGGTCGATCCGAAGATCCGCGAGCATCACGGCCGGATCGTCAAGACCACCGGCGACGGCGTGCTGGCGGAATTCGCCAGCGTCGTCGACGCGGTGCGCTGTGCCGGCGAAATCCAGCGCGCGATGGCCGACCGCGATCTGGATCTCGCCGAGGAGCGCCGCCTGCGATTTCGCATCGGGGTCAATCTCGGCGACGTGATCGCCGACGGCGGCGATATTTACGGCGACGGCGTCAACATCGCGGCGCGGCTGGAGGGGTTGGCGGCGCCGGGCAGCATCTGCGTCTCGGGCACGGTCCGCGACCATATCGGCGACCGGCTCCCTTACGTCTTCGAGGACATGGGCGAGCAGAGCGTCAAGAACATCGCGCGGCCGGTGCGGGTCTATGCGTTGCGCCCTGAAGGCACAGCCGGCCTGCCGACGGCAAGCGGGTCGTCCACCACTTCAAGTTCGCCGCCCGTCGCTGCGCCACGCCTGTCGATCGTCGTCCTGCCCTTTACGAACCTCAGCGACGACCGGGAGCAGCAGTATTTCGCGGACGGGATCACCGAGGATCTCACGACCGATCTGTCGAGGCTCGAGAATATGTTCGTGATCTCGCGAAATACCGCGTTCACGTACCGGAACAAGCCCATCGACACGAAGCAGATCGGCCGCGAGCTCGGCGTGCGCTATGTGCTCGAAGGAAGCGTCAGGCGGTCGGGCAACCGGCTCCGCGTCAGCGCCCAGCTGATCGATGCCGCGACCGACGCGCATCTTTGGGCCGAGCGGTTCGACCGCGACACGGGCGATCTGTTCGCTCTGCAAAACGAGATCACGAGCCGGCTCGCGAACGCGCTCGGCGTCGAGCTGATCGCCGCGGAGGCCGCCCGGCCGACCGAGCATCCCGACGCGCTCGACTACATTCTCCGGGGGCGTGCGGTGTTATTGAAGCCCCGGACGCCTGACACCCACAGGGAGGCAATTAATTTGTTCGAGCGCGCATTGGCGCTCGATCCGCAATCCGTCGAGGCACAGAGTCGATTGGCGGCCATACTGGTGACCAGCGTGCTCGTTGGAATGACCGACTTGGCGGCGGTCGACCTCGCACGTGCGGAAGGGCTGGTCGATCAAGCCTTGGCGGCGTCGCCCCGCTATGCGCTTGCGCATTTCGCCAAAGGCCATGTGCTGCGCGCTCAGAACCGATGGGAGGAGGCCATTCCCGAATACGAGGCGGCGCTCGCATTGAATCACAACTTCGTGGGCGCATTAATGCAATCTCGGCTGGTGCAAGCTCTACGCCGGGTCGATAGAGGAGGTTACCCCGCTCGTGGAGCAAGCCATTCGCCTCAGCCCTCGCGATCCCCTCATCGGCTATTGCTACGACCTGATTGGAACCGTGCATCTGCTGCAATCGCACATCGACGAGGCGATCGTCTGGTTCGAAAAGACGCGCAGCGACATGCCTGCCGTTCCGTTCGCTTCGCAGCCGCCTCGCCGCCGCCTATGGGCTCAAAGGCGAAACCGAACGCGCCGCCGCCGAACTCGTCGAAGCCCGGAGGCTGGACGGCAGAGATCGTTTTTCGAGCATCGCCCACCTGAAGGCCTATCCTGGCGCATGGTGGGGGGTGCCGAAGACCCGCGCCTTGTGGGAAGCCACGTATTTCGCCGGGCTGCGCAAGGCCGGAATGCCGGAGGAGTGACCTCTAGGCCTGATCGGCGCGTGACGATTGCCCGGCTTGGACCCGCCGTGGCAATATTCTCCAGCGGGATGGCGATTTTGCGGGAGGCCGGGCGCACTTCCTGTGTCTGCCAGTTTCAAGCGGAGGATCACGATCATGGCCAATGACAAGATGATGGCGCAAATGTCTGGGAAGGGCGGCTTTATCGCCGCACTCGACCAGAGCGGCGGATCGTCGCCGGGCGCCCTGCGGCTCTACGGCATTCCGGACAACGCCTATAGCGGCGATGCCGAGATGTTCAGGCTGATCCATCAGATGCGGGTGCGCATCATGACCGCGCCGGCCTTTACCGGAGACAAGGTCATCGCGACGATCCTCTTCGAAGGCACGATGGATGGCGAGGTGCAGGGAAAGCCCACTCCGGCACTCCTATGGGAAGAGCGGGGCGTGGTCCCGTTTGTCAAGGTCGACAAGGGGCTCGAACCCGAAAAGGACGGCGTCCAGCTGATGCGGCCGATACCGCAGCTCGACGAGTTGCTGACCCGGGCGGCCAAGCTCGGCGTCTTCGGCACCAAGATGCGCTCGGTGATCAATCTCGCCTCCAAAGACGGGATCGCCGCGATCGCGGCACAGCAGTTCGAGGTCGGGGCGCAGATCGCCAAGCACGGCTTGATGGCGATCCTCGAGCCGGAAGTCTCGATCAAGAGCCCGGACAAGAAGGGCGCGGAGGCGATCCTGCTCGACGAGCTGAAGAAACGGACCGACGCACTGCCGGCCGACCGTCAGGTCATGTTCAAGCTGACACTGCCCGACGTTGCCGATCTCTACGCGCCTCTCATCAATCACCCGCGCGTCGCCCGGGTCGTCGCACTCTCCGGCGGCTATACCCGCGCCGACGCCTGCCAGCGCCTCGCCGCCAACCACGGCATGATTGCGAGCTTTTCGCGCGCCCTCGTCCAAGACCTGCGGGTGTCGATGAGCGACGCCGAATTCGAAGCGGCGCTAGCCAAATCGATCGACGAGATCTACCGGGCCTCGACCATCAAGGTTTGACAGCTCTCCTCACCACGTTTGAAGAAAACATGCCATACCTTCAAATCGTCGTCCCCGCGAAAGCGGGGACCCAGGGCAAGTGACTGAAATCCCTGGATTCCCGCTTACGCGGGAATGACGGAATAGGCGCCGCCAAGGTGAGCATGGACTTTTCACAAGGCCTGCTCACGACGGGATGGTCAGCCCAATCAGCTTCTCGGCCGCCCGGTCGTGGCGGTCGAGGTGGCGGCAGGTGTCGATCAGCTCGGCGAATTGCGCTTCGCTGATCGCGAGGCCGGGGGCGATCGGCCGGATGCGGCGGGCTTCCTCCTCGAAATCCCAGATGAATTCGCGGCCGGTGCCCTCCTTCGTGAAATTGCGGCCGTCCTTTGGTGAAAACCGTGATGCGCGGGCCGAAGAGGGTGCGGCGCACGGTCGGGATCAGGGTCACGCGGTGCATCAGGTCGAGGACCTCGGGCGGGTCGGTCTCGCCGGGGCCGGGCCGGTCGCCGCGCAACAGCGGATAGCCGCGCCGGGCGGCGCCCCAGGCGGTGAAATATTGCGTGCTGCCGACTTGCGGCGGGTTGTCGATGCCGCGGCTCGGGAAGGCCGGGCTCGGATATTCCGTCTCGAGCCAGTTGACGAGCGCCTCGATGCGGTCGATGTCCTCGTAGCGGAGGTCGTGCTCCTCGCAGAGCTTCGCGGTCACATCGACATGGGCGATGTTGTAGCCGGCGGTCGAATAAATGCGGTACAGCGTTTCGAGGAAGATCCAATCGCGGCCGAGCCCTTCGGTGATCTTGGCGATGTCGGTGCGGTTCAGCCGGTAAAGCTGTAGCGCAATTCGCCGCGGTTGTTGCCGGCATAGGCGTGGTAGAACCCGGCCTCGCCTTCAAGTGTCGTCTCGCCGCCCGGTGTCCCGTGCTTGGCCAAGGCAACGGCGAGCAGCGCGTTGCGCACCGCGCCCCCTTCGCGCAATGAACGGCCCCCGCTGCGCGCGCCTTCGAGATTGCCGGCCGCCAGGTTGACGCATTGCGCAATCGCGCTGTGGATCTGGTCGGCGTCGAGGCGCTGCAATTTGGCGGCGGCGACCGCGGCGCCGAAGATGCCGAACACCGGCCCCGCGTGAAAGCCGCGCGACATGACCGTCGGGATGAACTCGGCGGCCATTCGCTCCATGACCTCGTACCCGGCGGCGATTGCGGTCAGGAACTCCTTCCCGGAAGCACTCGTAGTTTCCGCCGCGGCGAAGGCGGCCGGCAGGATCGCTATGCCCGGATGGGTCAGCATGCGGAAGGTGTCCCACTTGCCGCCGGCGAAGATTGTCTCCGCGTTGACAAAGGCGGCCCCGGCCTTGGTGAGCCTCGCGCCGTGGCACAGCACGGTCGCGGCCCCGCCGCCGCCCGCCTCTTCCTCCTGCATCAAGGCCAGCGCCTGGCGGCTTCCCGGCATATCGCGGGCAATCAGCGCCGAGCTCATGGCCTGCAGGGTGACGCCTTTCGCCCGGTCGACGACCTCGGGTGGCAGGTTTTCGTACTGGAGGCCGGCGACGAACCCGGCGAACTCTCGGCTCAGCGACATGATGGGTCCTTTCGCAGAGACGGCATCGGCCTATCTTAGCTGTCGATGAACCAAACGCCCACGCCTCCCTCTCCCCGCCCGCTCCCGCACAGCTCGCACTGGGGCGCCTTCTCGGTGCTGGTCCGCGACGGCGGCGTCGAAATCGTGCCGCATTCGCGCGACCCCCACCCCTCGCCGCTGCTCGGCAACATCCCCGCCGCGGTGATGCACCGTGCGCGGATCGCCCGGCCGATGGTCCGGCGCGGCTGGCTCGAAGGCGGCCCTGGCGCCGATCGCGGGCGCGGCCGCGACGAGTTCGTCCCCGTCGAGTGGCCGCGCGCGCTCGATCTCGTCGCAGCAGAACTGCAGCGGGTCTACGCGGCTCATGGGCCGCGCGCCGTCTTCGGCGGCTCTTATGGTTGGGCGAGCGCCGGGCGGTTCCACGACGCGCCGCGCCAGCTGCACCGGTTCCTGAATGTGGCCGGCGGGTACGTCCGCTCGGTGGGCAGCTACAGCTCGGGCGCCGCGTCGGTGATTTTGCCGCACGTCATCGGCCCGCAGGAGGCGGTCGCCGGAAACAATGTCAGCTGGGACGAGCTGGTGGCCCACAGCGCCTTGGTGCTGGCTTTTGGCGGCATGGCTCTGAAGAACAACGATGTCGGCGGCGGCGGGACCAGTGAGCACATCGCGCAGGACCGGTTGCGCGCCGCCCGCAGCCGCGGCGCCGAATTTCACCTGATCGGCCCGCTGCGCGACGATCTGTCGGCCGAGGCCGAGGCGGTCTGGCACCCGATCCGCCCCGGCACGGACGTAGCGCTGATGCTCGGCATCGCGCACACGCTGGTAACGGAAGGCCTGCACGACCACGCTTTTCTCGATCGATACTGCGTCGGTTACGAGATCTTTGAGGGCTACCTGCTCGGCCGAGATGACGGTCAGCCGAAGGATGCCGACTGGGCGTCCGCTATTTGCGGCATGCCCGCCGATGAAATTATCGGGCTGGCGCGCCGCGCCGCCGGCCGGCGCACTCTGATCACCTGCTCCCAATCGTTGCAGCGCGCCGAGCACGGCGAGCAGCCGGTCTGGATGGGCGTCGTGCTGGCGGCGATGCTCGGCCAGATCGGATTGCCGGGTGGCGGTTTCGCCTATGCGCTGGGATCGACCTCCAATACCGGAAAGCCGCCATTGGCCGTGCCGCTTCCGACATTGCCGATCGAGCGCAACAGCATTGCCGATTTCATCCCGGTGGCGCGCATTGCCGACATGCTGCTCCATCCGGGTGAGGCGTTCGACTTCAACGGCCAACGCCTTACCTACCCCGAGATCAGGCTGGTCTATTGGGCGGGCGGCAACCCCTTCCACCACCATCAGGATCTGAACCGGCTGCGCGACGCCTTTGCGCGGCCGGACACCGTCATCGTGCATGAATCAGTATGGACCGCGAGCGCCCGGCACGCCGATATCGTATTGCCGGCGACCGTCACCTTGGAGCGCGAAGATATTGGCGGCTCACCGGGCGATCCGCTGCTGGTCGCAATGCACCGGGCGGTGCCCGCCTATGCCGAGGCCCGCGACGATTACGACATCTTTTCTGGGATAGCCCAGCGCCTCGGCATTGCCGAGCGATTTACCGAAGGCCGCTCGGCACACCAGTGGCTGCAACATCTCTATGAGCCGACGCGCCGGGCTCTGCTGGACCGTGAGGCACAGGCTCCCGATTTCGACGAGTTCTGGGAAATCGGGCGAACTGGCATTGCCGACCTTGCCCTGGGATGGCGGGATCGTGCGGGCGTTCCGCCGCGACCCCGTGGCGGCGC
The DNA here is from genome assembly GCA_963695605.1 of uncultured Alphaproteobacteria bacterium. GTDB lineage: Bacteria > Pseudomonadota > Alphaproteobacteria > ATCC43930 > CGMCC-115725 > AP-15. Next base: position 116,087 of record CAVOHI010000008.1, on the reverse strand, counting down.
CCCTGCCGACCCCGAGCGGCAGGATCGAGATCGCGTCCGCGAAGATTGCAGATTTCGGTTACGCGGACTGCCCCGGACATCCGACCTGGCTGCCGCCCGCGGAGGCCCCAAATTCGCGTTTCCCACTCCATCTCGTCGCCAATCAGCCGGCCACCCGCCTGCACAGTCAATTGGATTTCGGCGCCACCAGCCTCAAATCGAAGATCAAGGACCGCGAGCCGGTCCGCATCCATCCGCATGACGCTGCGGCGCGAGGCATCGGCGACGGCGACATAGTCCGCCTATACAATGATCGCGGTGCATGCCTTGCCGCCGCGGTGCTGAGCCAGGCATTGCGCCCCGGCGTCGTCCAGCTCTCCACCGGCGCGTGGTACGACCCCGAGGACCCGATTGCGGATAACCCGATCTGCGTGCACGGCAACCCAAATGTGCTGACCCGAGACGCCGGCACATCGAAACTGGCGCAAGGTTGCACCGGACAGCTCACTGCAATTGAAATCGAACGGTTCGAGAGCCCATTGCCGCCGGTAAAGGCATTCGATCCGCCATCGGGACTCTGAACGATCGCAGCTCTGCTCAATGCGTTTGGGTCAGCCCCGCAATCTCAGTCAGAAGTGTATCGGTACTACGCTGGCGGCAATAACCGCGAATGCCGAGGAGCGACTGCTCGTGGCGCTCGGCGCTGGCGGTAGCGCAAGCGTCGCTGACGAGGGTTACGAGATAGCCGAGATCGCAGGCGTCGCGCACTGCGCTTTCGACGCACTGGTCGGTCAATAGACCGGCGACTATCAGCGATCGTACTCCCAGATTGCGCAGTACATAATCGATATTAGTCGAGATGAAGACACTGCTCGACGTCTTGCGGAAGATCATCTCGTCGTCGGCCGGCGCGATCTCGTCGAGCACGCACGCCTCCCACGACCCGCGCAGCACGTCGATGCCGGAGATCTTGTAGTCGAGGCTGCGGTCGCGGCCGTCGCGGGTCATGTTCTCGATCACCGAATACATGACCTCGATGCCGCCGCTCCGGCAGGCGGTCTGCAGGCGCCGGATATTGGGCAGCACGATCTCTCGAAGGCTCCGGTCGAAATACTCGCTGTTGCCGGTGGCGACGCAGTAGTTCTGGACGTCGATGATCAGCAATGCGGCGTGGGCCGGATCGATCGGCACCTCGCGGCTCAGTGCACTCATTGGCGCAGGAATGCGGCATACGCGGCGGGCAGTAGCCGAGCAAGGCGCTCGGCCCAATCCCTCTGGCCTGCCGGATCGGTGATCAGGTCCTGCCGGATCTCGATCTCGACATGCGGCAGGCCGCGGCGCTCGCCATGCACCGGGACGGTGTAGTCGGTCAGGTCGCTGACCTGGTACGGCTCGTTTTCCCCGACCACGAGGTCACCCTCGGCACGCAGCAGTTCGGCGAGAGCATGCGCCAGCCGCGGGTCGCGATTGAACAGCACCGCCACATGCCACGGCCGGGAAACACCTTTGAACACCGGCGTGAAGCTGTGCAGCGCCACCAGCGCCGAGGCGCGGTCCGCCGCCGTGCGGCGATCCAGGGCCGCCGCTATCGCATTGTGATAGGGGCGGAAGATCGCATCCGCACGGGCGGCCCGCTCAGCCTTCCCGAGGCCGTGATTGCCCGGAATATCCGTGTCTTCGCTGATCTCCGGTATCGAACTCGGAACATCGGGGTCGCGATTGCAGTCGATCACCAGGCGCGAATAGGTTTGCAGGATCACCGCGGCATTCAACAGGCGCGAAAGCTCACGCCCGACTGCGCCGATGCCGATGTCCCATGCAATGTGCCGCAGAGTCTCGGCTTCCGGCAGGCCGAGCCTGCCGAGCCGGCGGGGAAAAGCGCGCCCCGCGTGCTCACAGGTGAGAAAGAAAACCGAGTCTCCCGACTCGTTCTCGAGCGTAACCGGGTGTGGTTCGTCGGGGTCGAGCAGCGCTGCCGCGGCCATCAATAAACCTCGGCGTAGCGGGCGCAGAGCTCGGCCGGCGACAGCCCCGCCATTTTTTCCGCTTCGACGCGCTTGAACCTGATATAGGCGTCGAAATGGGTCGGGCCGAACCAGCCGGCCACTGTCTGGTCGGCGGCGAGCCGGTCGAGCGCCTCCGGAAGCGACTGAGGCAGGTGCTTCGGCGCACCCGATGTTTGCAGCCCGAGGCCCCGGCGGAGCCCGTCGACACCGGCGAAGATCACGGCACCGAGGGCAAGATAGGGGCTCGCCGCGGCGTCGGTGGCGCGGAACTCGATGTGGAACTGGCGCGTCACTTCTGTCGGGGTCGCCGCAGCGAAGGTCGGACAGATGCGCAGCATGGCGCCGCGGTCCTGGCGCACCAGATCGATGACGGTCGGCGCCCAGGCATTCGGCGTCAGGCGCAGATAGGAGACCGGCGAGGGCGCCGTGATCGCGCAGATCGCCGGCATATGGTGCAACACGCCGGCGCAGAAGTGCTGCGCCGGCTTGCTGAGCTCCATCGGCTCGCCGGGGGCGTGGGTCGCCGGCCGGCCCGCGGCGTCGACGAGGCTCATATGGATGTGCACGCCGTTGCCCACGAGCTCGGGGTCGGGCTTTGGCGAGAAGATCACGCGGTGCCCCAGCCGGTGCGCGGTGGCGCGCGCCATCTCGCGCGTGATGACCGCGTGGTCGGCGGCGGTCAGCGCCGGTTGCGGCATCACCGTCACCTCGAACTGGCGCGGGCCGTATTCGGCGAGAAACGTGTCCGGAACCACCCCGGCAGCGCGCATGGCGGCGGTGAACGTCTCACCAAAGCCGTCCTGGCGGCGGAAGGCGCCGAGGGCGTAAGCGTCGCCAGGGCGGTCGGATAACCCGGTGTAGAGGAATTCCTGCTCGAAAGCCGCCACGAGCCGCAGGCTCGCCACGTCGCCGAGTTCCTTGACGGCGCGGCGCAGGAAATCCCGTGGACAGCATTCCCAAGGGCTGCCGTCGGTATTGCAGATGTCGCCCAGGAAGAAATGCTCGATTGCCGACCCGTCGGCGAAATCGACGCGCGCCTCTACCGCGGGGTCGGGCACGATCATGAAGTCCCCGGCGGTGCCGAAAGGCGTATCCCAGATCGGCCCAAACGGCGACATCATCAGATTGCTGCCGGTCCAGCCGACCCCCTTCTTCAGCCGCGCCGGGAGCTCGCGGGCCGGAAAGCCTTTGCCGCGCGCCAGGCCCGAGATGTCGCAAGTCGCAACAAAAACGAGTTCTTCCCGGATCACGCCACGCCTCGCTCCCTCTCTGCCCGCTTGCGGGGAGGCCAAATTGCTCGCCACTCGACCCGCTCCTCGGCTATGTCGACGCCTTGGTCGGTCGGGAAATAGAAAACCCCAACGCGCATGATTCCTCTCCGGGTCCGGTGGTTGTCGGCTAGGATGACATAGTTACGAAAATTCAACCATGGAGGAGAGCCATGCCGGTTGCCACTGTCCGCGGTGTCGACATCAATTACGAAGTGCTCGGCGAGCGCGGGCCATGGGTTGCGCTGCAGCCCGGCGGCAGGCGCGCCCTCGCCGGGGTCAAGTCGCTCGGAGAGAAGCTCGCCGAGGCCGGCTGCCGGGTGCTCGTCTATGACCGGCGCAATTGCGGCGCCTCCGGCGTCTCGTTCCACGGCGGAAATTCCGAAAACGAGATCTGGGCCGAGGACCTCCGCGCCCTGTTGTCACAGCTCGACGCGCTTCCAGCGTATATCGGCGGCAGCTCGTCGGGCTGCCGGTTGGCTTTGCTCATGGCGCTGCACCATCCGGCCGATGTGCGCGGCCTGTTGCTGTGGCGCGTCACCGGTGGTGCTTATGCGGCCCAGCGTCTGATCGAGAACTACTACACGCAGTTCATCGATGCGGCGCAGCGAGGCGGCATGGAAGCGGTCTGCCGCACCGAGCATTTCAGCGAGGTGATCGCCGCCAACCCGGCGAACCGCGCGCGGCTGACTGCGCTCGACCCGCAGCGATTCATCGGCATCATGGAAGAGTGGCGGCGCGCCTTCGACGAAGGGGCGCATCATCCGGTGATCGGACTGAGCCCCCCAGAGCTGCGCTCGCTTACGATGCCCGCCTGCATCATCCCCGGCAACGACCGGGTGCACCCGCGCGCCCCCGGCCAGGCGGCGCATCGCCTGATGCCGAACAGCGAATACCATGAGGTATTGACCGAGGACCGCCCCGACCTCGATGTCGCTCTCGAAGACTGGCACGCCAAGGAGGGTCTCCTGGCCGCCATCTTCATCGATTTCCTGAGGCGAGCCGAGCGGCGCGGCTGAGCTCGCATCAAAGCTTGCCCGCGATTGTTTGGAAAGGCGCGCTGACGAAGTCCCCGATCTGAGTGATAAGGGCAACAAAGGCCATCGCGATCAGTGCCGCAATCAGAGTGTATTCGATCGCGGTAACCCCGCGTTCATCGGCAGTCAGACCGAGTGCCGCCCCGGCCCTACCCTTGATCCGGCGCTGCCAGAGTGGCGGGCCGCCCATCGCAACCTCCGTTAACAATCCGTGTAACCGATCTTGGTGCGCAATTCGTACCAAACGGTTAACCCGGCGCGAGCAGCCGCGCATCTCGTATCGGCGGCTCATGTCGCATGCACCACAGTTAATCCTTCCCTAACCGACCTTCCTTATTGGTGGCCGCCTCCCGCGGTGAGCGCCCATCCGGCCGAAGCCGTCCATCGGAGAGGCCGTGAAAACTACCGCGCTGCGCATTCTTGACGTTCTCGGCGCTGCGCTCCACCGCAATCGCGTGCTCGCCTATTGCCGGGTCCTGCTCGCGGTCGAGACAGCAGTGTTTCTTTTTCTCGTCGCCGGAACCCACGGGCTGATCGTCCCGCTTGCCGGGCCCACCAGCACCGATTTCGTCAGCTTTTATGCGGCCGGAGCCCTGGCCGATTCCGGCAAGCCGGAACTGGCCTACGACCAAGCCGCCCATGACGCCGCCGAACAGCGCGCCACCGCGGCCGGCGTCGAGTACCGGTTCTTCTACTATCCGCCGGTCTTTCTGCTGCTGTGCGCCGCCCTCGCCCGTCTGTCGTATCTCGCGGCGTTCCTCGTCTTCGAGGCGGCGACCCTCGCCCTCTGTCTGATCGTGATGCGGGCGATTTTGGTCGAGCGCGACTGGTCGGCGATCATCCCGGTATTGGCGTTCCCGGCAGCCTTCTGGACGCTCGGCTTGGGGCAGAACTCGTTTCTGACCGCGACATTGTTCGGCGTCGGCACGCTGTGGATCGACCGCCGGCCGATCCTTGCCGGGATCTGTTTTGGGGCGCTCTGCTACAAGCCGCATTTCGCTCTCCTCGTCCCGGTGGCATTGCTCTCCGGACGCGATTGGCGCGCTCTCGGCGCTTTTCTCGGCTCGGCGGTGGCGCTCTGCGGGTTGTCGCTGGTCATATTCGGCTGGGACACCTGGCAGGATTATCTCGCCGCCGCGGCCGGGTCGCATGCGACCTACGCATCCGGCCGCATCAATTTCGGCGGCCTCATCACACCGTTCGGGGGCGTTCTGCTGGCGGGCGGAACCCCGAATGCGGCCTATGTGGCGCAGGCGGCGGCGACGCTCGGCGCCGGCCTCCTGGTGGCATTCGTCTGGCGGCGCGGCCTCCCGCTGCCGATCCGGGCAGCGACGCTTGCCGCAGCGACGCTTGTCGCGGTCCCGGTGGCCTTGATCTACGATTTTATGCTGGCGGCGGTTGCAGCGGCTTGGCTTGTCCGCGACCCGGCCGGGCTCGCCGGGTGGGAAAGGGTCGCGCTCACAGCATTGTTCGTGCTCTCGATGATTCCGCCCAGTCTCGCTGAGGCTTGGCACGTCCCGGCCGGGCCGCTCCTGGCCTTGGCCCTCCTCGCCCTCATTGCCGCCCGCGCTCTGGGCACCATCCCCTCGACTGACCGGGTCGGTGCAACTTTGGCGTGATCGGTCTCGGGCGCGCCCAAACGCTTTTGGTCGCCGGCGAGATCATTTAGCATTCCGTCACCCAACTCATTTTTTGGCATCGCGAAAGGACACCGACATGCCGAGCTTTGAACACCACGGCGCGCGCATCTATTACGAGGAGTTCGGTCAGGGTTTCCCGATCCTGACTTTCGCGCCGGCGGGGCTGCAGTCGGTGATCGACGTTTGGAGCCAGCCCTCGGCGCCGATCAACCCGACCACCGAATTCGCCGACAAATTCCGTGTCATCGCGATGGATCAGCGCAATGCGGGCGGCCAGTCCCGCGCTCCGATCATCGCGCAGGATGGTTGGGACAGCTACACCGCCGACCACATCGCCCTCCTCGACCATTTGCGCGTCGACCGGTGCCACCTGTACGGCCAATGCATCGGCGGGTCGTTCATCCTGAACCTGATCAAGGCGCAGCCCGAGCGCGTCCAGAGCGCCGTGCTGGCGCAGCCGATCGGCCGCGTCGGCCCGATGGCGCTCGGCCGCCCCGCCCGCTTCAACGGCTGGGCGGAAACCCTCAAAGACCACCCGGAGGCCACCCAGCAGGTGCTGGACGCATTCTGCCAGAACCTCTACGCTCCCGGCTTCGTCTACTGCGTCGACCGCGCCTTCGTGTCAAAGGTCCAGACACCCTGTCTGGTGCTGGCCGGCAACGACGAGGCCCACCCCTACCCGATCTCCGAGGAGCTCTCGAAGCTGCTCCCGAATTGCGAATTCGTCGCCGAGTGGAAGACCGGCGCAGCCCTGACTTCGGCCAAAGCCCGCGTGAAGGAGTTCCTGGCGCAGCACATGCCGCCCGGCGCGTAGCCTGGGGCGGCGTGTGGGCGTTCGCGGGATCGGCTGCGCTTGGTGGATCCCGCACGAGCGCGGCTGGGCGCTCGTCACGACCTCAGCCGCGCCGGCACGACGCGCACAACTGAAGCGGTTGCGGTCTTCCAGCAACGCGTAGCCATGAACTAGAATGAGCTTCCTCGCGCAGCCACTCGTGGTCGAGCGCGGCGGAAGCTGATTTGACGGCCCCGCTTGCAATTTGTAATCCTTAGGATTACATTGCTACTATGAGCCACATCGAAAACGCGAAACGCCACTTCGTATTGAACGAGATTGAATTGTGCCTGAAAGCCCGGTTGGAACTCCGGGTGAGCCGGAAGAATTTATGGCTCGCGAATACCCCGAGATCCGGTCTGAAATTGCACGTCAGACTGCGGCCCTGATCCAGAGGGCCAGACACGGGGTGGTTAAGGATCTCGCTCGCCTGATCAGAACGGCAGTAAATTCGTGGCGGCTCCTCCAGGAGGTCGAAGATAAAGCCAGGCGTGCTGGAACGGGATTTCGGACCACCACGCCAGCACCTCTGATCGATATTGCGTGGCGTGATAAAGGGCGGATCTTCGTTCTCGAATCAAAAGCTACATCTCCACGCGAAATTGTGGGTATTGATAACGAATTTGATGCCGTACTGGAGCCGTTGCGCCCAATAAGGATAGTCGATGGTGGTCATAGGCTGCTGAACGTCGCGTCCATGGCCAAATCCATGGGCGGGATGGGTTTCGGTAAGACTGATTTTAACCCAATTTTCTTTAGACATTATCTTTCGATAAGGGATGAGTGGCGCACCGTCGCGGCGGTTTTAGATCACCTTGCACTTTGTGAACCGGAGTTGGACGATCTTCAGCTGCCTCCGCGAATTCGTGAATGTGCTTGGGCAGCAAATTCAGCTGCCGGCAGGGTCAAGGTCTTACATGGGCAACCCGGCATTGCTAGCGCCGATTTCGCACCCAGTCTGTATGAGCTCGTTCGAAGTTACACTCTAAGCGTGTCCCTTAGCCCTCCCGAGACGATCGCTGCCATTTGGAAGCGAGCGAGGTATCTCGGGTTTGAGGCTAATGATTATTACAAACGACGATCGGGTCGAAGCGCTTCTCCGGGGCGAAAGCGTCGAACATATCCGCGACGGGGATCTCCCGGCCCTCCGGGATGCGCTGCATATTCTAACGCTGCCTCAAGATTAGAGGACACACTATTTGCAGGCCGGCGGACAATCCGCGTGATTACCGGCCGTCGGCGGAGTTACTACGTCGACACCGGCTCCGAGTATTGGATTACCTTTCAATGGCGTGTGCATGACGCGATCAACGTCTAGATCGTCCGCCTCCGCAGCACGAGCCTCGGCTCGGAGTTCCGACGCTGAACCGATAACTCCTGGCCGCTTTTTGCGGGAGAAGGTCTTAGCTCCAGAAGGCCTCACCCAAGATCAGCTCGCCAGCGCGATGGGCGTGTCGCGATTGACAGTCAACGAGATCGCTAATGATCGGCGCACGGTAACCGCCGAGATGGCCCTAAGGTTAGAAGCGGTGACGCGCATTTCGGCAAGCCTGTGGTTGAACCTTCAGCGAGCAGTCGATTTGCATCGTGCACGGGCGGCGTTAGCCGAGACGTTGCCACTGCTTAGCCCCATCACGCGCGAGCGCGAATTCATCAATTTCGGGGGTGAGCCGGAAATCGAAAAGATTGAGTGAGCGCGGCAACTGCACTACGCTTGGACGCGTTTCTAGCGGCAGTCGCCTGTGCAGTCGGTGATCGCTCGTCAGAAGCCAGCCCTTGCCGCCAACCGTTCCGAACCTGATTAGGCATCAGCCCCGAGCGCGTCAGAGCGCCGTGTAGGCACGACCGATCGGACGAGCCGGCCAATACGCCTGGCCGGCCCGCATCTGCGCTCACGAGTGATTGGGCGGGACGACGACGCAGGGCAATTGGCGGTGGTTGAGACGCGCGCAGGCATTCGAAGCTTCGCTGGCCGACAAATGTGCGAGGCGAGCGCGGTAGAGGACCTTACCGCCAAACGGCGCGGTGGGCTGCAGCGCTAGAGCAGCGGAGTGGAGCTCGTGTGGCGCCTGGGCGCGGGCGCCCTCCGCCACCGAGCGGGCCAGGCCCGGACTCGCGAAGGCGCCTACCTGGATCGCCCAAGCACCGCCGGGCTCGGCAGGATGGCTCGGCTGTTGCCGCGGTAACGGCGCGGCGGGTCGGTAATAGGCCGCAGGGGTCGCCGCGGCAACCTGGTGGGCTCGTGCCGGCGCCGGGACGCGGATCGTCCCGATCGCGGCATGGTCGTTGGCCGACGCCATGTTCACCCTGGAGGCCGCGGGCGGCGGAGCTGACCCGCACCGATCGTAGGAATTATAGGCCGCGTTCCCGTCGCATTCGTTTGCCGCAACCTGCTGAGCCGAAGCCGCGTGCGACACCGCTGCCGTCTGGGCAACCGAGGTGCAAGGGTGGCTGGGATCGTAGGCCGCGTTCACGTCGCAGCCATTCGCGCCCAGTTGGGGAACCATGGCCGTTTGGATCGGCGCCGGTTGCTCCGCGGCGTGCAGCAAGGTCGTGCAGGGATGGTTCGGGTTATACGCGGCGTTCAGGTCGCATCCCGCCGCGAGGCTCGCTATGGTTGGCCTCTGCGCGCGACCAGAGCGGGCGGAGGCATAGACCGCGAAAGGCCCTGACCGCGGTACGTCAGTGCCGAGATTGGGCGTGATCGCGGCGAGATAGTTTACTGTCTCGTCTGGCAGGGCGGCTTGTCCGGCCAGGTAGCTGTCAACCCGATCGGGACCGGCGTTATAGGCGGCCAGAAAGCCCGGCGCGCCGAACCGATCGTACATTTCTCGAATATAGGCGGTGCCCGCCAGGATGTTGTTGTGCGGGTCGTATGGGTCGTCGCCGAGCTGGTAACGCACCCGCAGCCCCTCATAGGTTGCGGGCATGACCTGCATCAGTCCCATAGCCCCGACCGGGGAGGTGGCCTGTTGCTCACCGCTCGATTCCTGATGCATCACCGCCCGCACCCAATGCCCGGGCACGCGGAATCGCGCAGCGGCCTCGCGGATATAGGGGCCCCAGGGATCCTCCGGCGGGCCCGGGGGCGGGTAGTAGCGCTGCGGCGACGCCCACTTCCAGCCGTCCGCGCCAATTTCCATCCGCCCCCCGCCGGGACCATATGCGCCCTGCTGGCTGCAGGCGGCGAGGAGGAGGATCGGCAACAGTCGCAACATCGCTTGCAGGCGGCGCACCCCGATCGGTGCGCGGTAAACGAACCGGTCAGACCTGTTCGAGAAGGGCATTCCGTCCCACTCGCGGTTGATCAAGGACACACGCGTTAGCGCTATCGAAATCACAGGACAAGGTTTCTGTCTCGCCGTCCGGCGGATCGGGGAAAGGAGCTGTCGGCTGGCTGAGCGAGGGCAGCTTCGAACCCTGCGCGGAAATGGCCGCATTCAAGGCCGCTCGACCAAGTCATAAGATCACGCCCGGAGGCGGATCTCGCTCGCGGAGATCGAACGGCGCACGCTTTTTAAGCGCGATTAGCGTCGGCTATTTTGGTCGTATGCTGGCCGGAAATGCGAATCGCGGGTGGTAATCGGTCAAGAGTAAAGGACGGACAGATGAGCGCGATGAAGCGGCAGTTGCACCTCAACCTCTTCATTCACAGCCGCGGGCACCACGAGGCCTCCTGGCGGCATCCGGCTTCGTCGCCGCTGGCGCTGACCGATATCCGCTACTACCAAGATCTGGCCCAGCGGGCGGAGGCGGCGAAGTTCGACTCGATTTTCATCGCCGACCAGCTCGCGCTCGCAGAGGACGTAGCGCAGGCGCCACGCATCTGGCTCGAGCCCGTGACCACCCTTGCCGCCTTGGCGATGGCAACGACACGGATCGGAATGATCGCCACGGCGTCGACCACCTATGCCGAGCCATTCAACCTGGCCCGGCAGTTCGCCTCGCTCGATCACATCAGCAACGGGCGCGTCGGCTGGAACATCGTTACCTCGTGGTTGGCCACAGCTGCGCGCAACTTTGGCGGCACCGGTCAGGTGAGCCACGCCGACCGCTATGCCCGCGGCGAGGAGTTCATGACCGTGGTCAAGGCGCTGTGGGACAGCTGGGCCGAGGACGCGGTCGTCGACGACCGGGTGGGCGGGCATTACGCCCGAGCCGACCGCATCCGGCCGATCAACCACCGCGGCGATTTCTACCAGGTGGCTGGGCCGCTCAACATGCCGCGCTGCCCGCAGGGGCGGCCGGTGCTGGTGCAGGCGGGATCGTCCGACACCGGCCGCCGGTTTGCGGCCCGGCATGCCGACGCCGTATTCACGGCCCACGTGGCGAAAGCGACGGCGCAGGATTTCTACACCGATCTGAAGGCGCTCGCGACGGCCGAGGGGCGGCCGAGCGACCAAGTGCTGATCCTGCCCGGTCTCAGCCCGATGATCGGCTCTACCGAAGCCGAGGCGCAACGCTTGGCGCGCGAGGTCGACGATCTGTGCGATCCGGAGGTTGGGCGCAAGCGCCTCTCCGGCCGGTTCGGCGGGCATGATTTCTCGAACCTGCCACTGGACCGCCCACTCAGGCCGGAGGATTTCCCGGACCCCGGCTCGGTCGAGGCGGCACGCAGCCGGACCGAGGTGATCCTGAACCTGGTGCGGCGAGACCGGCCGACATTGCGGCAATTGCTCGGTTACCTTGCCGGCGCCCGCGGACATTTCAGCATCGCCGGCACGCCGGAGCAGATCGCCGAGCTGATCGAGGACTGGTTTGCCGACCATGCGGCGGACGGCTTCAACATCATGCCCCCACTGCTGCCGGCACAGCTCGACGTGTTCAGCACCGAGGTGATCCCATTATTGCAGCGGCGCGGGCTGTTCCGCGCGGAATACGTCGGCGAAACGCTGCGCGAGCATTACGGCCTGCCCTGGCCAAGGAGCGCCTTTGCCCCTCGAGGAGGTCTGCTGAAGGCCGGTTGGCGGGGTTAGCCGCCGGCTCGACCGGCGACGATGATTGCGCGTGGGGATTCCTGCCACGGGCACTCGACGCGATCGAAGCCGGCCTTGCGCAGCTCGGCCAGATGCGGCTCGACGCCATCGACAAAGCGGTCGCAGTTCAGGAAACAACCGCCGGGTTTGAGCAGATCGTGGATCGCGCGGTAGCAGGCGAAGATCTTCGCGGGGTCGCGCAGGTTGTGGAGGGCGATGGCGGAGACGGCGAGATCGAAGGGGCCGCCGACCTGTTGCGTCCATGACGGATCGGTGAGGTCGCAGACCACGTAGCGGAGCTGCTCGGAACGATCGGCGAGACGCTCGCGGGCGCGGTCGAGCATTGGCTGAGAATAATCCTGCAGCGCGACGCGAGCCGCGGGGAAGGCATGCAGCACCTCTTCGCTGACCGCGCCATAGCCCGCGCCGACGTCCAGCACCTTCAACTCGGCATCGCGCGGAAACGGCGCAAACGACAACATCTGCCGCAATAGGGGGCGGCGCTCGGGGTCGCGAGCCGCGTCCCGCGTGATCCACTCGGCGACGTAATCGGTCGAGTGCCAATCGTGCGGGAACATGGCGAAGCCTTTGGTTTCTTCGGGCATCGGGGCCAACCTCGCTGGATGAACTTTTCGAATCGCTGCGGCGCTCGCGCCTCAGGCGGCCGGCCGCCTTGCGAACAACGAGGCGGCTGGAATCGCGCTATAACCGCAGATTAATCCGGCTCGTGCAGAATTTCTCGACATCCTTGGTGGGATCGGTTTAATTTCGGCCCTATGTTCGCTCTATGTTCTCTGCGTGAAAATCGACGGACGGCCGCCGGACCAAGCCCGCGACCGCGTCGCGAGCTAACCCCCCGCATACGGGAGCCCAGGTGTCGATAGAACTGGTCGCAGCCGCCGGTCTCGCCGTCGTGCTTGCGGTAGCCGCGCTCGCGGCGGCCCTCCTTCTTCGCCTCCGCTCTAATCCGACTGCGTCGCAGCCGAGCCTCGAACAAGTGCTGCGCGACGAGCTTGCGCGGGGGCGGCAAGAGAGCGCCATGGGCTCCAAATTGTTGCGCGAAGAGGCTGCGACGAGCGCCAAGGCGTTGCGCGAGGAGGTGCAGCATACGCTTCAGCAACTGGGGGATCGGCTCGGTGTTGCGGTAACCGAGCTCACGCGGAAGTCCGAGACCCAGCAAGACGCGTTGCGCAACACGGTCGAAGGCCGCCTAAACGTGCTGCGTTCAGAAAATGCCGAGAAACTCGAGCAGATGCGACAGACGGTCGACGAAAAACTCCAAGGGACCCTCGAGCAGCGGCTCGGCGCGTCGTTCAAGATGGTCAATGACTCGCTGACCCGGGTGCACGAAAGCGTCGGTGAAATGCAGGCGCTGGCGACTGGCGTCGGCGACCTGAAGCGTATTCTCGGCAACGTCAAATCGCGAGGAACCTGGGGCGAGGTGGCGCTCGGCAATATCCTCGAGGAGATCCTCACCCCCGACCAATACGCGCGCAATGTCGAGGTGCGGCCGCGCAGCAATCTGCGAGTGGAGTTTGCGATCAGACTGCCGGGTGACGGTGAGATGCCGTTATGGCTTCCGCTCGACGCCAAATATCCGACAGAGGACTACGACCGGCTCGTCGAGGCGAGCGAACGAGGCGATCTGGAAGCGGCCGAGGCGGCGTTGCGCGGCATCGAGACGCGAATGCGCAGCGCCGCCAAGGACATTTGCGCTAAATATGTCGCGCCGCCGCACAGCACCGACTTCGCAGTTATGTTCCTGCCGACCGAGGGACTGTTCGCGGAAGTGATAAGACGGCCGGGTCTGGTCGATTGGCTGCAGCGCGAATGCCACATCATGATCGCAGGACCGACGACGCTGGTCTCGCTATTGACCTCGCTGCGGATGGGCTTTCGCACGCTGGCAATCCAGCAGCGTTCGAGCGAGGTCTGGCAGGTCCTCTCGGCGGTCAAGACCGAATTCGAGAAATTCGGCGGCGTTCTCGACAAGGTCCACAAAAAGCTCGACGAGGCGCAGAAGGTTGTCGAAGAAGCCGGCGTCCGCCGCCGTGCAATGGACCGCAAACTGCGCGGTGTCGAGGTGCTGCCGGAGGTCGAGGCCGCGGTATTGCTGGCGCCCCCGCCCGGCGGATTGATCGAGGACGCCCGCGAAGCCGCGGAGTGACCAGCCCGTAAAGCGCCGACCACGTGCGACGAAAACCGTGCAGGCTTACGCACTGGTGAGCGATGTCATCGAACGGCGGCCGGCACGCAAGCGCAGACCGGGCGCCGGGCGCTCAAGCAATACCTCGCGGCGAAAGCGCACGAGACGCGCGGGCCGCCCGCCCGTCGTGGCGCTGATCCCGCCAGTCTCCTCAACCAGACCCTGTTGTTCGACCAGGCGGCGAAAATTTTGCTTGTGCAGCCGCACCCCCGACAGCGCCTCGACCGTGCGCTGCAGCTGCAGCAAGGTGAACGCCGGCGGCATCAGCTCGAACACGACCGGGCGGTATTTGATCTTGCCGCGCAACCGGCCGATCGCGGTGGCGAGTATGCGACGGTGATCGGCCGCCATCGGCATCCCGAAGACCGGGCCATCTTCCGACGGCATCGGACGTCCGAGATCGCGCCAGCGCTCCTGGATGAGACCCGCCTCGTAAAGGAGTTCATAGCGTTCGAGCACCAGCTCCTCGTTCCAGGAAGCCGCAAAGGCGAGGCCGACCCTCTCCTCGCGCAGCCGCCGCTCCAATTCGGTCGCTGCCTGTCCGGCCCACAAATGCAACCGCTCCTCGACCGGGGCGAGCGCCGCCGGCCTTCCGGAACGCCAGTCCTCCCATGGGAAAAAACCGTACCAGTTTTGCCACAGCGCCTCGGCGGCTCCGCTCGGACGCGCTTCGCGCACCAGCGCCAGATAGGCGACGGTCAGGGCCCGGCCCGGTCGCGTCTCACCAGTTTCGGTGCGATCACGGTCGCCAAAGGTGTAGAGCTGCTCGACATAGCCCAGCCTCTGGCTGGTCTGCCTCTCCACCCAGGCGCGCAGTCCGACTTCGAGCGTCCGATGCTCAACCTCCAACGGGCCGGAGGGCAGCGCCTCGACCGGCTCACGCCCGATGCGAACAGTCAGAACACGCGGCTGGTCGACCGTCGCGGTTACGATAGCCGCGCTGAGTCTGATCGACAGCGCCGCCCCGCGGCCGCCCTCAGGCGCTATCTCGCCGGGGCTCAGTGCGGCACTATTTCCAGCGCTCCTTTGCATGCGTTGCGATCACCTCTGGGCTGCATCCGATTCATCCTACCACATCGCCCATGCTATTAACCTGCGGCGATCATTGGGTCTGGCCGCCAGGCAATGTCGCCGGCAACCCGGAGCCTCTTAGGCCGGCGGCGATCTCACCCGCCGCTATTGGGCTCGCTGTCAGCGATCGGTTCAGCGTAATACTGTTGCAGCGTCACCTTGATGCATACGGCCACCGGCACAGAGGTCCCCGCGCTCGGGATGCCGGACAAGATTGTGGTGCTTTACCATCCAATGGCGCCGGTAGCCTAGCGCATTGAGATGCCGCGCGAGGTCCAGCGAATTACGAAACGCTGACCGGCACCGCTGCCCCCGGCGATCGGCGAAAGATCGAGAACGGAGAGAGCGGGACCATGTGACTAGTATCGCGTTCCGCAGGCAGGATCGCATAACTACCATGGTCAGCTTTCATCCTATACCATCATCCTATATCATCCCGTTTGGAGGCATCACCCTGCTTCCTAAGAGGGGATCGTCCGGTAATGGCTGCAGTGGGCCGTCTTGTCGTAATACTCGCCGCTGATGTGGTTGGCTACTCACGCCTGATCGAAGCAGGCGAGGAAAGTACTCTCGAACGGCTCGAGGCTCGTCGCCAGCAGCTCGTGTATTCCAAGGTTGAGGAGCATAACGGTCGCATCGTAAGGGCGACCGGCGGCAGTTTGCTCGTGGAGTTCGCCAGCCCGACCGAGGCGGTACGCTGCGCTGTCGAGGTACAAAGGGGCATGATCGATCGCAATATCGGCGCAGCAGCAGACCGACGCATTGCGTTCCGCATCGGCATCAATATCGGTGACGTGACACCGACCGGCGACGATTTGGTAAGCCGCGCTGTTGCTGCGTTGCCGACTGACCGGCTCATGACCCTAGTCAAACCCGGCACCGAGATCTATGGCAACTCCAGCAGAATCGCCGAACGCATTGCGGCTTTTGCTCAACCGGGAGGCATTTGCATCTCCGGCGCAGTCTGGGACGCCATTCGAGACCAGCTCCCGTCTGCGTTCGAAGACCTCGGAAAACAGAACCTCGACATCGGCGCAGGGCCCGTGCACTGCTTCGCAATGCGCGCGGACTCCGTGGCAGCTGGACAGCGCATCGCGGCGCAGGATGCCGTTTCCGCTCCCGTCAGCGGCATGTCTTCTCCCGCCCCTCGTACCGCTTTGCAAAAGGTCCTCCTCACAGCCGGTTTAGTTTTCACTATTGCGATTTGGATTGGCGGCGGCTTGGTTTTCCTCAACTCATTTCGCCACCAGCCATCAACACCGACAGCCTCTGTCACGGATAACCCGGCGGCAATGCCCCAACCGGCAGCACCGGCGTGGCCTGAAGTAGCGGCCACCGACAATGCGCTGCAACCCCCAGAAGCCCAATCGCCCCCTAAATCACGGTCGTCGCCAAGTTCACCAGCAGTCAGTCCGCCACTGGTCAGTGCTGCTACGACTCCGTCAGGTAGTGATCATGACGAGGAAGTCGCCGATCCTGGCGCCCGCGAGTTGATAATGAAGGGATGGGCCTTGTATCGCCTTCCCTATACGCTTGCCAGGTGGCAGGAGGCTCGCCGTGATTTCGAGCGCGCATTGGAACTGGATTCGCGCTCTAGCGGGGCGCGGATTGGCCTCGCCGCGATCCTGTCGACCAAATTAGCGGATAGTTGGTCCCCGGTGCTACAGGAGGACATTCCGCAGGCGGAGCAGTTGTTACGTGAAGCCCTCGAAACGAGCGGTGTTTCGAACCAGGCAGTGGCTCATTTTACGCTCGGGATTCTCCGCCAGATGCAGACCCGGTTGCCGGAGGCCCAGAAGGAGTTCGAGATTGCGCTTTCTCTCGACTCCAATAACGCTCGGAGCTATTTCCACCGCGGCGAGACGTTATTGTATCTTGGCCAACCCGCGGCTGCCATCCCGTCGCTGGAGAAGGCGATCCAACTCGATCCCAATGCGCCCAATGCAGCTTTTGCTCATTGGGCATTGGGAACCTGCCAGCTTTTGTTAGGTCGGGTGGATCAAGCCATCGATCTCTTGCGAACGGCGCTCGACGCCGATGCTCGAGTCTGGGTGCCGTATTTTTATCTAGCAGGAGCCCTTGGCTTGCAGGGCGATCTCGAAAAAGCGAGATCCGCCCTTGCAGAATCAATAGGACTGAAACCTGCCATTCGATCCCTGGACCGGATGCGAGCGGAGAATTCTTGGCTCATCAATCCGCAATATTGGGCGTTGCAGGAAAAAACGCTGAACGTCGGACTACGCCAGGCCGGACTGCCCGATCAATGATCGCCGCCGGTGCCGTGGTAAGCGACCATCATCATCGGTTCGTGAGTTCTCTGATATTCCGCAAATTCTCGGAACAGGGCCGGCTCATGGGTTTTCTGATATTCCGCAAAGTCCCGGAACAAGGCTTGACGCTTTTTCGGGTCGAGGTAAGCGGGCCCTTTGTCAGGTTCGGGAGTTAGTCCAGCCTTTTTTAACCACTGCTCCGCGGCCGGAAACCGGGTCCATCCCGCGACTGAAGCAGATACGTCAAAGTCCCGCCATTTCGGACGGCGCCCTTTTATCTCCTTCAGATTTGCGAAAAACGCCTGCACGAAGCGACTCACCCGCTGATGGCGTTCGGATTTCGTAGGCCAATTATATGCGACAAGAACGGTTCCCACACCGATCGTCCTGACCGGGGTGTTTCTCGAAACCAGTTCCGGATAATCGTCCGAGGTTATCATGTCTGCGGTATAAATTGGGGGCAGATCGCCCGTAATCGGCAGAAAGTGTAGGTGCTCCTCCGGTCGAATGTCCTGAAACAGTCGGGACGGCTTAGTTGCTACATAAACCAACGCGGAAATTTCTCCTCGCCGCAGCTTATCGAGTGCGAGCGGGTAAGGTAAGGTCGTCACGTCGGGCTCGATCCCGAGGGTGTTGAAGACGGCCGCCGCGGTCGCAGACGTAGCGCCGTCACGCGGTCCGAAGTTAACCTTCTTTCCTCTCAGCTCCTCAATGGATTGGACATCTGGCCCGACCAGAACGTGAAGCTGCTGATCATAGAGCTGTGTGACGTATTGCAGGTATTTTTCGACGCCTGGAAAAGGCGGGTTGCGCTTGATTTCATCGAGCACGTCGGTCTGCAGGATGGCGAAATCGATGCCGCGAGCAAACATCACATCCTTGGCATTTTGTGATGCCCCGGCCCCGGCAACCGGCAGAACCCGCACGCGGTTCTGTTCACCGGCAAGACTGAGTGCCAGATCGACAGTGTAGTCGGTCCCTTCAGACACGATGCCGACGAGTCCGGCGTTTATCTCGTCGCGCATGTTGTGGCGCAATATCGCCTCACGATCTTCGCGGGGCGCGGTCGGTTTTGCTTGGCGCTCGGAATCGGCGTAAACGGGGGCGGCAGCAAACATGCCGCAGAATGCCATCAATACGGTTGGGCTTGCGCGTCGGGCCATCGTTCTCCCCAGACAAGTTTACCTACAAGTTGGCTTCCGGCGGAAAACAATGCTACGGCGAGAAGGTTCCCGTCGATTATCGGACCGATTGTATTTGGTTAACGGCTCTTGGAGGCGACACTTGACCGGCCCGGAATGGGCCGCCGAAACGATTGATCGCTGCGAAGAGCCGTTGGCTGCACCCGTGTAACGGCATCCTGATTCGGCCGCGACAGCATTGAGTGGCGCGCCGCCCGTTAGCGGCTTGCATTTCTATTGCCCGCCCGGGCTCGCCGGCATCAGGTGATCCCTCTTTCGCGCAAACCCTCGATCTGTGCCGGAGTATAGCCGAGCCCGGCGAGAATTTCGTCGCTGTCCGCGCCGAGTTCCGGGGCGATGCCGATACACGCAGGGGTCTTCGAGAAATGCCATGGCGAGCCATGGACCTTGAGCCGCTTGCCGTATTTCGGGTAGTCGATTTCGGTCACATAGCCGTTGGCCACCACGTCGGGATCGTTGGAGGCCTCCAGCAATGTGTTGATCGGCGCGGCGACTATGTCGGCGCCGCGCAGCCTCGCGACCCAATCGTCGCGCGGCCCCGTCGCGAACAGCTCGTCGAGCATGCGCAGTAATGTCGCGCGCTTTTCGTCGGAGGTGACGATCACGCCGAGATCGCCAAAGCCGGCCGCCTCGAGGGCCTGGTAAAAGCCGAGCGCGGTCATCGCGTCCCGCCATTTACGGGCGCCGTTCAGTTGGAATACCAGCGGCTTGCCGTCGCGATCGTTGAGGCTGGCGCTGAGGCCGGGGCGCTGCGGTGTGCCGGTGACGCGGGCTTGGCCGGTAACCGGGTCTCGGTTGCGCCACATCGCCGTCGTCAACGTCCACCCCATCAGCCGGACCTGGCCACCGAGCAATGAGCAATTGACCTTCTGGCCGATGCCCGTGGCGCGCGCATAGGTCAGCGCGGCGAGCGCCCCGCCAAAGGCGAGGATCGCGCAGGTTTCGTCGGCGACCGAGACGATGCCTGTCTTCAACGGCTGGCCCGGTGTCGAATAGGCTTCCGCAATCCCGCCGAGCGCCTGGGCCATCGAGTCGGTGCCGGGCAGATCGGCATGTGGGCCATTGGGGCCGTAGCCCGAGATCGAGATGTAGACGAGCCTCGGGTTAACCTTCCTCAGTTCTTCGTAGCCGAAGCCGTTCTTCTCCGCCGCACCGGGCCGGAAGTTCTGCCCGAAGATGTCCGCCTGCGCGACCAGCTTGCGCAGGATTTCGCGGCCTTCCGCGGTTTTCAGGTTGAGCGTGACGCTCCTCACGCCACGATTGTTCGTCTCGAAATAGGTGCTGGGCATCCCGGGCAGGACAGTCGAGCCGCGCGAATTGTCGCCGACCTCCGGCACCTCGATCTTGATCACCTGCGCGCCGAGATCGGCCATCAGCATGTAAGGCACCGTGCCAGCTTGCGCCGTGGAGCAGGCGACGACCTTCACGCCCTGCAGAGGACCGTGTGGCTCACTCATGTCGAACGACCTCCCTCCGGGTCAGCACGGCCAGCCCCGAACCGAGCAGGCCTGCGGCAGAAAGATAGTGAACAACAGCAGCAGAGTGCCGCAGACCAAATTGTCTCAGCCGACTGCCGCGGTACCGAACGAGATGCGCAATGTCTCAGTCAACAGGATCGTGGTCGCCGCACCCGCCGTCGCCCGAGCGGCACGTAGAGAGGGCGGCGAACACCATCTGCGACGCCACTGCGATGCCGCTCACCGTGCCGGCCGAGATGAACATCTGGCACTGGCAATAGAGCGCGCCCGCCCGCCGGTGAAGCCGCATTGAGCGGCGCTCGGCGCCCGTGGCTACATTCAACCTCCGCCGAGAAAGTCCTTCGTCCATTGCTGATAGTCGTCGGCGCGAGTGACCCGCCGCATCAACTCGGGGGATGCGATGTTCTTCAGATCGCGGGGTGCTGCACCGTCGCGCAATGCCTTCAGTGTGTCGTAGACCGCCTGCACCGCGGCCGAGAACGGGGCGTGCGTTTGCAATGCGATCCGGACGCGATGCGCGCCGAGCCAGTCGAGATCGCCGAGTTGGCCGCTGCCGCCGCCGAGGATCAGCGGGATCCTGATCGCCGAGGACACCGCTTCGACCGCCTCGATGGTAACGCCGCCGGCGAGGAAGACCGCGTCGACGCCGGCCGCCTCATAGGCCTTGGCGCGCTTCATGGCCTCGTCGAGATTGGCGATCGCCAGCGCACTGGTGCGTCCGGCGATGACGAGGTTCTTGTCCTGGCGCGCCGACAATGCCGCTTTCATCTTGCCGACGCCCTCTTCGACCGAACTCAAGCTCGGCTTGCCGCCGGATCCATGGGGCCGCGGCAATACCGTGTCCTCGATCGACATCGCGCAAATGCCGGCCGTCTCCAACTCCTCGACGGTGCGGCGCACATTGAGCGCATTGCCGTAGCCGTGGTCGGCGTCGACCAGCAATGCCAAATTGCCGGCGCGGCAGATCCGGTAGGCCTGAGCGGCGAATTCTGTCAAGGTCAACACGACAAGGTCGGGCGCGCCGAGCACCGACATAGACCCGATCGAGCCGGAAAACATCCCGACCTCGAAGCCGAGATCCTCGGCGATGCGCGCCGAAATCGCGTCATATACGGATCCCGGATGCACGCAGCGGTTGCCGGAAAGGATCGTGCGAAAACGTTCGCGCCGTTCGGTCCAGTTCATTGTTTCTCACCCTCTATTATCCGGGCGAATCCTATCGATCGCCCCACTTCTTGTCTTCAACCGTCTGTTCTTCGACCTCATAGAACCGGTCGAGGCCGACCAATGTCTCGATTTCGCGTCGGGCGGCGACGCAGTCCTCTTGGCTGAGGCCGCCATACTCGCCGTTCTGCTTCAGCTCCATCAACGCCCGCTTCGCGTGATGGAAGCTGACCAGCAAGTACAATAAGGCGTCGATGCAGGCCTTGTAGCCCATCTCGGCCAATTGCTTCGAGCTCGGGGTCGGACGGTTGTCGCGGTTGCCGAGGCTGCGGACATAGACCAGCGGAACCTTGGCGGCCCTGGTCGCCTGCTGCAGCTCCTCCGGCGTGCGCGGGAAAATCATGCCCATGTCGGCGCCGGCATCGGCCGCCATGTTGATCCGGGTCACCGCTTCCTCGAGCCCTTCGAAGCGGCAGGAATCGCTGCGTGCGATGATCACGAAATCCTGGTCGATCTCATCGCGCCGGCGGCAGGCGAATTTGATCTTGTCGACGAAGTCCTTCCGCGGGATCACATGCGCGACATATTTGTGGTAATGCGCCCGCTTGGGAAAGAGCTGGTCCTCGATATGGATGCCGCTGATCCGGGCGTGGATGAATTCCTCGACCGTGCGCATCGTATGCAGAGGCTCGCCAAAGCCGGCGCCGGCATCGGCGACGACCGGGACGTTGACCGCTTTGGCGATATCGCCGGCGGTGCGCACCTGCTCGTCCATCGTCAGCAGCGGCTCGGAGGTGCAGCGCGATCCGCCGGTCACGAACCCGCCATTGTAGACGGTCTTGAACCCGAGGCTCTCGATCAGCCGGCCGCCGAGCGGGTCATAGGCGACGGGCATGTCGATGAAATGCTCCTCGGCGAGAAGCCGGCGCAAGGTCGCGGTCCGATTGATCATGGCGTTTTCCCGGAAAGAGCCTGCCCGAACAGCTCCCGATTGTGCCGAGATCGCGACCGCGGTCAACCTTCGCGACATCCACAATATTCCTGCCGTACGCTGTATTCGAGGAGTAGAGGCCGATGGTTCCCGACATCTTCCATCGGGATTTCAAGGCGATCCCGTATTGGTGGGAAGCTTACGCACCAGCCGCCGGCGATCTCGTCGAGGTGCCGAGAGTGGCGCGCATCGCGATCGTCGGCGGCGGATATGCGGGGCTGTCGACGGCGCTCGAGCTGGCCAAGCATGGGATCGGCGCCGTCGTTCTCGAAGCGGGCGAGCTCGGCTTTGGCGCCAGCACCCGCAATGGCGGCGCCGTCAGTGGCGGCGTCAATATCGGCAAGAGCTTCACCGGGCGGAGCGCCGATGTCGAGCCCGAACGAGCCGAACGGCTGCTGTCGGATGCGTCGGACGCCTTCGGGCTCATCGACAGGCTGATCGAGGAGGAAAAGATCGATTGCTTCTGGGAAAAGCCCGGCCGCTTTGTCGGCGCGTGGACAAGGAAGCATTTCGACGGGCAGACGCGGCGGCTTGCCGTGCTCAATTCGGCAGCCCAGTCCGGCGCCTACATGGTGCCGCGCGAGCGGCAGCGCGAAGAAATCGCCAGCGACTATTATTTCGGCGGCATGGTCGTCGAGCGTCGGGCAAACTGCACCCGGCGCTCTATTACAAGGGGCTCCTCGAGGCCTGCCGCCGGCGCGGCGTTCCGGTCTGCGCCGGGTCTCCGGTCACTGGCATCCGCCGGAGCGGCGCCGGATGGCAGGTCGAGACCGGGCGCGGAGCGGTTTCCGCCGGCGACGTCGTGATCGCGACGAACGGCTATACCGGGGGCCTCACCCCGGCGCTCAGGCGACGCGTCGTGCCGGTCGCCAGCCACATCATCGCGACCGAGGAATTGCCGCAGGATCTCGCCCGATCCTTGATTCCGAAGGCCCGGACCCTGTCCGACACAAAGCGCGTGCTGTGTTATTACCGGATGTCCCCGGACGGCCGGCGCATGGTATTCGGCGGCCGCGCGCGCTTCACGCAGGTCGACGCGACGGTCAGCGCGCCGATTCTCCACCGCTACATGACCGATCGCTTCCCGCAATTGCGTGGCGTCAAGATCACCCATGCCTGGACCGGCAATGTCGCCTTCACCCTCGACGCGCTGCCGCATATGGGAGAGCGCGACGGCCTCCATTATTGTCTCGGCTGTAACGGCAGCGGGGTAGCGATGATGACCTATCTCGGCTGGCAAACGGCCCGCAAAGTCGCCCGCTCCTCGAATTATGCGTGCAGCTACGATACCGAGGACTTCCCCGACCACCCGCTCTATACCGGCAATCCCTGGTTCTTGCCGGTCGTCGGTGGTTATTATCGGCTGCGCGACAATCTCGATCGCTTGCTGGCGTGACCCGAAACGTTTCGAAAGGAGATCTGAAATGGATTTCGAAACCTACAAAAGCTCGCTCGCGGAAGAGGCCCCGCCCGAGGGGCTGAGCATGGCGGCACAAGCATTGTGGTGGGAAGCCAAGGGCGACTGGCACCTGGCGCATCAATGCGCACAGAAGCAGCCGGACGCAGAGGGCGCTTGGGCGCACGCCTACCTGCACCGCGTCGAAGGCGATCTGCGCAACGCCGGCGGCTGGTACAGCCGTGCCGGCCGCCCGGCCTCGACCGCACCCCTGAAGGAAGAATGGGAGACGATCGCCCGCGCGCTGCTCGTTTAGCCCTCATCTTGCCGCGACTGCCCACCCGACAGGGTGTAGCGGACCCCAAAAGTGAGACACGGAAATAGGGGACAGTTTCTTGAGGAGAGGAACTGATGAATTCCGCTGATATTGCCGGCAACCTGATTGCCTCTGGCGCCGGCTTTGCCTGGGCATCTGGCGCGTCGGACCAGCGCATCTTTATCTTGCGCCGCCACCGCTTCACCGTCGCAGTCGCCAACGAAACCGATTACCCGATGGATTTGGCGGCCCTGAATCGCGTGATAGCCACCGCCATCGCCACATTGACATGAGGGAGCCACCGATGCCCGCCACTGTCCGCAATGCCGCTCGCGAAAAGCTCGATGAAGGCCAGCTGTCACTCGGGGTCGGAGTGCGCATGACGCGCAGCGTCGAAATCGCCAAGGCGATGGCGGTAGCCGGCTTCGATTGGCTGTTTCTCGACATGGAGCATGGCGTCATGTCGCTCGAAGCCTGCGCGCAGATCTCGACCGCCGCGCTCGATGCCGGCATCGCGCCAATCGCGCGCGTGCCCAACGGCGAATATGCGATCGCCACACGGGCGCTCGACAATGGCGCGCTCGGCATCGTGATGCCGCATGTCGACACCGCGGCCGAAGCCCGCGAGGTCGTCAACCGGCTGAAATATCCGCCGGTCGGCCACCGCTCGATGGGCGGCATCGGGCCGCATTATTCACTGCGCTCCGCGAGTTCCAGCGAGGCCGCGTCGGCGCTCAACGCCGCCAATCTGACTGTCGTCATGCTCGAGACGCCAACCGCGATCGCCAATGCCGAAGAGATCGCCGCCGTGCCTGGAGTCGACGTGCTGCTGATCGGCACCAACGATTTGTGCGCCGAAATGGGCATCCATGGAGATTTCGGCAACGACCGCGTGGCAGAGGCCTATCGGGCGATGATTGCGGCCGCGCGCAAGCACGAAAAGTTCCCTGGGATGGCAGGCGTTTACAACGAGGCGATCATGCCGCGCTATATCGAGATGGGCGCGCGTTTCATCCTGTCCGGCCAGGATGCAGCGTTTATGGCGGCCGGCGCTGCCCAGCGCACCGGCTTTCTGCGAAAGCTTTCCCCGGGATAGCGAGCAACATTGTCGGAGTGTGGCGGTCCTATTAAATCGCTGTCATGTACGATTTTGCCGGGTATGCGCCGATCCGCTGGTCCGTAAGTCATGAATGAGGGGCACGAGCCCCGTTCATAACAGAGGTCCGAAATGATCAGGTTGCGTACGCCATTCCTCGCCGCGGCACTCTTTACCGGCGTTGCTGCGGTCGGACTGGCTCCGGCCTTCGCGCAAACCGCGCCGGGGCCGGTGAATTCCACTGCCGCACCAAGCGAGGCGCGCCATCACGAGATGGAGCGGATGATGCCCGGACAATTCGTCGACGGGCGCATCGCCTTCTTGAAGGCTGAACTCAAGATCACGCCGGCGCAGGAGGCTCAGTGGCAGCCGGTCGCGGCGGCAATGCGCGAGAACGCTAGTGCGCTCGATCAGACGATCACCACTGCGCGGCAGAACCGCACTGGCACGGACGCGGTCCAACGCCTCGAGTTGCGCGAGCAATTTGCGAAAGTGCGGGCCGACAACGACGCCCGTCTTCTCGCTGCGTTCAAGCCGCTATACGCCAGCTTGTCGCCCGAACAGCAGCAAATGGCCAACCAGCTGGTCGGGGCTCACCACCATCGGCACCATCGCGCCTAACCTTGCTGGGTCATCGCCTAGAGAAGCCGCCGAGCCATCTCGGCGGCTTTTCATTTCATCGCGGTGCGATTTGCACGCGACATCCGAGGCAAAGCAGCATTGCCAAAACAGACACTTGTCGTGGCTCGCCCGGCGCCGCATTTTCGCGGATCATTCCGGAGGACGAGGCGCTGAAGATGACGGATGCGGCTGCCATACCCGGCACCGGTGGTGAGATACGCCCCGTAGAGCGTAGCAAAAGAAGCGAAGAATACCGGGCCGTCGCGGTGGTTTCGCTGGCTCATTTCGTCAACCACTTTCAAAATCTGGTCGTGCCGCCGCTGTTTCCCTTTCTAAAGGCGCAGCTCGGCATTGGCTTTGTCGAGCTCGGCTTTGCCCTGACCGTCGCCAATATCCTGTCGGTCGGCGCGCAATTGCCGGTCGGGTTCCTCGTCGACCGCGTCGGCTCGCGGCGGATGCTGGTGCTCGGGCTCGTCACCAGCGCGTTGGCTTTTATCAGCTTCGGCCTTTCGCTCTCCTATTGGCGGCTGTTGCTGGCGATGGCGCTGCTCGGCCTCGCCAACAGCGTGTTCCATCCGGCTGATTACGCGATCCTTGCGGCCCGGATCGCCCCCGCCCGCGTTGGCCGCGCCTTTTCGATTCACACCTTTTCGGGCTTTCTCGGCACCGCAATCGCGCCGGTGACGATGCTCGCCGTCGCGGCGAGCCTGGGGCTGAGTTTTGCCGTGATCGCCGCCGGCAGCATCGCCCTGCTGGCTGCCCTGCCGCTCATATTCGTGCGCGGCGTCGACAATATCCCGGCCGCGCGGCACTCCAACGGGGCGCTGGCCGCCCCGCGCCTCGGGCTCACCGCCGTGCTGACCCCGACGATCATCGGGCTGACCGGCTTTTTCGCCCTACTCAGCCTGTCGGGCAGCGGGATCAGCAATTTCTCCGTGGTGGCATTGACCAGCGCCTTTGGCACGCCGCTCTCGGCCGCCAATCTGGCGCTGACAGGGTATCTGAGCGCGCAGGCGCTCGGCGTGCTGTTCGGCGGATTTATCGCCGACTTGACGCGCCGTCATGCCGAGGTCGCTGCGGTTGGCTACGCCATCAACGCCTGCATCGTGCTGGCGATCGGCACGATCGGGTTGGGCATCGTGCCGCTGGTCGCGGCCATGTGCTGCGCCGGGCTGCTCGGCGGTCTGATCATGCCGTCACGCGACATGCTGGTGCGCGCCGCCGCACCACCCGGCGCGATGGGCCGCACCTTTGGCATCGTCACCAGCGGCTTCAGCATCGGCGGCATGATCGGCCCGTTGATGTTCGGCTTCATCATGGACCGCGGCGCACCGCAATGGGTCTTCGGCGCCAGCGTCATCGTGATGATCCTGACCGCGTCGGTGGCGCTGATCGGTGACCGTGGGTCGGCGCGGCGGCGTGCGCTGCGGCGCGCGGCCGCGCCAGCCGAATAGAAGAGCTGACGACCCCGCGAAGCGGTTCGCGAATAGAGCGCGATTGCTCAACAAAAGAGCTTGGCTGAAGGCAACTAGGGCGCGACATTCGCGTTAGCGAATACCGCATAGAGCGCGTGTCTGCAGGATGACGATGGACGATTCGGAGATTCGACAATGAGCGCTGTAACTAGGCGCGACTTTGCATCCCTGCTCCACCTCGTCTCTCTGAGCGCAGTCGCGGCAGCGACCGTAGGCGTCTTCTTTGGCGTCGGTTTCTTGTTGATCGCCCCTCCACACCCGGCCGCTCCGCTTAAAGATCCGGCTCCAGAGGCGGAGGCTGGGCAAGTGGAGGAACTCCAGTCGCCGAAGAACAATGACGCGGCCGGGAGATCCTTATCGGCGCCTTCTCCTCACGAGGTAGCGGCGAGCCCGATGCTTAGCGCGCTGTCGGAACAAGAGCCGCCGCTATTGGGGTCGGCGGAGACTCGCACGGTGCTCGTCAACCCAACCCACATCACCCATGTGAAAAAGATCCGGGTTCGCCCGCGTCGCCACGAAGCGACCACGAGACATTGGGCCGGGTTGTGGCGACCTGACGCGAGCGCCGGACCGAACGCAGGCGGCGGCTTCTATGGTCCTCCAAACATCAACGTCGGATACATAAACCCCAGGTAAAGGGGCGCGGCCCTCGCCTGCCCCGTCCAGCCTCTGCGCTTCGGCCACCACCGCGCGGTATTGTTCCCAGGGAACCGGCGCCAAATGAAAGGGGTTCCCAGCCGCACCAGTTCCGGCAATAGACTAAACCCCGAAAATGGCATGGCGGACATTGACGAGATCGCCGGCGGCGGGTTCTGCCTGGTCGGTTCCTGGCGCCGGCCCGACCGCTTCCCTCACCGTGAACGGCGTGTCGCGGATTTCCCAATACTTGCCATGACCCGAGATGGCAATCCCGCCGCCATCATCGTCCGCGTACCAGCCGTCGCGCAGTTCGACAACCTCCCAGCCTGCTGCTCGCAGCGCCGCGATCGCCTCCGCTTCCCCGATACAGAAGTAATCGGTCTTGCCGGCCCCACTGGGGACGATCTTCGGCGTCTTGCGCGTGACCTTCACCTGTATTTCGGCGGCGCTCGGAACATCTCGGGAGGTGCGCAGGATGAACATCATGCCGCAGCCACCCTCGCGCTGCACCGGCCGAGAAAACGTGCGACGCGGCCGACAAAAGCCCGTGGCTGCTCCAGCTCGGGATGATGGCCGGCTTCGTCTATGACGGCAAACTGTGCGCCGGGTATGAGGCTGCTGTAAGCGCACCCGTAATCCGGGGTGACGATCCGGTCGCTCGCTCCCCACAGAACCAGGGTCGGCACTTGGATGCGATGCAGCCAGTTCTTGAGCTGCGGATTATACATGTGCGGCCGCCAGGCGTAGAGGCAAAGGGCATCCCAATTCCGCGCCAGAGTGACCATCTCCTCGTCCGACATTGCGTCGCCGATCGCCGTATGCCAGCCAAGTCCGTAGCTGCCGGGCGGGCATCTGGCCGGATCATGCCATGCGCGCCGGTTCAGCTCGGTGGGCGAGGTATTGAAAAAATGCGCAATGTCGCGTTCCTCGCGGCCGCCGAGCTTGATCCCGACCGGGTCGACCAAAACCAATCTGTCGAGCTTGCGATGCCCGCTGGCCGCGACCTCTGCGGAGATCCAGCCGCCGAACGAAAAGCCGATCAGCGTCACCTTTTGGGCCGGAATCGCGTCGAGCACGCTGAGATAGACGTGAACCAGGTCGTACATCGTATTGAAATCGCCCGGGCCCGGTGAATTGCCGAACCCCGGGTGCGACGGGGCGATGATTTCTCCGATCTCAGCGAGCAGATCGAGAAATGGCGCGCGCGGGCTGATGTTGTTGATGCCGTGGACGAGTACCAATGTCGGCGCGCCGGCGGCCTTCGCATTCTGGTGCAGTAGTTCGAGCTCGATCGGGCCAATGGCCAGGCGGCCCAGCGTTGCCGATGATGCGCGCTCAACGGCTGCGGTCATTGCGCGGCCGCCGCGGCGCGCCGCGCCTCCCATTCGGTCTCCTCAGGGTCGATCGGCGGCAGATCGTGAAGTTGAGGCAGGACATACTTGGCAGCGCGCTTGAAACTCGCTTCCGCCTCCGCATGCGTGACCAACCCCTGACGCGTCATCATGATGATGTGGCCGATGCCGCCGACCTTGCGGCGGAATTCCTTGATCTGCCTTGCCACAGTATCGGGATTGCCGGCGAACATCTGACCTTGGCCGACCAGCACCTCGGCATCGAGATTGGTCGGGCGCGGCCGCCGCGATGCGCCGGTGCGCCAGGCTGCCGGCGCCATCTCCGGCGCGATCGCACCCGGCTGGAACTTCGAGAATTGCGGCGCGCTTTTGATGCTCACGGTCAGGAACCAGGCAATCTTCTGACCGACGCGGAGCCCCTCTTCGTCGGTGTCGCCGACATAGGCAAAAGCCATGTAGGAGAAACGGTCCTCGCCGGGCGCCGGCAGACCCGCCTCCGCCCGCGCTTTCTTGTAGGACTCAAACGCTTGGCGAGTGCGGTCGTAACCCCCGAACAGCAGTGTGTTGACGATGCCGCGCCGGCCGAGCTCGGCGCAGGTCGGCAGGTCGCTGGTCGCCGCCCAGAAGTCGGGACGCGGCTGCTGGTAGGGGCGCGGCCAGATGTTGACGTGCGGGTGGATGAAGAACTTGCCTTCCCAGCTGAACGGGCCGTCATGAGTGGTCAGCGTCTTCTCGATCAGGTCGATGGCTTCCCACTCGCGCTCGCGGATGCGCATCGGGTTGGCGTCTCCCGATACCATTTCGGTCGCGCCGGATTTGACGAACCCGATCTCCAGCCGACCCTTCGACAGGATGTCGATTGTCGCGTATTCCTCGGCCACCCGGACCGGGTCAGGGCGTACCGTAACCAGGGTCCCGAGCGACAGGATTCGGACGTGCTTGGTAATATTGGCGACAACGCCGGTGATGACCGGGCTTGCCGCCCAGAGGTTATTGATCCCCGAATGGTGCTCGTTTGTGACGATGTGTATGCCGATGTCATCGCACAGGCGGTATTCGTCGAAGATCTCGTCGTAGAGCCGCGCGGCGATCTTCGGGTCGCAATACTTGTTCGGCAAGCTTGCCCGCACCGACTCGGCCTGTTCCAGGACCTCGTTCGGGACGAAGGGGTAGGGATTCTCACAGTGGTTCCACAGTTTCATTGAACCTCCTCCCGCGCCGCGATACCCGGCAAGAATGGAGCATATTCTGGCAAATTGCACCTCGACGATCCGAATGTGCACGGGGCGGCGATAAAAGCGCTGACCTACCCGACCATCGCCTACAAGGGGGGCTTCGTACCTCCTGGCGCGAACTGGGCAGCCGCCGGCCCATTGGCACCAGCGAGTACCTGGCTCGCCGTCATTTCCGGATTTATCGCCTTGGCAATTGTCGCTGGCGCTTGGGTCATCAGGCCGGCAAAGAGCACTACACACCCCCACCGACACCACACCAATCGCGATGAGGCACTTCAGGCCGGTGCGAATTCGGCGCGTCGCTCCGCAGCTGCTCCGGGTTCCTGGCTCCGGGCGACTGGCCCGGTTGAGCAGCCTTGACGCAGATCCTCACGGGGTGCAGGCCGAACCCCATCGCACACCGCTGCTGCTGCACAACGCTCATGCGACGAGCCGCCCGTAATGGGTGGATGCGTCTCAGCCGAACACGGCTAACATTGGTGTGCCGAGGCCGACGGCCTGCCCGGAGAAGCCGTAATCAGACGCCGTTCAATAGCTGAAAGCCGCGGCCGGGAGAGCGCTGGGGCGCGGCACAAGAGCCGGATTAACGATCTGGGCCAGGGCGTATTGGGGCGGAACGAGCCGCGCATACCACGCATCGCGATGAATAAAGAACTGGCCACCACTCACCGCATTCGCCCAACTCGCCAAGTCAAGCACCGAGATGAAGACCTGCTGGCCCGGAACAACCGCCACATTAGTGTTTTGATTGTAATCGATGTATTGGTTTTGGGGCATGATATGATAGACACCGGGAGTAACGTCGCGATAGAAAGCGCCACCAGGGTCGACCGATCCGAAATACACCCCATTCACCTCGATATTGGCGACATTGAGGCTCTCAGAGGGGTCCCACAGACGGTAGAACCAGATCCGGGCTTGGCCTGGCGGCGGTGCCGCAACCTGAGGTGCGTGCGGGGTGGCACAACCGGCCGCCGACAGCATCAGCAGCAAGCCTGCCGCATTGCCCCAATCGCGCAGTTTTATAGAAGGCGCCATCATCATCGGCGTTTCTCTCTCGCTCTTAGCGCCGCGCCAGGCGCGCTGGCCGCTGCCTGTGGTCGCGAACCCGCCGGTGGATATGTACGCGGCGGCTGCTCTATCAAGTGCTGGGGTGCGTCGCAATATTCCTCTGGTTGCGCCCCGCGGCCCACTCGGACGGGATCCTATATGTTAGCAGAGTTGTAGTGCAGTTCGACAACGCTGCGCTCCCCGGGGCTCCGCGACCGACCCCAGTGACATTTGCAAACGGCAGAGAGGCTGACATCGGTATTTGGTGGACACATATCATGTGGGTGGCCGATCAAAATTTCGCCTCTCCGCCAATTACTCCGATACGGGGTGCTCACTACCCTCTTGCTGGAGACCGTCGCGTCCAGTTGAATGAACGAGCGGCACGCGTATGAGACCCCTCGCCCGTCTGCTCGAAATCATGGCGCGGCTGCGCGACCCGCAAGGCGGCTGTCCATGGGATCGCGAGCAGAATTTCTCGACGATCGCGCCGTATACGATCGAGGAGGCTTATGAGGTGGCCGACGCGATCGCACGTCGCGACCCAGACGCGCTGAAGGACGAGCTCGGCGATCTTCTCTTTCAGGTCGTCTTCCATGCCCGGATGGCCGAGGAAGCCGGCATGTTCGCCTTCGACGATGTTGCCTTGGCGATCGCCGACAAGATGGAGCGGCGCCATCCTCATGTGTTCGGCGCCGCCGAGGTCGCCTCGGTTGGGGCGCAGAACGAAGCCTGGGAAGCCCATAAAGCGGCTGAGCGGCGGGACCGGGCCTTGGCGACGGGAGCGCCGGGAAGCGTTCTCGATGGTGTCGCGCACGCCTTGCCCGCTCTGTTGCGCGCCGACAAGATCCAAAAACGCGCGGCGCGGATCGGGTTCGACTGGCCCGATGCGCGGCCGGTGTTCGACAAGCTCAAAGAAGAGGTCGCCGAACTCGAGACCGAGTTTCAGAAGCCCGCCGAGCGCCGCGCCTTGGAAGACGAGATGGGTGACATTCTTTTTGCCGCGGCCAACCTCGCCCGGAAGCTAGATATCGATCCCGAAACGGCACTTCGGCATGCAACCGCCAAATTCGAGCGCCGCTTCCGGCGCGTCGAGACGCTCGCGGCCGAGCACGCTGTGGGCAGCGATCTCGACTCGCTCGAAGCGCTGTGGCAACAGGTCAAGCGCGAAGAGCACGAGTAGTCGGTCGAATGCCCTTTGAAGGCGATAGCGGGATGCGTTTCCCGGTATCGGTCAAGGGTGTCCTCCTGGAGGGCCACCGGGTCGTACTTCTCCTGAACGAACGGAACGAATGGGAGCTGCCGGGTGGTCGACTGGAACGCGATGAAGATCCGGTTGCCTGCCTAGAGCGCGAATTTGCCGAGGAACTCGGAGCCGAAATTGTCGCGGGCAGAATACTCGATTGCTGGCTGTATCAAGTGCTGCCGGGAAAAGAGGTGCTGATCGTGACTTATGCAGTGCGCCGCGTCGACCGGCGGGAGCTTCGAGTGAGCCGCGAGCACCAGAAGTTCGGCGTCTTCGCCGTCGGCGAACTGCAAGATTTGGCAATGCCGGAAGGCTACCGCCGTTCAATCCGGGTTTGCATGGCGCGACGCGGCTCTTGAGTTTAGTGCAGGCGCCGACGATGGCGGAGCCGCGCAATATCGTCTTCCGGCAATCGAGCCGAGATGTGCGCCGCCTCATTGTCGTCGCGCCGGCCCAGCACCTCGCCGCGTCGGTATATCCACGCCAATGTCTTGCCGTCAGTCAGCGGCACGTCGAGCCGCACGACACGGGTATCGTTCTCGAGCCGGCGCTCGATCAGCTCGAGCAACCCGTCGCATCCCTCACCCGTCGCCGCCGATAAAGCTATGCTCGGCAAATTGCGCAGCTTTTGCTGTTGCAGGCTGTGCCGCGTCGCCGGATCGAGCAAGTCGATTTTGTTCAGCGCCTCGATCAGCCCCTCCTCGACCGGCTGATCGAGGCCGAGATCGACGAGGACGTTCAGCACGTCGTTGCGCTGCGCCTCGCTATCGGGGTGATGCGCATCGCGGACGTGAACAACGATATCCGCTTCGGTGACCTCTTCGAGCGTGGCGCGGAAGGCGGCAACAAGATGGGTCGGGAGGTCCGAAATGAAACCGACCGTGTCGGATAGGATGACTTGGCGCCCCGACGGCAACCCGAGCCGCCGCATCGTCGGATCGAGCGTCGCGAACAGCATATCCCCGGCAGTTACCGACGACCTGGTCAATCGGTTGAACAGTGTTGATTTCCCGGCATTGGTATACCCGACCAGCGCGACCACGGGATAAGGCACGCGGCGGCGCGCCTCGCGATGCAAATTCCGCGTCCGCCTGGTCGCGTCGAGGTCGCGCTTCAACCTGGCGATGCGCTCGCCGATCAGCCGCCGGTCGATTTCGAGCTGGCTTTCGCCTGGGCCGCCGAGGAAGCCAAACCCGCCGCGCTGACGCTCGAGATGTGTCCAGGAGCGCACCAGACGGGACCGCTGATAGGTCAGTGCCGCCAGCTCGACCTGCAAGCGGCCCTCATGGGTGCGGGCCCGCTCGCCGAAAATCTCCAGGATCAGGCCCGTCCGGTCGATGACCTTGGCTTGCCAACGCCGTTCGAGATTGCGCTGCTGCACCGGGCTCAACGCAGCGTCGATGACGACGAGCCCAATGTCGCTTTCGCTGATCAGCTCGCCGAGGTTTTCGACAGTGCCGCTGCCGAGGAGGCTGCTTGGGCGTGGGCGTGTGATACTGACGATCTCGGCACCGATTACGTCCAGACGGATCGCCTTCGCGAGACCGACCGCTTCTTCCAGCCGCGCTTCGACCGAACGGCCGGCGATTTCTCGCGAGTGCCGTCCAGGTGCCGTTTTCGCGACCGGATGTACGACGAGAGCCCGACCTGTCGTGCCCGCATCGGGGACCCCTGTGGTGTCTGCCCGGTTCAGGATTCCGCCATTTCCTTCTGTTCGAAAAGCTGGATCGGCTGCCCCGGCATCACCGTCGAAATTGCGTGCTTATACACCAGTTGCGAATGCGCGTCCCGGCGCAGCAAAACACAGAAATTATCAAACCAAGTAATAATTCCTTGAAGCTTGACACCGTTGACGAGAAAAATGGTTACCGGTGTTTTGTTTTTCCGGACGTGGTTCAAGAAAACGTCTTGAACGTTTTGCGATTTTTCCGGAGTCATGGGACTTCCCCCACTCCCTTCTTGGAACCGAGCCGGCCAGTTCACGCCGCAGCACTCGGACGAGACCCCGAGTTGCTGCAATCCAGATGGGCCGCGCGCAGGCAAATCACAAGCCCCGCACAAAGCGAAACAAAGACGCACCGTCGGGGAATACGAGGCGCGGCTCGCAACGGAGAAACTCTTCCTCGGTCGCTCCGTTGCCGAGCAAGACCGGAATGCAACCGCTGTTGTATGCGCACTCCATGTCGGTCCTGGTGTCGCCGACGAGCCAAACTGCCTCACCGGGCTCGATGCCGCTCGGCGCGAGGGCGAGCGCGACCGGAGCCGGGTTGGGCTTGTCCTGCGCCGCGTCCCCTGCCCCGATGACGCTGCCGAACAGCTCGGACCAGCCGATCCGCTCGGCCTCGCATCGCAGCAGCGCGCCGGTCTTGTTGCTCACCACCCCGAGGAAAATCCCGTCGGCGACGAGCCCGCGGAGCAACTCACCGCGGCCTGGCAACGGGCTCAGCCGATCGAGATGGATTGTGCGGAAGGCATCGAGATAGATGCGCCGCGCCTCCTCCCATCGGTCGCCGAAATGAAGCGGGAAGCTTTCGCGCAGGCTGAGCCGAACGCGTTCTTTGGTCTCCCGCAGCGACCACAACGGCTTCTCCATCGCCGCCATGACGGCGTTGAGCGCCTCGTGGATCGTTGTCCAGCTGTCGACCAGCGTGTTGTCCCAGTCGAACAAGATCGCCCTCGGCCGGGTGAGACCCTGCGGCGCTGCCGCCGCGACGGTGACAGCGCTCACGCCGCTGCCGCGACACGAGCCAGGTAATGCTCCAGCAATGTTCGAGAGATGGGCCCGGGCGCGCTATTTCCGACCGGGTCCCGATCGATCCAACGATGCGGCAGATATTGCCCGTCGACGTAAGCGAGACGTGCCATTTATTTTGATCCCCCATCACCCCGCCCTCGCCCTTCCCCGAGAGCTGGGGCGGGGATTCAAGCCCCGACTTTCAACGGACGATCATTGCCGAAAACACCCAAGGATTTCAACTTCCGGTGCAGGGCGGACCGTTCCATCCCAACAAAGGCCGCGGTCCGCGAGATGTTGCCGCCAAAGCGGGTAACCTGGGCGATCAGGTATTCCCGCTCGAACACCTCCCGCGCATCGCGCAACGGCAAGGTCATGATTTCGCTTCCCTTGTCCCATTTCACGACGGTTGGAGCGATCGCAGTGATTTCGTTTGGCAGCATATCGGCGCGCAGCGGCTCGCGCGCGTCACCCGGGGCCATGATCAACAGCCAGTCGATGACGTTGCGCAGCTGCCGCACATTTCCCGGCCAAGTGTAGGCCTGCAGCGCCGCCATCGCATCCTCGCCGAACTCGCGCGGGGTCAACCGCGCCGCTTCGGACGCCCGCGCCATAAAGTGACGCGCCATCAGCGGGATGTCCTCGCGCCGGTCACGTAGCGGGGCCAGGCGAATCGGCACAACGCTCAACCGGTAGAACAGATCCTCGCGGAACCGCCCGGCGCTGATCTCCCCACCGAGTTCCCGGTTCGACGAGGCAACCACCCGGACATCGACCTCGACACGGCTCGACCCCCCTACCCTCTCGAAAGTCTGCTCCTGCAGCGCACGCACGATCTTGCCCTGCGTCTCGAGAGGCATGTCCGCCACTTCGTCCAGGAACAAAGTGCCCCCGTGTGCGCGCTCGAACGTGCCGACCTTGCGCGGTGCGCCGTCGATCCGCGTCTCGGTTCCGAACAGCTCGATTTCGAGCCGTTCGGGCCGCATGGTCGCGCAGTTGACCGGAACAAAGGGCCCCTTCGAGCGCCGGGAGCGCGCATGCAGGAGACGCCCGACAACTTCCTTGCCGGAGCCCGGCGGGCCGGTAATCAGAACCCGACTGCCAGTCGGCGCCACCCGCTCGATCTGCTGCCGCAGCTGGTTGGCCGCTGGCGAGATGCCGACGAGGTCGAGGTCGCCGCCGGCGCGCAGCCGCAATTCCTCGTTCTCGCGCCGCAATTGCGCCGCCTCGATCGCGCGCTCGACAACCAGCAGCAAGCGGTCTGATTTGAAGGGCTTTTCGAGAAAATCATAAGCTCCCAGCTTGATCGCCTCGACAGCCGTTTCGATCGTTCCATGGCCGCTGATCATGACCACCGGCACTGACGGCATCTCAACGCGTAGCTGCTTCAGGATCTCGATCCCTTCGAGCCCCCCTCCCTGCAGCCAGATATCAAGGATGACGAGCGTGGGCTGCCGCGCCTGAATCGCGGCCAAGGTCTGGGCCGTGTCGGCAGCTTCCCGGGTGGCATAGCCCTCGTCCTTCAGGACGCCCGCAATCAGCATGCGGATGTCGGCTTCGTCGTCGACGATCAGAATATCATGCGCCATGGCTGATCGGGCTCAATTCCATGGGCTCATCCGCCGCATCGAGACGCCGCACAGCGCGAATCTCCGAGGCGGCAAAATGGAGGCTGACGCGGGCGCCCTCCGTCTCGCCATCCTCTAGAACCAGCACTCCGTGATGATCTTCCATTATCTTTTTGACGATAGCCAGACCCAAACCTGTACCTTTTGTCCGCGTCGTAACATAAGGCTCGGTCAACTGCTCGCGCCCATGCTGCGGCAAGCCTTTCCCGTTGTCTTCGATGATCACGGCGGCCTGGCCGTCCTCCTCCGCGACCGACACCCGGATATGTCCTGCCGGGCTCGCGCTATTCTCTGCCCTGCGCGCTTCGATCGATTCGATTGCATTCTGGACGATATTGATCAGCGCCTGACCGACCAGGCGCGCATCGCAGCTGACCGCTACAGGGCTCGACGGGAACACCGGCTCGAAAGCGATCTCGGGATGGGCGGTGCGCTGCAGGAATACGGCCCGGTGCACGATCTCCACCAGATTTTCGGGCTTGAGCACCGGCGTCGGCATTCTTGCAAAGGAGGAGAATTCGTCGATCATCCGGCCAATATCCCCGACATGCCGAATGATCGTGTCCGTGCAGATGGTAAATGTTTCGACGTCGTTCTTGATCTCTTTCAGGTATCTGCGCCGCAATCGTTCGGCGGCCAACTGGATCGGCGTCAGCGGATTCTTGATTTCGTGGGCGATGCGACGGGCGATGTCGGCCCAGGCCGCCTTGCGTTGGGCCGACAACAGCTCGGTGATGTCGTCGAAAGTGACGACAAAACCGCTGATATCGCGGCCGTTATGCTCGGCGGCGATGCGCACGAGCAAGGTGCGGGTACTGTTCCCGCGAAGCAGCTCCACCTGCGACTGGGCCAGACGATCTGGGCGGCGTTCCGCCTCGTCGAGCAAGCTCGCCATTTCCGGCGCGACCTCGGCAACGTCCTGTCCGATCGCTTGTTCGAGATCCGTGCCGAGCAGCGCCGATGCCGAACGGTTGGGCAGATTGACCCGGCCCAGGCTATCTAGCCCGATCACCCCGGCCGAGACACCCGTTAGTACGGTCTCGGTAAACCGCCGCCGCTCGTCGAGCTGGCGATTGGCCTCCCTGAGCTCGCGCTGTTGACTCTCGATCTGGTAGGTCATTCGGTTGAAGGCGCGGCTCAGCGAAGCCAGTTCGTCGTCCTTCTCCCCTTCCGGCACGCGAGCTGCGAGATCGCCGCCGCGGACCTGCTCGGCCGCAGTGATCAAGTGGCTGATCGGGCCGGCAAATTGGGCAGCAAAATGAATGCCGATGGCCACCGCCGCCACCAGGAAGAGCATCGCCACCATCATGAAGATCAACGCGAAGGTAATCTGAAATCCGGAGCGTTGGCCTTCCATCTGCTCGTACAACGCGGCGGCGCGCTGGGTCTCCTCCATGTGATTTAAAACCCGCGGCTCGATAAACCGCCCGACATAAAGATAGACGTCCCCGAACTGGTTGAGGCGCACTAAAGCCCGCACCCGGTCATCGCTGTCGTTTGTCATTATCGCCACGTCGCCGGTGTCGGCGAGGTGGATAGCGTCGTCGGGGACGGGCTCGAAACCAAGGGTGAACGAAAGACTGGACCGCGCCAGCATATGGCCGGCGCGGTCGAATATCATGGCCTCGGTCAGTCCGCGCAGGGCCGCCTGAGCCGAGACCACCTGCTGCAGATGCTGGGGATTGAGTGCCAGCTGCACGGAATCGCGGTTGAGGTCGTTGGCCATCGCCAAGACATCAGCGCGGATCGCCTGCTGATGTTCGTGCAGATAGGCTTCGGCGACGGCCAGAGATTCGGTGATTGCGGTGCGCACTCTGTCGCTGAACCAAGAACTCCACGCCAAAGCTGAAGAAAAGATAGGAGAAGCCGGCGACGATGATCGTCGGCATGACCGCAATCAGGCTGAACAGCACGACCAGTCGGATTTGCAGCCGCGAGCCGGCAAGGCCGCGCCGCCGCTCGGCCCAGACCTCGATCAGGCGCTTGGCGATCACCGCACCGAGCGCCAGAAGCAAGATCAGGTCGAGGTTCAGGAGCGCCAGGACGGCGCCGGGATGCGGCCCGAAAGGCGGTGCCCCGGTCAGCGCGAGGTAGGTCGCGATCCCGGAAGCGAGGGCCGGGATCGCAAGGGCGATCGCCAGCTTGCGGCCCAGGCCGATACGGCCGGCCCAAATTCCCATCCGCCGCATCGGGTTCATTCAAGACCTCTACCCGAAGTCTGCCGCCGACGGCTTTGATACAAACGACTCAAATTGTCTCCGGCCGATGCCTCAGTGGCGTGGGCGGCGGTAGTGTCGATCCGCTTATTATTTTAAGCCGCGGACCACCGGGATGTCCAATTCGCGGATCTTCTTGCGTAATGTGTTGCGATTGAGGCCGAGTAGATGCGCGGCCCTGATTTGGTTCCCGCGGGTCGCCCCGAGGGTCAATAGGATCAGCGGCCGCTCCACTTCCCGCAGCACCCGATCGTAGAGCCCGGCTGCCGGCAAGCCGCCTTTGTGCGCGGCGAAATAACCCTTGATGTGGCGCTCGACTGCCGCTGCAAGCCCCTCTCCGCCTGGCCCGTCCGCGGGATCACCCGTCGTCGACGCGTCGCCGAGTTCGGCTTCGATGATCCCGACCCCAATCACCTCCTGCGAATAGAGCGCCGCCAGCCGTCGAACCAAGTTCTCCAGCTCACGCACGTTGCCGGGCCAGCGATACGTGCGCAGCCGCTCCATCGCGGCCTCGTCGAGCCGCTTCAATGGCAGCCCTTCCCTGACCGCCAGGGTGGCAAAGTGGCGGACCAGCGCGGGTATGTCGGCGCTTCGTTCACGCAGCGGCGGCAGCCTTATAGGCGCCACGTTCAAACGGTAGAACAGGTCTTCGCGAAACAGACCTTGCCGGATCAGATGCCGCAGTTCGTGATGCGTCGCGGCGATGATCCGCACATCGGCACGGATCGGTACGCGGCCGCCGACCGCGGTGAATTCCCCCTCCTGCAACACCCGTAGCAGACGGGTTTGCGCTTCGATCGGCATATCGCCGATTTCGTCGAGAAACAATGTCCCGCCCTGCGCCTGTTCAAACCGTCCGATGCCGCGCGACGTCGCGCCGGTAAAAGCCCCCTTCTCGTGGCCGAACAATTCGCTCTCGATCAGCTCGCGCGGGATCGCGGCCATGTTTATCGGGACAAAGGGGCTGCTGCGGCGCTTGCCGTAATTGTGCAGAGCGCGAGCGACCAGTTCCTTGCCGGTGCCGCTCTCGCCCATGATCATGACCGTGAGGTCGGTCCCCATCAGCCGGGCGAGAACGCGGTAGATCTCCTGCATCGCCGACGATCGACCGATCAACGGCAGCTGGTCTTCGGTTTCTTCGTCGCCATACGGCGCGGAAGCCTCGTGTGGAGCGGTCAACGCCCGCTCGACGACGCTGACCAGCTCGCGCAGGTCAAACGGCTTGGGGAGATATTCAAATGCGCCCCGCTCGGTCGCCTTGACGGCGGTCAGCAGCGTGTTCTGTGCGCTCATGACGATGATGCGCAGCTCCGGGCGGATTTTCTTTATACGCGGGATCAGATCGAGGCCGTTCTCGTCCGGCATGATCACATCGGTGATGACGAGGTCCCCCTCGCCGTCGGCAACCCATCGCCACAAGGTCGCGGCATTGCCGGTCATCCGCACATCGTGGCCGAGCCGGATCAGCGCCTGATTGAGCACCATCCGGATCGCGCGATCGTCATCTGCCACCAGGATTGTCGACGCCATCACGCAGCACCGTCTTGCGCGACCACCGGCAGAAACACCCGGAACACGGTTCGCCGGGGCTGGCTGTCGAATTCTATCACGCCGCCGTGGTCGCCGATTACCTTGGCGACCAGTGCAAGACCGAGGCCAGTCCCGTTCCGCTTTGTCGTGACGAACGGTTCGAAGAGATGCGGCCGCAGGTCATCGGGGATGCCGCCGCCATTGTCGGTCACCGACACCATCAAGGGTAGGTGTTGCCGGCCCTCGCCACCCGGGCGCGTGAGGCGCAGACCGTGCCGATATGCCGTCGTAAGAATGACTTCGCCATCCACATTTGGCACTGCCTCGGCCGCATTCTTGACCAGGTTTAGAAAAACTTGAACAAGCAGGTCGCGATTGCCGTGAACCGATGGCAGCGAGGGGTCGTATTCTTCGACGAGTCGGACGTGGCGGGCAAAACCGGATTGCGCGGCCCTGCGTACGCGCTCGAGCACCTCGTGGATGTTGACTACTTCGCGGTCGATCGGCCGGTGATCGGAGAACGCCTCCATGCGATCAACGAGCGCGACGATGCGGTCGGTTTCGTCGCAGATCAGCTGGGTGAGCTCACGCCCGGCCGGATCGGAATCCTGCTCCAGCAATTGCGCCGCGCCGCGAATTCCGGAAAGCGGGTTCTTGACCTCATGAGCGAGCATTGCCGCCATCCCGGTAATCGAACGCGCGGCATTCCGGTGGGTCAAGTGGCGGTCCATCATCTCCGCCATCGAGCGCTCGTGCAGGGTGAGCACGAGCATGTCCGCAGCTTCGCCCGTCAGCGCTCCCTGAATGGTGACCAGGCGCCCCGGGAAGCGCGGGCCCTCGAGCAGAATGTCGTATTCGGAGATCGTATTGCCGATCCGCCACACCGAGGCGACGAGCGCCAGCAGGGGGCTGTGGGGCGCCATGAGATCGGCGAGCGCACTGCCACACAGCGCGGCCGCGCCGGACCCGAAAAACTGCTCGGCGGCCGGATTGACGAAGCGGATGCAACCGCCCCGATCGATAACGATTACGGGAAATGCGAGAGCTGCCAGGATCACCGTCGCGTCGGGTTGGGCTATCCCGAAAGGACCCCGTTTTGGGTCCGAGCTTCCGCGGTGCCGAAACGGCGTCTTGATCATGCCGTCTCGCAGGCCAGCAGCGGCTCGTAAAAGGATCGAATCAGGTTCCGAACGCGCGCGACATCGACGGTGTCGTTGACCGCTGCGCGAAATTCCGCCGATCCGGGCAGGCCTTTCGAGTACCAGCCGATGTGTTTGCGCGCAATCCGGGAGCCAGCCGCCGTCCCATAATGCAGGAGCATTTCCTCGTAATGGCCGAGCACGGTCTCGAGCTGAACCGCGAGCGGCGGGTCCGGAACCCGACGCCGCGTCTTCAGCCATTCAATGACCTGACGAACGAACCACGGCCGTCCGTAGCAACCGCGGCCGATCATCAATCCGTCGGCGCCGGATTCCTCCAATGCGCGGTCGGCATCGTCGAGTGTACTTATATCGCCATTTGCGACGACGGGGATCGATACTGCTTCCTTGACCTGGCGGATGAAGCGCCAGTCGGCCGAGCCGGCATAAAGCTGGCAGCGAGTACGGCCGTGCACGCTGATCATGCGGATGCCGCAGGATTCGGCGATGCGGGCGAGCCGCGGCGCGTTGCGGTTTCGCTCGTCCCATCCGGTACGCATCTTCAGGGTGACCGGCAGGTCGACCGCCTTCACCGTTGCTTCGAGGATTCGCGCCGCATGAGCCTCGTCGCGCATCAGCGCGGAGCCGGCATGTCCGTTCACCACCTTTTTGACCGGGCAACCGAAATTTATGTCAATGATCCGCGCCCCGCGGTCGGCGTTGAGCTTTGCTGCCTCAGCCATGACGCGCGGCTCGCAGCCAGCCAGCTGCACGGCCATCGGCTGCTCGTCGGTGCAGCTTTTGGCCATCGTCATCGATTGGCGGGTCTCGCGGATCATCGCTTCACTGGCGATCATCTCGGAAACGACGAGACCGGCGCCGAGCCGCTTTACGAGTCTGCGAAACGGTAGATCACTGACCCCCGACATCGGAGCGAGGATGACCGGCTCGTCCAGACTTACAGAGGCGATCGAGATGCCCATAGAATACGCAACTATGCACTTTGCCTATCGAATAGGCAGATCTTAGCCGCTTTCATTTTGCATCGCAACATCAATCCCTAAGGGGACATTGCGGCGTAATGGCAATCGCGCCGGCCGGTGAGTTAAGCTTAGCCATGTCGTCGATTTACGCGCTCGTTGTCGCGGCCGGCCGAGGCAGCCGATTTGGCGGCCCACTTCCCAAACAATACCTGCCGCTCGGCGGCGCCACCATCTTGCGCCATGCTGTTGCTGCGCTCGGCGAGCACGGGCGAATCGCAAATGTGCTGGTCGCGATCAGGCCGGAGGACAGAGCGCGGTACGATAGCAGCGTCGCCGGCTTGACTGTGATGCCACCGATCGCCGGCGGCCCGACGCGCCAGGAATCCGTTCGGCTCGGCTTGGAAGCATTGGCCGCCTATCGCCCGCACCGTGTTCTCATTCATGATGGGGCGCGGCCGTTTCCGGATCGGCAGCTCGTCGACCGGGTCATCGATGGTCTGGGCGAGGCGGTCGCGGCGATCCCTTGCCTGCCCTTGCGCGACACGATCAAGCGCGCCGATTGCGGAACCATTCGGGAGACGATCGATCGCTCCGCTTTGTGGCGTGCCCAGACCCCGCAGGGCTTTCACTTCGATGTGATTCTTGCCGCCCACCGCGCCGCGATCGGCCGCGAGCTGACTGATGACGCCGCAGTCGCCGAGGCAGCGGGGCTGACCCCGCTGATCGTCGGTGGCAGCGAAGACAATCTGAAGGTTACGACGGCCGAGGACCTTGCCGCGGCCGAGCGCCTGCTCGCCGCCCGGCAAGGGGATGTCCGCGTCGGCCAGGGCTTCGACGTGCACCCCTTTGCGCCAGGCGATCATCTCTGGATATGCGGTGTCAGGGTCCCGCACGGCATGAGCCTCGCCGGACATTCCGACGCCGATGTCGGGCTGCACGCGCTGACCGATGCGGTGCTAGGCGCGATCGGCGCCGGCGACATCGGCATGCATTTCCCGCCGAGCGACCCGCGCTGGCGCGGCGCCGCATCTGACCAGTTCCTCCGCCACGCCGCCGATCTCGTGCGCGCACGAGCCGGCGCCATTGCCGCGGTCGACGTCACGATCATCTGCGAGCGGCCTAAAATTGCGCCCTATCGCGCGGCGATGGTCGAGCGCATCGCCGCCATCCTCGGAATCGCGCCCGATCGCGTCAGCATCAAGGCGACGACCACCGAGAAGCTCGGCTTTACCGGCCGCGCCGAAGGCATGGCTGCACAAGCCGTCGCGACTGTGCGTCT
The DNA here is from genome assembly GCA_963695605.1 of uncultured Alphaproteobacteria bacterium. Classification (GTDB taxonomy): domain Bacteria; phylum Pseudomonadota; class Alphaproteobacteria; order ATCC43930; family CGMCC-115725; genus AP-15. The sequence goes on along the minus strand of CAVOHI010000008.1, from coordinate 72,032 downwards.
GCCGCTCTGAAGAACGCTCGCTGCGAACTCGGGCTGCCCCTTTGGCATCCAGCACTGGTGCTCGGGACCTGGTTCGGCGTCGGCCTGCTGCCGGTGATGCCGGGAACCTGGGGATCACTTGCCGCCCTGCCCTGCGCCTGGGTGATCCGCAGCCTGTGGGGCCTCGCCGCGCTGGCGATCGCTTGCGCAATCGCCGTTGCCGTCGGTTGTTGGGCCGCGGGGACGATAGCCAAAGCAAGCGGCGTACAGGACCCCGGCGCGATCGTGATCGACGAGGTCGCAGCGCAGTGGCTGGTGCTGTTGGCCGCGCCGCTCGACCCCCCGTCTTACGCCGCCGCCTTCCTGCTCTTCCGGATCTTCGACATCTGGAAGCCCTGGCTCGTCGGGTTGGCTGACCGGAGGGTGCATGGCGGGCTGGGCATCATGCTCGACGACCTGTTGGCCGCGCTTTACGCTGTTCTGGTGTTTTTGGTCGCGCTGATCACTGTCGGAGCATTCGGTGTTCGAAGCTAACACGGCGACCCCCAGAAACCCGAGCAAATCCGCCATTCTTGGGATATGTGGTGTTCGTTTTAGTATCCCATTTAGGCTCTTGAATTAGGTTCCCAATCGGACTACCCGGCGTCGCTGTCGTCATATACGCTATGAAGCGTGGCGGCTCGGCTTCGATGCTGGCTATATTTGGGGCACCCGAAGCCAATCCTTTGAGGCATCCGGCTGATGAGACAGGCGCGTTTGACGGGCCTCGTCCCTCTCGCGCTCATTGCGCTTGCGAGTATCATTTTCCCCCCCTGTGTCTCAGGCAACACATTCGGAGATCAGGATTATTTCCTATTGCGAAATCTCTCGCAGAGAATGGAAATATTTCTTCGCGACATATTGGATTCACAACGCGCGCTGCTATACGAGTCACAATCATATGAGTGTCTGAACAATATTTCGCGTGACATAGAAAATGTAGATGTCAACTTATCAGAACTAAAGACCATAGTTAGCATAAGCGGACATATGACCAATAATATAGACGAATCATTTGTTAATAGATACATAACAGAGGATACAAATTACGGGTTAAAGCTACTGAGCAATGCGCGGAAGAGCGTGAATTTATCGGCAGGGCATTGCTCTAATAGTGCGATAGTGACGACGAAGGCTCAGTATCTCTTGTCCTTATTTACAGAGGTTGAAACCGCCCTCCGCCTGCTTGCTCGGCGCATATAGCCGGTTCAGTGTCGGAAGGATGGCCCTGTGCGGACAAAACACCCGGCGATGCCGAACTCGCCATCGCGGATTTGGGATGGCGCTTCGGTAATCGCCAAAGGAACGGTATTCGGGCGCAAAATAGGACCATCTTGTAATCCACAGCGAGCCGTAGGTAGAATAGATCATTCCTGCGATATGACGGTGTTTACGGTGCGAACGATACGACTGGACTTCAAAGGGCACAACTTCAACGCTGGTAGATGCGTGTGTGGATTGAGTCGAGAAGAATACGACGATAAGGGGCAGCCGCGGTGCCCTGGCCCTCGACAGCAACCCGCGCACAGCCTCCCTGGCGGTCTCATCCCGGATGACGAGGATTGTTAGGTAGGGTCGCCGATCGCCTTCGGAATGATTGCGAGTGTTGTCGGTCGTTTCTGGTCGTTGAAAATGCCGTTGAGGCTGATTCCGACGCCACCGCCGCGCGATGGGAACCCGTTCAGGATTAAGCCACCCCCTACTACCAGGGTGGCAGCCAGAACGGCACCAAAAGATTCCCGAGCCTACGGATGCCGAGGATCGTTCCATCTAATCACCGCCTGCGGTTCGACGGCCCCCCTTTTCCGGTTCGGCGATCCGGCCTAACTCATCAGATCGTGCTTTCATTGTGAGTATGGGATTTCTGCGGCTTTTAACCGCGTTCTCGCTTGTGGCAGCTTGGCAGCAGCAGCAAATCGCCGATACGGTTGCGATAATCCGGGGCTTCAACGAGCTTTTTAGGTCGAAACCCACCGAGGACGAAATCCGCTTAGCGCGTCATGGATGAACGAGAGACCGAGACGGCTAATCGGCCCGGCAAAGAAAGATCCCCCATTCGTAGCCCTCTGACGGGCCTTAGAGGCGCATTTTGGATGCAGGCCGTCGATGGACTCGGATCGGGTCAGGGAGGACGTGCCCGACGCCGCGGATCGTGCCGATCAAGGCGATTTGGCGTTGCTCGATCCGAAAGCCCCAGGTGCAGTTGCTTCCGCCCGCCAAACCCGACATGCCAAGCCGGGTGATGGCCCGGAGGCGCGCCGGATAGGTCCATGTCCGCGTCCTGACGGGCAATCCCGGCAGCCCTTCTCGTCCTCCGTCGCTCCCCGCCGAATGCGCGAACCCACAGGGGGCGCTGCCAAAGTCGCGAACCATCGAGTTCTGGAAAATCCAAATGCGGTCTGCGCAACGCGCCAATGATCCTGTGATTTACGAAGAGAGTGGATACGGGTTTGGCTTTTTCATGGTCTCGCCATCTGCGCCATTGTACTTTGTAAACGCGACAAAGGTTAATCCGGGGATAGTATCACTCAGGCTGCCGGTGACCAGAATTTCGGCACAGAATTCCGTTCGGTGTCGCTGAGTGCCTTGAAATATATCATTGTAATCGGCCCAACCCCACATATAGAGACGGTACGCTCCAGCCTGTACAGCGCGAAAATCGGCTATAGGAATATCTACCGCTGCCATGTTCATGCTGGATTTTGGGCCGATTAATGCTCTGCTATTTGCGCGCCTTCCAAGATCAGGAAAATCATAGTTAATGGGGATGTCGGGAGTGAACACGCTCCAGCTTACATGAGTCACCAAAAACTTGGTTGGGGTCGTTCCGGTGTTTTCCCATGCTACGATAAATCTTATGCCGGTTGGGTCAGCGGCAAGATAGTCAGGAAGTTTTCCATAAGTAATGTCTTTAAAGACTACAAATGCTCTCTGAACCGATGTCAGCGCTTCGTTGGTGAGTATCGTCTGCTGATGGGCTTCCCATGCGAGGAATGCTGTGGCAATTGCCAACGCTATAGTCCCGAGTCCAATGATCCTGTCCTCATATCTGAACGCAAAGGTGAGGGATAATATTATTGCCAACAAACAGGCAAAGTAAGCAACGAATTGACTCATTACTGCTGTTGTGATCACGCACAATTTCTTAGGTAGTTAGGCGGAGAGCCGGGAAATCGTGCTTGGGCTGACGTTGTAGCTGCGGGCGATGCTGCCCAATGCCTCGCCCCGGTCGCGGCGCTGGATCGCCGCTAACCACCATCTTGCGGGGGCGGCTCATCGGAAGTTTCCTGCGACCATGGCAGGCCCGTCTCGGCAGATGCCTGTCCCGCCGATATCGGATCATAAACTGACGTTCTGATGCCCTTTTCCTTAAATCTTTCAAGGTATTCCCGTCGCCGAGGGGCAAACCAGTCACTGGTCTTCCACGGATGCCGGTCAATAAAGCGTTCGCCAAGCGCAGCTAGTAACATCAATTCCAACCGCGTCAACTGGCCCTGACGGTTTCCAAATACAATAGTGCTAATCTCGCTATCATTATACGGCGCAATTGCTGTTTCAATCTGCTTTAGGTCGCTAAAGCCCAACGTCTTTAGAAGTTTTGCGTCCCAATCATAGGCCCACTCGGAGATCCTGCCGTCAGCCCCTAGTTTCCTATCAAGAAATTGCTTTAACGAGAACGGGGTAATTTCGACTCCAGCGAGGTCACCTCGATCCACCATCTCTCTTGTTGTGTCTACGATTTGCTTGTCTGCACCTTGGATCGCCTGAAATTCTCTATCGGCAATTTCTAACATACCTGCAAGCGCCATGAACCGCCGTCTTATTTCCTCAGGAATTGCTGTTGACGATTTATATTGAATGTCGTGCTCAATCTCAGCCCACGCATGTTGAAGAATTGTACGGACTTGGATCTCTACGACCGTGCTCTGAAAACGTTCGTACTCAGCTAATCTTGCTCGACCTGGGTTTATCCGTACCAGATAGTGGATGCTTTGATATCCAAACCGCTCCCTTTCTATCAACTCTCTGCCTTTGTCAGATTGCTCAAGGATGACAAATTCGGAATGCAACAATTTGTCTATCTCGGGAAGTGTCCCTAACACTTGAGTGATAATTCGTATTCCAGCAAGATCAGTTATTTGCGTAATCGGTTGATCATATTTGGGTCGGTTTGGGTCTATGTCGGACGGAATGGCCGCTTTTCGCCCAAAGCTGCTTGCATCTTTCGCCCGATGCTGCACAGAATGGACTTTTATTTGATTTCGCTTCAGACATTCCTCTAGAATCCGAGCGACGACGCTTGCAACATCGACATAGAAGGGCTGGTGTTTTAGGTACTCGGCAACAGCCGCGCGTTCATGCTCTTGGAAATCATACGCGAGGACAGGCTCAATTTCCATTACTCCAGCCCCGCTAAAGATCTCCGCTCCGGATGCCGTCGGCGCACCGGTATCTGAAAACACCAACGTGCTGCCGTCCTTTCCGTGGCTGCCTCCGTCTCCCTGCTGATGCTCTGATGACATTGGCGTTCCTGCACCTTGATTTCTTTCTGTATGTTATACTGTTCGGCTTTGCCGCAATCCGCGTTAATCGCAGAAGCGGCATTCTGGATCTCTCATGATTGCACACTAAGGAAAATTTGTTGAAGTGTTGTGAAGTCCATACCCCGCCTTATCAGGCCACAACAGCCGCCATTGATCGCTTCACCCGATGAACCGTGCCGGTGCCGCAACCAACTTTCTTCGCCGTTTTGAGGATGCCCGCGCCGGTCGCCAACTGCTCCCGGATTTGTGCGACAACAGCTTCGCTTAAGGGCCTCCGACCGAGCCGTTTTCCTTCCGCCCTTGCACGGGCCAGCCCGGCCTTGACCCGTTCCTTGATGATGTCCGCCTCGAACTCGGCGAAGACGGAGACCATCCCGAACATCGCCTTACCAGCCGCCGTAGAGGTATCGAGCGCTTGCTTGTGCAAGAATAAGTCTGTCCCGCTTGCCCTCAGTTCCGACAGAAACGCGACAAGATCCTGAAGGGATCGGCCAAGCCTGTCGAGTGACCACGCGGCGATCATGTCGAACTTGCGGCGTGTCGCGGCCTTCAGCATGGCATCAAACTGTGGTCGGCGATCCCGACCTTTGGTTCCGCTGATCCCCTCGTCCTGGTAAACGGCCACCACTTCCCATCCGGCGCGATCGGCAACCTCCTGTAGCTCTCGGCACTGATTCTCGACGTTCTGCGATCCGGTCGAGACGCGAAGATAAAATGCCACTCGCCTCCGGCCTTCAGCCATTCATTCACCGTACCGCTGTTTCAGGATGCCAATGGCCTATCAGATTTGTATACAAAAAACAAGTAATTATTGTATAGAGTATCCGGGCCTGTTTGCGCGAGGAAATCCGCCATTCCAGGTAGGCGGTTTCGCGGGTGGATTTCTGTATGGCCGGGCCGGAATGCCGCTTGCGAGCCAGGGCCACTCCACCCCCTGATTTTCGAGGAAGCCGTGGGGAAAATCAGATGAGCCAAAATCCCTCTAATATACAGTTCTATTCCGTAGGTGCGACTAGCCGCGTTAGAGGTGGCTTTGCGACTGCTCGACGGCGAAGCGCGAGGCTAAAGCCCAGCCTGGATCACGACGAAATCGAGCACCCTATCGACCCCGTCGCCGGTCTTCAGGTTGGTGAAGACGAAGGGGCGAACGCCGCGCATGCGCTTGGCGTCGCGGTCCATGATATCGAGGCTGGCGCCGACCAGCGGCGCGAGGTCGATCTTGTTGATGACGAGGAGGTCGGAGCGGGTGATGCCGGGGCCGCCCTTGCGCGGGATTTTGTCGCCGGCGGCAACGTCGATGACATAGATCGTCAGGTCGGCAAGCTCAGGGGAGAAGGTTGCGGCGAGGTTGTCGCCGCCCAACTCGATCAATATCAAGTCGAGGCGCGGAAAGATCCGGTTCATCTCCGCGACGGCGGCGAGATTTATCGAAGCGTCCTCGCGGATCGCGGTATGCGGGCAGCCGCCGGTTTCCACGCCGCGGATACGTTCGGGCGGCAATGCGCCGCTGCGGGTCAGGAATTCGGCATCCTCGCGGGTGTAGATGTCGTTGGTGATCGCGGCAATCTCATACCGGCCGCGCATCCTCTTGCACAGCCAGTCCATCAGCGCGGTCTTGCCCGATCCGACCGGACCGCCGATCCCGAGCCGCAGCGGATTGGTCATGAGCGGAATAGCCTCGTGTATTGGGTTTCATGCGCCATTGAGGCGAGCTCGACGGCAAAGGTCGCACTGCCGAACGACGTCCGGTCGCGCGTCAGCGCGCCGCTCACCGCGGCTGCAATAACCGGCTCCAGCGCTGCGAGGATGCGCTGGCCATCGGTTTGCCCGATAATTCCCAGGCGCAAGCCGGCAGAGACAAGATTGGACGCTAACGCCAGCAAATGTCCGAGCAGCGCGCAGTCGAGCGGAATATCAGCCTGTGCCGTCGCGGCGCCCACCGCCGCGGCGTAGCACACTGCCTCACCTCTCTCGCTTGATCCCTTCACTCCAGCAATCGAGAAGCGTATTGGGCCACGCGGCGCGGCACGTCGCGAGGAACGCCTCGCCTTGTGCGGTTGTCTCGAGCCGTGTTTCGGCGGTGGCGCGGAACGCGATGCCTCGCCGGTTGGCGTCCGTGAGCGCACCGATGTCGCCTGCCGCGGACGCTCGATGTGCATCGCGAAGGATATCCGCGTCGATGCGACCTCCGCCCGAAGCGAGAATGGCGCTGATCCAAAGTTGCAGTGAGTCCCGGTCGCGGACGGCGCCGCTCGTCGCCGCCGCTTCGAGGCCGTGCGAAAAGGCAGAAGGAGCCGACCGGAAACCCTGGCGAGAGCCACGCCAACAATCGATAAAGCCCGGTACTGGAGCCCCTCTCCCGCGGTGCGGGTGAAGGGCTTTTCGGGTCATTCGTGCTCATGGTAGGCGCCGGTTTCGGGGTCGAAGGGCGCCTCCAATGCGACTGATCCGTCCACCTAGCCCGGCTACCATCTCGGCGATGACGTGATCGGCGCGAATTCGGAGTCGTTCATCCGGCAACTCTGCAGCGGCAGGTGCCGATTGCCGAGGTGCCAGGCAATGCGCAGCAAGTCTTTGCCGATTGGCAGCGGCTTCGATCTCAAAGACTGGCTCGGGGGCGGCGCGGACGCGGAGATAGCCACCGCCGTCGAGTTCGAGACCGTCGCCGTCGACCAGATGGTGTGCCCGCGGCAAGTCGAGCAGATAGGCCTGCCCCGAAGTCGGCGACGAGGCGAATGCGGCGGCGATGTCTGTCGACAAAGGCGAGGGTTCACCGTGTCGACCGCCTCCTCCTCCGGCCATGTTCCTCTGCGTGTACCGCAATCGCCCGCCGCATCAGAAAATTCACAATGAGATAGTGAGACAGCGAGAGGAACCCGTCCGGCCTCAAATTATCATCTCATCGCCTCCCCGTCTCATTGTGTTCAACACTTCATTCAATACAGGAAGTAACGCTGGGCCATTGGCAATACGGTTGCCGGCTCGCAAGTCAGGTGGACGCCGTCGGCGCGCACCTCGTAGGTCTCGGGGTCGACTTCAATGTGAGGCGTTGCGTCGTTCAGCAACATGCGCTTCTTGTCGATCGCGCGGATGCCGCGCGCCGGCAGCACGGTGCGTTGGAGGCCGAGCTGTTCGTGGATCCCACGCTCGATTGCAATCGTAGGCAGGAATGTGACGCAGGACGCCGATAATGCGCGGCCGAAGGCGCCGAACATCGGCCGGTAATGCACCGGCTGCGGCGTCGGGATCGAGGCATTGGGGTCGCCCATCAAGGCAGCGGCGATCGTGCCGGCCTTCAGCACGAGGTCCGGCTTTACACCGAAGAAAGCCGGCGACCACACGACGAGATCGGCGAGCTTGCCCACCTCGACCGAGCCGATGTGCTCGGCGAGGCCATGCGTCAGCGCCGGGTTGATCGTGTATTTCGCGATATAGCGCTTCGCCCTGAAATTGTCCGACCGGTCGCTATCCTCCGGCAGCCGGCCGCGCTGCCGCTTCATTTTATCCGCGGTCTGCCACGTGCGGATAATGACTTCGCCGACCCGGCCCATCGCCTGGCTGTCGGAGGACATCATGCTGAACGCGCCGAGATCGTGCAGGATATCTTCGGCGGCGATCGTCTCGCGCCGGATCCGGCTCTCGGCGAAGGCGACGTCCTCGGGAATGCGCGGGATCGAGGTGATGGCAGACCATCAGCATGTCGAGATGCTCGTCGACGGTATTGACCGTGAACGGCCGGGTCGGGTTGGTCGACGAAGGCAGCACATTCGGCAGCCCGCATAATTTGATTATATCGGGGGCGTGGCCGCCCCCCGCCCCTTCGGTATGAAAGGCGTGGATGTTGCGGCCCTTGAACGCCGCGATCGTATCCTCGACAAAACCCGAACTCGTTGAGCGTGTCGGTATGGATCGCGACCGCAATGTCCAATTGCTCGGCGACGCCGAGGCAGGTGTCGATTGCCGCCGGGGTCGTTCCCCAATCCTCGTGAAGTTTCAATCCGCAGGCGCCGGCCTCGACCATCTCGACCAGCGCGCGCGGGTCCGAAGCATTGCCTTTGCCGAAGAAGCCGAGATTGACCGGCAGCCCTTCCGCTGCCTGCAGTATCCGGCCCAAATGCCACGGGCCCGGCGTGCAGGTCGTCGCCGCGGTGCCGGCGGCCGGGCCGGTGCCGCCCCCGAGCATTGTCGTGATGCCGCTGTAGAGCGCCTCCTCGACCAATTGCGGGCAGATGAAGTGGATGTGCGAGTCGATGCCGCCGGCGGTGACGATGCGGCCCTCTCCGGCGATCGCTTCGGTCCCCGGCCCGATCACGATATCGACGCCGGGCTGGATATCGGGGTTGCCGGCTTTGCCGATGCCGCTGATGCGGCCGTCGCGGATGCCGATATCGGCTTTGACGACGCCCCAATAGTCGAGGATCACGGCATTGGTGATGACCGTGTCGACGGCGCCGTCGGCGCGGGTCGCCTGACCCTGCCCCATGCCGTCGCGGATGACCTTGCCGCCGCCGAATTTGACCTCCTCGCCATAGATCGTGCGGTCGCTCTCGATCTCGATGAAGAGTTCGGTATCGGCGAGCCGCAGCCGATCGCCGGTTGTCGGCCCGAACATCGCGGCATAAGCGGCGCGCGGAATCGCCCTCGGCATTACCCTATCCCAGCTTGCCGTTGATCCGGCCGTTGAAGCCGATCACACGGCGCTCTCCGGCATAAGCGACGAGCCTCACCTCGCGGCTCTGCCCCGGCTCGAAGCGGGTCGCGGTCCCGGCCGCGATGTCGAGGCGAAAACCGCGCGCCTGCTCGCGGTCGAAGGCGAGCGCCGCATTGGTCTCGTAGAAATGATAATGCGAGCCGACCTGGATCGGGCGATCGCCGGTATTGGCGACCGTCAGGGTCACGGTCGGGCGGCCGGCGTTGATCTCGATATCGCCCGGAGCGGTGATGATTTCTCCCGGTATCATGTTCCTTCCCCGTCTTTGCGAGGAGCCCTAGGCGACGAAGCAATCTCGTGCAGAGGAGCCGCTGCTGGCGCGAGATTGCTTCGCGTTGCTCGCAATGACCCCGTCTCCATCAGCGGATCGGCTCATGCACCGTGACGAGCTTGGTTCCGTCCGGAAAGGTCGCCTCGACTTGAATCTCGTGGATCATCTCGGCCACTCCCTGCATGACCTGTTCTCGCGCGATGACGGTGGCGCCGTCGCGCATCAACTCGGCGACGGTTTTGCCATCGCGCGCGCCTTCCAGCACATAGTCGGTGATCAGCGCCACCGCTTCGGGATAGTTGAGCTTGACGCCGCGCCTCAGCCGGCGCTCGGCGACGATGGCAGCGAGCGAGATCAGGAGCTTGTCTTTTTCCCTTGGGGTGAGGTTCATCGAAGACCTTCGAGCATCAAACGTGCCAAACCCGCGGCAGCCGCGGCGGCAATCCCAACGCCGCCGATCGGAAATGGCAAGCGAGGTCGGCATAGGCGTGGCGCAATACGGCCGCATCCGCAGCGAGCCACCGGGCAATAACGAGGCCGGAGACCGCCGTCGCTCCGGCGCGTAATTCCGTTGTCGCGCCGGCCGATAGCACGACACGGGCACAGTCTAGGAGGCTGCCCGCGTTTCTTGCGGGCGACAAGATCATTGTCGCAAAGGCCGCTGCGCCGTCGAAACAGGCGGGATCATCGATGATCCGCCCGACATCGTCCTCGAGGTGCAGCGCGTCGCCCCAGACAAGGTCGCCATCGCGCCGCAGTTCCCAGACCTCACGAAGGAGGCCGCCGGTGAAGCGCTCTCCGCGCGCACGGCGGCCAAAGACCACGATGTCGCCGCCCAAGAACGCAGAGCCAGGCGCGAGATCGATGATCGTTTCGCGCCGCAGGCGGGCGCCGTCGAACAGGATCGTCTCGGGAGGAAGGAATTCGAGAGCGGCGCCGGGCCCGATCGACAGGGTCTGTTTGATGGTCGTCGTCCGCCCGGTTGACCGATAGACCTTCTCCGCCGCGGACGCGGTGACATGCGCCGCTGCTCCTGCGGCGAGCTCGACGCGGATATCGAGCCGGTCACCGGCGACCAACCCGCCCGACGTCGTGACAATGACCGCGACCGGCGGATCGCCTGCGGCGGGCGCCGGGAACAAGACGCGCAGCGGGTCGCGTTGATAGAGATGCGCGAGGTGCGTGACGCCGTCGCGGCGGGCGAAGCGGATTTCGGCGGCTCCCTCGGTCAATAGCCGAGGGCAAGCCCATCCTTGCGCGGTTCGGAACCGCCGATCAGCACTCCGCGCTCACGGTCGATCCAAATCGCCTGGCAGCCGCCGAGCGGCACCTCCAGCATCAGGATCTCGTGACCGCGATGCGCGAGATCCGCAACAATCGGCTCGGGATTGGCGCGCTCGACCTGCAGCACGCCGTTGAGCGGCAGGATGCGCGGCTGCTCGGCCGCCTGCTGCGGATCCATGCCGCGGTCGAGCAGCCGGTGGATGAAATGCGCATGGCCGACCGCCTGATAATGCCCGCCCATGACGCCGAAGGGCATCACCGCGCGGCCGTCTTTGACCAGCATGCCCGGGATGATCGTGTGGAGCGGCCGCTTGCGCGGCGCGATCGCGTTGGGGTGGCCCGGGATCGTGCGGAACCCGGTGCCGCGATTGTGCAGCAACACGCCGCATTGCGGCGCCAGGATGCCGGTGCCGAACGACGAGAACAGCGAGTTGATGAACGAGCAGGCGTTGCCGTCGCGGTCGACGGTGCAGAGATAGACCGTATCCTTGTGCTCGATCTCGGCCCAGCGTTGCCCCGGCATCGCGCGGTCGAGCCGGATCGTCCGGCGCGCACGCTCGGCGCGCGCCTCTGACAGGAAATCCGCGACATCCACCGGCACGTGCACGGGATCGCAGATGAAATTGTCGCGCACCCAATAGGCCGCCTTGCTCGCCTCGGCGAGAAGATGCAACCGGTCGGTCTCGCTGAACGCGTCACCGTCGAGCGCATAGCCGGCGAGCGTCCGCAGGATCATCAGCGCCGCCATTCCCTGCCCATTCGGTGGGCATTCATAGACCTCGTAGCCGCGATAAGAGGCGCTGGATCGGCTCGACCCAGTTCGAGCGCTGGGCGGCGAAGTCCTCTTCTTCGTGCAATCCGCCCAGCGATTTCAATCGGGCAACGATCTCGCGCATGACCGCGCCGTCGTAAAAGGCTTCGCGACCCTCTCGCCCGATCCGGCGCAAGGTGGCGGCGAGCGGCGGGTTCCGCATTTTGTCGCCGGCCTTGGGCGGTCTTCCGCCGGGGAGGAAAAGCGCGGCGGTAACGGGATCGCGGAGTTTCTCCTGGACGCGGTGCCAGTCGGCCGCGACGCGCGGCATCACGACATAACCCTCCTCGGCCGCGCGCGCTGCCGGCTCGAGCAGTTCGGCAAGGGGTCGGGTGCCGTACTCGCGGTTGAAGGTGCACCACGCATCGATCGCGCCGGGGATCGTCACTGCATGCGGCGTCTGTACGCCGATCTCGCCGATGCCGTGCTCGGTATACCAATCGACGGTGGCCTTGGCGGGAGCCCGCCCGGAACCGTTGAGCGCCACCGGCAAGCCGCCCTGCCGCGAATAGAGAATGAAGCAATCGCCGCCGATCCCGGTGCTCTCCGGCTCGACGACGCACTGCATGGCGACCGCCGCAATCGCGGCATCGGCCGCGTTGCCGCCCGAGCGCAGCACGTCGAGGGCAGCCAAGGTCGCCATCGGCTGCGAGGTCGCGGCCATGCCGTTCGCCGCCATCGCCGCCGATCGCCCGGGAACATTGAAGTCACGCATAATCGAGCCATTTGCCGTGGTAATGCGGTCGCTCCATCGGCAGATCGCTCGCCGGCGGTCATCCCGCTTGTCCGGGACTAATGCCGCGTCCTAACCTGCCGGTCAATTCGCCAGCCCAGAAATGCATAAAATATGGACGGAAGCCTGACGCCGTTGCAGTTTCCGGTTGCGGCCCCTCCCCCACCGGGCGAGACGCTGGCGATCGTCCCGGGCGTGCACTGGCTGCGCATGCCCCTTCCCTTCGCGCTCGACCACATCAATTTGTGGCTGCTCGAAGACGGCGCGGGCTGGACAATCGTCGATACCGGCTACGCGATGGCGCGAACCAAAGAGCTATGGGAGCAAATCTTTGCCGAGCGGCTCGACGGAAGGCCGGTCAATCGTGTCATCGTGACGCACTACCACCCGGACCACATCGGGCTCGCCGATTGGCTGACCCGGCGCTGGCAGGCGCCCTTGTGGGTCACCGAGAAGGAATGGCTGTCCGCCCGGGTGATGAGCCATGGAGCCGAGGATTTCGCCCCGATGCGGCGCAGTTTCGCTCGCCGCGCGGGTCTCGACGACACGGAATCGGAGCTTTTCAGCGAGCGGGAGAACAGCTACCGCCGCGGCGTCCCGTCGGTGCCGGCGAGTTTTCGGCGGCTTGCCGACGGGATGGCGATCGAGATCGGCGGACGGGAATGGCGGGTCATCGTCGGCGAAGGCCATGCGCCGGAGCTCGCATGCCTTTATTGCGCTGAGACCGGTGTGCTGATCGCCGGCGACCAGGTATTGCCGAGGATCTCGCCCAACATCAGCGTCCAGGCACACGAGCCCGACGGCGATCCCCTCGCCCGCTATCTCGTATCCCTAGCCAAATTGCGCGATACGGTACCGCCCGAGACACTCACTCTGCCCTCGCACAACCTCCCATTCTTCGGGCTGCACACCCGGATCGATAGCCTCGCCGCACATCACCGGGCGCGCTGCGGCGAGGTGATCGCCGCTTGCGGCGTCCCGAAGACCGCCCTCGAAATGGTCAAGGTTCTCTTTCGGCGAGCCCTCGACCGGCACCAGATGGGTTTCGCCCTCGGCGAGGCCCTCGCCCACCTGAATTACCTGATGCACCAAGGCGCCCTCGACCGCGAGCTCGGCGCGGACGGCGTCCACCGGTTTATCCGGGCATCGGCCTAGTGCTCAGACGCACTGAGGGTGTGCGTGCTTCGAGACGCGCCTTGCGGGCGCTCCTCAGCATGAGGTGATACTTTGATGGCATTCTGAAAATTCCTCATCCTGAGGAGGCCGCCGAGCGGCCATCTCGAAGGACGCACGGCGCTGATCCAGGCAAATCGTCGATTTCCTGACAGCCTCGCAGGCCGGTGCCCATGACAGGGATAGATCCCCGCCTACGCCGGGAAAGAGGCGGCGCATCTTGGTCGCCTGCTGAATCACCTGAACGAGCCAGAGCACTAGACAATGTCGAGCCCGGCAATGACGGTCTTAATTGAGGACACCTGAGCGGCTGGAACCATCCGGTCATTTCGTCTGTTTGGGCCGGGAGCAATCGACAGTTCTGCAGTCTGCAGAACTCGAAGGAGAATGTTCCATGTCGCTCAAACAACCCGCAATCATGCTGGCGGCCGTTGCTCTTTGCGCCGCTGTGGGTTCCACACCCGTCTTGGCCCAATCCGGGAGCTGCGTCGATCAATACAATCGCGTGACGGCGCTCTATCAGACCGCTCCGCTCTCTCCTGAGTACAACCAGATGGCCGCCGCCTATAGCGCCCGCTGCCTGGCTGGCGCCTCCGCGGCCCCGCCCCCGGCTTACTACGGTAGCACCACCGGGTATGGCTACAACGGCCCTGCTTACTACGGATACGGCTACAACGCGCCTGTCTACTATGGACCCGGCTACCTCCCGCACATCAGCCAGCACGGCACGGTGCAATGAACTTGACCCAGCTTTAGCAGGCTGCTGAAAAGGCGCAGATCGCCATCATTCCGGGGCCGGAGCGCAGCGAGGGAACCCGGAACCCAGGCCGGCGATTATGCCGTAGTGCCGCCGGGCTGGAGCGGCGCGATACCCGCGAACGTCGTTCGCGTCGATGCGCCGACGCCCTATGCCTGGATCATCGGCCGCACCAAGTCCGACGAGCCGAGCCTTGCCCAGATGCGGCGGATCGGGATCGAGCGCGGCCAGAGTTTTGATATCGACAAGCTCGATCCGGCGATCAAGACCGCGCTGGAGAGCGTGCCCAAGGACGCCCTGGCCTTGATGGCGTGGAAGGTCGCCAGCCTCGCGCGCGTCGTCAACGGCTGGTCGATGAACACCGACACGATGGGCGTCTACGGCAACTACTACCTGAAGCGCGCGATCGTCACCCAGCTCGGTCTCGGCGCGAACCTGCCGGAGGACGCGATCTATCCGATCAACCTCGGAGACGACACGGGCAAGCCGCTGGATGGCGCCAATCGCTATGTCCCTCCATTTCGAAAGCAGCGCCATTCCGCCGGTGAACGCCTTCTGGTCGGTCACGCTCTATGACGCCGAGGGCTACCAGGTGCCCAACAGCCTCAACCGGTTCGCCGTCAGCAGCTGGATGCCGTTCAAATACGACCCGGACGGCTCCCTCGACCTCTATTTCCAGAACGAAAGCCCCGGCGCCGACAAGGAAGCGAACTGGCTGCCGGCGCCGAAAGGGCCGTTCAACCTCACGATGCGTCTCTATGCGCCGAAGAGCGATGCGCTGACCGGTAAATGGAACCCGCCGCCGGTGACGAAGGCAGCCGCGCCCACGCTATTGCCGGCGCAATAACCGTCCTCGTTGCCCGGCGGCGGTTGCAACCACTTGTGTCGCTGCGCTTGCTGCTCGGCCCTGTGTGTCGACGCTTGCTAGGCTGCTGACGTTCGGCGCCCACCCACCTCACCGTCATGCCCGCGAAAGCGGGCATCCAGAGCTTGCCCCTGGCTGGAACAGGGGGCGGCGGGCACTGCGGCTGTAGCCCTGGGCCCCCGCTTTCGCGGCGGCGTTACATCCTCCTCGTCATTCCCGCGAAGCGGGACCGAAGCCGGCAAGGCTGAAGCGGTGGGCGACGAGAAAGGCAGCCAGAGCCCTCCGTCCAGGACGGTCAGGCATTAGCCGCCCGGTGCTGGTGCCGGTGCAGCGCTTCAGCGTGCCGAGTCTGCGAACGAAACCATGTCGAGCATATTCATAAGCGGCTTCGCTGGTGAGCCTCAAAGACAGATATTCTCCCAGCAATTGTTCATATGTCCGATTGACGGCGTAGTAGCCTTCTTGCAATTCCGCCAATTGGTGTGGAGCGTAAAACGGCTCAGTCATGACCCGCTCAAGCAGAGCCGGGCATTCCGGACGGATCGCGGGCTGCGTGACGGACGGCGTGGATGATGATCTCGGTCTGCGTGATCTCGTAGAAAACGAGATAGGGGTAAGGCGTCGTCGTCATCCGGCGAATCGCCGGATCGCTCGTGCGGCGTCCGATGTGAGGATGCTGTAACAGAAGGTCGGTGAGGGCCTGAATACGGGCCTGAACTCGCCGCGCGCCCTGCGGCGAATGGACGGCGATGTAATCGAGGATCGCGCTAAGATCGGCAAGGGCCGGAAGAGTGTAGCGAAGCCTCACAGACCGTGTTTGGCCCACACCGTCCGCACCTGCTCATCGGTCGCAAATTCGCCACGGGCAGCGGCAGCTTTTGAAGCGGTGATGGCGGCTTGCTCTTCGGGCGTGAGCGAGACCGGCGGTTCGTCATCCGCACCGCTCAGCCGGAGTACGACACGGGCAATGTCGTCCTGTGCGTCCGCGGGAAGGCCGCGCGCGGCCGCGAGCGCTTGATCGAGAAGTTTTGTCACTGGTGGCTCGGCCATAAAAATTTCCCGTACACTATCTGTATATTATCACACATCCTGCCTAGGGAAAAGCTAATGTTTTCGCCGGTCGGCACAAGCGCCCGCCGACTTTCTCCAGATGTTGTGGTTTACGCCACTGTGCGCAACTCGCTCAAAGTCTGAAAGGGCAAAATCTCAGCCAAAAAGCCCAAGCTCACCCCTGTAGGGGGCGCGAGGCGATCCGCACCCCGACAAGGGCCGAATTCATCCGAGCGGTTGCCCGCCGGTCGGTTTCGTCTGGTGCTGCATCTGCAACGATAAAATTGCCATAATGTTCGTGTTTGATGTTCGCTCCGGGAGCACCGAGGGGCGGCGCAGGATGGGCGAACGAGGTGGAGCGATGGCTGTTATTTCGCTGCAGAAACAGCCAGGAACGGTCGAGCGTGACGGTTCGCGAAGGGCCAGTCCGCCAATTCTGGCGGCCGCAAGTCTACCAACCGGCCACTCGGGTTGCCGAGCCGTTGCTTGCGATCGAGACGAGCGACTTCGACCAGTGCTTGCAGCTCGTCGGGGCCAGCCACGCTCGCGCCGCGGCGGGCATGTACGGCGCCGGGCCGGGTGGGTACTTCAACTCAGAGGCGAGATTTTGCTGCAGATTCGCTGCAGATGCAGCGAGGCGCAATCGCCGCTGCAATTCGTGATTGCGGCAGGTCAACGGGCCAGGGGCATCGAGGATGCATCGACATCAGCGTACGCAGCCGTTGTTCTCAACTGGACACTCGCGGGTCGCACCCCGGCGATGAGGGTGTTGTCGAGGCTGGACGTGCGACCGATCAAGAAATATACGTCTGCCCTCAGCTAATGTTGACAAGAAACAGGGAGGAAGCAGTGGTCCAACAGCTAAATCGTCGCTTCGTTGCAGCCGCGGTAGTCGCCGCCTCGGTGCTTGTTTCGAGCGCGGCGAGGGCGGCGGAGCCGATCACGATCGGCTTTGGCATGGCGCTGACCGGCGGGCTCGCCGCCGGCGGCAAGTCGGCCCTGCTGGCGATGCAGATCTGGCGGGACAACGTCAACGCCAAGGGGGGCCTGATGGGCCGCCCGGTCAAGCTGATCAACTACGACGACCAGAGCAACCCGGCGACCGTGCCGGGCATCTATACAAAGCTGCTCGAGGTCGACAAGGTCGACTTCATCGTCTCGGGCTACGGCACCAACATGATCGCGCCGGCGATGCCGGTGGCGATCTCGCACGACCGGGTGTTCCTCGGGCTGTTCGGGCTCGCGGTCAACAGCGAGTTCCATTATCCGAAATACTTCTCGATGCTGCCGACCGGGCCGGACCCGAAACACGCCTTCTCCGAGCCGTTCTTCAAGGTCGCGATGGCGGCGAACCCGAAGCCGAAGACGCTTGGCCATCCTCGCCGAAGATGCCGAGTTCCCGAAAAACGCCTCCGAGGGCATCCACGACACTGCCAAGCGCGACGGCATCGAGATCGTCTACGACAAGACCTACCCGCCGGGGACGCCTGATTTTACGCCGATTGTCCACGCGATCCAGGCGACCAACCCCGACATGGTGTTCGTCGCCTCCTACCCGCCGGGCTCGGTCGGCGTGCTGCGCGCGGCGACGGAAAGCGGGCTCAAGACGCGGTTCTTCGGCGGCGGCATGGTCGGACTGCAATTCACTCCGGTGAAGCTGCAATTCGGGCCCAAGCTCAACGGCGTCGTCGATTACGATTGGTGGATCCCGGCGCCGACGATGCAGTTCACCGGTATTCTCGACTTCCTGAAGGAGTACCAGTCGAAGGCCGGCGAGGCCGGGGTCGACCCGTTGGGGTGGTACCTGCCGCCCTTCGCCTATGCCGATCTGCAGGTGCTCGGCGACGCGATCGAAGGCGCCAAGAGCCTCGACCAGAACGCCGTCGCCGACTACATCCGAAGCCACCCGTTCAAGACCATCGTCGGCGACATAAGCTTCGGCAAGGACGGCGAATGGGCAAAGCCGCGGGTGCTCGAAGTGCAATGGCAAAACATCAAGAGCAACAATCTCGACGAGTTCAAGGACACCAAGACCGAGGTCATTCTCGAGCCGGCGGAATACCGCACCGGTTCGGTGATCGCGCCCTATAACGGCAGCGGCGAGTAGGAGAGAAGCAGATGGCCCGCATCAACCACGTGGCGCTCAAGGTCACCGACCTCGAGGCGGCGACCAAATTCTACGAAAACGTGTTCGGCTTTCGGCAGGTCGGAACCGGCCGCTCGCGCGGACACATTTCGCGGCACCTGACAGACGGCTATGTCGACCTCGCGCTGATGGTCTATGACAGCGAGGAGGATCCCGGAGGCCAAGCTCGTCGGTCCCGGCCCGGCGATCCATCATTTCGGCATCGAGGTCGAGGACCACGAAGGCTTTGCCGAGAAGGTAGTCGCCAACGGCGGGACGATCCTGTCGAAGCCGGGCGAGGTCCCGATCAAATACCGCTCGCCCGACGGGACGGTTGCCGAAATCGTGCCGAAGGGCCGCTACGAGAAGATGCGGGAAAAAGGGGGCTGACCTCCACCTCTTCGTCTCATGCCGCCGGCGTGCGGAGCGGGCGCAGATCCAGGGCCGGGCGCAATACGGCTTCGGTCTTCGACTGCAGGGCGGGGAAATCAATGTCCTCGACCATCTCGCGCACGATCAGTCCATCGGCGGTTACATCGATTACCGCGAGGTCGGTATAGATCCGGCGTACCACGCCGGAGGCCGTCAGCGGGTAACCGCATTGGCGTCGGATGCGCGGCGCACCCGCCTTTGTAGTGTGCTCGACGAGCACACGGATTTCTTTGGCACCAACCGCCAGATCCATTGCGCCACCGACACCGGGTGGAAAACCTGGATCGTCAGTCGTCCAGTTCGCCAAATCGCCTTTTTCCGAGACCTCGAAGGCGCCGAGCAGCGCCAGGTCGAGATGGCCGCCGCGGATCATCAGGAAAGAGTCGGTATGGTGCACATAGCTTCCGCCGGTCACCAGGGTGACAGGCTGCTTGCCGGCATTGATCAGGTCCCAATCGACCTCGTTGTCGCCCGGCGCCGGGCCAACGCCAAGAACCCCGTTTTCGCTGTGCAATACGATCTCTCGATCGGCGGGAATGAAATCGGAAACCAAGGTCGGCAGGCCGATCCCGAGGTTCACATAGGCCCCGTCGGCGAGATCCTGCGCGGCCCGCCAGGCGATTTGGCGCCGTTTGAGCGGCATCGGTTCCTCCATCATCTGTCCGAGCGAACGCGCCGATGCTACGCAGGTCCGCCACGACCCGCAAGCCGCCGAATGTTGGCATCAGAAGCCAGCCCCGCGGCAGTCACTGATTGTTGTTTACCGTGTGCAAACGGGCGATTAATTTCTGCAATGAACGGGAAGGTGGCTGCAACTGTACGGCCATTTACGTGTTGGTACCCAGCTAAACCGGATAAAAGGGGCGCGCGATGTCGATCATCGGTTGGATCGTTCTGGGGCTGATTGCCGGGTTCATTGCCAGCAAGATCGTAAACAAGGCGGGCGAAGGCTTCTTTCTCGACATCGTACTGGGCATTGTCGGCGCGATCGTCGGGGGGTTCATCTTCTCTGCCGTGGGAGCCAGCGGGATTACCGGCTTCAATATTTACAGTATGGTGGTGGCGATAATCGGCGCCATCATTGTGTTGGTCATCTACCACGCCGTGGTTGGCCGGCGAGTTTGATTGGAGGCTCAGATGGGACTTCTCGACGACGTTCTCGGTTCCGCTGTTCCCGGCGGGGGTTTGGCCAAGCCGCTGATGATCGCGGCGACGGCTTTGCTTGCGGCACGCGCAACCGGCGGTCTCGGCGGCCTCCTCGGAGGTAGCGGCGCGACCCCGCCAAACCAGCCGCCCGGCATGCCTAACCAGCCGCAGATGCCGCAACCTCCGACCGGCCAGCCGCAGGGCGGCTTTCTCGGCGGTCTGGGCAGCCTGGTGGAGCGGTTCCAGCAGAACGGGCATGGCGACGTGATCAACTCGTGGATCGGGTCCGGGCAGAACCAGCCGATCACGCCGGATCAGCTGCATCAGGCGCTCGGACCGGATGCAGTCAACAACCTGTCTCGCATGACTGGGATATCTTCCCAAGATCTCGTCTCGGAGTTGTCGCGCGTCCTTCCCGGAATCGTCGACAAACTGACGCCGCAAGGCCGCATGCCCGATCATGCCGAGATGTCGCGCTGGTAGTCCGCCCTAGACCGGCACCTCGACCAAGCGGTCGATAAAGATGCCGGGGGTGACGATCGTCTCGGGATCGAGCTCGCCGAGCTCGACGATATGGCGCACCTGCACGATCGAGAGATCCGCCGCCATCGCCATCGTCGGGTTGAAATTGCGCGCCGATTTACGATAGGTCAGGTTGCCCCAACGGTCGCCGCGATCGGCGGATAGCAGCGCGACGTCGCCCTTAAGGGGTTTTTCCAAAACATACATGCGGCCGTCGATCTCGCGGTGCTGCTTGCCCTCGGCAAGCCGGGTTCCAACCGAGACCGGCGAGTAGAAACCGCCGAGCCCGGCAGCGGCGCAGCGCATGCGCTCGCTGATTATGCCCTGCGGCACCAGCTCCAATTCGATGCGTCCCGCGGCGTAGAGCTCTTCGAACACCACCGAGCCGGAGCTGCGCGGGAAGGAGCAGATGATCCGGCGCACCCGGCCGGCCGCGAGCAATGCGGCGAGCCCCCTCCTCCCGGTCCCGGCATTGTTGGCGACGACGGTCAAATCGCGCGCCCCCTGCTCGACCACCGCCTCGCACAATGCATCCGGCAGCCCGGCGCCGCCAAACCCGGCGCACAGGATCGTCGCGCCATCGGCGATGCCGCTGACGGCTTCGGCGAGGCTCTTGACGCGTTTGTCGATCATCAGAACGCGACCGCGTCGCCGCCCTTCAGCGCGAGCATCGCCCGCGCCTCGTCGGGGGTGGCGATTTCGAGCGACAGGTTCTCGATGATCGACCGGACGCAGCTGACCTGGTCGGCATTGCTCTCCGCGAGCTTGCCTCGGCCGATCCACAGCGAATCCTCGAGCCCGACCCGGACATTGCCGCCCATGATCGCGCCCATCGACACCAAGGGCAGCTGGTGGCGGCCGGCGGCGAGAACGGACCACGCATAGGAATCGCCGAACAATTTGTCGGCGATCCGCTTCATGTGAACGACATTCTCCGGATCGGCCCCGATGCCGCCGAGGATCCCGAAGATGGTCTGCACGAAGAGCGGCGGCTTGACCAGCCCGCGATCGAGGAAATGCGCCAGATTGTAGAGATGGCCGACATCGTAGCACTCGAACTCGAACCGGGTGCCGCAGCCCTCTCCCAAGTCCTTCAGGATCCGCTCGATGTCGGCAAAGGTGTTGCGGAAGATGAAGTCGCGCGTCATTTCGAGGTGCCGCGACTCCCAGGGGTATTTGAACTCCTTGTACTTCTCCAGCAGCGGGAACAGCCCGAAATTCATCGAGCCCATATTGAGCGAGCACATTTCAGGCTTGGCGCGCAGCGGAGCCGCGAGCCTTTCCTCGAGGCTCATGCCGTGGCCGCCGCCGGTCGTGATGTTGACGACCGCTCCGGTCGACTGCTTGATCCGCGGCAGAAACTGCATGAACACATCGGGGTCCGGCGTCGGCCGCCCATCCTTCGGGTCGCGCGCATGCAGATGCAGGATCGCCGCCCCCGCCTCCGCCGCGGCGATCGCATCGCGGGCGATCTCGTCCGGCGTCAGCGGCAGATGCGGGCTCATCGTCGGGGTGTGGATAGACCCGGTGACGGCGCAGGTGATGACGACCTTGCCACGCAGCGGCATTTGTTCCTCCCTCCTGCCAGCGGCCCCGATCACCCTATAATGGCCGAGTTGCGCCGGAGGTGGTGCGACTTTTTGCGGAAGAAAGTCCAAAGCCTCCCCGCCCGCAATCATAAATTGAGCAGATCACTTCTGCTGGCTGTATCTGCAGCGAATTAGCAGCCAAATTCTCGGAATGATTGTAACGCTGAAGTCATGCCCGCAGCCCTGTGCCGGCCCGTCGCTTTTCGTGACAGCCGATCAACCATCGGCGCCTCCTTCATCCAACCAGCGGTCCCACCCGCGGAACTCGCCGAAAAGCCAGAGTATGCAATTCGAACAAGGCGATTTTAGGATCATCATCTTCGCAATGATTGATGATGATTGCAGGGCCGCGGCCAAGCCGAGTACGTGCCGGCATTTAGCCGTCCTCCGGTCCCGACCGCCCGCTTCTTCTTCGCCGCAATCTCGGCAAGTGAGTTGTCATCGCGCCGTCGGCTCGGCGCCGATTTTTCGCAAAACGTTATTCAATCGGACGCCCGAAATCAAAGGCGCAGATGCGTCTGATGAAATATCATTGTTTGGGGTTGGCGCCAGAACCGTGTAAAGGTCCAGAAACTAACACCACAATTTGGCGCGTGGGGACCTAGCCCGTGACGTCAGCCGTTGTCAGGCTCGCCGTGATGTAGCGGCGGAGGCTAAACAATAGAGCAATCGGCGGCAGCACGTAAATGATGGCGGCGGCCATCATCGCGTTCCAAGGTGCGTCAGTGTCGCTGAACAATTGCCCCTGCGTTACCGCAATAGTCATGCTTCGTACCGCGAGCAGCACGGACGGATACAAATAGTCGTTCCAGGCGAGCAGCAGGGCGTAAATGGCGACGACCGCCAGCGCAGGTGTCATCAAGGGCAAATAGATGCGCAGATACACTTGAACGGCGGAGGCGCCGTCGACACGCGCCGCGTCGTCCAGTTCAAACGGTATCAACCTCGCGTATAGCTGCAAAATCAAGATCGCAAACGGTGTGGCGAACGTCACCTGCGCCGCAATGACCGCCCAGGGGTTATCCGACAGCCCATAGCTGTGCATGATCCGAAAGTAGGGGACTATCAGGAAGGAGGCGGGGATCGCGTAGGTGAAGAGCGCGGCGTTGGTCAGCAGCGAGCCTTTGCTCAACCGCATACGGCTCACCGCGAAGCTCGCCAGCGAGCCGATCAGCACGGTCAGAACCATCGTCACCAGCCCGATGAAAAGGCTGTTGGCGAACTGGTGCCAGAAATTCTCGAGGTACCGCGCCTCCTGTGTTACGACCGCACGGAAGCCCTCGAGTGATGGCTCAGGCGGCCAGAGATTCCCGTCGAACTCGATCTCCCCTTCTTCGGGATCGAGCGCGATCAGGAACATGTTGTAAACGGGTGTGAGCGACCAGATCAGGATGACGATGCCGAGCATCACCGAGCCCGCTTCGGGGAGAACCCGTCGGAGCCGGTAGCGCCGGCGCGCCCGTTGCGGAAGCGCCAGGGCGACGCTCATAGCTCCACCTCGTTCGTCTGGAGCCTGCGCATCAATACGATCGCAATCGGGATCAGCACCGGAAGGGCCGACAGCGCCGCTGCGACGCCGAGCGCCGGCCTGCCGGTATCGAAGGCGTAGTGGAAGCCGAGCGTCCCTAGCACGTGCGTCAAACCCGCCGGCCCCCCGCCCGAGACAAGATAGACGGTCGTGAAGTCGCCGACTGTCCAGAGGGTCGAGAGCAGCGTGCAGAGGAGATAGAGGTTCGCCAGCAGCGGGAACGTGACGTGGACGAAGCAGCGGATGCCGGTGGCTCCATCAACTTTCGCCGAGTCATATATGTCGCGGGGAATCTTCATCCGTGCGGCGAGAAATATTATCGTCCAGAACGGCATCCATTTCCAAATGTAGACAACAATGTTTGATCCGAGCGCGAGCCAGCGATCATTGAACCAAATGGGACCGTTAATTCCGAACAGTGCCGACAATACGCCGTTGACCAAACCCCCTTCCTGCAGCATCCAGTGAAAGGAAACGCAAGATTGTGCCGCGGCAATTGCCCACGGCAGAATAAAGACGGCCAGCAAAGCCCGGATCCACCAGCGGGGGCGCAGGAAGAAGCCGGACAGCAGCAAGGCCAGGAACATCTTTATATTCACACCGAGGCCGACAAACAGCAAAGTATTGACGACCGTCGGCAAGTAGGACGGATCGGCGATCAGCTCGGCGTAAAGCGATGGTTTGCCGGCCATCCACAGCGCATAGCCGAAGGGATAGACAACAAAAGCGAAAAACACCGCCACATAGGGTAGGACAAAGGCTATTGTCCAAGCGAAATCCGAGCCATGCAGGTGGCGGTATCCGGGCGGTCGCCGCGGCGCTTTGACCGATATGCGCGGCCCGGCTGCAAGAACCTGCTGCGTGCCGCTCATGCCCGCCTCCCAGGTAGAATCCTATTTTAACGCCCGGTCACAAGGGCGCCGAAACGAAATGCGCCGCAGCGCACATCAGTCGTCGTCTTCCTCCGCTTTCCACGCTTCGCGGCCTTCCTTGAGCAACAACCCCACGATCACGAGCGATGTCACGGCATCGACCCACCATGCGCCCAGGGCCCGCTGCGCCAGAAGCCCGATCAGCACGACGAAGGCCAACCACCCGCAAGTGATGCTCTCCATGGCGTCAGCGCGCAGGGCCCGACTGGCGAGCGCGTCGGCAAGGCGCAGCTTGCGCCGCGACAGAAGCCACATGATCGGGATGGTCGCGAGGCTGACCAACAGGCCTGGCCATGAGAATTCTGCTCCCTGGCGTGTCCATAGGCTCCAGCCGGCCGCCACCACGACATAGGCCGCGAGCGCAAACAGGAGCGCGCCGCCGATGCGGCTTGCCGTGCGCTCGGCCGCCTCGGCGAAGGACTGACCGCGCCGCAACTCGATAGTTAGTCGCCAGATGAGCACGCCTGCTGAGGCCAACTCGATCACGCTGTCAATGCCGAAGGCAAGCAGGGTGACCGAGCGCGCGGCGATGCCAGCGCCAATCGCCACGCCCGCTTCGACGACCATCCATGCAAGAGTCAAGTATTCAAGGCGAAAAGCTTCCCGAACGAGCGTCTCGCGGCAGTCAACCGAAACCGTATCAGTCAACTTTTTGTTCCAGTAGGGGATGCCGGCATTGGTGGATCACCGGACAAATGGCGCAAAACATGGCCGATGAAGGGGTTCGCTACAGGGGGGCCGATCACGGAGAACACGAGATTTAGGGCGCTGTCGTTAGGCTGGAATCCGGCCGTCAAGAAGAAAGCGCCAGCGTCGGCGACCTAAAATCACATCACCGGCTTTATGGTTGAGACAGGAGTTCCTTGCGCTCCTCGTATTCGTGCCGATCGATCTCGCCGCGTGCGAAGCGCTCGCCGAGAATTTCGAACGGCGTCTGGCGGCCAGCATCGCGCCGCCAGGTCGGCGGTGTCTCTGTCCTTCCACCGCGCATTAGGATCATCACCAAAACGACGATGCCGCCGATCATCACGATCGGCCAAAGCATTGGCAGGAACATCGGCCACGGCATCGTGCTATCCCACGCGCTATTCCACCACTGCATGCAATCCCACCACGACCACATGGCTAACCTCCATTCGCGCGCCAGCGTGTACGATATCCCGCACGATAGGTTGCTTCAACAATTTTCAAAATGTCCCTTGACGGGGCGAGTCATCGCGCGTAAGTTTGATCCTTGTTGAAATATGGAATTTCTCAGATGGATGAGAAACGAGCAATCGCAGCCCTTGGCGCACTCGCCCAGGAAACTCGGCTCGCGCTGTTCCGGCTGCTGGTCACCTGCGGGCCTGCGGGGCTGCCGGCTGGCGTGATCGCCGAGCGCCTGGGCATTCAGCCTTCGTCGCTCTCCTTCCACTTGGCGCAGCTCGTGCGCGCTGGCCTCATCACGCAGCGTCGCGCGAGCCGGCAGCTCATCTATTCAGCCGAATACGGCACAATGAACGCGTTGCTGGCTTATCTCACCGAAAATTGCTGCGGCCGCGATACCGTTTGCGCTCCGATATGCGAGCCGGCCGCCGGATGTGCTACCGCCCCGACGAAATCCACCGCCGCGTAGGGAGACAAGTCCATGAATGACACTGAGATCAAGGAAATGGTGCGCGCCCGCTACGGCGGCATCGCGGAGGCGACCGGCGCGAGCTGCTGTGTGCCAGCCAATTCCTGTTGCGGGGACATTGCGCCCGGTACGCCGGCCGACAAGTCGCGGCAGATGGGTTATTCGGAGGCCGAGCTCGCCGCGGTGCCCGACGGAGCCAATCTCGGGCTTGGCTGCGGCAACCCGCAGTCGATCGCAGCGCTAAAGCCTGGCGAGGTCGTGGTCGATCTCGGCAGCGGCGCGGGCTTCGACTGCTTTCTCGCCGCAAACCAGGTGGGAGCGACCGGCCGGGTGATCGGCGTCGACATGACACACGAGATGCTGAAAAAGGCGCGCGAAAACGCAGCCAAAATCAGCGCCGCCAATGTCGAGTTTCGCTTGGGCGAGCTCGAACATCTGCCGGTCGCCGACAACACCGCCGATGCCATTCTGTCCAACTGCGTGATCAACCTGGTTCCGGACAAGGCACAGGTGTTCCGCGAGGCTTTTCGCGTGCTGAAGGCGGGCGGCCGGCTCGCGATCTCTGATGTCGTCAACACGGCGCCGCTGCCGCCCGAGCTGCAAGCGGATACAGCTCTGTTGTGCGGCTGCATCGCTGGCGCGGCGCCGATCGAGCGGATCGAGACCTGGCTGGTGCAAGCAGGTTTTATCGATGTGCGGGTGACGCCACAGCCGGAGAGCCGCGAGCTGGTCGCAACCTGGGCACGCGGCCGCGGCATCGAGAATTTCGTGGCTTCCGCGACTATCGAAGCGCGCAAGCCCAGAGGCGACAAAACCGGCCGTGGATAAACGGGCTTACAACGTCCTTTTTCTCTGCACCGGCAACTCGGCCAGGAGCATCCTTGCCGAGGTACTGATGGACCATTGGGGCAAAGGTCGGTTCAAAGGCTACAGTGCCGGCAGCTTTCCAAAAGGTGTCGTGCATCCCCTCGCCCTCGACCTGCTCGAAAGGCTTCATCTGCCGATACGCGGTCTGCGCAGCAAAAGCTGGCATGAATTCGCGCGGCCCGACGCGCCAGTCATGGATTTCGTCTTTACGGTCTGCGACCAAGCCGCCGGCGAAGTCTGCCCGCTCTGGCCCGGCAATCCAGTCACTGCCCATTGGGGCGTGCCTGATCCGGCCGCTGAGCCAGGCACGGAAGCCGAGCAGCGCGGCACATTCCGCGAGGCCTATGTCGTGCTCGAAAACCGGATCAAGCTTTTCGTCGCGCTGCCGATCGAAAAGCTCGACCGCATGGCGATCAAACGCAACGTCGATGACATCGGCCGCCGCGGCGCGGCTCCAAGGCTGGAGTTATCATGACATCTGTCACTGAACTCGGCCGGCGCCGCGCGGCGCCGGCGCTCGGCACCTTTGAGCGTTATCTGACCCTCTGGGTCGCGCTCTGCATCGTTGCCGGCATCGTGCTCGGCCGGCTGCTGCCCGCGCCCTTCCAGGCGCTCGGCCGCATGACGGTGGCCGAGGTCAACATCCCGGTTGCCGTGCTGATCTGGCTGATGATCGTGCCGATGCTGCTCAAGGTCGATTTCGGCGCGCTGCACCGGGTCGCCGAGCAATGGCGCGGGATCGCCGTGACGGTCGGCATCAATTGGTTGGTCAAGCCATTCAGCATGGCCTTGCTCGGCTGGCTCTTTATTGGCGGGCTCTTCCGCCCGTGGCTGCCGGCCGGCCAGATCGACAGCTATATCGCCGGTCTCATAATCCTGGCCGCAGCTCCCTGTACGGCAATGGTGTTCGTGTGGTCCAACCTGACGGATGGCGAGCCGAATTTCACGCTCACCCAGGTCGCGCTCAACGACACCATCATGGTGTTTGCCTTTGCGCCGATCGTCGGGCTGTTGCTTGGCCTGTCCTCGATCGCGGTGCCTTGGACGACGCTGTTCCTTTCCGTCGCGCTCTACATTGTCGTGCCGGTGATCGCGGCACAGCTCTGGCGGCGATCCTTGCTGGCGCGAGGCGGCGAGGCCGCGCTCGTGCAAACCCTTCGGAAGCTCCAGCCGATCTCGCTCATCGCGCTGTTGGCGACACTCGTGCTGCTGTTCGGGTTTCAGGGCGAGCAGATCGTAAGTCAGCCGCTCATTATCGTGCTGCTCGCCGTCCCGATCGTGATTCAGGTGTATCTCAACGCCGGCATTGCCTACGGGCTCAACCGGGCCCTGGGCGTCCCGCACAATGTCGCCTGCCCGTCGGCCTTGATCGGCGCGTCGAATTTCTTCGAGCTCGCGGTTGCGGCGGCGATCGCGCTGTTCGGCTTTCAGTCCGGCGCGGCCCTCGCGACGGTCGTCGGCGTCCTTGTCGAAGTACCGGTGATGCTCTCGGTGGTGCGGATCGTGCTGCGCACGCGGGCATGGTATGAGCACCGGGATCGTGCTTTCAACACGTGAGACTCACCTAGAATGTCTGAACCCGGCGGGCCGCGTTAACGTCTGCCAATCGTGAGGGACATTGCCTCAATGAGCGATCGGACAGCGCATTCTAATCGCGCGTCGCGGAACCGTGAGTGGTGAAACGCATCGTCGTCGTTGCCGCTGTCGGGACGACGCAAACCCTCGCTTGGGGATCAAGCTACGACCTGCCGGCCATCCTTGCCGAACCGATCGCCGAAGAGCTCGGCTTCTCGCGAACTATGGTGTTCGGGGTCTTCTCGGGATCGCTGCTGCTGTCGGCGCTGCTTGGGCCGGCTGTCGGTCGAGCTATCGATAACCGCGGAGGCCGCGGCGTGCTGGTTCTCTCCAATGTTGTGCTCGCGGCCGGGCTAGTTTTGCTCGGCTGTAGCGCAAGGTGGCATCGGCCTTGCGGTGGCTTGGGCGGCGCTGGGTGCGGGCATGGCGTTGGGCCTCTACGATTCCGCCTTCGCCGCGCTCGCCGGCCTCTACGGGCGGGCGGCACGCGGGCCAATCACGGGAATCACCCTCATTGCCGGGTTCGCGAGCACGATCGGTTGGCCGCTCTCGGCTTTTCTCGTCGCGAACTGGGGCTGGCGCGGCACCTGCCTAACTTGGGCGGCGCTTAATCTGCTGATCGGTCTTCCTCTCAACCGCTTTCTCATCCCGCGTGCCCCGGCGCCTGAGCGCGCCGTTGAGCCGTACGAGACGGGGGAGACGAGGCGCCTGGCGCGAGCGGGCCGCATCAGCCGCTTCGACTTCACAGCCTGGCTCAAAATGAAGTCGGTCTTCACAATGGGTTATCGTCGCCCCCGCGAAAGCGGGGGCCCGGAGCCTGCCCCTGGCTTGAACAGGGGGGAACGGCTGCGGCCTTGTCGCTCACTGGATTCCCGCTTTCGCGGGAACGACGACTAATAGCTAAGTGATGAGGGGCGGCGTCCGCCGACCGAGGCGCGGCCCACAGCATCCCGAATGACGTGCCGCCGACCCTGTTCGGAACGCCGGACCCCGGCACGAGGCGGAACCCGACGCGCTCATAGAGCCGTCGCGCCGGATTGTCGTGCCGGACATTCAGGCACAGGCCGATGCCCCGCCGCGCCGCCTCGCCAATCAAGGCATGCAGCAGCATTCTTCCGACCCCTCGGCCGCGAATGTGCGGCTTTACACCAACGGTGATCTCGGGGGTACGCCCGTCGACGAAGAACGCCGGCTGCTCATCGCGTGCGAATTGCCGCGCCCACGCTGCACCTATCGCTGTGCCGTCTCGTTCGGCAATGAATCCGAAATCCTCGGACCGCTGCCATCCAGCGAGATGAAAGGCGACGAACGGCACCGCTTTCGCCGCATGGACATCGGGCTCATACGCCGCGATCGCCAGGAAATCCCAAAGGATGGTCAAATCATCCTGGGTTGCCGGCCGGCTCCGGATCCCCGTCTCAGTCGCTGACATCGATGACTTCCATCGACACGATCCGGTCCGGCTCGCCGGAATAGACGATGAGGCTGACCGTTTCGGCCGCGATCATGGCGCTGTGCGGCTGGCCTGTCGGGTTTAGCGTGTAACCGCCCGAGGCGCGCGCCGGTGCGCCCGATTTTGTCGCGCGGCCGCCTTCGAGATTGAAGACGTGCTCGTCGGAAAGCGCGGTTGCGACGATCTTGATCAGCTTCCCGGGCGGCGGCGAAAATTTGGCGAGCCACGCGATACCGCCTCCCTCCGCCCGACGGTCGCTGAGCACCTTGAGCTGCACGATGTCTTCGCCGTCGTAGCGCGCCGCCGGCCCGTAGAACGGGGTGCCGGGCGTCCACTCGGCCTGCTCTATATCGACATGGGTCGAAGCCATCCGTCCCTCCTTCCAAGCGTTGCTAGCCAAATGTTACTAGAGGAGGTTAACAGGGTGATACTGACAGCGTTCTGTCAGGAGCCGATAAATGCGCCGCGCCGACCGCCTGTTCGATATCGTTCAGACGTTACGCGCGGCCCGGCATCCGCTTACGGCAGCGGCGATCGCCGAGAAGCTGGAAGTGACGGGTCCGCACGACCTATCGCGACATCGCCGCGTTGCAGGCGAGCCGCGTGCCAATCGAAGGGGCGCTCGGGCTAGGCTATGTGCTGCGCCGCGGCTTTGATCTGCCGCCGATCCCCTGAAGCGATTCTCGGCCTCGGCCGCCGGCAAAGTGAACATCACGGCCTGTGTTTTAGCAGTTTTAAGAGTATTTTATGCGAATTTACTCGGTCCTCCGAGCCGCCCCTCCAAATGCGATGGGACGACTGGCGGAGGGACTCTAATGACCAGCTTTAAACTTGTTGTTGTCTGTTTACTGTTGCTGTTCACTGGCTGCTCATCGGCTCCTGGGAATGCCGATCTGGGACCCGATCCGGGTGGCGGTTTCTACACGGGTCCAAACATGAATGTAGGACAGATAAACCCTCCCTCATTCCACGGAGGACAAACGCTAGCGGAGCGGCCTTGAGGGCCTTGACCTATCTGGCTTTCGTTCGCCAGAGCCGCGGACAACCGATAAGCGGTCGAACCGGCACGCTGGCCGCCTCCACAATGTGGCGGGTCGGCGGCATCGGCATGCAACGATCCGATTCGGCCTCAGTCAATCAGCGTAACGGGCACTGCAAGCCCTGCCGGTTGCCTTGATCGCCCTGACCGGGTTCAGAGCTCGAGCCTCACCTGCGGCGGTTCCCTGGAGCGCGTAGCGTCGTGGTCTCAACGACGCGCAGGTAAGCGGTCGGGCTGTCATTTCGGGATGACGCCGCGGATTGGCGTTGCTGGTCATGGCCGCCAGCCTGAGACGCGCAGCCCTTAACCCTGCGCGCGGATGAAGGCCTTGACCTTGGGGTAGATCTCGGTCTGCCAGCGGCGGCCGTGGAAGACGCCGAAATGGCCGACTTTCAGCTGGAGGTGGTGCGTCTTTTTCGCGTGCGGGATGCCGGTGCAGAGATCGTGCGCGGCGACGGTCTGCCCGACCGCGCAAATGTCGTCGTTCTCGCCCTCGACGGTCATCAAGGCGGTCTGCTCGATCGCCTGCGGCTCGACCGGGTCGCCGTGCACCCGAAAATGCCCGAGCGGCAGATCGTGGTCGTGAAAGACGCGTTTGATGGTCTGCAAGTAGAAATCCGCCGGCAGATCCATAACCGAGCTGTACTCTTTGTAAAAAGCGCGAGTTGCCGCCGCGCTGTCGCCGTCGCCCTTGACGAGATTGTGGAACATCGACCAGTGCGCCGAGACGTGCCGGTCGAAATTCATGCTGAGAAAACCGGCGAGCTGCAGAAAGCCGGGATAGACCCGGCGAAAGGCGCCGGCATACCGCGCCGGCACCGTGGTTATGACGGTGCGGTCGAACCAGTCCAGCGAATGCGCCCTCGCGAAACGGTTGACCTCGGTCGGGTTCGCCCGCGGATCGATCGGACCGCCCATCAGGATCATCGACGCCGGCTGGCAGGGATCGCCGGCGGCCGCCAGCAGCGAGACCGCAGCCAGCACCGGCACCGAAGGTTGGCAGACCGCCATGACATGGATTTTCGGTCCCAGCAGACGGACGAACCGGCTCACCACACCGACAAAGTCGTCGAGATCGAACCGGCCATAAAGCAGCGGGACGTTTCGCGCATTGACCCAGTCGGTGATGTAGACATTGTGGTCAGGCAAGAGCGTCGCGACGGTGCCGCGCAGCAAGGTCGCAAAATGACCCGAAAGCGGCGCCACGACGAGAACCGTCGGCTCGTCACGAGTCATTTCCTTGCGAAAATGCAGGAGCTGGCAGAACGGATGCGAGGCGACGATCTCTTCGGTGACGCCAACCTCCTCGCCGTCGACAGTCACCTTGCGAATGCCAAATTCCGGCCGATCGTGCGACATCCCGGCATTGGAGAGCAGCTCCATCGCCGCCGCGGCGCTCCTCACCAGCGGAGCATTCTCGATCAGCGGCCATGGCTGGGTCAGCACGCCGCGGAAAAACTCGGCCATCAGGCGAATCGGGGCGAGTACGTCGCTGTGTACCTGGTAAGTGTCGTAGAGCATATATCCTCGAATCTACCCGCACCGTGCTCGGGAACCTCCAAACTGTCGAAACGGTTCCCATTCCGATCCATCCAAAGGCGAAATCATCCCATCGCAAAACTTTTGTGATTTCAAGGGTATATTTGTATTGCCAAGCATTTAGGCAAGAGCGCGAGAGATTTCCTCGCAGAGCATTGCAACTATCGCGGGCAGTGTTTCAAAACTCGGTTAACGCTGCCGCTCTATAGGGCAGATCGATACACTTGCTTAAATTATCGGCGTCGATGGCGGCGAAGACGCGCCATTCACGGCAAACTTCGAATCTCCAGTCGGAGATCAGCGCGGCGGGGCGGCCAAGCCGCCGCGGACTTCGTGCACGACAATGCCGGACAGGCGCGGCGGCGGCGCCAGCCAGCGAGGATGCGCAAGGCTGGTCCCGATGTCGCTTTCTCCGGCCCGCCACCGCCGCGTAACCGCGGCCGACGAGAAATCGGCCATTTTAACGGCGAACTCGGTGGCGCTGACCTCGTGAACCAGATGCAGGATAGTCATCGTCGCGTTGCTCGCCTCTGACAGGCATCGCCTGATGTCGACATCGCTACGCTGCGTCGCGGGAAGCCGCTCACCGAGCAGCGCAATTCTACGGCGCAAGTCGTGAGTGCGCCGCATCGCAGTGATCTCGCGCGCGGTCCGGCTGATGCCGCCGTGCGCTCCGGGGACCGGATCATAGCCGTCGATCGCGAAACACAAAGTATCGGCGGGACGTGCATCGTCCAGCGCGGAAACCGCGATTGCGCTGCCGCGGAAGAGCTGCTCGTCAATCGCGGTAGGCGGCAATCCCGGCAGCGGGGTCCCCGCCATTACGTGATCGGCGGTGAGCACGTGCCGGTCGTTGTCGAAGAATGTCTCGGCTCCGGTCGTGAGGTTCAAGGCACCCAAAACGACCCGGATGGTTCCCGAATTGATCCGCTCGAAGTCGACCGTCTCGGCGATCAGCGCTCGCAATTGGGCAGCGGAAACGGCAGGCTCGTCGCTGCCAACCTGCATCGCCGTCGGGCGCGGGCCTCCCGACAGAAAGTTCGTGAGAGCCGATTTGGCCCACCGGGCCGGGCCGCGGGGACGCCGCGTGGCGGTGCACTTGCTCAGCTCCCGCCAAAACTGGCGCAGCCTTATCACGCGCTCATGCGGCAAATTCCCGGCGATGATCGCGGCGTTGATGGCGCCAATGGCGGTGCCCGCGATCCAGTTTGGCCGCACACCGCATTTCTCGAGTGCCGAATAGGCGCCAGCCTGATAGGCGCCGAGTGCTCCCCCGCCCGACAGCACCAACGCGACCCGCTCGAAACGGGCCAAGCTTTTGTCCGGTCGCCCTCGCGCCAAGACGCACTCCCTATCGTCAGTCGCCTACTTGCTCGATCAATTAACGCCTGAAGACTGCCCGCAGGATCCTGATCTGGCGCGGCCCGACATCATAAGAACTCCGGCCGTCGCGTCCAGTGTCGAAAGCCGCGTTCATCGACCCTGTTTTTGCGAAGGAATGGGCGGGACGGATTTCAAATAAACCGCGATCGCTCGCCGGTCCGCATCGTCGAGCCGAGAGGTGTTACGCACGATTTCGCCCATCGCGCCGCCGACGAAGTCGAACTCCGGGGTCTGGCCTGTTTTTAGCAATGTCGCAATGTCCTCTTCGGTCCAGTCCCCGATGCCGGTCTGCGGATCGGGAGTAATGTTCGGGACCTTTTTGCCGTCCGGCCCGTGCGGGTTCCCGGCGAGAAAGCGGTCCGGCTCGGTTGCGCCGAACCAATTGCGCGGTGTGTGACATTCGCCGCAGTGGGCGAGCGCGGTAACGAGGTAGGCGCCGCGATTGTACGCTTCGGAGCGGTCCGGTGCCGGCCGGAATGGGCCCGGACTGAAAAACAACAGTTTCCACATGTTTTGCAGAAACCGCCACGAGAATGGAAACGAAACGTCGTGTGCTCGGTCGGCCTGCCGCACCGCCGGCAGCGAAAAGAGGTAGGCTTTGATCGCTCGCGCATCCGCATCGGTGATGTTCGTAAAGCTGGGGTACGGGAATACTGGGAAATAATTGGCGCCGTCGGGGCGCACGCCGTCGCGCAACGCCCGCAAAAATTGCTCGTCGCTCCAGCGGCCGATACCGGTCTCCGGATCCGGGGTGATGTTCGGACTGTAGAAGGTCCCGAACGGCGTAGCGAGCGCCCGCCCGCCGGCATAGGGCTGCCCGCCATGCTCACGATCAGTGTGACAGCCTTCGCAACCGGCGGCGTTCGCGAGGTAGGCCCCTTGCGACACCGCGTCCGCCGCTGCCGGGACGCTCAGAACCGGCAGTAACGCAAACGCCGCTGCTTGGAAATTTCTCCAGCGAATACCGGCCGGACCGGCCGTCACGCTAAACGATGCCGGGGAGAGGTGGCAGTCTGCTATTTCGTGATCTTTTCGCGGAACGTGGTGTGACACCCACCGCAGCCATTCTTGCCGAGGTCGTTGAACGCGGCTTCGATCGCACTCTTGTCGCCCCCATTCACCGCCACGAGAAGCGCGTCGGCCTTCGCTGCAGCCGCTTTTTGGGCGTCGAGAAATTTGTTCCAGTCGGTCCAGATCTCAGGCTTCGCGACATAGTCGCCATCCGGGCTCGGCCCGCCGGTTCCCGGGGGGAATAGCTGCGGGATTTTCTTCGTCGTCTGGGTCAGGTTGTCGGCACCGGTCTTGGCTTGCGCCAGATCCCCCTTGCCGTCGAGATAAGCCTTGACCGCACCGGCGTCCTTGCCCTGCTCCTTCATTGTCGCTTGGCGTTCCTTGAGGACAGCTTCCTTGTCCTGTGCAAGCGCGAAGCCCGCCGTCCCGGCCACGACAATTGCCGCCGCGCCCAACACCCGCGCTTTCGTTAGTAAAAACATGCCTCCCTCCCCGTCTTGGATGACTCCGATGCACACTAACCTGGCATAGCGCGAAGGCAAGCTCGCCAGTATTCGCTCACCACTACGTGATCGGGATTTCGATATGCTTTTTGAAAGCGGGGCGCTCACGCAGCCGCTCGAACCAGGTCTTGAGGTTCTTCAACGGCGGCCGCTCGATCGGGAAAGCGTGCCAGCGATAGACCAAGGTTCCCAGCGTGATCTCGGCGAGGCTCAGCTCCTGTCCGGCAAGGTAGGGATCCCCATCGAGCGCATCATCGGCAATCGTCCAGGCGGCCAGCGCCTTGCGCCGCGCCGCCTCCACCGCGGCATGATCGCGCTGCTCCGGCCTTGTGCGGATGAGGCCGAACAGCAACGCTCCCATTGGCGGGCCGGCGCTGGAGAGTTGCCAATCCATCCATCGTTCGACATGGGTTCGCGCTGCCGGGTCTTTCGGGTAGAGCCGCTCGCCGCCGTGCGTCGAGCAGAGATAACGGCAGATCGTGTTCGATTCCCACATGACCTGATCACCGTCCTTGACGGTCGGCACGAGGCCGTTGGGATTCAGCGCGAGATATTCCGGATCTTGATTTCCGCCAAAAGGCCCGCCCAAATCGACGCGTTCATATTCGAGCCCGAGTTCGGCGCAACACCACAGCACTTTCTGCACATTGGACGACGTGGTCCGCCCCCAGATCTTCAGCATTCCAGCTCCTCCGATTGGGATTCGCCCTATGGAGCCTCAGTTTTTTCCGAAGCGCAACAGCGCGTGGGCGAGAACCTGTATGATCGAAGCAGGAGGTGCCGATGAACCGATTTGCTTTCCCGCTTGTCGCTGTGTCTCTCCTGTGGCCGCTCAGCGTGGGGGCGACCCAACAGGGTCAACAGGCGTTGAGAGGCTGGAAGACAGCGGACAGCTGCGCGAAGCAGGCGCAGACCGCGTATCCCGATTTCAGCGCCGACTCGAACGCCAAGCGCGACGCCAAGCTGAAAGAATGCTTGAACGCCAACGGCCTTCCCCCACGAGCGCCCCTCGCGCAGCCCCCGTCCCGATGATTTTTGGGTCCCGATAATCCTGGGTCCCCATAAGGCGCCGGCCGCCGACGGTGCTCAGCCGGCGTGGCCCTCCTCCCAGCCTTCCGCCATCGGCAGCGCAGGCACGCGCCGAAAAGTGTCGCCGTCCGCTCTGTCGCGAGCTCTATCGACGAGAGCGAGCTGAGTGTCGAGTTGGATATCCAGGCTGGAGGTAATCTCGAGTTGAGGATCCTCGAACACATGCGTGCGGCGGCGGCGCCGCCACGCCATGACAGTCTCGTCGCGGGCCTGCAACAGCGCCGCAATCTGCGGACGGAAGAGATGGATCATCGCGCCGATCCAGCGGTTGAGCACCGCGGAAGGCTCCCCCTCACCGATCATGAAACGATCCAGCATTCGGGTCACATCCTCGGCTCGGTACCACGTCTCGCCGGTGACCCATCGATTGGTGGTAAACAAGCGAATCGGCTCGCCGCGAATATCGACGGCGATCGCGATCAGATGGCTCACTTCGTCTCGCTCCCCGCGCTTGAGCGGCGCAGCTTGGGGCGGCGGCGCTGCGACATCGGCGACGGCCAGCTCGGGAAGCAGCAGCGGCGCCACGCCGCTCGGCATGCCCTCGGCTCGCAGAAAGGTGTGGAAGTGGCCGCGCTCCGAGGGTGGCCGGCTGTCCGGAGCATGCGCATGAAAAAAATATTGCGCATGGCTTGTCGCATCAAACACCTCCCCCTCGGGATAATGCCGCCAAGCGCAAATCGCCGAATTCCCGATCACCTCGCCGACGACATCGGTGTTGCGGGCGGCAAGGTCGCGCCGGCACTCCCGGACAACGGCCGCGGCGGCGATCATCTGCTCGATTTCGGCTTGGCTCACGCGCAAGCCCTCGTCGCGGTCCGAATTCACCAACCGGCCACCTCACGCGAACAAAACGCGTCCACGATAGCTAACCGCGCTTTACCGACAAAGCGGGATTGGTCGCCGTCCAAACGACGATTTCCTTCATCACCCCGCCGAGCGCCTCATCGAATGCAAATACGATGCTCGGAACGTCGTTGGCCGAAGCGCGCTCGCGCCGCTCGAACGAGGTTTGCGCGACGACCTCGCGGCTGCTGGGGTTGACGAGCCTGACGATAATCGCCACCCAGATTTCGGGCGGCCCATTGGCCGAATCGTAGACGGCCTCGAAGTGACGAATTTCAGTTTCGAGGATGAAGTCCGCTCGCAGGCCGACCAATTCCCGGTCGATCGCGGTGATCGCCCTGCTGTTCTCGAAGGATTGAAGGAGCGCCGTCTGCACCAGGAGGGGAGTGCGATCCGTCCACTCCGAATCGGCGAAATAGTCGATCGAGACCGGAGACCGGCTCAAGGCGATGCGCGATTTGTCGAGCCCTGCCGGGGCGAGAGGCTCGTTGATGAGGAGCTGCACGGAGCGGTGCGGCAAATTCGGCGGATAGGTGCTTTTCGGGGTAAGGCGATAGAGGTGTGGAGCCTCGCCACCCCCAAACAAGCCCGAGCAGCCGGCCAGGGTGAGTATCAGAAAGCTCGGAACGAATCGGCGCGACAGGCGAGCCGTCGGCCGTGTCATTGCGGCTTGTATCCCTCCCGCCGCTCGCCGAACAGCAGGCGCGCCGGATCCCGCTCGACTGATGCAACGAACCGGGACAGCCCGGCGATGAAATGCTGCATGTCGCTCACCAGGTTGCTGACCTGGGTCAAGGTCGATTGCGTGAATTCATGCAGACCCGGGCGGTTCTCCTGCAGCACCTGCTGCAGCTGCCGGTTGGTGTCGCCCAGGTTCTTCGCCAGCTTGTCGGCATCGTTGAGCGCTTGCGAAAGCTGATCTTTCAATCCGCCTTTGCCGATATAGCTCTGATCGACATTCCCGAAAAACGATTTCAGCGCGAGTACCGCCGCGTTGGCGTTCTCGACCACCTCGCTCACCTCCTTGCTGGGCGCGACAAAGTTTTCGGTCACCGTTCGGACATTCTGGAGGCTATCGGCAATCGCCTTGCGATTTTGCTCGTCGAGCACCGCATTTAGGTTATGGGCAACCTCTTTCAGATCCCCCAGCAATTCGGGGAGGTTGGCCCTCAATTGTTCGAGTTCCGATTGTCCCGCCGCGATTACGGGATAGCGATGATTCGGCTCCGGCTCGAGTTCCTTGGCCTCGTTTGTTCCACCGCGGATTTGGATCGAGGCGACGCCGTTGAGGAGGTTGGCCTCAAGGAATGCCCGTGCGTCGGTCTTGATGTCGACAATGTTGGTATCGATCTCGACCGTCACTTGGATCTTTTCCACATCGTCCGGATCGACTCGGATATCGATGACCCGGCCGACGGGAATGCCGTTATATTGCACCTGTGAGCCCTTGTTGAGCCCGGCCACCGACCCCCTAAAAAATATATAGTAACGCTTCGCTTGCTCCGAAAACTCGGAGCGTCCGAGCCACAAAACCGTTACAAAGGCAAGCAAAATTACTGCAAGAACAAACGCCCCGACCGCGACAAAGTGGGCTCGTGTCTCCATCTATTTCTCCTAATGCAGGAACAGCTCATACCGGGGCTGTGGCCCGCATTCCTTCCTTTCCCGTGTGCCTGGTTTCGGAGAGCAGCGCCGCTCGCCCACGCGGGCCGTGAAAATAGGAGTGGATCCAAGGATGATTGTCTTGCAGCAGTTGCTCCAGGGTCCCGATGCGAAGCTTCTTGTCGACCAGCACGGCGACGCGATCGCAGATCGCAAACAAACTGTCGAGATCGTGAGTGACCATGAATACCGTGAGGCCCAGGCTACTCCTCAAATCTCGGATCAGGACGTCGAATTCGCCGGCCGCTATCGGGTCGAGCCCGGCGGTGGGCTCGTCGAGAAAGACGATTTCGGGATCGAGCGCGAGGGCGCGGGCAAGGCCGGCGCGCTTGCGCATTCCGCCCGACAGCTGCGAGGGGTACTTCTCTCCGGTCCCGTCGGGAAGCCCGACGATGCCCACCTTGAACGCCGCGATCTCATCCATCAACCGCAGCGGCATGTCGTAGTATTCCTTCAACGGCACCTCGATGTTCTGCGCGACCGTCAACGAACTGAAGAGCGCACCATCCTGAAATAGCACCCCCCAGTGTTGTTCGATTTCCCGCTGATCGTTATCACTCATCTTCCGAAAATTGCTTCCGAAAACCTCCACGTCGCCCTCAACCGGGCGGTTGAGCCCGATGATGGTGCGCAACAGGACGGATTTCCCGGACCCTGACCCGCCGACGACGCCAAGAACTTCGCCGCGGAAGACGTCGAGGTCGAGACCGTCGTGAATGGTTTCGGCGCCAAATCGGTTGACGAGGCCACGCACGCGGATGATCGGCTCGCCCGGCTGACCAGGCATGCTCAGATGTGCAATGCGGAAAAAAAGATCGAGAATCCCGCGTCAGTGACGATCACGAGAAAAATCGCTTCGACGACAGACAACGTCGTCAGGCGGCCTACACTCTCGGCGCTGCGCGCTACCTGAAACCCTTCGTAGCAGCCGATCAAGGCAATGATTATGGCAAAGAACGGCGACTTGATCATTCCGATCCAATAGGACCACGAGGCGATCGTGGACAAGTGGTTGAGGAATTCCGGAATACCGATGCCCAGCACAGCCCACGCCATCAGGCCGCCGCCAAAAATCCCCATAAAGTTGGCGCAGAGGGTGAGCATCGGCAAGGTCAGCATGAGCGCGTAGAGACGCGGGAGGACCAGAACTTCGACCGGGTCGAGACCGATCGTGCGCATTGCGTCGATCTCTTCGTTGACCCGCATCGTCCCGATCTGGGCGGTAAAGGCGCTCCCCGAACGGCCCGCGAGAATGATCGCGGTCAGCAGCACCCCCAACTCACGCAGGATGCTCGCCGCGGTCAGTTGGACCGTATAGCCTTCGAGCCCGTACACGCGTAAATAATCGGCACCCTGATAGGCGATGACGACCCCGATCAGGAATGTGAGCAGACCGACAATCGGCAGCGCATTGACTCCGGTCTGCTCCATTTGGGCGACAATCGCGGTCATGCTGAGCCGGCGCGGGTGGCGGGCTAGCCGAAGCGCGGTTGTGCTGACGACGCCGAAGAAGCCGAGGATGCTGTACGCGCGACCGCCCAGCGCGAGCGTCACCTCTCCGATCCGGGCGATGAAACCGGCCATAGTATGGTATGCGGGCCGCGGATGGCGGGCCGGCGCAATAAGTCCGGCCGCGCGCACCTGATCGATCAGCGGCTCGAAGCTCGGTTGCAAGTTCCGCATCTCGACGGCATTGCCGCGCTGGGTCAGATCGCGTTCGGTTCGCAGCAATAGCCAGGCGCCGGTGGTATCGAGCCGATCGATTCCCGCCAAATCGATGGTAACCCGCTTGCCACCGGGCACCTGGACAGCCCGCAACCGACGGTCGAGTTCGGCGGCGGTCGCCACCAGCCATTCACCGGCCGCTGCGAGGACCAGCGCTCCAGGCTCATCGGATTCAACGAGTGTAGCGGCGACGGACGCCATGAGGTTCAACGGTTCAGAGTGCGCTTATCCGCCGCCCAGCGAGGCCTTTCCAACTACAAGAAAAGCCGCTATGCCGCAACGACCTCCGTTCGATCGCCGCCACCGGATCCTCGCCACCGGATTGTGAGGACGACACGCATGGACCTCAAGCAGCATATTCGCTCGATACCTGATTTTCCGAAGCCGGGTATCCTCTTCTACGACATCTCCACCTTGCTCGCCCATCCCGAGGCTTGGCAGACAACCGTCCGTCGCCTGGCCGAAGCGCTCCGACCCTACGAGCCAGACCTGCTGGTCGGCATCGAATCCCGAGGCTTTCTCGTCGCTGCTCCTTTAGCATATCAGCTGAGCCGCGGGTTTGCGATGGTTCGCAAACAGGGCAAACTGCCCGGCCAGACCGCCCGCTTCACCTATGATCTCGAATATGGCACGGACACGATCGAGATCCAGGAGGACGCGATCACGCCGGGCCAGCGGGTCGTTGTGCTCGACGATCTGCTGGCAACCGGAGGAACGATGCAGGCTGCCATCAACCTGGTACGTCAGCGCGGCGGCGAGGTCACTGCGGCGGCGTGCATCATCGAGCTGTCTTTTTTGAAAGGGCGTAGCCGCATCGACGTGCCGCTTACGTCGATGGTCGCTTACGAGAGCTAATCATCGGCCATCGCCGGCGCGGAACCGAGGCTGCGTCCGATCACCGCGTATAGCGGATCGCCGCCGCCGGGCGGCGTCCGGTCGAGGCAGCGGATATCGCACCAATTCCCGGCTTGCACGAAATGTTGGGCAATCAGGCAGAGATGCCCGGTATCGTCGAGCAGACACCAGCACCCGATCGCGGGCGTCGGCACGCAACGGTTCGAGAATGTTACGATCAACGGCGCGCCCGGTTTCAAAACTCGCCCGGCTTCGCAGATGACCTCGCAGGGCCGGGTCAAGTGCTGGATCGCGACGCAAATTGCTGCACCGTCGAACTCGGCGGTGGCGAAAGGCAGGCGCGGATCGCAGTTCAGATCCTGCACGTGCCATTCGTCGAGAAACGGGTTTTCCGCGAGCTCCCTGGAATTGAGGCCGACTCCGACGACCCGCGAATAGGGGATTTCCGGCGGGAAATGGCTGACCCAACCCGACATGAGGTCCAGAATGGCGCCGCCGGGTGGCAGGATCTCACGGTAGAGCTCGGTGACGGCGGCAATCGCGGCCGCATCGATTTGCCGAGCGCGCATCAGTTCGGAACCTGCGAAGGCGTCGGGTCGAATTTCCAGATGCGCCGGTGCAGTGATCGGAAGGAGCGCCATCCCCCCTCTCCAGCCTGTTTGGCTTCAGATAGGGATGGCTTGAAGGTCAATCCATAGCGAGATAGACGAAACTCCAGGCTTTATGTCCCCGTGATTATCTGCTCGGGAGGCGTGAACGGAAAATCCAGATCGCGGGCGACTGCGGGGTGGGTGACCCGACCCCGGCAAATGTTCAGGCCGTTTCGCAGATGCTCGTCGTCGCGCAGAGTGCGCTGCCAGCCGTGATCGGCAAGTGCCAGCACATACGGCAAGGTTGCGTTGTTGAGCGCGACGGTCGAGGTCCGGGCAACCGCCCCCGGCATATTGGTCACGCAATAATGGACGACCCCTTCCTCGACATAGGTCGGCGCGGCATGGGTCGTCGGCCTGCTCGTTTCGAAGCAGCCGCCCTGATCGATTGAAATGTCGACGACCACGGCGCCCGGTTTCATCGCTCGGACGAGACCTCGGCTGACGAGTTTGGGTGCCGCCGCGCCCGGGATCAGCACTGCGCCTATAACCAGATCGGCCGCGGTCACCTCGCGCTCGATATTCTCCATCGTCGAGAACAGCGTGTGGAGCTGCGCTCCGAATTGCAGGTCGAGCTCGTAGAGCCGCGGCAGCGAGCGGTCGATCACGGTGACATAGGCCTCCATGCCCATCGCCATCCGCGCGGCATTGGTTCCCGATACGCCGCCGCCGAGAATAACCACCTTCGCAGCGGGGACGCCCGGGACCCCGCCGAGAAGCACGCCGATGCCGCCCTGCTCCTTCTCCAGGCAATGTGCCCCGACCTGCACGGCCATCCGGCCCGCGACCTCGCTCATCGGGGCGAGAAGCGGCAGTCCGCCTCGCGCGTCTGTGACGGTCTCATAGGCGATCGCGGTTACACCCGACCTGAGAAGAGCCTGGGCCAGCGCCTTGTCCGCCGCGAGGTGGAGATAGGTGAACAATACTTGTCCTTCGCTCAGCGCGGCCGCCTCCTGTGGCTGAGGCTCTTTGACTTTGACGATCAGCTCGGCCGCCGCGAACACCTCCGTCTTGCTGGGCAAGATGTGGGCCCCGACGGCCACGTAGGACGCGTCCTCGAAACCGATGCCCGTTCCCGCGCCGGTCTCGACGACCACTTCGTGGCCATGATGCACGATCTCCCGAACGCTGCCGGGGGTCAGGCCGACCCGGTATTCGTGGGTCTTCACCTCCTTCGGGACACCGATCAGCATGGCAAACTCCGCTTAGCCGTACCGCCGCGAGCGCCGTAAACACCGGTTTCGGGCCTGGGTTGCTTCCGCGACACTCTGTCGCGTCCGGGTGATTTACCGTGTACCCCGTCCGAAAGTCGTCGACACTGTTCCGGAGGGTACCGGCCTTCTCGCACAGGTGATAAGCATTGGAGACCTTCGTCGATCTCGCCCTTATTTATCTCGCGGTAGGCGCCGTCCTGTTTGCGTTGATCCCGGGTCAGGCGACGCCCGACGATTTCCATTGGCGCAATCAGGCGGACGTCTTCCGTGACAGCGTGCCAGAGGTCCTCACCTGGCCGCTCATGCTTTGGCGCCTTTGTCGGCAGGGGTGCTTTTTCGATTAAATCTCGGCGAAGCGGAGTTTTCGCAATACTTCGTCGGCCAGCGGCAGGGACGCGGTGAGCCCCGGCAATTCTATGCCGAATAGATTTACCAGACCCGGCACACCGTGGGTATCGGGACCCTGCACGACGAAGTCTGCGGCGGGC
Source organism: uncultured Alphaproteobacteria bacterium (assembly GCA_963695605.1). Taxonomy (GTDB): domain Bacteria; phylum Pseudomonadota; class Alphaproteobacteria; order ATCC43930; family CGMCC-115725; genus AP-15. The sequence goes on along the minus strand of CAVOHI010000008.1, from coordinate 28,030 downwards.
TCGCCCGGCCCGCTGATCTTCGGCCGGATGCCGGCATAGCCCGGCTGCAACACGCCATCCAGCAAAGCGGGCCAGTAGGTGCGGATTGCGGCATAGAACACCTCGCCGCGAGCCGGCTCTACCGTGTAATCGACCGAGGAGATCCATTCCACATCGGGCCCGAACCGCGCCTGTCCTGCCAGATCCAGCGTGATGTGCACCCCGAGCCCGCCGGCCACCGGGACGGGGTAGATGAGCCGGCAAAACGGCGCGGGCCCTCTCAGCGTGAAATACACCCCGCGGCAGAAATAGGCCGGCGGGATCCTTTCCGGCGGGATCCCCTCGATCATTCGTGCGAGAGCGGACGCATGCAGCCCGGCGGCATTGACCAGCGACCGGCAGCGGATCCTGGTCGGCTCATCGCCGCCGATGGCAAGCTCGAAGCCGTCAGGACGTACACAGCCGGAGAGGACTTGAGTACGCAGCACGATGATGGCACCGGCGGCCTCTGCCTCGCCCTGATATGCGAGCATCAGCGCATGGCTGTCGATAATCCCGGTCGAGGGCGACAGCAGGGCCGCCACGCAATTGAGAGCAGGCTCGAGCCGGCGGGCCTCTTTCGGATCCAGCCATTCCAGATCGCCGACCCCATTGCCGCGGGCCGTGGAGGCGATCCTTTCGAGACCGGCTATCTCCGCCTCGCTGGTGGCGACGATCAATTTGCCCAGCCGGGCATGCGGGACCCCGTGCTCGCGGCAATAGCCGTAGAGCCGATGGCGCCCTTCGACGCAGCTGCGCGCCTTCAGGCTGCCGACCGGGTAATAGAGCCCGCCGTGGATCACTTCGCTGTTACGCGACGAGGTCTCGAACCCGATCGTATAGGCTTGCTCGAGCACGAGCACCTCGATGTCCGCCAACGCCAGCGCCCGAGCCACCGCCAGACCGATGACGCCGGCTCCGACCACGACGCATTCAACTTCGTCCATCGGCTCTCCGTGACGTCGCTATCAGTACCATCGAGAAATAGGGAGCCGTGACTGGATTGATGCAAGCGAAGGGGGCGACGTGCTGGGTCGGCAAAGTCGCATGCTCGACATAAACCGCGACATCGAGAAGGCCGAGCCGGTCCAGTACCCGACGCATTTTCGCGACGTGACGGCCGAGCTTGACTATCGCGGCGGTATCGCTGGCGGCGAGCCGCGCTGCGATTTGCTCCTCGTCGAGCGTCGCTGGAATCACCGCGAGCGCGTCATCCCGCGAGACCAGCGGGATTGCCGCGGCGGCAGCGCAGGCGGTCAAGGACGAGACACCCGGCACGATCTCGATTCGATACCGGCCCGCGAGGCGGGTGAATACATTGATGAAGCTTCCGTAGAAAAGCGGGTCGCCCTGGCACAACAGCGCTACGTCGCGACCATCTTCGAGCTCGGCGGCGAGTTCGGCGGCTGCACCATCGTAAATCTCGACGGGCGGTGGTCCCGGGCGCATCGGAAAGCGGATCGCGATCTCGCGCTGGTGCCCTCCGATCCAGGCGGCGACGATCGAGCGGGCGAAGCTCTCGCCATTCTCAGGCGCCGGATAAGCGACCACCGGCACCGCGCGCAGCAACCGCAATGCCTTCAAGGTCAGCAGCTCCGGGTCGCCCGGCCCGACACCGAGCCCGTAGAGCCGCCCGGACTCCTCCGGCATTCAGCCCGGCTCCAAACGGTAGAGGGTAAGAACGAGCTTGGCGCGGCCCGCCGAATAGTCGAGCCCCTCGAAGCGTTCGAGTGCTCGGGCGGTCAGCCCGCGGCGGGCCAATGATCGCAGAAATTCCGCGTCGGAGCGATCATCGACCAGCGCCAGACCGGCGCCAGCCAATTGGCCGTCTCCTGGCTCCGCGGTAACCAGCCGCGTTGCAGTGCCGAGCAAAAAGACAAGGCTCGGCTCGCTGTAGCCGACCGACAAAACGGCCTCCCCCGGACCCGGCGGGTGGCGGGCGAGCGCCGCCGCAGCCGATCGGCTGGGCCAAACGTAGTCGAGCTCGGATGCGACCGTGAGCACAGCCGGCACCACGAAGGCGGCGGAAATGGCGGCGACCAGAGCGGCGGCGCGCATCGGCTGCGGATCGCGAAAGAACAGCACCCACGCTAGGCCGAGCATCATTGGGACGGCGACCATGGCCGTCGGCGAAACCGTGCCGCCGAACCACAGCGGCAATAAGAACAGCGCAACACCGAGGACGATCGTAAACGCTCCCCAAAGCACTCCTCCGGCCCTGTCGACAAACCGCGCAGGGCCAGAGAGATGTATTGCAGACCCCTCCGCCATGGCGCCGCCTGCGAGGAGCGCCAGCGCGGGGTAAAGTGGCAGGACATAATGCGGCAGCTTGGTCGGAACGAGCTCGAAGAAGATCCAGGCGGGGCCCAGCCAGGCGAGCAGAAAGCGGCAGGCCACGGCGCGGCGCTGCCGCCAGCCCCAGATCAGCCCCGGTACGATGAAAAGCGAGCCCGGCCAGAAGCTCGCGATCACTACGGCCAGGTAATAGCCGGGCGGGCCGCCGTGCAATTCCTGGGCGCCGATCAGCTTCGGCAAAAGGTCGTGTGTCAGCGAGTCGGAGATGAAATGACCCGCGGTGGCGCTTTGCACCGCGATCAGCCACGGAGCCACTATCGCCACCATGATCAACACACCGGCAAACGGCCGCAATCCTTTGACCCAATGGATGTCGCGATCGGCGATCGACAGGCAACCCGCCGTCAACAGCGCCAGCACCGGGCCGGGCGGCCCCTTCAGCAGCACTGCGACGGCTTCGGCCACCCAAAATAGAAGCGGAAGCGGCCAGCCGACCCGGCGGCCGGTTCGGGTCGCGATGTATGCGAGTCCCAGCGCGCCCTGTCCCGCGACAACGGCGGCGAGAAGCGCCGCATCGGTTTTGGCGAGGTGCGCCTCGACCACTACGCCCAACGCGCTCGCCGTCAGCACGGCGGCGATAAAGCCAGCGGGGCGCGAGTCGAAAAGCCGGGCGCCAAAGCCAAAGGCCAGCAGCACCGCGGCGGTTGCCGCCAATGCAGAAGGCAAGCGATAGGGCCATATCGCGGTGCTTTCGGGCGAGCTGAAAGCCGCCACGGCAGCCGCCTGCAGCCAATAAATCCCGATCGGTTTTTTGTTGCGCGCCTCGTCCTGGAAGCGGATGCGAACGAAGTCACCGGTCTCCAGCATCTGTCGCGTCGCCTGCGCGAAACGCGCTTCGTCGCGGTCGAGCGGCGGGATCGCGGCGAGCCCGGGCGCGTAGAGGATCAGGCACAAAAAACACAGGAGCGCGTAAGGCCTGATACCGCTCAGACCGCCCCCGCCCCTGCCCTCCCCCGTCAACACGCCGGACGGAGGAGCCCGAGTCAGCGGAAGGGTGGGGGTCGACACGAATCGGAAGATCCGCATCTCAGCCCGGCTTGACGGCGGCGAGCTGGGTCACCGTCGCCATCGGCCTCCATAGTTGATGCAGCCCTACCGGCTCGGCGCGGCTGACCGCGATGCGGGTCAGCGCACCGCCGTGTCGGACATGCCAATCGATAAGCCGCGCCTCGCCGTCGGTCGTGACGACATTCGCGACGAGGCGCCCACCCCGCAGCAGGCTATCCCACGCCCGTGCCAGCAAACCGGCGACGCCGCTCCCGCCGCCGATGAAGATCGCATGCGGCGGGGGCAGGTCCTTCAGCACCTCGGGTGCAGCGCCGAGCACGATACGCAATTCCGGCACCCCGAGCGCGGCGGCGTTGCGGGCGATCATTGCCGCGCGCGCCGGACCCCGCTCGATCGCGATGGCGGAACGGCCCTCGGCCAAACGCAGCCATTCGATCGCGATCGAACCGCAACCTGCCCCGATATCCCACAGCGTTTCGCCGGGCAACGGAGCGAGCGCCGCGAGGGTTGCGGCGCGAACCTCGCGCTTGGTCAGCTGGCCGTCGTGCTCGAAAGCGGTGTCGGGAAGACCGGCGAGGCGCGGCAGTGCTCGGGCGCCGCAGCCAGGGATGCAGGAAACGGCGATCGTGTTGAGGTCGGGAACGCGGTTGTCGGCCCAGGAATGCGCCTCGCCGGCGATGATCGTTTCGCGGCTGCCGCCCAGATGCGCAAGCACGGTGAGTCGGCTCGGTCCCCAGCCCAGCTCGGTGAGAAGCGCGGCGACCGCTCGCGGCGTGCCGCCATCCTCCGACAGGATCAAAATGCGCCGATGGGGCGCGAGATGCAGCCGCACTGTGTCGAGCGGATCGTCCATGCAAGGTAATCGCGGCGCAATCGCCGAGCGGCCAGCCGAGCCGAGACGCCGCGAGGCTGAAGGCGCTCGGCTGCGGCACGATCGTCATCTCCTCCCGCGGGAAGCGGCGGCACAGGGTGACGCCGATGCCGTACCACATCGGGTCGCCGCTGGCCAAAACGGCCACCCTCGCGCCGCGGCGGGCTTCGATCGCATCGATCGTCGCCGTGAGCGGACGTTCCCAACGGATCCGCTCGGCGCCGTGCTCCGGCACCATGCCGAGATGGCGCGCGCCGCCGACGAGCACCTCGGCGGTCTCGATCAGCGCCCGCGCCGCCGGCGCGAGGCCGGCGATCCCGTCCTCGCCGATGCCGATGACGGCGAGCCAAGCTCTCACCGGGCGCCCGCGAGCGCGTTGACCGCCGCAGCGGCGAGCGCGCTGCCGCCACGCCGGCCGCGCAGGGTGATGAACTCGAGCCCGTGCCCGAAATCGGCGAGCGCCGCCTTCGCTTCGGCCGCACCGACAAATCCGACCGGAAAGCCGAGAACGAGCGCGGGCTTCGGGGCACCCTGCGCCAGCAGTTCGAGCAACCGGAAAAGTGCGGTTGGCGCGTTGCCGATCGCGACCACCGCGTCCTTCAGGTGCGGCAGCCATCGGTCGACCGCCGCGGCCGACCGCGTGGTTCGCCTTGCCGCCGCCAGCTCTGCCGTTTCGAGGTCGCGCAGGGTGCAGACGATCCGGTTCGGATCGCTCGTGATACCGGCGGCGACCATTGCCGAATCAACCAGGACCGGGGCGCCTGCGGCGAGCGCCTTGCGTCCCGCCGCAACTGCGCCCCTGGACCAGGTGAGGTCGCCGAGAATTGTGCCGTCTCCGGCAGCATGGGCTAGGCGCAAAGCGAGCGGCTCCATCCGCGCGTGGAAAGCCCGCGAGATCCGTTTCCTCGCGGATCAATGCGAATGAGCGCCGCGAGATCTCGGCCGGATCGCGGATGTAGCTGTATTTGTGATGAAGAGCCCGCCTCATCCTCCCGCTGCGCGGGTCCCTCCCTCTCTCCGCTTTGCCCCCACCCTTCCCTCCCCCGCTTGCGCGGGAAGGGAGAGAGAACGCCGTTCTTTTCCCTCCCCAACAAGCCGGGGAGGGTTAGGGTGGGGGCTGGGTAAGAGGCGGCCGGCGGTACAGCAATTGGGCGCTGCCGCACCGCGGTTACGCCGAGAGTCCAGGCCTCCTCGGTCTCGACGCGGAGCCGTTGCTCCGGGGTCAGGGACGGATCGCCGGCGAAGAGTGCGGCGAGTTCTCCGGCGCGGTCGGTCTCGGCGAAGAATCGCGCGACGGAACGGACCTGGGCGGCATCCTTGGGTTCGCCATCGGCCGGCGACACGGCCCAGAGAGAAGGATACACCTCGGCGATGACGACCGCCCCCTGTTCGGGGGCCTGCAGACCGGTTTCGAATGGCCAGATACGCGCACGGTCCACCCAGCGCGGGTCGTCACGCAACGCGCGCACGATCGGTATACCGGTCAGCGCCTGGCCGCCGACCGAACCGGCGCCGAGCAATTTCCAGCAAGGCTGGGCGCTCGGGATATGCAGATCGACGAGCCGCCGCTCGACCAACCCTCCGTTTTCGTGTGCCCGATGGTGCTTCGGTCCGAGGAAGGGCGTGTCGAAGCCGGGTGGGCGACCCCAGAAAGGAAAACAGCCGTTGGACACTCGCCGGTTGAACTCGGCGGCGATCTGGAAGCGGTTGTTCCCGTTCTCCTCGAAGTCGTGCAGGAGATCGGCGATTTCGTCCCAGACGGCGCGCCAAGGCGGCCCGGAAAGACCAAGCCGAGCGGCGAAGCCCGAGGGATAACCAAACGGGAAGTCGAACCCGATGAGAACCCGCTCCTTGCGCTCCACCGCCGCCGCCAGCCAATCGGCGAGAACGGACTTTGCAGCGTGGCGGGTGGGCGGGTTCTCCAGCCTTTCCCCATCTTTAGCATGCCAGCAGATCCAGATGCTGTCGCGGCCGGTGCGCGGAACGGTTGCCGCGCTCCAATCGACCATCACGAACGTATCGAACATCATTTGTGGTGATGGTGATGACCGCCGGTGCCGATACCCCGCACGTGATGATGGTGACCAGTCTGCAGCATGCCCGCGTCTTGCTCGTAGCCGACGATCTGGGTGCGGTACTTGCACAGCTGGCAGTTCATCGCCGGCTGGGCGTGATCGAGCTCAAAGACCCGGTCCCGAAACGCGTCCAGCACGCCCTCGTGGTCGCGCAGATATAGCGCCTTGACAAACTCGATCCCGGGAAAGAGAGCGGCGACAGTGTCGGTTTGCGCATAGATCCGTTTGACCAAGACCCCGGTAAACAGGAAATAGGGGAACACTATGATCCGGCGGAAACCGAGTGTGGCAGCCCGCATCAGCGCGACGTCGACCCGGGGATGGGCGACGCCGCTGAAGGCGACTTCGGCCCACCCCAGACCGAGGCCTTCCCACAGCATGCGGGCGAGTTTGGAGATGTTGGAGTTGGCGTCCGGGTCGTTGGTGCCGCGCCCGACCACAACAAGCAAGGTCTCGCTGAGAGGTATTCGGCTGCCGGCCGCTGCAGCGATACGATCGGCCGCGGCCTGCAACAGCTTCGGGTCGATCCCGAGATCACGGCCCAGCTGCACCGCAATACCAGGATTGTCGGCGACGAAACTGTTCATCTCCCAAGGCAGGTCGTTTTTGACATGACTAGCCGCAAACAGCATGCCGGGGATTGCCAGGATCCGCTGTGCGCCGCGCCCCGCCAGCAGCGCAAGGCCGTCGCGGATCGTCGGGCGGACGAATTCGAGATAACCCGTGGTGAAATCGAACTGCGGCAAACGCGGGCGCAACGCTGCAGCCGCCAGCTCGAATTCCTCGATCGCTCCGGGATCGCGGCTCCCGTGTCCGCACAGGAGCACCGCTGTCCCACTCATTGGCCGTTCCTTCCAGCGCCCACATGATTCCGGTCGTCGCCGACCGTTTGTTGTTGCTCGTAGCGGGCCTCGTCGTCGATGCCGTGTTCGGCGACACGCCGAGGCTTTTTCGCTACGTCCCGCACCCCGTTGTTCTCGCCGGCCGTGCGATCGCATTTTTTGACCGCAAGCTCAACCGTGAAGACCGCAGCGAGGCCTCGCGAAGCGAACGCGGGATTGTCACCGTCGTCGTGCTGGTCGGCGGCGCCGCGTTGGTTGGGGCGGCGGTCAAGGGGGTCTGCCGCGGCACCCTGATCGGCGGCGTAGTGGAAGCCGTGCTGATCGGGGTACTGATCGCGCAGCGCAGCCTCTACGAGCATGTCGCCGCGGTCGCGGCGGCGCTCGCCAGCGGCGGGTTGGCTGGCGGCCGGGAGGCGGTGCGGCATATCGTCGGCCGCGACCCGATGAGCCTCGACGTGCACGGCGTCGCGCGCGCCGCGATCGAGAGCCTGGCGGAAAATTTCAGCGACGGCGTCGTTGCCCCGGTCTTCTGGTACCTGCTGCTCGGCCTGCCCGGCCTCTTTGCATACAAGATGGCCAATACGCTCGACAGCATGATCGGGCATCGAACGCCGCATTACCGCGCCTTTGGGTGGGCGGCGGCGCGCCTCGACGATGTGCTCAACACCGTGCCGGCGCCGATCAGCGGCGTACTTCTTGCCGCGGCGGCGGTGTTCGCCTCGAACAGTCGGCCGGGCCACGCTCTCACGATCATGCTGCGCGACGGGCGCAAGCATCATTCGCCCAATGCCGGCTGGCCGGAGAGCGCGATGGCAGGCGCGCTCGGTCTGGCGCTGGCCGGGCCGCGGCGCTACCCCGAGGGTGTGGTCGCCGATCCATGGCTCGGCGACGGCAGCGCGCGGGCCGGGGTCGCCGACATCCGGCGGGGGCTCCAGCTCTATCGTCTCGCCTGTTTGATCCAAGGCGGGCTTTTGCTCGGGGCCTGGCTCGCGGCGCATGCTACGCTGCTCGCCTGAAGCGGGGCGGTCGAGCCGCGGCCAAGAGCGCCGAAAGATCAAGACTGTCTTCGAGATGATCGGCGAGCGAGTTCGAGGGTGGTCTCGATCTGGTGCTCGTAGGCGATCTCGGCGGGTTCGGCGCCGGCGGCCGCGAGAAACGCCCGGCGGAAGGGGTCGCTTGCAAACAGCCCGTGCAGATAGCATCCGGCCACTAGCCCATCGGCGCTGACGCAGCCGTCCGGGCCGCTCTGCCAGGCGCAGCATCGGGCGTTCGAGACCCGGCCCGGAGGTCTCTCCGAGATGCATTTCATAACCCCGAACCGGCATTCCGGTCGCAAGCTCGACACCGGAAGGCTGGGCGAGGCGCTTGGTGTCGGTCAGAACGGTCTCGATGTCGAGAAAGCCGAGCCCGGGCACCGTTTGCTGCCGTCCTTCCAAACCGAGCGGATCGGCAATGCTGCGGCCCAGCATCTGGTATCCGCCACAGAGGCCGATGATTCGTCCGCCCTGGCGGCGATGCGCGAGCAGATCGATGTCCCAGCCTTCGCGCCGCAGGAACTGCAGATCGGCAATAGTTGCCTTCGACCCGGGCAGGATCACCACCGAGGCGTCGCACGGCAGCGGCCGGCCCGGCCGGGCCATTACCAGTTCAACAGCCGGCTCCGCTCGTAAAGGGTCCAAGTCGTCGAAATTGGCGATGCGCGGCAACAATGGGACCGCAATCCGAACCGTCCCCCTGCCCTCACCCGCCTCCCCTCCCCTCCCCCGCAAGCGGGGGAGGGTTCGGGTGGGGGCTGCGTGAGTGAGGGTCGGTGTTAGTGCCAGAGAATCCTCTGCGGGAAGAACCGTCGCAGCCGGGAAGAATGGCACGACGCCAAAGCAGTGCATCCCGGTGCGGCCGGTAATTGCAGCGATGCCGCCATCGAACAGCCGGACGTCGCCGCGGAATTTGTTGACGATGTACCCGGCAAGCAGCGCCTGCTCGGTCGCCGACAGCAGCGCGTAGGTGCCGACCAGCTGGGCGATGACGCCGCCGCGCTCGATATCGCCGATCAGCACGACCGGGAGATCAGCCGCCTCGGCGAAGCCCATATTGGCGATGTCACCGGCGCGCAGATTGATCTCCGCCGGGCTTCCCGCTCCCTCGACGAGGACAAGATCCGCCGCTTCCGTAAGACGGGAGAACGAGCCGAGAATGGCCGGCAACAAGCCCGGCGCCAGCCGGCGGTATTCGCTCGCGGCGGCAGTGCGCCAGACGCGGCCGTGCAATATGATCTGCGCTCCGCTTTCCGATTGCGGCTTCAACAGCACGGGGTTCATGTCGGTGACCGGGGCCGTGCCGCAGGCGCGCGCCTGCAATGCCTGGGCCCGTCCGATCTCGCCACCATCGGCGGTCACCGCTGCATTGTTCGACATGTTCTGCGGCTTGAACGGCCGCACCTTCAGCCCTCGACGGGTGAACGCGCGCGCCAGTCCGGCCAGCAGCAGCGACTTGCCGACATCCGAACCGGTCCCCTGCAGCATCAGCGCGTGCGCCATCAGAACTCGATCCCGGGCTGTGCCTTCACGCCGGTGCGGAACGGATGTTTGACGAGCGTCATCTCGGTGACGAGGTCGGCTGCCTCGATCAGTTCGGGCCGGGCATTACGGCCTGTGACGACGACGTGCAGGTCGCGCCGCTTCCCCGTCAGCACCGTCACGACCTCGTCGAGCAGCAGGTAATCGTAGCGCAAGACGATGTTCAACTCGTCGAGCAATACCAGAGCGTAGGAGGGGTCGGACAGCATCGCCTTGGCGGTCTCCCAGGCATTCCGCGCGGCGGTGATGTCGCGGGCGCGGTCCTGCGTGTCCCAGGTGAAGCCCTCGCCCATAGCCCGACAGATCACGAGATCGCCGAACCGTTCGAGGGCGACGCGTTCTCCGGTCGACCAGACGCCCTTGACGAACTGGACGATGCCGACGCGCATGCCATGCCCCAGGCAGCGCAGCACCATGCCGAAGGCGGCCGTCGATTTCCCCTTGCCCTTGCCGGTGTGGACGATCAAGAGCCCGCGTTCCTCGGTCTTGGTCGCGAGCATTCGCTCGCGTGCCGCCTTGCGCCTGGCCATCTTTTCGTTGTGCCGGCGGTTGACCTCCTCCTCGGTTTCGACAAGCTCGCTCAAGGCTTGCTCCATTTTGCCAGATCCTCGCGGGCGCTGTTGCGGCGTGGGCGCCACAAGCCGCGCTCGATCGCCTCGACAAAGCGGCTGTTGGTCTCGGCGAGAGCGGCGGGATTGTGCTCGGCCATAAAGCCGCGCACCGAATCATCGGCCAGGTACGCGTCGTAGAGCGCATCGAAATGCGCATCGTCGACCGCCCGCGAGGTCGCGGCGAAAGCGAAGAGATAGTCGACGGTAGCGGCGATTTCGGCGGCTCCCTTGTAGCCGTGGCGCATCACGCCGGCGATCCACCGCGGGTTCGCCGCACGGCCGCGAACGACGCGCCCCAATTCCTCACGCAGGCTGTGGATGCGCGGCATTTCGGGCCGCGAGTGGTCATTGTGCCAGACTGCGGGCGCGCGGCCGGAGAGGCGCCGGACGACGAGAGCGAGCCCGCCTTCGAACTGGTAGTAGTCGTCGCTGTCCAGCAGGTCGTGCTCGCGGTTGTCCTGGTTGTGCAATACTGCATCGGCGGCAGCCAGTCGCGTCTCCAGCATCGCCCGCTCGGCCCGGCCCTCGCTGCCCGCCCCATAGGCGTAGCCGCTCCAACCGAGATAGGCCTCGGCGAGATCGTTCTCGTCCTCCCAGATCCGCTCGTCGATCATGGTCTGGAGCCCGGCCCCGTAAGCGCCTGGTCTTGACCCGAACACCCGGTAGCCGGCCCGACGATCGGCTTCCTGCGACGGAACGCCCTGACCTTCAAGCGTGCGCCGGTCCTCGGCGACGCGCTCGGCGAGCGGGTTGACCGACGGCGGTTCATCCAGCGCCGCGACGGCGCGCGCGGCCGAATCGAACAAATCGATCAGCCCGGGAAACGCATCGCGGAAGAAGCCCGATACACGCAGCGTGACATCTATGCGCGGCCTGTCGAGCACCGAGGCCGGCAGGATCTCGAACCCGGTCACCCGGCCGCTCGACCGCTCCCACACCGGGCGCACACCCATCAGAGCCAGTCCCTGAGCGATGTCGTCGCCGCCAGTCCTCATATTGGCGGTGCCCCACGCCGACAGCGCGATGCGCGCCGGGTAGTCCCCGTATTCCTGGGCGTGGCGCTCGACGAGCAGCGCCGCCGATTTCCAGCCGAGCTGCCAAGCAGCCTGGGTCGGGACGGCGCGCGTGTCGACCGAATAGAAATTCCGGCCGGTCGGCAAAACTTCGGGCCGGCCGCGGCTCGGCGCCCCGGAGGGGCCGGGCCGAACGAACCGCCCGTCGAGTCCTGACAGCAGACCGGCTAATTCGCCGAGGCCGCTTTCTCGCAACCGCGGGACGCAATTGCCGCTCGATCCAACCGACGACTGCCCGGGTTTGCCCCCAACAGGGGTCGGGCGCTGCTTCGCCCGCGACGAGCCGCAAGGCGAGCCTCTCCAGACGCTCGACCGTATCGCCGCAGCTGCGCCACGGGTCCGAGCCGGCGAGCGCGGGAGGGCGCGCCCCGGTCCACGGCGTGGCCGGATCTGCGTCGAGCGGATCTTGACCAAGGCCCAGGTCGATGGCCAGGGCGCGCAGCAACGACGCGTCTTCCGGTCCCCTGCCGCGAGCCGCACGGGCAAAGGCGACCAGCAAGGAATGCAGCCTCTCGCCCTCGGGGCTCCGGCCGAAGACGTGGAGCCCGTCGCGGATCTGCAATTCCTTAAGCTCGCACAAAAACCCGTCGAGTTTGCGCAACGCAACGGCAGGTTCCTCGCCGACGGCGATGCCGCAATCGCCATCGAGCCCGGCGGCGCGGGCCTGTTCGAGGATCGCCGTCGCAAGCACCCCGACACGCCGCCTATCGCCAAGGGCGGCCTCGTAATATTCGTCGATCAGCCGCTCCAGCTCCGCAAGGAGACCGTAACTGCCGGCGCGGGTCAGCGGCGGCGTCAAATGGTCGATGATGACCGCCTGAGCCCGCCTCTTTGCCTGCGTGCCCTCGCCCGGATCGTTGACGATGAAAGGGTAGAGGTGCGGCAGCGGCGCTAGAACCGCCTCCGGAAAGCATTCTGCCGAGAGGGCGAGCGCCTTGCCGGGCAGCCATTCGAGCGTGCCGTGCTTGCCGAGATGGATGACGGCATCGGCGCGAAACTCGTCGGCAAGCCAGGCATACGCCGCAAAATAATTGTGCGGCGGCACCAAAGCCGGATCGTGATAAGTCGATTTCGGGTCGATGTTGTAGCCGCGCGCCGGCTGGACCAGCACCGCGACATTCCCGGCGCGGAAGCCGGGGATCGCAAACCGCCCGCAATCGAGCCGGCCCGGCCGGAAAAATGGATCGCGCTCGGCGGCGCCCCAACGCTCGGTTACCGCCGCTGCACGGCTGCCGGCAAGGTCGCGAAAAAACCCGAGTAATCGGCAAAGGACATCGATTCCTCGGACGGGGCCCCCGGGGTTACCATTGGTCGGCCCCCCAAGCAGGCGATGGATCAGTTCCTCGGGATCTCGCGGCGCATCCGCGATCCGATAACCGGCCTCTGCAAGCGCACCCAGGGTCGCTGATCGCCGAGGCCGGCGTGTCGAGCCCGACACCGTTGCCGATCCGGCCGTCGCGGTTCGGATAATTTGCGAGGACCAGAGCGATGCGGCGCTCGGCCGGCGCCCGCGATCGCAGCCGCGCCCAATTGCGCGTGAGGTCGGCGACAAACGCGATGCGGTCCGCCACCGGTCTGTAGCCGACGAGATCGGCCTCGGTCTCGGGATCGCGGACGAGCGATGCCTTGAACGACACGGCCCGCGAGAGGATGCGCCCGTCAATCTCGGGCAGCGCCACATTCATCGCGAGATCGCGCGGGCCGAGCCCCCGAGTTCCGCTCTGCCAGCTCTCCTCGTCACTGCCGGCAAAGACCACCTGCAGGATCGGACAGTCCGCTTTTGCAAGCGGGTCGTCGACCCCCCCGGCGCCGACGGAAAATCCGGTCGCGTTGAGGATCACGGAGGGCGGCGCGGCCGCGAACAGATCGGCAATCAGCGCGGCGCTTTCGCCATCCTTGAGGCTCTGCAGAAAAATCGGCAGCGGACGAAGGCGCCGAGCCGACAATGCCTGGACCAGTGCATCGACGGGCGCGGTGTTACCTGACTGAACGAGCGCTCGGTAGAACACGACCGGTATGATCCCGTCGGTTCCTCGCCAGAGCGTAGTGATTTCGTCGAGGCTCGGCAGCGCGCGATTGGGCCAGTACAGCCCGGCCCGCAGCAGAGGCGCGGGTTCCGCCCATCGATCCTCGCAGCCGATCAGAGATCCGGCATAGCGGAGCAAATTTTCGGCGTTGGCTGGTCCGCCCTCGGAGAGATAGCGCCACAGCCGGCGGACCTGCTGAGGCTCGAGAGTGGAGAGCTGGGCTCGAGTTCCGGATCGGGTTTGTCGTCCCCCGGCAGCAGCGCGAGCGGAATGCCTTGTGTGCGACAAGTCTCCACCAGCCGCTCGACCCCATAAGGCCAATAGGCGCTGCCGCCGAGCAGTCGAGCCAAAACCAGCCGCGCCTGTGCGACGGTCTCCATGTAGAGGTCGACGGAGAAGTTGTGGCCGAGACGCAGGATCGGCGCGAGCCGCAGGCGCGGCGCTCCCGGATCTTGCATCCGGCGCCGCTGCTGCGCCGCCGCGAGCAGCGCGATGTCGGTATCGGCGCTCGACAGCACCACGATATCGCCCGGGGTTTGCGCAAGATCGACCGCAGTGGAGCCGTCGGCGATCGTCCCCGGTGTCGTCGCGAGCAGGTGCATTCAGCCCCTCAGAGCTGCAGTAATTGCCGCACGGTCGAGCCCTTTGCAGCCGATCACGACGAGCCGGGTCTCGCGCTTCTCGCCGGCACGCCACGGCCGGTCGAAATGATGCTGCAACCGGTCCCCAACCGCCTGCACGACCTGCCGGCGATCGCGGCCGGGCCGATCGATGAACCCCTTTACCCTCAGCACGTCGTGCACACCGATCGCAGCTTGCAGTCGACCGAGAAATGCGTTCCCGTCCTCTACCGGCCCTGCGGTGACGACAAAACTCTCGAAATCGTCGTGATCGTGTCCGTCTTCGACTTCGTGCACGGAGGGGCGGGAGATAAGGTCCTCTTCGGCGGCGGCTGCCAAACCGAGCGCCACCTGCGGCGGGACCCGGCCGTCCCGTACGCTGACGAGCTTGACCCCCGGTCGGAGCTGCCGCTCGATGTCTCGGCCGAGCGCGGAGAGGTGCTCCGGGCCGATCAGATCGGTCTTGTTCAGGATCACGAGGTCGGCGCAAGCGAGCTGGTCGGTAAAGACCTCCTCGAGCGGGTTGTCGTGAGCGAGCGCTGGATCCGCCGCACGCTGGCGTGCGACGGCATCGGGGTTGGCCGCGAACAGACCAGCGGCCACGGCCCCGCCATCGATTACCGTCAGCACTCCATCGACTGTGGTGCGGGTGCGGACCTCCGGCCACGCGAAGGCCTGCACCAGCGGTTTTGGCAGCGCCAGTCCCGACGTCTCGATCAGGATGTGCTCGGGCGGCGTGTCGCGGTCGAGGAGGCGCGTCAGGGTTGGAACGAAATCGTCGGCCACTGTGCAGCACAGACAGCCATTAGCCATTTCGACGATGTCATCGTCTGTGCACGCCGCATCGCCGCAGCCGAGCAGCAGCTGGCGATCGATGCCGACCTCGCCGAATTCATTGACGATCACCGCGAGCCGGCGCCCCTCGGCATGCGCCAGCAAATGGCGCACGAGGCTCGTCTTGCCGGCGCCGAGAAAGCCGGTAATCACCGTCGCCGGAACGCGGCGCATGTCACCAACTTCCCTTGAAAAGAGCGGCCACACGGCATCGGCATATCGGCTCCCTCCCTAACCCTCCCCCGCATGCGGGTGAGGGAAGAGTGGGGGCCAAGGGCCGACGGAACCACAGCCGTACCGGCGCCATTTCAGGATTCCTTTAAGACGAGGGGCAGGCCGGCCGCGACAAACACGACGCGGTCGGCAAGCGCCGCGATCTCCTGATTGAGGCGGCCCGCGGCATCACGAAAATGGCGGCCAAGCGGCGTCTCGGGGACGAGGCCCATGCCGACCTCGTTGGCGACGAGCACCACCGGTCCGGCGGCATTGCGCAAGGCTCGGCTCAAAGCGGCCGCCTCCGGTTCGGGTCGTCTGCCGGCCATAAGCAGGTTGGACAGCCACAATGTCAGGCAATCGACGAGTACCGGACGGTGCGGCGTCGCCTCGGCCAGAATGGCGGGCCCAAGCTCGAGCGGGATTTCGATCGTGCGCCAGAAGGGGCCGCGGCGCGCCCGATGCGCGGCTATACGCTCGGCCATCTCGGCATCGCCGGCTTCGGCAGTCGCACAGTAGGTGCCGCACTCGGCGGCGCGCTCAACGAACTGCTCCGCGTAGCGGCTCTTGCCCGACCGGGCGCCGCCCAACACCAGAGTCACTCGGGGAAGCCGCGGCGGGTGCGCGCCACACGATGACAAAGGCCCCTCCTCCTCCCGAGGAATCGTCCCGGTTCACGCGATGCGGAGGTCTCCTGGCTCGGGGTCGTCGCCCGCGGCGCCTTCCCAGCCGGGTCTGCCCCAGCCAGTGGCGGTTGCCGCGGACTCGCCGCTAACAGTTGCGGGGGCAGCGCCGGTCTCGCACCGGACTTCCCTGTCGCATCGCAAATTGAGGCTAGCACACGCGAACCGAGTGCGCCATCCTGCTTGGCGAAGCCGTTCGCTTCGGGAACTGGGAGGGATGGATGAAAATCGAGGGTGGCTGCTTGTGCGGCAAGGTGCGCTATTCGGCCGACGCCGAGCCGGCTTTTGTTGGCGTATGTCACTGCAAGAACTGTCAGAAAGGTACCGGGACCGCCTTTGCGATCGTCGTGGCGCTGCCAACCCCGGCACTGAATGTGCACGGTACGCTGCAGACCTTCACCGGTCGGGGTGACAGCGGGAAAGCAACCTACCGGCGCTTCTGCCCGGAATGCGGATCGACCCTTATCGATGAAGCCGAGGTCATGCCGGACGTCACGATGATCATGGCCGGAACGCTCGACGATTCGAGCTGGGTAAAGCCGAGGATGGAGATCTTCTGCGACAGCGCGCAGCCATGGGTAGAGCTCGGCGGCGACAGACAGCGTTTCCCGAAAATGCCGGGATAACCCACAAGCTCGATAACACGCAATACGGTTCGATTCGCGTCGCCGAGGACAAGGCACAGACAGCGCTCGACTTTCGCCGGCCGAGCAAAGTCTTCGAAGATTTGGTCGCGCAGGGCGGCATCGGTATGCGAACGCTCGGCCTTCGCGGAGCGACCCCGATCCAGGGTGGCTTCCCGATTATGTCGACGGCAAAATCGGGACTTCCGGCGGGACAGTTCCCCAGGATGGGCAAGTCGCCAAGGCCGGTGCCGACTCAGCCATGGCAAAGTAGTGTCATGGCGACGCTGGGACCGAGGACCCATCAACGCTAAAGGCGTCATTCATTTCGAGGTGAAGATAATCGGCTATCCGCTGAGCCGTTTCCCTCGGGAGGGCCGTTTTGCCCGCCAGCCATGCCGTCCAAGTCGGGGGATCGATCTTCAGCAGGTCTCGCAGCTTTTCAGCGTCGTCTTGCAGGTGACCGTCGGCGATCAACTGCTGGAGCCGGCTGGCGACGAACCGCTGGTTTCGCCGCAACATGCGCGCCGATGCACTCTCGATCTGGCTTATCGCGTCATTGGCGCATAGCCCCGATACCAGCCCCAAGAACGCCAGCAGAAAGATGCTGGTGGAACCGGATGCCGCAGCGCCCTGATCTTGCACACCCAATAGCAGCTGGCTCGCACGAAACAACACAAAGGTTCCAAAGGCGAGAACGCCGCCGGCGGCCGGTTTGTACAAGAATTCCGATATCGACGGGAGCCTTATCCCTCTGCGTCCGGGGGCACAAAATGTTGTAGTCGCGAGGGCGGGCTCGTGGTAGAACAAATCGCGAACTAACTGCCCTCGGTGGCCGCGATGACCGACTTTCCTCGCTCCTTGATCGAGTTTCAGCAGCGCTTCGGCGATGAGGCCGCCTGCGCTCGATATCTTGTAGCAGCGCGCTGGCCTGACGGTTTCGTCTGCCCAGGCTGCGGTGGTGGCAAAGCCTGGCGGCTGGAAACCAAGGCCTGGACCTATGAGTGCGCCAACTGCGGACGGCAAACCTCGGTCACTGCCGGAACCATCATGCACCACTCCAAGCTACCGCTGACCGCCTGGTTCTGGGCCGCCTATCTGATGGCCACCCACTCCAATGGCATCTCGGCTCTGCAACTGCAGCGCCAACTCGCTTTCGGCTCCTACAAGACGGCGTGGCTGATCTGCGCCAAGCTGCGCTGCAGCATGCTCGCGCCGGGCCGCAGCCCGCTGGCCGGTCTGGTCGAGGTTGATGAAACCGAAATCGCGTGCCGCAGCAAAAACGATCCGTTCGGCAATGACGGATCGACGAAAAATCGGATCACGCCGATAATGCCGCCGAGCAGACCCATGCAGACGAGCAGCACCATTTCCACGATTTCGAATGGCGAGCGAAGGAGATGCGAGCTCTCGAGTAAACCCAATAGCGGGATGATCTGAGGTGCCTGTTGGCTGATCCCGTCGATGTATTGATTATACCAGAGCGGTTGATTGGCGATCTTGAACAAAGTTTCGTCTTCGCTCGCCGCCAAGGCGTTGGCGTGCCGGTTTGCCGCGACCCGAACGTCCTCGCACGACAAGCCGTCGTCTTTTTGCTTTTGGCTGTCGCTGGCGCCGGCAGCGCTGCCCTTAGCCTGAGTTACCGGAGTGGCAATGGCCGGTTCTGAACAGTTTATATCGGCGAGCAGTTTACTGTAGGCAGTGCGCTCCGCCTTTATTTGATCCAATTCCTTATCGAGACCGTTCTGCGGATCCGCAAAGCGATCTCTTTGCTCCAGTGTAGCGACCAGCGAATTGAAGGCGACCAGGTTGGCTTGCCTTATCTCGAGTAAACTGACGACGAGCAAGCACGCAAGAAATATCGCAATATAGACGACTGCTATCAAAGCACCGGCAACGCCTCGCCCGAGGGCGCTTGGTGTTGTCGCCGGGACCAGGGTTTGGCTGCTGACGGCCGAAGAAGCCAATGCGGGGGCGGTTTCGACTCTGCCGATCTCAAATAGAGCGATGTCACTCATTTTCGGGTCCCTGTTACCGAGCACCCGGCGGAAAGCAACGGAGCTCGTTCCATTGCAAATATCGGTCAGACCGCAGCCTTTGATTGTGAGCTATCTCACAAACGCGCAGAATTATCGGGCGTTGCGGTCATCAGTGCGGGGTGTCGGCGATGGAAGCCGGCGCTCTCACCGGTTAGTTGTAACCGCTCGCGCCGTTTGATTGAACAGGATGCGGCGTTCGTCGTCGGTCGGTGGGGCGGAGCGGCGCAGGTCCTTGCCGAGATCCACCCCCCGCTGCACCGCGGGGCGCCCTTTTATTGTCTCGCGCCAGCGGGCGACGTTGGGGAAACCATCGAGCGGCTGACCCAGCGGCTTGGCGATCAGCACCCACGGCCAGCTCGCCATGTCCGCAATCGAGTAATCGTCGACAATGAATTTGCGGCCCTCGAGCCGGCGCTCCAATACGCCGAGGCAGCGATTGTACTCATCGGCGTAGCGCTTGTGCGAATAGGGATGCTCGCCCTGAGCGTAGTTCACGAAGTGGCTGAGCTGACCAGCCATCGGACCGAGATTGCCGACCTGCCAGAACAGCCACTCCACCGTCTCTTTGCGGCTGCGCCGGGTGTGCGGCATGAATAACCCGGTGCGCTCGGCCAGATGGATGAGGATGGCCCCTGATTCGAAAACCGCCATCGGTCCGTCCGGCTCGTCGTGGTCGACAATCGCCGGCATGCGATTATTCGGGCTGATCGCCAGAAATTCAGGCTTGAACTGGTCGCCGCGGCCGATATTGACCGGGATCATGCGGTACTCGAGGCCGCATTCCTCGAGCATGATGGCGACCTTCCAGCCGTTCGGCGTCGGCCAATAATAAAAGTCGATCACCGGATCTTCTCCGGGCTGCGCTCGGCGATTTCCCGCGCCGGGTAGCCGAGTTCGGCGAGAATTTCTTGTGTGTGCTCGCCGAGTGCCGGCGCGCCGCGGCGGATTTCCGGCGAGGTCCGCGAGAAGCGCGCCGCAGGCCGCGTCTGGCGCAAGCGGCCCGCCCGAGGATGCTCGGTTTCGACAACAAGGCCGAGCGCCGCCACTTGCGGATGCCGGATGACGTGGTTGCGAGTCAACACCGGGCCGCAAGGCACGCCGGCCGCCGTCAGGGCGTCGAGCCATTCCCCGGCCGGGCGGGCGATCAGCGCCTGTTGGGTCAGCTCCAGCCGCGCTTCAATGTTCTTCTGGCGCAATGCCGGGGTCTTGAACCGATCGTCTTCGAGCCATTCCGGCCGGCCGACGACACGCGCCAAACCGGCCCACTGCCGGTCGGTCAGCGCCGCCACGGTCATGTAGCCGTCCGCCGTCTCGTAGATCAGATCGAAAGCGGGCGCCGGCTCCTGCCGGGCCGGCTCGTCGCCGACAAATGTCTGATTGCTCATATCGGAGGCCCACAGGAAAGCGAGCACGGCTTCCAGCATCGATAGCCGAACATGCTGTCCTTCGCCGGTTCGCTCGCGCGCCAACAGCGCGGCGGTGATCGCTTGCGACGCGGTGATCGCGGTCAATTTGTCCGGCAAAATGGTTCGCAGCAACCGCGGACGGGCCTCGTCGGAGCCAGCCTGCACGCTCGCCAGCCCCGAAAAGCCTTGGATTACCGGATCGTAAGCCGGCTTTTCCGCATAAGGCCCCTTCTCGCCAAACCCGCTGATCGAGACGTAGACGATCTTCGGCGAGACGGCGCGCACCGCCTCCTCGCCGACCCCGAGACGCTCGGCGACGCCGGGGCGGAAATTCTGCACGAACACATCGGCGTCGGCAGCCAGCCGCAGCAAGGCCTCACGACCGCCCGTCGTCTTCAGATCGAGCACGATCGATCGTTTGTTGCGGTTGTTGTTGAGGAACGACGCGGAAAATCCGCCCCGGCGATCGGCGCCGCCGCGCGTCGCGTCGCCGCCGTCCGGCGCCTCCACCTTGATCACGTCGGCGCCCTGGTCGCCGAGGATCATGGTGGCCAGCGGCCCCGCCACGTTAGAGGTCAAATCGACGATGCGATAACCGTGCAGAGGTCCGGGCATGCGCAACCCTTCAAGGATTTTCGTCGCACCCGCGAAAGCGGGAATCCAGGGCGACGCTCGGAGCGTTGCCGCTCTGGATTCCTGCCTGCGCAGGAATGACGGGATGAGGAACGAAATGGGTCAATGAAACCGCGGCATCACTTCCTGGCAGAGCAGCTGCAATGCAGTCATGACTTGGCGGTGCGGAATGAGGCCGCCGCAATTGAGCTCCGCCAGGATTCCGTCGACGCCGAGCTCGTCCTGCAAGGCGTGCAGGTGCTGCGCGACAGCGTCCGGTGTGCCGACCAGCACCTGGCCGGTCAGCGCCTCGTCATAGGTCAGGTTTTCGATGCGTTTGAGCCGCTCGGCCCGGCCTTCGATCGCGCGCGTGCCGGCGCGGCTCAATGAATCCCTGAGCCGCTGCGCCTGCTCGTGGTAGAAATGCATCAGGCTCTCCCGCGGCTCCAAGTAGGCCCGCTCTTCGGTCTCGGCGACATAGGTCGGGACCCGCAGGTAAACCTGTCCTCGGCCCGGGTGGCCGGCGGCGGCATAGGCCTCGCGATAGGCCTGGATCTCGGGAGCGAATTCGGCAAAGGACCCGTACCGCGCGTTGATAAAGATCGGCAGGCCGCGCGCGCCGACCGCGGGATAGGTGTCCGGGCTCGCGGCGGCTATGCGGATCGGCGGATAAGGCTCCTGCAGCGGCCGCGGCGCCACCGTGATGTTTTGGAACTTGTAGTACTTGCCGTCATACGAAAAGCCCGGCTGCGACCAAGCCAGCTCGACAATATCCAGAACCTCCGTGAAGCGGTCGCGGCTTTCGGCATACGACACGCCGTAATCTTCATAGGTCCGCGGCAGGCCGCTGCGGCCGACCCCGAAGATCAGCCGGCCGCCGCTGATGTGATCGACCGTCGCGGCCTCCTCGGCCAGCCGCAGCGGGTGACACAATGGCAAGACCTGGACCGCGATGCCGATCTTGATCCGCTCGGTACGCGCTCCAACGGCGGCGGCGATGCTGAGCGGCGCCGACAAAACCGACCGCTGCGGATCGAAATGCAGCTCGGCCAGCCACATCGTATCGAGCCCCCAGCGCTCGGCCGCATCGATCTGCTCGAACGCCTCCTCGAAGGCGTCTCGTTCGGTGCGGCCGGGGAGAGCCGGAAACTGATGAAACATGCCGAATTCCATGGCGCCGATCTCCTTCTTGGGCGATTGGTTCAAGGATATCGCGTTCCGCCACCAACGCGCGAATCCCTTGCAGGCCAGCCGCCGCGAACGCACAATAGCCGCTATGAGCGAAGAAGCGCCCAATCTAGTTCTCGAGCACCTCCGTGCAATCCGTTCGGAGCTGCACGAGATCCGCGAAGAGCAGCGCGAACAGCGGACCCGGCTCGGCTCGATCGAGCGCAGCATTTCGTACATGACGCGCGAAATAGCGGAGATGGGCTTGCGGCTCGATCGAATGCACGACCGCCTCGATCGGATCGAACGGCGGCTCGACCTCGTCGAGGCATAAACTCCACCCGGCTCACGGGGCCGGGAAGTGCGTCCGCAGTTCCTGGCCTCCGACTTTCGCCGGGTCGGCGTCGATCAATATGAACGCGAAGACGGCTGCTGCCGTCCCGTTGTTGACCCAGGCGTGCATCGTGCCGCGCTGCACGACGATATCGCCGGGTTTCATATGCACGACCTCGCCGCTGTCGAGCTCGAGATCGCATTCGCCCGAGAGTAAGAGGGCGTAATCGACCGTCTCGGTGCGATGCATGAATTTCGGCGCGCCGGGCGCGAATTCGGTGATGCGGATCACGGTACCCTGACCCGTGCCGACGTAATTGTAGCGTTTGACAAAGCCCGCCCGCTGCGCCGCCTCGCCCTCTTCCGAAGTATTGTCGACCGGCATCTTGTCGGTCGACCAGATCTCGCAGCCGGCTATGTGCGGGCGCCCGAGCCGGCTGACCGCCTGGAGCCGTTCGTCGGTTTTGACGACCGCCTTCCCGCTCGCGTCATGCCCGGTGACGATCCGCCTTACTTCCAGTGCCATGGTTTTCCTCCGTCGGTCTTGCATTTGCTGCGCCGTCGCGCGACGCTAATGCATAACAGATCGACCTGACGAATGGAGGGATGCGGTGAACGATATTGCGCCGACGCGGTTCAAGTGGGTTGGAACTCGGCCGATCCGTCCGGACGGCGTGCCGAAGGTGACCGGGCGCGCGATGTACGGCGCGGATTTCGCGACCGCCGGCACGCTCTACGGCAAGATCATCCGCTCGCCGCACGCGCATGCCCGCATCCGCTCGATCGACACCTCGAAGGCCGAGGCGCTGCCCGGCGTCAAGGCGGTGGTCACCGCCAAGGATTTCCCCGATCATAAATTCGAATATGTCGGTCCGGAACGGGTCGCACAGAATTTCTGGCACATGACGCGCAACGTCATGGCGCGCGAGAAGGCGCTCTACGAGGGCCACGCCGTCGCGGCGGTAGCGGCGATCAGCAAAAGCGTCGCCGATGAAGCTGCCTCGCTGATCGCGATCGACTACGAGGTACTCCCGCACGTCATCGATGTCGACGAGGCGATGAAGCCGGACGCGCCGCTGCTCTTCGAGGACATGATCACACGGGGCATCGAGCCGGCGCCGACTAGGCCCTCCAATATCTCAAAGCGGATCGAGTTCAAGATCGGCGACACTGCGGCAGGCTTTGCCGAGGCCGACGAGATCGTCGACAAGGAGTTCAAGACGGCGGCGGTGCACCAAGCCTATATCGAGCCGCATGCCTGCGTCGCCAGGTTCGACGCCGACGGCCAGGCCGAGATCTGGGCCTCGAGCCAAGGACATTTCGTGATCCGTGCGCTGACGGCGAAACTGCTCGGCATGCCGGTCGGCGATATTCGCGTGACGCCGGCGGAGATCGGCGGCGGCTTCGGCGGCAAGACCATTGTCTATCTCGAGCCGGTCGCGACCCTCCTCGCCAAGAAATCGGGGCGGCCGGTCAAGATCGTGATGAGCCGCGACGAGGTGTTCAAAGCCTCGGGGCCGACCTCGGGTTCCTCGATGCGGGTCAAGATCGGCGTCAAGAAGGACGGCACGATCACCGCGGCCGAAGGCGAGTTCAAGTTCCAAGCCGGCGCCTTCCCCGGCTCGCCGGTGATGAACGCGTGCCTGTGCGCCTTTGCGCCCTACGACATCCCGAACCAGCACACGGTTGGTTACGACGTCGTCTGCAACCGGCCGAAATCGGCCGCCTACCGGGCGCCGGGCTCCCCGATCTCGGCCTTTGCGGTCGAGAGCGCGCTCGACATTCTGGCAAAGAAGATCGGCATGGACCCGCTGCAACTGCGGCTGAAAAACGCCGCACGACCCGGCACGCCGATGATTTTTGGGCCAAAGCTCGGCCACGGCGGCTATGCCGAGACCCTGGAGGCGCTGGTCAATCACCCGGCCTACAAGACGCCGCTCGGCCCGAACCAGGGGCGCGGCGTCGCCTCGGGCTATTGGTTCAACGGCGGCGGCGAATTCGAGCGCCAGCGTGCAGGTCAACGAGGACGGCACCGTCATCATCGCGACCGGCAGCCCCGACATCGGCGGCTCGCGCGCCTCGATGGCGCTGATGGCGGCCGAGACCTTGGGGATCGACTACAACCAGATCCGCTCGATCGTCGCCGACACCTCGTCGGTCGGCTACACGCATGTGACTGGCGGCTCACGTGTCACCTTCGCCACCGGCATGGCGGTCGTCGACGCGAGCAAGAAGGTGGTGGACGAACTTCGTGCCAGGGCGGCGATGATCTGGGACGTCGATGTCGAGGGCGTCATCTGGGAGGACGGCCACGCCAAGCCCGCGAGCAGCAATGTCGGCGATTTCGCGCCGATGTCGTTCAAGGAGATCGCCGCCAAGAAGGCGCTGACCGGCGGGCCGATCACCGCCGCGGCCTCGGTCAATGCCGGCGGCATGGCGCCGGGCTTCTCGACGCAGTTCTGCGATGTCGAGGTCGATCCCGAGACCGGCAAGGTGACGATCCTGCGCTTTGTCGCGGCGCAGGATGTCGGCAAGGCGATCCACCCCTCCTATGTCGAGGGGCAGATCCAGGGCGGCGTCGCGCAGGGCATCGGCTGGGCGCTCAACGAGGAGTACATCTACGACAAGAGCGGCCGGCTCGATAACGCCGGCTTCCTCGACTACCGCGTGCCGGTCGCCTCCGACATGCCGATGATCGAGGCGCGTCATGGTCGAGGTGCCGAACCCGGCGCACCCCTACGGCGCCAAGGGGGTCGGCGAAGTCAACATCGTGCCGCCGATGGCGGCGATCGCCAACGCGATCGACAGCGCGATCCACCGCCGCCTAACCGAACTCCCGATGTCGCCCCCCAAGGTCCGCGCCGCCCTCGATATGGGCCAAGCGGACGATTAATGCCGGCGCTTTCCGCCACGCCGCCGGGATGACGGGAAACATGGGGCGAGCGAGCCCGATGTCTGCGTCGAGGACTGAGGAGGACTAGAAGCGGTGGCCGCGCGGGTTCAGTTCACGACTGGGTTCAGCCGCCGCTACACCGGCGGCGTGCGCGAATTCACGGTCGAAGCGAAGAACCTGCGCGGAGTCATCAAGGAAATGGACCGCCTCTATCCCGGCCTCGGCGAACACCTCGTCGAAGAAACCACAGTCGCGATCGACGGCGCCATCCACGAGACCGCCTATTTCCAGCCGATCCGCGAAGGCTGCGAAATCTTCTTCATCCCCAAACTCGAAGGGGGATAGTGCAACCGGGCATGCGTCAAGGCTCTGGCTCGTTTAGAACATCCCACACACGCAGAATTCTCGGCTCGGGCAGCCTTCGCGAGTTTCTTGTCCGCTGTAATCAGTAGCGGTCTAGATTGCCCGAACGCAACAGAGCCAAACCCAGCTTTCATGCTGAGAAGTTGAAACGCATCAGACAGATCAAGCTGGTGCTTTTCACCAAGCTGATGTGCTTCGAAAAAAACTTTAGGCGATAGGAAATTAGGTTCTAACGAATTTTTGGAAACCACTTCGGCAAACCAAGAACACAAATCGAGCGTCGCATTCAGATAGTCGGTGTTGTCTAGTTTATTTCGCTTAATTTTCAACAACCTAAGTGTCTCGTAAAGACATATAGAGGTCGTTAATTTGTTAGTTGAACGGAACGGCTTCGCCGTGGGGGACGGCGGCATCGCCTGAGGGTCGCTGGTGAAGCTATCGTCTGCGTCGCGACGGGATGGTCCCGTCTTCGATGACGAAGGAGCAGACGATGTCACCGTTACGTGCTCGCATGATCGAGGACATGAAGCTGGCCGGCTTGGCAGCCACGACCCAGGAGATTTACCTCCAGGCGGTCAGGTCTCTGGCGAAGCATTACAATCGGTCGCCGGAGCTGCTGGCCGAGGAAGAGGTCCGGCGATATCTGCTGGATGTTCGTGAGCGGAACGCGCGCGGCAGCTTCAAGACCAGCCATTACGGCATCCAGTTCTTCTACCGGAACACGCTGGGCCAGGACTGGGCGCTGTTTAAAAAAAGATCCGGCTTCCCAAGCAGAGGCGGCTGCCGCAGACGCTTTCCCATGCCGAAGTGCGGCGCATTCTCGCCGCGGTCCGCAATCCGATACACCGCGGCTGTTTCAGCCTGATTTACGGCTGCGGCCTGCGGATCAGCGAGGCCGCTGCTCTTCCCGTCACCGCCATCGACAAGACCAGTGGCGTCCTGCGCGTCGTCGGCAAGGGCAACAAGGAACGGGTCGTGCCCGTGCCCAAGGAGGTGCACGAAGGCCTGCGGCGGATGTGGCAGGCCAAGGACCACCGCGATCCGCGCTGGCTCTTCCCCAATGGCTGGCGAACCGGTCCCGTCGCCACCCATGTCCTGACCCGCACCTTTGCCGAGGCCGTCAAGGCGGCCAATCTCCCCGGCGGTCGCCGCGGCACGCCACACACGCTGCGGCACTCCTATGCGACCAGGCTCTTCGAGAACAAGGTCGACACCCGCGTCGTCCAGGCGTTTCTCGGCCACGAGAACATCGCCACGACGACGATTTACACGCACCTGACGGAACCGACGCGGGTGTCTTTGCGCAAGCTGCTCGACAAGGTGATGAGCGGCTTCTGACGCATGCCCGAAGTGGCGGACGCGTTCCGCCGCTTCGCAGGCAGCTATGTGGCAGCTCACGGCGCGGCGATGCTGCCATCGCATCGTCGCGCCATCGCCGACATCATCGCCTGCCGCACCGAAGCGCTCGGCGGACAGCAGTGGTGCTGCAATCACTGCGGCACCCTGCTGCACGTCTTCCACTCCTGCCGCAACCGCGCCTGCCCGAAGTGTCACGCCGAGCAGACGCAGGCTTGGCTCGAACAGCGTCGGGAGGAGATGTTACCGGTTCCCTATTTTCACGTCACCGTCACCGTGCCCAAGGAACTGCGGGCCGCGCTGCGCCGGTATCAGATAGACGGCTACGGCGCGCTGATGAAGGCCGCCGCCGAGGCGATCATCGTGTTGGCCCGCGATCCGCGCTGGGTCGGCGGCACCGTCGGCGTGCTGGCCGTGCTGCATACCTGGACGCAACGGCTCATCTTCCATCCGCACGTTCATTGCCTGGTTACCGGCGGCGGATTGTCCGATGACGGCACCACCTGGCATCCCGCCGGCAAGACCTTCCTCTTCCCCAAATCGGCGCTCGCCACCCGCGCCCGCGCCCGCTTCCGCGACGCCTTCGCCAGGCTCTGCCCGGACGCCGACCTTGCGCCCCATGTCTGGCAGATCCCCTGGGTCGTTGACATCACGCCATGGGGCGAGGGACAGCAGGCCGCCCTCGACTATCTCGCCCGCTACGCCTTCCGCATCGCCATCACCAACAACCGCATCCTGGCCGTCGACGACGAGACCGTGACCTATCGCTACAAGGACCGCGCCGCCGACCGCCAGCGTAAGGAAACCGTCGCCGGCCACGAGTTCATCCGGCGCTTCCTCCAGCACGTCCTGCCGGCCGGCTTCCACAAGGTCCGCTATTACGGCCTATGGCATGCCTCGCGCCGCGAACCGCTGCGCAACCTGAGGAACCTTCTCCTGCTGGCGCAACCTGCCAGCCCACCGGCCGAACCCGCCGCACCCGAGCCTGACGCCGACCCCCAGGCCCCGCCATCGCCGCGCCGTTGCCCGCATTGCGAGACCGGCCATCTGACGCTGCTGCGCCGGCTGTCGCCTGCCCGGCCGCAAGGCCCGTGATGATCACCATGCTGCCAACGCCCACACCTCCGACCCCATTCCACCCTTCCGCCGTTCTGTCGCAGGATCCTCGCCGCTCGCCCGGTGCCGCCACAAAATCATCGGAAATCGCCCCACGGCAGCGACGTGACCAGCCAGTCGAATGGCCTCAGCGAGCGACCATCGTGCCTACGCGGCCCTTCAACCTGCCGACTGCCTCATCCTACTGCCTCAACGGCTACCCGCAGCGGTAGAAACCTCCATAGGCCCGGCCCACTACCCCGCCGAGTGCACCCAGTCAGACGCGTTCCTTCAACCGAGCCTGCGCGCCCGTAAGGGGCGCGCAAACTCTAATTCG
>CAVOHI010000007.1:0-147641 GCA_963695605.1 uncultured Alphaproteobacteria bacterium | reverse complement strand
TGTTCGCCGGCAGAAAGGCTTCCGCCACCATCACTGCGGCAAGAGCCGCCTTGAAATTATCGAGGTCACGTTTCAGCTCGGCCTGACCGACGTAGCGCAGCTGGTCGACGCAGACCGGCATCGTTTGGCCACCGGCATATCGCGGACGAGGATGCGCTGCGAAATATTCAGCGAATTTCGTTTCGTCCCGCGCGGTCATGCTGAGCCGTCTGAACCCGGTACTGGGCCGGTTTTCGCAGCCCGCGATCCGTGCAGAGACGTAATCGGTAAAGTTCGGCTTTGACAATTCGCCGTCGTTGACGACGTCGAGGCCGCAATCAACCTGACGCTTGACGATTTCCACCACCGCTGACCGCAGGCGCGCGTCGAGTGTGGCTTGGTCATAAGGCTCACCGCGTGCCTTTGCCAGGACCATCTCCCGTAGATCGTCTGGGCGCGGAAGGGACCCCGCATGAGCCGTCAGGATCCGATCGGTGCTGTAGATCATGGAGAACCTCCCTTTCTCAGCCGTTCTCGGCGAGCACCTTCCCTGCGAAATAGAGCGAGCCGCAGATCAGGACGCGCCCGTTGCCCTCGTGCACGGGAATATCGCGAATTGCAGCGAGAACCGAATCCGCCGTCTGCGCCGGGAGCCCGGCCGACCCGGCAGCGGCAGCGATCGCCTCGGCGGGGAGCGCATTCTTCTCCCCCGGGATCGTGACCGCCCAGAGCGCTCGGGCGTGCTTGGCCAGCGGGGCGATAAAGCCGGCGGCGTCCTTGGTGTTCATCATGCCGACGACGAGGTAGAGCGGGCGGTCGTGCCAGCCGTCGGCGACATCGCCGAGGATCTCACCGGCCAACGGGTTGTGACCGCCGTCGAGCCACAATTCCCAGCCGGATGGAACCGCATCGACCAGCGGACCGTGTCGCAGCAATTGCAGCCGCGCCGGCCAGTCGATATGGCGCAGCCCGTCGGCGATGGCTTCAGCGGGGATATCAAAACCCGATAGCCGTTCGAGGCAGGCGATCGCCGTCCCGGCATTGACGATCTGGTGCGCACCGATAAGGGAAGGCAGCGGAAGGTCGAGGCGCCAGCGCTCGCCCTCGTAGCGCATTCCTGCGCCGGAAGCTTCGCAGCGCCACTCGTGGCGCGCCCGGTAGAGCGGCGCCGAAACGGCCTCGGCGCGCGCCTCGATCACTGCCGCAGCTTCGCTCGACTGCGGGGCGACGACAGCTGTCACGCCGGGTTTCAGAATCCCGGCCTTTTCGCCGGCGATCGCAGCGACGGTGTCGCCGAGGAATGCCTGGTGATCGAGCGAAACCGGCGTGATCGCGGTGACCGCGGGGCGGCGGACGACGTTGGTGGCGTCGAGACGGCCGCCGAGCCCGACCTCGAGCAGCACGATGTCGGCCGGCGTGCGGGCAAAGGCGAGAAAGGCCGCCGCGGTCGTGATCTCGAAAAAGGTGATCGGCGCATCCCGGTTGGCGCGCTCGCATTCTTCGAGAAGCGCGATCAGCGCCTCCTCGTCGATCAGCCGCCCGGCGAGGCGGATGCGCTCGTGGAAACGCACGAGATGCGGCGAGATGTAGGCATGCACGCGGTAGCCCGCGGCCTCGAGGCAGGCCCGCATCGTCGCCACCGTCGAGCCTTTGCCCTTGGTGCCGGCGACGTGCACGACAGGCGGAAGGTCGTCCTGCGGATTGCCCAGCGCCGCGAGAAGCCGCTCGACGCGGCCGAGCGACAGATCGATCAGCTTCGGATGCAGCCGGCCGAGGCGCTCGAGAACCCGGTCGCTGGTCGGCGCAGTCACTCTGCCGCGCTCAGATCCGGTAGGGCTTCGATCTGCGGAACGACGGCAGCCGGCGGCTGCGGGTTCCGCAGCAGGCCGAGAATTCGCGCCAATGTCGCGTGCAATTCGGCGCGCGGCACCACTTGGTCGACCATGCCGTGGTCGAGCAAATACTCCGCGCGCTGAAATCCGTCGGGCAGCTTTTCGTGAATTGTCTCCTCGATGACCCGCGCTCCGGCAAAGCCGATGACCGCTCCGGGCTCGGCGAGCGTGATGTCGCCGACCATCGCAAAGGACGCCGAGACGCCGCCGGTCGTCGGATCGGTCAGCACGACGATGTAGGGCAAGGCCCGCCTCCTTGACCATCTCGGCGGCGATGATCGTCCGCGGCATCTGCACCAATGACAGCACGCCCTCCTGCATGCGCGCGCCGCCCGAGGCCGGAACGACGATCAGCGCCGCCTCCTGCAACACGGCGAGCTTGGCGGCCGCGAGGATGGCTTCCCCGGCGGCCACGCCCATCGATCCGCCCATGAAGGCAAACTCGAAAGCGGCGACCACCGCCGGCACGCCGCCGATCCGCCCGTGCGCGACGACCACCGCGTCGCTGTGCGGACCGAGCGCCGCTTGCCCTTCTTTGAGGCGGTCCGTGTAGCGTTTGCGGTCGCGGAACCGCAGCGGATCGACCGCCGTCCGAGGCAGCTCGATCCGGGTAAAGGCGCCGTCGTCGAACAGCATCTTCAGGCGCCGCTCGGCGCCGATGCGGAAATGATGGCCGCAGTTGCGGCAAACATGAAGATTGGCTTCGAGCTCGCGATAAAACAGCATCTGCTCGCAGCCCGGGCATTTGTGCCAGAGATTTTCCGGCACCGCCTTCCTGGTGACGACCGCCCGGATCTTCGGCAACACGAAATTGGTGAGCCAGCTCATCGCCGGCTTGTAGCCGGGCTGCCGGTGCCTTGTCGAGCCGTCCTCACCACTCCGGCTTCAGGCGGCTCCCGATCGGCTGGTGATGGCGAAGCCAAAGCTCCGCCCTCGCCCGCGATTGAGAGCCTGGTCGATCCACAACATGCCGTAAGGTTCGAGCAGACGCGCAATGCGCAGCGGGCCGGCATCGACCGGCTCGAAGCCGAGCTTCGCGACCAGCGACATGACAATCGGCTTTTTCGATGGATCATCGCCGGCAACGAACATGACCGGGCGGACCGGAAACAGCGCCGCTTTGTCCATGTTCTCAGCGCCGATCTGGTTGAGCGTCTTGAATACCGCTGCGGCAGGCGCCCAGGACGCCACTTGTTCGCCGGCCGACGTCGTGTGCCCGAGCACGAGCTCCAAACCATCCGGCCCCATGCCGAGAGGATTGGTGCAATCGATGACGATCTTGCCGGAAAGATCGCCGAGGCTCTTCACCGCTGCCTCGGTGGCCGGCCAGGGTGTCGCAAGGACAATGACTTCGGCGTTTCGAGCCGCTTCCGGCGCAGTGCGCAGCCTCTCCTCGGGGAGCGAACGGTATTTAGGGTCGGCAGGATTGGGCACGCCAAAGATCACGTCCTCCCCGCCGCCCAGCCACGCGCGCCCAAGCGCCGACCCGACATTGCCGGCACCGATTATGGCGATCTTCATCAGCATCTCCGTCGAAGGGCGTCGTCTTGGTTTTCGATAGCAGATTGCCGGGCCGGCGCGCACCCGGTCATTCATCCAGCCTCTTGACGTTCCGGTTCTGGACCGCGCAGACGGCGGCACACGCTCCGTTATAGCTGGATCAGACCGCCCGGCAGGTTCGGGTCGTTGCGCATCGCCGCGACGATATCGGCGCGCACCTTGGGCGAGCGGCGGTAATACTGGTGGCTCGCATCCGGCGGGTTCCACAAATCGTAGTCGTTGACCTCGGCGCAATCGAGGATTCGAAACCGCGCCGGCGGGTAAAGTGCGGCATCGGTCTTGTGGATCGGGCCTTCGTGCCCCATCCGCGGAATAAAATTGACCGAGACGCTGAGGTATAGAGCGATGTCTCGAACACTGTAATAGATCGAAATTCTCGGGGTGAGAGCGGGTAGCCGGCTCAGTCTCGCGCCGATCGGAAGAGTGAAACTGTCCCAACGCTCGTCGGCCGCCGGCAGGAACACCTCGTCAAACAATGTGACTGTTGGGTTACCGTGGCTGAACCAGCTTTCGACCGCTCCCGCCAATGCGAAATTCCCCATGCTGTGGGCGAGCAGAAACACCCGCCTTCCCTGGTTGCGCACCTGCGTCAGCATCGGCTGGAGGTTGGTGAAAAAGCTCGCGATGTGGAAGGCCGATTGCCCGGCCTTGCTCTGGTCCCGCAGATAGTCGTCCGGGAGAAGGTGCGGCGGCGCAGCGAACAGCTGACCCAGAGACGGCCAGCTGAACGCGATGACGGTGGTGTCGGCGGCGTTCGCACCCGAGGCGGCGAACCATTCGCGATTGTAGGCCGCGCGGGCGATCGAATTCAGAAACGAATTGGCGAAGCCGTGAATGAAAACGAGGATGTTCTTTCCCGATCCGACGATGTCCTGAGCAACCCCGGTTTCGAATCCGCCCGTCTGGGGATGCGATATCGCGGTGATCGTGCCGCTGCCCTCGACAGTGAGGTCGGTCCCCTCGACAAACGCCTCGGCGTAGATGATCTGGCTCGGATCCGTCGGCGGTATGATGTCGGCCCGATAGCTCTGCCAGTCGGTCGTCGCGCCTTGCGGCACCCGGTTTGTGGCAAAATACACCGTCACGTTCGCCATCGGCTCTCCCCCACACTTCGCCCTGCGGTCTTCCACAGCGCCGATTATGCCGCATTCGCCGCGGGTTCGATTGACAAAAACCGTGCAGCCCGCGACAACCGCGCGAGGATCGAAGCGAGGGAATGTGACGGATGGGCATGCTTGAAGGGCGGGTCGCGATCTGTGCGGGAGCAGGCCGCGGGGTCGGGGCCGAAGTTGCCAAGCTGATGGCCGCGCACGGGGCCAAGGTCGTCATCAATGATCCCGGCACCAGCGGCAGCGGCGAGGGCTCGGACCAGACGCCGGCGCAAGAAATCGTCGACCAGATCAAGGCCGCGGGCGGCGAGGCGGCCGCCAATTACGGCTCGGTCGCCAAATTCGACGACTGCCTGGCGATGGTGCAGCAGGCGCGCGACACTTTCGGCGGGCTGCACATCGTCTTCAACGCCGCCGGCATCCTGCGCGACAAGATGTTCCACAACATGTTCCCCGAGGATTGGCAGGCCGTCATCGATGTGCACCTGACCGGCCACTTCAACCTCAACCGAGCGGCGATAAACCTGTTTCGCGAGCAGAATTACGGGCGGATCATCATGGTTTCGTCGACCTCGGGACTGCTCGGCAATGTCGGTCAGTGCAATTACGGCGCGGCGAAGCTCGGGATCGTCGCGCTGGCCCGTATCGTCGCGATGGAAAACGCCTCCAGAGGGATCACCGTCAATGTGATCTGCCCATCGGCCGACACCCGGATGACCCGCTCGGTCCCAACGCCAAAGGACCCGCAAGCGGCGGCGGTGCGCGAGGAGCGGCTGCGCCGCAGCCGGGCCGACGCAATCGCGCCGCTCTGCGTCTTTCTCGCCTCCGAGCAGGCGAGCCAAGTCAACGGCCAAGTATTTCATCAGCGCGCCGGCGAACTATCGCTCTACGGTCATATGCGGCCGGTCCGCATGGTGCACCGCCAGGGCGGCTGGACACCGGAAACTCTTGCCGAGGTTGCGATCCCGGCGCTCGCTCCGCAATTTACGCCGCTCGGCGATGGCAGGGCGGTGCATCCGGGGCTGCCGATGGAGTGAGCACGCCCGCAAATCGGCCATCGGCTTCTCGCGGCGCACACAGATTCAACAAAGGCTTTCTGATTGCGGCGGCGATCATCGTCGCCGTCATCCTCTACGGTTCTCTCTACCCGTTCACCTTCTATCAGCCCGAAGGCGGCGTCGGTCCGCTAAAACATCTCGTACAGAGTTGGGCCGAAACGCCAGGCCGCGGCGACTTCGTTGCAAACATATTTTTCTACCTGCCGCTCGGCTTTTTCGGGAGCCTCGCCGTCGCCGGAAGCGGCCGCACCTTCCGGCGGATCCTGCTCGTCGCCCTCGCCGGCGGGCTTCTCAGCACGACGATGGAGCTGGCGCAGTACTATATCGCAGAGCGGGTATCCGCGGCGGACGACGTCTATGCAAACCTGATCGGGACGGTACTGGGCGCAATCGTCGGAAATTTCGCCGGCGGACGATTTTCTCTGGCTGCCATTTCGCGAGATCGCCGCCAACCGCGTTCCTTGCCTGTTGCTCGGGCTATGGCTCGCTTACCGGCTGTATCCTTATGTACCGACGATCGACCTGCACAAATATTGGGACGCGCTGAAGCCGGTCGTTTTCCACCCGCGCCCGACCGGCTATGACCTGTTTCGCTACACCGCGATCTGGCTGACGGTGGGCAGCCTGATCGAGGCAATTGGTGGGCGGCGGCGCGGGGGGCTGCTCTTTCCGTTGTTTATCGCCGCCGTGCTGGCCGCCAAAGTCATAATCATCGGCAAGACGTTGAGCGCCGCTGAGATCGATGGAGCGGCGATCGCCCTTGCCGTGTGGCTTCTACTCGCCATCAGCGTCAGTGCGCGGATTCGGGCCGCTGCCACTGCCCTGTTGTTCTCGGCCTACGTCTTTGCCGAGCGGCTGGAGCCGTTCCAGTTCAGCGCCTACGGCCGCGCGTTCGGCTGGATACCGTTCCGCAGCTTTCTATACGGCTCGGTCGAGGTCAACATAACGTCCTTTCTCGAAAAGGCCTTTCTCTACGGCGCCTTGATATGGTTGCTCGACAAGAGCGGGTTGCGATCCGGGGTGTCCACCATTCTCGTTGCGATCTTGCTATTTGCCACCAGTTGGGCGGAAATCTACCTCCCCGGCCGGTCTGCGGAGATTACGGATGCTCTGATGGCTCTGCTCATCGGCGTGATTATTGCAGCCATAAAAACCCCAACCGAAGGCTCGTGCAAGGGAACGCCCTGAGCCGACCGGCCTTTGACTGGCCGCGTTCTTGCACAGGGTCAAGGGTTTTGAGTATCGGTGAGGCGTTGCGCTAAGCTGGCGTCCCGCCACCCGGGTCCGAGGTCATCAAATGGCGTTTGCACCTCCGGAAAGCCGGCGGGACGCGCAATGAGGCCGCTGTTTTTCGCCGCGATCCTGCTGCTGGCGGGCACGGCCATCGCGGACCCTCCGCCAAATGCCGATCCCGCCCTGGCACCTTGGTTCCGCAGCCTCATCGAGCCTGGTACCAGCATCTCCTGCTGCTCGGTATCGGACTGCCGCGCCACCGACTACCGTATCGAAGGCGACCATTACGAGGCATTGATTGGCGAAGCCTGGTTCCCGGTGCCGGCCGACAAGATTCTACAGCGCACCGACAATCCGACCGGTCGCGCCGTCGTGTGCTGGACCCCGCAGCGCGGGATCGTCTGCTTTGTGCGGGCTACCGAATCGTGAGTGGCGGTTCGCCTCAGTCCTTATTGCTGCGGGTTGGGCATGCCGGGCAGCGCGGGAGCGCCGAGGCCGCCCCGCCCGGGAGGCCTGGCGCTCGGCGCGGGTGCATTCGGATTGGGGAGCGGCACGGGCTCGGCACCAAGCAGCGGCACGCCGATCTGGCGCTGGGATTCGCCGGCGCGAGATTCGGCCGGGCGAACCAGCGCTTCGAGCTGCCGGTCCGTCAGCTTTATGCGGTAGAATTTGTCATAGAACTCGCGAACGTTGGTCCGCAAATCCTCCTGATATTGATCCGGATAGAACAGGCCGGTGAGCCAATATAACCCGATGATGCGGTTGACCCCGGCAGGGTCGTCGATCCACCCGAAGGGGTCGGCCGGCGCGAGATAGACCCGTTTGCTGGCGACCGCGATCAGGCCGCGCCACGCGGTGCTGTGCAATAGGGAGTCATAAAAGCTTCGTTGCTGGGCGATGATGATTGCCGGATTCGAGTCGATGATCTGGTCGCGCGTCACCCTCGTCAGCTCACCGCGGCCGAGCCGGGCGGCGACATTGATGACCCCCGTCTGGTCGATGGCGGCCATCGCCTGCGAGCCGTCGAGACCAGTTTCGAGCCCGTCCGGTCCGCGGCCATAATAGACAAGCGGCCGCTCGTCGGCCGGAGCGATCAGCAATCTGCCGCGCAGCGCATCGATAGCGTAATCGGCATATTTGCCTAGATCGTTGCCGCGCTCGGCGGCGCCGAACAGAGCACCGATGATCCGCAAGGTGTGGGGGGTAGCTTGGATGCTGTTGTCGAGGACGAGGTAGGGGACCCCGGTCCGTTGCTGAATTTGATCCGCGCGCGCCGCAGCTTCCGACGTGATCGGTCCCGCCTCGATAATCAGGTCGGGCCGCATCCGCGCGACCACTTGAACGGCATCCGCCGGGTTCGAGCGCACCACTCCGCCGACGATCGGCAACCGGGCGAAATTCGCCGGGAGATAGGCCCGCTGCCCGCGGGACAGCGGAGCGCTCCAACCCATAAGCTTTTCCGGAGCCAACACGAAGACGAGGACATCTGCCGCTGGGTTCGCCGTCATCACTCGCCCGATGCGATCCGGCACCACAACGTAACGCTCGGCCGCGTCGACAAACCCGGCTGCTCGCCCAGAGCCGGCGAGGAGCACCAGCAATAGAACCGTCATCCATGCAATCGGCGATCGCAGCGGCATTCGCGCACCTCGACAGGCAATGAGCAACGAAATCGACTATAATCGCCCGGAGTCCACTGGCAAGCAGCCAGCCTGCCGACGACCAGACGGGCGCTCACTATGGCTTTTTCCGGATCGCGATCAGCCGCTCGACGCACGCGCGCAACTCTTCCCGCACCGCCGGCCACTTTCGGCTCGCCGGCAAATTTTCGGGTCCAAAGGCGTTCGGCAATAATTCGGCGACCGTCCAGACGGCGATGTTGCTCAGTTCGCCATTACAACAGATTACGCGCACGCTGGCGTTTGCCCGCTGCGCGGCCTCGGCAATGAGTTGGCGGCACGACCCGCAAGGCGTAACTATCCGCGAGGCGCCCGCCGCCTCGTCGGTGAAATTGAAGCCCACGACGGCGATCGCATCGATCTCGGGATCACCCGCCGAATTGGCCAAGCTCAGCGCGGCTGCCTCGGCGCAGATCGTCAGGCCGGACGAGGCGTTCTCGAGGTTCGCGGCGGCATAGATTGCTCCCGATTTGCTGCGTACGGCCGCACCCACCGCAAAGAGCGAATAGGGAGCATAGGCTCGGGCTGAGGCCTCTTGCGCCTTTTCCACGAGCTCCCGGTCGGGACGATCGAGTGCCTTCAGCATCCCGCAAACCGTCACCTGAGAAGACGGGAGTGCTTCTGCAAAACGTCTTCAATTGCATTTACCGGGGCATGCGGCTGCGCCGTTCGGGTATTTGAAGGGCGCCGAGCGAGCGGCTTGCGAGATGATCGAGAGTGGGAGGATGGCGAGGCACCCCGCGGTTCGGGCGCAGTGGAAAGCTGATTTTGAGGCGAGGGCACAGGGGCCGGTTCGCCGACGGCCGCAGAGATAGTGCCGAGTTCCACTGAAAGCGCTTGCGCTGGAGGCTCGTCGATGGTGTGGGCGGTTGTCCCTTCGGCCGGCCTCGGGTTTGGCTTTACATCGGCAGTGATTGGGCTCCCGGGCGCAAGGATGGGCCGACCCTTATCCGCAGCGGCATCGCCCACCGGGCGAGGCGGCTCAGGAGGCGACGGGCTGGAAAGCCGATCCAACCTGCTCGTTGATTGCGTTAGCCAAGGTGTTTCCGCTGGTGAATCGTTAAATCTGGCGCTGTCTGGATTTGGACCCGGCCCCAGTTTCCCCGATCCGGGCATGAGAAAGTAAAAGCTGACGCCAAAAAAAACTGCGATAATCCAGCTGGCTATAAGCCCGATCGATATCAGATAGAACGGCGAGCTGATCGATCTGCCGAGGGGGAGCGTCCTGCGGACGAGCCCCCAAATTCGGCTTCCTGCGCGAAACCGCGTGCGCTCCGATTGAGGATCGGCGCCGGTTGCAGACATTCGTTAATATTACGCGCTTCGACTGCACAAGCAACGAGCTGCAGCCGTTGGCAGGCTTTTCTCCAGGAGTTAACAGCCGAAATATGGTTAATCGAAGCGCGTTTGGCGTGCTGTGGCCCGTCTCACCCGCCGAGCGCCGATTCGAGGTCGGCAATCAAATCGCCGGAGTCCTCGATCCCGACCGAGAGGCGCAGCAGGTCGGGCGGGGCCGGGCTGTCGGCGCCTTCGACCGAGGCGCGGTGCTCGATCAGGCTCTCGACACCGCCGAGTGAGGTCGCGCGCTTCCAGATTTCGACCCGCGCCGCTGCGGCGATCGCGGCTTCGGGCCCGCCGTGAACGCGCACGCTGAGCATGCCGCCGAACCCGCCGGTCATCTGGCGCGCCGCGACTGCGTGACCGGTATGTGTCGGCAGTCCAGGGTACAGCACGTCCAACACCCGCGAGTTTTGCGAGAGCGCCTCGGCGATCTGCTGGGCCGAGCGGCAGGCGCGGTCCACTCGGGGGAACAAGGTTCGCATGCCGCGCAACAGGAGATAGGCTTCGAAACTACCGAGAATTGCGCCGCCGCTGCTGCGTGCCGTGCGCAATCGCGCCCAGAACGCATCCTCTCGCGCCGCCGTCAACGTCCCGGCGATCACATCGCTGTGGCCGTTCAGGTATTTGGTCGCCGAATGCATGACGACGTCAGCCCCGAGCGCCAGCGGTCGGGTCAACACCGGGGTGGCGGCGGTGCCGTCGACTGCGAGCAGGGCACTGGCGGAATGCGCGATTTCGGCCGAACCGGCGATGTCGGTCACCGACCACAGCGGGTTCGCCGGGGTTTCGATCCATACGAGGCGGGTCCGGCCCGGGCGGACCGCTTGGCGAATCGCATCAAGCGAGGTCGCATCGACGAAATCGACCGCGATCCCCCAAGCCTCGGCGAAATTCTTCAACCAGCTGCGCAATCCCCAGTACATGACTCGCGGTGCAACGACATGGGCATCCCTGGGAAGGCTCTGAAAAACGGCGGCGGCCGCTGCCATCCCGGAGGAGAACAACAATGTTGCGGCACCGCCTTCGAGCGCGGTCAATAACGCCTGCGGCTGGTCGTAGCTCGGGTTGTCGGCCCGTCCGTAGCTGGGGCCTCGCCGGTATTGGTTGTCGGGATCGCGCAAGAACGTCGTCGCCGTGTGGATCGGCAATACCACGGCACCGGTCGACGCGTCGGTCGAGCCCAGCGCCTGCGCGGCAAGGGTAGCGGGATGCAGCGGTTTACGGCTCATCATGTTTCCGCTGGCGCGGTGCGCGCCTGAGCGACAGCGTGGATCTGGTCGCGCAAGGCCGGCTCGGTCCCGAACAGTCGATGAAGGTCGCGCGCCGCCAGGCTCAACAGCTGGCAATATCCGAGAGCCACGACGTCGGCGGTGCGGCGGTCGGCGACCAGCAAGGCGAGCTCACCGAAAAAATCGCCGGTGCCGAGGTGAACGGGGGTAGGCGCGATCCGCACTTCTACCGCGCCCGAAGAGATGAAATACATCGCATCTCCACGTTCTCCCTTGTAGACGATGACTTCGTCCGGTACCGCAAGGCGCGGCCGCAGCATGCGAGCGACAGAACGCCGGGTCTTCGCGTCGAGCGCCGCGAACATCGCGACCGTGCCGACGAGATCCTCACGCTTCAAGCCGAGATCGAGGGTCGGATGCGCCTCGACGGCACGGCGCCGCGGCCGCAACGTGCGCTGCAGATCCTCGTACATATCTTGGTTGATGATCGACTCGGCGCGCAA
This sequence comes from uncultured Alphaproteobacteria bacterium, assembly GCA_963695605.1. Taxonomy (GTDB): domain Bacteria; phylum Pseudomonadota; class Alphaproteobacteria; order ATCC43930; family CGMCC-115725; genus AP-15. The sequence continues at coordinate 136,058 of CAVOHI010000007.1, read as the reverse complement.
TCTGCGGTATCGCTCCTCCTCCAGGCGCGCCGCCAGACGGGCGAGATACTGTACTTCGAGCTGACGCGCATAGGTCGGGTATTGCAGCTTCAGTGCGGCGATCGCGCGATCGATCGCGCTGAAGCGTTGGTCGAGCAGTTCGGCCATTGCCGCCCTCGGACCAGCGCCGAATACTTCTTCGATCTGATCGCGATTGAACGCGATCACGTTCTGCAGAACGTAACGAGCCGCCAGTTGGACCTCGAACCGGTCACCGAGGAGACGCGCCAGAGGTCGTGCAATGCCGATCCGATGATGGATGGCGCGGGACGCCCGCATGGCCCTGTTGAAGGCAAGAATGCGGGCCGCCGCCTTCTGGTAGCCGGCGACCCCGTCGCTGTGCGCTCCGTCACGGATTCTCGCGGCATGAGCGAGAAGGTTGGCCGCCACCCGCCTCGACACGGTCCGGCTCTCGAAATAATCGAGACAGAATTCCTGCTCGCGATCGGCCAGAACGTAGAGCGCTGCCCGCTCCCTCAGCTCGGCGGGGAGTTCGGCGTTCTCGACCGCAGCTCCAGCCGGTTCCCGGGCATCGCCGTCATAGGCTTTGGCGACCTCGGCTACAATCTCTGGCGCGATCTGATGCTGGCGTCCTACGGTTTCTATTTCCTGCGGAATAGACGAAAGGGAAAGCCCGATGACCCGTTGGCTGACTGCGACTTCCGCCGGAGCCAGGCTGCTGATTTTGAGCAGGCGCATCAACGGCCGCATGGTCGGCGCAGTCACCAGCAGCGTGAACAACACAAAACCGGTCGCGAGAATGCCGACGAACTGACGAACCTCGGGGAGCAGCGCGGTGTTCTCGGCTGCGGCGAGCGCCAAGGCGAGAGAGACCGCTCCGCGCATCCCTCCCCATAGCATGACGATCTTGTGGTCGCGGTCGATCGGCTTTGCGATCCCGGCGAAACTGAGGATCGGGATCAGCCCGTACAATGTCACCGCCCGCGCAAGGAGAGCCGCGACGACCAGCGCAGCCAGCAAGCCCAGATCGGCCCAGGTGGCCTTTTCGAGAAGTTCGGGGACCTGCATCGCCGCGAACAAAAAGATCAGCGAGCTCGCCCAGAAGGCCAGCTGCTCCCATGTGACGACGAGGCTTTCCCAATTCGACGGCGCTAAGCGGCGCCGGCCGCCGGCGCTGACGGCAAGCGCCGCAGAGGCGACCGCGACGACACCGGACACCCCGATATAGTGATCGCAAACGACGAAGATCACATAAGCGAAGGCGATCGTCAGCGTCGCCTCGGCCAACCGGCTCGCGCGCAAGGTCGGGAGGAACAGGGTGACAGCCCAACCGGCGACATAGCCGACAGCGAGACCACCGCCGAATTGGCGCGCAAAGGTGACGAGCCCGTCCAACGGGTTCGCGGGCCGATCGCCGGCCAGCATCGCGACAGCCAGCGAGTAGATCGCGATTGCCGCGGCGTCGTTGAACAGGCTCTCGCCCTGCACCAAGGTCGACAAACGACGCGGCGCCCCGATGTCGTGGAAGATCCCGACCACCGCAACCGGGTCGGTGGTCGCGATGATCGCGCCCAGAATGACGCATGCCAGGATCCCGACCGAGGAAATGGGCCACAAGGCGAGCCCGACGACAAAGGTGCAGACGATCACGCCGATGACGGCGAGAAGGAGAACCGGCGCCGACCTCGTCGCTCAGCTGGCGCACGTCGACATTGAGCGCCGCCTCGAACAGCAGCGCCGGCAGAAAAACATAGAGGAGCGACTCGGCGCTGAGCCCGAAATCGTGAAGCCAGCTTACGACATCGCTGACGATATTCCCGGGATGGGACGCGAAGGGGAGGTTGGCGATACCGCCGATCGCAATTCCGACCACGGCAAGCAAGACCGCGTAAGGTATCGACAGCCGCTGGGCCAGCGGCAGCAACAGGCTGACCAGCCCGAGCAGGGCGGTAACAACAAAGACGGTCTGGATGGTATCGGTCATGACGGCCGGCCGAGGAGAACCTACCGGCAGCGGCACCTCGCGACAAGGCGAACTGCCCTGCGGGTCTTTGGGCGGGTTGACCGGCGCCGCGAATTCCCGCTAACCGTAATTTCGGGCCGGACCTGCTCGGAAGGGTCCCGGATCAACCGTATTCAAGAGCCCCTGAGGTGAGCTCGCCGATGATCTCGCGCCGTGCGCTGTTGCCGATGCTGGCTCCGTTTCTGGCCGGTCTATCCCGGTTCTCGGTCGGCGCCGATCTCCAGCAGTTTGCGACATCGGAACTGACGATAATCAGCGCGACCGGCCCGCATCGGTTCAAGGTAGAGCTCGCCGAGACGCCGGCGCAGATGACGCAAGGTCTGATGTTCCGAACGAGCCTGGCGCCGGATGCCGGCATGCTGTTCGACTACAAGGAGCCGACAGCGGCGACGATGTGGATGAGCAACACATTGATCCCGCTCGATATGCTGTTTGTCGATGCGCAGGGCCGGATCGTCAACATCCATGAGCGAGCCGTGCCGCAGTCGCTCGACATTATCGCAGCGGCGGCGCCGGTCCGCGCCGTCATCGAGTTGAACGGCGGGACCGCCTCGCGGCTGGCCATCGAGCCGGGCGACCAGGTGGTCCACCCGATCTTCGGGAACGCGTCCTAAACCCGACCGCAGCACCGGAACAGGAGAGCCTGCTTCTGCCAGTCCAAGGTGGCCTCGCAGACAAGCCCAAGGCGCGCCCCGCCGAAACGCCGAAGCGGCGCAAGAGAGCTTCCGGAAATCGGCCCGATCCGGCCCTCCACCGCATAGGCGGGGCTGTGCGGGAAAGTTTTGCGCCCGGACAAGAGAGGAAATCGGCTAGCTGACTTCGTCTTGGCAGGGCGAAGGGCGCCGTCGACTAGAGAAATCCGCGGACCAGATCGAGAAAGGCGTCGAGCCGGTCGTGGTGGACCCAGTGGCCGGCGTTCTCGAACGAAATGACCTGCGCTTTGCGGAAATGGCGGGCGCGCCCGTCCTTCGACGGGGTCGGAGGCCCAGCTCTCCTTGCCGTAGACGAGGAGCGTCGGGCAATCGATGCGCTGCCATAGCTCCTCGGTCTCGGCGGCCGTCATTTCGTAGGGCCGGTCGGCCCGGACGTAGTTGTCGAATTTCCAGCTGTAGGTGCCGTCCTCGTTCTGGTTGACCCCGTGCTGGGTGAGATGCCGCGCCTGTTCCGGCGACAGATGCCGGTTCGCTTCCTGCATGCGCTTGAAGGCGTCCTCGATCGAGGAATAGCGCCGCGGCAGGCGGCCGGAAAGCGCGCGCTGTTCGCTGATCCAATGTTGCATACGTTCCGCCATCGGGCGTTTCGACCGCTCGTCGCGCCGCCTTGGCGACGCGCCCAGCCCCTCGATCGAGATCAATCGTCTGACGTGATCGGGATAGATGCCGGCGTAGCGCAGCGCGATCATGCCGCCGAGAGAGTGCGCGATGATGCTGACCGGCGCGAGTTCCTGCTGATGGATCAGCTGGGCCAGGTCATAGATGTAACCGGCGATCGAATAGTTGCCGTCGGGCGACCACTGGCTGTCGCCGTGACCGCGCAGGTCGGGCGCCAAGACATGCCAGTCCTGGCGCAGCGCGTTGGCAACCCAGTCCCAATTGCGGCAGTGGTCCCGCCCGCCATGGACGAGGAGCAGCGGCGGCTTTGCCGGATTGCCCCAATCGACATAATGCAGGCGAAGCCGCTGCGAGAAATAGATCCGCGAGGTCGGGCCGGAGCTGTCGAGGTTCATCCCGGATGTCCCGTCTTCTCTCAGGCGGGACGCGAAGCTAATGCCAGGCGCAGTGTAAAGCAAAGACCCCCGTGCGCTCGGTGGCGTCAGGCGGGGGTCGCTGTTGCGAAGCTGTCCTTCGCGCTCGGTACTATGGACCGAGCTGTGTCTTGGACTTTCAACTTGGTTGCCGATGCCAAGCGGTCGGCAACTGCTTCTCTCCAGGTGGCGTCATGTCTGTGGCACACCCTCCCGGCTGGTTGTCGACAATTATGCATCTAAGGACGGTTCACGGGCGCCGTCAAGGGCCAAATTTGACAGTTTTTACCAAGGAGCGTGTCCGACGCGTCGGGCGCTTGAAACCGTCGGCCGCGTGGTTTATTTTCCTGGCACTCTCTCATGGAGAGTGCTAATCACGCTTTGAAATGTGAAGCTCCGACGGAGGAATCCCGTGAATTTTCGACCGTTGCAGGATCGCGTCCTGGTCCGCCGCATCGAGCAGGAAGAGAAGACGCACAGGCGGCATCATCATCCCCGATACCGCAAAGGAAAAGCCGATGGAGGGCGAAGTGATCGCCGCCGGGCCCGGCGCTCGGGGGGATGACGGCAAGCTCAATCCACTCGACGTCAAGGTCGGCGACCGAGTGCTCTTTGGAAAATGGTCGGGCACCGAGATCAAGATCGACGGCGAGGACCTCGTCGTCATGAAGGAGTCCGACATCATGGGTATCGTCGCATAAGGGGAGGTGGATCATGGCTGCAAAGGAAGTACGCTTTCATACCGACGCTCGCGACAAGATGCTGCGCGGCGTCGATATTCTCGCCAATGCCGTAAGGGTAACGCTGGGTCCCAAGGGCCGTAACGTCGTTCTCGACAAATCGTTCGGCGCGCCGCGCATCAGCAAGGACGGCGTCACGGTCGCCAAGGAGATCGAGCTCGCCGACAAGTTCGAGAACATGGGCGCCCAGATGGTGCGCGAAGTCGCGTCAAAGACGAGCGATCTGGCCGGCGACGGCACGACGACTGCGACCGTTCTCGCCCACACGATCGTGCGCGAAGGCGCCAAGGCGGTCGCTGCCGGCATGAACCCGATGGATCTGAAGCGCGGCATCGACCGGGCGGTGGATGCGGTCGTCGCGGACATCGGAAAACGTTCGAAGAAAGTTTCGACCAACGACGAAATCCAGCAGGTCGGAACGGTATCCGCCAACAATGATCGTGAAATCGGCCGGATGATCGCCGAAGCGATGCAGAAGGTCGGCAACGAGGGCGTCATCACGGTCGAAGAGGCGAAATCGCTCGAGACCGAGCTCGACGTCGTCGAAGGCATGCAGTTCGACCGCGGTTACGTCAGCCCCTATTTCGTGACCAACGCCGAAAAGATGGTCGCCGAGCTCGACGACCCGTACATCCTGCTCAACGAGAAGAAGCTGTCGAGCCTGCAGGCGCTGCTGCCGCTGCTCGAAGCTGTCGTTCAGTCCGGCAAGCCGTTGCTGATCGTCGCCGAAGACGTCGAAGGCGAGGCGTTGGCGACGCTCGTCGTCAACAAATTGCGCGGCGGCCTGAAAGTCGCCGCGGTCAAGGCGCCCGGCTTTGGCGACCGCCGCAAGGCGATGCTCGAGGACATGGCGATCCTGACCGGCGGTCAGGTGATCAGCGAAGATCTCGGCATCAAGCTCGAAAACGTCACGCTCGACATGCTGGGCAGAGCCAAGCGGATCAGGGTCGAGAAGGAAAACACGACGATCATCGACGGCGCCGGCAAGAAGGACGACATCCAGGGCCGCATCGCGCAGATCAAGCGCAGATCGAGGAGACGACCTCCGACTACGATCGCGAAAAGCTGCAGGAGCGGCTGGCCAAGCTGGCCGGCGGCGTCGCGGTGATCCGCGTCGGCGGCGCGACCGAGGTCGAAGTGAAGGAGAGAAAAGACCGGGTCGACGACGCGACGCACGCGACGCGGGCGGCGGTCGAGGAAGGCATTGTGCCGGGCGGCGGCGTCGCTTTGCTCTATGCCGCCAAGGCGCTCGACGGGCTGACACCCGAGAACAACGACCAGCGGGTCGGGATCAACATCGTCAAGCGCGCGCTGCAATCACCCGTCCGTCAAGTCGCGGAAAACGCCGGCACCGACGGTTCGATCGTCGTCGGCAAGCTGTTGGATTCGAACGACCCGAACCGCGGCTTCGATGCGCAGAGCGGCGAATATGTCGACATGGTCAAGGCCGGCATCATCGACCCGACCAAGGTCGTGCGGCTCGCCTTGCAGAATGCCGCTTCGGTCGCCGGCCTCCTCGTCACGACCGAGGCGATGGTCGCCGAAAAGCCCGAAAAGAAGGCAGCGCCCGCGATGCCGCACGGCGGCGGGATGGACGGGATGGACGACTTCTAAGTCACAACGTCAGCGCCAAAACTCTTGGCCGGCACCCCAGTGGGTGCCGGCTTTTTTGCTCCTCGCCCCGCTTGCGGGGAGAGGGCTGGGGTGAGGGGCAGCAAGTGATGAACTGAGCGGGAGGAACACTGATGAGCCGGTTGTTCGGTCCGCTGCGGCAGATGGGGTTCGTGGTGCGCGACATCGACCAGGCGATGCGCCATTGGGTCGAGGTCTGCGGGATCGGTCCGTGGTACATCGCCGAGAAATTGCCGCTGCACGGCTTCTGGTACAAAGAGCAGCGCCACGACGACATCCATCTGACGATCGCGCTGGCCAATTCCGGCGACGTGCAGCTCGAGCTGATCCAGCAGCGCGACGATACGCCGAGCATGTACCGCGATTTTCTCGCGGCCGGCCACGAGGGGCTGCAGCACTGGTCGAGCTGGCCCGAGAACTACCATGAGCTGCTCGACCGGGCAGTCGCCAACGGCTGGACCATCGGCCAACGCGGCGAGAGCCCGCGCGGCCCGTTCGTCTATTTCCTCAACGAGGGCCATCCCGGCACGGTCATCGAAATGGCCGAGCTGACGCCCGACCCGGCGCCGCATCTTCGACGCGGTCCGCGAAGCGGCGGTCGGCTGGGACGGACGCGATCCGATCCGCCACGATTGGCCGCGCGCCTGAATTACCGCGGCAACACCTTCGCGAGCATCGCGTAGGCTTCCTCGTCGGTCCGGTCGTAGCGCAGCGGCGTCACGACGATCTTGCCGGCGTGCAACGCCTCGACATCGCTCTCCGGCCCCTGGTCGCGGGGCCCGCGGCGGAAGCTGATCCAATGATAGGTCAGCCCGCGCGGGTCGGTGCGGGTCTCGACCTGCAGCCCCTGGATCAGCCCGGGGCCTTGGCGCGCCAGGGTCAGAGGGCCGACATCTTGCGCTGGAAGATCCGGGAAAATTCACGTTGAGGCAGGTCGCGGCGCTCCAGCCGATCGCCAGCAATCGGCGCACGACGTCGGCGCCGAGCGCGGCGGCGGTGTCCCACCGGACATGCGCGCGGTCAGTCCATGCCTGGCTCAGCGCGATCGACGGAATGCCGAGCAGCATTCCCGGTCATCGCGCCGCCGACCGTACCCGAAAAGACCGTTTCGAGACCGAGATTGGCGCCGCGGTTGACGCCCGACAGCAGAAGCTGCGGCGCCTCGGGCATCAGGTGGCACGCGCCCATGACGGCGCAGTCGCCGGGCGTTCCGGTGATCCCGTAGCGCCGCAGCCCTCGCTCGCTGACCCGGATCGGGTGATGCAGGCTGACCGCGTGCGAGACGCCGCTCTGGTCGTGCTCCGGCGCGACGACCCAGACTTCGCGGGCGAGCTCGGCGGCGATCCGCTCACAAATGGCGAGTCCCGGCGCGTCGATGCCGTCGTCGTTGGTGATCAAAATGCGATCCAGCATAATACGGGTCCTAACAGCCGCGGGATAAGGGACGGGCAATGAGCGTGCCGGAGAGATCGTTTGCGCCGGATGCTGCCTGTCCGCTCGACGGCGTGCGGGTCATCGACATGTCGCGTCTCGTCTCCGGCAACATGGTCAGTCTCCAGCTCGCCGATTTCGGGGCCGAGGTCGTGAAGATCGAGGACCCGAAGCGCGGCGACCCGCTGCGCGCCTGGCAGACCGACGGGGTCAGCGTGCATTGGAAGGTGTACTCGCGCAACAAGAAGAGCTTGGCGATGAGCCTGCGCGAGGCGCGCGGGCGCGAGCTGTTCCTGGACCTTTTGGCCACAGCCCAGGTGCTGATCGAGAATTTCCGTCCGGGGACGCTCGAGGCGATGGGTTTCGGGCCGGAGGTTCTGCATCGGCAGAACCCGCGCCTCATTATCCTGCGGGTTTCCGGCTGGGGTCAGGACGGCCCCTACCGCGACCGGCCCGGCTTTGGCACTCTGGTCGAGAGCATGTCCGGCTACGCCTCGCGCACCGGTTTTCCGGATCGCGAGCCGGCCTTGCCGCCGACGGCGCTCGCCGACATGGTCGCCGGGCTCTACGGCGCCTTTGCGGTGATGGTCGCGCTGCGCGAGGTCGAGGCGAAGGGCGTCATTGGGCAGGTCATCGATCTTCCCCTGCTCGACCCGCTCTTTTCATTCATCGCGACCGAAGCGGCGATCTACCGGCTGACCGGGGAGGTGCGCGAGCGCACCGGCAGCCGCTCCGAGACGACCTCGCCGCGCAACGTGTTCCGCACCAAGGACGGCCGCTATATCGGCATCTCCGCCTCGATCCAGGCGATGGCCGAACGACTGTTCCGCGCGATCGGCCGCGAAGACATGATCACCGACCCGCGGTTTCGCACCAACAGCGACCGTGTCACGAACGCCGAAGCCTGCGAGGCGCCGATCGTCGCCTTCATCGGCGCGCGCACCTTGGCCGAGAACATGGAAATCTTCGAGCGCGCCGAGGTCACCGCCGCGCCGGTCTACGACATCGACCAGTTCATGGCCGATCCGCATGTGATCGCCCGCGACATCCTCATCGACCTCCCCGACGATCAGATCGGGCGATTGCCGATGCACAACATCATCCCTCGGCTGTCCGCGACACCCGGCCGACTGCGCCGACCGGCGCCGGCGCTTGGCGAGGACACCGCCGAGATCCTGGGTTCGCTCGGTCTCGACCGAGCGGAAATCGAAGGGCTCGCGCGCGAAGGAATCATCCGCGTTGCCGGAGGTCCATCATGACCGCCGGTTCTCTGCCGGTATGGCGCTCACTGTTGTTCGTCCCGGTGACCGCCCGGCGCTTTGTCGACGGCGCGGCAAGGCGCGGCGCCGACGCGATCATCCTCGATCTCGAAGACAGCGTCGCTGCCTCGGAAAAGGAGCGGGCGCGCGCCTTGGTGCCGGAGGCGGCCGAGATCGTCTCGCGCGGCGGCGCCGACGTCGTCGTCCGCATCAACCGGCCATTGCGGCTCGCGGTGCGCGACATCGAGGCGGCGGTCGGCCCCGGGGTGCTGGCATTGGCCCTCCCCAAGGTGGATAGCCCCGAGCATGTGCGGCTGCTCGCCGAGATCGTCGACGAGGTCGAAGCCGAGCGCGGCATGGCGCCAGGCACGACCCGGTTCATCGCGATGGTCGAGACCGCGGCGGCGTTCTTCCGCATCGCCGAGATCGCCCGCGCCCATCCGCGGCTCTGCGCGCTCAATCTGGGCGCCGAGGATTTCGCATTGTCCGCCGGGATCCTGCCCGATGCCGAGGGGCTCTTCATGCCGAAACAGATGGCCGTGTTCGCCGCGCGCGCCGCCGGCATCATGCCATTGGGCTTTATCGGCACCGTCGCCGAATTTCACGACCTCGACGGCTTCCGGCAGACGATCCGGCGCTCGCGCCGCCTCGGCTTCATCGGCGCCTCGGTCATCCATCCGAGCCAGATCCCGATCCTCAACGAGGAATTCCGTCCCGGCGCGGAGGAAGTCGACCACGCCCGCCGCGTCGTCGCCGCCTACGACAAGGCGCTCGCCGAGGGTGTCGGCGCCGTCACCGTCGACGGCAAGATGATCGACGTGCCGATCGTCGAACGCGCCCGCCTGCTGCTCGAACGCGAAGCCGCAATTGCGGCGCGGGAAGCCCGGATGCGCGAGAGCGCCGCGACAGCTTCCTGAGCGCCGCCGCTCAGGCTTCGCCAAAATGGCCTAGCAGCCAGCGGAGAGTCTCATCCGGCGCCTCTTCGGGCACGTAGTGCCCGCAAGGCAGCGCGCCGCCCGACGCATTGGTCGCGTAAGCGCGCTTCCACACTTGCAGCACATCGCCGTGCACACCCTCGGTGTGGCTGCGCGCGCCCCAGATCACCAGTAGCGGAACGGTGATCTTGCGGCCGGCCTCGAAGTCGGCCTTGTCCATTTCGAAGTCGCAGGTGGCGCAGGCGCGGTAATCGGCGCAGGAGCCTTTGATTGTCTTCCAATTGAAGCAGCGGACATATTCGGCAAACGCCTCGGGGTCGAAGAAGCCGAGACCGATGCCGGGCTTCGATAATTTCTTTTCCATGTACCATTGCGCGGGGACCCCGGCCAACATCCGCTCGGGAAAGTCGTAGGGCTGCGCCATCAGCGCCCAATGCCACGAGCGCAATGCCCATTCCTTCGAGGTATGGGTCCAGATGTGGTGGTTGGGCAGGATGTCGATCAGCGCGGCGCGCTTCACCCGCTCGGGATGGTCGAGGCACATGCGCGCGGTCGTGCGGGCTCCGCGGTCGTGACCGGCGACAAAGAATTCGCGGTAGCCGAGCTTCTCCATGAGTTCGACCTGGTCCTGCGCCATCGCCCGGAACGAATAGTTGATGTTGTTTTCGCCGGCGTCGTCGGGGCCGACGCTGTCGCCATAGCCGCGCAAATCCGCGGCGACGACATGAAAGCGCTCTGCCAGCCGCGGCGCGATCTTGTGCCAGGAGACATGGGTCAGCGGATTGCCGTGCAGCAGCAGGAGCGGCGGTCCGTCGCCTCCGTGCCGCAGATGGATTCGCGCGCTGCTCGTCACGATTTCCGTCCGGGCGAACCCTTCGAACATCTGCTGCCTCCTCCACTCCCGTGCCGCAAGCAACTTGTCCTTCCTTCGCAAGCATTCCGCAAGGTAAACTCGCAGCGACACCGCGGGAAAGGTCGCGTTTTGGGGGACCGCCGGTTCGTCGTCGAGTTGATCAAACCGTCGCATTACGATGACGACGGCTATGTGATCCAGTGGTGGAAATCTTGGATCCCGTCGAATTCGCTCGCCTGTCTCTACGGCATTGCGACGGATCTGGCCGAGCGCCGCACGCTCGGACCCGACGTCGCGATCGAGATCCAGGCCTATGACGAGTGCCATACCATCATCCCATCGCGCCGCATCATCCGGCGAATCAAGGGTGCCGATGCCGGGCTCGTCTGCCTGGTCGGCGTGCAATCGAACCAGTTCCCGCGCGCGATGGATTTGGCAGCGCGGTTTCGCGAAGCCGGGATCCAGGTCGCGGTCGGCGGGTTCCATGTGTCGGGCTGTCTGGCGATGCTGCCGGGATTGCCACCCGACCTCGAAGCGGCGCGCCGGCTCGGGGTTAGTCTTTTTGCCGGCGAGGCCGAGGGGCGGCTCGTCCAGGTCTTTGCCGACGCGTTCGCGGGCCGGCTCGCGCCGATCTACAACCACATGGACGATCTGCCCGGGCTGCAACAGCAGGTAACCCCGTTTCTGCCGCTCGATATCGTGCGCCGCTACGGCGAGACGATCGGCGCGTTCGATGCCGGGCGCGGCTGTCCGTTCCAGTGCAGCTTTTGCACGATCATCAATGTGCAAGGTCGGAAGTCGCGTTGGCGCGACGCCGACGATGTCGAGCGGCTGGTGCGCGCGAATTTGGCGCAAGGCGTCTACCGCTTCTTCATCACCGACGACAATTTTGCGCGCAACCGGAACTGGGAGGCGATTTTCGACCGTCTGATCGAGATGCGCGAGCGCGAGGGGCTCGGGCTGCAGTTCATCATCCAGGTCGACACGCTCTGCCACCGCATCCCGAACTTCGTGGAAAAGGCGGCACGCGCCGGCTGCAAGCGGGTCTTTATCGGGCTCGAAAACATCAACCCCGACAACCTGCTGCAGGCCAAGAAAAAGCAGAACCGGGTGCACGAATACCGCCAGATGTTTCTCGCCTGGCGGGCTCAGCGGGTCATCACCTATGCCGGCTACATCCTCGGTTTTCCGGGCGACACGCGCGAAAAGATCGCACGCGATATCCGCATCGTGCAGCGGGAATTGCCGGTCGATCTGCTCGAATTCTTTATTTTGACGCCGTTGCCCGGCTCGGCCGACCACCAGCAGCTCTACAAGAACGGGGTCTGGATGGACCCCGATATGAACAAATACGACCTCGAACACGTCACGACCGGCCATCCGGTGATGACCGCGGCGGAGTGGCAGCGTGTCTATCGCGACGCCTGGGACCTCTATTATTCAGCCGAGCACATTGAGACGATCTTCCGCCGCGCCAAAGTCTCCGGCATCAAGCCGGTGCGTCTGCTGAACCATATTCTACAATTCTACTTCACCTTTATTCAGGAAAATGTGCATCCCTTGCAGGGCGGCTATTTCCGCCGCAAATTGCGGCGAGAGCGCCGAGCCGGCCTGCCGTGCGAAAACCCGCTCCTCTTCTATCCGCGGCGGGTCCGCGAAGTCGTCGAGACCCACACGAAGCTGGCCGCCTTCTACCTCTACCTGCACAAGGTCCGCCGCCGCGTCGAGCGTGACCCGAGCTCCTATATTGACGCAGCACTGGCACCAACCGACGCGGAACAATTGCCCATGCGCCGCAAAGAAAAAATGCTAACTGGCGCCGCCGCCTGAAGTTCATGGGCCTGGGACTGTCGCTGTGGTTATGGTAGCGGATATCGCTTCCGTCGGCGGCCGACTCGGCGAAGGTCCAGGATTTCCGCCAAAAAGGCGCTACCGCTGACTGATAATTTGCGGCGGTAACAGCAAAAACAGTGAGACTTCTGATCGCCGGGAGATATAAAAAACTCATTAAGATTTTATAGTCCAACGATTAAGGCAGTTGGCATGGGGGGCGCACACCTGAAACGCCGGCTGACCGCCGTGCTCATTGCCGACGTCGTCGGCTACAGCCGGTTAATGAGTGTCGATGAAGAGGGCACGCATGTCCGGCTCGCCGGATATGTGGAGGATCTGATCGAGCCAAAAATTGCCGAGAACCAAGGCCGGCTGATCCGCACTTCAGGGGACGGCTTTTTGGCCGAATTCAATAGCGCGGTCGATGCAGTGCGCTGCGGGCTCGCCATCCAGCGCGAGATTGCCAAGCGCAATGAGGCGCTGCCCGCCGACCGGCGCATACAGTTCCGCGTCGGCATCAATACCGGCGACGTCATCGTCGACAATCGCGAAATCTACGGCAACAGCGTCAATATCGCGGCGCGCGTGGAGGGCCTTGCGGAACCGGGCGGGGTGTACGTCACGCGTAGTGTCCGCGACCAGTTGCACGGCCAGCCGAGCCTCAGCTTCGAGGATCGAGGGGAGCGCCGGGTCAAGAATTTCGCGCGGCCGATCCGGGCGTATCGAGTAAGGCAGGTCGAAGACCGGGCGCCTGGGCAAGGCATCATTGCTCGGGCCCGGACGCTATTGGGGACTCAGCTGTTTCTGCACTGGCGCGCCGCCAGTGCGACGTCGATTGCGTTGGCTGGAACCGTCGCTTTGACGGTGGCGGCACTGCCGCTCAGGCTCGACTACTCGCTGATGTCGCCACGGGCGTCGATCATGGTGCTGCCGTTTCGCAATGTGAGCAATACTCCCGGGCAGGACTATTTCGCAGACGCCGTGACCGACGATATCACCACTGATCTGTCGCGTCTTTCGGACACGCTGGTGATTTCTCCGGGGACTGCCTTCACCTACAAGGGGAAAGCCGTCGATCCGCGGCAGATCGGCCGGGAATTCAGGGTGCGCTATCTGCTGGAAGGCAGCATCAGAAAAGATGGGACGCAGGTGCAAACCAATGCGCAACTCGTCGACACCCGTAACGCAGCTCACATCTGGGCCGACCGCTTCGACACCGACATTGCCGACCTGTCAGACCTCCAGGACGCCATCACCGGCCGCATCGCCTCCTCGCTTCAGATCGAGCTGGTGAAAGCCGAAAATCGTCGCGCCATCGCCGAGCGGCCGGCAGATCCCGATGCAGTCGATTTACGGTTGCGTGCCATGGCTCTTATCCTGGCTGGACCTAGTCCCGAACACCACCTCTCCGCGCGACAATTCCTCGAGGAGTTGCTGCAGCGCGATCCTCAGTCCGCCGAGAGTTGGAGCCAATTGGCCGGTTTATTGGTGAATGATTATCTGAACGACTGGAACGAGGCCAAGCAGAGTGGGGAGGCCAGGAAGGATCTGCTCCGGCGGGCGGAAAAGGCGTTGGCGGAAGCCCTAAAGATCGATCCGACCGTAGCCGCGGCGCATCTTGCAGACGGCTTCATCCGCCGCGCAAAAGGGGACCATCAAGAGGCGCTAGACGCCTTCGACCGGGCGGTCCAGCTCGATCCCAATTCCGCGCGTGCCTACGCACAAAAAGCCAATCAACTGGTGATGGTCGGACGGCCGAAGGAGGCTCCGCCGCTCGTGCTGAAGGCAATAGCACTCAGCCCGCGCGATCCATACGCCGGCACGTTTTACTGGGTCATCGGACGAGCCTACTTTGTCATGCAAGATTACGATGACGCAATCGTTTGGTTGAGAAAAGCGGTCGATGTAAGGCCGAATGTTTGGTACAGCCGAGCCTATTTACTTGCGGCGTATGCTCACCTTGGACGACACGAGCAGCCCGAAGGACGCGCTGCGTTGAGCGATTATAACGGAGGATTTAGCGGATATACGGTGCAGCGCATACGCGACTTGTACGAAAAGGAGCTGCCACACACCGATCCGCTGATGCAAGCGAGTCTTCAAGCACTGTACGACGGGCTGCAGAAGGCTGGAATTCCGTAATCGCGGATGCACGATCGCTGCTCTCGCAGGCAGGGCAGCCCCGTTACCGGCGCGGGGCGAGGCGGAAGAGCGGCGGGTGGTCGGGTTGGGTCGTGACGACCGCGACCGGCACCACGGGTTCCGTATCGGCGCGTTCAATATGGAAAGCCCGGACCATGGCCGCGAGCACCAAAGTCGCTTCGGTCAGCGCGAACTGGGCACCGATGCAGACGCGCGGGCCCATGCCGAAGGGCAGATATGCGCAGCGTTCGGGCAGCGGCGCGCCCGGGAGAAACCGCTCCGGGTCGAACTTCTCCGGCTGGTGCCAGAGGCGCCGATGCCGGTGCAAGACCCAGGGGGCGATCAACACGACGGCGCGCGCCGGGATCGCGATCCCGCCGGCGTCATCGGCGTGGCGCGCCTGGCGCGCTAGGGTGAAGGCCGGCGGATAGAGCCGCAACGCCTCCTGCACGACCGCGCGCGTGTAAACGAGCCTCGGCAACGTCTCGGCGGCCGCATCCGGGCCGAGATCGAGGGGTGCGGCTTCCGCGGCGATGCGCTCCTCGACCTCGGGCGTCGCCGCGACGAGGTAGAGCGCCCAGAACAATGCAACCGCCGTCGTCTCGTGCCCGGCAGTGATCAAGGTCGCGAACTGGTCGGCCAGCCGGTCCGGATCCCGTTCCTCCATCGACAGCACGTCGAACAGATCGCCCGCTGCGCCTTCGGGTGCCCTCTCGCGGCGTTCGGCGATCAGCCGCCCGATCAGCGCCATCCAGCGGCGGCGAAAGCGCCGCCGCGCAAATTCGCGCGGGCTGGGGATCGGCAAGGGCAGCAGAAAATCGAGGAGGCTCGGCCGGCCGAGACGCTCGGCATAGCCGGTGACCAGTTCGCGCAGTTCCGCCCCGTGACGATCCATGGCCAGCGAAAACATCGACCGGCCAGCGATCTCGAGGGCGAGGAACTGCATCTCGGCGAGCAGATCGAGGTGGCGCCCGCCGCGATCCGCGAGCCGGCCGATGAGCGTGTTGGTCGCCTGCGCGATGTGACGAGCCAGCATCGGGATCGTCCGCGGCGTGAATGCCGAGGCAACGGTCTGCCTTTGATGCCGCCAATCCTCGCCTTCGCTGAGCAAGAGACCCTTACCGAGCAGGGGGCGCAGCATCCGGATCGTGGCCGCAGTGCGGCGGTAATTTGCCGGGTTGTCGACGAGGATGTGGTGGATGCTTGCGGGCCGGCTGAGAATTACTTGCCGCCGGCCGAAGAAATTGCGGATCAATACCTCTTCCTCGAAGGCCTCCGGCGGGAAAGCCAACAGCGCATTCTCGCCCAGAGCCCGCGCGATCTCGCGAGCCGAGGCCGCCTCGTCCGAGACGCGGGAAGCCGGCGGGAACATCGCTCGCCCTTCGCTGACCGCTCGCATCCCCACCTCGCCCAACCGCCCTCACAGAGATCGGCATCGCCGCATTTTATCCAAGCATCTATTTATGCTCAGGCAGCACCGGTGGCCGAAGGGACCAAGGATGTTGCCTTTTTGGACGACGCTGCCAGTTTGTCGACCTAACCGAGTGGTGACGATGCGTCTGCCAGCCAAACTGCATTACGCCTGGGTCGTCGCGGCGGTCACTTTCGTCGTGCTGCTGCTGACGGCGGGCGTGCGCGCAGCGCCGGGCATTCTGATCGTGCCGCTCGAAACCGAGTTTCATTGGGCGCGTTCGACAATCTCCTTTGCGGTCGGGGTCAACCTGTTGCTTTACGGGCTGATCGGCCCTTTCGCCGCGGCGCTGATCGACCGCTTTGGCGTCAGGCGCACAATGGCGGTGGCGCTTGCGGTAACCGCGGCCGGGGTCGCTCTAACGCCGGCTATGCGGCAATCCTGGGAACTCGTCCTGCTGTGGGGCGTCGTGGTCGGCGCGAGTTGCGGGGTCATCGGCAACTTCCTCGCCGCCTTCATTGCCGCCCGCTGGTTCAGGGTCCGCCAGGGGCTCGTCGTCGGCGTACTGACGGCAGCTAACGCCGCGGGTCAGCTGATCTTCCTCCCGACCATGGCGAGTCTCGCGACTAGCGCCGGCTGGCGCGTGATGTCGCTGCTGCTGGCGGCTTCGGTCGCGGCTTTTGTCCCGCTGATTGCGCTGTTGATGCGCGACCGCCCAGAAGATCTCGGCTTGGCGCCCTATGGCGCGAGGCACGGCTTTCGCCCCGCGTCGGCGCCCGACGGCAATCCGTTGACACTCGCCTTTCGTGCGCTTGGCGAGAGCGCCCGCTCGCGCGATTTCTGGCTGATCGCCGGCAGCTATTTTGTCTGCGGCGCCTCGACCAACGGTCTGATCGGCACGCATCTGATCCCAGCCTGTGTCGATCATGGTCTGGCCGAGGTCACCGGAGCGGGTCTTCTAGCGGCGACCGGCGTCTTCAGCTTTCTCGGCGGAACGCTTTCCGGATGGCTCAGCGACCGGGTAGACAACCGGCTGCTTCTCGCTTGGTATTACGGGCTGCGCGGGCTCTCCTTGCTCTATCTACCCTTCGCCTTCGACATGTCGTTCTACGGCCTTTCGCTATTCTCGGTGTTCTATGGGCTCGACTGGATCGCCGGAGTCCCGCCAACCGTTCGGCTGTTGAGCCGGGTCGTCGGAACCGAGAGAACCGGGATCATGGTCGCGTGGATCACGGTGATCCATCAGGTCGGCGGGGCCTCGGCCGCCTATCTGGGCGGAGTGCTGCGGATCTCGTTCGGTACCTATCTCGAAGCGTTCCTGTTTGCCGGGCTGCTGTGCTTCGCAGCGGCGGCGATGGCGCTGTCGATCGGCGCCGGCGGGCGGCGCGTCGAGCCCGCACCGGACGCCGTGCCGGCGGCGTGACGAGAAGTGCCCCTTTGGCTGCCCACGCTGTTGGTGATTATCGTGACGGCGCTGGCACTGACCACGGCAGGATCGCCACCGGCTGCGCCGAGCGGCCGGCGATTGTGGATGGCCGGCATTCTCGTCTTCGGGTGCATTGCCATTGGCGCTACGGTTTGGCTCGAGTTATCGCGAGTGGAGGAAACTTCGGCGCTGGCGGGAACCAGCGTAGTGCCGCAAGTCCCGCCCACCGTGTTGACTGCGCCGAGCACCGCCGATCTGACCGGACGGATAAAGGTGCTGGAGGACCACGTCAAAGAACTCGAGGCGGGCAGACGGGCCCGCTCGATCCCGCAAAGGGCCGCCGATGATCTGGCGTCCTATCTGAAGCAGTTCGGGAGCCGCCGGGTAATCGTTTCCTGCATCCCGGACGATGCCGAGGCGTACCGATACGCCAATCAGCTGATAAACATCCTGAGAGCCGCCAATTGGGACGCCCAAGGTCCCGAAGTAACCAAAATATTCGGGGACGTCCGCGCGCCGGGGATAAATCTCTACGTGAACGGAGACAACAGTTCGGACGCGGTCAAAATACTGTTGGACGGATTTGCCAAATTCAATATTCCCTACCAGAGCCGGGTTACGCCGAGCGGGGCTATTCCGGACACCGAAACCGTCGAACTTTTCATCGGGCCCCAGCAATCGCAGCGAGTAAACGCCGGCGCCGATTGATCCAACCGATCGACGCCGGCTCACGCTCTGTCCCAGCGAACATGCCGGCAACATGCCGAAAAATCCAAAAGGTGTTCTCCAGGGAGTTTCCGCGGCCAAGTACCCGGCAACAACCGGGACCGACCTCCCCCAAAGGCACATGACGTTTTTGTTGCTTCGCACCAACGGTAACTCCGTCGTGGCGGGATCCCGTTTGGTTAATTAGCTACCGTTCCGCGAGGGCAAATCAGGCCGCGAGGCGGCTGGTAATGGAGCAGTTCAATGACTAACGAGGGCTCGCGGGATCTAATTTCCGATAAGGATTCCGAAACCGAGGTGGCCGAGTTTATCCGGACCAAAGGAGTAACAAGGTGCCCGACCGCGTGCGTCCTGCCGACCCAGGCTTCGGTTGCCGCCGCCGATCGGGAGGCGCTGGGCGAATACGCGGCGCGGCGCGCCGAGCGGCGGCGTGCAAGAGTGGCTGCCCACGTGCAACAGTTCTGGAACGTCGAGCTCGTGCGTTCGGTCCCCAGATAGCTCCTGTGGGTCGGCCCTGGCGGCGCACTGCAAATCTGCGCCGCACAGCAAATCTGCCACTTCCGAGGCAGGTATGCTATGTTGCGCCCCATGAACCAGCCCTCAGACTTGCCGCCGCAGCCCGCGGAATACTACCGACGCAAGGCCGCACGCGCCCGCCAAGTCGCGGAGGGGGTGACGACGCGGGCGATCAAGCTGCGGTTGCTCGAATTGGCGCTCGAATACGACAAGCTGGCCGACGGGACCGAGAGCGCGACGCGACCACCGCCTGATCTATCCGACATTTGATTGTCTCACTGCCCGCGAAGCCAGGTCATTCAGCGCGCGCTCCGCGCCCGATCGCCGGTTGCGCCATTTTCTCTAGCAAGGCCAGCCATTTCCCGACCCGCTTGCGGTTTTTTCCGAAATCATAATCGCCGTACCGAGACCGGCTGTAGATCGCAATACTTGAACGATTCGGTCCGAGTTGAACGAACTCGACGGTGACGATGTCGGGAAAGCGGAATATCGGCGATTGTTGAATGTAAACAAACCGTCGCTCGTCGGGATCGGCCACGACCGTCTCGACCCGCTTCTCGCCCGATATCACTTCTGTCCAATATTCGCGCAATCGTTCCCATGGCATCGGGAAGACCGTGCTGGCGATCGCTTCGGCCGCCGGGCAATATCCCGGCGGACAGGAGAGAAAACCAGGTCTAGGGAGCGGCGAGTGCAGCTCGGCGAGATTAACTGCCTCGCTCCGAGCCAGGCGATTTTCGGCTTCGCGGCCCATATAGATCCGCACTGCGAGCCCGAGCGCCGCCACCCCCAGCAAAGTCACGACCAGCGCGGTCAAGATCCAGCGGACTTTACGCACCTTTCCTCCCGCCGCCGCTAGAGGCCCGATCTTCACTATGCCATAACCAGCCTCTCGGCAAAGGGGTGGATCGGAATGGAACAGCAATCAGCGCGGCACGCTCCGGAGGTGCCGCTGCGCGAATGCGAGCCGAATGGCGTTTACGCACCGCATGGTCTTGCCCAGGGTATCTCGGCGCTCGCCGCCGAACCGATCTTTGCCGCAATATTGAGAACTGCCGGCCCGCCACGGTTTCGCCGTCGCCGAAACGGGTTTGGCACCCTGCTGCACATCATCCTCGAGCAGCAGGTCTCGATCGACGCCGCGGCAAAGATGTATCACAGATTGGTCGGGCTTTGCCGTCCGCTCGCACCCGCCACCTTCCTCGCGCTCGACGACGCGACTTTGCGGTCATGCGGCTTCAGCCGGCAGAAAATGGGGTATGCGCGCGATCTCGCCACAGCGGTGGAACGAGGCAGCTTCGATTTTACCCGGCTCGCGGTAGCTCAGGATGAAACCGCGCTGGCGGACTTGCTGGCAATCAGAGGCATCGGCCGGTGGAGCGCCGAGATCTATCTACTCTTTGCGTTGGGTCGACCGGATATCTGGCCCGCCGCCGATCTCGGTCTGCAACTTGCCATCGCCGAACAGTTGGGCCTCGGGTCACGGCCTGCCGAGGCCGAGTTGCGGCTCCGCGGCGAAGCGTGGCGCCCGTGGCGGTCGGTCGCTGCCTGCCTTTTCTGGCAGTCGTACCTGCATGCCCGCGGACGTGTCGCACCGCGCCTTCCGCCCGAGCTCTATGCCTGATCGCCCAGCAGATTGTCAGCCCGGGCGCGTGTCCGATGCTTGTGAAACAACAAGCGGCCCGACATGAGCGCCGCGGCGACGACGAGGAGCGCAGCCACACCGCCCTGCATCAGAACGCCGATAGAGATCTCGACGACGACGGCGAGCAGGAATGCGAATACCGGGCTCAGCAAGATTCCGCCTGCGATCGTCCACCAAACCCAGTTCGGAACACGGTCCATTTTCTGGTGAAGCTCCTGAATATCCCGCAGATCTCGTATCGAACGGGTGGAGCTTGTGTCGCAGATAATGGTTGGTGAGTTGTTAGCGGCGAGGGCAACGGCTTCCAACCGCCTCGGCGCCAATTGATCGGGTGGGAAACGAGAGGGACATAATGACGGAACGCTTCCCCGACGGGTATCTTTGGGGTGTCTCGACCTCGGCTTACCAGATCGAAGGTGCGGTCCGGGAGGACGGGCGCGGGCCATCGATCTGGGACAATTTCAGCCACCAGCCCGGCAACGTCCGCGGAGAGGATACGGGCGATATCGCCTGCGATCATTATCACCGTTGGCCCGAGGACGTTGCTTTGATGCGCGAGCTCGGCATCGGCGCCTATCGGCTGTCGACCGCCTGGCCACGCATCTTGCCGGAGGGCCGCGGCAGACCGAACCCCACCGGCCTCGAATTCTACGACCGGCTGATCGATGCCGTGATGGCGGAAAACATCGAGCCCTGGGTCTGCCTATACCATTGGGATTTGCCGCAGGCCCTCGAATACCGCGGCGGCTGGCAAAACCGGGACACCGCTTCCTGGTTCGCCGAATACGCCGCCGTCACGGTGCGGCGGCTCGGCGACCGGGTCAAGCATTGGGCAACCTTCAACGAACCGAACGCCGCGAGCGTCTTGGGTTATTGCGAAGGCAAACACGCGCCGGGCATCCGCGGCCGGGAGGGCGCGCTCAAAGCCATTCATATCATGAACCTGGCCCATGGGTTGGGCACACAGGCGATGCGCTCGGAGCGAGCCGACCTGCTGATCGGCAACATTTACAACTTCCATCCCCGCGAGCCGGCCAGCGAGCGTGAGGAAGACGAGATCGCGGCGGTCATGCTCGACGCGCTGTGGAACCGCTCCTTCCCTGACCCGCAGGTTCACGGCGCCTACCCCGAGGCGCTCGCCGGCGAAATGGAGGCGCTGGTGCAGCACGGCGATCTCGATATCATCAAGCAAAAGCTCGATTACTTCGCGTTCAACCATTACACGCGATCGCGCGTCCGCCGCGATCCGGACCACCCGTTCGAGGTCGGGACCGTTCCACCCGAACCGGGGACCCCGGTCACCGAAATGGGCTGGGAGATCGCGCCCGATGCGTTCCGCCAGGTGATGATCGAAACAAAGGAACGCTACGCCGGCGATCTGCCGATTTACATTCTCGAAAACGGAGCTGCCTTTCCCGACCGGATCGATGCGGACGGCCGGATCCGGGACGACCAGCGGATTGCTTATCTACGCGGCTATCTCGGGGCGGTGCTCGATGCGATCGAAGCGGGCGTGCCGGTCCGCGGTTATTTCGTATGGTCACTGCTCGACAATTTCGAGTGGTCGTTCGGTTACAGTAGAAGGTTCGGTCTCGTCCACGTCGATTTCGCGACGCTCGAACGGCGGCTCAAAAACTCGTTCCATTTCTATGCCGAGCTCGCCCACGGCGCCCCGCTCGAGCGGGAGTAAGATGCCCGGCTCGCTCAGTCAGGAGGCGTCACTCGACCTGGTCGCCCATGTCATCCAGGTGGCGCTGACGCCGATCTTCCTGCTCTCGGGCATAGCAACCCTGCTCAACGTGTTCGCGACGCGCCTGGCGCGGGTCGCCGATCTCGTGGCGCAGATCACCAAGTCGATGGAACAGGCCGATCCCGACGAGAGCGCGGATCTCGCTCGACAACTCTTGGTTCTGCGCCGCCGCTCGATTGCGCTCGACGCCGCGATAGTGCTCGGCGCAATCGCCGCGGCTGCCACTTGTGCGTCGGTCTTCACGCTGTTTGTCGGGGCGCTGCGCAATTCGACGGTAGCCTCGGTGTTGTTCACCACCTTCGGGCTCGCGATCGTCTGCACGATCAGCGCCATCATGGCGTTTACCACGGAAATGATGATGGCCGGGAGCGGAGTGCGTGCGGAAGTAGCACGCCAGCGATCCTCCGAGCAGGTCTGAGGACCTCATCCCAGAAACGCGGCGCATCGCCTCACGAGATCTTCCTGGGAAGCGAAGAAATCCTCTGCGAGATCGAGGGCCGCCGCCGGTCGTTTCGTCTCGAAGCGGACACCGTGTTGCTGCGCGATATCTGCAAGGCGGCGGGCGATATCCGGGCGGCCGGTGAAGATGACACCTTCTACTTCCGCTCGGATCGCCGCCAGCGCAGCGCCGACATTGTCGCCGCAATCGAGAAAGGTGGAGCAGGAGATATCGGGGACGGCCTCTCGCGCCGCGGCCACTAGCGCCTTGAACCAGCCCGGCCCGACGCAGCCGCCGGCATCTGGCGCGCTGATCAGCACAACGGGACGGCCAACCCGAGCTGCGGCGCTCAGTGCGGCGATCGCTTGAGCGAGCGTGTGAACGATGATGGTAGCGTTAGCGTCCGGGTTCAGGCGAGCCCGCCGAAATAGGCCGCGACTTCAACCATGCGGTTTGAGAAGCCCCATTCGTTGTCGTACCACGACAGAACGCGGACGAACCGCTTATCGAGGACCTGGGTTTGCGTCACATCGAAGGTCGAGCTGTGCGGGTCGTGGTTGAAGTCGACCGAGACGGTCGGCGCTTTGTTGATGCCGATAATACCGCGCAGCCGGTTCGAGCGGGCAGCCTCCTCCATCAATGAGTTGACCTCATCGCCCGAGGTGTCGCGGGCTGCGTCGAAAGTGAAATCGATCAACGACACGTTTGCGGTCGGCACACGGATCGCGGTCCCGTCGAGCTTGCCCTTCAGCGCCGGCAAGACGAGGCCGACAGCTCTTGCCGCCCCCGTCGAGGTCGGGATCATCGACTGGGCCGCTGTGCGGGCTCGGCGCAGGTCACTATGCAAGCCGTCAACCAAGGACTGATCGCTAGTATAGGAGTGGATCGTCGTCATATAGCCGCGCTCGATGCCGATGCCTTGATGCAGGACATAGGCCACCGGCGCGAAACAATTGGTTGTGCAGGACGCGTTCGAGATGACCTTGTGCTCGGGCTTTAGATCCTCCTGATTGACGCCCAGCACGATTGTCATGTCCGCGCCATCCGCCGGGGCCGAGATCACGACGCGCTTGGCGCCCGCTTCGAGGTGCTTCGCGGCGGCCTCGCGCTTTGTGAAGATGCCGGTGCATTCGAGCGCGACATCGACGCCGAGCTCGCGCCACGGTAACTTTGCCGGATCGCGTTCGGCGGTCACCCGGATCTTGCCGCGGCCGATGTCCATCCAGTTGTCACCGGTCGTGACTTCGCCCGGAAAACGGCCGTGTACGCTGTCATACCGCAGCAGGTGCGCGTTGGTTTCGACCGGGCCCAGATCATTGATGCCGACGACTTCGATCTCGGTATGCTTGTGTTCGTACGCCGCCCGCAAGACCAGCCGGCCAATGCGGCCAAAGCCGTTGATCGCAACCCGTACCGCCATGGTTCATCCTCCCAAAGCTTCTCGCCGATCTATAGGAGCGAGCGGGCCGCCTGCGCAACCTTTTCGGGCGTAATGCCGAAATGCGGGAAGAGCGCCTCGCCGGGAGCCGAGGCGCCGAAACCTTCCATGCCGATGAAGGCGCCACGCGGCCCGAGCCAGCGGTCCCAGCCAAAGCGTACGGCAGCCTCGACGCCGACGCGCGGCGCCGAACCGAGGACCGCGTCCTGATACTCCCTCGGCGCCTTGTCGAAGATCTCCCAGCAGGGCATCGAAACGACGGCCGCGCGGATCCCGTCCCGCGCCAATGCCTCGCGAGCGGTTATCGCGACGGAGACCTCTGAACCCGTTGCGAGAAGCGTGATTTGGCGCTGCCCATCAGCCTCGGCCAGCACATAGGCCCCGCGCGCAGAGCGGTTTTCCGCATCTGGCTTGTGCCGCAGCAGTGGGAGCGATTGGCGGGTCAGAGCGAGCAGGGAGGGGCCGTCGCGTCGCTGCAGCGCCAGCGCCCAGCATTCCGCAGTTTCGACCGGGTCAGCCGGGCGGTACACGTAAAGCCCCGGCATCGCCCGCAACGCGGCTAAATGCTCGATCGGCTGATGGGTCGGGCCGTCCTCGCCGAGCCCGATCGAGTCGTGCGTCATTACATAGATAACGCCGACCCCCATGAAGGCGGCCAGCCGGATCGAGGGCCGGGCATAATCGGAAAATGTGAGGAACGTCCCGCCATAAGGGATGAGCCCGCCATGCACGGCGATGCCGTTCATCGCCGCCGCCATCCCGTGCTCGCGCACCCCGTAACGGATATAGCGGCCGGAATAGTCGCCCGCGGCGGACGTCCTTCTGGTCCTTGGCCTTGGTGTTGTTCGAGGGTGTGAGGTCGGCCGAACCGCCGACCAGCTCCGGAACGACCCGGGTCAAGGTATCGAGCACCGTCCCCGAGGCCTGGCGCGTCGCGATTTTCGCATTTGCCTGCCGGAAGTCATCGCAGACCTTCGCGATCGCTTGATCGAGGCCGGGCGGCAACTCTCCGCGCTGGCGCCGCAGGAACTCGGCACGGCGCTCCTCCGCAAGGGCGTCGAGGCGCGCTTCCCAGGCGCGGCGCACGGGTTCGCCGCGGCCGCCGGCCGCGCGCCAGTCCGCGCGGATGTCTTCGGGAATCACGAAAGGCGGCTCGCTCCACCCGAGCCGCTGGCGCGCGCCGGCGATCTCGGCGGCGCCGAGCGGCGCGCCGTGCGCCGCCGCGGTTCCGGCTTTGGTCGGCGCTCCGAAGGCGATCGTCGTGCGGCAGGCAATGAGGTTCGGACGATCGCTGTTCCGTGCCCGCCGGATAGCCTCGGCGATGGCCGCGTGATCGTGGCCGTCGATCCGTTCGGCCGCCCAGCCATACCCCCGGAAGCGCAGCAGCGGGTCGTCGGAGAACGACAGCTCGGTCGGGCCGTCGATCGAAATCGAATTGTCGTCGTAAAACACGATCAGCTTGTTGAGGCCGAGATGACCGGCGAGCGAGGCCGCCTCGTGGCTGACCCCTTCCATCAGGTCGCCGTCGCTCGCGATGACGTAAGTGTGGTGATCGACGATCTCGTCGCCGAACTCGGCCGCCAGCATCCGCTCGGCGAGCGCCATGCCGACCGAATTGCCGATCCCCTGCCCGAGCGGCCCGGTCGTGGTCTCGATCCCGGCTGCGTGTCCCCGCTCCGGATGCCCGGCGGTGCGGCTGCCGAGCTGCCGGAAGCGCTTCGAGCTCGTCGAGGGTCATGTCGGCGTAGCCGGTCAAGTGCAAGAGCGCATAGAGCAGCATCGAGCCGTGCCCGGCGGACGAGCACAAAACGGTCGCGGTCCGGCCAATCCGGCATCCGCGGATCGAACCGCAGAAACTGCGTAAACAGGACTGTCGCGACATCGGCCATTCCCATCGGCATGCCGGGGTGTCCCGACTTCGCCTGCTCGACTGCATCCATGGCGAGCGCTCGAATTGCATTTGCCATGCGGCGGAGTTTCGGGTCCCTTGGTGCGGGAAGCGGAGGGGCCGTAGCGGCGGAGGGGGTGGCGGTGCTCATCACGGCAAGATAGTTACCGGCGGCGCGAGAGCAAGCCGGCGGCGATCGGCTCGCGGCACGCCTCCTTGATAAAACAGAAAAAGAACAGGAGGGATGCCCGCGTTAAGCACGGAAACGCTCGGGTTGAGAGTGGCAGCAGGAAAGATTTCCGGGGAACAGGTGGAAAAGTGTCATCGAGGGCGTCTCGCCGGTAACCGCGATGATGGGTTTACCATCCGATTACGGCTATTCTTCGGGCGCCGTCACGTCGTGCCTTTCCAGCAATCGGAGGAAGAATGCTGACCATCCTGGATCTCAACGCCGAGTTCGCCAAATTGAAGATGTTGCGCGGGCGCACCCCGGAGACACCAGAAGCCGATCGCGAGGGCGCTTTTGCACGCTTGGCGCCGTACCGCGACAGCGCCATCAACGTCGCCAAATTCTCCGGCGAAGGCCCGTGGGAGCGCCACCCGAACGGCGACGAGATCGTGCAGATCGTCGACGGCGCGGTGACCTTCCACATCATGACCGAGGACGGGCCGCAATCCCATGCGCTCAAAGCAGGGATGGTGGTGATTGTTCCGCAAGGGGCGTGGCACCGCTTCGAGGCTCCGGACGGGGTTAGCCTGATGACCGCGACCCCTCAGCCAACCCAGCATCTCACCTTCGCCATCGACGATCCGCGAACCATCGAATGAGGTTAGCGGGCTGCTCGGCCGAATTCCCGGTTGGCATGCTGACTGCCTGCTTTTCGTGAGCGAGCGGCGGGAAATGTAATATCGGGCTCATGAAACACATCGCGGTCCTTACGAGTGGTGGCGATGCCCCCGGGATGAATGCGGCCATACGCGCCGTCACGCGCAGTGCACTCGATCTGGGCATGACGGTCTACGGAGTGCGACAAGGCTGGCAGGGCCTGGTCGAGGGTCAGTTCCGGCAACTCAGTGCGCGCGATGTAGGCGGCATCATTCAGGTCGGCGGCACGTTTCTCGGCAGTGCTCGATCAGCGGAATTCCGTGAGGAGAGTGGCCGGTCCAAAGCGCTTCGCAACCTCGCCCAATGGGGCATCGATGGTGTAGTGGTGATTGGCGGCAATGGATCTCAGGCGGGCTCGCATATGCTCAACCAGCTCGGGGTTCACGTGGTCGGCATCGCGTCCACCATCGACAACGACCTGTTCGGCACAGATATTACCATCGGCTGCGACACCGCCATAAACGTCACTCTTGGCGCGATCGACCATTTGCGCACGACCGGCTCCTCGCACAATCGCGCTTTTTTGGTTGAAACCATGGGAAGAGACTGCGGCTATCTGGCGATGATGGCGGGTCTCGCGGGCGGTGCAGAAGTCATCTCAATTCCTGAGTTTGAGGTCCCCGCAAGCGAGATTGCGCAGCGGCTGCGCGCCGCATTCGAGCGTGGTAAGACGCATGCAATCGTGGTGATTGCCGAAGGCGTCAAAGAAAATGCCGCCAAAATTCTCGCTTATTTCGACACTGATAAGCAGGAGACAGGTTTTGAGCTGCGTGCCACCACGCTGGGGCACGTCGTGCGCGGCGCTCCGCCCAGCGCCTTCGATCGCCTGTTGGCTACGCGGTTGGGCGTCAATGCCGTCAAGTCCCTGAGCAATGGCGAGACCGGCGTATTGGTCGGCTACCAGAAAAACGAGGTCACGCGAACGCCGCTCGCAGACATCGTCGGACGCACGAAGCCGGTAGATACGGAACTGGTCGAGCTTGCGCGGATCCTGGCAAAGTGATTGCGCAAGTGTCTTAAAGGGCCGGACTTGCTCAGAGCCGACTGGTTACCGTGTACACCAGATAGACGAATAATATGCTTCCTAGCAGAAGAAGCAGCGCGACGAGTGTAATATCCAGCCGCGTACCCGGGCCCGGCCGTACCTCGGTGGCGTCGATTTCGAGCGTGGTCTTGCGAAAGCGGACCGCGGCGAGAGCCATCATCACGCCGCCCAGCACGATCAGCAGCAGGCCGGCGATGTCCCCGACGATCTGACTTCCCGCCGTCAAGGGTCGCGCGGCGAGGGACGATGCCGCGATCCGGAGGAATAGGTCGAACTTCTGGACCAGAAAGCCGAACGCCATGATGGCGATCGCCGTACGCACCCAGGCAAGAAACGTCCGCTCATTCGCTGCGTGGTCGCTGTACCGCTCGATCATTGGGCGCCGCGCCTACGGGTTGTCGTCGGTGACGACGATACGCCGATTTAGCCATTAATGGCGCTCGGCTCCGAGCGGCCTGCGCCCCACCCGATCGTCAGGAGTGTCGTGTTTTCCCGTTGTGGTACAATCCGCAGAAGGCGGCCTTCTTTGCGACGTACTGCTGTGGGGATGACGGATGCATGCAATCCCCTATCGCCGGAGGCTGACTGGCAGCTTCCTCGCTCATCTGTTCAAGGCGACCGCGCAGCAGCACCATCGGGCATTGGCGGCGACGATCGCGCGGTTCGTGCCGGCCGAGGCCGTAGTCTTCGATGTCGGGGCGCATGCGGGTCAATACACCAAGCTGTTCGCGCGCGCCGCATCGGCCGGCCTGGTCTATGCCGTCGAGCCCGGCAGCTATGCGCGCTCGATCCTACGGGCGGTAGTGTGGCTGCACCGACTCGGCAATGTGTCGGTGCTGCCGATGGCACTGGGTGCGGTCCATGGGCTCGACACCTTGAGCGTGCCGGTCAAGGCACACGGCAGCTACGGGTTCGGCCTGTCACATTTGGGCCGGCCGCAAGACCGCTGGGCGGCGGTCGAGCAGGAGCTGGTGGCGGTGACGACGCTCGATGCGGTCGTCGCCGCGCTCTCGATCGACCGCGTCGATTTCATCAAGGCCGACATCGAGGGCTGGGAGCTCGCCTTGCTGCGCGGCGCCGAGAACACCTTGCGGCGCTTTCGGCCGGCCATGCTGATCGAGCTGTCGCAGGAGCATCTGGCGCGCGCCGGTGACCGGATCGAGGCCGCCTTCGCCTTTCTCGCCACGCGCGGCTACGCCGCGTGCGAACTGACGCCCGAAGGAGAACTCCTTCCGGTCGATGCCCCGCGCGACGGCGACTTCTGGTTCATCTCGAGCGACCTGGCGAACGCCGTTACGGCAGGCCGATGACATGCGGAGCCGACCATAGAGCGCCGCGAGATCGAGGCGCGGAGGAGGATTGTTTCAGAGCTGGTGGCTTCGATAACCTGCGGCTCGGCATATCAGGGAGAGCCCGGCATGGCGATCATTGTTGGCACTGGCGACTTCAAATACCGCATCGTCGAGGATTGGGCGAAGCTGCCGGACGGCTGGTCGTTCAAGGAGGTCGGGGCGGTCGGGGTCGACGCCAAGGACAATGTCTACGTCTTCAACCGCGGCGAACACCCGGTCATGGTGTTCGATCGCGAGGGCAATTTTCTGCGCTCCTGGGGCGAGGGCCAGTATCCGCGGGCGCACGGCGTCCATATGGGGCCGGACGATTCGATCTATCTGACCGACGATGGCGGCCATTTCGTCCGCAAATGCTCGCTCGACGGCAAGGTATTGCTCGAGCTCGGCGTCCCCGGCAAGCCGGCGCCCTATATGAGCGGCGAGCCGTTCCACCGCTGCACCCACACGGCCCTCTCGCCGAAGGGCGAGATCTACGTCTCCGACGGCTACGGCAATGCCAAGGTGCACAAATATTCGCCTGACGGCAAATTGCTGATGTCGTGGGGCGGCCCCGGCACCAACCCCGGCGAGTTCAACATCGTGCACAACATCTGCACCGACGCCGACGGCTGGGTCTATGTCGCCGACCGCGAGAACCACCGCGTCCAAGTCTTCGACGGCAACGGCAAATACGAGACGCAGTGGAATAATCTGCACCGGCCCTGCGGGCTATACATGGATTATACCCGTCACCCGGTCTGCTATATCGGCGAGCTCGGCCCGGTGCAGCCGGTCAACCGCAACAGCCCGAACCTCGGCCCGCGGGTCAGCATCGTCGACAACCAGGGCAAGCTGCTGTCGCGCTTTGGCGACATGCACGCCGGCACCGCGCCGACCGCGTTTCTCGGCCCGCACGGGCTCAGCGTCGACTCGCGCGGCGACCTCTATGTCGGCGAAGTCTCGTGGACGCAATGGCCGCAATTCTACCCCGACACGCCGCGGCCGGCTTACATCCGCTCACTGCAGAAATACGAGCGCGTGCACTGAGGTTTCGCTTTCGCATTCCCGCGAAGCGGGAATCCAGAAGCGCCATGCCGTCCAAGCCGCGGCAGGCTCTGGACCCCCGCTTTCGCGGTGACGAAATCTGAAGGAGAACGCAATGGCTGAGATCGTCGGCACCGGCGACTTCAAGTACCGCATCGTCGAGAACTGGGCGAAGCTGCCCGACGGCTGGTCCTTCAAGGAGGTCGCCGCGGTCGGCGTCGACGGCAAGGACAATGTCTATGCCTTCAATCGCGGCGAGCACCCGGTCATGGTGTTCGACCGCGACGGAAACTTCCTGCGCTCCTGGGGCGAGGGCCAGTATCCGCGGGCGCACGGCGTCCATATGGGGCCGGACGATTCGATCTATCTGACCGACGATGGCGGCCATTTCGTGCGCAAATGCTCGCTCGACGGCAAGGTGCTGCTGGAGATCGGCGTCCCCGGCAAGCCGGCCCCCTATATGAGCGGCGAGCCGTTTCACCGCTGCACCCACACTGCCCTCTCGCCGAAAGGCGAGATCTACGTCTCCGACGGCTATGGCAATGCCAAGGTGCACAAATACTCGCCCGGACGGCAAATTGCTGATGTCGTGGGGCGAGCCCGGCACCGGTCCGGGCGAGTTCAACATCGTGCATAATATCTGCACCGACGCCGAGGGTTGGGTCTATGTCGCCGACCGCGAGAACCACCGCGTCCAGGTGTTCGACGGCAACGGCAAATACGAGACGCAGTGGAACAATCTGCACCGCCCGTGCGGCCTCTACATGGACTATACCCGCCATCCGGTCTGCTATATCGGCGAGCTCGGTCCCGTCGATGGCGGTCAACTTGAAGAGCCCGAATTTGGGGCCCAGGGTCAGCATCGTCGACCACCAGGGCAAGTTGTTGAGCCGGTTTGGCGACCCGCATGCGAGCCTGGCGCCGACCGGGTTCATCGGCCCGCATGGCATGTGCGCCGATTCCCGCGGCGACCTCTATGTCGGCGAGGTCGCGTGGACCTTGTGGCCGGGGGCCTTCCCGGGCGAACCGAGGCCCGAAAATTTGCGATGCTTCCGCAAATTCGAGAAAGTCCGCTGATTTTCGGCGAGTCTCTAACCGGCGTTGGAGGGGGTGACATGGGCCAGGTTAGTGTGCCGGTGAACGGCCGCTCCTATGCGATCACCTGTGAAGACGGGCAGGAGACCCGCATCAGGCGTCTTGCGCAATATGTCGACGCAAAGGTTGCCGAATTCGTCGGAAGCGTCGGTCAGGTCGGAGAGGCCCGGCTGTTGCTGCTCGCCGCGCTGGTCATCGCCGACGAGCTCTCGGACGCCAACGACGCGCTCGAGCGGGAGCGCAACCGCGCCGAAAACGCGTCAAATGGAAGAGACGAAACGGCGAGGCGGGTCACGCCTATTGCGGCGGGGCTGCAGACACCCTAGCTTCCCCGTTGCGGAGTGGGGCTGGGCGGTGCGTTAGGCCGCATGTTGCCCCGGGGCCGATACCTACCTCTTGGGGGCCGTCTCTGTCGAAGTCGTGGCTTCGACACATGGTCGCCCACCTGCTACGGCGGGCCACGGAGGAGTTGCACGCCGACGGCCGAGCCGGCTCCACTCCGCAAGCCATCTCCCGCCTGGGGCGCCGCGTGAACATCCTGTTTTGTGGAGACGTCGTCGGACGGCCCGGCCGTGAGGCGGTCAAAAAGCACGTGCCGGTCCTGCGCCGTCAATTTGCGATCGACCTGGTCGTCGTCAATGCCGAGAACGCGGCCGCGGGCCGCGGCCTGACCGAACGCCTGTGCGGCGAATTTTACGATGCCGAAGTCGATGTCTTGACCACCGGCAACCACGTCTGGGACCAGCGGGAGATCATCCCCTATCTCGACCGCGATCCGCGGGTCCTGCGCCCGGCGAACTTCCCGAAGGGAACCCCCGGCGCCGGGTGGCGGCTCCACCCGGTCGGAGGGCAGAGCGTCCTCGTCGTCAATCTGATGGGCCGGCTCTTCATGGACGCGCTCGACGATCCGTTCGCCCGGCTCGAAGAGCTTCTGCGGCGAATTCCGGCTCGGCGTCGACGCCACGGCGATCCTCGTCGATTTTCACGCCGAGGCGTCGAGCGAGAAGATGGCGCTCGGTCATTTCGCCGATGGCCGCGTCTCGGCCGTCTTCGGGTCGCACTGCCACGTGCCGACCGCCGACCAACAGATCTTTCCGGGCGGCACCGCCTACCAGACCGATGCCGGAATGTGCGGCGATTACGATTTCGTGATCGGCATGCAGAAAGGCCCGGCGGTCCTCAAGTTCGTCACCAAGATGCCCGGCGAGCGCCCGCAAGTCGCCGACGGCGAAGCGACGTTGTGCGGCATCCTGCTCGAGACCGACGGCAAAACCGGTCTGGCCCTGTCGGTCGCGCCGATCCGCATCGGCGGCCGTCTCGCCCCTCACCTGCCGCAGCGCTGAGAACTCGATCTGGCAGCCCTGTCCCTGCTCCGCGATCGCCTGTTTCCCAGCGGGCTGGGCAATGTCGTCCAGGCTTTTGCCCACAGGAATTACCGGATCTATGCGAGCGGGAACGCCGTCTCGCTGATCGGCGTGTGGATGCAGCGCGTCGCGGTCGGCTGGCTCGCCTGGACCTTGACCCATTCCGGCGCCTGGCTCGGCATCATCTCGATGGCCGAATTCTTTCCGGTGGTGTTTTTGAGCCCGCTCGCCGGCGCTCTCGCCGACCGCCGCGACCGGGTCGGCATCATCCGGGTGACGCAGATCGCCGGCAGCATCGAGGCGACCCTGCTCGCGGTTCTCGTCTACACCGGCGCCATCACGATCGAGCTGTTGTTCGCGCTGACATTGCTTCTCGGCGTCTTCAACGCGGTGGCGCAGCCGTCGCGCCTGGCGTTGATCCCGACCCTGGTCGATCGCGCGGCGTTGCCTTCGGCGCTGGCCATCAATGCGATCATCTTCAATTCCGCCCGCTTTCTCGGGCCGGCGGTCGCCGGCATCGTCATCGCCAAGGTCAGCGTCGGCGCCGCCTTCGCGGTCAATGCCGCAACCTACATCGTGTTTCTCGTCGCGATGGCCAATTTGCGCGGCATCCCGGCATTGCCGGTCGCCGCGACCCAGAGCGTCCTCAAGGCCTCGGCCGAGGCCTACGGCTATGCCAGCCATCATCCCGGCATCGCGCCGATGCTGCTGCTGTTCACGATCACGACGGTCGGGACGCGCGGCTTTGTCGAGCTGTTTCCCGGGTTTGCCGACAGCGTCTTTGGGCGCGGGCCGGAGGGCCTGGCGACCCTGACCTCGACGGTCGGGCTCGGCGCGATCTTCGGCGCCGGCTGGATGCTGCTGCGCCCGGCCATCACCGGGCTGACCCGCCTCGTGCTCGGCAACACCTTGATCATTTCGCTGGCGATCCTCGCCTTTACCCTGACGAACCAGTTCTACCTCGCGCTTCCCTGCGTCTTCGTCGCCGGCGCCGCGATGACGATCACCGGGGTCGGCGCGCAGACCCTGATCCAGGCGGCGGTCGACATTCGGATGCGCGGCCGGATCATGGCGCTCTACGGGATGATCTTCCGCGCCGGCCCGGCGGTCGGGGCGGTGCTGATGGGCTCGCTCAGCGGGCATTTCGGCCTGCGCCTGCCGCTCGCCGTCGGCGCGCTCGTCTCCTGCGGCTTTTGGCTGTGGGCCCGGTTCAAGCAAAGGCGCATCGCCGAGACGCTCGAAGCCGACCCCGGTGCGTTGTCGGCTAATCCACGCCGGCGGCGGCCGGGACCCGATCATGACGGTCCCATATCTGTTCTGCTTCGGCCTCGGCTACACCGCGCGGGTGCTCGCGCGCCGGCTCGCCGCCGAGGGCTGGATCGTCGGCGGCACCTGCCGAACCGAAGACAAGGCCACGGCGCTGCGTGCGGCGGGGTTTCCCGTCGAGGTCTTCGACCGCGACCACCCGCTGCCGCGGGAAGCGTTGGACGGGGTCACGCATCTTCTCGTGTCGGTTCCTCCCGATGCCGCCGGCGACCCCGTGCTGGCGATGCATGGCGAGGACATCGCCGGCCATCAAGCGCCTGCGTTGGCTCGGTTATCTTTCGACGACGGGTGTCTACGGCGACCGCGGCGGCGGCTGGGTGGACGAGACCGCCGAGTTGTCGCCGAGCGGCGAGCGCGGCCGCCGGCGGGTCGCCGCCGAAGCGGGCTGGCTCGATCTCTGGCGTCGCCGCGGCGTGCCGGTGCACATCTTCCGCCTCGCCGGCATCTACGGCCCCGGCCGCAGCCCGTTCGAAGCACTGCGCGCCGGCACGGCGAAACGCATCGACAAGCCGGGCCAGGTATTCTCCCGCATTCATGTCGACGATCTGGCGCGCGTGCTCGCCGCCTCGATCAGCCGGCCGCGGCCCGGGGCCGTCTACAATGTCTGCGACGACGACCCCGCGGCGCCCGAGGCCGTCGTCGCTCATGCCGCGGCGTTGCTCGGCATGCCGGCGCCGCCGCTCGTGCCGTTCGAAGCCGCCGAGCTCTCGCCGATGGCGCGCAGCTTCTACGACGACAACAAGCGGGTATCGAACCGGCTGATCAAGAGCGAACTCGGTGTGACCTTGCAGTATCCGGACTACCGGAGCGGCTTGGCTGCCATCCTCGCCGACGAGGCTTGCCCAAAGACTCGGCATCCGGCATCGTCCGGACTAGAAGACCCATCCGGCTTTGGGAGGAAATGGCGGTATGACGACTTACAACGTCCTGATCATGGGCGCTTCCTACGGCTCGCTCCTGGCAACGAAGCTGCTGTTCGGCGGCCACAAGATAACGATGGTGTGCCTCCCGGCCGAAGTGGAGGCGTTCAACAACGACGGCGCCCGAGTACGGCTGCCGATCAGAGGCAGAAAGGAGCCGATCGAGCTCGAACTCGCGGAAATTGCCGGGCAAGCTCGCCGCAGCCGGCCCCGGCGACGTCAACCCGAAGGACTACGATCTCGTCGCCTTGGCGATGCAGGAGCCGCAATACCGCTCCCCCGGCGTTCGCGAATTGCTCGACGCGGTGGCGCGGTCGCGGGTGCCGTGCATGTCGATCATGAACATGCCGCCCTTGCCTTATCTGAAGCGCATCGCCGGGCTGCAAGACCGACGCGCTCAAACCCGCCTTCACCGATGCCGAGCGTCTGGGACAATTTCGAGCCGGGTCACCTGACCTTGTGCAGCCCGGACCCGCAGGCGATCCGGCCGCCCGGCGAAAAGATCAACGTCCTGCAGGTCACCTTGCCGACCAATTTCAAGGTGGCCCGGTTCGACTCCGACAAATCCACCGCGATGCTGCGCGAGATGGAGGCGGACATCGAGGCGGCGCGGTACGATCCGGGCGACGGACCGATCCAGCTGCCGGTCAAATTGAAGGTCCACGACTCGATCTTCGTGCCGCTCGCCAAATGGGCGATGCTGCTGACCGGCAACTACCGCTGCGTCACAAAGGATGGTGCGATCGACATCAAGGACGCGGTGCACAACGACCTTGAAGCTTCACGCGCGGTCTACAATTGGGTCTGCGGCATATGCGAGCGGCTCGGTGCATCGCCCAACGACCTGGTGCCATTCGAGAAATACGCCGCCGCCGCCAACGATTTGGTGCGGCCATCCTCGGCCGCCCGGGCCCTCAACAACGGCGCCCCCAATATCGAGCGGACCGACCGGCTCGTTCAGCTGATCGGCGCGCAATACGGCATGCGCAATGCGGTCGTGGATCAAACAGTCGCTCTCGTGGACGCCCGCCTAGCCACCAATCGAAAAGCCGCCGCCTGAGCTCGCCGGCCGAGGCGCCCGGTGAGCCGCCGTGATCGAAACCGGCCGCCTGCGAATGCGATCGCTGTATGATGGCGATCTCATTGACCTGGTCACGTTGGCCGGTAACTGGGAGGTGGCGCGCTGGCTCGCGACGATGCCACACCCCTACACCGGAGCGGACGGGCGGGAGTGGATTGCGCGCGTGCAGCAGGACCACGCAACCGGCCGGCCGCGCCGCTTTGCCATTGCATTGAAGGAGACCGACCGCTTCATCGGCGGTGTCGGATTGGACGGCAGCGCCGGCGATGAAAGCGAGGAGCCGGCGCTCGGCTATTGGGTGGGCCAGCCGCATTGGGGCAACCGGTATGCGCGCGAAGCCGTCGCCGCCGTGATCGATTACGGGCTGCGGACCCTCGGCATGGACAACTATCCGCGCCTACACCGACCCGAGCAACCTGGCTTCGCAAAAGGTCTTATTGCGCTACGGCTTCGAACAAGTCGGCGAAATCGAACTCACCCGACCGACACGTAATGGCGCACGGCGCGCACCTCTGTTCCGTTCTCGCACCGACAATCGGGGCCCGAGTCAATGGATCGTGCAGGAAGTGCGAGTGACGCGGTAAGTCGAGAAATACCCGATCGTGTGGGTTGAGATGCGCAGGAACGCATATTCGCTGAAACCGGGCTTCAGCTGGTCGACGAC
Organism: uncultured Alphaproteobacteria bacterium; assembly: GCA_963695605.1. Lineage (GTDB taxonomy): Bacteria > Pseudomonadota > Alphaproteobacteria > ATCC43930 > CGMCC-115725 > AP-15. The sequence goes on along the minus strand of CAVOHI010000007.1, from coordinate 99,471 downwards.
CTCGAGGCGGCACGTGTTGCCCGGCAACAAGGTCACGGTCATCGTGCGCGTGCTTTGCGGATCATTCTGGACGCGCACGAGCCGGCCGTCCGGCGTCACCCGCCAAGACGCATATGCCGCCTCGTCGCCGGAGCTGCTCAGCACCTGCATCATCGCATTTCGATCCTGGTAGGGACCGGCGCTGCGGTTGCGGCCCTCGGAGAGATTGCCGCCTCCCGACACCGTGATCTGCAGGTTGTGGTGCACGGCGATGCCCGGGTGAACTTCCGGCCGCACCATATCCATCACCAAATCATAGGTGAGATCGATCACCGTGTTCGCTGCAGCAATCCCAGGCAGAGCGCCGAATGCCGCGAACGCAGTGATCGCGGACACCAGCAGCCGAACCGCTTTGAAATGTCTAATGATCATCGTGCCTGTCCGCCGATTTTAGAAGCAGATCTCGGCCAAATTGGTCTCCGTCATTGCGAGAAGCCGCAGGCGACGAAGCATCTCGCGCCGAGGAGCCTCAACGGGCGCGAGATTGCTTCGCTTCGCCAACAAGAAACAGGGCGGTTCGTGACGACAGACCATATCAAATCGCCGCGAGTGAATGATGCGATTGCGGCATTTATATGATTGTCTTTTTGCAATCGCCGCCGCCGCGAGCAGTTCCTATGTTCTCCCGACCAAGTGGCAACGGCTTGGAATTCGGAAATAATCTCGCCGACCGGGATAGCTGTGGAACTTTCACGAGGAGGAAGTGTTCGCTCCCTTCGAAACTGACACATATTTGAGACTATTTAGCCTTTCTTTTGCATGATGCGATTGCCCGCGATATTTCTGCTAAGATACAAAACAAAGGTCGGGTACATTAAACAGCTTGGTGCTCAGGACGATGCCTCGGTACCCAAAATACACGACCACGGTCATCGGGGCACACAGTGTTCCACGCTGGTACGAGACGCTTGACCGGCTGGTGACCCTGGGACAGCTCCAGCCGGCCGATCTTGCCGACGCGCAATTTCGCGCGATGCAAGCGGCCATCCTGGAACAGGAGATTGCGGGGATCGACGTGATCACGGGGGGAGAAATGCATCGGCGCACGCATAACCGACACTCGCCGCCAAACGCAATGCTCAACCACTTCTGGCAGAAGATCCCGGCTTTTCAAGGAGAGACCCGACCCAAGCCGATCACCAAGCACGATCCGAACGTCACCCACCCCGCCGCGATCTGCAAAGGGCCGATTTCCGACAGCACGGATCTCGGACTGGTCGACGAATTCAGGACGGTGTCGGCGTTCGCGCGCAAACCGGTCAAGGTCACGATGACCGGGCCTCACCTGTTGGCGGCGGTCGCCTATGACGAGCATTATGGCGATCTCGCCTCGATGATGCTCGACCTCGGCAAGCTGTTGCACAACAATTTCCGTCGTCTGGCCGAGGCCGGCTGCACGCATATTCAGATCGACGAGCCCTACTTTACGCCGGCATCCGATGACGACGTGCGCGCTGCGGTGGATGCGATCAATCTCGCGCTGGAGAGGCTTCCCGACGATATTCACCTTTCGGTGCACATTTGTCAGGGCAACTATGCGGTTGGCCCCGATTACGATGGGCAAATCGGCCATCGTTACTTCGATGTCGGCCGCTACAAAGCCGATCTCGTATGCCGCATCGAGTGCGACGCGTATCTGATCGAACACGATATGACCGACCACTTCGACGGCCTTCTCGGCGACCAGCAGCTGGGGGTCGGCGCGGTCGACGTGCAGGCGCCCAATATCGAGACCGCCGCCCAAATAGCCGAACGCATCAGGGCGCACCCGTGGCTCGCGCCCGATCAGACCATCATCACCAGCTCGTGCGGGTTCAATCACCTGGCGAGGCACATCGCGCTTGGAAAAATGCGTGCCATGGCCGAGGCCAAATCGATTTTGGGCGGCACAGCGTAGGCGGCTGGCCAATGGACGAGGTCGAATACAGCCGGGAGCACATCGAAAGCCGGCTACGCCAGACCGAGGAGCGGTTTCGTTTGGCACAGATCGCCAGCGGGATCGGCTGGTTCGAATGGGATTTGGCGACAAACGAGTGGCAGTGGACGCCCTATGTAGCGGTTCTCTTCGGCTTCGATCCTGAGACACCGAAGCCCTCATTCTCCGAGTGGGAGCGCGCAATTTTTGTCGACGATGTGCCAAAACTGCACGCCGCGGTCGAGCGCGCGGAGCAATCGGGCGCCTATTATATCGAATTCCGGGTGAGACACCCGGACGGCAGCGTCCACTGGATCGCGGGCAAGGGCGAAGCCCGGAAGGGTCGCAATGCCCGCGCCGGTTGGGTGTCCGGCGTCTACTACGAGATCAGCGAGCGCAAGGCGCTCGAAGCCCGGCTGCTGGCGCTCAACGAAACTCTGGAAGCCCGTATCGCCGAACTTCGCGAAGAGGCGCGCACGTTGGAGGTGCTCAACCGCACCGGCACGGCGCTCGCCGCGGAGCTCAGCCTGGAGCGGCTCGTCCAGACCGTTACCGACGCCGCGGTCGAACTCACCAGGGCTCAGTTCGGCGCTTTCTTTTACAATGTCGTCGACGAGGACGGCGAGGCCTACACGCTGTACTCGCTTTCAGGCGCGCCGCGCGAAGCTTTTGCGAACTTCCCGATGCCGCGCAACACGCCCGTGTTCGAGCCGACCTTTCGTGGCGAGGGTGCGGTCCGATCGGACGACATCCTCGTTGATCCTCGCTACGGGCAGAACACGCCTTTTAATGGCATGCCTCCCGGACACCTGCCCGTGCGCAGCTATCTGGCGATCCCTGTCGTCTCCCGCTCGGGCGAGGTGATCGGCGGGCTGTTTTTCGGTCACTCGGAGCCAGGTGTTTTCACCCAGCGCGACGAGCGGATCGTGAGCGGCATTGCGGCGCAAGCGGCAATCGCGATCGACAACGCGCAACTCTATGAAGCCAGCCAACGGGAGGTTGCCGCTCGCCGCCACGCCGAACACGAGCTGCAACGGATCAACGAGACGCTCGAGGAGCGCGTCGCCGAGGAGGTCAAAAATCGGCGGCGAATAGAAGACGCATTGCGCCAAGCGCAGAAAATGGAGGCGATCGGTCAGCTTACGGGCGGTGTTGCCCACGACTTCAACAACCTGCTGACAGTCATCATGGGCAACATCGAGACCATGCAGCGGCGGCTTCCGCCGGACCACGAATTCCATCGCCTGATCGCGGCCGCTCTAAGGGGTGCTTTCCGCGGCGCTGAGCTTACTCAGCGTCTGCTGGTTTTTGCGCGGCGCCAGCCGCTCGCGCCGGAGGTGGTTTCGCCCAACAAGCTGATCGCCGGCATGTCCGATCTTCTGCGGCGCGCGCTCGGCGAAGCGGTCTCGATCGAAACCGTTTTGGCGGGCGGGCTTTGGAACATTTTTGTCGATGCAAGCCAGCTCGAAAACGCGCTGATCAACCTCGCCGTCAATGCGCGCGACGCGATGCCGGAGGGCGGAAAATTGACCATCGAGACCGCCAACTGCTATCTCGACGACGCCTATTGCTCAATGCATGCCGATCTATCCCCCGGCCAATATGTCGGGCTGTTCGTAACCGACGCCGGCGCGGGCATGCCCGAGGATGTCGTCGAGAAAGCATTCGAGCCCTTTTTTACGACGAAGGGAATCGGTCAGGGCACCGGATTGGGCCTCTCCCAGGTCTACGGCTTTGTGAAGCAGTCCGACGGGCATGTTAAGATCTATAGCGAGGTGGGGCAGGGCACCTGCGTGAAGCTCTATCTGCCCCGGCACCATGGGGTTGGGGCGTTTCTCGAGCCGTCATCGGAGCCGCGCAATCCTCCCCGGGCCCGGCAGGGCGAAACCGTGCTGGTCGTCGAAGACGATCCGGACGTGCGGACCTATACAGTCGAGATGGTGAGCGATCTTGGATACCAGGTCGTAAGCGCCCCCGACGGCCGGGCGGCTCTGCAAGCGCTGGACGCTCATCCCGAGCTTCGTCTTCTGTTCACCGACGTAGGCCTGCCGGGGGGCATGAACGGCCGCCAGCTCGGCGACGAGGCGATCAGGCGGCGTCCGGGCATTAAAGTCCTGTTCACGACGGGATATGCCCGCAACGCCATCGTCCATCACGGACGGCTCGATCCCGGCGTGGAAGTGATCTTCAAACCCTTCACCTATTCGGATCTGGCCGACAAGCTTAGAAAGGCTTTCGAAAGCTAATCGCTAGTATGAATTCCGCACCTAACTTTAGGCGCATATGCACTTCAGTTTCTCAGAGTTGCGCCCACTGCTGCGCGGTCTGGGCCAGCGAGCTGGGTCCGTGCATCGCTCGCTAAGGTCGAGATGATCGAACTTACCCGCCGCTCGTTGCGTCGAGCACTGGAGCCGTTCCCGGTTGGCGTTCGGACCTGGACGCGCTCCATCTGGTGACAATGGATTTTATTTGCGATGGCGGCGGATCCGTGCGGCTCGCAAGCTACGACAATCGCCTGATCGCCGCCGCTCAGGCGCTAGGCTTCACGCTTGCCGCCCTGTGACCGCAGCTTCTCGCGTTGATTGGGGTCAGGGCCGCCCTTATGTTCCGCTCGCATGACCCCGCTCAGCCATATCCGCAACTTCGCGATCATCGCGCATATCGACCACGGCAAGTCGACCCTCGCCGACCGGCTGATCCAGGCGTGCGGCGGGCTCGAGGCACGCGAAATGCGCGAGCAGGTGCTCGACAATATGGAGCTCGAGCGTGAGCGCGGCATCACGATCAAGGCGCAGACCGTGCGCCTCGAATACCGCGCCCAGGACGGCGAGACCTATGTCCTCAATCTGATGGACACGCCGGGCCATGTCGATTTCTCATACGAGGTCAGCCGTTCGCTGGCAGCCTGCGAGGGGTCGCTGCTGGTCGTCGATGCGAGCCAGGGGGTCGAGGCGCAAACTCTCGCCAACGTTTACCAGGCGGTCGGCGCCGGGCACGAGATCGTGCCGGTGCTGAACAAGATTGACCTGCCGGCGGCCGAGCCCGACCGCGTCAGAGAGCAGATCGAGGATGTAATCGGGCTCGACGCCTCGGATGCGCTCCTAATCTCGGCAAAGACCGGGCTCAATATCGACCAGGTGCTGGAAGCGCTGGTGACCCGCCTGCCGCCGCCAACCGGCGACGCCGCGGCGCCGCTCAAGGCGCTCTTGGTCGACAGCTGGTATGACCCGTATCTCGGGGTCGTGATCCTCGTCCGCGTCAAGGATGGCGTGCTTGCGTCGGGACAGAAGATCCGGCTGATGGCGACCGGCGCGACGCATGCGGTCGAACGGGTCGGGGTGTTCACGCCGAAGGGTGTGGCGGTCGAGGCGCTGGGTCCGGGGGAGGTTGGTTTCATTACGGCCGGGATCAAGACTGTCGCCGATTGTCGGGTCGGTGACACGATCACCGAGGACCGCCGGCCGGCGGCCGAGCCCTTGCCCGGCTTTAAGCCGGTGCAGCCGGTCGTCTTTTGCGGCCTCTTCCCCACGGATGCGGCCGACTACGAGCGGCTGCGCGACAGCCTCGCCAAGCTCCGGCTCAACGACGCGAGTTTCGAATACGAGCCGGAGACCTCGGTGGCGCTCGGCTTCGGCTTCCGCTGCGGGTTTCTCGGCCTCCTCCATCTCGAGATCATCCAGGAACGTCTCGCCCGGGAGTTCGATCTCGACCTGCTGGCGACCGCGCCGTCGGTGGTCTATCGGGTTCATTTGACCAATGGCGGAGTGCGCACCCTACACAATCCCGCCGACATGCCCGATCCGGTTCGCATCGACCATATCGAGGAGCCGTGGATCAAGGCGACGATCCTGGTCCCCGATGCCTATCTCGGGCCGATCCTCGCGTTGTGCGAAGAGCGCCGCGGCGTGCAGGCCGACCTGACCTACGCCGGCAACCGGGCGATGCTGGTCTATCGCCTGCCGTTGAACGAGGTCGTCTTCGACTTTTACGACCGGCTGAAATCGGTCAGCCGCGGCTACGCCAGCTTCGACTACCAGCTCGACGGCTACAGCGAGGGCGACCTCGTGCTGATGAACATCCTGGTCAATGGCGAGCCGGTCGACGCGCTGTCGATCATCGTCCATCGGAGCCAAGCCGAGCGGCGCGGCCGGGCATTGTGCGAAAGATTGAAGGATTTGATCCCGCGCCAGCTCTTTGCTGTCGCGATCCAGGCGGCGATCGGCGGCGGATCATCGCGCGCGAGACCGTCAAGGCCTTGCGCAAGGACGTGCTCGCCAAATGCTATGGCGGCGACGTGACCCGCAAACGCAAGCTCCTCGAAAAGCAGAAGGAGGGCAAAAAGCGGATGCGCCAGTTCGGCAAAGTCGAAATCCCGCAATCCGCCTTCATCGCCGCCCTCAAGATGGGCGACGGCTGACGGCGCAGAGGGCCGAGAGTCCCGCACCATTTTCCCCGCACACGCCGAGCACTACGGGATACTGGCAATGATCGGATCGCTCAGAACTGATGAGGGTTCGGCGATCGCCCAGCAGCTTAGTCCAGAGCAACCAAACGTCAGATTTGGTGCGGACGAAAACCGAGTGCGTCACACTTTCCGCCACACAGATCAGCTGGGCCTTGATCGCGATGCGGTCTCGAACGCAATCCGGGCTGATCTCGCTCGACAGGGACCAGCCCCGCCTGGAGCAAACATCACTGGAAACATCAGCGTCCGCGGAGTCACGATCGAATATAGAGCGTTTGGTCTAGCTGACGGTACTATCAATGTCGGTCGAATCACGGGTCCTTGAAATGAGCGCTTGGAGAAAACTGCGGAAGGAAGAGGTGGACTTGATCACCGCAATGGCTCGACACAGTCCCAAGTCCAAATGAGGTTCTACGCTCATTATCCGGGTGTCTTGTCGAAGACATGAAAGATGGTGGGATGGGCAGCTTGCGGTTTAAGGATGCAGATAATCGGGAGCGGCGCTTAGGGAAGAAGATCGCCGAGGCGGAGTTTACAGATGAAGACGGCATCCCGGTCAGCGCGGTTCTAAACCTCGACGATAACGGTGAATTATTCGAATTGGACATGTGGAAGGTGGATTTCTCAACACTCAAGCGATATCCGCGACCCGAGGAGCTTCGTCTGAAGGCGCCCAGCCAAAGCCCGACAGCCATTTTGCGCCGATCCTGACGGTGTGCGAAGAGTGCCGCGGCGCGCAGGCCTTGGCTGACCTATGCCAGCAGCCGGGCCGAGAAAATGAAGGGCAAAAGCGCATTCGCCGTTTCGGCGAGGTCGAAATCCCGCAATCCGCCTTCATCGCCGCCCTCAAGATGGGCGACGGCTGAGCGGAGTCCTCGTTTGTGCCCGCTTGCCCGAGAGGGCGAGGATCACCAAACCCAGCACCATCAACACCGCAAACGCCCACCACAGGAGGACCGTGACGATGATCGGGTCCCATAGAAACGGGTGTATGTAGCGCTGCACCACAGCTTGGACGAGATTGAGGCTCGAAGGGCTGAGATTGTACCACAGCTGACCGAGCGCGATCGGCGCCCACTGCTTGGTCTCGATCCAAACGAACCCGTCGTGCGCCAGCACCGCCAATCCGGCGAGGAAAACGATCCAGCCGATCAGGCGACCGATCATCGGAACGACCAGCGCCGCTAGTCCTTCTGGATCTAGTCAGGCCGGTTCGGCGCGGGCGATCACGGCGGGAAGGACAGGAAGCATTTGTCCGACGCCAGGATGTAGGTCTCCATGTAATCCTGGATTACCGGGCGGCGGTCGAGCGCCTCCATTGCGCCGATCAAGGCCATCCAGTTCAGCATCTCATGTTGTCCGGAATATTCCATCTCGGCTAGCGAGCGCTTCCGCCAGGTGCCGTAATCGGCCCGCGACACCGCGTCGAACAGCAGCCGGTCGCCCTCGTGATCGGGCCACAAATACCCGTTCTTCGGCGACAGGAAGGCATGCGACCAGCTCGACGAGGCGATGAGCGCCGCCCGGTACGGCGAGGCGGCGAGCACCTCCGCGACAGCGGCGCCGACCTGCATACAGCGCCAGGGTGCCGGCGAGGGCGGATCTTCGGCTTCGTTGGCCGGCCGCGGCGGCTGAAAGAGATGCGCAAGACCACCCTTGGCGTGCAGGAGGTTTCGACCGTAGCAATTAACCGCGAACGGGATCACCGGGTACGGAAACCCCTTCCGGTCCCAGTCGAGATAAAGAAAAGTATTGGTGAAGGCGTGCGCCATCGGATCGTGCAACGGCTTGTAGGCGTAGGCCATGTCAATACCGCGCTCGATCAGACCGGTGGCGAGGTATTTCGCCGCCTCGCGGTGCCCGTGCAATGGTAACCGCCAGTCTCCCGGCTCACCCCAGCGGTTGGGCTTACCGCCGTTTCCCCCATGGCCATTGGCGTGACCATTGGTATGCCATGGCTGTAGGTCGAAATCTGCGTCGTAGCCGAGCAGGCAAAACGCCGGAACGATGTCCTCCCGGAAATTCTCGTATTGGTCGTCGCCCCAGACGACGACCAGATCCGGATTGAAGTCGTCCAATATCTTGCGGATCGCGCGGAAGTCGTTGCCAAAACGCTCGCCGCAGCGATTTGCCGCCGAAAGCCCGTCGTCATTGCCGAGCTCGGCGATCAGCTCGTCAGGCCAGTTGGCGGGATCCTTATATCGGACCTCGACATTCGGAGCAGTCAGGGTCCGTTTGAATACGCTGGTCAGCCCCTCGTTGGGCAGGCACAATGTCGGCCAATGGGTTACGCCCAGACCCAGTATTTCCGCCATCTCGGTGCTCCTTCCAGTCGTTGACCAAGGATGCACCCAGACCGGAACCGATACAAAGAAAAAGATTTCAGCCGGGCGACGGGTTGTCAGCCTGCTGGCGCGGATAGACTTCGTCGATGACGTCGTCGAGCCAATAAGGCGCGAGCCCCGGAACATCGATGATGCTGGGTTTCAGCGCGGCGCCGTTGACCTCGTAGAGAACGGCCCCGAGCCGTCTTTCGCCCGCCATTGCCGGCTGGATCTCGGGGCCGACGAGAAAACTCGATGCCGGACACCATAAGTAGCGGGTGCCGTCGTAAACGGTTTGATGCGCCTTGTGCAGATGACCGCTGGCGACCAGGATGACCGAATGCCGCCGCACCAGCTCGATCATCCGAGAGAACGAGTCCGGCTTCACCGTCCAATATCCGGTGTCCGCTTCGTCGGGGTTGTCGAGAAACAGCGGCCGATGCAGAAACCACGCGATCTGCCGATCCGCGGCAGCTTGCATTACCGTGTCGAGCCAGGCTGCTTGGGCCGCCTCCTCGCCGTTCCCGCTGCCCAGCAGCATGGCGTCAAGGCCGACCAGGCGAACACCCTCGATATCCTCGACCCACCAGTCCGGCCCGAAATAGGCCCGCCAGCGCGCCAGCCGCTCGGCGGTGACTGGTTGACGCGGGTTCCCCGCATCGCCGACATCGTGATTGCCGGGAACCGCGCGAAAGCGCACGCCGAGAGAGCGCATCAGCTCGGCGGCGCACCGCAGATCGTCCTCGACATCGGCGCCGTCGACCGTGACGTCCCCGGTATGGATGACGAGATCGGGGTTCTGCGCGGCGATCCACGCTGCGAGCGGCGGCCAATTGTCGGCGAAATGCGGCTTGATCCGGCTCAGATGCGTGTCCGAGATCTGAATTATTCGCATTCCGCCCCGCAGAGAAAGGCCGCGAGGTCGGGCATTCGCGCGAAGACGCGCGAACAGCCGGCCGCGATCAGGCGATCGGCATGATCAGCGGGGCAGTGACCCCCGCCGCAAAACCCGACGACCGGCATGCCGGCCGCGACGGCAGCCTCGACGCCCACGGTGCTGTCTTCGACCACGATGCAGTGCTCGCGCGGCGCATCGAACTGCCGTGCTGCGAACAGGAAGAGGTCGGGAGCAGGCTTTCCCCGCTCCACTTGCGAGGCGCTGAAGACGTGCGGATCGAAGAGCGGCAGCAACCGGGTCAACAAGAGCGCGTGGCGGACCCGGTCGAGGTGGCTGTTCGAAGCGACGCAGCGCGGCGCCGGTAACGCCGCGAGGAGATCTTCGATGCCCGGTATCGCGGTCAGCTCGCCGGCGAACGCGACATCGACCTGGGTGCGGAATGTCTCGAAGAACCCGTGCGGCAGGGTACGCCCGAACCGGGCCTCGATCTCGGCGGTCAAGGTGATGCGGTTCTTGCCAAAACCCAGCACCATCGCCTCGTCCATCGTGACCGGAAAGTCGGCGGCGATCAGACATTGGCCGAGAACCCGGCCGAAGATGATCTCGCTGTCGATCAGCACACCATCGCAATCGAAGATGACGAGAGCAGGCAAAGACAGTCTCTGGGCGAGCCGGCGGTTACCGCGTATATGGCCCCGGATCGTGATCTGTCACCCTCGCAGGGCGCTCACGACGATGACAGCTCGGCCTTTTCGGCAAGCGGCCACCGGCCCATAGTGGCGGCCGGCATCAGCATCGGTGGAGGAGACCATGGCCATCAGCCTATACGATCTCGCGGGCGTCGAGGCGGACCGGCGCTTCAGCCCGTTCTGCTGGCGCACTCGCATGGCGCTCGCGCACAAAGGGCTCGAGGTCGAGACCGTGCCGTGGCGCTTTACCGAGAAGGACAGGTTGCCGCAGCCAAACGGCGGCCGGGTGCCGGTCATCGTCGATGGCGGCCAGGTGGTGCACGATTCTTCCACGATCGCCGAGTATCTCGAAACCCACTACCCGGATCGTCCCTCGCTTTTCGGCGGTGAGGCAGGACGTGCGTTGACCCGGTTCATACAAAACTGGACCGAGACCGTGCTCCAACCCGGCCTCATCGGCTTTGTCGTCCTCGATATCCACAGCCATATCGGGCCCGAAGACCAAGCCTATTTCCGCAAATCGCGCGAGGAGCGGTTCGGCAGAAGTCTCGAGGAGGTAGTCGCAGACCGTGATGCGCGATTGCCGGCTTTCCGCGAGAGCCTGACACCGCTGCGCCGCACCGTGGAGCGCCAGGATTTTTTGGGCGGTACAGCTCCGGCCTATGCCGATTACATCGTCTTCGGCGCCTTCCAGTGGGCCCGCGCCATCAGCGAATATGAGCTTCTCGCCGCTAGTGACCCGGTCGCCGCCTGGCGCGGGCGCATGCTCGACCTGTTCGGCGGCCTCGCGCGGAAGAGTCCCGCCTATGGCGGTTGAGCGATGGCCGAGACGAGCGCGATCGCCACGGCCGCGCTGATCGTGCACGCCCTCTCGGCCGTCGTTTGGGTGGGCGGCATGTTCTTCGCCCATCAGGTGCTTCGGCCGGCGGCCGCGGCGCTCGATCCGGGACCGCGGTTTCTGTTGTGGTCGCGCGTCCTCGGCCGCTTCTTTGCCTGGGTGATTGCCGCGATCGTCCTGTTATTGGCGAGCGGTTACGTAATGGTGTTCGCGGTCTTCGGGGGCTTCGGCAAGGTCGGCCTGCACGTGAACCTGATGCAGGGGATCGGCATTCTGATGATGCTGCTGTTCTTCCATCTCTATTTCGCCCCGTGGCGCCGTTTTCGCCTGGCGGTCGGTCGGGAAGATTGGGCCGAGGGCGGCCGCCAGCTCGGCCAGATCCGCACGATCGTGACGATGAACCTCGTGCTCGGCCTGATCGTCGTCGCGATCGGCAGCAGCGGCCGCTACTGGGGCTGAGGGCTACCGGGCGTCAGCGTGGCGGGCAAAATGCTTTAGGTCGAGGCGGCGCAGACCTGCTTCCATTGAGGTCTTGCCATCGGGCGAGGTCCAGGTCGCGCTCAAACCGTCGACCCCGCGTGGCCGAAAGTGCAGAGTGCTCTTGCCCTTTTCCTCGAAGATGAATTCGTCATCGACGATGCGGCCTTTGCGGTGGCTCCACTCCGCCGGCTCGTTCTCGTCGATCCCGGGCCCGATGGCGTAGACGGCCGACACTTCGGTGCCAAGCGTCTCTTCAATGGCGAGAAGCACCTCACGCCCGTTTGGGTAAAATCCGTACCAGGACTGACGCCCGCCGGTCCCGCCTCCCGGTACCGAACCTGCCGGTGCCGATCCGCCGGCGGCCACGGCGGCGGCGTGCAAGGCAGTGCGTGGATGGACGAGTTCGTCCGGCAAGCGCATATCGGGGCTCGGCGCTTCTCCCCAGGCCGGTTCGCAAACCCGCTCGCCCTCGATCTTGTCGGCGTCGAGAAAATCGCGGATGCAGCTGCCGAACCGGCGCAGGAACAAGCCGGTCGACGACGCCCAATGCCCGGCGAGGAACGCCGGCTGGTCGATGACGCTGTAACCGATCTGCCGGGCTGCAAGAATCGCGCGCGAATGCTCGCCGCGTCCACCCGGATCGAAATCGTCACCGTGGAAATAGAAGAGCATGACGCGTGCCCGTTTGATCCGCTCGAGCAGCGGGTAGAGCCGCGTCGCATTGAGATGCCACGAATCATAGAACTCGTCGAAATTGCCGAAGGCGGCGGGAGCTGTCGCCACGACCGCGTCCACATCCTCAGACGAGTCGGCCGCCATCAAGGCGAGAAACGCACCAAAGGATTGGCCGGCGAGCACAATGCGGCGATAGCCCTTGTGCTTCAGCTGACCCACCAGCTCGACCAGCCGGCGCGTACTGGCCGTCAGGGTATCGCCCTCGCGGGGCCGATTGAAGCGCAAAACGTCCCACCCTGCATCGCGCAGGACTCTCAGATAAGGCGGGGTCGGCGAATCCGAATCTTCGGTGTTGATCGAGCGGCCGTGGTTCCAGACTACCGCGCCCGTCGCGTGATCCGGGCCGACCAAGGTCTGGTTAAAGGCTGGATCAAGCCCTACCGCTCCTACCGGAGCGGCACTCAGTGAGAGGAAACCGAGGACGAGCCCCCACGCTGCCGCGATCGACCACTGCCGCATTCCTGATGCCCCCGCCCCTCAACCTGGCCCTGGCCCCGAGCGGAAGCTTAACAGAGTGTAATTCTATGTGTCCACGTGGTAACGGCGTAAGCGGATAGTGCTCGGAAGAGCGAACACCTTAGCGGAACGAGGTATTCTGCCGGCTGCGACGAACTGGCGCATTGTATGAGCCAGTTTTCCTCGCGCGGATTATTCCTCCCGCAGCGTCATCACGACGATCGCGGCGAGGAGTACGCCGAATGCTTCGAAACCGGTGCTGATCTGGCCCAAGGCCATGCTCAGCAGCGTGGTCGCGGCGGTTGCGGCTCCAATCAATAGCGGCATCGGCGCATTCCGGCGTTTTGACTTCGGTAGCGAAGACGCCGATGTAACGGCTCACGGTTGCCGTTATTCCCTTAACGATGTCACTCGGAGGGGAGAAATGCCGATTCTTTACGTTGCCCGCAGCTCCAAGCTCGGCCGCTGGGCCTCCGATGTCGGGCTCGGCAAGAACATCTACAAAGTGGGGGTGGCCGAGGGCGATCCAAAGGCGCTGGCCGGCGCGGGGTGGGCCGGCGAAACCGATTGGACGATCGTCCGCAAAACGGCGGTCGAGGGTCTAAGCGAGGCGGAAGCGCTCGATCGGCTCGGACGCAAGGAAAAAATGATCGATCCGAACCTCTACCCAAAGCTGAAGGGAGCGGCGGGCGTGTTTCGGCTCACTCCCGCCCGGGTCGAGAACCACATCCTCGTGACGCGGGCACTGGCAGGTCAGAGCGACCGCATCGAACTCAAGCTGAAACCGGCCGACTACGCCGATTATTTAATTCACAACACTTTGCGGTAATGCGGGCTAAAGCTCGCTGATCGCCCGGACGACCGCCTCCGGGGCCTCGCGCGGCAGAAAGTGGCCGGCCCTTGGTACGATGCGACTCTGATAAGAGCCGGTAAAATGGCGGGCAGTGTGCTCTGTCCTGTCCGGCGGCGAAACGCCGTCGGCTTCACCCTGCAGAGCGATTGTCGGGACCGTGATCGGCGGTTGGTGCGCGAGCTGCGCCTCGATCGTGTCGAGTGCCGGGTCGCCTGGCGCGACGCCGTAACGGTGGCGATAGGATTGGATTACCACCTCGACGAAATCGGGATTGTGGAATGACGCGGCGGTTTGCTCGTAAGTCGCATCGTCAAAGCGGTAATTGGGTGACCACAATTCCCAAAGCAGCCGGCACAGTGGGCCCCGATTCGCCGCCAGACCCGCCCGGCCGCGCTCGGTGTGGAAGTACCATTGGTACCAACGCCGGTACTCGGTCACGGCCGAAGCCGGTTTTGCCGCCTCGGCGATGTTCTGGATGTTGTAGCCGCCGACCGTAACCAATCCGGTGGCGCGCTGCGGCCACAATGCCGCTACGATGCAGGCGGCGCGCCCGCCCCAATCATATCCGGCGAGAACCGCCCGTTCCAACCCGAGCGCGTCCATGAAATCGGCAAGGTCGCGGCCGAGCGCCGCCTGCTGACCCGATCGCGGCGTACCGGCATCGAGAAACCGAGTAGGCCCGTACCCGCGAAGGTACGGCACCAACACGCGCGCGCCGCGCGCCGCGAGGGGAGGCGCGACCCCGTCATAAGCGTGCACGTCGTCGGGAAAGCCATGCAGCAGAATGACCGGCCGGCCCGTTACCGGGCCGCTCTCTTCGTAAGCGATCTCGAGCGTCGCGGTGCGGAGCCTCTTCATGGCGCGGCGAGCCGGAACGCGGACAGGTCGTAGCCGCCGTCGGCCAGCCATCCCCTGACGGTCTTAACGTCAATCGATCTGGTCATGCCGCCCCCTTACCACAAGCAATCGGCGGCAGAATTGCAGTCTGCCGCCGAGGTCGCAAGGGGCCCGGATCGGCGGGCCGTTCCGCTAGCTTAGTAAGCTTTCGCCATGGTCCCGGTGAGCATGTCGGCCTTGCGGTTGAGGGCGGCGATCAGGCCGTCGACGCCGTCGGCTCGCAGGATCGCAGCGAATTCGGAGCGGCGGGTCGCCACCTCGCTGATCGCGCTATCAAGGTAGATGTCGGAGATAAGCCAGCCATCGCCGTTGCGGCGCATCATGTAGTCGACGTTGACCGGCTCCCCATTGGCCTTGACGATCTGGCTCCTGACCATGACGCCGGCCGGATTGGGCTGTTCGCCAGTGACCTGCAATTTCTGCCCGGCATAGCTGTCGAAGCGGTCGGCATAAATTGCCGAAATGTAGCGGCCGAAGCTCTCGGTCACCTGCTGCCGTTGCGCCTCGCTCAGCGAGGCCCAGGACGCGCCGACCGACAAACGGGTCATCCATGGGATGTCGAAGGTCCGGCGGATGACCGGCTCGAGCTGGGTGAACCGTCCGCTCTGCCCGAGGACGCGGCCGTTCTTCATCGTGCCGAGCAGCGCGTCGTAGAGCCCCTGAACCGTGTCGCCGCCGCTCGCCGGCGCCGCATGGACGGGGTAGGAAAGCATGGCGAGCCCGACACCCGCGGCCAGCGCGGCGGCCTTCCATATCGGCGATTTCGATGGCATTGAGTTGCGCATGGCCGGGTCCCTCCTGTTTGTCGCCGCCTGTTGCTCGGCGCTCTTATTGCACTGCGGCGATTGACGCTCGTTTGACGGCGCGTAAAGAAATCGCTAAATCCGCCGAGGCCAGCCCGATACGTTCTCCTTACGCCGGGCCGGCGTCGCGGTGGGCATGATGGACCGCTGGCGCGTGAATATTCTGGGCCGGTTCGAGTTGCGCGCTCCGGATGCGCAGGAGGTTGCGCTCGGCGCCCGAAAGTCCATCGCCTTGCTGGCGCTCCTTGCCGCAGCACCCGCGCAGCGCATGTCGCGCGACCGACTTGCCGGATTGCTGTGGGAAGACATGCCGGATGCGCAGGCCCGCGGTAATCTGCGTCAGCTGCTGGCCGCCACTCGCCGCCCCGCGCCGTTTCTGGAGGCAGATGGGGGCTCGATCGGCTTTTCCGTGGGGATGGTCGAAACCGACCTTGCCGTCTTCGAGGCGGCGATCGCGGAGGACACGCCGACTGCGCTCGAGCGGGCCGCTGGGCTATATCGGGCTGACTTGCTGGATGGCTTTTCGCTGCGAGATCGCGACTTCGACGACTGGCTGGCCGGCGAACGCGAGCGGCTGCGCGAACATGCCGTACAACTTTTCCTGCGCTTGATGGAGCGCGCCGCAGCAATCGGGGTCGAGCCGGCGATCCGCTGGGCACTACGTATTCTTGCGGTCGACCCGGTACACGAGCCGGCGCATCGAGCGCTGATGGAACTCTATGCCGCTCAGGGCCGGCACGCCGCCGCTCTTCGGCAATACGAGCAGCTGCGCGAGACCCTGTCGCGCGAACTCGGGACGCGGCCGGAGCCGGAGACGGACGCGGTCGTGCGCCGGATCCGCGATGATCGCCGCAACCCTGCCCGATCCATTGTCGAGCCCTTCTCGGTCGAGAATGACGGCATGCGGGCCGAGGCGCGGCCACTGCCCGATCCGCCGCCGGTTCCCGAAACGCCCTCAATCGTCGTGCTGCCTTTCCAAAATCTCAGTGCCGATCCCGAGCAGGAGTATTTCTCCGACGGCATCGTCGAGGAGATCACGACGGCCCTGTCGCGTTTCCGGTCGCTGTTTGTGATCTCCCGTAATTCCGCGTTCACCTACAAGGGCCGCGCCGTCGATGTCCGGCAGGTCGGCCGCGAGCTCGGCGTCCGCTACCTGCTGGAAGGGAGCGTCCGTAAAGCGGCCAATCGGGTGCGCATTACCGGGCAGCTGATCGAGGCCGAGAGCGCAGCCCACCTCTGGGCGGACCGCTTCGACGGTACGCCCGAGGACATCTTCGACCTGCAGGATCAGGTGACTTCGAGTGTTGTGGGCGCGATCTCGCCGGCGCTGGAGCAGGCCGAGATCGATCGCGTCAAGCGCAAACCGACCGAGAGTCTTGGTGCGTATGACTACTTCCTGCGTGGGAGAGCGGCGCTCCACGAAGGGAGCGTGCAAGGCCATAGGGAAGCATTGCAGCTTTTTTACCAGGCGATCGAACTCGATCCCGATTTCGCTTCGGCCTATGGAATGGCCGCGTACAGTTACTGCCATCGCAAAACCAACGGCTGGATGGCTGACCGAGAAGAGGAGATTGCTGAGACCGCACGTTTGGCTCGCCGGGCGGTAGAGTTGGACAAGGATGATGCCGTCGCGCTGAGTTGTGGCGGGTTTGCGCTAGCCTATGTCGTCGGCGAGCTTGACGCCGGGGTCGCCTTTATCGACCGAGCGCTTCTGCTCAACCCGAACCTGGCGAGCGCGTGGATCGTCAGCGGCTGGGTCAGGGTCTGGCTCGGCGAGCCGGAGGTGGCGATTGAGCACCTCGCGAGAGCAACGCGCCTCAGCCCTCTCGATCCGCTGACCAACCGGACGCGAACGACAACCGCCCATGCCCATTTCTTCGCCGGCCGGTACGAAGAAGCCGCATCCTGGGCGGCGATGGCATTGCACGAGTGGCCCGACTACCAGACTGCGCTGCGCATCGCGGCGGCGAGCCACGCGCTCGCCGGGCGCCGAGAAGACGCCCAGAGCGCGCGGGAGCGGCTGCAGAAGCTAGATCCCCAGCTACGCATTTCCAATCTCGAGGACGAGTTGGGGCCGTATCACCGACCGCAAGATATCATCAGATATGTCGAGGGTCTGCGGGCGGCTGGATTGCCCGACTGAGCCGACAAAGTCCTCCGCGTCGGAAAGTCCGCGCGGCGGCATCTGGACTGCTGTTGCCCCTTGTGAGATGGTCACGATTATGATCTTCGCCCGTTTTGCCCCGTTGGCGGCGATTGCGCTGGCGCTCGTTTTTGCGCCTGCCGCGTTAAAAGCGCCGGCAGCGGAAACAGATCGCGTCGACGCTCGGTTCGAGATCTTCGGTTTTGCCGGCTTCCACGTGTTGACCAACCGCACAACCGTCCAGGAGATCGGGGATCGATACGAGATCACGATGGACCTCGACACCAGAGGGCTTGCAAGCGTGTTCGTCGACCTCACGAGCCATTCGGAGGTTCACGGAGAGTTCGCCAGGGGCGCAGTTCGTCCCGAAGCCTATCGCGCCGATGTGCGCCGAAACAGCGTGGAGCGGCATTATGCGCTGGATTACCGCCGCGACGGCACCGTGACAAATGCCTCGGCCCCGGCAACCGGCCGGCCCCTTCTCGTCGCGGCCGACCAGATCCGCGGCACCGTCGACCAGCTGACGGCGTATTTCATCATCGAGCGCCAGCTTGCCCACGGCGGCCCGTGCTCGCTGGTCGTTCCGGTGTTCGACGGCGCCGGCTTCTACAATCTTCGCTTCACCGATCTGAAGCGGGAGACGCTGTCGGCCGACGGGTACCAGAACTTCGCCGGTCCGGCGCAGGTTTGCCAGGTCATCCGCGAGGATATCGTCGTCAACCCGGACCGCAACGAGGACACCTATAAGAGCGGCCGGATCTGGTATGCCCAGGTGGTGGCGGGCGATCGAATGATGCCGGTGCGGATGGAGTTCGATACCGCATTCGGCGTCGTTAGGGGTTATCTTGCAGAAC
The DNA here is from genome assembly GCA_963695605.1 of uncultured Alphaproteobacteria bacterium. GTDB lineage: Bacteria > Pseudomonadota > Alphaproteobacteria > ATCC43930 > CGMCC-115725 > AP-15. The sequence goes on along the minus strand of CAVOHI010000007.1, from coordinate 81,082 downwards.
TGCGCGGGCGCGGCGCCAGCATGCAACTGGTCGGCGAATAACAACCCGCCTCAGGGCGCGGCTCCCATCCGAGTCTCCTCGACAAAGCGCTCGGTGGCCGCGTCGATCGCCCGGCCTTTGCGTCCCCGCGGAGCATGAATATAGAGCGACCTGCCGCCTCGCTGAGGCTCGTCGACGGCCCGTGGCGGCAAGGGGATCTCGTAGACCACGGGCGCGGCATGGTCGGCGAGCAGCAGTTCCGGCCGATAGACGCTCTTGAGGCTGAACAGGCTCTTGACGAAATTGGTCTGCCCCCGGAGCAGCAGCCGGGCGGCGATCCCTGAGGCATCCCATAGCTGACGCCAGTCGAGATGCCTGCGGTAGATCGCCCGCTGCGTCGTCACCAGCTCGCGGTAAAACTCGGCGAGCGGCAGGCGCGTCGGCAATACCGCGTGCTGGATATCGAACAGGCGGTAATCGCGGGTCTCCAGCCGGCGTCCGTCGGTGATCCAGCTCTCGGTTCCGGGGTAGGGGGTGTTGACGCTGATATTGATGACGTCGGGCATCTCCAGGCACCACTCGCGCACGATCCTGAAGCGCTCGTGGTCCCAATCGGGGTCGGCGATCAGGTTGATCGCGACATTGACGCCGAGCGAGCGGGCGAATTCGACCGCCTCGAAATTGCGGCCGAGCGAGACGCGCTTGCGGTATTTCCGCAGTCCCTCCTCGTCGATCGCCTCGAGGCCGAGAAACATGGTCTTGAGCCCGAGCCGCTGCCAAAGGCGGAACACCTCCTTGTTGCGCAGCAGGACATCGCCCCGGGTCTCGAGGTAATAGCGCTTGCGGATGCCGGCGCGGGCGATCGCCTCGCCGATCTCCATCCCGTGCCGCTCGTGGACGAACGCGACGTCGTCGACGATGAAGACACCCGGTTCGCGGATCGACCGCAGATCCTCGACCACCCGCTGCGGGCTCACCAGCCGATAGCTGCGGCCGTAAAAAGTCCAGGCGCTGCAGAACGAGCAATCCCACGGGCAGCCGCGCGAGAATTCGATCGAGGCGCAGGGGTCGAGCGTGCCGAGGAAATATTTCCGACGGTGGCGCAGCAGGTCGCGTGCCGGCATCAACTCGTCGAGCGAATGCACAAAGCTCGGCGGTGGGCCCTCTCCCGCCGCGGTGACCGCACCGGGAACCGAGGCGATGCCGTTCCCGGCCTCGATTGCGGCAATCAGGAGCGGCATGGCGGCCTCGCCCTCGCCCTTGAGCACACAATCGATGGCGCCTGCCCCGTGCTCGATGATCGCGCTCGCCGTAAAGGAGGCGCTGTGGCCGCCGACGCAAACAAAGATTTCCGGGAACCGCGCCTTGGTCGCCTTGGCGAGATCGACGATCTCGGGCACGTTCGCCAGGTAATTGCACGAAAACGCGACGATGTCGGGCCGCCAGCGCTGCAGCAAACGGAAATACGCGCGATGGTCCTCGACCTGCAGATCGATGAGCCGGACCTCGTGCCCGGCCCGGCGCAGCGACTGCGCGACGAGCTCGAGCCCGAGCGGCTCGAGCCGCAAAAACACCTTTGTGTACATCAAGGGTCCGGGATGGACGCCGAGCAGCCGCACGGGAGACCCCTCCTGGCAATTCATCCGTCTGAGCCCGAACCCGCCGAGCGCAGCGAGGTTCCACCGCCTATCAAAAATAGAGTATCGCTGGCGTGAAGACGCTCACTCTGAGAGATGCCGCATGACGCAGGATTGGACAAAGCTCGCCGCCGACCTGGAGCGCCTGTTGAAGCTGCGGGCGATCCCGTTTGGCATGAAGCTCTTCGAGAACCGCGACGAGATGGAGGCGATCCCGAGGATCCGCCGGCCGAAATCGGTGCACACGCTCGATCAGGTCGTCGCGCAAGCCGCCCGCCTCGGCTGGACGGTCGGCATCACCAGCGAGGATCTCGTCGGGGCGCAATGCCGGGCGGTGGTCGGGCTCGGCCTCGCAAAAGACGAGAAATGGCGTTCCGGCGAGCACATGGTCGGGGTCTGGTACAGCGCGCCCGAGGACGCGCGAGCACATCAGGCGGCGATGGAATGCGTGCCCGACGGCCGTTACGAGGCGCTCGCGGTGGCGCCGCTGGCGAGCGGCCGGCTCGACCCGCCGGACATCGCGCTGTTCTACGCGACGCCAGGCGCGATGATCTACTTCATCAACGGCCTGCAGTGGTCGGGCTATAAGCGCTTCGACTGGAGCGTCGTCGGCGAGTTCGGCCTGCGCAGATTCCTGGGGGCGGGCGCTCAAGACGCGTCAGCCGAGCCTGTCGATACCCGTGCTTCGCCGAGCGCCGTTACGGCGGCGTGCTCGACGACGAAATGCTGATGGCGTTACCGCCCGACGATATCCCCAAGGCGATCGCCGGTATGGAGGCGCTCGCCAAGAACGGCTTGCGCTACCCCTTCCCGCAATACGGCATCCAACAGGACGTCCGCGCCGGCATGGCGGTCAGCTACCCCGGCCGAGGAGGCTGACGCTCACCTCACTGCCGCGGCGCTTTAAGCTGCGGCCGCCGCTCGGCGAGTGCCTCGGCCCTTCGTGGCGGATCGGCCTGGCGCTCTTCGCGACCTTGGTTTGGTCTTGGGTTGTCCTTTCAGGGAAGTGAGATCGCCAAGCGACACGATGCCGATGAGGCGTTTATCGCGGCTCACTACGGGCAGGCGGCGGACCCACCAACCCCGCATCTTTTCCGACACTTCCTCGACGCTCTCGCTCTCGAAACAATACAGCACATCGGAGGACATCGCCTGGCCTACGGTGGTCCTTCCCGGGTCCAGGCCCTCAGCCGCAACTTGCATGGCAATATCATGGCCGGTGATTGTTCCGATCAACCGATTGTCTTCGCCGACCGGGAGCGCCCCGGAATCGACGTCCGCCATCAGACGCGCCGCGGTCCTCAGAGTGTCGCTGGGGCTCACCGTCTCGAGGTCCGGCGTCATCACGTCGGCTATTTTCATACCACCCTCCCGTCACCTCCGTCGGAGGCTAGCCACAATTGGCAAACGGTCTGTTGACAATCACCGTTCCCGCTGGCGTCGAGCCCGCTGGCGTCGGGGAGGTATTGGCGCGCGGCGCGACCCTCCCCGTCGTGACGGGGAAGATGCTCGAGCCAGCTTGACAAGCCGCCCGTCGTTCGCAGAGTTTGCGTTGCGATCAGGCCGCAGATCTACGCGCTTGCCGGCGTGAGACGCCTCAAGTCGGGCGATCATCGGCGGGTTCCGCACATTTCCTTCACGCGACCTGTTCGATCGTCCCTGTGTCGCCGGCCAAAGTGGTGCGGCGCACGTCGCGCACTTCGGTGCGGTCGAAGCGGCGGGCGCGGTGCATCGTCGCGCGGTTGTCCCACATGACGAGATCGTGGGGCCGCCATGAGTGCGAATAGACGAAAGCGGGCGTTGTCGCATGCTCGGTCAGGTCGCGCAGGAACATGCGCCCTTCGGGGATCGTCCAGCCGACGATCGCGCCGGCGTGCGAGGAGAGAAACAGTGATCTTCGGCCGGTTGCCGGATGAGTTCGGACCAGCCGCTGCCGCACCGGCCGGAACGCCGCGATTTCCTCCGCCGTCAGATCGGTGAACCCGATCGCTTCGCGCGAATAGATCAGCGAGTGCTCGCAGACGAGGTCCTCGATCTCGGCTTTGGTGCGATGATCCAGCGCGTCATAGGCGGCGCGCATATCGGCGAATTCGGTGTTGGCGCCCCATGACGGAAGGACCCGCCCGGAGAGCAGCGAATATTTCGCCGGAACCGGGCGGAACGAGCTGTCGGAGTGCCACAGCCGGTCGCCCAGCTTGAAGAACCACACCCGATCCTCGTCGGACATGATGTTGCCGTGCTTGTCGAGGTTGGAAAAATCCGCGATGCCCGGGCCGAGCCGCTGGTCTTCGCGTTTTCTGACATGCCCCGGCGTGTTGTAATTTTCGAGCTCCCCGAAATGGCGGGTGAACGCGATCTGCTCCTCGTCGGTGAGGTTCTGGTCGCGAAAGATCAGCACGGCATATTCGTTCATGCCCGCCTCGACCGCATCGATCTCGCCTCGCGCTGAGCGGCTTCCGGCAATCGACATCCGAAACCTCTCCGGCAAAGACCGGGTGGAGTGGACGGATCGATACGGGCATCCGTTTAACCTCCCGATTTAGGGTAACTGCTCAGTTTCCTTCCGTTGCCGCAAAGCCGCGAGCCAACGGCGAAGCAGAGCGGCATGGCCCGCGAGATGCCGTTCGATTTCGGCGCCGATTTGACCGCGGTACATGTGAACCGCAACATTACGGTCATTGCCGATATCGAACGCAGCCTGTGCATCCTCGTCCGAGAGCCAGCCAACCCGCCGGGCCGCGCGGATCGTGGCGTTTGGCGAAGCGACACTGATGCCCTCGCGCTCGGCAAGGAGCTGCTGACGAAGCCTTCCATACCGCTTCGAAAGTGTAGATCAACCTCAGGATTGCGCCGTCACGCTCTAACAGCGAGCGCGTGCTCTTGCCAATCGCCTCGTCCAGCGTCACCAGCGCGGCCTCGGCCTCTGCAATTCGGACATCTACTCCCGCCACGGTCATCCCTTCGCGGCAGGATCTCCGCAATCAGGACTGGATCGGCGTTGCGCAGGTCGACCAGATCCACGTCGTAAGGGATCGTGCTCTCCTCGATGTCTGCGTCGAGCTCTCCGAAGAACCCCGAGGGAAGGTCGTCGCGCGGCAGGATCGCGATATCGATGTCGCTGTGCTGCCGTGCCTCGCCGCGCGCGCAGGACCCGAACAGCCATACCGCCGCATCATGCTCGCCGAGCGCATCGAGCACCATACGGCGCAATTCCTCGATCGCCTGTTCGCGAACGGTGTTCGCCACGAGGTCGCGTCATCCTGCCCGCCGGCGTTGCGCCGGACGGCGGGCGAGATACGGCCGGAGGTATTGCCCGGTGTAGCTCGCCTCGCTCGAGGCGATGTCTTCGGGGGTGCCGGTGGCGACGATATGGCCGCCGGCGTCGCCGCCTTCGGGGCCGAGATCGATGATCCAGTCGGCGGTCTTGATGACTTCGAGATTGTGCTCGATGACGAGCACCGTGTTGCCGGTCTCGACCAACGCGTGCAGCACGTCGAGGAGCTTGCGCACATCGTCGAAATGCAGCCCGGTCGTCGGCTCGTCGAGGATGTAGAGAGTGCGGCCGGTGGCGCGCCGCGACAGTTCCTTCGCCAGCTTGACGCGCTGCGCCTCGCCGCCCGACAGGGTCGTCGCCGGCTGGCCGATATGGATGTAGCCGAGCCCGACCCGCTGCAGGGTCTGCAGCTTGTCGCGGATCGCCGGTACGGCGCGGAAGAAATCGGCGCCCTCGTCGACCGTCATGTCGAGCACGTCGGCGATGCTCTTCGTGCGGAACAGCACTTCGAGGGTCTCGCGGTTGTAGCGCCGGCCCTTGCAGACGTCGCACTGGACATAGACGTCCGGCAGAAAGTGCATCTCGATCTTGATGACGCCGTCGCCCTGGCAGGCCTCGCAGCGCCCGCCCTTGACGTTGAACGAGAAGCGGCCCGGCAGATAGCCGCGCGACTTGGCCTCGGGCAGCCCGGTAAACCAGTCGCGGATCGGCGTGAAGCAGCCGGTATAGGTCGCCGGGTTCGAGCGCGGCGTGCGGCCGATCGGCGACTGGTCGATGTCGACGATCTTGTCGAGAAACTCGACGCCTTCGAGCCCGCCGAGCGGCGCGGGCTGCTCGCGCGCATTGTTGAGCCGCTTGGCGAGCGCCTTGTACAGGGTCTCGACGATCAAGGTCGACTTGCCGCCGCCCGAGACGCCGGTCACGCAGCAGAAGGTGCCGAGCGGGATCTCGGCGGTGATGCCCTTCAGATTGTTCCCGCGCGCGTCGAGGATGCGCAGGATCTGGCCGGGATGGCCGATGCGGCGCATCGGCGGCACCGGGATCTCGCGCTGGCCGGTCAGATATTGGCCGGTGATGCTGTCCGGGTTGGCCATGATCGCGTCGGGCGTGCCTTCGGCGACGACATGCCCGCCATGGACCCCGGCGCCCGGCCCCATATCGACGACCCAATCGGCGGTGCGGATCGCCTCCTCGTCGTGCTCGACGACGATGACCGTGTTGCCGAGGTCGCGCAGCCGCTTCAGGGTCGCGAGCAGGCGCCCGTTGTCGCGCTGGTGCAATCCGATCGACGGCTCGTCCAGCACATAGAGCACCCCGGTCAGCCCCGAGCCGATCTGCGAGGCCAGCCGGATGCGTTGGCTCTCGCCGCCCGACAATGTGCCGGAAGCGCGGGACAAGGTCAGGTATTCGAGCCCGACATTCTTCAGAAAGCCGAGCCGCTCGTTGATTTCCTTCAGGATGCGCTGGGCGATCTCGCGCTGGCTCGGGGTCAGCTCGGCGCTGATCCCGGAGAACCAAGTGCCGGCCTCGGCGATCGACATCGCGGCGACCTCGCTGATGTGCTTGCCGGCGATCTTGACGGCGAGCGCCTCGGGCTTGAGCCGGTCGCCGCCGCACACCTCGCAGGTCTTGGCGCTCTGATAGCGCCCGAGCTCCTCCTTGACCCAGGCGCTGTCGGTCTCGCGAAAGCGCCGCTCCATGTTCGGCAAGACGCCTTCGAACGGCCGGTCGGTCGTGTATTTCCGCAGCCCGTCGTCATAGGTCATCTTGATCGGCTCGCCGTCCGAGCCGTAGAGGATCGCGCGCCGCATCTTTTCCGGCAGATCCTGCCAGGGCGTGTGCATGCTCTTGCGGAAGTGCCGCGCGATGCTCTCCAGGGTCTGCGTGTAATATTGCGAGCTCGAATGCGACCACGGGCTGACCGCGCCCTCGGCGAGGCTGCGGCGGGGGTCGTGCACGACCAGATCGGGGTCGAAATAGAGCTTGGTGCCGAGCCCGTCGCAGGCCGGGCAGGCGCCGAACGGGTTGTTGAACGAGAACAGCCGCGGCTCGATCTCCGGGATCGTAAAGCCGGAGACCGGGCAGGCGAATTTCGCCGAGAAGATCGTCTGCTCGCCGGTATCGGCGTTTTCGGTGATCGCGATGCCGTCGGCCAGTTCGAGCGCGGTCTCGAACGAATCCGCGAGCCGGTTGCCGAGCTCGCCATCGACGATGATGCGGTCGACGACGATTTCGATGTCGTGCTTGAGGTTCTTGTTGAGCCCGCGGACCTCGTCGAGCTCGAGCATCTTGCCGTCGATCTTGACCCGCTGGAAGCCGCGCCTCTGCAGCTCGGCCAATTCCTTGCGGTATTCGCCCTTGCGCCCGCGCACGATCGGCGCGAGCAGATAGAGCCGCGTGCCCTGCGGCATCGCCAGCACGCGGTCGACCATCTGCGACACGGTCTGGCTGACGATCGGCAGCCCGGTGGCGGGCGAGTAGGGGATGCCGACCCGCGCCCATAAGAGGCGCATGTAGTCGTAGATCTCGGTCACCGTGCCGACCGTCGAGCGCGGGTTGCGCGAGGTCGTCTTCTGCTCGATCGAGATCGCCGGCGACAGGCCCTCGATCGATTCGACCTCGGGCTTCTGCATCAATTCGAGGAACTGCCGCGCATAGGCCGACAGGCTCTCGACATAGCGGCGCTGGCCCTCGGCATAGATCGTGTCGAAAGCGAGCGACGACTTGCCCGACCCCGACAGGCCGGTGATCACGACCAGGCTGTCGCGCGGCAATTCGACATCGATGTTCTTGAGATTGTGCTCCCGCGCGCCGCGGATCCGGATCTGCTGCTGCATGGCCCAACCTTAGCTCGGGAGTGGCGCCAGCAAAAGGCGCCACGGAGACACGGAGGTCACGGAGGAAAAAGAATGCGGCTCGGCCTTCGTGCTCTCAGTGTCTTCGTGGTGAAAATTTTTCTTCATGCCGCCGCGCGTGGCGGTGATTCGCGCGGGGTGACGACAATTTCAAGCTTCTGCGACAGGCGCAGCACGGTGATCGGCACGGGCTTGCCGACCCGCTCCTCGGTCATCAGCCGGTGCAATTCGTCGACATCGCCGACCGGGATGCCGTCGACCGCGACGATGATGTCGCCGCTCAGCAGCCCGGCGGCGCGGGCGGCGCCATCGGGAGCCGTCGATTGGACCCGCACCCCGGTCTCGCGGGTCAGCTCGTGAAACCGCGCGACGCGGCGGGTCAGCGGAACGTTCTGTCCGGCAACGCCGATATAGCAGCGCCGCACCTTGCCCTCGCGGATCAGCCGCGCCGCGACGAACTCGACGGTGGCCGCCGAGATCGAGAAGCAGATGCCCTGCGCCATGCCGATGATCGCCGTGTTGATGCCGACGACCTCGCCCGCGGCGGCGACCAGCGGCCCGCCGGAATTCCCCGGATTGAGCGCCGCGTCGGTCTGGATGACGCTGTCGATCAGCCGTCCCGAGCGGGTGCGCAAGGAGCGGCCGAGCGCGCTGACGACGCCCGCGGTGACCGTGCATTGGAAGCCGAACGGGTTGCCGATCGCGACGACCAGCTGGCCGACCCGCAGCCGGCGCGAATCGCCGAGCCGGGCGAAGGCCGGCGCCTCGCCGTCGAGCCGCAGCACGGCGAGGTCGGTGTCCGGATCGTCGCCGACCAGGTTCGCCCCGAGGGTGCGCCCGTCGGGAAAGGTCGCCTGGATCTTGCGGGAGCCGCTGACCACATGGCTGTTGGTCAGGACATAGGCGTCGGGGGTGAACACGACACCGGAGCCGGCGCCGTTGACGCGTTCGTTCGCTCCGGTGACCTGCAGGTGAAGGACCGCGGGGCCGACCCGGTCGACCGCGCCGACGACGGCCCGCGAATAGGCGTCGAGCAGGGCGACGTCCTCGGCCGCTGCGGAACTCTGCGATGCTGGAACGGCCGGCTCGACTCGCCGCCGATCGGATCGTAAATGGGGGAGAGATAGGTATGTCATGTGCGTCCATGGGAAGAATAAAGTAGGAACATCTGCCCGGTTTGATAAGATGGGCGTCCGATGAACACGACAGGGCGGTGATCCGATGGCTGGTAGCGTCAACAAGGTGATCCTGGTCGGCAATCTCGGCCGCGACCCCGAGATCCGCTCGACCCAGGACGGCATGCGGATCGCCAATCTGGCGGTCGCGACCTCGGAGAACTGGCGCGACAAGATGTCGGGCGAGCGCAAGGAGCGCACCGAATGGCACCGCGTCGTGATCTTCAACGAGCGGCTCGCCGAGGTCGCCGAGAAATACCTGAAGAAGGGCGCGCAAGGTTTATGTCGAGGGCGCGCTGCAGACCCGCAAATGGACCGACAACAGCGGCCAGGAGCGCTACACGACCGAGGTCGTGCTGCAGCGCTTCCGCGGCGAGCTGACGATGCTCGACGGCGCGGGCGCCGCGGCGCCGGCGGCCCGCCGATCGAAGGCGGCTACGACGAAGGCGGCTTCGGCGACGAGCCGCGCGCTTCCGGCGCCACCGCCACCCGGCCCGCAGCCGCACCCCGGTCAACGACCTCGACGACGACATCCCGTTCTAATGGTCCCGCTAGCCCGTTCTGGAGACGTTCGACCTCGGAGTGCTTTTCACGGTTGGAACAAAGAGGATCTTAACTATCTCCGGAATGGTCGACGCACGGCATTGATGAATCATTCTGGAGATCGAGCAAGCGCACAGTAGGCGGAGTGTCGAGAAATCGATGCGTTCATTGATCTGCGCGTAAGCAAGCGTCAAATGAGAATCTGACCAAGGGTAAAGATGGCGTGAGTGATTGACAGATGCAGCGATCAGGCTCTTCGAGGTCTTGTCATGCTACCGTTTCCGCGCCGACCATGTCGGCAGCCTGTTGCGTCCCCCCGGAGTTGTTGCGGGCGCAGACCGAGCATCAGGCCGGTCGCATCTCGGCCGAGGAACTGCGCCGCGTCGAGGACGCGGCGATCCGCGACGTGGTGCGGATGCAGGAGGAGATCGGCCTCCAAGGGGTGACCGACGGCGAGTTTCGCCGCGGCTCCTGGCATATGGATTTTCTCTATCAGATCGGCGGCGTCGCGAAGACCGATCAGAAGCTGCGCATCCAGTTCAGGAACGAAGCGGGGCCGGTCGAGGCGGCGCTCGGGGCGTTTCGCATCGGCGGCAAGCTGACCCTCGACAAGACGATCTTTGCCGAGGATTTCGCCTGTCTGAAATCGGTGGCGCCCGCCGGAACGGTGGCGAAATTGACGATCCCGTCGCCATCGATGCTGCATTACCGCGGTGGCCGGGCGGTGATCGACCAGGCCGCATATCCCGAGATGGAGGCCTTCTGGCACGACCTCGCCGAAGTCTACAGGCAGGAGATCGCCGGCCTCGCGGCGCTGGGCTGCACCTACCTGCAGCTCGACGACACCAGCCTCGCCTATCTGAACGACCCGGCGCAGCGCGCCTATGTCGAACAGCATCGGCGGCGACGGCGAGCACCAGCACCTGATCAACATCCGCCTGATCAACCAGGCGCTCGCCGGCAAGCCCGCGGGCATGACCGTCTGCACGCATATGTGCCGCGGCAATTTCCGCTCGTCCTGGGTGGCCGAGGGCGGCTACGACCATGTCGCCGAAGCGCTGTTCGGCGAACTCGCTGTCGACGGCTTCTTTCTCGAATACGACGATGCCCGCTCCGGCGGTTTCGAGCCGCTTCGGTTCGTCCCGAAGGGCAACAAGCGGGTGGTGCTGGGCCTCGTCACAAGCAAACGGGCGGCGCTCGAAAGCAAGGACGATCTGAAGCGCCGGATCGATGAGGCCGCCAAATATGTGCCGCTCGATCAGCTCTGCCTCAGCCCGCAATGCGGCTTCTCGTCGACCGTCGACGGCAACGCGCTGACTCGGGACGAGCAGATCGCCAAACTGCGTCTGGTCGTCGAGACGGCAAGAGAGGTCTGGGGCTAACTCTGATGACCGAAGCTCTCCGGATAGTGCGAACACAAGATCTTGAATTCGCACGCCGGCGCAGAAAAACGCGCTTATACCAGCATCTTGCGGGCTCGCCCGCGTGACGGTCCACGACCCTCGGAGTGCCGGAGTTGCGATCGTCAGAAACTTTTTATCGGCCTTCAAAGACGCCCCACAATGCGCGTCCTGGCGGTACGACCGATGCGTCTGGTTGCTCGTTGCGCAACATCAGGAAATGCTCCTGCAAGAGCCGCCAAACGTCCATGCCATCGTCGATCCACCCTTGCTCTTGCGTCGGCACGAACCTGCGGCAAGCATTGAGCACGAGAAGCCGGCCGCCCGGCTTCAGCGCGGCCTTTATCCGTGCGATGTCCTCGTCCAGGCGCGGGCAATGCTGGAGCACCCAGATGGCCAGCGCGAAATCCGCGCGCACTCCGAAGCGCAGCAGCTGATCGAAGGTCTGCGGGTTGCAGACCAGGAACCGCTCAGATTTGACGTACTCTGTCGCCAACGCCGATATTGTCGGGCTGATGTCGACGCCCAGCACCGACCAATTTTTGCGCTCGATCAACGGCTTCGCGAGCCGGCCAGGCCCGCAGCCGAAATCCAATGCCGTCGCGTCGCGCGGCGGCAGGTAGGCGTCGACGATCTCCATCAGGTACTCGGTCTCGATTTCCCAGCGTTCCTCCGACGTGTGCACGCCATCCGGGCTGACCGCTATCCATCGCGCTTGTTGCATCGAGCCGGCGTCAAAGATCGTCGGGTCGTAGGTAACCTTGCGCGCCTCGCTCATTTCGGCGCCTCGACATGCCGATGATTGGCCTCCACCGCTTCGTCGATCACGTGATCAAAGGTCAGCGCGCCCGCCAATGTCGCCCCCGTTCCGCAATCTCGGCCGCCTCCCCTTCGTGCGCGCGAAGCAGAGCGCCAATCGAGGAATCGAAGCGTCTCGGGAGACGGACGGGATAGACGCCCCGGCGATTGTCCCCGGTCACCGAGCCGACTGCTGATGCCACTGCCGAATCGTTTCAAAGGCGCCGAGCCCCAAAACGTAGGGCGAGGCAGCGCGTAAGCGCCGTTCGCGTTCCTCGTGCGACAACGCCCACGCCCAGTTTAGCGGCGAATGAAACCCGAACGGTTTCATTGCGAGATCCTTGCCTGGACTCTCGACGGAAAACCGATACGCCAGATCCTCCGGCGCCCAACGGAAACCCTTGTCCATCAGCGCCGTACGGTATCGGCGGCAGATCGCGTCGTCTTCTGGGCACCATAAGGGATAACGATCAGGGTTCGCAGCAAGATATCTCGCCAGCCTCTTCGAGCGAAGCGAGAACCCGCCATTCCCTACCCTGGTCTCTGGGCCGAACCATGGCCATGGCGCGCCAATATAGTCGTATGCGAGGAACTCATCGGACCAAGCGTCCGCATGTGTGGGGTGGCCGTCCCATTGGATCAACAGGAAATGATCGGTCTGGAGCCACTGCGGCACCTCGTACCACAGGGCTCGCTGGTAGGCGATGACGCTTTTGCCTGCGAACTGCCGATAATCGACGTCGTCGGAGATGGCGATCTTTTTCGGGTCGTCCGTCAGGATCAGCACCTGCTCGGGCTCGATCACCCGCAACGTATGCTCGACCGCCATGCGGGTCAGTTCGTGGGCGGCGCCACCGTCTATGGCGACCACGGTCAGCGGCACCTCGCGGGGGCGCTGGCGCGCGGGGGTCCGGCCGCTCATCCTGCGAACGCGGGTCTCTTGCAGATCCCGGCCCCTCCCGAGACCCTTCGGGGATCGTCTCATCGACTAGCCGAGATAGCGCCGTCAACGCGGCACCGAGGAAAACATAGGCCTCTCGAATCCGGCGAGCTTGGTCGGGCGATGCGGCGAGTAGCGGCGCGAGCGCCTCCAGCACGATGTTGGGCGCTCCCGAGGCCATAACCACGATGGAATTCGATTGACGGGTGCTGGGCGGCTAGTTCCGCGAAGAACTTCTTGACCCCGAATGCGGCACCCTCGACGGCGGTATCGTGAAAGAGCACGACGGCATCCTCACTCGACTTCGGTCGCCACGTAATGAAGTCGCGCACTATATCCAGATAGAATGTGCACCGTCGATGTGCAGAAGATCGATCGACCGGTCGGAGAATCAACTCAGCGCTTCCTTGCGTGTCGAGCGGATAAGCGTCGAACCGTCGGTGTCCCGAGCATTGGGCTCCGCCACGGCCGCGAACACCTCCTCGCCGTAGAAGCCGGATTGAAAATCGCCCTTCAAGGTATCGATCGCGTAGGCGCGTGCAAGTTGGTTACAGGCTGCAACAGTCACATGGGGCGTAAGCGCTGCACGGCAGTTCTTGCTTCTTGACATCGGTCGAGCGGCAGATTAAATGAATGAAAATTCATTCATGGTTCATGCAGCTTAACCCAGACCTCAAATCCCGCATCGATGCTGCCGCGCTGCATCTGTTCGCCGAGCGCGGGGCGGATGCGACGCCGATGCCGATGATCGCCGAATGTGCCGGCGTCGCAGTCGGCTCCCTCTATCGGTACTACGCCAATAAGGACGAGCTGGTGGCTCGGCTCTACGCCGACAATTACGCGCGCCTTGCACAAGAGCTCGATCGCGCGCAGACGCAGGCGGCCACAGCCCGCGACAAGATTGCGGCGATGGTCCGCTTCATCTGCGGGTTCTTCGACCGGGAATGGGACCTCGCACGCTTTCTGCTGCTCGAACAGCATGTTCGGCTGAAAACCTATGCGGAGCGGCAAACCCGGTCGACGTCGTCTATGGCGTGCTCGCCGAAGGGATGCGCCGCGGCGAAGTGAGAAGGCTCGACGGCGTGCTGGCGACGGCGCTGGTGATGGGTCCGGTCATCCAGGCCGCCACTTTCCTCACCTATGGGCGGCTCACCGGCCCTCTCTCCGACGCCGCCGAAGACATCGCCCAGGGTATCTGGGCGGCAATACAAAACAGCGAGACTGAAGAATGACCAAGCAGATCGAATTGCTGCGGGCGCGGCGCTTCCTGCCGCTGCTGCTGACCCAGACCACCGGGGCGTTCAACGACAATCTGTTCAAGAGCGCCTTCATCATGCTGATCACCTACGGCGCTGCCGCCGGTCCCGACCCCGGCGTGGTGGCGGCCATTGCCGGCGGCGCGCTGATCGCGCCGTTCTTCCTGTTCTCGGCGACCGCCGGTGAACTCGCCGACCGGTTCGAGCGTTCGCGACTGTTGCAGATCCTCAAAGCCGCCGAGCTCGTCGCCGTGTTCGGCGCCGCCGCTGCTTTGCTGACCGGCGATCTGGCGCTCTCGCTGGTCCTGCTGTTCGTGCTCGGGACGCAAGCGGCGTTTTCGAGCCCGGTCAAATACGCGCTGCTGCCGCAGCATCTCGCGACCGCCGAACTCGTCGACGGCAACGCCTTGATGGAGGCCGGCACCTTTCTCTCGATTCTCGCCGGCACGATCGCCGGCGGTGTCGCGGTCGCGATCGCCTGGGGACCGGCCGCCTGCTGCCTCCTGCTGCTCGTCTGCGCGGGTTTCGGCTTTGCCGCGAGCCTGCGGGTGCCGACTGCTCCGGCTCCCGCACCCAACCTGCGGCTCAGCTGGAACCTGGCGGCGGCAACCGCCGGGATTCTGCGCCACGCATGGGAGCGCCGCGAGGTGCGATTGTCGATCCTCGGCGCCTCCTGGTTCTGGCTGGTCGGCGCGGTGTCGCTGTCGCAGCTGCCGTCCTTCGCCAAGATGACGCTCGGTGCGGACAGCAGCGTCGTCGTCCTGTTCCTCGCCGCCTTCTCGATCGGCGTCGGCGTCGGCTCGACCCTGTGCGGCCGCCTGATGCACGGCGAGGTCAGCGCCCGCTATGTGCCGCTGGCGGCACTCGGAATGACGGTCTTCTCACTCGATCTCGGGCTCGCCAGCCAGGCCGCGGTGCCGGCGCAGATGGTGCTGATCGGCATCGTCGATTTCCTGTCGCAGCTCGGCGGGTTGCGCATCTTTGGCGATCTCCTGGGGCTCGCGGTCAGCGGCGGCTTCTTCGTCGTGCCGCTCTACGCGATCATCCAGAATCGCAGCGAGGAGGCGTCGCGCGCGCGGATCATCGCCGCGAACAATGTCGTCAATGCACTGTTCATGGCCGGCGCGGCAGCTGTCACCGCCGGGCTGATCGCGGCCGGGCTCGATACCCCGGCGCTGTTCCTGATCCTCGGCGTCGCCAACGCCCTGGTGACGGTGTGGATCTGCAAGCTGTTGCCGCAAGACGTCCTGCGGATGCTGGCTCGCACGCTGTTCCGCCTCGTCTATCGGGTCGAGGTGACGGGGCTCGAGAATGTCGCGGCAGCGGGAGATCGGGTGATCATCGTCCCCAATCACGTGTCCTTTCTCGACGCGCCGCTCGTCGCCGCCTTCCTGCCGGGATTGCCGGTCTTCGCGATCGATCCGGCGCAGATGCAGCGCTGGTGGGTCCGCCCGTTTCTCTCTGCGGTCGATGTCTTTCCGATGGAGCCGTCCCGGCCGATGGCAGCGAAGTCGCTGATCAAGTCGATCAGGGAAGGGAGCCGCTGCGTGATCTTCCCGGAAGGCCGCCTCAACGTCACCGGCGGCGCCTTGATGAAAGTCTATGACGGTCCGGCGCTGATCGCCGACAAATCGGAGGCGATGGTGTTGCCGGTGCGCCTCGACGGGGTCGAGTTCACCCCGTTCTCGCGGCTCGCCGGGCGACTGCGCCGGCGCTGGTTCCCCAAAGTGACGATCACGATCCTCCCGCCGCGCAAGCTCGCGGTCCCCGCCGAGTTGCGCGGGCGCGCGCGCCGCCAGCACGCCGGTGCGGCCCTCTACGACATCATGTCCGAGATGATGGCGCGGCGGCCCAATCCGCCGAGCCTTTTCGCCGCTGTGATCGAGGCGCGGGCCGCACATGGCGGCGGTCATCGCATCATCGAAGACCCGGCCACGGCGCCGCTCACCTATGATCGCACGATCGCCGCGAGCCTCGTGCTCGGCCGCCGGCTCGCCCGCGGCACCGCGCGCGGCGATAGGGTCGGCTTGATGCTGCCGAATTCGGTCGGCGCCGCGCTCGCCTTCCTTGCGTTGCAGGCGACCGGGCGGGTTCCGGCGATGCTCAATCACACCGCCGGCGCCGACGGAGTGCTCTCGGCGTGCCGGACCGCCGGGCTGCGCCGGGTCATTACCTCCCGCCGCTTTGTCGAGCTCGCCAAACTCGCTGCTCTCGCCGAGCGCTTGGCGGGTGAGGTGGAGCTCATCTGGCTCGAGGATGTCCGTGAAAAACTCGGCGTCATCGACAAGCTCTATGGCGCGATCGCGATGCGTTTCGCCGCTTCCTTGCATCGCCGTCTCGGCATTTCGCCAAGTGATCCTGCCGCGGTGCTGTTCACCTCCGGTTCGGAAGGCGCCCCGAAAGGCGTGGTGCTCAGCCATGCCAATCTGCTGGCCAACCGGCGCCAGATCGCCGCGCGGGTCGATTTCAGCCCGGCCGATCTCGCGCTTGAACGCATTGCCGATGTTTCACAGCTTCGGATTGACCGGCGGGTTCCTGCTGCCGCTGCTGTCCGGGGTGCGGGTGTTTCTCTACCCGTCGCCGCTGCATTACCGCATCGTGCCGGAGATCGCCTATGCGACCGGTGCGACGATCCTGTTCGGCACCGACACCTTTCTCGCCGGCTATGCGCGCCGCGCCAATCCGTATGATTTCTATGCGTTGCGCTATGTCTTCGCCGGGGCGGAGGCGGTGCGCGAGGAGACCCGCGAAATATGGTCGGAGCGGTTCGGCAAACGCATCCTCGAAGGCTACGGCGTCACCGAATGCTCGCCGGTGATCGCGGTCAACACGCCGATGCATTACCGCGCCGGCACGGTCGGGAGGTTTCTGCCGTTGGTCGAGCACCGCCTCGAGCCGGTTCCCGGGATCGCCGACGGCGGGCGCCTGATGGTGCGCGGCCCGAATGTGATGGCCGGTTATTTGCGCGGCGGCGATATCGAAGAGCCGCCCGACGGATGGTACGACACCGGCGACATTGTCACGGTCGACGCTGACGGGTTCGTGGCGATCGTCGGGCGCCTCAAGCGCTTTGCCAAGCTCGGCGGCGAGATGGTGTCGCTGGCCGCTGCCGAGCGCATCGCCGAGACGGCGGTGCCGGAGATCCGGCACGCCGTCGTCGCGCTGCCCGACCCGCGCCGGGGTGAGAGGCTGATCCTGGTGACCGAGGCGCATGGCTTCGACCGCACTCGGCTTCTCGACGCGGCGCATCAGCTGGGCCTGCCCGAGATCGCCGTGCCGCGCGAGGTGATCGAAATCGATCACATGCCTCTTCTCGGCACCGGCAAAACCGATTATGCCGCTGTGACGCGGCTCGCCGAACAGGCGATGGCGGCTCCGCCTAGCGAAACTGCACCGGTGGCGCCCGCCGCTTTATCGCTTGTTCGAGGATAGGAATTGGGAGGGCGGGATGCATTGGCTGTGGGTCATCATCATCGGGTTTCTCGCCGGCGCCATTGCCAAGCTGTTCATTGCCGGCCCTGGCGGGTTCATCGTGACGACCCTTCTCGGCATTGTCGGCGCCATCTTCGCGAGTTGGCTCGGTGAGCGGATCGGCTGGTATGGGCCGGGCCAACGCGCCGGCTTTATTGGCGCAATCGTCGGAGCAGTGCTGATTCTGGCAATCTATCGGGCCATTGTCGGCGCGCCGCCCTGACCCTCGCTCCCACAATCAACCGTTTGTTCGCAACCGTTTGTTCGCACCTGCGAAATACGGTAATGCTTCACGCGAATGACTATATAAGTGACAGCGGCTGCACCGCCGAGGCGCAGTCGCTGTTTCGTCTTTAGCCACCGCGCAGAACACCCTTGGCCGTCAGCTCCGCACCACCCTCCGCCCCCGACATCACTCCCGTTACGATCGAAGAGGAGATGAAGCGCTCCTACCTCGATTACGCGATGAGCGTGATCGTGGCGCGCGCGCTCCCCGACGTCCGCGACGGGCTCAAACCGGTCCACCGCCGCATCCTTTATTCGATGAAGGTCAACGGCAACGAGTGGAACCGCGGCTACCGCAAATCGGCGCGCATCGTCGGCGACGTGATCGGCAAATACCACCCGCACGGCGAGCTCGCGATCTACGACGCGATGGTGCGGATGGCGCAGGATTTCGCGATGCGCCTGCCGCTGATCGACGGCCAGGGCAATTTCGGCTCGATGGACGGCGACCCGCCGGCGGCCTACCGGTACACCGAGGCGCGGCTCGCCCGCGTCGCCGACACCCTGCTCGACGATCTCGACAAGGACACGGTCGAGTTCCAGCCGAATTACGACGACACCGAGCAGGAGCCCAAGGTCCTGCCGGCCGGCTTTCCGAACCTGCTGGTCAATGGCGGCAGCGGCATCGCGGTCGGCATGGCGACCAACATCCCGCCGCACAATCTCGGCGAGGTCATCGACGCCTGCTGCGCCTATCTCGACAACCCGGCGATCACCATCGACGAGCTGATGCAATACGTCCCGGCGCCGGATTTTCCGACCGGCGGGATCATCATGGGACGCGCCGGAACGCATGCCGCCTACCGGACCGGGCGCGGCGCCGTCGTCATGCGCGGGAAAACCCATGTCGAGGAGATCCGCAAGGACCGCGAAGCGATCGTCTTTACCGAGCTGCCCTACCAGGTCAACAAGGCGAAGCTGGTCGAGCGCATCGCCGAGACCGTCCGCGAGAAACTGATCGAAGGCATCTCCGATCTGCGCGACGAGAGCGACCGCGACGGCCTGCGCGTCGTCGTCGAATTGAAGCGCGACGCCGAGCCCGACATCGTCCTCAACCAGCTCTACCGACACACCGCCCTGCAGACGAGCTTTGGCGTCAACATGCTGGCGCTGAACGGTGGCCGGCCCGAGCAGTTGACCCTGCGCGAGATCATTGCTGCGTTCATCGCCTTCCGCGAGGAGGTGATCACTCGGCGAACGAGCCACCTGCTCGGCAAGGCGCGGGACCGGGCGCACGTCTTGTTGGGGCTTTCGGTCGCAGTCGCCAATCTCGACGAGGTGATTGCGCTGATCCGCAACGCGCCCGATCCGGCGACGGCCCGGGCCGGTCTCGTCGGCCGCGCCTGGCCGGCTGCCGATGTCGCCCCGCTGGTCGCGCTGGTCGGCGAACCCGGGCGCGAGGTCGCCGCAGACGGCACCTACCGGCTGTCGGAAGAGCAGGCGCGCGCGATCCTCGATTTGCGCCTGCAGCGGCTGACCGGGCTGGAGCGCGAAAAGATTGCCGAGGAACTGCGCGGGCTGATCACCGAGATCGCCGGTTACCTCGAGATCCTGCGCTCGCGCGTGCGGCTTTTCGAGGTGTTGCGCGGCGAGCTGCTCGATATCAAGGAGCGGTTCGCGACGCCGCGGCGCACCGCGATCGAGGATGTCGAGTTCGAAGCCGACATCGAGGCGCTGATCCAGCGCGAGGCGATGGTCGTGACCGTGAGTCACGCCGGCTACATCAAGCGGGTGCCGCTGTCGACCTATCGGTCGCAGCGCCGCGGCGGTCGCGGCCGCGCCGGCATGGCGATCCGCGAGGAGGACTTCCTCAGCGAGGTCTTTGTCGCCTCGACCCTCGCGCCGGTGCTGTTCTTCACATCCTCGGGCCGAGTCTACAAGCTCAAGGTCTACCGGCTGCCGCTCGGCACGCCGCAGTCGCGCGGCCGGCCGATGGTCAACCTGTTGCCGAACCTGGCGCCGGGCGAGACGATCTCGACAAT
Organism: uncultured Alphaproteobacteria bacterium; assembly: GCA_963695605.1. Classification (GTDB taxonomy): domain Bacteria; phylum Pseudomonadota; class Alphaproteobacteria; order ATCC43930; family CGMCC-115725; genus AP-15. The sequence continues at coordinate 61,487 of CAVOHI010000007.1, read as the reverse complement.
CATGCCATTGCCCGAGGACGAGGAGAGCTGGAGCGATCTCACGGTCATGTTCGCGACCGCGAACGGCTATGTCCGGCGCAATGCCCTCTCCGATTTCGGCGATGTCCGCGCCAACGGCAAGATCGCGATGAAATTCGAGGGCGAGGATGCCGACGACCGGCTGATCGCCGTCGCGACCTGCACCGATGCGAACGACGTGCTGCTCGCCACCCGCAACGGCAAATCGATCCGCTTTCCGGTCGGCGATGTGCGCGTCTTTACCGGCCGCAGCTCGGTCGGGGTTCGCGGCATCCGGCTGCTCGGCGACGATCAGGTGATCTCGATGTCGATCCTGCGCCACGAGGAGATCGCTCCAGATATCCGCAATGCGTATCTGAGCCTCGCCGCGCGGCGCCGCCGGCAGATGGGGGAGGAGAGCGAGGCGGCCGCCGAGGCGCCGCTCGAACCCGACGATCCGAACGGCGAAAACGGCGGCGAGAGAAGCCGCGATCTCCGAGGAGATGTATGCCGATCTCGCGCAGCGCGAGGAGTTCGTGCTGAGCGTGACCGAGAAGGGCTACGGCGTCAGAACCTCGGCCTATGACTACCGGATCACCGGGCGCGGCGGGCAGGGGATCGACAACATGGACCTGACCCGCCGCAGCGATGCGATCGTCGCGGTCTTCCCGGTCGGGCACAACGACCAGATTATGCTGGTGACCGATGGCGGTATGGTGATCCGCTGCCCGGTGCACGACATCCGCATCGCCCGCCGGCGCAGCCAGGGTGTGGTGATCTTCAAGGTCGGCGAGGGCGAGCGTGTCGTCTCGGTGGCGCGGCTTCCTGAGGAATCCCGGGAATCCGACGAGAACGGCGGTGCCGAAGAGCCCGATGACGCGCCGGATGATCAGCAAGCCAGTGAGGGGGACGCATGACCGAGCCGCGCGTCGGGATCTATCCCGGCACCTTCGACCCGATCACCAACGGCCATACGGACATTATCCGCAGAGCCGCCCGGATCGTCGACCGGCTGGTCATCGGCGTCGCCCGCAACGACGGCAAGGGCCCGCTGTTCGCCACCGACGAGCGGGTCGAGATCGTCCGCGACGAGATCGCCCATCTCGAAAACGGCGATGCCGAGCGGATCGAGGTGCGCGCCTTCGACACGCTGCTGATGGGTTTTGCCCAAGTCGGTCGGGGCCAAGGTCATCATCCGCGGGCTGCGCGCGGTTTCCGATTTCGAATACGAGTTCCAGATGGCCGGCATGAACGCCCGGCTGAACCCGGAGATCGAAACCGTCTTTCTGATGGCGTCCGACCGCTTCCAGTTCATCTCGTCGCGTTTCGTCAAGGAAATCGGCGCCCTCGGCGGCGACGTCTCGCATTTCGTCAGCCCGCGCGTCGCGGTGCGGCTGCTCGACCGGTTCGCCGCGACCGAGCCAAACCACGGCGCCGCGTGGCCGCCGCGGATTAGCGCGGCGAACTCCTCACTACCCTTCTAAGCTCCCGCGACGGTGAGATCGTCGACCCTCAGGGTCGGGGAATCGGCGCCGGTTTTGAATTCGAGGTCGTCGGCGGCAACGAGGCGGGCGAAGATCTCCTTCAAATTGCCGGCGACCGTCATCTCGCTGACCGGGAAGGCGATCTCGCCCTTCTCGATCCAGAAGCCGGCGGCGCCGCGGCTGTAGTCGCCGGTGACCCCGTTGACCCCCATGCCCATCATCTCGGTCACATAGAATCCGCTCTCGATGTCGGCCATGAGCTCCTCAGGGCTCAGCGCTCCCGGCTCGATCCACACATTTGTAGCGGCCGGGGAAGGCGGCGAGGCGGTGCCGCGAGCCGCGTGGCCGGTGGTCTTCAGGCCGAGCTGGCGCGACGAGCGCAGGTCCAACAGCCAGGTCGTCAGCACGCCCTTGTCGATGATGGCGCGGCGGCGGTTGGCGATCCCCTCGCCGTCGAACGGCTTCGAGCGCAAGCCGCGCTGGCGGTGCGGGTCGTCGATGATCGTGATCGCCTCCGGAAAGATCCGCTCGCCGAGCCGGTCCTTCAGAAAGCTCGTGCCGCGCGCGATCGACGGTCCCGAGATCGCCCCCAGCAGGTGCGAGATGAAGCTGCGCGCGACGCGCGGGTCGAACACCACCGGGCAGCGGCAGGTCGGCATCTTCTTCGCGCCCAGCCGCTTGACCGCGCGCTCGCCGGCGCTCTTGCCGATTTCGGCCGGGTCGCGCAGATCGGCCGCGTGGATGGCGCTCGCGAAATCGTAGTCGCGCTCCATCCCGGTGCCCGAGCCGGCAATGACGCTGGCGCTGATCCCCTGGCTCGACCCGGCATAACCTCCGGCAAACCCGTTCGAGGCGGCGAGCGCGATCTGCGAGCGGCCCCATCCAGCCTCGGCGCCCTCGGAATTGGTGACGCCCGTGACGGCGAGCGCCGCCTCCTCGGCGGCGCGCGCCCGCTCGATCAAGACTTCGGCGCTCGGCTCCTCAGGGTCGAGCATGTCAAGGCTCGGCCATTCGCGAGCGATCTCGGCGGGATCGGCGATGCCGCAATAGGGGTCCTCGGGGACGGCGCGGGCCATCGCGACCGCGCGCTCGACGAGTTCGTCGAGCGCCTGCGGCGAGCGGTCGCTCGAAGAGACGATCGCCTGCTGCCGGCCGATGAATACTCTGAGGCCAAGGTCATGGCCTTCCGAGCGTTCGAGCTTTTCGGTTTTGCCGAGGCGGCGGGCATGGGACAGCGATATGCCCTCGAACATCACCGCGTCCGCCGCGTCCGCCCCGGCGCGGCGCGCGCGCCCGATCAGGTCCTGCAACAGGTCGAGCGCGGCGTCCACCGTCTGGTCAACTCTTTGGTCGCTCATCTCTCATCCCACGGATTAAGCAATTCCACAACGAGATCTGTTAGAACCTCGTCGCCTCACTGCCTCATTGTGAAACAACGCTCATTTCCAAATCGGCTTGCCCGATCCGGGCAGGCCATAGCTTGTCCATTTGCTCGTCACCTCGGCGACGATCGCCTCGGTCATGCGGATCGGGCGGCCCCACTCGCGCCGGGTCTCCGGCGGCAATTTACCGGTCGCATCAAGGCCGATCTTGCCGCCGAGGCCCGATTCCGGCGACGCAAAGTCGAGATAGTCGATCGGGGTATTGTCGATCAGCGTGACATCGCGCACCGGATCCATGCGGGTCGAGATCGCCCACATGACCTCCTTCCAGTCACGCGCGTCGATGTCGTCATCGACGACGATGACGAATTTCGTATACATGAACTGCCGCAGAAACGACCAGATGCCCATCATCACGCGCTTGGCGTGACCGGGATAGGCCTTGCGGATCGCCACGACCGCGATGCGGTAGGAGCACCCCTCGGGCGGCAGCCAGAAATCGACGATTTCGGGAAATTGCTGCTGCAGCAGCGGAATGAAGACTTCGTTCAGCGCTTGGCCAAGGATCGACGGCTCGTCCGGCGGCCGGCCGGTAAAGGTGGACAAATAAATCGGGCTCGCCCGCATCGTGATCGCCGACAGCCGAAAGACGGGGAAGTGCTCGACGGCGTTGTAGTATCCGGTGTGGTCGCCATAAGGGCCTTCCTCGCCATATTCATCGAGCGAGACATGTCCTTCGAGGACAATTTCGGCCTCGGCCGGCACCTTCAACGGCACGGTCTTGCAATCGACGAGCTCGACCTTGCGGCCGCGCAGCAACCCCGCGAACTGGTATTCGGACAAGGTGTCCGGCACCGGCGTCACCGCGGCGAGGATCGTGCCCGGATCGGCACCGATCACCGCTGCCGCGGGCAGCGGCTCCGCCCGCTCGGCGCGCCAGCGCTGATGGTGCTGCGCGCCGCCGCGATGCTTGAGCCAGCGCATCAGGGTCGTGTCGCGGTCGGTCACCTGCATCCGGTAGATGCCGAGGTTGAAACCGTCCTCGCGCCGCCCGCCTGGGCCTCTCGTCACCACCAGCGGCCAAGTGATCAACGGGGCTGGCTCGCCCGGCCAGCAGGTCTGGATCGGCAGCGTGGACAGATCGATCTCGCCGCCGCGCAATACGATCTCCTGACATGGTGCGGCGCCGACCGTGCGCGGGCGCATCGCCATGACAGTGCGCAAGAGCGGCAGCATTTCCAGCGCCTCGCGCCAGCCGCCGGGCGGTTCAGGCTGCTTCAGAAAGGCGAGCGTTTCGCCGATCTCGCGCAGCTGATGCGGCTCGCGGTCCATGCCCCAGGCAACGCGCTCGACTGTGCCGAACAGGTTCACCAACACCGGCATGCTGTAGCGGCCGCCCGTCTCGCGAGTGACGTTTTCGAACAATGCCGCGGGCCCGCCCTCCGCAAGCAGTCGGGTTTGAATCTCGGTCATCTCGAGATAGGGCGATACCGGTACGTCAACCCGCGCGAGCCGCCCGGCCGTTTCGAGCCGGTCCATGAAATCGCGCAGGCTGGAGTAGGGCATGCGAGCTATATGGGGGCGCCTCGAGCGGCTCGCGAGCACGATTCAGGGCGGAAGCACCTGCCAGACGACCCCGTCTCGGGTGTCGCGGCCTTCCAGCTCGTGACTCGTCGGCACGAGGTAGCGGGCGCGCTTACGCACGCGATTGGCCGGCAAATAGGCTCGTCCGGGATCGCCGAGCAGCACGAGGCAGCCGTGCCCGGCGAGCGCCGCCAGCCATCCGGCGACGCGCGCGGCCATAGGTTGCTCGTAGCAGACGTCACCGGCGGCCACGACGTCCCAGCGGGGGTCGGCGGTGTCGATCACGTCGGCGGTCGTGACCGTTACCACTACCTCGTTCAGAGTGGCATTCATCGCAATCGCGGCGGCGGCGAAATGATCGATCTCGGCGGCCAGCACACCGGCCGCGCCGGCTTTCGCAGCGGCGATCGCGACAAGGCCGGACCCGGCGCCGAAATCGAGCACGAACCGGCCGGCGACTTCTGCGGGACGGTCGAGGACGTAACGGGCGAGCGCCTGGCCGCCGGCCCAGGCGAACGCCCAAAACGGCGGCGGCACCGCGCTGCGCGCCAAGCTTTCCTCGGTGGCCTGCCAAATCGGGGTGATCTCGCTGGCCAGGTGGAGCCGGATCTCTGGCACCAGCGGCGGAGCGGCGATCGCGGTGTTGCGGCGAACGAAGAGAGCCGGGTCCAAGGCAGGTCAGGCGAAGTGATCGGCGACGATCCCAGCGAGCATGAGCCAGCCGACGGCGCGGTTCGAGCGGAATTTGCGCAGGCAGTCAACCGGGTCGTCGGTCGCCACCTGCGCCGCCTGCCAGGCCAGCTGCGCAGCGGCAGCGGCAAGCCCGACCCAGAACATCGCGCCGAGCCCGGCTGCGTGCCCGGCTGCGGACCACAACAGCACCGCAGCACCATAGAACGCGAAGAGCCAGGGCCGCGTATGCACCCCTAGGGCAATGGCCGAGGATTTGACCCCGATGCGGATATCGTCCTCCTTGTCCTGATGCGCATAGATCGTGTCATAGCCAACCGTCCAGAACACGCCGCCGGCGTACAGCAGCAACGGCGGCCAGCCGAGCGCGCCGGTAACTGCGGTCCAGCCGATCAGCGCTCCCCAATTGAAATTGAGGCCGAGAAATACCTGCGGCCAATAGGTGATGCGCTTCATGAAGGGGTAGCTGCCGATCAGCCCGAGAACGGCAGCCCCGAGCAGGATCGTAATGCGATTGAGGCTGAACAGAACCGCCGCTCCAACCGTCAGCTGGAGCAGCAGAAAGACCCCCGCCTGGCGCACCGAAACGGCGCCGCTCGGCAACGGTCGCAGCCGGGTGCGCGCGACCTGTGCGTCATAGTCCCGGTCGGCGATATCGTTCAGCGTGCAGCCGGCGCCGCGCATCGCGAGGGCGCCAATCGCAAAAAGCACCAGCAACAGTGGATCGGGCCAGCGCTGAGAGGCGAGCGCAATGCCCCACCAGCTGGGGAACAGCAAGAGCCAAGTACCGATCGGCCGGTCGAGCCTGGCCAGCCTGGCGTAAGGCCGGACCGGCGCGGGCAGCCAGCGCTCCACCCAGTCATTCTGATGGATGTCGCTGCGATCGGCCGGCGCATCGACTGCGGCGACACCCTCACCCGCCTCGCTTCGCTCGGCATCCTCTCCAGCAATGCGGGAGAGGGGGGATCCAGGCCGCAAGGCTGGGTGGGTGAGGGAGGCTTCTCCGGGGTTCTTTTCCGCCGTCATAGGATAATCTTGACGACGCTACGTCTCCCACTCAAGTGAGGAGGGAATGGCCCAGCGCCGCGCCCCACGCCTTCACCTAATCGCCGGGCTTGCTGCCGGCCGCGAGATCGAACTAGAACCGGCCCGGGCGCACTATCTCAGTTCGGTGTTGCGGCTCGGCCCGGGGGCGGCAGTCGCGGTGTTCAACGCCGAAGATGGGGAATGGCTTTGCCGTATCACCGGGATTGGCAAAAAGGGCGTGCGGCTGACGGCCGAAGGCCAATTGCGTTCCCCCGAGCCCGGAGGCGAGCCCGATCTATGGCTGGTCTTTGCCCCGATCAAGCGTATCCGGCTCGACTGGCTCGTCGAGAAAGCAACCGAACTGGGCGTCTCGGCGCTGTTGCCGGTGTGGACGGTGCGCACCCAGGTCGAGCGCGTCAATCTCGAGCGGCTGCGGGCGCATGCGATCGAAGCCGCCGAGCAGAGCGAACGCGTGTCCGTCCCGGAGGTAAGAACGCCGGAGCCGCTCGACCGGCTTTTGGCGGCCTGGCCCGGCGAGCGGCAACTAATCGTGTGCGACGAGAGTGGCGCCGGTGAGCCGATCAGCGCCGCGGCAGCACGTCTTCCGCCTGGGCCGGTGGCGCTCCTCGTCGGTCCCGAAGGAGGCTTCGATGAAACGGAGCTTGACGCTATGGGTAAACTCTCCTTTGTTACGCGCGTCGGGCTCGGCCCAAGGGTGCTGCGTGCCGAAACCGCGGCGCTCGCCGCGGTCGCGGTGTTTCAGGCGATCGCCGGTGACTGGCGCCGCGTCCGTATCCGTTGACCGCTTTTGCTCGCTGGTTGATTAAAACGGTTGCTTAGTCGGGCTGCCGCCACGTTAGCGCTGGAGTTCCGCCGAGGATGACGACCACTCCGAGTACGCCAGGAGCGCCGATCACCCACAAGCGGCAGCTTGTCGAGTACCTCGAATCCGGCTGCAAACCGCCTGCGGAATGGCGCGTTGGCACCGAGCACGAAAAGTTCGTCTTCCGGCGCTCGGATCTGCGCCGGGTCCCTTATGAGGGACCGGACGGGATTGGCGCGGTGCTGCGCGAGATGGCTCGTTTCGGATGGAAGCCGGTCGTCGAAAACGGCAATACGATCGCTCTGACCAATGATGCTCGATGTTCGATCACGCTCGAGCCCGGCGGTCAGTTCGAGCTGAGCGGCGCGCCGCTCGAAACCGTGCATCAGACCTGTGACGAGGTCCACGAGCACCTGCGGCAGGTGCGCGAAGTTTGCGACGAGCTGGGGCTCGGAATGCTGGGGCTCGGCTTTGACCCGAAATGGCGCCGCGAAGATATACCGTTTATGCCGAAAGCGCGTTACCGGATCATGCGCGACTACATGCCTAAAAAGGGCCGGCTCGGGCTCGACATGATGCTGCGCACCTGTACCGTGCAAGCCAACCTTGACTACCAGTCCGAAGCCGACATGGTAAAGAAGTTCCGGGTAAGCCTCGCCTTGCAGCCGGTCGCCGTTGCCCTGTTCGCCAATTCACCCTTTGTTGAGGGCCGTCCGTCCGGCGATCTCAGCCACCGCAGCTTGATCTGGACCGATACCGACCCGGACCGCTGCGGTACCTTGCCCTTCGTGTTCGAGCCGGGGTTCGGGTTCGAGCGTTACGTCGAATACCTGCTCGATGTGCCGATGTATTTCGTGTACCGCGATGGCAGATACATCGACGCGAGCGGGCTGTCGTTCCGAGATTTCATCGTCGGCAAGCTGCCGATGCTGACCAATGACGTCCCACGCATAAGCGACTGGGCCGACCATTTGACGACCGCCTTTCCCGAGGTGCGCCTAAAGACGTTTCTCGAAATGCGAGGGGCAGATGGCGGTCCATGGCGCCGGCTCTGCGCGTTGCCGGCCTTGTGGGTTGGGCTTCTATATGACTCAGCGGCGCTCAATGCGGCTTATGACCTGATCGCAGATTGGACCGCAGAAGAGCGCGAGGCGATGCGTCGCGATGTGCCGCGGCTCGGGCTCGCGACGCCGCTGCGCTCCCGCACATTCCGCGACATCGCGCTCGAAATGCTGGAGATCTCGCGGGAAGGCCTGCATCGGCGCGCGCGCCGCAACATCGCGGGCGAGGACGAGACGCATTTTCTCGACCCGCTGTTCGCGATAGCTGGGTCTGGCCGCACACCGGCCGAGGAACTGCTCGAGGACTTCCGCACCCGCTGGGGCGGCAACATCGATCCGGTCTTCACCGATTACGCCTATTGAGGGGGCGCTCAGCCCGAGGGCGCTCAGCCGGGGGCCAGCACCGGACGCGCCGGGGAGGTCTCGATCATTTGCGGGCCGTTGCCGAGCCGCATCGCGCGCCAGCCCTCCGGGTTTTCCATCGCTGCCGATGGCGGGCGGCCGGACAGCGACATCCAGCGTTCGCGATGCCATGAGGTAACTGCGATTTCGGCGCGCAATTGAGTTCCTGGAGCCGGCGCGTCGATGCCGAGCGCCGACCACGGAATGACCATTTCCGCCGTAATCCGGGGCTGGTCGGCGCCGAAATAGGCGGCCTTGGCGCCGCTGACCTCGATACAACCCAGGCTTATCGCCTGTTGCGCTGGCCCAGTGCACAGCTGCGCGGCCATTTCCGGATGGTCGTGCAGCTTGGTCCGCGGCGGGATGAAGAACAGCGTGAAGCGCCGTGGCCCGGCGCCGATGTCGACGCCGAGCTCGACCCGGTAGGCGTCGATCAGCGGAAAACCACCCTCATAGGTGAAAAGGTCGATGTCGAAGTAATCCTGTCCGATCGTCGCCAGGGCGAGGCCTTGCTCGCTCCACGAGAGGTAGGCTTCCCCGAACTCGACCGCACCCGGTGAGGGCCTGAACCGCGGCAGCAGGCTGGCCGGCTTGGGCCAATCTGCGAGCGAACGATCGTCCACGGAAATGGCCGCGTGCGGCAGCGCGATAATCCTTGGCGACGCGGAAGGCGCTGCTGAAATCGCCGCGGCGGAGTGAACCTGGCGAACGCGTCGGTTGGCGATTGCGAGGTCCGAGGTCAGCACCTGATACGGCTGGTCGTTGATATCGACCAGCCCGAAATCGTAGTCCTCCCCGTCGCGACGCCCACCCTTCGGGTGGTCGTAGTACTGGAACCAATGAGCCCCGACGATTTCGGGTATCGCCGCGAAATTGAGGGTGGCGGCGGCCGCGCCGATACCCCTCTCGTTCTGTGTCGCAACCGTCATCAGGTGGCCGTTGTTGCGGTTGCCGGTGCGGTTCTCGCGGGCCGCAAAAAACCACTCGGATATCAGGACCGGCTTGCCGCCCGAGAGTTTCCTGAGCCCGTCGAAAAAGTAATCCGCGATCCAGCCATCGCCGCTGTCGACGTTGTAGTTCGCGGCAATCGCGTCGACATGGGGCGCCATCGCCCGCACCGCCGCCGGGTCGTAATAGATCGGCAGCCGGTCGCCGAAGTAGAGGGCATCGGGGTCGGCGGCGCGGATCGCCCGCTCGGCGAGCGTGTAGTAGTGTTCGGCGACGATACCGGTCCACTCGCGCACCGCATGAATCCCCGCGCCGCCCGGTCGCATCCGCGTTCTCTGTGTGGTGGCGAGGAGCGCCTCCCAGGAAGCCACATCGGCGGGGGGCAGGAAATCGGCGGTGAAACGCGACCAGTCACCGGCATAATGCCGGCGCAGCGTTTCGACCCAGCGCTGCTTGGTAAACGAGTTCGCCGGTTTGGCCGAATAGAAAACAAACAGTGCTCCGGCCCACCAGCCGACCTCGTTGTCCGAGAAATAGCCGATCCGGTAAGGCGAGCCGCGGTAGGGCGCGACAAGCTCGCGAGCCAGCGCATTCATCCGCTTCTCGGTTTCCGGGTCGAACGGATCGAACCAATGAAACCTGGCGAGGCGACCGAGTTCGAGATTGATGATTGTCGGGAGTTTGAGTGTCTCGGGCGGCAGTGCCCAGCCGCCCGCACTGTTGAAGCCCCAGGCGAACAGACGGTGGCGGGTATCGGCCGCCCAATCTGCCAAAGTCGGGGTAAAGGCCTTCCAGCTGTACCAAACCTTGCCGGCCGACTCGCGCTCGGGATAGCCGCCGTCCAGGACATTGACCCCAAGGCTGAAAAAGCGCTGGCCGCAGGGTGTCACCAGCCACGAGACCCCAGCCTTGGTAGTTAGAGACCACCGGCTCGACGGCGCCGTCGCGAAATCCGCGCAAGCCCGAGCTGCATCAAATGGATAGGTAGTTAATAGTGCCGCTGAAAGAAGCGCGGTTCGGATTAGCGCGGATGCAGCGCGCCTCACGCGCTCGTGCCGCCGACCGTCAGCCCATCCATCCTCAATGTCGGCTGACCGACACCGACCGGCACACTCTGACCGTCCTTCCCGCAGGTGCCGATCCCATCGTCGAGGCGAAGATCGTTGCCGATCATCGTGACTTTGGTCAGCGCCTCCGGCCCGTTGCCGATCAGAGTTGCGCCTTTGACCGCCGGTCCGAGCTTGCCGTCCTCGATCAGATACGCTTCGGAGGCAGAAAATACGAACTTGCCGGAGGTGATGTCGACCTGCCCGCCGCCGAAATTGACGGCATAGACCCCGCGCTTGACCGAGGCCATGATTTCCGCAGGGTCATGGCGGCCGGCCAGCATGTAGGTGTTGGTCATGCGCGGCATCGGGGCATGCGCAAAACTCTGTCGCCGGCCGTTTCCAGTCGGAGCGGCGCCGAGGAGGCGGGCGTTCATGCGGTCCTGCATATAGCCTTTGAGGATCCCGTCCTCGATCAGGACGGTATAATTCGTCGGCGTCCCCTCATCGTCGACGGTCAGCGAGCCACGCCGATCGGGCATCGTCCCATCGTCGACGACCGTCACGCCTTCGCTCGCGACGCGTTGCCCGATCATTCCGGAGAAAGCCGACGTCTTCTTGCGGTTGAAGTCGCCTTCGAGCCCGTGGCCGACCGCCTCGTGCAGCATGACCCCCGGCCACCCCGGCCCCAGGACGACGGTCATCTCGCCCGCCGGCGCCGGCACCGAGCCAAGGTTGACGAGCGCCTGACGCAACGCTTCGTCGACCTGGCCCTTCCATTGCTGCGGATCGAGATAAAGATCATAGCCGACGCGACCCCCCGCGCCGGAGGAGCCGGTCTCCATGCGGTCGCCGTCGCCGACGACGATCGCCACGCTCAGCCGCACCAGCGGACGGATGTCTGCGACCCGTCGGCCGTCGGGGCGAATGATCTGCACCGCCTGCCAGACGCCGCTGAGCGAGGCCATGACTTGCCTCACCCGCGGGTCGCGGCCGCGCGCATAGGCGTCTATTTCCGCCAGGAGGCGGGTTTTTGTCCCGAGATCGACTAGGCCGAGTGGGTTTTGCTCGGTGTAGAGGCTCCGGTTTGTCCCGGGAGGAGGCGCGGCAAAAACCCCCGAGTGACCGCTCGCCACCGCTCTGACAGTATCCGCCGCGCGGCGGATCGCCGCCTCCGACAATTCGGATGCGTGCGCATAACCGGCGGCCTCCCCCGCAACCGCCCGCAGACCGAACCCCTGCGTCGTATCGAAGCTCGCGCTCTTGATCCGGCCGTCATCGAGCGCAAGGCTCTCGGACTGGCTGTATTCGAGATAGAGCTCGCCGTCATCCATTCCGGCCAGGGACTGGTCGACGAGCGCCTCGATGCGGGCCGGGTCCATGCCCGTTCGTTCGAAAAACAGCGCGTCGGTGACGGCGAGATCGGTCATTAGAAACTCCATTGCGGGTCCGCCTCAATATGGTCGCAGCCGGCCCTTAGAGAAAGACGGAAGTTCGGCGACGCAAGACTTCGCATCAACTGCTTGCGCGTGCGGCGGCTTGACGCAAACGGGCGCAACCGGTTGTTGTCCCGGCGAGCAGTGGTGTAGCTTCGCTTGGCATCCGGGTTCGAACAAACCCCGCGATAGATTTGGTCGAGCGGAATGGGGACAGATCCTCCCCTCTCGGAAGTCCTCTCGAAAACGCCGCTCCCGGTGCTCGCGACGCGTGAGAGGCTGCAGGCTCAAGGTGAAATGACGAGACTGTTCACAAAGAGGGTTGCAGCGCGCGCACTCTTTATGCTCGCGCTGGTGTTGATCGGCAGTACTGCCTTCGCTGCGCTCGCTTGGGCAGACGGGCCGTGGCGCTGGGAAATCGGCATGCAGCCGCCGGCCACGCCGGTCAAAGACCGGCTGACGGCATTTCACGACGAACTCTTGGTCATCATCTTTCTGATCACTCTCTTCGTCTTGGGTTTGCTGCTCTATGTCATCGTTCGCTTTCGTCACGAACGAAACCCGGTGCCGACGCGGACCTCGCACAATACCGTCATCGAGATGCTCTGGACCGTGGTGCCGGTTCTAATCCTGGTGATTATCGCGATACCGTCCTTCAAGCTGATGTATTACATGGACCGGGTGCCGAACCCGGACATGACGATCAAAGTCACCGGACACCAGTGGTACTGGACGTATGAGTATCCTGACCAAAGCGGGCTCTCTTTTGACAGCAACATCATCCCGGAGGCCGATCTCAAGCCCGGCCAGAAGCGGCTGCTGGACGTCGACAATCCGCTCGTCGTTCCGGTCGACACGGTGATCCGCGTTTACGTAACCGGCACCGATGTGATCCACAGCTGGTTCGTTCCATCGTTTGGGGTCCAGGAGTACGCGATCGTCGGCCGGCTCAACGAGAGCTGGATGAAGGTTGAGCGCCCAGGTGTTTACTACGGCGAGTGCAATCAGATCTGCGGCATCAACCACGCCTTCATGCCGATCAAGATCGAGGCGGTGTCGAAAGACGATTTCGAGCGTTGGCTCGGCGATGCCAAAAAGAAGTTCGCCCATAAAGACGAAGGCGGCGATGCGGTCCGCGTCGCGGCCGCTTCTGCTTCGGCTACGACCGACGCCGCCCAGCCGGCGCCGGCCGGGAACTGAGTTAGAGGGAGCGAGAAAATGGCTTACGAGCGCGGTGTCGACGTCGCCGACCTGCATGGCCATGACGTTTATGGCCACGGCCACGCGCCGGGGTTCTTCGTCCGCTGGTTTTGCTCGACCAATCACAAGGACATCGGCACCCTTTACCTGCTATTTGCGATCGTTGCCGGGGTGATCGGCGGTCTGCTGTCCGTCCTCATGCGGATGCAGCTGATCCATCCGGGCAATGAGTTCATCTCGGACCATCAGCTGTACAACGTCATCGTCACAGCCCATGGGCTGATCATGGTGTTCTTCGTGATCATGCCGGCGATGATCGGCGGGTTCGGCAACTGGATGGTGCCGCTAATGATCGGCTCGCCGGACATGGCCTTCCCGCGGATGAACAATGTCAGCTTCTGGCTCTTGGTGCCGGCATTCGCGCTGCTGGTCGGATCGACGATGGTCGGTCAGGGCGCCGGCGTCGGCTGGACGGTCTACCCGCCGCTGTCAGGGCCGGTCGGCCATCCCGGACCGGCGGTCGACATGGTGATCTTCTCGCTACACCTCGCCGGCGCCTCGTCGATCATGGGCGCGATCAATTTTATCACCACAATCCTCAACATGCGCGCCCCCGGCATGACGATGCACAAGATGCCGCTGTTCGTGTGGGCGATCCTGGTGACAGCCTTCCTGTTGCTGCTGTCGCTGCCGGTGCTCGCCGGAGCGATCACGATGCTGCTGACCGACCGCAATTTCGGCACGACCTTCTTCGATCCTGCCGGTGGCGGCGATCCGCTGTTGTTCTTGAATCTGTTCTGGTTCTTCGGCCACCCCGAAGTCTACATCCTGATCCTGCCGGGGTTCGGAATGATCTCGCAAGTCGTCTCGACCTTCTCGAAGAAACCGGTATTCGGCTATCTCGGCATGGCGTATGCGATGATCTCGATCGGCGTCATCGGGTTTGTCGTCTGGGCGCATCACATGTTCACGACCGGGATCTCGGTCGATGCACGCGCTTATTTCACCGCGGCAACCATGGTCATCGCAGTGCCGACCGGCGTCAAGATCTTCTCCTGGATCGCGACGATGTGGGGCGGCTCGATCGATTTCAAGACGCCGATGTTATGGGCGATGGGTTTCATCTTCCTGTTTACCATCGGCGGCGTGACCGGCGTCGTGCTGGCCAATGCCGGCGTAGATTTTGCGCTGCACAACACCTATTATGTGGTGGCACACTTCCATTATGTCTTGTCGCTCGGTGCCGTTTTCTCGATTTTTGCGGGTTTCTACTACTGGATCGGCAAGATGTCCGGCCGCCAATACAATGAGACTTGGGGCCAGATCCATTTCTGGACTACCTTCATCGGCGTCAACCTGACCTTTTTCCCGATGCATTTTCTCGGGCTCGCCGGAATGCCGCGGCGGATCGCCGACTACCCCGATGCGTTCGCTCCCTGGAATTTTGTCGCTTCGATCGGTTCGTTCATCTCTTTTGGCTCAACCTTGTTCTTCGTGTTCATCGTGATTCACACGCTGACGGCGGGTCGGAGGGTCGGCGCCAATTACTGGGGTGAGGGCGCGACCACCCTCGAATGGAAGGTGTCCTCGCCTCCGCCGTTCCACAGCTACGAAGAATTGCCTGTCGTGGTTTAACTGGGGTCGTTTATCTGGAGCCGGCGTCTTCGTGAGCGACCTTTCTGAGACCCCGCCATCCGTTCCGCTGCGCCTCGCCACGGCACCGGCGGGGGTTGCGGATTATGTCGAGATCCTCAAACCCCGGGTAATGTCGCTCGTCGTCTTTACAGGGCTGGTCGGGCTTGTTGTGGCCCCGGGGCATCTCCATCCGTTGCTTGCAATAGTAGCAGTGCTGTGCATTGCCATCGGGGCGGGAGCAGCGGGCGCGATCAATATGTGGTACGACCGCGATATCGACGCAGTCATGCGCCGGACCGCGGGCCGGCCATTGCCGGCGGGACGGATGATGCCCGGCGAGGCGCTCGGTTTCGGTGTTGTGCTGGGCATCGGGGCCGTGCTGATGATGGGGTTGGCTGTCAACACAGTGGCGGCCGAGCTCCTTGCCCTGACGATCGCCTTCTATGTCTTTGTCTACACGATCTGGCTAAAGCGACGAACGCCGCAGAACATCGTGATCGGCGGCGCTGCGGGCGCCTTCCCGCCGATGATCGGCTGGGCGGCGGTCACCGGCGATATCGGCTGGGGAGCGATCGCGCTGTTTGCAGTGATCTTCTTCTGGACGCCGCCGCATTTCTGGGCCTTGTCGCTGTACCGCGCCGGGGACTATGCCGCCGCGGGCGTGCCGATGTTGCCGGTCGTCGCCGGGGCACGCGAAACCAAACGGCAGATGCTGCTCTATACGGTAATGCTGTTGCCGGTCGCTCTGGCGCCGTGGCTTCTCGGGGTTGCCGGCACACTTTATGGTGTCGGCGCTTTGTTATTGAGCGCTGCCTTCACGGGCTGCGCCATTCTTGTCTGCCGCGACCCGACCGATCGTAGCGCCCGGCGGATGTTCGCCTTCTCGCTGCTCTATTTGTTTCTGATCTTCAGCCTCTTGCTGGTCGACCACGCGAGCGGGGCTTGGCTTTGATTGCTGCGGACCGCCACCGGGAGAAGACCATCCGTACCCGGAACCGTGCGCTGGTAGCTGTGCTGGTCGTACTTGTCGCGCTGTTCTACGCCCTCGCCATTGTCCGGATGGGGAGCTAGGGGTATGGCTGGGGCCGGACGATCGCATAGCCGACGCAACGGAGCGACTGTCGCGCTGCTGGTATCCGTAGTGGCCGGCATGGTCGGGCTGTCGTTTGCGTCGGTTCCGCTCTACCGGCTGTTCTGCGCCGCTACTGGCTTTGGCGGCACCACCCAGCGTGCGGAGGTGGCGCCGGCTCGGATCGCCGCCGGGCTGATTACCGTGCGCTTCGATGCCCAGGTCGCCCCCGGTCTCGATTGGGAATTTCGTCCGTTGAAGAACGCGATATCCGTTCATCCGGGCGCTCAGAACCAAGTGTTTTTCCGCGCCGTCAACCGAACCGCGACGCCGGTCACCGCGCAAGCGATCTACAACGTTACCCCGACCAAGGCCGGGATCTATTTCGACAAGCTTCAGTGCTTCTGCTTCAACAGTCAGACCCTCGCGCCAGGTCAAAGCGTGGATATGGGGGTCGTCTTCTTTGTCGATCCCGACATCTCCACCGACCCGAGCACAAGCGAGGTCCGCTCGATCACATTGTCCTATACGATGTTTCGGGCGCCCGAAACCGCGCCTCCGACTGCCTCCGCGGCGCCTCGATCGCGGCCGTCTTCCTTAAATTAATCGATCCGAGCCCCAATCCATGAGCGAAGCGCACGCCCCGCCGAAGCATCCCTATCATCTCGTCGCCCCGAGCGTCTGGCCCCTGTTCGGAGCAGTCGCCGCCGGTCTGATCACCACCGGCGGCGTCCTCTACATGCACGGCTATGGCTGGACCCTTTTGATCATCGGAGTCCTCGCGGTGCTGGCGACCATGGCGGTGTGGTGGCGCGACGTCATTCGCGAGGCGACCTTTCAGGGCTATCACACCCCGGTCGTGCAGCTTGGGATGCGTTACGGCATGGCGTTGTTCATCGCCTCCGAGGTGATGTTTTTCGCGGCGTTTTTCTGGGCGTTTTTCGCATCGAGCCTGTTCCCGGTCGGCGGTACTTGGCCGCCAAAGACCATTCATCCCTTCGATCCTTTCGAGTTCCCGTTTCTGAATACGTTGATCTTGCTGTTATCGGGAACGACGGTGACATGGGCGCATCATTCGCTGATCGAAGGCGACCGCAGCGGATTGCTGCGCGGACTGGCACTGACCGTCTTTCTCGGGCTTTGCTTCACTTCGGTTCAGGCATGGGAATATAGCCATGCCCCATTCCATTTCACCGACGGCATCTATCCATCGACTTTTTTCATGGCGACCGGTTTTCATGGTTTCCACGTCATCATCGGCACGACTTTCCTGATCGTTTGTCTCTGTCGGGCGTGGGCCGGACACTTCAAACCCGACCATCACTTCGGGTTCGAAGCAGCCGCTTGGTATTGGCATTTCGTCGACGTGGTGTGGCTGTTCCTGTTTGTTTGCGTCTATTGGTGGGGCGAGGGCAGCGGTGGCGCCGGCGTCGCGGGATGAACGATTTTCCGGCGGTCTCTCCGATCCGCGCCGCGCTCGGCTGTCGGTGCCCGCGCTGTGGCCGGGGAAGATTATTTACCGGCCTCCTGAACGTCCGCGGCGCGTGCGAGGTCTGCGGTCTTGATCTCTCCACACAAGACGCGGGCGACGGCCCGGCCGTTTTCGTCATTTTTTTCCTTGGTTTGATCGTCGTAGGACTTGCGGCTTTCGTCGAGGTGAAGTTTTCGCCTCCGATATGGATGCATCTCGTTCTGTGGACGCCGTTCATCATCGGCGGCGCGATTGCGATGTTGCGGCCCCTGAAAGCCGGTTTGATCGCGCTGCAATACCGTCACCATCTCCTGGTCGTGCCGCCTCCCTCCTGAGGCTCCGCCTGTGCTTGCGTCGGCTCCGATGACGATTTTCCGGCCGCTGTTTTGGCCAACCGTGTTCTCCCTGCCGGCACTGGTGATCTGTCTTGCGCTCGGTGGATGGCAAATCGAGCGGCTCTTTTGGAAGCAAGATATGATCGCGCAACGCGAGGCTGCAGTGACAGCGGCCCTAGTTGCAGTGCCGAAAACCTTCTCCGAGGCCCGCGGCATGGAGTTCCGCCATGTCAGCGACGAAGGCGTGTTCCTAAACGACAAAGAAATCTATCTCGGTGCGACATCTGAGGGGGGAGGCCAAGGGTATCAGGTCCTAACCCCGCTCTTGGAGCCGGGGGGCCGCGTGGTCTTTGTTAATCGCGGGTACATCCCATCCGAACTGAAGGATCCCGCAAAGCGGGCACTCGGCCAGATCACTGGGACAGTTCGGGTGCAAGGGTTGCTGCGGCTGCCGCCCGCCGGGAGGCCGAACTGGTTTCTGCCCGACAACCGTCCCGATCTGAACTACTGGTTCTGGGTTGACCTTGCGGCAATGAGCGCGGCGGACAAGCTCGGCCGGGTTGCACCGTTCTACATAGACGCCGACGCGACCCCCAACGCCGGCGGCTGGCCGAAGGGGGGTGTCACCCGCCTCACGCTGCCAAACAACCACCTGCAATATGCGATAACATGGTTTTCACTGGCGGTTGCGTTGATCGTCATCTATGTCCTGTTCCATCGCCGCAACGCGGGACCGTGATGACCACCGCCTATCGTGAGCTGGAACAGCGGTTCCAACGACTGGGCGCGATCGAGCAAGCAATCTCGGTTCTCCACTGGGATGCCGCCGCAATCATGCCCGCTGGCGGAGCGGCGGCGCGAGCCGATCAACTCGCGACTTTGCGCCTGATTGCGCATCAACATCTAGTCACGCCCGAGATCGAGGCGTTGCTGGCCGAAGCCGAGGCCGCGGCTGATGAGTTCGGAGAGTGGCAACGCGCCAATCTGCGCGAAATGCGTCGACGCTGGCTTCACGCCACAGCGGTCCCGGCCGCGCTTGTCGAAGCCGAGTCGCGGGCCTGCTCGGAATGCGAAGCCGTGTGGCGCAGAGCCCGTCTGGAGAACGACTTTGCCGCCGTGCTTCCGGGGCTCGAGGGAATTCTCCGCATCGAACGCGAAATCGCCGCCGTCAAAGCCGAGCGGCTCGGAACGAGCCCTTACGAGGCTTTGCTCGACCAATACGAGCCAGGCGCTTTGGTTGCCGAGATCGATCGTCTGTTCGATGAAATCGCGGGTTTCTTGCCTGATTTGATCGAGGGCGCCCTGAACCGCCAGGCATCTCTGCCCTCGGCACCACCCCCTTGGGGCCCCTTCCCGGTCGAAACGCAGCGCCGCCTCGCCATGCGGCTGATGGAACGGATCGGCTTCGACTTCGCGCACGGCAGGCTCGACGTCAGCGCCCATCCATTTTGCGGCGGCACCCCCGAAGATGTGCGGATCACGACCCGCTACAACGAAGACGACTTTGCGCGCGCTTTGATGGGGGTGCTGCACGAGACGGGGCACGCGCTCTATCAGAGAGGGCTCCCGGCCGAGTGGCGGCTTCAGCCGGTTGGCCGTGCCCGGGGCATGGCAATGCACGAGAGCCAATCGCTGCTGCTCGAAATGCAGGTGTGCCGAAGTCGTGCTTTTTTAACCTACGCGGCACCGATCATCCGCGAGGCTTTTGGCGGCACTGGGCCGGGGTGGGAAGTCGACGCGCTGTACCGGCGCCAGATCCGGGTTCGGCGCGGGTTCATCCGCGTCGATGCCGATGAGGTGACGTATCCCGCTCATGTGATCCTGCGTTACCGACTCGAACGCGCGATGCTCGCCGGCGAACTCAAACCCGCGGACCTCCCCGGTGCCTGGGCGGCAGCACTGCGCGAAATGCTCGGAGTCGCGCCGGACAACGACCGCGAGGGCTGTCTGCAGGACATTCATTGGTACGATGGCAATTGGGGATATTTTCCGACCTATACCCTCGGCGCGCTGATCGCGGCCCAGCTGTTCGAAGCGGCGCGCCGCGATGTCCCGGACCTGATGCAAGCGATTGCGGAGGGCGAATTTGCGCCGCTGCTCGGGTGGATGCGCGAGCGGGTGCACTCTAAGGGGTCGTTGTTGTCGACGGCGGAGCTGGTCGAAACCGCCACGGGACAACCGCTCGGGAACGCGAGTTTTGAACGCCATCTGCGCGATCGCTATCTGAGCTAGCGAAACGACTCGGCGACCGGGGTGTTAGCGGGAGCAACGCAACAGGGTATGGGGGACATCGTGCTTGAAGTTGCCGTGCAGGAAGAAGCTTGCCGCGCGGATTGCCACGCTGCCTTCGAGCGGTTTGAAGCGGTAAGGCATGAGACCGAAGCGCTGACCGCCAACTTGACCGCTGAGGATCAGTCGATCCAGTCGATGCCGGATGTCAGTCCGACAAAATGGCACCTCGGGCACACCACCTGGTTTTTCGAGACATTCCTGTTGGCCCCGTTCGATCCCGACTACCGGGTCTTCGACCCTGCCTTCCGCTATCTCTTCAACTCCTATTACGAGTCTGTCGGCCCAAGACACCCGCGCCCCGAGCGCGGCTTGTTGTCGCGCCCGACCGTCGATGTCGTCATGGCCTATCGCGATCACGTGGGTTCGGCGATGGCGCGGCTGATTGAGCGGGTCGCCGAACCGGAAGGGAGCGAGGTCGCGACCCTGCTCGAACTCGGCATTCACCACGAGCAGCAGCATCAGGAGCTGATCCTGATGGACATCAAGCACGTATTCTCGCTCAACCCTCTGCTGCCCGCCTATCAGGCGCCACAGTTGCAGGTGCAGGCCACGCCGCATCCCCTCTCTTGGGTGGAGTTTGACGGCGGCCTGAAGGAGATCGGACACTTGGGATCCGGTTTCGCGTTCGACAATGAGAGCCCCCGGCACAAGGTCTGGCTCGAACCGTTTCGCCTGGCTGCGCGCCCGGTGACCTGCGGCGAGTATCTCGGCTTTATCGAGGAAGCTGGCTACAGGCGACCGGAATTCTGGCTGTCCGACGGATGGGCGACGGTCCGCGAGCAGGGCTGGGAGGCGCCGCTCTATTGGCTTCGCGAAGGGGAGGAGTGGTCGGTCTTTACGTTATCCGGCCGCTGCCGGCTGAACCTGGCTGAGCCGGTGTGCCACCTCAGCTTTTACGAAGCCGATGCCTTCGCGAGATGGTCAGGGAAACGATTGCCGACCGAAGCGGAATGGGAGACTGCGGTCGAAGATGTGCCTATCTCTGGCAACTTCACTGATCGCGGCCATTTTCATCCCTGCGCGGAGGGCTCGTCGGACGCCATACCCCAGCTACGGCAAATGTACGGCGACGTGTGGGAATGGACGGCAAGTCCCTATACCGCCTACCCCCGGTTTCGCCCGGCCGGCGGCGCAATCGGCGAATATAATGGAAAATTCATGTGTAACCAGATCGTGCTGCGGGGCGGGTCGGCAATCACCCCGATCAGGCACATCCGGGCCACTTATCGCAACTTTTTCCCGCCGTCGGCGCGTTGGGCCTTCGCCGGGCTGCGGCTGGCGGAGGACCTTGGATGAAAAATGGCGCGCGCTTTGCCTTCCATGATCTGGCACCCGGCGAAGAAAGCTTTCGGGATGCGGTGCTGGCGGGCCTCGATCGCGCCCACAAGCGGATTCCGTGCAAGTTCTTTTATGACGCGCGTGGCTCGGCCTTGTTCGAAGAAATCTGCCGTCTGCCCGAATATTATCCGACGCGTACCGAGATCGCGATCCTCGAAGAGAATTCGAGTGATATCGCAGCTCAGATGGGGCCGCATTGCCGCGTGATCGAGTTTGGCAGCGGCGCCAGCCAAAAGGTCCGGATCTTACTTCAGGCGCTCGACCGGCCTGCGGCCTATGTTCCGGTCGACATCTCGCGCGAACACTTGCGGGATGCCGCCATTGGTTTGGCCGAGGATTTTCCGTCGGTGCCGGTCATCGCCGTTTGCGCCGACTACACCCGCCCATTTCCGCTGCCGCAATTAACCGGCGCTGGAGGAAAGCGGGTCGGATTTTTCCCCGGCTCGACGATAGGCAATTTCGAGCCCAATGCCGCCGTTGCGTTTCTCGCCAACTACGCGCACATCCTCGGGCCGGGAGGCGAAATGTTGATCGGCGTCGATCTGAAGAAGGAGCCGGACATTCTCGAGGCCGCTTACAACGACCGAGCCGGGGTGACCGCCGCGTTCAACCTCAACCTCCTCGAACGCGTCAATCGCGAGCTCGACGGAGACCTCGACATCGATAGGTTCGAGCACTTGGCATTCTACAACAGTGTTGAGGGCCGGGTTGAAATCTACATCCGCAGCCTCGCCGACCAGACGGCCCGGATTGCGGGAAATCGCCTCCGTTTCGTCAAGAACGAACTGATCCACACCGAGTATTCCTATAAATATTCGGTGGCGGAGTTCAGAGCTTTGGCGGCGCGCGCAGGCTTTCGTCCGGTCGATACATGGACCGACCCGGCAGAACTGTTCAGCGTTCACTATTTCCGCCTGCGGTAATAAGGCACGACGCCAGCCTATCGCGAGAACAAACTCCGTTTCCCGAGGTGTCGTGCAACCGCCGCCAAATCGCTCGGCTCCGACGCCACGCGGCGGCTCTCTTCCAACAATGTATCGACAGTATCTCTGATCTGCTCCTCGGTGTGCGAGGCAGTCGCGAAAAAGCGTAGCCGGGCGGCTCGTTCCGGCACCGCCGGGTAGAGGATCGGCTGGACGTTTACCCCTCGGTCGAACAGCGCCTGCGCGAGCCGCCCGGCACGGATCGAGCTGCCGGTGACGATTGGCACGATCGAAGCCCCTATCGAGCCGCCCACATCGAGCCCGCCTTTCCGCGCGAGCCTCAGAAAGAGCGCGGCCCGATCATTGAGCCGGCGCACGCGCTCCGGCTCGCGCTCGAGAAGTTCAAGCGCGGCGAGCGCCGCGGCGGCCGCCGGGGGCGCCATCCCGACCGAAAAGACGAAACCGGGAGCCGCCACCTTCAAAAAATCCACGAGTTCCTTGCTGCCGGCGATGTAACCGCCGCACGATACGAGGCTCTTGCTGAGAGTGCCCATCCATATGTCGACCTCCCCGGGATCGACGCCAAACCGGTCGGCGGTGCCAAAACCACGCGGTCCGAGCACACCCAGCGCGTGCGCTTCATCGACCATCAGCCAGGCTCGATTGCGGCGGGCGGCAGCGATGAAGGCCGGCAGATCGGGGACATCGCCATCCATGCTGTAGTGCCCCTCGATGACGAGGAGCGCATGCCCGCCACGCGGGCGTGTTTCGCGTAGCAAGCGGTCGGCCGCTTCGTGGTCGAGATGCGGAAACGGCACCCGCCGGGCGCCGGAAAGGATCGCACCCTGAACGATGCTGTTGTGGATCAACGCATCGTGGACGATCACGTCGTCGCGGCCGAGCAGATGTCCGATCACCGTGACGTTCGTCGAATGGCCGCCAACCAGGACGACGCAGTCCTCGGTGCCGTGAACACGAGCAAGGGCGCGCTCGAGATCCTGATGGAGCGGGCGCTCGCCGGAGACCGGACGGCTCGCCGAGACGGAGGTCCCGTATCGGTCCATCGCGGCCTTTGCGGCGCTCACGATATCCGGATGCCCGTTCAGACCGACGTAGTTATAGGATGCGTAATTGACGAAGCGGCGACCGCCGATCACCGTCTCCGCCCCAGCAATTCCCTCGTGCACGCGAAAGAACGGATCGGATATGCCGAGAAAATCCGCGGCTTCGCGGATCATCCGGATTTCTCGAAACCCTTCCAGCTTTGACACGTCCAGGCGGCCGGCGCCGTCGTCATCCTCCGGGCCGGTGCGGCGCCCGGCGCGCGGCGATCGCATCGGCGCGCTCGAGGAAAGCTTCTCGATCAGCAGCGCCTTGGCCTGAGCCGACAGGCCGAACACGTTCCGGCGCGGCTCCATCGGCTACTCCGCGGCCACCGATTTCGGCTCGCCCATTGCGGAGGTCGTATGCGCATCCTCCGCAGAAGAGGAGATCTCATCCATACCCTCGTGACGTGCCACCAGGGCGATCACCTCCCCATCCTTGGGTCCGGTTGAGATCGCTGTGGCCAGCCGCCCCGCAATCGATGCCACGCTCGTTCCTTCGACGAGTGAAACCAGCGGCAGATCGACCCGTAGCCGGCTTTCGAGAGCGAGCCGAAGTTCGACCGCCATCAGCGAGTCCATCCCCATTTCCGAAAGCGGCCGAAGCGGGTCGATTCCGCTCGCCGGCAGCCGCAAAATCGTCGCCGCCTCCTCGGCAATGACGGTCTTGAGCAGGGCAAGTGCTGCATCCGGGTCGAGACCCGCGATTTGCTCGTTGAGTGACTCGTCCGAGGAGGATGCCGAACCACTCGTCCGGGCTTCCGAAAATAGCGGGCTGGCAAGGATAGGCAGAAAGCGGCGGGCTTCGTTCCAGATGGTTTCGGCGAAAGCCACAACGGGCAATCCGCTCGCTATCATTGCGGGCAGCCCCGCCAGCGCTTCGGCTGCCGAGGTTGGTTTCGCGCCCAGCCGCCGTGCGAGCGCATCGCGGGTCTCCGGCCTCGCGGCCAGATAGCCGGCATCCGCGATCGGACCCCACGCAACGGCGAGCGCCGGCCGTCCCTGGGCCCGGCGCCGCCGCGCCAAGGCCTCGAGGGCTGCATTAGCTGCCACATAGGCGCCTTGCGCGGGCGCGCCGACCAACGTCGTCGCCGAGGAAAACAGCAAGAACAATTCAATCGGATCGTTCCGGGTCAGGGCGTCGAGAGCCAACGCCCCGCCGAGCTTCGGCCGAAGCACCCCCTGCAGCCGCGCAATCTCGATTTCCGAGGCGAGACCGTCGTCGATAGCCGAGGCGGCGTGTACGATGCCGCGGAGTGGCGGCTGAACCGCCCGGATCGCTTCGAGGACCCCGGCCAACGAAGCCTGGTCGGCGACATCTCCGCGATACACGTGGACCTCGGCACCGGCGGCTTCGAGTTCTTCAATCCTCGCATCGCATCCCGGAGTAGCCGCCCCGCGGCGACCCATCAGTGCGATCGAGCCGGCGCCGTGCGCAACCATCCAGCGCGCGGCTTCGAAACCGAACCCCTCGACGCCGCCGGTAACGAGATAGGTTCCATCACGGCGCATGGTTGTTGCCGGCGGCTCCCGAAGCCGCACGCCGGCATTGGCGCGCGGTTCAAGCACGAGCTTGCCGATATGACCCGACGATTGCATCAGTCGAATTGCATCGTCGAGCTCTCCAAACGAGAAGATCCGGTGAGCCAGTGGCCGGATAGCCCCCTCGGCAAGGGCCGTGGACACCTCGTCCAACAGGTCGCGTGCCAAGTCCGGCCGGCGCGTGGGCAGCTGGTCGATATCGATCGCGAAATAGGAGATGTTCTGGCGGAGCGGCCGTAAGTGAATGCGCCGGTTTAGGTATAGATCCTTCTTTCCGAGTTCGAGGAAGCGGCCAAAGGGTCTGAGCACCTCGAGGCTGCGCTCCATCGCCTCGCCGCTCAGCGAGTTGAGGACGACATCGACGCCGTGCCCCCCGGTGATCTGGCGAACCTCATTGCAGAACCCGAGATCGCGGGAGTTCGAGGACATGATCGGCGCCGGCCAGGCGCAGAAACGATCGCTTCACCGCCGATCCGGCCGTCGCGATCACAACCGCACCGCAATGCTTAGCGTACTGGATCGCGGCGAGCCCCACACCGCCACTGGCGGCATGGATGAGGACGTATTCCCCGGGTGCAAGCTTTGCCAGATGCCCCAGCGCATATTTTGCGGTGACGAATGTTACCGGAATGGTTGCAGCCGCCGAAAAGCTCATCCCCGGCGGGATCGGCGCCAGCGCATCCGCCATCGTCACGACGCGCGTGCCGAGCGACGCGGGAGCAAACCCCATTACCCGGTCACCGACCGCCCAACCTTCGACATTCGAGCCGATCGAGCGGATGATCCCGGCGCATTCCAGCCCGAAGGTGGGTCCGGCAAACCCGTCGATAAGCGCTTCTTCAGGCAGCAGCCCCATTGCCCACATAACGTCCCGAAAATTGAGGCCCGCGGCGTGCACCTCGACCTCGACTTGGCCGGGTCCGACGGGCCGTGGCGCCGCGACCTCCCATCCGAGAGAGTCGAGACCTCCGGGATGGCGGCTCCCCAGCGTCAGCACGTCGGAGGGATTGGCCAATCGTGGCGGAAGACCGCGGCGCACCCGCAGCAAGTGCCGTCCTTCGGTTGTCCAGACAATCTCCTTTTCAGTGCCGGAGGCCGACAGCTCGGCGACGATTTGCCGGGCGCGATCATTCGCCGCCAGGGTTGCCGGCAGATCGACGAGACGCAACGAGAGCCGCGGCATCTCATTGGCGAGGACGCGTGCAAAACTCCATATCGCGCCGCCAACGAGACCCGACGCTTCCCCCGTCTCTGATGACTGCTGGGCATCGCACGTGATAATCCAAAGCTCCGAGCGGCACTCTGCGGCCTGTGTCGCCATTCGCGCCAATGCCGCGATTTGCTGCGAGGCGAGTTCGGTCGGGTCACCGCGGCACGATCCGCCGGCCATGAAGAGAATAGTCGGCGGCAACGCATCGCTGCCGCTTTGATCCTGCAATTCGTCGGCAAACGAGTCAGCGAGTGTGACCCGGTGGCCCGCCTCGCCTAGGCGATCCTGCACCACGGCGGCGAGCGCCGCATCGCCGCCGACGATCACGACGGAACGCGGTTCTTCAGGATCCGAGTGGGAACTCTCTTGGCGGGGTGGAGCAGTTGCCCACAATATGGCGCACGGCCAGGGCGACCAGGCGCTCGATGCCGCATCGGCAGATCGGAACCCCGCCGCAGTGAGTTCGGTGCACCACTCTTCGGCAGAACGGAGAGGCGATCCATCGCTCGTCCGCGACCCAGCCAGCCACCATCCGGGACCCTGGCCGAATACCATCTCCCAAAGCGGGTTCGGCTCGGGCTCGATCGCGACGAAAACGCCGTTAGGGGCGAGAAGCTTCCTCAGATCGGCGAAACCGTTGGCGTCGAGCTGCAGGCGCGCACAAGCGTTCACTGCTAGGACTATGTCGAAGGCAGTCTGATCCAGCGCGTCCGTCCCATCCTGCAGAGACCAGCGACGGGCGGAAACCCCGCTGAACGACTCCGCCAGGAACGAAAGTCGAGCACTTTGTTCAGCATCGCCACTGGTCGCCACATAGCTGAGAGCGGCACCTGATTGGACCAGACGGTCGAGTACTCGGCGGGTCGCCCCACCTCCGACCGCCCCGAGCTCGAGAATGCGCAGCGGTCGGCCGCGGGGCCAATTTGTCGCGATCTCCTGGAGCCCATCGCACAGCAGGTCGATAGCGGCAGCGCTCGCCGGCGAAGAGTGGAGCAGGTGCTCCGTCATCGAAGCGAGTAAGGCATCCGGCGCCCGGGGCCCGCTGGCGAGAATATTCGGGAGGCTGTCGACAGCGGCGGCTGCGAGGGCGAGCTCTCCAACCAAATCCGGCGCATCCGCGAGCAGCAGCCGCCAGATTTCCTCGACAGCAGGCAGGTCGGTTGTCGCCTCGATCCGCCATTCCGATCCGGTTTCCGAGGCAGCAGCCAACCGTTCGAGCAGGCGCAGCGCCCACTGGGCAATTTCGCCGGAAGCCGGCGCGAGCAGACCGGTCTCGACAAGCTCCTCGATCGTGAAAGAACGACCAGCATCGACGATGCGCGTCATCGATCGAAGGGCGATCGAGCCGATCAGCGCTTCGAGCAGCAGCGCCTGTTCGCGCCGCGCGGGCGCGGGCTCGCGAGCATCGGCAAGACGTAAAATTATGGCGCCGACACGTTCCATTCCCGGGGCAGCTGGTGACTCGGCCAACGGCGCTGGAACGAGATCGACACGCAGTGTGCGCTCGTCGATCGACCCCCCGCGTGCCAGCTCGACCCGGCGGAACCAGCACTCCGCAAGTTCAGCCACGAGATCACCGTCGCCATCACAGAGCGCAATGTCGGCCGATACCGACCGGATGCCGATCCGCGTGAGTTGCAGTTCTGCGCGCCGGGGAAGCCGTCCAAACGGCGCCAGAAACCGCACGCGACCGAAACGCCAAGGGAGATAGCTCTTTCCCGGAACTTCATCCCGGCCGTCGGCCAAGAGCCCGATCAGCCCCTGCAGGGCGCCGTCCAGCAAAGCAGGGTGAGCCAAGTAAGGCTCGACATCCTCGGCGACGGGCGAGGGATCGAGATGTGCGACCGCTGCGCCCGGTCCAGTGATCTCGATCAGGCTCACGGTTTGAAACCGAGCGCCGTAATC
This sequence comes from uncultured Alphaproteobacteria bacterium, assembly GCA_963695605.1. GTDB lineage: Bacteria > Pseudomonadota > Alphaproteobacteria > ATCC43930 > CGMCC-115725 > AP-15. The sequence goes on along the minus strand of CAVOHI010000007.1, from coordinate 33,585 downwards.
GAGCCCCGTGAGCCGCGCCAAGTCATAGAGGGTCTGTCTCTCGATCCGATGGCTAGTCGGTCCGCTCGCCGAGAAGCGCAGCGTCCGGCGGGTATCGGTTTCGGCGCCGAGACGTCCAACAGCATGAACCGTGAACGATTCGTTGGATAGGCGCGTGCGGCTCGCCAGCTCCCAATCGCCTTCCTCGGAGCCGATCACAGCGCGCACCTCACGCATCCGACCTTTGTCGAATGGCAGCGGGCGTCGCACTTCGAGATCGCGGAGTTCGAGTACGGGCGCGTCCGGCCACTGCAATCTCGCAGCGGCGCAAGCCATCTCCAGAACCCCGGCCGCCGGAAGGACCGGCACGCCTTCGATCGCATGGTCGCCGATCCAGGGCAGCACCTGATCGTCGAGGTGATTGATCCAGCACGGTACCGGACCGCGCTGACGAAAGCCGAGAAGCGGGTGCTCGAAGGGCGTATTTACCGGATCGGCGCCCTCGGCCGTCAGGCCAAACCAGAAGCTCTGGCGGTCCCAAGGGTAGAGCGGCACCCCGCGCGGATCGGCCGCCCCATCGAAGCGGGACGATTGCGTAAAGTCGTATCCGGAGACGTGGCAATTGGCGGCGATTGCAGGAAATGGGTCGTCAACTAGCGGTTTGCGTGAAAGGGTGGCAAGCACGCGCCCATCCACCTTCGCCGCGCGCAGGGCGTCGGTCAGATAGGACTGCAGAATTGCCATCGGACCGATCTCGAGAAAAATGCGGTAGCCTTCGGCAGTTAAACATGCAGTCGCCTCCGCGAAGCGCACCGGGCTGCGGATATTGCACCACCAGTAATCGGCATCGAGCGAGCCGTTCTCAACCGCCTTACCGGTCACGGTCGATACCAGCCTCGCCATCGGATGTCTGGATGAAAGGCCCTTCAGGCTCTCGAGCAGATCCTTGCGGATCGGATCCATCTGTCTCGAGTGAAACGCAAAATCGAGATCGAGCGCGCGAAACCATAGGCCGCGGCGTTTCGCCTCGGCTTCCAAACGCTCGATCTCCGCACTGGGTCCAGAGACAGTCACCGAATGCGTGGCGTTGAGGGCGGCGATTTCCGCCGGACTATCGAGCCCGTCGAGAAAGTCGCGTGCCGCGTCCGGAGCGAGCGCCAGCGCCGCCATGCGCCCCTTCCCCTGTGTGCGCTGCTGGTACCGGCTGCGCGCTATAACAACCCGCCCGGCTTCCCCGAGGGATAGCGCACCCGCTGCCCAAGCCGCTGCGATCTCGCCGACACTGTGGCCGAGGTGTCCTGAGGCGCTGACACCGACCTCGCGCAATGCTTCGACGATGCCGACCTGTACTGCGAAGAGGAGTGGCTGTGCGATGTCGGCACGTCCCATCACTTCGACATCACCGCCGCCTTCGAGAAACGCGATGACCGACCAGCCGAGTTCCGGCCGAAGTACGCGATCAAGTTCTTCGACCGCGCTACGGAAGGCCGGGTTGCTGCGCAATGCGTCGCGTCCCATGCCCGCGAATTGCGCCCCGTTGCCCGAAAATACGAAGGCCAGCTTGCCTTCCCGAACCCCGGTACCCGCGATGAGAAAAGGCGACGGCTCGTCGTTGAGAAATCCGGCAAGCGTCTGCGCCGTGGCCACCGGATCTTGCGGGAGCGCGACCAGCCGGTGCGAATGATGGTCGCGCCCGCGGGCGGCCGCCCGCAGCAACATCGGCACCTGCTCGGGCGAAACTTCGGCAAGCGCCGTGCGCCAGTTCTGAACGAGGGATCGGAGCGATGCCTCGGTCTGTGCCGAGATGACCAGCGGAGGCAGCGGCCCTGCTGCCCGTGCTTCCTCGCGCCGAGTCGGTCGGGCCAGCACGACGTGGGCATTGGTCCCGCCAAACCCGAAAGAGTTGACGCCGGCATAAGGCTGCTCGGGCGCCTTCGCCGGCTCGATGTTGCGAACCAGCCGCAGGTTCAGCGCCTCGAACGGGATTTTCGGGTTGGGCCTCTCGCAGTGGATGGTGGGCGGGATGATTTGTTTATCGAGAGCGAGCGCCGCCTTGAGCAGCCCGGCCATACCTGACGCCGGCTCCAGATGGCCGATATTGGTCTTGACCGATCCGATCGGCAGTGGAAGCGACCGACCCCGCCCCAGAGATTGTCCGACCGCGGCGGCCTCTATTGGGTCGCCCGCCGCCGTGCCGGTGCCATGCATCTCCAAAAAAGCGAGATCGTCCGGAGCAATCCCGGCGGTATCGTACACCGCCTGCAACAGCGACGCTTGCGCCGACTGGCTCGGGAGTGACAGCCCGATCGTGCGACCGTCGGAATTGACCGCGGAAGCGCGGATCACCGCGCGGATCCGATCCTTGGAGGCGACCGCATCCGCGAGCGGTTTCAAGATTATGACAGCACCGCCCTCGCCCCGAACGTAGCCGTCCGCCCTCTCGTCAAAGGCAAAGCAGCGGCCGCGCCGGGAGAGCATCGAGGCGCGCGAGAAGCCGATAAAAGGATAGGGCGCAAGCAGGAGGTTGATCCCGCCGACGATAGCGGCGGCGATCCTTTTGTTGCGAATCGCCTCGCAAGCATGGTGAAGGGCGACTAGCGAGGACGAGCACGCCGTGTCGACGGCGAGACTTCGGACCGCGCAGATCGAAAACGTAAGATATCCGGTTCGCCAAGATGCTGAGGGTGCTCCCGGTCATGAAATAGGAATCGGCACCCGCCGGGTCTCCTATTCTCAGATCGGAATAATCGGTGGTAGAGGCACCAATATAAACGCCCGTAGCGCTGCCCGACATCTTGCTGGGTGGAATACCGGCGTCTTCGAACGCGTGCCACGCGAGTTCCAGCAAGAGCCGCTGCTGCGGATCGATTTGCGCGGCTTCGCGGGGAGATATGCCGAAGAACGAAGGCTCGAACAGGTCGACGCCGGAGATTAGCCCGGCAGACCAAGTATAGCTCTTGCCCGGCTCACTGCGATTGGGATGGTAATAGAAGCGCGTCGACCAGCGTCGGTCGTCGATCTCGGAGACCGCATCGCCCGCCGATGCGAGCAGCTGCCAGAACTCGTCGAGGTTTTCGGCCCCGGGGAATCGGCAGGACGCTCCGACGATCGCTATGGATTCGTCAGTCATAGCGTAAGAACAAAATCCGCAGCCCCAGGAAAAACTTCGGTGACCCTTGCAGCCTAACCTTCTTTACCTGCGCGGAAAAGTCAAACGCTAGATACGCCATTGATCCCCAATGTCGCAGGCCGGCCTACTAACTGCCCGCAAACCAACTGAAAAGCCTGCGGCAGGCGCGCGGCTGTCTCCCCCTGTCCTCCTAACCATTGGAGCCTTCCCCTAACCACGGCGGCGACCGCTGGATTTTAGTCGTATAAGACGCGGTCCATGTCAACCATGGCGAGGAAAACCGCCCACAAATGGCTTTGGTTCCACATCGGTCTTGTCGGCAAAACCTTTTCTCAAAGAGGGACGATAGACCCGTCGAGGCGCGCATCGCGAGCTGCCCCGAATGAAAGGCCCTTCTGAATACATGGACGGCGGCGTGACCCGCGGGTAATTTGGCCAAGCTGCGACTTCACGGGCTCGATCCATGAAAGTCTCCTATTTCGAAACGGGCCGTTATGTCTCGTCTCCGGACCTGCCGCGCGAATGGCCGGTGCCGGCCGGCTCGTACAATCCCGAAACCGGTACCGAAGCCTACCGCGGCATGGTCGAGCGAGCGCGATTTGTCGAGGAGCTCGGCTTCGACTGGGTCAGCGTCTCCGAGCACCATTATTCGCCGCGCATCCTGACGCCGTCGCCGGTCGTTTCCGCCGCCTATCTTGCGGCGCGCGTCGACAAGATCAAGATCGCGATGCTCGGCCCGATCGTGCCGGTCAGCAACCCGATCCGCGTCGCCGAGGAAATCGCGATGCTCGACACAATGGCGCCGGGGCGCATAGTCGTCGGGCTGTTACGCGGCACGACCAACGAATATCTGAGCTACGACCTCAACCCGAAGGAATCGCGCGAACGCACCGACGAGGGGATGGAGCTGATCCTCAAGGCGTGGACCGAGCCGCAACCCTTCGGCTGGCAAGGGCGATACTTCCAGTACCGCACAGTGTCTGTCTGGCCGCGCCCGCAATCTCAGCCGCACCCGCCGACCTATGCGCTCGGCACCAGCGCCGAAGCCGGCGAATTCGCCGCGCGCCACCGGCTCGGCATCGGCCTCTCCTACGGGACGTTCGAGCTGATGGCGAAATCGGCGCATTATTACCGAGAGCAATGTGCCCGTTATGGCTGGGAGCCCGGGCCGGACGACATCATCTACCGCGCGAATATGATCCTTGGCGAGACCGACGACGAGGCTGAGGAGACGCTGTGCCGGCGCGATAAGCAAGCACCCTTCCCGGTCCGCGCCGGACTGCGCGATGCGCTGCTGCAGTCTGACACCACGCGCAACATTGCCGGAGAGAGGCGGCCCGCCAACGTCGGAGGCGTATTGCCGATCAGCTTCTGCGGCGGCCCCGATCGGGTTGTCGAGCAGCTGCGGCGTTGCCGCATGCAGGTCGGCGCGGGGGTGGTCGACCTGTCATTGCAAGATCCCGGCACCGGCAATCTCGACGGCATGATGCGTGGCCTCGAATTGTTCGGGACGAAGGTCCTGCCGCGGATCCGCGATTTATGAGCAAGAAGGGTCCAATTGTGGTGCAGACCCAGGATGGATTGAAAAGTGAAGCACCCGGCGCGGCGTTCCGCGAAGGTTTTGTCGAGGCGGACGGGTTCCGTATTCGCTACATGGAGGCGGGGCAGGGCTTGCCGCTCGTGCATCTCCATGGTGCCGGCGGCATGCGCCTCACGCCAGGGCATGATTTGCTTTGCCGGCATCGCCGGGTGATCGCTTTTGAAATGCCGGGCTTTGGCTCGTCGCCCGAGAACACTCGAACGCGAACGATGGCCGAACTGGCTGAGACCATGGTCGCCGCGCTCGGCCAACTCGGCATCGACAAATTCAATCTGATGGGGACCTCTTTCGGCGCGAAGGTCGCGTTGTGGCTGGCGGTGCAGCAGCCGGAGCGGGTCGAGGCCCTGGTCCTGGAAGCGCCGGCTGCCATCCGCCCCATAGGGTCTGAGCCGCCTTCCGGCTCGCCGGAGGAAATGGCGCGCCGGCTCTATGCGCACCCGGAGCGGCTCGCTCCACTGCCGGTCCCGGACCCGGCGATCCAGGCGAAGACCCGGGCTTTGGTCAGGCGTGTGCGCGGGCCCGATCGCGACGCCGATCTCGAAACCCAGATGCGCCGTTTGCCCACACCGACTTTGGTACTGTTCGGCACTTTGGATCGCGTCATCCCCCCCGAGATGGGCCGCTTCTACAAGGAGCTGTTGCCGAATTGCCACCTGGTATTCGTCTATGACGCGGGTCACGCGATCAGCACGGAACGGCCCGAGGCATTTACCGAGGTCACGGTCGACTTTCTAGAACGCCACGAAGTGTTCGTCGTAAGCCGCGCAGAGACCGTCATCCACCCATAAAGATCAACGGACCGGCGCCCATAGCACTTCCTCGATGTCCTCGGCGGCGGTGGCGAGCATGACGAGCCGGTCGAAACCGAGCGCGATGCCGGCGCAATCGGGTAGGCCTTGTTCGAGAGCGTCGAGGAAATCCTCGTCGACCGGGTAGATCCGGCCATAGAGCTGTCGTTTGCGGGCCTGGTCGGCGAGAAAGCGGGCGCGCTGCTCGGCTGCATCGGTCAACTCGCCGAAGGCGTTGGCGAGTTCCAGCCCGCAAATATAGACCTCAAAGCGCTCCGCGAGACGAGGGTCGTCCGGACGGCGTCGCGCCAGTGCTGCCATTGAGAGCGGGTAATCGTAAAGGATTGTCGGCGCTCCGAGGCCGAGGTGGGGCTCGATGCGGTCGAGGAAAATGCGAAAAAACAACGTCTCCCAATCGTCCCCGAGATGGGGCGCGATCCCAATGCGGCTCGCCGCGGCCGCCAGGCGATCCGTGTCGGGGTGCAACGGATCCGGAGCCGTCGCCAACAGATCCAACCCGCAGTGCTCTTGAAACGCCTCGGCTACGCTGATCCGCTGCCAGTTGCGCGTCGCGTCGGCGGTTTGGCCGCGCCAAGCCAGTGCCTGAGCATCGGCTGCTCGCTGGCAGGCGCGGACCAGCGCTGCGCACTCCTCCATCAGGTCGCGATACGAGGCGCCCGCGCGGTACCATTCGAGCATTGAGAATTCCGGGTGGTGTGTCGCGCTCCGCTCGCCGTCGCGAAAGACATGAGCGAGCTGCCAGATCCGCGGCATCCCGGCAACGAGCAGCCTTTTCATCGCGAATTCCGGAGAGGTGTGGAGGTAGCGCAAGGCGGCCTCTCCTCGTTGTGGGTCGTAAAGCTCGGTGGCGAACGCCCGCAGATGCGGTTCGAGACCCGGGCTCACCTGCAAAGCCGGCGTGTCGACCTCGACGAAGCCGCGATCGGCGAAAAAGCTGCGAACGGCTCCGAGGATGCGGCCCCGCTTTTCGAGCATCGTGCGGCGCAATGCGAAGCGATCGGGTCGCCACCATTCCTGCATCGTCCTGCCCTCGTTCTTGCCGGTGCGCCGACCTATGTTAGGGTCTACGATACATTCAGCGCCCTTCCGAGACCCTGCCAATGAAAATCAATGCCATTGACATCAAGCCGGGCAACGTTCTCGAGCACCAGAACAAGCTCTGGCTCGTGCTGAAGCGCGAACTGGTTCAGCCCGGCAAGGGCGGCGCCTTCGCTCAGGTCGAGCTGCGCGATCTGCGCGGCGGGTCCAAACTGAACGAGCGTTTCCGTACCCAAGAAACGGTGGAGCGGGTGCGCCTCGACGAGAAGGAAATGCAGTTTCTGTTCATGGACGGCGGTCTGGCGACTTTCATGGACAACGACACGTTCGAGCAGATTCCGATCCCACGCGAGACGATCGGCGACCCGGCCGATTTTCTGAGCGAAGGGATGGTCTGCCAGGTGATGCTGCACGAGGGCGCCGCATTATCGGTCGAGCTGCCGCCGAACGTGGTAATGGAAGTCGTCGAAGCCGATCCTGTCGTACGGGGCCAGACGGCCTCGTCCTCCTACAAGCCCGGCAAGCTCGAAAACGGCCGCCGCGTAATGATCCCGCCGCATATCGGCCCGGGCACGCGCATCGTCGTCAGCACCGCCGACGGGAGCTACCTCGAGCGGGCCAAGGACTAGCCTTCAGAATTACAGTTCTGCGCCGGCTGAAGGAACCAGGTCCGGCCGCAGCTCGCGATAGACCGCGACATACCGGCGCGCCGCAGCCGTCCAGCTGAAATCGCGGGTCATTGCCCGCCGCATCATCTGCAGCCAAATCGCGCGCTCGCGAAATAAGGTGTTGGCGCGCCGGACCGCCGCCATTAGCGCCGGTGGACTATCGCCGTCGAACGCGAAGCCATCGGCGCTGCCGTCCGCCAGGCTGATGGCGGTCGCGTCGACGACGGTATCGGCGAGGCCGCCAACTCGCCGGACCAGCGGCAATGTGCCGTAGCGCAAGGCGTAGAGCTGCGTCAGGCCGCAGGGCTCGAAGCGCGACGGTACGAGGATTATGTCGGCGCCGGCGATGATCAGATGAGACAACGCTTCGTCGTAGCCGATCTCGACGGCGACCTCTCCGTTGTGGGTCGCCGCTGCCGCCGAAAAGCCGTGCTCCAAATCGCTGTCTCCGGAGCCGAGGAGAGCAAGCCGGCTGCCGGCGGCGACGAGCTCCGGCAAACAAGCGAGGAGCAGATCGAGGCCCTTCTGCGGCGTCAGCCGGCTGACCACGCCGAACAATGGCGCGTCTTGGCGGTCGTCGAGCCCGAGGCGCCGCTGCAGTGCCGTTTTCGCGAGGGGCTTCCCCGATGCGGCATCCTCGACGCCGTAGGACCGGCGCAAAATCGGATCGTGGCGAGGATCCCAGACGCGTGGGTCGACCCCATTCAGTATCCCGGTCAACGTGTTGCTACGAGTACGCAATAACCCGTCGAGACCGCAGCCAAAACCGGGTGTCTGGATCTCGCGAGCATAGGTCGGGCTCACCGTGGTCAGGCGGTCTGCGTAGAACAAGCCGGCCTTGATAAACGAGACTAGGCCATTGAATTCGACCCCATCGATCGAAAAGAACTCCGGCGGCAAGGCGAGCTCGGGAAACAGGGCGGCGGGAAACAGGCCCTGATAGGCGAGGTTGTGGATCGTGAAGACAGTCGGGACATGATCGGCGGCCGGCAGGCCAGCCGTCAGATACGCCGGGGCGAGGCCGCCATGCCAATCATGGAGGTGAAGGATGTGAGGGCTCCAGCCGAGGTCGGCGCCGCGCGCGAGCTCCGCGGCGATCCAGCCGAAGAGCCCGAAGCGGCGATGATTGTCGCGCCAATCGCGCCCGTCCGGACCGGCATAGGGATTGCCCGGCCGGTCGTAAAAGGCCGGATGGTCGACCAGATAGGCTGGGAGTTCCGAGCCCGGCACCCGCGCGATCCCCACCCGAACGCGCTCCGCCGCGAAGGGCGTGTGCAGCCGGGCGGCATCCTTGATGCCGGGAAACGCATCGAGAAAGCCCCGGAAGCCCGGCAGCAGCAGCCGCGCGTCGACACCGAGCGCGGTCAGCGCCGGCGGCAGCGCGGCGGCAACATCGCCGAGCCCGCCCGATTTTACCCAAGGATAGAGTTCGGCGGTGACGTGAAGGACGCGGAGCAGTGATTGTGAGTTTGGCATGCGCCTGGCTGTTTTTGCTGTTTTTTGCAGCGAAATATCAGCGATCGACCTCGTCTCGCCAAGAATCCCGAGAGTTCCGTCCGCATCGCGCGCGAACCGCCAGCGCTATGCCGCCCTCCTTTTCCCGTCGCGCCTTCGCACCGGAGAGGACGGTTTACCGATGCCGATGATAATGCCACATTGATGCTGAAATCTCAATACCCAAATTATAGGTCGATCCCGATGTCTCGCCAAGCGTCGCCCCAGGGCCAGTTTACTGGCGATGTCACGGAAGAAGTCGGCGATGCAGAGCCCACCCACGTCGGTGCTGGCGGGAAACGCAAAGCGCCCGACTTTACCCGCCCGTAGAGGGCACGCCGCGACCAGCTAACGTCCCGCGGCGGCGCGTTCAAGGTTCAGCGCCAATAAGCGCGCCAGCGCCTCTTCTTCTGCGATGTCGGCCGGCCAGCCATAAGCAGCGGCGACTGCCGTGTCGAGATCGCGATGCGCGTTGTCGAGCCAAGCCGGCCGGTCGTTGTAGAGATTGGTCAACGTGCGCTTCTTGAGGACCGCGGCGGCCTTCGGGCCGACCGGAAGGATGCGGTCGGGATAGCCCGGCACCACCTCCGGCACCCGCTCGACGAGATCGCGCGGATTCAGCCACGCCTCGCGCAGTTCGTTCAGCCGCCGAGCCGCCTTCGCGATGGCTATCGCGCGAGGGTCGTCAGCATACTCGGCGGCCGGGATGTTGGGCGTCAGGCCATTCGGGAAAGGGAAACGTTTCAAAGGTCGTGCTTGGCGTATAACGCGGATCGTTCCCGACGCCGAGCCATGTGCAAAGCCCGATCGACCAGGCGTCATGAAAGCGACTTTGGAGGATTCCAGACGTGATGTCGTCATCGCGAGCGACAATGATGAGTTGGTGGTCAGGACAAACGGTCGTTGGCACCGGCACAAAGAGCCTATGCTTTGCCACTGTGGGCGTCGCAATATTGCGCGTAAGTGGCTTTCAGGGCGGCCAACATACCGGGTCGCGGTTCGACATGCCGCCACCAAAAACGGCGATAAGCCTCGCGCCGGTTCTTGTCGCGCTCCGGCTTGACGTTCGCGAGGCAATGAGCGAAGGGCGCTTCGTAGAGGGCCGCTTCGCGCTCGTCCATTTCCCAGCCGAAATCGATGATCCACTTGTCCGCCGAGGCGGCGGGTCAGATCCATCCCGTTCATCCATGGTCGCAATACGTCGGAATTCGGCCGGCCGTTCGGGTTCAACGGCAGTAGCAGCCATCGGCGGGCCAGCTCCCCGGGGACATCGAAGGCACCACCCTTGGTGTCGCCCATGAAGGCAATGCCCTTATTCTCGGTCAACCTTCGCGCGGTGGTCAGATCGCTCTTAGACGCGGTCAAGTCCGCGCCGATGCGCTCGACCGGCTTCCCATCGAGTTGCGGTTGCCGTTCTTCCGTATAGGCACTGAAGCAGATAAGCGAGACCCGGACGGCGACGCCTTTGACGACCCATTTCTCGTCGTCCCAGGCATCGAAAATTCTGCCGTCCTTGACGATGGCGTCGAGCACTCGCCGATTAGCGCCGCCGCGCATCGAGTTGGTTCCCACAAGGCCCGCGCGCTTGAGCCGTCCCTCTCGCACGCTCCCAGGCTTTCGTGAACCAATAGGCCACGAGGTCGGCCTCCGCTGGGACACGGCCGGTGAAGGCGGCAAACAGCCGGTCGACATAAGCGTCGCCGAGCGATTTGCGCATCATCTTGCCGCCGAGGAACGGCGGGTTTCCAACCACCACATCCGCTTCTGGCCACGCGCTGTTCTTGCCGGTCTGGGTGATCAGCGCGTCTGCCCGCACGATCCCGTCCAGTTTGTCGAGGATTGGCCGGCGCGTGATCCCCAAGCCTTTCTGCACCTGCCATTGCAGTTCGGTGATCCACACTGTCAGGCGGGCCAATTCGGCCGCGTAGCTGTTGACCTCGATCCCCATCACAGCTTCCGGACCAGTCCGAAAATTGTCGGCCGGAAGCCCCATCACGACCGCGTCGTCCAGCACCGCCAGATCGAAATCCCTGAGGGCACGAAGCGACAGCGCGAGAAAATTGCCCGAGCCGCAGGCCGAGTCGAGGATCCACTAGACCGACGAAACGACGATCTGAAGATCATCGAGCCGGTCGTGGTGGCGCCGCTGCGTCGTGGCAATGCGAGCGGACCAGTCGGAAATCAGGTAGGCTCGAAGAGCGGCGCGCTCGGGCGCGCACGTCAGCCGAGAAGACCAGCTCGTGGCCAAGGCGCGCGACCGGCTCGATGATCTTCGGACGAGCCTTCGCTTCGCTATCGTGTACTGGATCCGGCTCCCGGTTCGCGGTCGAAGCCGCGAACAGTCGCGCCTGCGCGCGTTCTTCGGGGTCCGGTGCGTCGAACAGGCTCGCCATCTCGGCGCGCCTTTTGTCGTCGAGACCGCTCTCGAACAATGTCCCGAAAATCGTCGGGTCGATCGCCTTCCAATCCAGCCGCGCCGCCGTCATCAGATCGCGGACCGCAAGGTCATCGAACAGGCCGCCATTGAACCAGGGGATCGCGATCGATCCCGAAACGACCATTCCGGTTTGCCATCGCGTGGAACAGCTCGCGCAGCATCGGCTCAAAATCCGTCCGGACGTTTTATCGACTCATCGAGGATGTCGGCGAAGATGCGGTCAGGCAAAAGCTCGATGTCTTCGGCGAAGAGGCAGAATACGAGCTTGTTGATGAAATGCGCGACGCGGCGTTCGTCGTATCTTTGGCGCAGCCCCACGGCAATGCTGGCGAACTTGGCCGCTGCCTGCTGCCGTGACGCCCTCCCGCGTCTGCGGTTGGCAGCAACCGCTCCGGATGCAGAAAGCAGTTGCGCAGCAGATCCCGCGCCTCGACGGAGCGCAGCTCGCGCCAGCGGGATGACATGCTGCTGCGCGATCGCGTTGGTGAAATTGGTGTGGACACGGATCTCCTGCATGTCCGAGACAATGAGCAGCGGCGGGTTCTCGAACGCGTCGGCGTATTGCTTCAGTTGCGCATAAGCTTCGACCAGGTTGCTGTGCTTGCCCTTGTATTCCCACGCGAAGCAATGCCGCTTCCAAACATCGGCAAAGCCAGCGGTGTCGCCGATCTTTCGGGTCGATTTCTCGAAGGTGTATTCGGTGCCATGCCGATCCACGTCGGCCGGCTTCGGTACTCCGAGGAGCTGCGCACAGATCGAGAAAATGCTCCTGAGCGGCCGACCGCTCTGTACGCGTGGTTCCTCGCCATCTGGCAATAAACTCTTCGGGAGACATCCTTGGCTTTGCGCGATGTGTTTGCCTGCTCGCGCCAAGGTTACCTTTTGTGCCGCTGGTCCTACACCGAAAAGTACTTGGCTTGGGGTGGTGGACGCCGGAGCCGGCCGGCCAGCACTGCCCACAGTTCAGGCCGCGGAAGGATACCACCAGGCGACGGCGGGGCCGCAATATGGGCGGCCGGAGGTTCCGCATACGCGGTGTCGGCGTCTCAGGGAATGGCACAGCAATTCGGCCGCCCGGAAGCATTCCACGCCGCAGCTCCGACCTATCGCGCAGCGGGCGCAACAATTCGGGCGGCCTGAAGTCTCTCAATCGCCGGCAGCGATGCCCCGTCCCGGCGCGCCGCAGGTCATGCGTCCTGACGCCTCGGCGGTATTCGGCAGCGCTTCACCGGCGGGGACGCGAGGGCGCGCCTCAGGTCGCCGCTCGACCGGCCGCCCCGGCGTCCCAGAAGAAGAAGTGAGGCGCCGCCGATCTCCTCGCCCGAGCGCGGCTCAGTTCCGTGATCTTGTCTACGAGGCGGTTCTCGGCGATCCAGGGCATCATCGCGCGCAGCTTTTCGCCGATCTTTTCGATCTCGTGCTCGGCGGCCCGGCGGCGCAGCGCTTTGAAGCTGGGCTGCCCGGCGGTGTTCTCGAGCACCCATTCGCGCGCGAAATTGCCGGACTGGATGTCGGCGAGGATCTTCTTCATCTCGGCCCGGACATGGCTGTCGATCAGCCTTGGGCCACGCGTGTAGTCGCCATACTCGGCAGTGTTCGAGATCGAGTAGCGCATATTCGCGATGCCGCCCTCGTAGATCAGGTCGACGATCAGCTTCATCTCGTGGCAGCACTCGAAATAGGCCATCTCGGGCGCATAGCCGGCTTCGACCAAGGTTTCGAAAGCCGCGAGAATGAGCGAAGTCAGACCGCCGCACAGCACCGACTGCTCGCCGAAGAGATCGGTCTCGCATTCCTCCCTGAAGGTCGTCTCGATGACCCCGGCGCGCGCCCCGCCGATAGCCGATGCGTAGGAGAGCGCGATTTCGAGCGCGTTGCTGGACGGGTTCTGCTCGACCGCGACAAGACAGGGGACGCCGCCGCCGCGGAGATACTCCGAGCGGACCGTGTGGCCCGGCCCCTTCGGCGCGATCATGAACACGTCCATGTCGGGACGCGGCTCGATCAGACGGAAATGGATGCTGAGGCCATGCGCGAAAGCGAGCGCCGTGCCTTCGCGCATGTTGGGGCGCAGTTCGCCGGCATAGAGGGCGGCCTGCAGCTCGTCGGGCGTCAGCACCATGACGATGTCCGCCCATTTTGCAGCTTCCGCCGAATTCATCACGCGCAACCCCGCCTCCTCGGCCTTCTTGACCGAAGCCGAACCGGGCCGCAGCGCTACGACGACTTCCTTGACCCCGCTGTCGCGCAGGTTGTTGGCATGCGCATGGCCCTGGCTGCCATAGCCGATGATGGCGACCTTCTTCGATTTGACCAGGTTCACATCGGCATCCCGGTCGTAATACACCCGCATGTTCATGTCCTCCTGCTCGGTCTGCCTCGTCATCTTTGGTGCGGCCTTCGAGACGGCCGCTGTCGCGGCCTCCTCAGGATGAGGATCTTTTGCAATTTCATCAATGACATACCTCATGCTGAGGAGCGCCCGTGGGCGCGTCTCGAAGCACGCACGGCTACGATATAGGCCGCTCTCCTAAAAGCTCGCCGGGCCCCGCGAGATCGCCGCTGCGCCGGTGCGCGAGATCTCGACGAGGCCAAGGGGTTCCATCAATGTAATGAAGGCGTTGAGCTTTTCGCTCGAGCCTGTCATCTCGAAAACGAAGCTCTCCGTCGTCGAGTCGACGACGCGAGCGCGGAAGATGTCGGCGAGGCGCAGGCTCTCGATGCGCGACTCGCCTTTGCCGGCGACCTTGATCAGCGCCATCTCCCGCTCGACAAAGGGTCCTTCGTCGGTCAGATCGTGGATCTTGTGAACCGGCACCAGCCGCGACAGCTGCGCCTTGATCTGCTCGATAATCATCGGGGTTCCGGTGGTCACGATCGTGATCCGCGACAGGCCGTTCGCGCGGTCCACCTCGGCGACCGTCAGGCTCTCGATGTTGTAGCCGCGCCCGGAAAAGAGACCGATGACGCGGGCAAGCACGCCCGGCTCGTTGTCGACGAGCACGGCAATCGTGTGTCGCTCGATTTCCGTCACGTGCGCCTCAGACGAGCACCATGCCTTCCTCGGAGACCGGTTTCTCGGCCTCGTCCTCGGGCCCGAGCAGCATCTCGTTATGGGCTGCACCAGACGGGATCATCGGAAAGCAATTCTCGGCCGGGTCGACCGCGACGTCGAGAATGAATGCGCAGTCGGTGTCGAGCATCTCGCGGATCGCCTCGTCGAGCTCAGCCGGATCCTCGACCCGCCGACCGACGGCGCCGAAGGCGTCGGCAAGCTTGACGAAATCCGGGAGCGCGGCGGTGTAGCTCTCCGAATAGCGGCCGCCATGCAGCAGTTCCTGCCACTGCCGCACCATGCCCATATATTGGTTGTTGACGATGAATACTTTGACCGGCAGCCGGTACTGCGCGATCGTCGACATCTCCTGAATGTTCATCAGCACCGAGGCTTCGCCGGCGATGTCGATGACGAGCGCGTCGGGATGGGCGATCTGCACACCCATCGCCGCCGGCAGGCCGTATCCCATCGTGCCGAGACCGCCCGAAGTCATCCAGCGGTTCGGCTCCTCGAACTTGAAGAACTGGGCAGCCCACATCTGGTGCTGGCCGACCTCCGTGGTGATGTAGACATCACGATCGCGGGTCAGCGCATAAAGCCGCTCGATCGCATATTGCGGCTTGATCAGATCGCGCCGGCTGCGGTCGTATCGCAGGCAATCGCGCGCCCGCCACACGTCGATCGCACGCCACCATTTGTCTCTCGCCGCGCTATCGCCGGCACGCAACGCGGCGGGTCCAGCGGCCAGCATGGCCGACAGCGCCTCACCGACATCGCCGATGATCGGCAAATCCACGCGGACATTCTTGTTGATCGAGGACGGGTCGATATCGATGTGGATCTTCTGGGAACCGGGCGAAAAGGCATTGAGGCGGCCGGTGACCCGATCGTCGAAGCGCGACCCGACGGCGACCATCAGATCGCAGCCGTGCATGGCCAAGTTCGCCTCGTAGGTGCCGTGCATGCCGACCATGCCGAGGAAATGCGGGTCGGCCGCCGGAAACGCGCCGAGCCCCATCAAGGTCAGGGTGCACGGCGCATCGGTCAACCGCACCAGCTCGGCAAAGCGGGCGCAGGCCTCGAGCCCGGAGTTGATTAGCCCGCCGCCGCCGTAGAAGAGCGGGCGTTTCGCTCGAGCGATCATCTCGACGGCTTGGGTAATCCGGGCCGGGTCGGGCTGCAACTGCGGACGGTAGCTCTTGTGACGCACCTCTTCGGGCGGGGTGTAGGGCCCGGGCGCGAACAGGACATCCTTCGGCAGATCGACGACAACCGGCCCCGGGCGGCCGCTCTTCGCGACATAAAAGGCCTCGTGCAGCATGCGGGCCAGTTCGCGAACGTCCTTGACCAGATAATTGTGCTTTGTGCAGGGCCGCGTAATACCGGTGGTGTCGGCTTCCTGGAATGCGTCGTTGCCGATCAGGTGCGTCGGGACCTGGCCGGTCAGGCAGACGATCGGCACCGAGTCCATTAGCGCGTCGGTCAAACCGGTGACCGCATTGGTCGCCCCCGGGCCGCTCGTCACGAGCACAACGCCGACCCGCCCGGTCGAGCGCGCATAGCCCTCGGCCGCGTGCACCGCGCCCTGCTCGTGCCGCACCAGGATATGGCGCAGTGAGTTCTGCTTGAATAGTGCGTCGTAGATCGGCAGGACGGCGCCGCCGGGATAGCCGAATACGACATCAACGCCCTGATCGACCAGAGCCTTGATGACGATCTCCGCTCCGCTCAACGGCTCGGCCGGCATGACAACCTCCATCGGCTACAACATCGGGCGCAAGAAGGCGCGCCGCCGCCGAGGAGTAGTTGGTGCCCCAAGGCGGGGGCGCAACGTAGTCAGCTAAACCGGGCGGGTCAACAAAAACCGATCAATAAAATGACGTGAGCAGTGCAGCAAACTTTCCGAAAATTGCGCGGCGAGTACGAGGTCCGGGGTCATTTGATGACGGAACCAGGACATTTGGCGTTTGGCGTATCGCCGGGTGGCGCGCTGCGCTGCCGCGATCGCGGTATCGAGCGTGACATCGCCCCGCAGGTAAGACAGGAGCTCGGGAAGTCCCACCGCCTTCATCGCGGGGAGGCTTGGATTGAGGCGCCGTCTCGCGAGCGCCTCAGCCTCGGCCAGCGCGCCGGCCTCGATCATCTGAACGAGCCGGGCGTTGCATGCGGCGTAAAGCCGGTCGCGCGGTGGCGCGAGCAGGATTGTCCCGAAGCGGTATCCGGGGTCCGATTTTGTCTGTTGCTGCCAACTCCCGATTGTCACCCCGGTCGCTCGCACCACCTCAAAGGCGCGGATGAGCCGCTGTCTGTCTCCGGGGAACAGCCGCTGCGCAGCCGCCGGATCGAGCCGGGAAAGCCGCTCGCGAAACCCAACGCCGCCCAGCGCCTGGTGAAGCTCGATGGCCTCTTGCCTGATCTCCGCCGGAATCTCCGGAACCGGCGCCAATCCCTCCTCGATTGCCCGCAAGTAGAGCCCGGTGCCGCCGGCCAGAATGGGGAGGCGGCCGGTGCTGGTTGCCTCGGCGATCTCGTCGAGCGCAAGGGCCCGCCATCGCGCGGCTGACCCGCGCTCGCCGGCGTCGAGGAACCCGTACAGCCGGTGCGGTACGCGAGCTTGCGCCGTGTCGTCAGGCCGCGCCGTCAATATCCGAAGATCGCGATAGATCTGCAGACTGTCGGCGTTGATGATCGTGCCGCCGCATAGGTCGGCCAGTTCAAGCGCGAGCGCCGATTTGCCGCTCGCCGTCGGTCCGGCGATGATGAGGACCGGAGGACGCACTGCGCCAGCCCGCTTGTGACCGGGCCCAGTGGCGGGGTAGGAGGACGGTCCATGACGACGGTCCTCACGCTGATCGCTGGTGTCCGTGGCCGGCAAACCCTTCCTCACCTAGCCGGCGCGGTCGCTCGCGTGATCGGGGTTCCGGGCGACCCGAGCTGGCTCGCGGACGACGCCTGCGATCTTGTTCTCGATGCGACAAGCCCGACGCTCGCCGAGGCGGCCGCGCGAGCCGTGATCGGCAAGGCCGAAATCGACGTTCTGGTTCAGCCGGCTACAAATCGGCGCAAGCACCTTCTCGTCGCCGATATGGAATCGACGATCATCGAGAATGAGATGCTCGACGACCTCGCCGATTTCATTGGGCGGCGGAAAGAAGTCTCGGAAATCACACGCCGCGCAATGAATGGAGAAATCGACTTCACCGCCGCACTCGAGGCACGCGTCGGTTTGCTCGCGGGTCTGCCGGATCACGTGCTCGAAGAGGCGGCCTGCCGTATCCGGCTGAGAGCGGGGGCTCGAGAGCTGATCGCCACGATGCGAAGCGCCGGAGCGGTCACAGCGCTCGTTTCGTCCGGCTTTATGATTTTTGCCAAAGCTGTCGCCGCTGAACTCGGGTTCGATCACGTCGTCGCCAACCGGCTCGATCTGTCGGCTGGCCGCATCGCCGGCACGATATCTCCACCTATCGTGACCGGAGAGAGCAAAAGGGAATCCCTGCACTCCCTGGCAGCTGAACACGACGTTCCATTGCAGCATTCAATGGCTGTCGGGGACGGAGCCAATGATCTGCCGATGCTGGCGGCGGCCGGGATCGGGATCGCCTTCCACGCCAAACCCGCCGTAGCCTTGAGCGCCCGATGGCGCCTCGACCATGCCGATTTGACCGGTCTTCTCTACGCCCAAGGGTACCGAAAGGAGGAAGTCGTCGGGTAGCTTCAGGTACGGCGCCTCCTTGAGGGACGCCCGTGCTCACCCCTGATCGAGGCGGAGCGCGATGAAGCGGAGGTCGCCTTGGCGCTCGACCAGCAACAATATCGATTTCCGTCCAGACTTTTTTGCTTCCTCGATCTTGCTGCCGACTTCGCCCGGGCTCTTCACTTCCTCCTGCGCGGCTTCCATGATCAGGTCGCCAGGGCGCACCCCTTTGGCGGCCGCCGGACTGTCCTTGGCGACATCGACGACGACGACCCCTTTCGAACCGTCGGCGAGCGAGAATTTATCCTTCAGATCGGTCGTGATCCCCGACAATGTCAGGCCCAGGGTCTTGACTACCCCGGTGTCGCTCTGCGTGGCTTTCTTGGGTGAGTCCTGTGCGTTCGCCTGCTGCTGATCGCTTTCGTCGAGCTTGCCTACCGTGACCTGCACCGTGTTCTCTGCGCGCTTCCTCCAAAGCGTCAAGGGGACGGTCTTGCCGACCGGCGTCTCTGCAACCAGCCGCGGCAGCCGCCGCATGTCGTTAACCTCTCGGCCGTCAAAGCTCAACACCACGTCGCCGGCCTGAATTCCGGCAGCCTGAGCGGGGCCATTGTCGCTGACGCTGGCGATCAGCGCGCCCTTGGCCTTGTCGAGGCCGAGACTTTCGGCGATCTCC
The DNA here is from genome assembly GCA_963695605.1 of uncultured Alphaproteobacteria bacterium. Classification (GTDB taxonomy): domain Bacteria; phylum Pseudomonadota; class Alphaproteobacteria; order ATCC43930; family CGMCC-115725; genus AP-15. Next base: position 15,002 of record CAVOHI010000007.1, on the reverse strand, counting down.
TCGGTCACCGCCTGGATGCGGACACCGAGCCAGCCGCGATGCACGTTGTGGTCGGGCTCGCCTTGCAATTCGGCGACGACCGCCTTGGCGAGAGCGGAGGGGATCGCGAAACCGATGCCGATCGAGCCGCCCGACGGCGAGTAGATGGCCGTATTGATGCCGATGACCTGGCCGTCCATGTTGAACATCGGCCCGCCGGAATTGCCCCGGTTGATCGAGGCGTCGGTCTGCAGAAAATCGTCGTAGGGGCCGGATTGGATGTCCCGCTGGCGGGCCGAGAGAATGCCCGCGGTGACGCTGCCGCCGAGACCGAACGGATTGCCGATTGCCAGTACCCAATCGCCGACCCGTGAGGCGTCGCTGTCGCCCCAGGTGGCGGCGGTCAACGGCTTGTCGGTCTTGACCTTCAGCAGCGCAATGTCGGTTTTGGTGTCGCGCCCGACAAGCTCCGCCTTCAGGTTGGTGTCGTCGTGCAGAATGACGTTAATCTCGTCGGCGTCGGCGATCACGTGATTGTTGGTTACGACATAACCCGCCGGGTCGATGATAAAGCCCGAGCCGAGAGATGTGCCCTTGCGCGGCTGAGCTTCCTGACGGCCCCCCTTGGGCACGCCATGCTCGAAGAAGTCCCGAAAGAACTCCTCGAACGGCGAGCCCGGCGGGAACTGAGGCATTTCGGGTCCGCTGTGCTCACGTCCATGTTCGGATTTCACCGTTTGAGTCGTTGAAATGTTGACCACCGAGGGCAATAGCTTTTCCGCGAGATCGGCGAAGCTTTCGGGGGCGGGCCGAGCGTCGGCAGGCTGGACGAGCGCCACCGGAGCGGCGATCAGAAAAGCAGCAATTACGGCCGCTGCCGCGCGGCACGCCAGGTTGGAAGGCAGAAAGGGCACCGGTGTCAACTCCTAGGAGTAAAAGCGAACAATTGTTTTCGAGCGGTCATCGGGAGTTTGTCGCGAGCTGGATCCGAGATTGGCGGAGCAGCCTTGCGTATACCCGCCTATAGTAGCGCCAACATCATCGTCGCACCAGCCAGACGAGGACAACGCCAGCACAGGCCGCCGTCAGCCCTGCCAGCCTCAAAGTTTGCGGCGGAACGGCAAGAGCGCGCGCCGCGGCCCGCTTCATGCCTTCCGGAAAGAGGGCATAGAGGGCGCCCTCGATCACCAGGACAAGAGCGAGCGCCGTCCACAAATCCCTCATTGCCCGTCAAGTGGCACGCCGGGACGGCTCATCGTGAACCAGCCGCGGCCCCAGCCGTGGGCTCCGGCGGCGTGGGCTTGGCCGCCGTTCCGTCCAAATTCTCGAAGAAGCGGAAAAAGCCGCTATCCGGGGTGAGTACGAAGGTAGTGGTGCGGCCGTTCATCGCGTCGCGATAGGCCTGCATCGAGCGGTAAAAGGCAAAGAAGTCCTTATCCTGTCCGAAGGCGTCGGCGTAGGTCTTGATGCTCTGGGCATCGCCGTCGCCGCGGACCTTCTGCGCGTCGCGCTGAGCTTCGGCGAGAATGACAGTGCGTTCGCGGTCGGCGTTGGCGCGGACCGTTTGTGCCGCCTCGGCGCCCTCGCCGCGGTACTGCGCCGCTTGTTGCTCACGTTCGGATTTCATGCGGGCGAAGATCGCCTGACTGTTTTCCTCGGGCAAATCGGCGCGACGTATGCGGACATCGATGACGTTGATGCCAAAGGACTTCCCCTGGGCGCTCACCTCATCGCGGATCTGCGCCATAATCGCGGAGCGCTGATGGGAAAGCAGAGCCGATAAGGTGACGTTGCCGAGCACGCGCCGCAAGCTGCCGCTGACCATTGCATTGAGCCGCGCGCGAACGGCGGCTTCGGTGCTCACCGTTTGGTAGAACAATAGCGGGTCGATGATGCGGTAGCGGGTGTAAGTGTCTACGACTAGCCGTTTCTGGTCTGAGACGATGACCTCTTCCGGCGGGGGCTCGAAATCGAGCAGCCGGTTCTCATAGAAAATGACGTTTTCAATGAACGGCCGCTTCACCTTCAATCCCGGCTCGCGAATGACCCGTCGCGGCTGGCCCAGTTGCAGAACGAGCGCCTCCTCGGTCTGGTCGACGATGAACAGCGAGCTCATTGCAAAAACGCCGGCGACGATTAGCACGACGGCGGCGACGGCGAGGATACGACGGTTCACGATCCCCTCCTCACTGCCGCCGCAGCGGTGGCACGGCAGCCGGTGGCGACTGCGCCCCGCCGGAGGACGGCCCGCCCGCTGCCGAGCCGTTCCCCGGAGTGCCTCCCGGCGGCGCCACATTAGCCGTCCCGGTACCGAGGGCCGGGAGCGGCAGATAGGGGAGGACCCCGTTCCCGCCCTGGGCGGATTTGTCGATGATCACCTTGTTGCTGTTCTTCAAGATCTCTTCCATCGTCTCCAGGTAGAGGCGCTGCTGTGTGACATCCTGAGAAACCTTGAAGGCCTTGTAGACCGAGAGGAAACGATCGGCATCGCCTTGCGCGCGAGCCGTGATCTCCTGCCGGTAGGCTTCCGCCTCCTGCTTGATCCGTACCGCATCGCCGCGCGCCCGCGGGATGATGTCGTTGCGATAGGATTCTGCTTCGTTGCGCAGCCGCTCGCGGTCGGCGAGTGCGCGCTGAACGTCGCGGAACGCATCGATGACCGGAGCCGGAGGATCGACCTTGAGCAGCTGCATCTGGGTGAGCTCGATTCCTGCGTTATAGACGTTGAGGATCCCTTGCAGCAGGGTTTGCGTATCGGTTTCGATCTTGCCGCGGCCCTCCGACAGCGCCTGGGCGATCGGCGTCTCGCCGACCACTTCGCGCATGGCGCTCTCGGCGGCGGATTTGACCGTCGCCTCGGGATCCCGGATGTTAAAGAGATAAGCTCGGGCGTCCTTGATGACCCAAAAAACGGTGAAATTGATGTCGACGATGTTCTCGTCGCCGGTCAGCATCAGCGCCTCTTCGGGCACTTGCCGGGTGACCTGGCCGCGGCCCGGGCCCTCGGCGTTGCGATAGCCGATTTCGGTCCGATTGACGCGGGTCACGCTCGGCGTCAGGACCTTCTCGATCGGGCTGGGCAGGTGATAGTTCAGGCCCGGCTGCGTCGTCCGATTATAGGCGCCAAAGCGTAGAACGACCCCGACCTCGTCTGGCAGAACGCGGTAGAACCCGCTCGCCAACCAGATGACGAGGATGCCTAATACGACGATGGCGATCCCGGTGCCTGTTCCAAACCCTCCCGGCAACACGCGTCGAAAGCGGTCCTGGCCGCGCCGCAACAGCTCCTCGAAGTCGGGAGGCTGCGGGCCCCGCCCACGCGGGCTCGGTCCGCCGCCGCTGCCGCGGTTGCCGCCCCAGGGGCCGCCGCCGCGTGGCCCGCTACCCCATGGCCCACCGCCACCGCCCTGACTTTTCCAGAACATCGAACCTGAACCTTTCCGCGATGCCGCCTTTGGGAATGTCGCCCCGGGGAGGATCGCCCCGGGCAGATCCTCCCGGGGAAAGCTTTGAGCCGCTTTCGACCGAGCGGATCCCCTTTGGTTGCGACGCGCGAGACGCGACCCGATAGAGAGCACATGCGGGTGTTGTCAAGTCGGGTCGCCGGTCCCAAATCCCGCATATCCGGCGGCGCTCACGGCCGGTCACGGTGAACGGACTGCGTCCTCTCGTGTACCGGCCACCGGCTTACTCGATGGCCAGTCTGCCTCATCCGGCGCTCCGAACCAAGCGCCGCGATCGATCGCCCGTGATCTTCCGGCCCGCCGGGCGAGGAGAGTGAAATGAGTGCCGTCACCGAACGACAAATCCTCGACGCGCTGGGCCACGTCGCCGATCCCGAGAAGGGCGCCGACATCGTCTCGCTCGGTATGGTATCGGGCCTCGTCATTCGCGACGGCAATGTCGCATTCGCGATCGAGGTCGAGAGCGAACGCGGCCCCCGTCTCGAACCGCTGAGGGAGACAGCCGAGAAGGCCGTCGAAGCGCTGCCAGGCGTGCTTTCGGTGACCGCGGTGCTGACGGCGCAGGCGCCGCCGCGGGGCCGCGCGTCCCCCGCCACCGCCAGGGGCCGCTGGAGGGCCGGCGGGTGTCCGCACGGCACGCGGGGCCGTGCCCGGGGTCGGTGCGATCGTCGCAGTAGCGTCCGGTAAGGGAGGCGTCGGCAAATCGACCGTGGCGGCCAATCTGGCGCTGGGCTTGCGGGCCAACGGGCTGCGCGTCGGGGTTCTCGATGCCGACATCTACGGACCCTCGATGCCGCGCATGCTGGGGATCTCCGGCCGGCCCCGCTCGCGCGACGGGAAGACATTGATCCCGATGGAGAATTACGGGCTCAAATGCATGTCGATGGGGTTTCTCGTGCCCGAGGACACGCCGATGATCTGGCGCGGGCCGATGGTCATGAGCGCCTTGCAGCAGATGCTGCGCGAGGTCGAGTGGGGCGAGCTCGACATCATGATCGCCGACATGCCGCCCGGCACCGGCGACGCGCAATTGACGATGGCGCAGCAGGTGCCGCTCGCCGGCGCGGTCATCGTCTCGACGCCGCAGGACATCGCGCTGCTCGGACGCCCGCAAGGGGCTCAACATGTTCAAGCAGGTCGAGGTGCCGGTGCTCGGCATCGTCGAGAACATGAGCTATTTCCTGTGCCCGCATTGCGGCGGCCGCAGCGAGATCTTCTCGCATGGCGGCGCCCGCCAGGAAGCCGAGCGCCTCGGCACCGAATTTCTCGGCGAGGTGCCGCTCGACCTCAAGATCCGCGAAACCTCCGACGGCGGCACCCCGATCACCATTGCCGACCCCGACAACCCGCACGCCCTCGTCTTCCGGCAAATGGCCGCCCGCATCTGGGAAAAGGTCGCCGGCACGGGTGCCGAGCGACGCGTGCCGCCGAGGATCGTCATCGAATAGGCGAGCAGAGCTCAACATTCGCGAGCGGGACGTGCCAGTGCCCGGCTTCATGTAAAGTTCTTCGGGCAATATTTGGCACCCCTTCGTGATTTTCTTTACGGGTGACGATATAAGCTGACCATTGGCTCAATGGCGACAGAGCTCTAAAAACCCGGATATTGACGGATCCAATACTGCTTGAACGAGTCCGGTTTATCATCTCTCATATCCTTTTGTAATACGCACACCCTCTACCGGCTCAGCCAGCGACGCTGGGGCCGGCCCCTGGGCGCGTCTTGACGAAGGGCGGATCGTTAGGCGTCAGTTTCCCGCTTGCCACATCGAGGCGAAACACGAAGATCCGGTCGAACCCCAAGTCGGGCACGGCGAGAAACCGGCCGCTCGGATCAAATACGGCGTCGTGCGGATGCGAGCTCGTCAGCCGTTTCCCATCCGGGGTTGTGCGTGAGATTACCTGGACAGCATTTGCGTACGCGATTAATCGCGCTCGCCAGAGGGCCAGTGCGGCGATTGCAGATGAACAGCGGAGGACGCTATGACACTAAGAGTGGGACGACGCAAACTCCTTGGCGGCACCGCAGCAGCGGCACTTGTCGCGAACCTGCCGATGCCCGCGCTCGCACAGGGAAGGCCGATCAAAATCGGGCTGCTGACGGTCAAGACCGGCCCGCTGGCGCAAGGCGGCATCCAGATGGAGCAGGGCACGAGGCTGTTCCTCAAGGACAGCGGCGATAAGCTCGCCGGCCGCGCCACGGAGCTGGTCGTCGCCGACACCGGCGGCAACCCGGCCGGCGCCAAGACCAAGGCACAGGAGCTGATCGAGCGAGACAATGTCGACATGATTTTCGGTCCGTTGGCGGCATTCGAGCTGCTCGCCATCAGCGACTACGTCGCCAGCAAGAAGGTGCCGATCCTCAGCCTGGCCGCCGCCGAGGACATGACGCAGCGAAAGCCCAATCCGTATTTCGTCCGCGCCTCGGCGACGGCGGCACAGGCGATGCAGCCGCTCGGCGATTACGCCGCCAAGGAGCTCAAATACAACACCGCGATAACGATCGTTGAGGATTTTGCCTTCGGCTATGAGCAGATGGGCGGGTTTCAGCGCGTCTTCGAGGACGCCGGCGGCCGGGTCAAGGCCAAGCTGTGGCCGCCGATCGTAACCCCCGACTACACACCCTATCTCGCGCAGCTGAGCGGCGTCGATGTGATCGTGCAGGGGTTCGCCGGCTCAAATCCGCTCAAATTCATGAAGCAGTACAAGGACGCCGGTTTGACCTTGCCGGTCATTGGCGGCGAGACGGCGGGAGATGACGCGCTGTTGAAGAGTTTCGGCGACGAGGCGATCGGCATGATCAGCGCCTCGCCCTATACCGCCGATCTCGATACGCCGAGCAACCAGAAATTCGTCGCCGGCATGCTGCGCGACTACGAAAATCTGCCGGGCCTCTATGCCGCGGGGCTCTATATCAACGGCATGGTGGCCGATGCTGCACTGCAAAAAACCGGCGGCAAGGCCGACGACAGGGATGCGCTGATCAAAGCGCTGCGCGAGGTGGCATTGACCGATACGCCGCGCGGCCCGTTCCATTTCGATCATCTCGGCAATGTCGTCGGCAACATTTTCATCCGCCAGTGCGAGCGGAAGCGCGACAAGCTCGTCAATACGACGATCAAGACCTACAACGACGTCGGCCAATTCTGGACCTATGACGAGAAATGGTTTCTCGCGCAGCCGGTCTATTCCCGCGATTACCCGCCATTGAAAAGCTGAGACTTCCGCTGTCGCGGGCGAGCACAATAGGAGCGGGCACAATAGGACAGGACGGCCGGCGACAGGCTGTCGCCGGCCGATAAGCAGGGAGGAGGGCGAGATGACGAGACGGCTTACGCGACGGACGTTGCTCGGCGGCGCGGCGGGTTCGGCCCTGGCGGCAAGCCTGCCGCTGCCGGCGATCGCCGAGACCAACCCGATCAAGAATCGGGCTTCTGACGATCAAGACCGGACCGCTCGCCTCGGCCGGCATCCAGATGGAGCAGGGCACCGTGCTGTTCCTGAAGGACCGCGAACATACGCTCGCCGGCCGCAAGGCCGAGCTGGTCATCGCCGACACTGGCGGCAACCCCGCCGGCGCCAAGACAAAGGCACAGGAGCTGATCGAGCGTGACAGGGTCGACATGATTTTCGGTCCACTGGCGGCGTTCGAGCTGCTCGCGATCAGCGACTACGTCGCTGGGCAAAAGATCCCGCTGCTGGGGCTCGCAGCGGCCGAGGACATGACCCAGCGACGGCCCAACCCCTACTTCGTCCGCGCCTCCGCCACCTCGGCGCAAGCGATGCATCCGCTGGCGGACTACGCGGCCAAGGACCTCAAATACAAGACCGCGATCACCGTGTCGGACGATTTTGCTTTCGGCTACGAGCAGATGGGCGGCTTTCAGCGGGTGTTCGAAGATGCCGGCGGGCGGGTAAAGGCCGAAACTATGGCCGCCGCTCGTCACCCCCGACTACACGCCCTATCTCGCGCAGGTCGGAGGCGCTGATGCCGTCGTCGCAGGCTTCGCGGGCGCCAACCCGCTCAAATTCATGCAGCAATATCGCGCGGCCGGGCTGACCCTCCCGCTGCTCGGCGGCGAGGGGATGGCCGACGACTCGCTGCTGCGGACCTTCGGCGATGAAGTCGGTGGGACTAATATCAGCCTCGCCCTACAGCGCGGAGTTCGAACTCGCCTGCGAACCAAAAATTCGTCGAGGGGATGGGCCGAGATACCGGAAACGTGCCCGGCATCGCCGCCGCTTGCCTCTATATCAACGGAATGGTGGCCGAGGCAGCGCTAAACCAGACCGGCGGTGGTACCGACGACAAGGAAGCGTTCATGAGGGCGTTGCGGGCGGTCGCGCTCAGCGACTCGCCGCGTGGAGCTTTTCATTTCGATCGTTTCGGCAATGTTATCGGCAACATCTTCATCCGCCGATGCGAGCGGAAAGGCGATAAGCTGATCAACACCATCGTCAAGGCCTACCCTGACGTGAGCCAGTTCTGGACTTATGACGAAAAGTCGTTCCTCTCCCAGCCGGTTTATTCGCGGGATTATCCGCCATTAAAAAGTTGAACCGATACAACGATGAACCTGTGGTCTATATTGGCCATAAATAGCATTGCCTTTGGCAGTCTGCTATTTTTGTTGTCTGCCGGCTTCTCATTGATTTTCGGGCTGATGCGGATCCCCAATCTGACGCACGGCTCGCTGTTCATGCTCGGCGCTTATTTCGCGGTTAGCCTGATTTCCTGGGGTCTCGGATTCTGGCCGGCGGCGATCCTTGCTGGACTTGGGGTGGCGGCGTTCGGCGGATTGGTCGAGCGGCTGCTGTTGCGCCGGCTGCCCGGGGCCGAGTTGGCGCAGGTGCTGGTCACCTTGGGCCTGTCGTTCATGATCGCCGATGTCTGCCTGTTGGGCTGGGGCGGCGATCCGATCTCGATCGCCACGCCCCCCGAGTTGCGCGGCGCGAGCCGCATCGCCGGCTTTGCTTTCCCGACCTATCGGCTCGGCGTGATTATCATCGCGGTCGTTTTTGCTGCCGCGCTCTGGGGGCTGCTCGACAAGACCCGGCTCGGTGCAATGATCCGTGCCGGCGTCGATGACCCGGCGATCGCGCGGGTGGTCGGCATCCGCGTGTCGCGGCTGTTCACGATCGTGTTCTCGCTCGGCGCGGGTCTTGCCGGCTTTGCCGGGGTGATCGGCGGCCCGATCCTGTCGGTCTATCCCGGGCTCGACCAGGACATGCTGCCCCTCTCCCTCGTCGTCGTGATCCTTGGCGGCTCCGGCAGTCTCTTCGGCTCGTTCGTTGGGAGCTTTATCGTCGGATTTCTCTACAATTTCGGCCAGGCGATGTTTCCGGAACTCGCCTATGTCGTGCTGTTCCTGCCGATGCTGGTCATCCTGGTGCTGCGCCCGCAGGGTCTGTTCGGCCGGGTGGCGCCGTGAAGCAGCTGGCGCGCGCCCTTGCGCTGGGCGCGCTGGCGACGCTGCCGCTGTGGGTCGGCAACACCTACTACGTCAACATCGCCTCCCAGATCCTGCTTTATGCGATCTTTGCGCTGGGGCTCAACGTGCTAGTCGGCTATGCCGGTCTTGTCTCGCTCGGCCACGCCGGCCTGTTCGGCATTGCCGCGTATGCCGGTGCGCTGACGATCAACCACGGCGCCAACCATTTTGTCGCGATCATCGCTTCGCTCGCCGCAACGCTCGTCGCCGCCGCTGGCTTTGCGGTACTGGCGCTGCGCGGCACCGGCCTTGGCTTCGTGATGATCACAGTGGCAATCGGCCAGATCGTCTGGGGCGTGGCCTATCGCTGGATCAGCATCACCAACGGCGACAACGGTGTCGCAATCGGCACGCGACCGAGCCCGTTCGGGTTCTCCTTGAGCGCCGCTCCCGATTTTTATTGGGCGACGCTGATCGTCTTCCTCGTCGCGATGACGGCGATCGCGATCTTTGCGGCATCGCCGTTCGGCGCCAGCCTTCGGGGCACCCGTGACCAGCCGCGGCGGATGACTGCCCTCGGCTACCACATCTGGCTGGTTCGTTTTCTGGCGTTCCTTTTTTCCGGCCTGTGGAGCGGCGTCGCCGGCATGCTCTTCCTGTACTACAACCAGTTCATCAGCCCGCAGGCGGTGGCCCTCGGGGCCTCTGCCGAGGCGTTGCTGATGGTGATATCGGGCGGCACCGGAACTCTGCTCGGCCCGATCGTCGGCGCCGCGCTCGTCGTGGTCATGAAGGACGTCGCGAGCGCCTATATCGCGCGCTGGAATTTTGTGTTGGGTGCGATCTTCGTCGCGATCGTGATCTTCATGCCTGAGGGGATAGTACCGGGCTCGGGGCGGCTGGCCCGCTGGTTTCTGGCGAAATTACGGCCGCAGGTCACTGAGGCGAGCGGCGCGGCAACACCGCGGCCGGACAGCGCGCTGTGAATGCGCTGGAACTGCGTGGCCTGGAAAAGGCGTTCGGCGGGCTCCGCGTCAGCGCCGATGTCAGTCTATCGGTGGAGCCGGGCGAGCGGCGCTTGATCATCGGTCCGAACGGTGCCGGCAAGACCACGCTGTTCAACTTGATTACCGGTGAGTTGCCCGTCGATGCCGGCTCCATCCGGTTGTTCGAGCACGACATCACGCGGGTTCCAAGCCGACGCCGTGCGCATCTCGGACTGGCGCGCACCTACCAGATCATCACCCTGTTCCCCGTTGAGACCCTACTGCGCAACGTTACGCTGTCGCTGCTCGGCCTGTCCCCATTGCGGTGGAACCCGCTGGTGCGGCTTGACCGCCAGTCGGCGCTGCTCGCGGCCGCGCGGCAGACGCTGTCACGGGTCGGGCTCGATCACCTCGCCGAACGGCCGCTGGCGCAGACCGCCTATGGCGAACGGCGCCGGGTCGAAATCGCGATGGCGCTGGCGCAGAACCCGAAGGTGCTGCTGCTCGACGAGCCGTTCGCCGGCCTGTCGAGTGACGAGCGGCGCGACGTGCAGCTGTTGCTGGCCGCGATCCCGCGCGAAGTGACAATCGTGATGATCGAGCACGACATGGATGTCGCGCTGGATTTCGCGGAGCGCATCACGGTTCTGCATTTCGGCAAGGTCGAGGTCGAAGGCACCCGCAGTGAGGTGGTGGCGCACCCACGCACCAAGGAGATCTACCTTGGCGAGTGACGCGCTGCTGCTGGCCGAAGTCGACGCTTATTACGGCGACAGCCACGTGCTGCATCGCGTGTCGTTCCGGTGCGGCGAGGGCCGCCTGCTCGGCCTCCTGGGCCGCAATGGTGCAGGCAAAACGACGAGCATGAACGTGGCCGTCGGGTTGCTGCCGCCACGCCGCGGCACGGTGGAGATCTGCGGCACGAGGGTAGAGGGACGGTCGCCCGAGGAGATCGCTGCCCAGGGGGCGGCGCTGGTACCGCAGGGCCGCCGGATCTTCCGCAGCCTGAGCGTGCGAGAGAACCTCGCCGTCGCCGCTCGCAAGCCGCGGCGCGGCATGCCCCTGTTGTGGACGATCGACTCGGCCTTAGCCGCCTTTCCGCGATTGCGCGAGCGGCGCGACCAATTTGCCGGCACCCTATCGGGCGGCGAGCAACAGATGCTGGCGATCGCCCGCGCCCTCGTTTCCAACCCGCGGGTTTTGTTGATGGACGAGCCGTCGGAAGGGCTCGCGCCGCAGATTGTCGCCGAGGTCATGGCGACGATCCGCCGTTTGAAGCAGCAGGGGCTGTCGATCGTGCTGGTCGAGCAGAATGCGAAGCTGGTGTTCGACGTCGCCGACGACATCGTCATTCTGAACAGCGGGCGGGTGGCGGTCGAGGCCTCGGCCGCCGAGCTAAGGCGCAGCAGCGTCGACCTACACCAGCATCTCGGCATTTATTGAAATTCGCCGCGAGCGCCGAGGACAGCGACGGCGCAATTATTAACCCCCGTTGCTGCCGGTCGAACCCAGCGGCTGCTCTCCTTCGACCGTGGCGGATTGGACGGACGAGCCCCGGGGTCACGTAGAATCGAGAGGGCTTAGCCATCTATTAGCTAAGCCCTTTATTTCCTTGGTGGAGCCAACCGGGATCGAACCGGTGACCTCTACAATGCCATTGTAGCGCTCTCCCAGCTGAGCTATGGCCCCACGGGTTTGTCGGCCGACATTAGGAATAGTGCGGCAGCGCGGCAAGGGGAAAAAATATGCGGCTCAGTGTTCCTCTTCCTCGACGTTCTCGATGACCTCGGCCATGTCGTCCTCGTCCTCGCCGAGTTCGGAGGCGTCTTCGAGAAGTTCCTCATCCTCCTCCTCGGATTCTTCCAAAGGCACCGCATCCTCTTCCTCCTCGGCGGCTTCCGCCTCCTCCTCAGTTTCAACCTCGGCATCGATTTCGTCGGCGCCGACCGGCTCCAGCTCCTTCTCGACCGGCGGGGCTGGACGAGTGCGGCGTGATTTGAGGAACGCCTCGGCATCGAACGGCGTCGCGCATTTCGGACAGATCACCGGCTCGCGCAGCAAATCATAGTAGCGCGCGCCGCAACTCGGACAAATCCGCTTGGACCCCCATTCGGGTTTGGCCACCATTCGCTCCCACTGAAGTTCAGTAAAGTCTCGCCGGCGCGGCATTGCCACAGGGTGCCCACGCTGTCAAAAGCAAAGTTACGAAAGTAGATTAAAGAAGCCGCGCCGTGCGGGCACCCGATATGGGCTGCGGACGGCGCGGCCGCAACCGCATTTTTCTGCATTGCGAGGCATTCGTTCCGCCATGGCTCACCCCGCCTCCCCAACCGTTGCACGGCGCGGCGGCCCGCTCGCCGGCGCGATCCGCGTTCCCGGCGACAAATCGATCTCGCATCGCGCGCTGATGCTCGGCGCGCTGGCGATCGGCAGGACCGAAATCACTGGCCTGCTCGAAGGCGAGGACGTGCTCGCGACGGCCGCAGCGTTGAATGCGCTCGGGGCGAGCATCACGCGGAGCGGGAACAGCCGATGGACCGTCGACGGCATCGGCGTGGGCGCGCTTGCCGAGCCCGAAGACCTGCTCGATCTGGGCAATTCCGGAACCGCGGCGCGGCTCCTCCTCGGCATAGTGGCGACGCACCCCATCACCGCCTTCCTCACCGGCGATGCGTCGCTGAGGCGCCGGCCGATGGGCCGTGTCGTCGAGCCGCTGAGCCGCTTCGGGGCGCGCTTCGTCGCCCGCGAAGGCGGCCGGCTGCCGCTCGCGGTCGGCGGCGCCGTCGATCCGATCCCAATCGTCTATCCTCTGCCGGTACCCTCGGCCCAGGTCAAATCCGCGGTCTTGCTCGCCGGGCTCAACACGCCGGGGGCAACCACCGTGATCGAGCGCCAGCCGACCCGCGATCACACTGAGCGAATGCTGCGCCATTTCGGGGCGGCGGTCTCGACAGAGCCTGAGGAAGGCGGCGGACTCAGGGTCACGGTCCAAGGTTTTCCGGAAATGACGGCCGCCCCGATCATCGTGCCGGGCGACCCGTCTTCGGCTGCTTTTCCGCTCGTCGCGGCGCTGATCGTGCCGGGCTCCGACGTGACGGTCGAAGGCGTTGGGATCAACCCGCTGCGCAGCGGTCTTCTCGAATGCCTCTCCGAGATGGGCGCCGATATCGCGCTGCGGAACCGCCGCGAGGAGGGCGGCGAGCCGGTAGCGGACATTCGTGCCCGGGCCGGCACCCTTACCGGCGCCGAAATACCCGCCGAGCGGGCGCCGCGGATGATCGACGAGTATCCGATCCTCGCCGTCGCCGCGGCCTGCGCCCGCGGGCGCACGGTGATGCGAGGCCTCGCCGAGCTGCGCGTCAAGGAAAGCGACCGCCTCGCGGCGATCGCCGCCGGGCTTGTGGGCTGCGGCGTGCATGTCGCGGTCGACGGCGACGACTTGATTGTCGACGGCGCCGGCGGCCCGCCCGAGGGCGGCGGCCTGATCGAGACGCAACTCGATCATCGGATTGCAATGGCGTTTCTCGTCCTCGGGCTGGCTGCCAAAGAGCCGGTGCGGATCGACGATGTGACGCCGATCGCCACGAGCTTCCCCGGCTTCGTCGAGCTGATGACTGCACTGGGTGCGGCGATCGAGCCCCTCCCATTCCCTCCCCCGCCCGCGGGGGAGGGTTAGGGTGGGGGCGGAACCAGAGGGCAAGGTCTTTGTCGTCGCGATCGACGGTCCGGCGGCTTCGGGCAAGGGGACGCTCGCGCACCGTCTCGCCGAGCGTTTCGGCTTGGCCCATCTCGACACCGGCGCGCTCTATCGTGCGACGGCGCGCCTGGTACTCGACGAGAATGGCGACCCCAGCGATCCGGTGACAGCGGCAACGGCCGCGCGGCGCGTCGATCCGCAGCTGCTCGCCGACCCGATGCTGCGTGCCGATGCGGTCGCGGCGGCGGCCTCGGCGGTCGCCGCGATCCCGGAAGTCCGCCGCACCTTGCTCGGGCTGCAACGAGACTTTGCCGCGCACCCTCCGGCATCGGCGCGCGGCGCGGTTCTCGACGGTCGCGACATCGGCACAGTCGTATGCCCGGGAGCGGATGTTAAGCTCTTCATCACCGCCAGCACCGAGGCGCGCGCCAACCGCCGGGTCAAGGAGTTGCGTGAGCAGGGCACCCCCGCTATATACGAGAATGTCTTGCAAGATCTTAATGAACGCGACGCGCGCGACAGCGGGCGCCGGGTGGCCCCGCTAAAGGCGGCCCACGACGCTCACATCATCGACACGACAACGCTCGACGCCGATGTGGTGTTCGAGCGCGTCTGTGCGCTGGTCGCGCGTGCGCTAGAGGAGAAGGAATGGCAGCAGTAGAATTACAAACCCGGGAGGCGCCTGCAAAAGAGAGCTTTGCCGCGCTCCTTGATGAATTGCTCGGTGTCGTCGCCAGTCTCGAAGGGACCGTCGTCAAGGGCCGGGTCATTTCGGTCGAGAACGACGCCGTGCTGATAGATGTCGGCCTCAAATCGGAGGGCCGCGTCCCGTTGAAGGAGTTCGCCGCCGGAGGCGCCCAACCCGAGATCCATGTCGGCGACACCGTCGAGGTGTATCTCGAGCGGATGGAGGACAAGAACGGGGAGGCCCAACTGTCGCGCGAGAAGGCGCGGCGCGAGGAGGCCTGGACCCAGCTCGAGAAGAGCTTTCAGACGAACGATCGGGTCACCGGGACGATTTTTGGCCGCGTCAAGGGCGGGTTTACCGTCGACCTCAACGGCGCCGTCGCGTTTCTGCCCGGCAGCCAGGTCGACATCCGGCCGGTGCGCGACATCACTCCGCTGCTCGGGTCGCCGCAGCCCTTTCAGATCCTCAAGATGGACCGCTCGCGGGGCAATATCGTCGTGTCGCGCCGCGCCGTGCTCGAAGAGAGCCGCGCCGAGCAGCGCTCCGAACTCGTCGCCAGCCTCAAAGAGGGGCAGATCCTCAACGGCGTCGTCAAGAACATCACCGATTACGGCGCTTTCGTCGATCTCGGCGGCGTCGACGGGTTGCTGCACGTCACCGACATCGCCTGGCGGCGCATCAATCACCCCTCCGAGGCCCTGAATATCGGGCAGAACGTCAAGGTTCAGGTCATTCGCTTCAACCCCGAGACGCAGC
>CAVOHI010000006.1:0-117472 GCA_963695605.1 uncultured Alphaproteobacteria bacterium | reverse complement strand
CCGGCATTTATATACGTGACAAAAGTTTATAACAAGAGGCAAGATGCCAGCCGACAGGCCGGCGCTAGGGCGACTCCCGCTATGATTGAGGCGGGGATCGCCTTCGCGCGCGAGTTTTTGGGAGACGTTTACCCTCCAATGCCGCCCGATGAGCCCGAGTTGGTATCGGGGATTTTTGATGCAATGATCGCCGTTGCGGGAGGCGGTATCGAAAAGCCGTCAAATCGCCGTAAAGAGCGGTGATCGTCGCTGTACGTGACTTCAATTCCGGCATCGGATCTTCCAAAAGTAACCCAGAGTTTGATGGCAGAAAGGGCCAGGGTTCTCCCCCGTTCCATTCCCATATTGTGTGTACGATTTCGTTTCTCTTGGCGGCTGCATTACGAAGCCGTCTCATAAGTGCGCCGAATTGTTTTCGTAAGGTTGGCTTGTCAGCGAGCGCATATAGCGCAACCTCTTCGACCATTTCTCGACGAGCACGGTGCATCTGAAGAGAGAAGAAGATTGCGTGCGCTTTATCGAACCGGGCGCCACAAAGTTGATAAAAGAGGTCAAAAAGCACACCTTCAAGTCGGTTCCACTCGATTTCGAGCAGCCCAAAGGCTTGTAGGTACTCCGGTCTGTATCGTGGTGACTGTTCCATTTTGGGCCGATCGCGAGTAGCCTGCGGGCATGCGGAAGCCTACGAAGCCTCCGGCAGCAACGCTACCGGATACGACCGAACCTAATGAAGCCGCCGCGATGGAACAGGCGAAGCGCTTAATGAAGCGTCTCGCCGAGACACCTCATAAGCCGCATCAACCGCTCGGCGTCCGCCCGAAGACGAAGGAGCGCCCCGCATCAAAGGGGCGCGTTCACAAGGGGAAGACGCGGAATTAGTTAGATCATCATCACCGTTCGGATCTGGGGGGTCGCGACGGGACCGATGGCCGCCCTCGCTGTGACGGAAAGAGGTAGCTGCCCACAAGCCACCAGAACCCAAATACCGATCCAGTTGTTGTCGTAACAACAGTGATAAATTCAGCTTGTTCTAGACCCCTTCCCGCAATTCCCTTCAATGCGAGTTGCGATACACTTACTGATATCAGAAATATGACCCATATTAGAGTTATCCGATATGATCGGATTGCGTATTTTTTCCGTTGTTGAATATCCTGTTGATAGGATAAATTGTAGAGTCGGTCACTTCTTTTTCTTCGTCAGATTTGAAATATTCTCTCTCTGCCTCGCCGCTAGGATTCTCAGAAAGCTGAGTGCGGCCTTGTTCATCCCATGGCGGCGCGGGGGGATTAGCCCCGCCTGATGACATCACCTTTGAGGCTCATCAATTCCTTGTTTGCGCGCCTCAACTTCAAGAAAATATTGCTTTGTAATATCATCTGGTATTTCGAGATTGGGCGGCGCCTGAAACCGATGGCGCTCCGCCATTACGCGCCATGGCGTTCCGGGCTGATGCGTCATGTCAGAAAGGCGGATGGCAGTATATCCGCCGTACCAACTCCAGACCCAATCCATCAACCCCGTTACGTCATGATCATCGTCATCGATGTCAGGCGGCGATCCAAATGGGGTCTCCCGTTGCGGGAAACGGTGCGACGGTCCCGGTAGTTTGGACAGCTTCCGGGGAGGAATAAGCTAAAGGCCGGTAGCCGGCTGGTGGTTTCACCTTTCCCCGAAATCAAATTCATCCTGTCTTGTTGCGGGGTGCTGTGAAGCTTGTGGGCAGCCGCCGACCTGTGGGCAAGGTGGGGGAAACGCGTAGCGTTTTCCCCGGCTTGTCCATAGGGGACCGCGCTGGCGCGGTCAGGCGGGGATCGGCGCAGCCGACTGTCCACAAATTCACGGCACCTCCTTGCCATGGCGTCAGGCGGCCAGTGCTGTCGCCGCTGTCGATTGGCCGAGGTAAGCCTCGTCCGGTGTTCGCCAGCCGAGCGCCTGATGCGGACGTCGCAGATTATACCAGTCGAAGAACTCGCCAAGGCTGCGCTTTTGTTCGATTCCATTGGCCGCTGGACGCAGGTAGACCCATTCGTGCTTCACGGTCCACCACAAGCGCTCGACGAAGATGTTGTCGTGGCAGCGCCCGCGTCCGTCCATGCTGATCTCGATCCGGCGATCCCGCAGCATATTGGTGAACTCGTCACTGGTGAATTGCGCGCCCTGATCGGTATTGAAGACGTCGGGCTTGCCGAACCGGGCGAGGGCCTCGCTCAGCGCCTCGACACAGAACCCCGCCGTGAGCGTGTTCGACAGCCGCCAGGACAGCACTCGTCGGGTCGCCCAGTCGATGATCGCGACCAGGTACAAAAACCCTTGCTGCATCGGTATGTAGGTTATGTCAGCGGCCCACACCCCCGCTGTCGCGAGGGCAGGCTCTGGTTCGCCTGGTCGATCGTCTTGCCGCGCAGAAGGTACGGATAGACCTTGTGCCCGGGATGCGGTTTGCTGGTGTTCCGCTTGGGCCGGACCGCCCACAGCCCGAGCTTTCTCATCAGCCGCCGGACGCGCCGGCGGCCAACCGAGATCCCCTCTCGCAAGAGCGCCACCCGGAGCCGGCGGTTGCCGTAGACCGGATGGCTGGTGAAAATCCGGTCGACCCGCTTCAGAAGCTCGAGTTCCTCGGCAGATTCCGGCGGAGGCCGGTAATAGAAGCTGCTGCGCGCAACCCCGAGCAGTGCGCATTGCCGGCTTACGGACAGCCCCGCTTCCGGCGCAATCATCGCCCGCCTCTCAGCGCTCGGGAGATGGCGGGCTGCCCGGCAAGAAAATCGCACTCGACCTGCAGCTGACCGATCTTGCGGTGCAGATCGTCGATCACCTTCTGCGCATCTTCGGCCGCCGGCGCCTTGCTGCCGCGCCCAAACAGCTCCGCTGCACGCTTCACCAGCTCCTGCTTCCAGTTGCTGATCATCGTCGGATGAACCCTAAACTCCGCCGACAGCTCCGCCAGGGTCTTCTCCCCCGAAAGCGCCGTCATCGCCACCCGCGCTTTGAACTCCGCGCTGTGCTGCTTCCTCTTTACGCCCACTTATCACGCCCCCTTTTTGGACCGCTCAGCCTTAGCTTATCGCGCTGTCCAAAAATCCGGAGCCGCCGCACGGATCGGCCGTTCTCCAGACCCGCTTAGAGCGCGATACATGCTTGGGAACACCGGACCGTACCGCCAGACCTGCGGTCGTTCAGTCACAACGAGATCATCGTGATACGCAAGCCACCATCCATGCGCTAAATAGACCAGCTTTTGAAGCTTCATATGGTCTATCCCGTCCTCATAGCCGTACCAGCATATGAGATAATTCGCTAGCGCAAGGGGCCGGTATGGGCGGGGCATCGGTTTCCTCGGGCCGAGTTGCCTCGTTCAGAATCCCCACCACATAAGTCACACATCGCTCTCCCCGTCAAGAAAATGTCCCAATCGGAGGGAGAGTTGAATTGGTTTAACGTAGGGCGAGCCGTCCGGCCAGCGCGGCTCAGGCGGCTCCGGCTTCTTCGCCTTGGCTACGAGTCCGCCGATAGGTGACGCGCTTGCCGGCGATACCGCGCATAATGGCGTCGGTGCGTTGCTTGTCGGTGAACCCGAGCGCCACGCGATAGTTGTAGCGGAAGTCAAACTCGCAGAGATAGCGCTTCAAATGTTCCTGGCTCACATGGTGATAGACGCCATAGATGCCGCGTTTGAAGATCGAGAAGTAACCCTCGACAGTATTGGTGTGCGCGTCGCCACGGACGTATTCGCCGATTGAGTGAACGACCGTCTTATGGCTGGCGAATTCCTCGCCGATCTTCCAATAGACGCCGCTCTCGTCGGTTCTAAAATGGGAGTCCTTGGCGATCGCGTCGACAATGATCGGCTTCAATGTCGTGGCGGTGACTTCCGGGATATGATAGCTGCGAACCTTGCCGCCGCGCTCGACAAGCGCCAATACGGGCTCCTTCGGCGGAGGAGCCTTATAGGCGCGGTTCTTCGCTTTTCCGCCCGTATAGGTCTCATCGCTCTCTACGAACTTACCTTCTCCGCCGAGCGGCTCCGAGGTGGCCCTCGCGCATCGCTTCGCGGATGCGATGGGTCATGAACCATGCAGTCTTGTAGGTGACGCCGAGCATGCGATGCAGCTGGTGGCTGCTCATGCCTTTCTTCGACGAGCCAAGCAGGAAGGTAGCGAGCCACCACTTGGTGAGAGGAACCTTTGAACGCTCGAAAACGCTGCCGACCGTGACGGTGAATTGTCCTTTGCACCCGTTGCAATAGTAGAGGCCGGGGCGATGGGAATGCTTCTCGCCACCAATCAGAACGATCCGGTCAAAGGCTCCGCAATGCGGGCAGATCGGACCGTCCGGCCAGCGGCACGCCTCAAGCGCTTCGCGAGCGGCGTTTTCGTCGGTGAAGATCGGATTTTGTAGTTCCGCGAAGGACATAGCGGGCAGCTCCGTTGCTCCCCTGAATATGGTCGCCTACTGTGCTTTTGTCAAGTATATAAATGCCCGATTTCCGCCTACTTAGATCTCCTGCTGGGCGTCGGCCAATGGTCGAAATGGGGCAGGAAGAACCGTTCCCGTCGCGAAAGCTGAGTGGCCGCTTTGGGTCGAGAGGCGCGGTCCGAACCGGGTACGAAGCGGATGATTTGTACCACTAGCGGGAGAAGCGTCGGAGGATCTGGCCAGGGAAGTTGAATGCGGTCGGCTTCAATGCGGAAATAGCCATAATTGCGTGGTACTGTCGGATGCTGGTCCTAGCGAACGGAAATTGATCGAATGTCATTGCACATGCAGAAAACGGGACGAAGCGGGCCCGTTATCAGCGAATATCAGCGAATATCAGCCGGCTTTCTCGCTGTTATGGTCGTCCCTCAGTCGTGAGAAACCGAGGATTGCCGCGGCAGACGTCGATAGCTTCGCTGTTTTTTCGCTGTATTAACAGCGAGATCGGCCGACGCCTCCGACAAAGAGGCTCGCTGTCCAAAGCCAAGCGCGATATCGTGGTTATGCCGGGCTGCCGGCGAACGATAAGGGGTACGATCATGTCCTTTGCGATCCAACACGTGCATGTAAAAACCAAGGATCCCAAGCAGACGATGCAGTTCTACATCGACAATCTCGGCGCGACCTATGTGGCCGAGATCCCGGGCCGCGGCCATCGGCTGAACCTGCATGGGCTGACCCTCAACATCACGACCCTGATCTCGACGCAAAACCACGAGCAGCATTACGGCATCGAGCACATTGCCCTCGATACCGACGATTATCCCGGGGCTATGGCGAAGCTGCGGGACAACGGGGTACGCGTCCTCGAGGAGTTGCCGCCGAACAACGGCCGCCGCGTCTGCTTCCTCGAAGCGCCCGACGGCGCCCAGATCGAGTTGATCGAGAAGGTCAAGCCCGCATAGTCGGCGGAGAGGCGCGCTGCATGGCCTTGAAAGACAAGATTGCGTTGGGCGTGGCGCTGCCGCACCGCTCGCCCGAGCCGATCGACATGACAGTGGTGCGACGGGTCGCGCAGCGCGCCGAAGCGCTCGGGTTCCGCGATTTGTGGGTAACCGAAAACACTCTCGACCACGTCTTCTGTTTCGATCCCGTGGTGGTGCTGACCTATGCCGCCGCGGTCACGACGACGATCCGGCTCGGTGCGTCGGTCGTCGTATTGCCGGTGCACAACCCGATCCATGTCGCGCACCAATGGGCCAGCCTCGATTACGTCAGCAACGGCCGCGCCATCCTCGGCCTGGGCCTCGGCCGGGAACATCATTACGAGCAATTCCAGACCCCGACGCAGGGCCGGGTGCGACGCTTTCGCGAGGGGGTCGAGCTCATCAAGGCGCTTTGGACCGAGCAGCGTGTCGATTACCGGGGACGTATTTTTCAGCTGGCGGAGGGCACGATGGCGCCGAAGCCGGTGCAGAAACCGCATCCGCCCATCTGGATGGGCGTCGGGCACCCGGATGCACTGCGCCGCACCGCGGCGATTGCCGATGGCTGGATGGGCTCCGGCGGGTCGAGCAATGCCGCCTTTGTCCGATCCGTTCCGATATTGCGCGAGGCGTTGGAGAGGGCAGGGCGCGATCCTGCCGGTTTCCCGATTTCGAAGCGGGTCTTTTTGTCGGTCGACGAGCGGCCGGAGGTCGCCCGCACCGAATTGCACCGCTGGTTCACGGTCGTCTACCGCAATCCCGAGGGGACGGACGCGTCCGGTATCCACGGCACGCCGCAGCAGGTCCGGGAACGGCTCGAGGAACTGGTCGCCGCCGGCGCCAACCACCTCCTCCTCAACCCGGTCGCCCGGTATGAGGAGCAGCTGGAGGCATTGGCTGAGGTTGCCCGGCTTGGTTGAGCGACCCTTCCGTCGCCCCCGCGGAAGCGGGGGTCCAGGGCGACTGTCGGAACCCCGGCCCCGGATTCCCGCTTTGCGCGGGAATGACGAAGATTAGAGCCACCAAGAAAGGCAACGCATGACCTCAGTTCAACCCGACCCGGTCAAACAGCAGGTCGCCGCCCATTGGGGCCGGCGGGCGGCGCATTTCGACGAGGATTTCGGGCACAGCATCCGCACCGCCGCGGAGCGCGCCGCCTGGGACCGTATTTTCGCTCTGGTGCTGGCTGGGCGGAGCGCGCTCGACGTGCTCGATGCGGGCTGCGGCACGGGTTTTCTGAGCCTCGAGCTCGCCTCCCGCGGGCACCGGGTCACCGGTATCGATTTTGCGCCCGCGATGTTGGTCGAGGCGCGCCGCAAGGCGGCGGAGCAGGGCGCGGCGGTCCGCTTCGAGGAAGGCGACGCAGAGCAGCTGCCGTTTGCCGCCGGCAGCTTCGATCTCGTCGTCAGCCGCCATGTGCTGTGGACCTTGCCGCACCCGGAGGCAGCGATCGACGAGTGGATACGCATGCTGCGGCCGGGCGGGCGGCTCGCCGTCATCGACGGGCAGTTCGACCCGGGATTTTTGACGCATCAGAGAGAGAATGCCCGGACGAGCGCCGAATACGCGGAGATCGGCGATCAGCTGCCGTTTCTCGGCGGACGCCCGCGCGAGGAGATCGAAGCCCTTTTCCAGGCGCACGGCCTCGTCAATGTCGGCAGCGACCCGCGTGCTCGATCTGGTCGAGGCGCAGGCGCGAGCGCATGGTGGAGGAGGGGAGGGAGCGGCAGACGCGCGTGCGCTACGTGGCCTGGGGCGAGGTTGCGCGCTGAGCTGTCGGGGCATGCTGCTCCGCGTCCGGTCGATCACCTATCTGGCCCGAAGGATCAACGGCTATGAGCTGGTGGATCCGCACGAATGCGATCTGCCCGGGTTCACGGCCGGGGCGCATGTCTCAGTGCGGGTCGGCGACGGGCCGGTGCGCGACTTCTCGCTGCACAACGATCCGGTCGAACGCACGCGTTATTGCATCGCCGTGCTGCGAGAGCCGGAGGGGCGAGGCTCTCGCGAATGGCATGAGCAGGTGCGCGTCGGCGACATCGTCGAGGCTTCGGCGCCGCGCAACAACTTCCCGCTGGTCGCCGAGGCGGAGCACCATCTGCTGATCGCCGGCGGCATCGGCATCACCCCGATCATGTCGATGATCGCGGAATTGCGCCGGCGCCGCGCCGATTTCCGTCTGCACTACTGCACGCGCTCGCCCGAGGAGACGGCGTTCCTCGACGATCTCGCAATCCTCGCCGCGCAAGGGCGGGTGCAGTTCCATCACGACGGCGGCGACCCGGCCAAGGGGCTCGATCTCGCCGCGACATTGCGCGAATACCGCTCCGGCACCCACCTCTATTACTGCGGCCCTGCCGGCATGATGCGGGCAGCCGAAGCAGCCTCGCGACATTGGCCGACGGGGACGGTGCATTGCGAGTATTTCGCCGGACCGAAGGCCGTGCCGCCAATGCTGCCGGGGTGACTCCGATACGCTGTCAGGCCAGAGCCTTCTCGGGAGCGTCTGCTTCGGCGTCGCTGGCGCCGGCGAGGTGCCGTTGCAGCCGCGCCATGTCGAGCGCGTTCTCCCATTTGGCGACCACGACGGTCGCCACGCCGTTGCCGACCAGATTGGTCAATGCACGCGCTTCGGACATGAAGCGGTCGATGCCGAGGATCAGCGCGATGCTGGCGACCGGGATCGTGCCGACGCTCGACAATGTGGCGGCCAGCACGATAAAGCCGCTGCCGGTGACCCCCGCCGCCCCCTTCGAGGTCAGCAACAATATCGCCAGGATGCCGAGCTCCTGCGCCAGTGACAGATCGGTGTTGGTCGCCTGGGCGAGGAACAATGTCGCCATCGTCAGATAGATGCAGGTGCCGTCGAGGTTGAACGAATAACCGGTCGGGATCACCAGGCCGACAACCGACTCCTCACACCCCAGATTCTCCATTTTGGCGATCATGCGGGGCAGTACCGCCTCCGAGGAGGAGGTGCCGAGCACGATCAGCAGCTCCTCCTTGATGTAGCGGATAAAGCGCAGAATGCTGAACCCGGTCAGGCGGGCGATCGTCCCCAGCACGCCGAAGACGAAGATCAGGCAGGTCGTGTAGAACGCCGCCATCAGCTCGGCGAGCGAGGCCAGCGAGCCGATGCCGTATTTTCCGATCGTGAAGGCCATTGCGCCAAAGGCGCCGAGCGGGGCCGCCCGCATGACGATCCCGACGATGCCGAAGAAGACCTGCGCGGCGCTTTCGATCACCGACAGAACCGGCTTGCCGCGTTCGCCGGCCATGTGGAGCGCGAAAGCGAACAGTATCGAGATGAACAGCACCTGGAGGATCTCGCCCTCGGAAAAGGCGCCGACCACGGTTGCCGGGATGACGTGGAGAAGATAGTCGACGGCGTTCTGCGACTTTGCTTGCGTCGCATAGCTCTGGATCGATTTGGTGTCGATGGCGCTCGGATCGACGTTCATCCCGGCGCCGGGCTGCCAGAGATTGACGATGATGAGCCCGACGATCAGCGCCAGGGTCGTGACCACCTCGAAATAGACGATCGCCTTCAGGCCGACCCGCCCGACTTTCTTCATGTCGTTCATGCTGGCGATGCCGTGCACGACCGTACAGAAGATGATCGGCGCGATCAGCATCTTGATGGCCTTGATGAAGGCCTCGCCGAGCGGCTGCATCTTGACCGCCAGCGCCGGGTAGAAATGGCCGAGCAGGATCCCGATCAGGATCGCGCAGACGACCTGGAAGTAGAGGTGTTGATAGAGCGGCTTGCTCCCCGTGCTAGCCACGGTTTAGCGCTGTCTCAAGCCTTTCTGCGCCGAGAGGCAGCGGGAGTGGCAGCGGGCTCCGCAGTCGGCTCCTCCTTCTTTTTGCGTCCGCCCGATACCGGCAGCAGCAGCGCTCTCTGACGCCGGTCCGAGGCTGCCGGTGCGCGGGTCGGTTTGGCCTCGGCTTCCTTGGCCGGCGCCGGTTCCTTCTCTTCCTGCGCCAGGCTGCGCTTCAGCGCGTCCATCAGGTTGATTACCTTGGGCGGCTCGGCCACTTCGCGCGGCGCGACACCCTGACCCTTAGTCTTTTGCGCGACGAGCTCGCGCAAAGCGTCCTGGTAGCGGTCGCGGAAACTCGTCGGATCGAATTCGCCGGATCGGCGGTCGATGATAGTCTCGGCAATCCCCACCATGTCGGGGTCGATCTCGCCCTTGGCTGGCGGCCCGAACTCGGCGGGGCGGACTTCGTCGGCGCTGCGGACCGTCGACATGACGAGCCCGCCGTCGCGCGGCTCGACCAGCACGAGCCGCTCGCGCCCCGACATCGTCACCCGGCCCAGCCCGACCTTGTTCTTGTGCTCCATCGCCTCGCCGATCACCCGAAAGGTCTCGGCGGCGAGCTCACCATCCGGATACACGTAATAGGGGGTGTCGAGGTAGACCGGATCCACTTCGTCGCGGTCGACAAAGCGTTCGAGGTCGATGATCTTCGACAGATTCGATCTGCAATGCCTTCAGTTCATCGTCGTCGATCGTCACATAGCGGCCGCGCTCGTACTCGTAGCCTTTGACGATCTGGTCGCGGTCGACGACCTCGCCGGTCTGGGAGTCGATGAGCTGCTGCTGCACGCGGTTGCCGGTTTCGCTGTTGAGCTGATTGAACCGGACGCGCTTCGCCTCGGTCGTGGCGGGGACTAGAGCAACCGGGCAGCTGACCAGAGATAGGCGGAGAAACCCGTTCCAGCTGGCTCGTGGCATGACGCTCTCCTCAAACGAACCTCAACGAAGCCATATCGCACCCGCCGTCGCAATCATCAAGATCAGATCCCGACTTGCCGACGTACTGCGGCGCTTATCGATTGGCGGATTTTTCCGATCTCTCCCCAGGGGTCGGCGGAGAGCGTCGCGAGCCGCTGCGGCACAGTCTCGACCGTGAACTCGTCGGGCTTCACGCCTTTTTCGACCTCCTCCCAGGAGACCGGGGTCGACACCGGCGCGCCCGGCCGCGCCCGCGGAATATACGCGCCGACCGCAGTTGCACCGCGGCCGTTGCGCAAATAATCGATGTAGATCCGGCCGTGCCGCGCCCGCTTCGCCATGTTTGCGGTGAAGGCGTCCGGGCGCTGCGCGACAAAGCTGTCGGCGATCCATTTTGCGAAAGCCTTTACCTGGTCCCAGTCGAGCTTTGGTGTCAGTGGGATGACGACGTGCAAACCCTTGCCACCGGTTGTTTTCGCAAAGCTCTTCAGGCCGACCCCGGCGAGCGCGCCGCGCACATCGATCGCGGCTTCGGTCACCCGCTGCCAGGGCAGCCCTTCATCGGGGTCGAGATCCATCGTGACCCGGTCGGGCATTTCGAGCTTATTGACGCGCGAGCCCCAGGGGTGGATTTCGAGCACTCCCATCTGAACCAACCCGATAAGGCCCGGCAAATCCTCGATGTAGGGATAGATCTCCAGTTCCGCGCCGTCCTTGAGTTCGAATCGCTTTAACGCGGCCGGAGCTTCGTCACCGATATGTTTTTGATAAAATGTCTTCATGCCGGCCGCCGGCGAGCGCACCAATGTCAGTAAGCGGTGCGCTAGTTGCGGCAAGGCCCAATCGCTCACCGCCGTGTAATACCGCGCGACATCGAGCTTGGTGAGGTTCGTGCCGGGATAGAGGATGCGGTCGGGATGGGTGAGCCTGACCCCCTCGAATACGAGGCTTCCGTCGCGAGCGCGTTCTGGTTGGACGGTCCCCGCCTTCTTTGAAGCTTGCTTGGGCCGCGCCGGGGCTTTCTTGGGCTTGGCAGCGGGCTCCACAGTCGTTCGTGTTTTGGGATCATAAACCACGTCGCTGGCGTCCTTGTCCTCACGCAGTCCTTGAAACGAGGCTTGACGCAGAATGGCGTCCGCCGTCCAGTCGGCAAATTCCACCTCCGCGACGAGACGCGGCTCGATCCAATTTACGCCCTTGCGCGAGATTCCTTTTGGCAGAGCGACCGTCGGATTCGGTCGTGTTAGAGATTGGAGCTGTCGGTGCAGCGCGAGCAATTGTGTTGTGTTGAAGCCGGTGCCGACGCGGCCGGCATAGCACAGCTTGCCCCGCGGGTCATGGTAGCCGACGAGCAGCGCACCGAAGCCTTCGCGGCTCCCTTCGGGATCGGTGAACCCGACAACAACAAACTCCTCGCGATTGCGGCACTTGACCTTGAGCCAGCTGCGGCCCCGCCCCGCTCGGTAAGGCTCGGTTCTGCGCTTGGAGACAATGCCTTCGAGCTTGTAGCTGCATGCCTGCGCGAAAAAAGCCGGGCCCTGGTCGATCTGGTGATCGCTGTAGCGCAACATCCCTTGTGACTGCGGCGAGACGATCCCGGAGAGTGCGGCCTTGCGGTCCTCGAGCGCTGCGCCGGTCACATCCCAGCCGTCCCGATAGAGCAGGTCAAAGGCGAAGAAGTTAAGCGTATCCGTCTTCCCGGCGGAGATCGCATCCTGCAGACTGGAAAAACTGGTCGTGCCTTCCGGTTCCAGATGGACGAGTTCGCCGTCGATCAGGGCCGAGTTGAGCGGCAACTGGCCCAGGCGACCGGCGAGCGCCGGAAATCTGGCGGTCCAATCGAGACCGCCGCGAGTGATCAGCCGAACCTTGCCATCCTCGATTCGGGCGAGCAGCCGGTAGCCGTCGTATTTGATCTCGTGCAGCCATTCGGGGCCGTCGGGGGCCTGGCTCGCTACGGTCGCGAGCTGTGGCTGCAGCTTGTCGGGCATTCGGCGCTTGCGAGCGCCGGGAATGTCTTCCAGCGCGATGGTCTGCGCCGCGATAGTCTGAACCGGCGGCTTATCGTCATCGTCCCGGTTCGAATGCCACACCCAGTCGCGATCGGCGGCGATCGCATCCATTGACCGGCCGCTGGCGACGCTGAGCGGATTGTCGGCGACGACCGCATCGCCGCTCTGCGGTACCGCCTCCCCGTCGCGCTCCTTGATCAACAGCCAGTTCTCGTGGCGCTCGTTGGCGGCCCTGCCGCCCATTCGCACCAAGGCCCAGTTGCCGTGCAGTTTCTCGCCCTCGAGGGTGAATTTGAGCGAGCCCTTGCGATAAGCCGCCTCCGGGTCTGAATTGAGCGGGACCCAAATGCCTCGATCCCACAGCATCACGGTCCCGCCGCCATATTCGCCTTCCGGAATCACGCCCTCGAACGCGCCGTAATCGAGCGGGTGGTCCTCGACATGAACGGCCAGCCGCTTCTCCCCCGGATCGAGGCTCGGTCCCTTGGGCACCGCCCAGCTCTTAAGGACACCATCGAGCTCGAGGCGAAAATCATAATGTAGCCGCCGTGCCGCATGCTTCTGGATGACAAAGGAGAACCCGGCGCCGGTTTTCTCATGACGGGCCGCGACACCGGCCGGCTCCGGCGTCTTGCGGAAATCCCGTTTGCGTCTGTATTCCTCGAGCGCCATGCTGCCCAGCCATATTCCGGTGGCCGATCAGATACATATTGTTCGGCCACCGAGGGCATCAAAGCGGCGTGCGAGCAGAATCACAGGGTCGTCTTGGCGACGAACCTTTTACCTTCACGTCGAGTTAATCCGTAGAGGATAGAACAAAACAAGCAAAGGAGCGCCTACCCGGGTCGAGTGGGAGAGATGCACATGGTTAATCTTGCTCGTTGTGCCGCACTGTTCGCGGTCGTGGCATTGGCGTCGACATCGGCGCTGGCGGCCGATTGCGCAGCGGACGCAGACGAGGCGAACGCCAAGTGCTATCTGACGCTGCAGGCCGCCGTCGATGCGGCACTCTCCACGGATCGTCCTTTGGTCCTACCACGCGGCACCTATCGGATCACAGTGCCGCTCGTCATCGACTATTCGCAGCATGCCGGGACCGGTTTCGAGCTGATCTCCTACGGCGCGACGATCGACGGGACGGCCGTGCGCGGACCGGCCCTCATCATCGAATGCGCGGCGGATTGCTTCTACTTTCACCAGGAGGGGACGCTTTTCGCCAACGCCGACACCGACGGCCCGGCCGTCGTGGTGGGCAAGGCCGATTTCTCCGACCCACACAACTCCGGGAAGCTCGACCATCTGATCGTCAATAATCGTAACGCCGGCGCTCACGCGACAGGCTGTCAGTTCAACTATGTCCTCAATTGGGACATAGACGCAGTCTGCGTTTCCGGCGGCGGCGGTTCCGGTATCGATCTCGAGCAGCTGCAATTCAGCACGCTTCGCGGGGCCGCCTCCGCGACCGCGGGGACGGCGATCACGCTCGGCCCGGGCTATATCTTTGCCAACACCTTCGAAGGTCTGGACCTCGAAGCCTCTAAGGTGTGCATTTCAGACATGTATCCGCGAACCACGAACAACACCTGGACTTCGCCTTATCTCAATTGCCCAACGGGTCTCGTCTACTCGCGCAACAGCTCGACACTCGGGCAGATCGGTTGGCAGTTAGGCGGAGACGTGAAAATCTCTTCTATCCAAAATTGAGATGCTAACGGCTGCGCTCGGCGACGATCTGGTTCTGGCTCATTACCGAACGGCCAGCTAAGCTGCCGGAGGCAAACCGAACCACGGCAATCGAATTGCAGCCATGAAAATCCGATCGGTCGACGCGTATTGGGTGCACATCCCGATCCCGCCTGAGAAACAGCACACCAGTGATTTCGGGCGGACCACCTCGTTCGATGCGACCTTGGTGCGCATCGACACCGAATGCGGCCTGACCGGATGGGGCGAGGCCAAGGCCCAGGTCGGCAGCATGGCCGCCAACCAGGCGCTGACCGCGATGATCAACGAGGAGTTCGCGCCGCTGCTCGTCGGCGAAGACCCCCGCGACATCACCAGGTTGTGGGAAACCCTCTATAACGGGAGCCGCGCCCATTACGCGCTGAGAGAAGGACGGGTCTTTCCGGTGCTGGGGCGGCGCGGCATCACAATATCAGCAGTGAGCGGCGTCGATTGCGCATTGTGGGACATCCTCGGCAAATCGCTCGGCGTGCCGGTGTGGCGGCTGCTCGGCGGCCGCAGGTCGCCGACGATGCCCACTTATGCCTCCGGAGGCTGGGCGGGACCGGACAAGATCGGCGAGCAGCTGTTGGGATATATCGAGGCCGGCGGGTTTCGCGCCGTCAAGATGCGGGTCGGCATCATCGACGTGGATCCGCGCCATTCGGCGCGCCGGGTTGCCGCGGCTCGCGCGGCGCTCGGCCCCGATTGCGGGTTGATGTGCGATGCGCATGGCACCTTCTCGGTGGCCGAGGCCAAGCGCTTCTGCCGCCTCGTCGAGGACTGCAACCTCTCCTGGTTCGAGGAGCCGGTGACCGCCGACGACAAGGCCGGGTGCGCCCAGGTACGCGCCGCGACCGACATCCCGATCGCCGCCGGCGAGAGCGAATTCACTCGGCACGATTTCCGCGATTTGGCGATCCTCGGCGCGGTCGACATTTTCCAACCCGATCTCGCGATCTGCGGCGGCATTACCGAGGCGATGCGGATTTCCGCCCTGGCCAGCGCCCATAATCTGAAACTGGCGCCGCATCTTTGGGCCGGCGCTCCGGCCTTCGCCGCCGGTCTGCATGTCGCCGCCGCGTCGCCCGCCGGCTTCATCGTCGAGTATTCGCTCGGCGCCAACCCGCTGCTGCACGATCTCGTCGAGGAGTCGTTCCCGGTGCAGGATGGGGAGATCGAAATCCCCGACCGGCCCGGCCTCGGCATAACCGTGCGCGAGGACTTCCTCGCCGCCCACACCGTAAAATGAAGGCGCTGTTTCTCGGCAATGTCGCGGCCGATACCGCAAACGGCATCATGGACCGCTTGCCGCCTGATCTGAACGTCGAGATCCTTGGCGATCCGCAGCAGCTGATGCGATCGCCCGCGGCTTCGGCCGATGCCGACATCCTCGTCACCAATCACTGGCGCGCCGAATACCCGCCGGCGTCCCGCGTGAAGCTGGTGCAATCGGTCGCCACCGGCATCGAGCTGATCGATCTCGCCGCCCTGCCGCCCCGGGTCACGGTCTGCAACGCCTTTGGCCACGAGACGGCGATCGCCGAATACATCCTGATGGTCATGCTCGTCTGGAGCCACCGCTTCCGGGAAATCGAGGGTGACTTTCGCTCCTGCTCGTCCTGGCGACCCAGCTGGGTGCAGAGCGGGGCGCCGCACGGCGAAATCTTGGGCAGCACGGTCGGGATCGTCGGGCTCGGCCGGGTCGGGCAAGAGGTCGCGCGCCGAGCCGCCGCGTTCGGCTGCCGCATCATAGCCGCAAACCGCAGCGCGCGGGAGCCGGGGAGGGGGGTCGAGCAGGTCTTCCCGCTGAGCGATCTCGATCATATGCTCCCGAAATGCGATTACGTCGTGCTGTGCACCGCCCTCGGCCCGGAGACCGAGGGGTTGATCGACGCGCGCCGGCTCGCGCTAATGAAGCCTTCGGCGCTTCTCGTCAACATTGCTCGCGGCACAGTCGTCGACGAGGGCGCGATCTATGCCGCGCTGCGCGACCGCACCATCGGCGGAGCGGCGCTCGACGTGTGGTGGCGGTATCCGGACGCAACCGAGCCGGAACGGCGCCCGTCGCGTTATCCGTTTCACGAATTGCCGAACGTCATCATGACGCCGCATTGCTCTGGCTGGACCGAGGGCATGGTGGCGCGGCGTTGGGCCGAAGTGGCGGGCAACATCAACCGCTTCGTCCGCGGCGAGCCGCTGCAGAACGTCGTGGTCACGACCTGAGGGGAGCACCGCATGGCCGACGATATCGCTTTTATGCCGGCGACTCGCCTGCTCGCCCTTTACCGAGGCAGGCAGCTGTCGCCCGTCGAGGTCATCGAGCACACATTGCGTCGGCTCGAGACTTATGAAAGCGCGATCAACGCCTTCGTCCTCTATGATCCCGAGACGGCGTTGGCAATGGCTCGGGCGTCCGAGGCGCGCTGGCAAAAGGGCGAGCCGCAGGGCCTCCTCGACGGTGTGCCGGTCGCGCTGAAGGACACGCTGCTGACCCGAGGCTGGCCCCGTCTGTTGGGCTCGCGCACGATCGATCCCAACCAGGCTTGGGACGAGGACGCGCCGGTGCCGGGCCGGCTGCGGGCCAACGGCGCGGTGTTCTTCGGCAAGACGACGACCCCCGAATTCGGCTGGAAAGGGGTGACCGACTCGCCGCTCAGCGGGGTCACCCGCAACCCGTGGAACCTGGAGCGAACCCCCGGCGGCAGCAGCGGGGGCAGCGCCGCCGCGGTGCTGGCCGGCATCGGTCCTCTCGCGGTCGGCACCGACGCCGGCGGCTCGATCCGCATCCCGGCCGCATTCTGCGGTATTGTCGGCCATAAGCCGACCTTCGGGCGAGTGGCGGCGTATCCGCCCTCGGCCTTTGGCGATGTCGCGCATGTCGGCCCAATGACGCGCACCGTGGGCGATGCGGCGCTGATGCTCGACGCAATGAAGGGGCCCGACTTCGCGCGACTGGCACAGCCTGCCCGATGACGGGATCGCTTATCGCGAACGCGTCCGCGAAGGCTCGATCAAGGGCAAGCGTATCGCGCTGTCGCCGACCCTCGGCTACGCCGAGCCTGCGCCGGCGGTCCGCGCGGCGGTCGAGCGTGCCGCCCAAACCTTCGCCGAATTGGGCGCTGTCGTCGAGGAGGCGGACCCGTTCTCGGAATCGCCGATGCCGATTTTCCAGACGCTCGCCCTCGGCGGTTTCTGGGCATTGCTGCGGGCGCAGAAGCCCGAAGCCGTGGCGCTGATGGACCCCGGCCTCGTCGAAATGTGCCGGCGCGGCGAGGCCGTGACCCAGGAGCAATACGTCGAGGCGGTCGCGCAGCGCGTGGCGCTGGGCCAAAGGCTGCGGCTGTTCTTCGATCGGTTCGATCTGCTGCTGTCGCCGACCATGCCGATCCCGGCGGCCTATGCCGACCCGCGCACCGACGAGTTGCCGAGCCCGGGCAATGCGTGGAGCTGGGTGACCTATACCTACGTCTTCAACCTGACCAAGAACCCGTCCTGCTCGATCCCGTGCGGTTTTGCCGATGGGCTGCCGATCGGGCTGATGGTGACGGGCCCGCTTTACGAGGATCTTGGTGTGCTGCAGGCCTGTCGGGCCTATGAAGAAGCCGCCGGCGCCGTTTGGCCGAGCCCGGAACTGAGCGGGTGCCTCGACAAGATCGCCCGCCCGGCCGACACTGCCGTCAAGGCCAAGATACCGGCGAGCCGGAGCTTATGAAGGAGGAAGGGATGGCGAACAAGGAGCAGAAGCGGAAGACCCGTGAGGCCAAAAAGCCCAAACAGAAAAAGAAGGAATCGCCAAAAGAGCCGGCCAGCAAGGTGCAACAAGTTACCAGGACTTGATAACCCGCTGCTCGTGGGGCTCAGCCCTCGATCGGCGGGCCGTAACCCGTGCGTGCTTCGATAGCGTGCACATCTGACGGGCGCTCGAAGGGCTCGGGCGCCGGCTCGCCGGGCCGGCGCGGGCGGCCGATTGCAGCAAAGAAATCATCCAAGCCGGGCGGCAGATAGGTCCAGGTCATCTTCAGGTCGTCCGGCCCGTCATTGATGATCTTGTGTCTCACTCCCGGTCCCGCATAGACGGTGGTACCGGGGACGAACGGGTGCGCTACCCCGTCGACGAGAATGGTTCCTCTTTCCGGCAAAGCAGAACAGGATTTCCTGGTTCGGGTCGTGCGAATGCTCGCGCACATACCCCCCAGGCGCAATGACCTGCACACCCATCGCAACATTCTCGGGGCCGGCGTGCTTGGGGCTCAGCTTGATGATCGAATAGCCGTTGGCCCAGATCGGCTGCCAATACGATTGCCCCTCTTCCGGCTGCAGCACAATGCCCGGTGCGTTTGCGGCTTTTTCGCTCATGACCATCTCCACGCGATCGATCCGTGTCTAGTCTGACTCACCATCTCAATCCCCCGCAACGTCGGCCATGGCGGGGCTGTCTTGAGCGGCCGGCTCGAGTGCCGCCTCGATGACGTCCTCGACCCGCTCGGCCCAGATAAAGTGTAGGCTGTTGCGTGCGCTCTCGGGGATGTCTTCGTAATCCTTGCGATTGCGCGCCGGGAGAATAACCGTCGAAAGAGACGCCCGGGCGGCGGCGACGACTTTTTCCTTGATGCCGCCGACCGGCAGCACGAGCCCGCGCAAGCTGATCTCGCCGGTCATCGCCGTGTCGCTGCGCACGGTGCGATTGGTCAACAGCGAGACGAGGGCGGTGAACATCGCGACACCCGCGCTCGGCCCGTCCTTCGGGATGGCGCCGGCGGGGACGTGAATATGGATGTCGCTCTTTTCGAACATCCCGGGATCGAGCCCGAGACCCGACGCTCTGCCTTCGACGAGGCTCAGCGCCGCCTGCGCACTCTCCTTCATGACCTCGCCGAGTTGGCCGGTCAGGATCAGCCGTCCGTGGCCGGGGTTGCGGGCCGCCTCGATAAAGAGGATGTCGCCGCCGACCGGTGTCCAGGCGAGGCCGGTAGCGACGCCGGGGATGCTGGTGCGCATCGCGACCTCGCCCTCGAAGCGAGGCGGACCCAGGATTTCGATCAGATCTTCCGGCTCGATCCGGACATGCTGCGCCGTGCCCTCGGCAATGTTCATAGCGGCGCTGCGCAACACCGCTCCGATTTCCCGCTCGAGCTGGCGCACGCCGGCTTCGCGAGTGTAGTCGCGGATGATAGCGTGCAGGGCCGCGTCTGTGATCTCGGCCTGCTCGGCGGTCAATCCATTGGCCTTGAGCTGCCGGTCGACCAGATAGCGGCGGGCGATCTCGAACTTTTCGTCCTCGACATAGCCGGGCAGGTCGATGACCTCCATGCGGTCGCGCAACGGCCCCGGGATGCTGTCGAGAACGTTCGCCGTCGTGATGAACATGACCTTCGAGAGGTCGAACGGCACCCCGAGATAATTGTCGCGGAAAGTCGAGTTCTGCTCGGGGTCGAGCACCTCGAGGAGGGCCGAAGAGGGGTCGCCCTGGATGCCGCGGCCGAGCTTGTCGATCTCGTCGAGCATCATCACGCAATCCCGCGCTCCGGCCCGGCGGATCCCCTGGATGATGTTCCCCGGCAAGGCCCCGATATAGGTGCGGCGGTGTCCGCGGATCTCGGCCTCGTCGTGGGTGCCGCCGAGACTGACCCGAACGAATTTGCGGCCGGTCGCCCTGGCGATGCTCTGCCCCAATGAGGTCTTGCCGACACCGGGCGGACCGACAAAGCACAGGATCGGGCTGCGGCCGCCCGGGTTCAGCTGCTGGATCGCGAGATATTCGAGAATGCGCCGCTTGATCTTTCTGAGGCCGTAATGGTCTGCGTCGAGAATCCGGCGCGCCTCGGCGATGTCGATCGACTTGCCCGATTCGACCGACCACGGGAGCTCGGTCAACCATTCGAGGTAGGTGCGTGCCATCGAGTACTCACCCGACGCCTCCGGCATCCGGTCGAGCCGGGCGAGCTCCCTCTTCACATGCTCCTCGACCTCAGGCGGCATTTTCGCTTCGGCGATCTTCTTCGTCAGCTCGGCGATTTCCTGAGCTTTGGCGTCCTCACCCTCGCCGAGCTCCTTCTGGATCGTCTTCATCTGCTCGCGGAGCAGGAATTCGCGCTGGCGATCGTCGATCTTGCCCTTGGTCTGCTCGCTGATCTGGCGCGACAACTGCAGAACTTCGATGCGGTAGGCCAGCAATTCCGATACGCGCTGGAGCCGGCGCTCGATATCGACCGTCTCCAGGATCTCCTCTTTTTCCTGCGGCGTGATGTCCATGAAGCTCGCGATCAAATCGGCGAGCGCCGCGGCGGAGGTCACCGATTGCACGGCATTGACGAGCTCGGCTGGGGTTTGCGGCAATAGCTGCAACACTTCGAGCGCTTGGTTGCGCAGATTGAGGAGCCGCGCCGCAATATCCGTTGTCGTCTCCTCGGGCTCCTGGATCCGCTCGACCCGGGCGGCGAGAAACGGATAGCCGTCGAGAAAATCGAGAATGCGAAAACGCCGCTCGCCCTGGCAGATCGCGTGGTGACCGCCGTCCGGGCTGGTGACATAACGCAACAGGCTCGCTTCGGTGCCCATGCGATGCAGATCGACCGCGATCGGGTCGTCGATGCCGGGGTCGCGCTGCAGCACAAGCCCGACGGTCCGGTTGAGCCGCATCGCCGTCTGCGCCGCCAACACCGAGCGCTGCCGGCCGAGCGTGATCGGCAGCACCGTGCCCGGGAACAGAACAAGGTTGCGGGTCGGTATAAGGATCAGCGCGTCCTCCGGCAAGGCCGTGACCGCGGCCGATCCCAATTCGACACTACCGGGGGGCGGGGGCGCAGCGCTGCCCGAGGTGCGTAATTCCCGGTCCTCCAAAGCCATGGCGGATATCCTCAAGACTTGTGCAGCTGCAGCATCAGGCAGCCATTGGCGAGATGCCGGCCGGAGATTTCGAGTCGCGCCGGCGGCAACTCGATCCGCCGCTGAAAATGCCCGTGCGGAATCTCCAGCCGATGGATACGGGCATTCGTCAAATCGCCGGGTAAGGGGCGTTCGCCGCTTACGATCAGCACGCCTGCGCTGAGTGTCACCTGCACTTGATCGGGGTCCACCCCCGGCAGGGCGATCACGATCGTGAGCGCGTTGTCGGTCTCGAAAATGTCCACCGGAGCTTCCCAGCAGGGCGTGGTGTGGGCGCGATGAAAGAATTGGCGGTGAAGGCGCTGAGCGCGCTCCATCGCCTCGTAGGCCTGCGCCCACATCAGCCTGTCGAGCTGTCGGTTTGGCATTATCGACTCCGCAAGGTGCGGCCCGGCCGGCGAGGGCCGCATCGCGTCATATAGTGTGCAAAATTGAGAGGAGAGAGAATTTCTTAACCGCTGCAGATGAACACCGAGTTCTCGCTGGAAGGCGGCGCACCTTCTCCTGCGCTGCGGCGAGAGCAGCGAGGCGGGTGAGGGTCGCGGCTTCACTGCCGGCGGGTGATCAACGGCGCCGGATGCGAGCCTCGGTAACGATCACATCCATCGGGATGTCGAACGACTGCGGGAAGATCGTCTCGATCTGAGACATCTCGTAGCCGACGCCGATCGCGAGCGGCCGCGTCGAGAAGGCCGCCAAGGTTCGGTCGAAATAGCCGCCGCCATAGCCGAGGCGATAGCATTGCCGGTCAAATCCGACGAGCGGCGCCAGCACGGCTTGCGGCACCACGACCTCGCGAGCCTTCGGGATCGGGATGTTCCACACTCCGTCGACCAGAGCTTCGCCCGGCCGCCAAGCACGGTATTCGAGCGGGCCCTTCTTATCGACAACGACCGGCAGCGCCACTGCAAATCCTTGCGCTATCACCCAATCGATCAACGCTCGGGGATCGAATTCCGCCTGGAACGGCCAGTAGACGCCAAGCGTCATGAGCCGGCCGCTCCAGCAGCAGCGCGCGCAGCTTTGCCTCGATCTCGCGTGCCCCAGAGGCGGCGCTCGGCGGGCGGCGCGGCGGTGCGCAGCGCCAACAGGCGCTGCCGCTCCGACCGCCGCCAAGCCTTCAGCTCAGCCCCTTGCAATCTCTCCACCGATCGAACCCGCATCAGAACAACCCGGTGATCCGGCCGTCCTCGGTCACCTCGATGCTGTTCGCCGCCGGAACCCGGGGAAGGCCGGGCATCGTCATGATGTCGCCGCAGACCGCGACGATGAACTCGGCGCCGGCCGACAGCCGCACCTCGCGCACAGTGAGGATATGATCGCTCGGCGCCCCTTTGGCGTTGGGGTCGGTCGAAAAGCTAAACTGCGTTTTGGCGACGCAAACCGGGAAGTGGCCGAAGCCATCCTTTTCGAATTGCGCAAACTGGTCGCGAACCGGTCTGTCGGCCTCGATGTCGCGGGCGCCATATATGCGCTGCGCGATCGTGCGGAGCTTCTCCCAGAGCGGCATGTCGTCCGGGTAAAGAAAGCGGAACTGCGCCCGCCCGCTCTCGGCAAGATCGACGACGGCATGGGCGAGCTCGACCGCCCCTTCGCCGCCCTGCGCCCAGTGGTCGGCAATCACCACCTTGACCCCCTCGGCCGCGCACAGCTCCTGCAGGCGGTGGTGCTCGCGCGCGGTGTCGGCGCTAAAGCGATTGATGGACACCACCGCCGGCACGCCGAACTGGCGGATATTGGCGAGGTGCCGGGCGAGGTTGGCGAAGCCCCGCTCGACCGCCCCGACATCCTCCTTGCGAAGCTGGTCCAGCGCGATTCCACCGTGCATCTTCAGCGCGCGCACCGTCGCGACGACGACGGCGGCGTCCGGTTTGAGCCCGGCCTTGCGGCATTTGATGTCGAAGAACTTCTCGGCTCCCAAGTCGGCGCCGAATCCGGCCTCGGTTACGACATAATCGGCGAGCTTCAACGCCGATTTCGTCGCAATAACCGAATTGCAACCATGGGCGATGTTGGCGAACGGCCCACCATGGATGAACACCGGGTTGTGCTCGAGCGTCTGCACCAGGTTGGGCGCGATCGCATCCTTCAAGAGCGCGGTCATCGATCCTGCTGCCTTCACATCTGAGGCGCGTACCGCTTTGCGCTCGCGCGTCTGGCCGACCGTGATATTGCCGAGCCGGCGCTGCAGGTCCTGGAGGTCGGTCGCCATGCAGAATGTCGCCATGACCTGCGAGGCCGCAGTAATATCGAACCCGTCTTCGCGCGGGTAGCCGTTGGCCACCCCGCCGAGCGAGGAAACGATCGAGCGCAACGCTCGGTCGTTCATGTCCATAGCGCGCCGCCAGCTGACCCGGCGCGGATCGATACGGGGTTCGTGCCCGTAATAGATGTGGTTGTCGACCATCGCGGCGAGCAGGTTATTGGCGGCCCCGATCGCGTGCAGGTCGCCTGTGAAGTGGAGGTTGATGTCCTCCATCGGCACAACTTGCGCATAACCTCCACCGGCGGCGCCGCCCTTGACGCCAAAACACGGGCCCATGCTGGCTTCCCTCAAGCACAGCATCGCCTTTTTATCGACCAGGTTGAGCGCGTCCCCGAGCCCGACTGTCGTTGTCGTCTTTCCTTCACCCGCCGGCGTCGGCGTGATCGCAGTGACAAGGATCAGCTTCGCGGCGCGATCAGGCAACGAGCCGATGTAGTCAAGCGCGATCTTCGCTTTGTATCTGCCATAGGGGGAAATCGCCTCTTCTGGGATCCCAAGCTTTTTTTCCGCGATTTCGCCGATCGGCCGCATCGCCGCAGCCTGCGCGATCTCGATATTGGATTTCGGGTTCTGATGCTGGTCACTTCCGCGCGCCACGGCCGTTTCTCCTTGCTGAATGACGGCGGGTCTTAGCCCCTCCAACCCGGTCGGCGCAACCTTCCTGGACGCCTTCGCGGCATCGATGCGAGGCGCCGGCCGCCCATATCCCCGCCGAGGCGAAACCCGCGCTTTCAAAAATCGGCCGTCGGAGGAACCAGGGAAGCCAAAAATCGGTTTGGCGGCCAGCAGTGCAGGGTCAGGTCATCCACTGTAACGCGATCGCGGAGCCGACCCAGAAACCGGCTGCGGAGGGACATTCGAGGCTACGGCTGCGTATTATGTTGGCTCGGAATTATATTAAGTTCGGCTTACGAACACTCAGAGGTGGCTGATGGTCACGACGAGGGCTGCCCGGGCCGCCGGTTTCAGTGCTTTATCGATAATTGCGGCGCTCGGTTTCGCCGCCGCGGTTTCGGCCCCAACCCCAGCCGAGGCTGCCGTGTTCGTAGGTTTCGGCTTTGGTTTTCCAATAGGGTATCCGTTCTATTATCCGCCGCCGGCCTATTACCCGCCACCGCCGCCTTACCCCGCCCCGGCCTCTTGTCCCGCATCCGGGACACCATCTCAGCGGTCAGGCGGTTACGCTCCCTCTGCACCTGCCGAGAGCCCTCGATCACCTACACGCCGCGGCGCGGCTGGACGAACGCGCAGGGTCAATATTGCCGAGAATACCGGACCACTGGACCTGCGGGCAACCGTGCGACCGAGCGTTACGGCACCGCCTGCCGGGACGCGAGCGGCCAATGGCGTGTCGTAAACTGAATTCGGAACGAAGGTACGCGCGGCCGCTGCAACCGCCCGCTGCACGCTTATGGATTTAACGTGCACTGTCCACAGGCACACGGACATCGACGGATAACGGCAGACCGCCGTGGGCTTCGCCCAGCCCCGCGAGCCGCTCGGCCAATTGGGCGAACGTCGCACCGCGTGCCAGATCAAAGGACAGTCTCGAGTTCTTGGAATACCGCCGTGACTCGGTTCAGTTTTTGCGCGGTCTTGTTCATCCATTATCCCCTTGGAGCTGGGTAACTGTCGGATAAACTGCCGGAGGCACAGTTTTATCCCGTAAAAATTTGTATCAATTCGCAGCCGCTCTGACGTGGCAGGACGCGCAGGCAATGCAACCCTGTTCACCAAAAATTTACCCCGCGGCCCGAGCCGGCAGCCACACAGTATCGGTATTACTGCTCCGACCCCGTTATCCGCATGTGACCCAATGCAGCTGGCTGGCAACGATCGCGGGAGGCTGAGGAGGTCGGCAGCGCATCAGAACTGTAACCAATTCGCCATAAATCCTTCATCAAACCGCTTTTTGCACACCGTAATCTGCCATCGCTCGTATCACGCAACGCGCAACCGGCAGGAGCAAAGAATGCCGCAGAACTCTTGGGTCACGGCCGGTGCGATCGCGCTGGCATTAGCGAGTGGCTCCTCCGCGATGGCGGCGGAGCCTAATGACTGTCCAAATGGCGGCACGGTACGCTTTGGCGTCGAGCCCTACGATACGGCGGCTCGCCTGGTTCCGATCTACCAGAAGGTCGGAGAGCTGATCGGCGAGAAGCTCGGCTGCAAAGTCGAGGTCTTTGTCGCAACCAGCTACAACGCCGAGATCGAAGCGATGCGCAACGGCAAGCTCGAAATCGGCGAGTTCGGACCGCTCGGTTATGTGCTCGCCCATCAAGTCGCGAAGGCCGAGGCGGTCGCCGCCTTCGGTACTGCGGATGGCAAGCCCAACAGCTACTGGGCCAGCCTTGTCACTTACCCTGCCTCGGGCATCACGACCGTCGCCGAGATCAAGGGGCACAGTTTCGCATTTTCCGACCCGGCCTCGACCTCGGGCCATTTGTTTCCGGCCTACGGGCTGCGCAAGGCGGGGCTCGACCCGGACAAGGATATCCGTGCGATCTACGCCGGGAGCCATACCTCGTCGTTCGAGGCCCTTTATAATCACAAGGTCGATGCCGGCGAACTCAACAGCGAGCAGCTCGAATCCGCCAAACAACGCGGCCACTACAAGGACGGCGATATGGTCTTCCTGTGGAAGTCGGACCCGATCCCGACCGACCCGTTTGTGGTGCGCGGCGACCTGCCCGCGGATTTCAAGAAGCGGGTGACCGTGGTATTGCAAAATCTCGATCTTTCGGTGCTCGACCCGGCGGATCGCAAGATCATGGTCGGGGCGGGCATAACGCGGCTGGTACCGCAGACCGACGGCACCTATGACGGCATCCGCGACCTCGTCAAGACGCTCAACATCGACCTTGAAAAGCTGAGCTGACGCCGGTCGAGCCATCTCGGAGAACGTCATGCTGCGGGTCCGCGGCCTGACGATGCGCTACCCCAACGGCAAGCTGGCGCTTGCTGGCTTCGACCTGAGCGTCGAGGCCGGCGAGCTGGTCGTCGTGCTCGGCGGCAACGGTAGCGGTAAGACGACGCTGCTGCGTTGCATCTCCCGCATGCTGCGCCCGACCGCCGGGGAGATCTTGCTCAGCAGCACCGATCTGACCAAGCTTTCTGGCGAGCGGCTGCGTCAGGCCCGCCTCCCGCTGGCGATGATCTGGCAGCAGGCCAGCCTGGTGCGGCGGCGCAGTGTGCTGAGCAACGTTGCCGCGGGCGCCCTCGGCCGTTACGGCGGGCTGTGGACGGCGCTTGGCGGCCTGCCCGCGGTCGAACGGCGCGCCGCCTACGACTACCTGCGTGCGGTTGGCCTCGCAGCGCTGGCCGGACAGCGTGCCGGCACTCTCTCCGGCGGGCAGGCGCAACGCGTTGCAATCGCCCGGGCGCTCGCCCAACGCCCGCAGGTCCTGCTCGCCGACGAGCCGGTGGCGAGCCTCGACCCCGAAGCCGCCGACGACATCATGCGCCTGCTGCGCCACCTCGCTGCGCACGAGCATCTCGCCGTCTTATGCGTGTTGCACCAGGTCGAGCTGGCCTATGCCTATGCCGACCGCGTTGTCGGCATTCGCGACGGCACCATGGCTTTTGATCGGCCATGCGCCGAGCTGTCGCGCGACGCGGTGCGCGAGCTTTATCTCAATGAGGCCGCTTGAGCCTCGACACGGCGGCCCCGCAACTCGCCGAGCGCAGGTGGTCCGGAGCGGTCAGCCTTGCGTTGCGTCTCGTGCTGGTGGTGGCGCTGC
Source organism: uncultured Alphaproteobacteria bacterium (assembly GCA_963695605.1). Taxonomy (GTDB): domain Bacteria; phylum Pseudomonadota; class Alphaproteobacteria; order ATCC43930; family CGMCC-115725; genus AP-15. The sequence continues at coordinate 90,697 of CAVOHI010000006.1, read as the reverse complement.
TGGCAATCGTTGTACAGGCGGCAATCGTTGTCCGCGCCCGGCCGCAGGATTTGATCACCGGCGCCTACGGCATGGCCGACATCATCCGGCGCGCGATGCCGCCCGATTTCAGCAAGATCGGCATGGTGTGGTGGCCGGCGCTCGAGACCATCGACCTTGGCATCTTTGGGACCGTCGGCGGTGTCATTATGGCCTTGCCGCTCGCTGTTCTTGCCGCCGCCAATGTGACGCCATCTCGATACCTCTACTACCTCGCGCGCGGCGTGATCGGCTTCGCCCGCGCCGTCCCTGACCTGGTGTGGGCGTTGCTGTTTGTCACCGCCGTCGGGCTCGGGCCCTTTCCAGGGGCCCTGGCGCTCTCGGTTCACTCGATCGGGATGCTCGGCCGGCTTTTCGCGGAGACGATCGAGCACATGGACATGGGGCCGATCGATGCGCTTAGCTTGACCGGCGCACGACGCGTGCAGGTCTTCACCCACGGCATTATCCCCTCCATCCTGCCGTCGCTGCTCGGGATCGCGCTCTATCGGCTCGACGAGAACATCCGCTCGTCACTCGTGCTCGGCTTTGTCGGCGCCGGCGGGATTGGTTTCGAGCTGCTGTCGGCGATGAGCCTGTTTCAATACCAGCTCGTTTCGCTGCTGCTGATCGTAACCTTTGTCATCGTGATTGCCGCCGAGCGTCTTTCGGCACTACTCCGCGCCCGCCTCGGCTGAGGGAATCAGGTGGCGGGGTTAGCCGGACATTGGCTCGCGGCTGGTCAGGGCTGTGCTTCGTCGGTGCGGGTTTTGAGAAACGCGACAAGGTTGTTTTCCTGAGCATCACTCAAGCCAAGATCACAGCAATTCGTGCTTATGTTCTCCGCGTTCTCGGGAGCCGGCCAACACGATACTTTCTCACCCGCCGAGGGTGGCTGGCTTGTGAGACCCGCCGGGCGGCAAGGACGCGATCATGGTCATGGCGACGGTGTCAGCCTCGATGCTATCCACCTGCTGCTCGACTTGCGCGATCTCTTGGTGTAGCGAGCCGTGGGAGCGCTTGAGCATCGCTTGCTGAGAGGTTAAGCAGCGTCCCGAGCCCTGTTGCGCTCACCGCCGAGAGTCGGGCCAGCCGCCATCGAGGGATTCTCATGACATACCCTCCGCAAGGGCGATTCCTCCCAGCGCGCTGATGATGACGACAACCAGCGGCGGCGCGCGCCAGACGGTGAGGAAGACAAAGCCGACGAGAGTGATTCCAAAATCCCCGGGGGTTTTGACGGAGCTTGTCCAGACCGGGTTGTAGAGCGCCGCGCCGAGCAGGCCGACCACGGCCGCGTTGACGCCGCGCATCACAGCCTGCGCTCCGGCACGCTTCCGGAAGGACTCCCAGAAAGGCAATGTGCCCATCAGGATCAGCACACCGGGAAGAAAAATGCCGATCAGCCCCAGCGCGGCGCCTGTCAGCCCGTGCGGCGAGGTCTTGACGACGGCGCCAAGATAGGCTGCGAAGGTGAACAGAGGGCCCGGAACCGCTTGCGCTGCGCCATAGCCGGCAAGGAAGGCATCATCGTTGACCCAGCCGGGCATCACAAAAGCCTCGCGCAGCAACGGCAGCACCACGTGGCCGCCGCCGAACACCATTGCGCCCGAGCGGTAGAAAGCTTCGAAGAGAGCCACCCCTTGCGAGTTTGTGAGGCCGCGCAGGACGGGAAGACCAGCGAGCAGCAGAAGGAACGCCGCGAGCGCCGTCAGGCCCACAGTGCGCGAGACCGGTACTGTAACCTGTCCGGTCGTTGCCGGCGGGCCGGCCGGGCAGAGCCATAGTCCGGCGATGCCGCCCAACAGGATAGCGGCGATCTGAGAGACCGAGGACGCACTGAACAGAATGATCAGCGCCGCCGCCAGCGCAATGGACGCCCGCTCCCGGTCCGGGCATAGCGTGCGCGCCATGCCCCAAACGGCCTGGGCCACGATCGCAACGGCGACGAGCTTGAGGCCATGAAGCAGCCCGATGCCGACAGTGCCACCGAGCTCCTTCGCGCCGTAGGCGAAAAGCACCAGAGCTATCGCGGAAGGCAGCGTAAAGCCGGTCCACGCCGCAAGACCGCCGCGATAGCCGGCGCGCATCAGACCGATGGAAAATCCGACCTGGCTGCTGGCGGGGCCGGGCAGGAACTGACACAGACCCACGAGATCGGCATAGGCCTGCTCTTCGAGCCAGCGGCGGCGCACGACGAACTCGTCGCGGAAGTACCCGATGTGAGCTATCGGGCCGCCGAAGCAGGTAACGCCCAACCTGAGGAAGACGAGCAGAACTTCGAGGGGCGAACCTGTCGTCCGATCTTTGGTCTCGGCAGAGTGCCCGGCGATCGTCATTCGGACGCTCCCGACCGCTTAGGCGTAGTTGAAGAGCGCCATAAAACCGAACTCCATGTGCAATTGCTGATGCCAGTGGAACAGCGTCAGCCCCGGATTGTCGGCAACAAAATCAGAATTCCACTTCGTCAAACCCGCCCAGCATCACCACGTCCTTGATCACCCCGGCGGTCGGTTTGCCAGCGATGCGCGTCAATTCGACGCTGTGCCGGTGCAGATGCGGCGGGTGGATGTCATCGCTCGCGTTGCGGAATTTGAGCCGGTAGTGGCGCCCCTCATGCACCGTGTACATCGGCGTCATGGTCTCCATCGAAAAAGCTTCGCCGCCCGATAATTAAGGGCATCGGCTACACTTCAACGCGCCATCTGTCCACCGTAGCGCGACCCTTATCGTATGCTAAGGATTCGAGCGCTGCTGCTCGGAGCCGGCGCGTGCCTCCGCGCCCGCCCAGGTTGAGGGAATCAGGCGGCGAGGCTAGGCGGCGCCACATAAAGTCATGCAATTGCCATTTTCGCATGGCATCCTCTGGGCATCGGCCCTAGTGAGCCAGTGCGAGATTGCGATTGAAGGGAGTTGCCGATGCCTGATCTCGACCAGATAAAACAGGGGGAACAGGAAGCGCGTGACCGGCAGGGGCGGTTTCCGAAGGGCGGTTCGGGCGATCCCGACGGCGACGGTCTGGCGGCCGCCGAGGTTCAGGATCGCGTACGGGGAGATGCCTTCAAGCCCAGTCGCCCGACCCATGGAGCCACCCATCATGCATTTTGATCCGGCAGAAATCGCCTATGTGCCGACCACAGGCGTGCGTCGCGTCCATGAGACGCTGCTTGTCGCGGCGAGCGATAATACTCTCCAGGGGTACGGATGCCTCGTCGATGCGCCAGAGAGCTTCCCGATCGAGATCGTCCGTTGGCCGGCTCAAGGCTGGCGAGCCATTGACGAGAATTCAGGCGATCAGGGTGGTGTCGCCGAAGGAGTGTTCGAGTTCTGGTGGAAAGGCGAGACCCTTTACGCCCGCAACAACGCCGTAGGCGACAGCTACCTCTTCGCCTGGAGCAACTGGCCGGAAGAAGCCATCACCGACGGACCCACAAAACTGCGGCAACAGGCGCTGGTCTGGCGCGCGAATTACCACCCCGATGGCGGCCAGCTGTTCTATCCGCTGCATGGCGAGAGTTTCGTCGTGCCACTCGCCCTGCCGGGGGACGATGTGACGCCAGAGCAGTTCGTCACGTTCTGGTGTGACGGTGGCCGCGGGCTATACATCCATCCGAACATCTGGCACGGCGCGATCGTGCCGCTCGACGACCACGCCGAGCTCTTGGACCGCCAGGGCCGTGTCCACGCCCGTGTATCGGTCGATTTCGCAAAGGAATTCGGCTGCTACCTCGGGGTGCCGATGCGACGGCCCCGTCCGTAGCGGGGCCGAAGAACGGCGCTGGCTTGACGCGTCTGGGCGGGCCATCCACTTCTAGCCCCGCAGTCAACGCGGTCAGCTATGTCCACACCTCGTTCGTCATGGCCGGGCTCGGCCCGTGGGCCTTCCACTCACGGACTTGATCCGTCGGCATCCACGTATTCGGACCAAGGAGCTCCCCCAACTCGCACGGATACCCAGGCCGAGCTCGGGCATGGTGGTGGACTACGGTCTCTGCGCCATCCCGAAAAGGCCCGAAATCCCGATAACCCGATCCCGCGCAAACCCGACTGGCTGCGCGTGAAAGCGCCGGTTTCGCAGGAATACCAGGCCACGCGGCGGCTCATGCGCGAGCTCGCGCTCAACACCGTGTGTGAAGAAGCAGCCTGCCCGAATATCGGCGAGTGCTGGAAGCAGAAGCATGCGACAGTCATGATCTTGGGGCGGGTCTGCACGCGGGCCTGCACCTTCTGCAACGTAGCAACCGGCCGACCCGATCTGCTCGACCCGCATGAACCCGAGCGCGTCGGTGAAGCCGTGGCGGCGCTGAGGCTCTCGCACGTCGTCATCACCTCCGTCGATCGCGATGATCTCGATGACGGTGGCGCCGAGCATTTCGCGCGTACCATCACCGCCATCCGTAAGACCTCACCCGGCACGACGATCGAGGTGCTGACCCCCGATTTTCTGCGCAAAGACGGGGCGCTCGAAACCGTCGTCGCGGCCAAGCCCGACGTGTTCAACCACAATCTGGAGACTGTGCCGCGTCTTTATGCCGAGGTGCGGCCGGGCGCCCGGTACTTTCATTCGTTGCGGCTGCTCGACCAGGCCAAGCGGCTCGATTCTGCGCTTTTTACCAAATCCGGAATGATGGTGGGGCTCGGCGAGGGGAAAGCCGAGGTATTGCAGGTAATGGACGATCTGCGGGCTGCCGAGGTCGATTTCCTGACGATTGGGCAATACCTGCAGCCAACGCCGAAGCATCATGCGATTGCCCGCTTCGTCACACCGGAAGAATTCCGCAGCTACGCCGGTTTCGCGGCGGCAAAGGGGTTTCTGCTGGTCTCGGCCTCGCCGCTGACCCGGTCTTCCTATCACGCGGGGGATGATTTCGCGAGGCTGCGCGCTGCGCGTGCCGCCAAGCTCATCGCTTCCCGCTAGGTTTCGCCGACATGCCAACCCACGCGGAAGAGCGTGTGCTGCCCTACACGCCCGAGCAGCTCTTCGCCCTCGTTGCCGACATCGAGCGCTATCCCGAGTTTCTCCCCTGGTGCGTCGGCGCCCGGATCCGAGAACGCCGACCCAATCTAGTCGTGGCCGATTTGATCATCGGATTTCGTATGGTCCGGGAGCGGTTCACCTCGCGCGTCTCACTCGACCCGTCGCAGCGCATTGATGTCGCTTATGCCGAGGGGCCGTTCCGCCATCTCAACAATCATTGGAGCTTTTCACCGGACCCGGGCGGCTGTCGGGTTGGTTTTTTTGTCGATTTCGAGTTCAAGTCGCGTCTGTTGCAGAGACTGATCGAGGTGCTGTTCAGCGAGGCCGTCCGCCGTATGGTCGGCGCCTTTGAAAGGCGCGCACGCGACCTCTACGGCGCCTCGTGTAAGCGCGATGCCGACCGGCCAGCGACCCGGATCGAACTATGACTTTATGCCGAGGATCGCCGAGCCCGAGTTTCGTGAGGACTTCGCTCAGCCCTTGTGGACGTGGGGATATCGCGGTTGCGCGCGGGCTGAATTTCAATCACGCCTCCCAAAGGCCGACCTTCCATCACCGGGACTCGCTAGGATTGGAGAATGATTTGCGGCGCCGCCATAGGCGCCCGCCCTCGGCAAGCTGCCAAGTTCCGAGCGCGGGCAGACCGATCATGAGGTCGCGCGCGCGTTTCAAGAGCGAAATGGCGAGCGCCATCTCGGGTGTCAGGCCGAATGCAGCGCCGATTAGCACATACGCGCCTTCCTGCACCCCAACTGCGTTGGGGATCGCAAAGGCGGCCGTTCGTATCGCATAGAGCAAACTTTCTATGACCAGCACAGTCGGAAAGCCGAGCGCCGCACCAGCAAGACGAAGCGCGATCCAAACCTCGACGGCGCTGAGCATCCAGCACGCGAGGTGCAGAACAAATCCGCCCCACAAAGCGGCTCTGCGTCGGTAGGCCTCGGCAAGTGCCGCGTGGACGGCGGCCACCCCAGAGACCGTCCGCTCCGCCCAGCCGCGTCCCAGCATCCGCGCGAATCTATCAAAGAAGACGAAGCCGTGCCGCTGAACTATGACAAAGGCGATTGCGAAGAGCCCGGTTGCGGTAAGCCCGAACGTCACCGGCAGCGAGATAGGCGTATCGGGGCGAAGATTAATAAGCAAAATCAAACCGATGGCCATATAGGCCAGCTTGGCAAGAAATTCGAGGGTGAGATCGACCATGGTGGTCGCCGCGGCGACGGATCCCGGCACACCGGCGAGTGCCACCGCGCGGGCGCCCAGAACGGAGCCCCCCATTTGAGACACCGGCAGCACTTCGGACCCGGCATCGCGGATCAAGCGTCCCCATATAAATGCCCAAACCCGCTCCCCGGGTACGAGCAGTCGCCAGGCGATACCTTCGATTGAGATCACTACCAGATGAATCACGCAGATCGCCGAAAAGCCAGCCCAACCGATCGCGCGCAGCGATCGAATCACAGCGCCGGCCCCGAAATACCCAACGAGTGCTCCGATCACCGCCAGACCTATAATCGCGGCAATGACCGGAATGAGTTTCATGATATAATCTGCGAGGCGCGTGGGTACACTTTTCGCCAGCGCGTTGCAAGGCCTCTTTGGGCGTCCGCAAGTCCCACTTAATTAACCTCCGGCGCGTTGGGGGCTGGGTCGATGTCAAAGGTACTTCTGCTGGAATTCAACGAGATTTGCCCGCCGCTCCTGAAGAGGTGGATGGAACACGGAAAGCTTCCCAATTTTTCTGCCCTCCACTACTCCTCCCAAGTGTTTACCACCATGGCTGATGTATCTGAACCCGACTACCTCGAACCATGGATTCAATGGTATTCGATCCATACCGGACTGCCCTATGACGAGCATAGAGTTTTTTACCTGACGGACGGCCCCAAAGCCGAGCATTCCGATATCTGGCGCTGTCTGGCTGGCCTCGGCAAGTCGGTGATGAATTGCGGCAGCATGAACGCCCGAGCCCTGGCCGGCACCGGCGTGTTCTACCTTCCTGATCCGTGGTGCAACAACGAGCCCGCCTGGCCGACCGAAATCGAGGTGTTCAAGACCGTAATGGCCAAATTGGTTCAAGAAAGTACGAGGGGCGTGGCACTGGCCGTAAACGAGTGGCTGCCATTCATGACGTTTCTGCTTCGCCACGGTCTCGCAGCGGATACGGTTCGAGCGGTATTGACGCAGCTCAGCAGCGAGCGGCTTTCGCAGGCAGACGTCAAGTGGCGGCGGGTAGCGCTGGCGGATCGCCTGCAGTTCGATTTGTTCCGGCACTACTATCGTCGAATGCGCCCCGATTTTGCGACCTTCTTCATCAATAGCACCGCTCATCTGCAACACGCATATTGGCGTCACATGGACCCCGACGCGTTTCCGCTCAAGCCCGCAAAGGACGAGATTGAGAGCTATGGTGATGCGGTCCTGTTTGGGTATCGGTCGATGGACGCGTTGCTGCGGCGTTTCTTTGCTTTGGCGCAGCCGGATACCACCATCATCCTGTGCTCGGCACTGAGCCAGCAGCCGTTCTTAAAGCGCGAGGGGAGGGGTGGCCAGCATTTTTATCGACTGCGCGATATTCCGCATTTTCTTCAGCTGCTCGATATCGCGCCCCGCATCGTCGAGCCGGTAATGACCCATCAATATCTTCTCCGGTTCGCCGATCGTGCCGGGGCTGAGAGAGCGCTTGCCGTCCTCAGGCGATTAAAGCTTGGAGAGGAGACAGTCTTCGGAGCACGCCTTACCGGCACCGATATCCATTTCGGTTGCCAGATCTACGAGAGGCTAGAGGGTAATCGGGAAATTGCTGGGATGCCCGGACGCAACGAGCGCACGTATTTTTTCGACCTGCTTTATGCGATTGATGCCATCAAGAGCGCGCGCCATCATCCCGAGGGAGTCCTTTGGGTGCATACCGGCGAACACGCAGCAATACACAGCGGGCCGGCGTCGATACTCGATATCGCCCCGACGATCTACGATCTGATGGGCGTTTGCAGTGCGGTCGGGGACGCGACCGCCCGTGGCGTCAGCCTCGTTCCGCGTTTCCGCTCCACCGACCAGGCGGAGGAAAAGCGGGTCGCTTAACCGGCGCATGCTACGCCTTACGGCGGTTTTCCGGTCGATATTCGCCCTGCTGCTATAGGTGGACGGTCGCGGCCCGTCTTGGCACGCGGATTACGCGGCCTTTCGAGCCAGCCTCTTAGAGAACGCGCCACGGTGGTCAGCCGACCTGGTATCAAGGGGCGAGCTTGTTCGGCACGATCGGCGATCCAATCGCCGATCGCAAATCGGCGAAAGGTCGACAGGTCCAAGCGATGGCGGGTGGTGGGCACGATTTCGCCGCCAAATTTTCGCAAGAAAAGATGTGCGCCCCCGAGGCTGTAGTGTGTCATGCCCTTCCGGCATCCCCATTCGATCGCGCGCCAATGCAACAGATCGTTGGGCCGCAGATGTAGCGCATCCTGCAGCGAGCTGTTCGCCGCATACTCCATCACACCATGGGGAGAGAACCGGATCACGACGCCCGCGACGATTTTTCCTTCGTGACGAGCGAGAAGCAGCAGCCGGTTATTCCGCAACGCAATGGTCTGGTGGAATTCCTCTTCTCCTGGTATCGACAAGCCCTTGCGGCGAGACCATTCGACGCAGATCGAATAGTAGTCGGCGACCTTGCCAGGGTCGTTCGCAGGCTCGACAGAAACCCCATACTTGATCGCTCTTTTGATGTTCCTGCGCTTGTTCTCCGAGAATTTTCGAAAGAGCGCATCCGGACCGCGCGACAGATCCAGCATCGCGACGCCTTCGTATTGTTTCTTACGAAAGCGGGGGTCGACCAGCGTCGCGACATCCGACCACACGAAGAGGTCCACCAGCTTCGCGGACCCGGCCTCTACAAGAAGACCGTCGACCATGTTAGCCAGCGCCCGTACGCGATCGGCGCGCCGTGAAAAGACGATCTGCGGGCGGACGGATAGCCCGGATTGAACATATGCGCCCTCATTGGTCCCGGTCAGAACCGCTGTCACCTCTTCGCCACTCAGGCTCAGAACGGCAAACGGCCCTTTATTGCGGAACCCAGGCTCTGAGAAATATTCCGGAGCAGTGTAGTGGGTCGGAAAATCGGCATCGGCTAAACAGGCTCGCCAGAGGGTCTCGATCAGGCCTCCTGGTTGGCGGTGTAGTATATGATACGATGGGGCGGCCCTACCGTTCATTATGGCGATCCGACCTTTGCTTTACGCGCTGCTTCGCCCCACACAAGGCGGCCCGAGCAGCCGAGCGTCTGCACTGTCGGCGCATCGACAACGCCTTGCCGATTTGATCTGATTGGAACTGCAAGGGTTTTGGACAATTCACCAGCGCGAGTGGAATTCCGGCCATCTTACGTCCAGGTCAGGATAACGCCGTCGGCAAAATCCGATGCGGCGATTTTGGGATGGCTTAGCTTGGTGACGTTGGTTTGGCCCATGCAGACAATAAGTACGCGAGTGGGATAGATATCGGAGAAGATTCCAATCACAGGATCGGAGAAGTAGGTTCCGTTCCTTCGCCAGAAGCAGGTCCGCGTCAATCAGGCCGCGACGCTGCTGCGTTTTTATGTCCGAAGAACAGAAACCATCCGCCCAGCCGAGAGAACGTTTGAATCCCCAGAAAACCCATAAGGTCATTGAGATTCTTTCTGCTCCACCGCAAATTTCGCAAATAGCTGCTGATGCGACGATCCGGTATGATCGGTCGTGGTACCTTGATAATACCCTCGATATCGATGAGCCCGCCATAGCGTGTCGCGACCTCGCGTGTGGTGTTGAAAAAACGGACATGTCCTGCGTAGTCAAAATTTGGGACAGAACAGACGCACCATGTTGCGTCGCGCCAAAGTCGAATAATCTCAAGATCACGATCGACGTGTTCCAACGTTTCCGTGCAAACGATCGTATCGTAATCGCCCGTATAAGATCGGCCATCAAGGGCGTCGCCGATAAAAAAGAACTCTGGACGCCCGGTGCGATAGCTCGCATTGCGGATCGCCTCGGCGCTGAAGTCGAAGCCACTGTAAATGCCGTTGTGCTCTTGGAGGATCATCTTCGCCAGGAAGCCACTCCCACAGCCGACTTCGAGAATCGAAGAGCTGCCGTGATTTCGAATGTTAGCGACAACTTTGCGAAAGAGCCCGTCATAGCGCGTCCGCGTCACGGATGGGTCGATCTTCGCATGCATGCTGTCGTAAAAATCAGGGCCCAACTGCCGCATATTCGCAACCTCGCGCTCGTTAGTCTGTACGCCAACACTCGGTACGGGCACAGAATTACTCTCCTTGCCGGGCACTGGATAAACTAACGTGCGTCCCCGCAGTTTGTCTTGAATCAGCCGATGCATCTTAGCAAAGCCTTCTGGAACTAACAAAAGATTCGCGGCTGGTTTGGGAATGCGAGGGTGCTGGGATGAGCACTGACTTATGCATCTGGCAGTCTCCTCGGGTCAGGCGAACCTGGGAGGGTTGGGGGCGTACTGACACACGCCGCAGAAAATTGGTCTGGCGGTCCCTCGGCCTCAGCCACGTCAGCGTGAAACGGAGTTGGGCAGGCACACGGGCTGAGGCTCATCTTGCGCACGGCTTCTACCTGTCGAACGACGAGCGGTTTTGTTGAGAAGGTAAAGGATGTCGTCAAGCGCTAGATCCACTACCTAGGCACCGGCGCCGTTTCTCGGAAGGGCTCTCCACGCTTTGAAAACTACCGCGCTAAAGCGAACCAAAAGTTAACCTATCTCGCTTACTTCACAGGTGGTGGTTTAAGCCCAGGATACGTTACGCCGTCGCCAGCCTGAGAACCTCTCGGTTCATTTGCTGGGGGTGACTGCGCCAAGGCTTGGGTTTTGTCAGTTCAAGAAAGGGGTGATCCCCAAACAACATCAGCAAGCGATTCGTCCTCACTGGTATGCTCCGGACGGAGGTAGTACACGGACCGAGAACCAAGGCCTCGGAGCTTCCTCTGGGTGCGCAGCGTGGCATAGCTGGAGCATCTTGCCAGCAATGGGCCGTTTCGTGATAAGGGTAGGTGTGGCAGTGACTTGTGTGGCGTCCTTGACCTCCCCCGACGGGACGTTCGACAATGCCTACACGGTGAGCCGGGTGATTCTTTCACACTTTAAATCCAAAGATTTTGAAGAAGACCTCTAATCGTCACCATCGCAATCTCGAACTAGACATGATGCCCTCTCAGGAGAAATCCTCATTGAGGGGGCGGGTGGCCCGCTCCATTTTCTGGATCACCTGGTCGCGCGGGGTGTTGCAACTGATGAACTTTGCCACCACCCTGTTGGTCGCGCGAATACTGATGCCTGCTGATTACGGCCTGATGGCTCTCGCGGGGTTTTGGACCGGCATGGCAGGTATTCTTGCCGATATGGGTTTGGGCTCGGCGATCATCCAGTTTCGCGACTTGAATAAACGGGAAATCGATACCTGCTTCTGGGTGACGATGACCCTCGCCACCGTGTGCTGCGTCGCTCTTTCTCTAAGCGCGCCCGGAATAGCCCATTGGTTCGCCGCCCCGCGTCTCGCCGAGGTTCTTCCTGTCCTATCTCTGGTCCTGCCGCTGACCGCATGCCGCGTCGTTTCCGACAGTCTGCTTCGCCAGCGGCTTGCGCTCGATCGCGTGTCACAGGCGGAAGTCATAAGTAGCATTGTGTCATTGCCGCTGACATTAGGGTGCGCCCTTGCCGGGTTAGGAGTTTGGACCCTGGTGATTGGGTCGCTGGTCAACCCGGCGGTCCGCAGCATCGCCACTTTTGCTTTTGCCCCGTGGTACCCCGGGTTGCGAATAGGGGGCGCTCGGGTCAAGGATGTCGTTCATTTCAGCCTGGCCACCCTCGGCGTAAAAATGATGTGGGCGCTCCGGGAGTGGGGTAACACGCTGGTCATCGGCAAAGTGACCGGCCAGGTCGACACTGTCGGGCTCTATTCGATGGCCGAAGAGATCGCATTGTTGCCCGCCAGCAAAATTACCACGGTCGTGAACATGCTGAGTTCGCCTGTCATGGCTGAGCTGCAAGCAGATATCGATGCAATGCGCACCGCTTTTTATCGAGCTGTGCGACTCACAGCCGCCTTCGTCCTGCCGGCTTCGGCTGGAATGGCCCTTGTCGCCGAGGAAATGGTCGCGGTCCTGCTGGGTCCGAAATGGTTGCCCGCCGTGCCCATCCTCCGGCTGCTGTGTGTGTACGCCGGGGTGCGGGGGATCGACATCGTGCTGCCGCCGGTCCTGTTCGCGCGGCGCCGCGAAAAATTTCTGTTTTGGTATTGCCTGGCGCTGCTGATCCTCGCGCCGGCCGCGGGAGTGATTGGCGCATTATGGAACGGCGCGCAAGGCACCGTAATGCTTGCCACTCCGGTCTACTGCGCAGTGATGACGATCATGGCGAGGGAGGCGCTGGCCGAGATGAAAGCGAAATTTTCGGAATTATGGTCCGCACTTTGGCCGATAATGGCGGCGACCGCGCTGATGGCCCTGACAGTGCTGCTGTTGCGTGAGTTTGTCTTAGCGGGGCGGTCGGACCCTCCTTTACTCAGGCTGCTGTTCCTGTCGGCGGGTGGGGCGATCGCATATGGCGCCGCCCTGTTTGCGATTGGCAGTCCGGTAATAGCCGAGGGCGCCGAGGTGCTCGGATGGATCCTCCGCCGTCGCGACGCCGAGGGTTGAGTTTGCGTGCCGATGGTGGTTTGGGTTGACGTATGATTATTGCCTGGCTCGGGTAACGGCACATTGCGCGGAATGAGCCCACGGCTATTGTTGTGGATTGCTGCAAAAAACGCAGTTCATCCGTTTCGTCGGCTGATTACCCGACGTCTGCGGCTCCAACACGAGCGCTTCGACCGGCAGGAGGGAGTGCGCACGATCGGGACCTTGACGGTGGAGGCGCTGGGCTTATCTGCTTTGGACTCGCATCGATACGACGCAACTCCCATCAGATTCTTCCACTCGTTGCTCGGTAAACTCTCCCTCGATTATGCGAATACAGTCTTTATCGATCTGGGCTGTGGCAAGGGGCGAACACTGCTGCTTGCCTCCGATTACCCATTCCGTGCCATTATCGGAATCGAGATCTCCCGTGAGCTCTGTGATATAGCGATTGAGAATGTGAAAACATATTGTTCGCGCCGTCGCAGATGCTCCAACATATCAGTACGCTGCCAAGGCATCGAGGAGTTTGAATACAGCGCATATGGACCATCCGACCACCTTCTGGTTTACCTATTTAACCCCTGTGGTGAAGCAGTTTTGCGCGCTGGGTTGCAGAAGATTTATCGGTTTGTGGCGTGCGGTGGACTGGTTACGATCGTATATGTTAATCCGACATGCCGAGAGTTGTTGGAAGAAAGCGAATGGCTTGAGCAGGTTCTACAGGCCGAAGTGTTTGATGAAACCGGCAACTCGTTTATGCCATACGTCGTATTTCAAAGCTCGTCGGCAGAATGGAGCCGAGCCACCGAGCAGCTCGCCTTTCAATTCGGCCCCTGGGTGCTCGCGCGCTGGAGCTTCGGGTCCCTTTCCAATCGAACCAGTCCCATTGCTCATAGCGGTCGGTGCCACAGACCGCCCATCCTACAACCCATAACCTTCCAGACAATGCCGGATGACGGCACGGTCTCCCGCACGTTGTCCATCGACGGGAGGGCGATCCGCTACGTGCCTTATCGGGGCAAGCGTTATTTCGTCGACCTGTCCAGCGGATCTTTCGCTGATTACCTGCATAGGTTTTCCTCAAATACTCGAAATCGGCTGAGGCGGCAACTGCGCCATTTGATTCAACGGGCAGGCGGACCGGTTGATGTTCTTTCCTACACCTCGCCGCGCGAGTTTAGCGAGTTTCGCCAGCACGCGATCGCCGTCTCTCGCGTCAGTTATCAAAGCAAAATTGGTTGGGGCTTTCCCGAGAGCGAAGAATATAAAATACATTTGATCTCTGAGGCGACAAAGGGGCGGTTACGAGGCTACATATTGATGGCCGCCGGCAAGCCTATATCCTATGGCATGTGCAGGACCGAAACGGATATTATAACCTATCTGATCATCGGCTATGATCCAGAGTATCGTCAATTTTCGCCGGGGACAATCCTTCTGCTCCGTATCGTCGAGGCCCTCTTCGCGGAGCATCGATTTCGCCTATTTGACTTAGGCGGCCATGCCGCGGACTACAAGGCGTTTCACGCCACCGGCAGTATAGATTATCTGAGGGTGATTTGGATGCCGACCACTGCCAAAAACCTTGCGTTGGTCGGAGCGCATTGGATCTCGCTGCAGGCTTGGAGAGGTGCGTCGTTTGCGAAGACCATCTGCAGCAATATCGCAAGGCGGTTGGCGGCGCGTCTCTCTGCTGGCCGGGCTAACCCGCCAACGAAGCACGAGCGGTCGATACACTAAGCGCGACAGGGCGGGGCGCAGGATAGGCCCGCCCCGCCATGGCCGCGCCGCCCCAGGGATAAGCAGCCTTGGAAAATAGCACCAGGGGTCACTGGGTTCAGTTGAGCAGGGAAGAGCGGATGGGCAGAAGGGGAGCGGGGCGGTATCGCGCTGGCGGCGCGACCGCGGTAGGCGCTGCTCGGGTTGGGCCGCTCCGGGGGCCACCGCCAGCCGCGGTCACCGGACCCTGAAGAGTTGGTGTTGATGTGACGGATCGACAGGCAATACCTTGCGGCCCCATTTAACATTTAATAGGTAGGTCGAATGAAGGCGGGACTCCGCCAAGCCGGCCATCCGGTCAACCGCAAGCGGGTGCAACGCGGTAATATATGGATTATCGTATTGACAAATCCGGAATGCGAGAGTATTATCAATCTGACATCGAGAGCTAACGTTCCCTAGACGGAGCGCGCCGGCTGACACTTTTATGCTGTAACTCCGAGTCTTCGTCAGGCTGCGTTCGGATACACGCGATTGGATCGAGCACAGGTTCAGTAGCTCCGGGCCTTAACGGTTAACCTAGCCGAGGTTGTGACGCCACCCCTCCACTACCGGCACCGCGGCTGCTACCACTCGCACCACCGCGCGCGTAATCATGGAACCTCCGAACACCCCCGAAGTGCTTGACACGATGCCCCAGGGCACCCTGCCGACGACCTATAGGGTTGCGATGAGCGACGGGTCGCCATTTAGCTGGAAGGTACAGTTCGCAGCGCCTTTTTGACTCCGGAGGGATTTGGCATTCTTCGGGACCAACATCATTGTAGATCTTAAGAGTCCGGGAATTGGCCCGAATATAGCTGCTCTTATTACCAAATTATGGTAGAGGCCGACCACCCAATGATCGGAAAACTCCTTTTCTATCTAGTCATATTCGTCGGTTCACTTTTAGGACTGCCCGCCAGTGCAGTAACGACTTCTAAAAACGTTGACATTATTGTCACGCACGGAGCACCGCTGACGACGTTCACCTTCGTCAACAACACGGGCGCGACGCTTCCTGCGGGGACGCCCGTCAGCATGGGGCAGGCGTTCCGCTACGGCGATGTGATGCCCGGCACGTATCCGCTGATCCGCGACGCCACGACACACGTTGCGCTGCCGGGTCAGCAATGGGATGAGATCTCGACTTGGTGCTTCCCCTCCGCGAGCAACTGCCAAACCGGAGCGCCGGGGTTCAACGGTTCGTGGCGTCATGCGGTATGGGCGATCTGGCTGCCGAACAGCCTTGCGGCGGGTGCCTCCTATCAGATTGAGTTCGTACCGACCGCAGGAACCTATTCTGAGACCTCGCATCAGGCGCTCAGCGGCCTGTGCAGCGGCCCCGGAGCGCATGATTTCAAGATCCACCTCGCCGACGTGCGCAATCAGGACGACACAGTGCGCGACAGCGGCGACGCCACGTTCCGGCTGTGCGACAACATCGCGAACACCGGACGGGACGCGCCGCGCCATCTGCGAGCCGGCAACGTCTATGACGAGTATCAGGTCAGCGGTCTGTTCACTTACGCTACTTCGGGCCACCAGGACCCGTTGCTCTACGTGCGGTGCGACGTGGATTTGTTCACCGACGCGGCGGACGGTAAGTCTCTCAAGGATGTCCGGCATGTTTGCACCACGTTCAATTCATGGATGAATGTCGCATCCGGCTCCGCCGGCAATAGCGGCAATTCGGGACCTGCGGGTTTCGGCCCGAGCACCGGCGGCGGCGCCGCTGGCGATCCACAGGTTATCTCCTATCGGCCGCAGATCCTTGACGGGACCACCGACATTCTCGACTGGACCGGGCTCAACGCCACGATAAGCAGTGCCAACAATCCAATCAATCCCAACGGCTGTAGCAGCAGCGGCACTTATCAGGGTACTTTGTCAATGAACGTGCCGTCTTCGGCTGGAGTAAATACCTGGTTTGAAGGAATGGCTGTGCGAGTAAGCACAACCGGCACTGCGGTCGGCGGCCTTACTCCAGGCAAGTTGTATTGGGTATATAATTGCGGCACGACTGGCACCGGCGGATCCGACACTCAGGCCGTGCAGCTGCTCGCTGTTCCGACCGTGTATCAGAAGTTCGGAACGATTCTGACGAATTCCCAAGGCACCGGCACGACGTCGTTTACTCAGGTGTTCTGGCATCCCCATTGGCTGAGCTGGCAGGACGAGGACACCACAGCCGACCAAAGCTGGGCGACGCGGGGCAGCACAGCCCGTTTTACGCGCCGGATTTACCCTGCGTTGACCAGCGCCGAACGGAGTTATTGGGAACAGACCGGCCTTATCGAGCCGTTGAACCTGTCCCAGACTTCTTCGATTACCGTCCCGTGGAGCCACGAGTTGACCCTGCTTTACAATCCCTTTTCAAAGGGCAACGTCATCGGGACAACCGGCACCGGCGAGCGGCCGGATTTGGGTTTCGCGAACGAATGGAGTAACCAAGCGTTCGTCTCGCAAGTGCAAAATGATTGGTTTCTCTCCCGTCTTTTCGCGATGGGATCGCAGACGCACGGGTGGAGCACGCTGTTGGACGAATCCACTGGGCGCATACCGGTTCTGAACAATGGGCCGCCGACCGGCCCCGCCGGCAATGGCGTCGGCGGCTCTTATGGAACCGGCACGAATTCCGCCATCGCTTTGGGCGCTCCGCAAAATCAAACTACTTGGGACGCCCCGTTCTTTACCGGAGTTATCAGCCCCAATCCAAACATACCCAATGGCAATGTCGATTGGCGATGTATTTGGGTGGGCTGCGGTACCTATATCAGCCACGTCCCCAACTTCGTCAGTTACAACTATTGGATTTTCGGCGAACGGCTATTTTTGGACTCGCTATATTTTGCCGCCAATCGTGACTTGTTGCAGCGACAGGCGGGGCCGGGCCCGTCCGGCGGGACGGGGGATGCGCAGCGCGACGATGTCGAGGGCGGCAATCATTATTGGGGGTTGACCATCGCCTGCTGTCAAGCGCGAGGCTCGGCTTGGGGATTGCGCGACCGCACCTTTGCTGCAGCATCGGGCGGCGACGGCAACGTCGAGCGGCAATACTTCAATGACCAGATCACCGAAAATATGAATTATTACACCGCGTGGCTGGCCTACAAGCAGGGACCGACCGGTACGCAGATCAGCACTTCCGAGTTGATCCCGGATTATGCCGGCAGCTGGTCCATCCCCGACACCTATATCGGCGCATACATCTTCACGACCGTCTACGGGATGCAGTCGTTCTTGCACGCAGTAACCCCTGCCCAATGGATCGTGCCGTTCCAGCGCTTCTATGAAGCGGTCTGCGGTGGAACCTCGCCGCCGCCGTTTTATTGCATCGACTTCACTCTGTCGATGTCGATCGCCAATGGCGATCACATCAGCACGACCGGCGCGATCGGCCCCTACATCAACGGTACCGATTCTTCGAACTTCGGCAACCAGCAGAACGGCACGAATGTACTGTCGGGCGGAGTGCTACAATACGCCTCGTCGGGATATTATACGTTCACCAATGGCGATACCATACAATTGATCAATGGTCTATATTACGGAAACATGCTGATCGATCAGTTGCCCGGCAATCGCAAATTTCCGATCATGAACGTCAACAACAGCAACAGCACCTATCAAATACAGTGTAATGCGGCGGATCATGCCGCGTTCCCGAGGCAGTGCCCTACCGCGGGCGGCCCGTTTACAGACCTCACCCGCGGCGGGATGTCGATTGCCGGCGAGACGCAGGATCTGCTGATCTACCGGCTGCAATATAATCCAGGACCCGGAATAGGATACGCAGACAATAATTACACTAAATATGGGGGGACTGTGATGAACGGTCTGCGGGTATTGGGCTATGATGCGCCCGATGCTCGAGCCGCGTTCGTGACTCAAGGTGGCGCGACATTTTACAACCCGAGCTATCCCGGGTGGAATTGGGATTCGACCGTTGTGGTGCCGGGGAGCCCCTAAGAGCGTGGAGCTGGTCCTTCGCCGGCAATTCCGGCTCTGGCGAAGCCTGGCCGCATCGGGTAATGGGTATCGAAATCACCCTAGCCACGGATGCGATCATGCAAACGCACATCATCGGCTCGCGACGCGCTATCGGATCTCGGACCCTGCCCCGATCCGACACTCTCGCCGCGGCGGTATTCGCCGCTATCCTCGGCGTCTCTGTTATATGGGCGGTCGGGTTTTCGCACATCGACATCGCCCATAACGCCGCCCACGATACACGCCACTCCGCCGGCTTTCCGTGTCATTGAGCGGCATGGCCGTTTTTCGCAGACTGGTGTTCGCGGCGCTCTGCGCGGGGTTGTTGTCTGGCGTCTTCGCCACGGTGGCGCATCAAATCGGCACGGTGCCGCTGATCCTGCAAGCCGAAACCTATGAAAAACCGTCAGAACACGCGCTGGCATCGGCGCATGAGCATACCAGCGCGTGGGAACCGAAAAACGGCGCCGAGCGCACGGCCTACACCCTGGTTGCGGATATCCTGACAGGGATCGGGTTTGCGCTTCTGCTGGGGGCCGGACTAACGCTGCGCGGCGGCGGGGTCGGTTGGCGGCAGGGGCTCCTTTGGGGCCTGGCCGGATTTGCGACTTTCACCATCGCCCCGAGCCTCGGATTGCCGCCGCAGCTGCCCGGAAGCGAAGCCGCGCCGCTGTTCGAGCGGCAGCTCTGGTGGCTCGGCACCACTATTGCGACCGGCGCCGCGCTTGCGCTGATCGCCTTCACCACTCGGGCTCCCTGGGCGATCGTAGCAGCGGTTCTGATAGTGCTGCCCCATCTCTACGGTGCACCCGAGCCCGCCGAGCACAATGGGGCGGTGCCCGCCGCGCTCGCCCATCATTTTGTCATTGCCGCCACAGTCGCCAATTTTCTGTTCTGGCTGATCCTTGGAGCATCGACGGGCTATTTCCACGAACGCCTGCAGCCACAGATTGCTCGGGCGGCCCGCGCCGGTGCATGATCTCAAAATTCACGGTCGGGGCTGCTGTTTTGCTTCTCCTGGCCGATATCGCGGCAGGTCGGGCCCAGGAGCTGCCCTCCGGCGGAGGACCGATGCCGGAGGTGCGGCGCGGCGCCAACGGTCAGATCGAGGTCGTTCCAACCAATCCTGCCGCTCGCCAGGCGCCTGGCCGGATCAGCACAGCTCCAGCACCCCCGCCCCTCCGTCGAAGCGGTGCATCGCCGGCGGTTCGGGTTACCGCCCCGCCGCGATTGCCGACTGGACCGCTACGGCCAGTGATCGAGGTAAGGCCGAACACACCGAGAGTGCCGGACATCGCGCCAAGCGGGACCGTCGTCGCGCGCTATTCAGTGAGGATGAGCGACAACTCTCCATTTACCGGGACTGTGAGGTTCGGCCCTCCCTACTATGACAACGATGGGAGATTCGCCCTCCGCGACAGCAACATCATCATAAATCCAAGCGGTCCCGGTATTGGTCCAAACAGGGGCACCATCACCGATCACATCACATTAGAGGCGATCCCGGAAAGCCGGGTCGGGCGCTGATCAACTCGGCCGCTGCCGTGCTCAGTGCGCCTCCCGCCGCAGCAGCAGCCCGTCCAGCAACATCGCCGCGACACCGATGCAAATCGCGCTGTCGGCGAGGTTGAAGGCTGGCCAATGCGCGGCTCCGAGGTGAAAATCCAGAAAGTCGACGACAGCGCCAAGGCGCAGCCGGTCGATGACATTCCCCATCGCACCGCCGATAATCAGCCCGATCGCGACGGCGAGGAACGGGCTCGAAACGCGGCTCAACCAATAGATCAAGACAGCAACAATCGCGGCAGCGGCCAATGAAAAGACCAGCGCACCCATTCCGGCGCCGCCGTTGAAAAGGCCAAAGCTGATGCCGCGATTATAGGTCAGGGAGAGATTGAAGAACGACGTCACGGTCTCGCGTTCGCCGAAGCCGCGCCCGGCGAAGAAGGCGAGAACCGCGGCCTTGCTGAGCTGGTCGAGGATCGCGACCACAATCGCCGTGGCGAGCCCGCGTGCCAGCATCACCCGTTTGCCGCGAGCTCGAGGCCGGCCCGATCGACGACTTCTGCGCACCGCCGGCAGAGATCGGCATGACCCGGCACGCTCCCCACCTCGGGTAACACCCGCCAGCAGCGCTCGCAGCGCTCCCCCGGCGCCGATGAGACCCGCACGCCAACTTCCGCAACATCGGGGAGTGTGAAGGCATCGGCGGGTGCCGGTCCCAAACGTGCCGTTCCCGCCGAGGTGATGCAGAGTTCAGCGAGATCGACGTTGCGCAGCTGATCGGTCAGGCTTTGGGGTACGAACAGCTCGACGGCGGCCTGCAGGCCCGAGCCCAGCCGCTTTGCCCCCCGTTCCAGCTCCAGTGCACCGGTAACGACGCGGCGCAGATCGCGCAAAACCGACCAGCGTTCGCCGAGCGCGTCATCGCGCCATCCCGCCGGGACATCGGCGAAAAGTTCGAGATGGATGCTCCGCCCAGGGAGGTCGCCGTGCCGGGCCAGCCAGGCCTCCTCGGCGGTGAAGCAAATCACCGGGGCCAACCAACGCACCAGACAGTCGAAGCACCGGTCGAGCACGGTCCGCACCGCCCGCCGCCGCACATCGTCCGGCGCATCGCAATAGAGGCGGTCCTTGCGGATGTCGAAATAGAAGGCCGACAAGTCGGTCGCACAGAAACTGTGCAATGCCGCGAACATGCCGTGGAAGTCGAATGCCTCGACTGAACGCCGGACGAGATCGTCGAGTTCCGCCAAGCGGTGCAACACCCATCGGTCGAGCTCGGGCATCGCCTCGATGCCGACCACCTCGGCGGCGGTAAAGCCGTCGAGCGCACCCAAAAGATAGCGCAAGGTATTACGCAATCGGCGGTAGGCGTCGCTGTGGCGCTTGAGGATCTCCGGGCCGATGCGGACGTCCTCGGTGTAATCCGAGCCGACTACCCAAAGGCGCAGGATGTCCGCTCCGCTCTGCTGCATAATGTGCTGCGGCGGAATGACGTTGCCGAGCGATTTCGACATCTTCCGCCCGTCTTCGTCGAGGACGAAGCCATGCGTCAGCACGGCCTCGTAGGGCGCGCATCCGCGCGTCCCGCAGGCTTCGATCAGTGACGACTGAAACCAGCCGCGGTGCTGGTCCGAGCCTTCCAGATATAGATCGGCCGGCCAGCGCAGCTCCGGGCGCTGTTCGAGCACAAAGGCGTGGGTCGAGCCGGAATCGAACCACACCTCGACGATGTCTGTGACCTTCTCCCATTCGGCGGCGTCATAGGCGTTGCCGAGGAATTCCGCCGGATCGGCGGTGAACCAGACATCCGCGCCTTCACGTTCGACCGCAGCGGCAATGCGATCGACGACGAGCGCATCGCGCAACGGCTCACCCGTCTCGCGATGCGTGAACACCGCAATCGGCACACCCCAGGCGCGCTGGCGCGACACGCACCAGTCCGGCTTGCTCTCGACCATAGCCTCGATTCGGTTGTGGGCCTGCGGTGGAACCCAGCGGACTTCGGCGATTGCCGCCAAGGCCTTTTGCCGAAGACCCGCCTTCTCCATGCTGATGAACCATTGCGGCGTATTGCGAAAGATCAGCGGCGCCTTGGATCGCCAAGAATGCGGGTAGGAATGAACGAGCGTGCCGCGTGCCAGCAGGCCGCTGGCGGCATCGATCGCGGCGATTACCGCGGCGTTCGCGTCGCCGGGCTTGCCGTCCGGGCGATAGATCGAGCGCCCGGCAAAAAGCGGCACCGACGGAAGATAAACCCCATCGGGAGAGACGGTGTCCGGCACCGGCAAACCGTTCATCTGGCCAAGTTCGAAATCGTCCGCCCCGTGGCCGGGGGCGATATGTACGAGGCCGGTCCCCTGGTCGGCTTCGACAAAGCCGGCGGCCAGCAGAGGGACATCGAAATCATAGTCTTGCCCGCGCAGTGGATGCGCTGCGATCGACCCGGCAAGCGCCGCACCCGGAAAGCGGTCGATGACCGAATACGCCTCGATGCCGGCGTTTGCCCGGAGGGCCTCGATCAGTGCTTCCGCGACGAGCAGGGTCTCCCCCGGCCGTGCGCGGCTTCCTTCCGCCGCCCGGTCTACCCGGAACACCACATAATCGAGGCTTCGGCTGAAGGCAATCGCGCGGTTGCCCGGCAATGTCCATGGTGTCGTCGTCCAGATCAGCGCCGCCGCGCCGGCAGCGGTCGGCCGCTCGGAGCGTAAGATCGGAAACCGCACCCACACCGTTGTGGATCTGTGGTCGTGATATTCGACTTCCGCCTCGGCGAGCGCGGTCTGCTCGACGACCGACCACAGGACCGGCTTTGCTCCCTTGTAGAGCCCGCCATTGACGAGAAACTTGCCGAGCTCGCGGACGATCTGCGCTTCGGCCGAATACGCCATCGTCGTGTAGGGGTTGTCCCAGTCTCCGACGACGCCGAGCCTCTTAAAGTCGCGCTTTTGCACTTCTATCCAGTGGGCGGCGAATTCGCGGCATTCGCGGCGGAACTGGTCGATCGGAACGCTGTCCTTGGATTGGTTTTTCGCGCGGTATTGCTCCTCGACGATCCACTCGATCGGCAGGCCGTGGCAGTCCCAGCCCGGCACATAGGGCGCGTCGTTGCCGAGCATCTGCTGCGCCCGGTTGACCATGTCTTTCAAGACCTTGTTGAGCGCGGTGCCGAGGTGAATGTCGCCATTGGCATAGGGCGGCCCGTCGTGCAGGACGAACTTGGGGCGTCCGCGCGACCCTTCGCGCAGCCGGCGATAGAGATCCATCTCCTCCCAGTGCGCGAGGATCGACGGCTCGCGCTTCGGCAAATCCCCGCGCATCGGGAAATCAGTCTTAGGCAAGAATACGGTCGGACGATAATCCGCAGGCATCGTAAACCCCTGGATGAGAGACGAAGAGCGAAAGCGTCCCCGATCCTCAGACGAGGACCGGGCCGGTAATTCGCATTATCCAGGCGTGATGCCGAAACATGGCGGACATATAGCAGCCTCCCCGGTTAAATTCGAGGGGTAGCTGGCGGTGAGGTTACGCTCAGTCCGTCGGAGTGGCGGCGAGGATGGCGCGAGCTTGGGCCGCGTCCGCGGCGATCTGCGCCTTCAGCTCGTCAAGGCCAGCGAATTTCTGTTCCGGCCGGATGAAATCGACGAGTGCGACGCGCAGGTGGCGTCCATAGAGATCGACGTCGATGTCGAAGAGGTGGGCCTCGAGCCGCGGCACGAGGCCGCCGACCGTCGGGCGCAGACCAATATTGGCGACCCCACCCATCGTGCGGCCCGCGAGCGGATCGTCGGAGCCGTCGCCGGAGACACGCACCGCATAAACCCCGAAGGCCGGGTGCAGATAGTCGTCGAGCCCGAGAATTCGCGGTCGGAAAGCCGATCGTCCGGCCGCGCCTGTCGCCGGTCGCGACGCGGCCGTCAATCTCCCAGAACCGGCCGAGCAGCACCGCCGCATCGCGCGGCTTGCCGGTCTTCAGCAGCTCGCGGATATGGGTCGAAGAATAGACTGTCGCATCCTCGCCGCGGACCGGTTCGAGCACGGTCACCCCGAAACCGTGCTGCAGACCGGCGGCGCGCAGAGAATCAGGCGTCCCACGGCGGCGATTGCCGAAGGTGCAATCCCAGCCGACCACGACATGCGAAGCGCCGATCGCTCCGACGATGACCTCCGCGATGAATTCCTCGGCACTCTTCTTCGAGAAGGCGAGGTCGAAATGCTGGACAAACAGCAGATCGATGCCGAGCCGTGCCAATTCGCGCTCCTTGACGCGGAACGGCGTCAGCCGGAAGGGTTCGGTCGCGGGAAAGAACACGGTGCGCGGATGCGGCTCGAAGGTCAGCACTCCGGTCGGGCGGCCTGCCTCCCGCGCGAGCTCGCAGGTCCGGCCGATCAGCACGGCATGGCCGCGGTGCAGGCCATCGAAATTGCCCATCGCCAAAACCGCGCCGGGCGGGTGGTTCGATCGGGGGCCGGGATGTCGTAGGACTCGGATCACGGCAGCGGAAATCGTTTCAAGGCCAGCCAATTGCTACGAAAATAGCCCGACCGGCGGCCGGAGGATAGCGGATCGCGTTGCCTCGGCCGCACGCTGCAAAACCCGGTATAATCGAAGGCGCATTCCTGCCTTATGGACGATCAGCCACCACTTGATCCGATGAGATCCGTGCCGAGCGAGGCCGCCGCGCCATTGCGCGAGGCCTGGTACTATGCGCTGCCGAGCCGACGTGTGAGGCGCCGGATGGTGGTGGCGAAGCTGATGCTAGGCGAGCCGATCATGATCGGCCGCGACCAGGCCGGCGTGCCCTTCGCGTTGCGTGATCTCTGTCCACACCGGGGCATGCCGCTCAGCGCGGGCCATTTCGATGGGCGCGAGATCGAATGCTGTTACCACGGCTGGCGGTTCGACACGCGCGGGCGATGCACGCTGATCCCATCGCTGGTGCCGGGCCAGAGCTTTAGGCCCGGCCATATCCGTACGCGCCTCTATCCGGCGCGCGAAGTCCAGGGCAACATTTGGGTGTTTTTCGGCGAGGACCCGGCGGGGGCGCCGGACATCCCGGTGCTCGACGGGTTCGATGGATGCGCGCCGGACTTCGTCGAGAGCGTCCGGTTCGCCGCGGCGATCGACCATGCGGTGATCGGCTTGATGGACCCAGCGCACGGGCCTTTTGTACATCGTGCCTGGTGGTGGCGCTCGCGCCGGTCGATTCAGCAAAAGGCAAAAGCCTTCACCCCCTCCCCGTTCGGCTTTGCGATGACCCGCCACGCGCCGTCGCGCAATTCGCGAGCCTACCGGCTCCTGGGCGGCGCCCCCGAAACCGAGATCGTCTTTCGGCTGCCGAGTTTGCGGATCGAGCGATATTCGCGCCGGCCGCCATCGAGTAGCCAATCTGACCGCGATCACCCCGATCGACAACCACGTGACCGAGATCAACCACTGCATCTATTGGACCCTGCCCTGGCTCGGCATGTTGAAGCCCGCATTACGGCACTATGTGCGGGCATTTCTGCGCCAGGACCGCGACATCATGGAGCGCCAGCAGCAAGGGTTGCGATTCGACCCGCCGCTCACCCTGATCGACGATGCCGACACGCAGGCAAAATGGTATTACCGGCTAAAGCGCGAATACCTCCGGGCCCGGGCCGAAGGCCGTCCGTTCGAGAACCCGGTGCTGCCGCGCACCTTGGAGTGGCGAAGCTGAGGGTCCGAAGCAACGGGCGGCGCTCGAGGGCGCCGCTCTCCTTTCTCTTTGCGCCGTCGCCTCACCAAGCGCAAGCAGAGGAGAGCCGGAGTGATCAACGCCAAGCTAGCTGGCTCCGGGATCGGGGGCGGCACGCTCAGACGCGGCCGGCCCCCTGCTCAAGCCAGGGGTAACCCCTGGATCCCCGCCTCCACGGGATGACGAGAATAGGGATAGGCTCACATCGGCATCGCGATACGACGTCCGGCCCAAACGGGACGCGGGAGACAGGCGTGCGCCATCGCGGCTGCGGCGACGCGCTTCCCCACCCTGTCCGGAAAGGGCGCGACGCGGCGCGCGCCGAGGTTGACGTGCAAATACATCAATTCTTGCGTCGCGGCGCGCTGTCCGCCTGGCATGGCGAACATTTCGTGCGCCACATGCAGGCGCTTGCCATCCATGCCGAGGATCTGCGTGCTGATGCGCACTCGATCACCCAGCAGCAACTCGCGCTCGTACAAATTGTGCGTCTCGACCACGAAGGTGCCGTTGCCGGTGCTGTCCTTGTATTGGCGGCCGATCCCGATGGCGTCGAACAGCGCATCGGTCGCGTAGTCGAACAGCACCGTGTAATAGGCGAGGTTCATGTGGTCGTTGGCGTCAATCCATTCCGGCAGAACCTCGCCCTCATAGCGCGCGAAGGGTGCCGGGATGCTCATTGCAAGGGTCGTTGCGCGGCGAGGATCGCCACCGGATAGGCGTAATGGATCTGCTCGCCCTCGATATGGACCGGCACCCCGAGCCGATCATCTGCGGCGGAAGCCTTGAACAGCTCGACGATCTTGGCGTCGTCGCCCGGCTCGGGGAAGGAGCGGGCCAGCAGGTTGCTCACCTCGTCCCGCAACTCGTAGAAGCTCGCCTCAGGTTCGGGCAGCCCAGCCTTGCCGAACAGACCTTTCAGCTCGGCCAAGGTCAGCGAGCGAATGTGGGAGGGGTCACGCAGGCGCTCCAACCGGTTGAACTCCGCCGCTTTCGCAGGGTCCTGCGAGGCATACATATCGACGACGACGAGGCGTCCGCCGGTCGCGCAGACGCGGGTCATTTCCCGCAACGCCGCGGCCGGATCGAGGAAATGGTGCACCGAGAAGCGCGTGACGACGATCGTAAAGCTGCCGTCCTCGAACGGCAGCGAATTCACGTCTCCCTGCCGCCACTCGACATTCGACAACCCGTTCTCCGCCGCGAGCCTCTGTGCCTGCTCGAGCATCGCCGGGGTCACGTCGATACCGGTGGCCCGGCGCACCTGCGGGGCGAAGCCGCACACGACGATGCCGCCGCCACAGGCGACATCTAGAACCGTATCGTCCGGTCCCGGCCGAGCCGCCTCGACGATCATCCGCAGCGCGTCCGCGTTGGTGATCGGGGCAGCCGTGCTGAACACTGCCGCCTGGCGCGTGAACTGATCCAGGATCAGGCCTTGATGGCTCGCTTCCGTCATTGCAGCGGCCCATTGGGCAGCACCAGGACTTTGCCGTGCCGGCCGCCCTGCTGCGCCCTGATGAGCGCCGATCGGATCTCCTCGATCGGGTAGAAGGCATCGATCGGCGCCTTGAGCACCCCGTCGCGGAGCTTGGCCGTGAGGTCGGCATAGATTCCGCGCACCTGCTCAGGTGTGCGCTTGGCAAGGCCGCGGCCGAGATTGAACCCGGTCAGATTGATGCCGCGCATGTTGACCGCCGCGCGGCTCATCACCGGGTCCTGGCCGGACATCGACCCATAGCTCACAACGACGCCACCCTCGGCGACGCAGTCGCCGATCCGCTTGCAGGCCTCCCCGGAGACGGCGTCGATGCCTAACCTGATCGGCGCTCCGCCCGTGGCTGCCCGCGCGCGCTCGGCGAGGTCAGGGCTGTCTTTCACGACGGCATCCGCGCCGAGGTCGCGCAGCTCTCCGGCGACATCGTCGCGGCGCACAACGTTAACCGTGCGTACGCCGCGTGCGTTCGCCAGCACGATCACATGCCGCCCGACGGCGGAATTGGCGACGTTCTGGATCATCCACTCCCCCGGCTTCAGCGCGACGTGATCCTCCAGCAGCAACAGCGCAGTCGGCGGGTTGATGCGCAGCATCGCCGCTTGCGCCAGATCCAGACCCGGTGGGATCGGCACCGCATCCTCGGCCTTGACGCGGCGGCGCTGCGTCCAATTCTCGCGCTGCATATTGATCACCAAATCACCTGGTTTGACGTGCGTAACATCGGCGCCGACAGCAATGACGCGCCCGAGGCCTTCGGCGCCAGGTGTCGCCGGTAATGACGGCCGCAGCCGGTAGCTGCCGCGGCAGAACGAAATGTCCGCCGGGTTGATCGGAAAAGCGAGCACGTCGAAAACGACCTCATCCGGGCCCGGGTCGCCGACAGCCGGTGCATCGATGCAATGCGCGACCTCTTCCGGGGCGCCATAAGCGGTGATGTCGATCTTCTTCATGTCACCATCCTCCATCCACTCCGATCGCCTGGCCGGTCACAAACGCGGCTTGGTCGGAAGCGAGAAACGCGATCATCGCCGCGACCTCGTCGGGGCTGCCGAAGCGACCGACCGGGATCGCCTTGGCGCGCTCGGCAAAGCCGATTTCGAGATTGTCGCCATACTCACGCCGATTGGTGCTGATCGCCCGCGAGGTGCGGATCGGCCCGGGGCAGACGGCGTTGACGGTGATCCCGTGCGGCGCCAGGTCGAAGGCGAGCGATTTGGTGAACCCGACGATCGCCGCCTTCGAGGCGGCATAGGCGGCGCGATGCTTACCGGGCCGGAACGCCGCCTTCGAGGAGACGCTGACGATGCGGCCCCAGCCGGCTTTGCGCATTGCCGGCACGGCGGCGCGCGACATCAGGAAGGCGCCGCGAGCGTTGACGCCCATCGTGCGATCCCAGGCGTCGACCGGCACATCCTCGATCTCGTTGCGGTCGGCGCCCTGAGGTGCGCCGGCATTGTTGACGAGAATATCGAGCCGTCCATAGCGCCCGAGCACCTCCTCGACCATGCGCCCGGCATCCGCCTCGACGCTGACGTCGCCGAGGGTCGAGGAAGCGGTTCTGCCGCTGCGTACGAGATCCTCGACGAGGCTGTCGACACCGTTCCAGGAGCTGTCCATGTCGCCTTGGACATTGTGCTCGTTGGCGACACCGGTCGGCACGACATCCGAGACAACCACGGTCACGCCGGCCGCGGCGAGCGCGCGGGCCGTCGAGTTGCCGATGCCGATCGGCTTGCCGCAGCCCGTGATCAGCGCGACGCGGGCGGAACTCGGCATGTGACCCTCCCCGGAAATTCGACGATGATGCGGAGCTTACCGCCCCAACCCCACAGAATCGACATAGTTCGCAATCACCTGTCGAACTTCTGCCGGGTCGCGATCGGGCAAAATTCGAGGTGGGCAAAAATTCGAGGGGCTCGATGCCGAAATCTATTGCGGTCGTGTCTTTGTTGCTGCTGGCCGTCCTCTGGACGCCCGAACTCGCGGGCGGATGAGAAGCCGAATGGCGAGCTGCCGGCGCGAGTGGCGAGCCATCATGCCATCGGGCTAAACGGTCGCCGGCTCGACTACGAGGCGGCCGCCGAGACGTTGCCGGTGACCGATGCCAAGGGCACCACCACCGCATCGATCTTCACGGTCAGCTATGTCACCGATGGCGAGAATGGCGGCGCCAGGCCCGTCAGCTTCGTCTTCAATGGCGGTCCGGGCGCGGCCTCGGTCTTTCTGCATCTCGGCGCGCTCGGCCCGCAGATCCTGCAGACCCCGGAAAGCGGCGCCGTGCCGACCACGCCGGTTCACCTGGTCGACAACCCCGCGACTTGGCTGGGCTTTACCGATCTCGTCTTTGTCGACCCGGTGGGCACCGGTTTCAGCCGCGGCAAGGGCAAGGAGGAAAATCCGGACAAGCCGTTCTGGGACGTGCGCGCCGATATCGCTTCGCTCGGCTCGGTAATCCGGCTCTGGCTGACCCGGCATCAGCGCTGGACCTCGCCGGTCTGGCTGGTCGGCGAGAGCTATGGCGGTTTCCGGGCGGCGGCGATGGCGCAAACCCTGCCGCACGACGTCGACGTGATCGTCAAAGGTCTCGTCCTGGTCTCGCCGGCGCTCGACCTCTCGGCCTTGCATCAGACAGAACGCGATCTTCTCGCCGCCGCCTTCATCCTGCCGTCCTACGCCGCAACCGCGGCCGCCTACGACGCGGCTCCCGCCGCCGGCAGCGTCGCGGAGGCCGAGCGCTTTGCGCTCTCGGACTACCTGGTCGGTCTTGCCGGGCTCGACGGACAGCCGGCGGCCGGCAACCCGTTCCTTGCGCGCGTCGCCCAAATCGCCGGGGTTCCGGCGGATATCGTGCGCCGCTACCGTGGCCGCATCCCGCGCCACATCTTCGTGCGCGAGATCCGCCGTAATCAGGGCGAGGTAGATCAGTCTCTACGACAGCACGATCGTGGCGCCAGCCGGCCCAGAAGGTGGCGGAGGTGCCGGCGATCCGGTGCTGCAGCCCGCCGTCGCCGCCTATGGCACGGCGTTCAATACCTATCTCGCCGACGCGCTCGGGGTTCATACCGATCAGCCCTATCGCGTGCTGCCCCACGACGTCTCGCAGCAATGGAACTGGGAAGGCGAACGCCAGCACGGCACCGACGGCCTGGCGATGTCGTCGCTCGAGGCGGCGCTGCTCGAGCGCCCTGCGACGAAGGTTTTGATCGTCAACGGGCGCTACGATCTGGTGACGCCGTACCTCAGCTCGCGCTGGCTCGTCGACCAGCTGGAAATCCCCGCCGCGATCCGGTCGACAATTCAGCTCCGGGTCTATGATGGCGGCCACATGGTCTACATGCGGCCTGCATCGCGATCCTTGCTCGCCCATGACGCCGCCGAGCTCTACGGTGCCGATGAACCGAGCGCTCCCGCGCAATGAAGCCAAAGGCGTTCGGGGGAGCGCGGCAAGCCGCAAGGGCGACAGCAAAGTTCGCCACTCCATCGCGGTTCGGTTCGCTCGGCCGTTTCGCGAGACCATAGAAACCTCGCTCCCTTGCGGAGCCGACAGCAAGACTTCATTGCAATTTTGCAATAGAAATATACGAATCCTACTGCGAGATAGGTCGCGGAAAGTGATTGCGTCGTCGCGATCGCCGGGTCGTCGGTCCGCGACCTGGCGGATTTTTGCGGGGCCGGGGCGGAGCCGGGGGATCACGTCACGCGGACCGTAAACCGGCAAGGCCAACAGCGCGAGATCGGCGCGTTAAAACAATCGATCGTTGCCGCTATCTGAAGCTCGGGCACGACTACTGACACCGGTCCCCCAATGTTCGGCCTGCGGAGCGGCTTGGGGTCGACCAGTCGGCAATCTAAATTACACCGATCACGAAATGCTCGCGCTGGCCGGAAGGCACCGCTTCCTCACCGCCATTTGGAAGCGAATTTAGGAATTGACAAATCCAGAATTGAAGGGTATATTAGCGTAATATGCAAAGGTGACGAGTCCGGAGCCCAAACGAGCTGGCTCGCGTGACGGTGTATTACACGCCGAGGCTGATCTGGGCCACGCCCTCATGAGACGCCTTTAGTCGTCCAATCTCGTGAACCGGTTCCTCAGAACTCCGCGAATCTAAGTCTCCTTCGGCCTGGGAGATCATCGGAGGCTGCCGCCTGGAGCAAGCGGGATCAGGCATCGGTAGCTTGGAGTAAGCGTGAATCGAGACTCAACTTTAATTGGCGTGTCGGACGACAGGTGGTCCTGACGCCAGCCGGCAATTTGTCACACAGCGCGACCGCACTCTTTTTAACGCAGAGAGAATCATGGCGATCACCATAAGTAATCTAGTCATCGGCAATAACGTACCAGCTGGAACAACAATAGGTGTCCGTAACCGCGAGTGACGGATCGGGGACCGTCATTCCGTGCAATTTTGTACTAACGAAGGGCTCTATCGGTTATTTCGCAATTGCGGGAAACAATTTGGTAACTTCGTGGAGTGTGCCGGCGATCCCAGGACACTACTCCGTCCGAATTCGCGCAATAGGATCGAGTACCTTATTTAGCGGCTCCGCAACCTTCACGGTCGATGTAGGGATAGCCGCTCCGCCCCCACCGCCACCGCCACCGCCCACCACCACCGGCGCCACCGCCACCGGCGCCACCGCCACCGGCCGCCACCGCCACCGCCGCCGCCACCACCACCGGCGCCACCGCCACCGCCGCCCCCACCGCCGAACTCACCGAATGTGCAGATCAACGGTTCGAGTAACCCGGTGACCGTGGCGGGCGGCGCGGCTATCGCTGCCACGGTGTCCAATGGACCCGGCAACCCAGCCGACTGGCTCGGCGTCTACGCCGTGGGGTCGCCCAACGGCCCTGGCAACCCGGTCTCGTGGAAATGGCTGTCGACGGATGGAGCGAGCTCGTCACCCCCGACATCGGGCGGAGTTACTGCCGGTACCGTTCATCTCGTGGTGCCGACGACGGCAGGGCAATATGAGGTCAGGTTTTTCGTCAACAACAGTTTTAATGTCATTGCGAAGAGCGCCGCGATAACCGCAACCGGCGCGGCCCCACCGCCGCCCCACCGCCACCGCCAGCACCACCGCCGCCGCCTCCACCGCCGAACTCACCGAATGTGAAGATCAACGGTTCGAGTAACCCGGTGACCGTGGCGGGCGGCGCGGCGATCGCCGCCACGGTGTCCAATGGACCCGGCAACCCAGCCGACTGGCTCGGCGTCTATGCCGTGGGGTCGCCCAACGGCCCTGGCAACCCGGCCTCGTGGAAATGGCTGTCGACGGACGGAGCGAGCTCGTCACCCCCGACATCGGGCGGAGTTACTGCCGGTACCGTTCATCTCGTGGTGCCGACGACGGCAGGGCAATATGAGGTCAGGTTTTTCGTCAACAACAGTTTTAATGTCATTGCGAAGAGCGCCGCGATAACCGCAACCGGCGCGGCCCCACCGCCACCGGCGCCTCCAGCACCGCCGCCGCCTCCACCGCCAGCACCCCGCCACCACCGCCAGCACCACCGCCGCCGCCACCAGCTCCTGTGATCACTGTAACTCCGAACACACCTCAAGTGCCGGACACGATCTCCGTCGGCGCGGTTGTGGCGACCTACACGGTGACGATGAGCGACGGATCGCCTTTTGCCGGCACAATCGGCTTTGGCCCGCCGAATTTCGATGCCGGCGGCATCTTCTCGCTGACGGGCTCGCCGCCTAGCGGCAACGTCATCATCAACCCGAGCGGCCCCGGCGTCGGTCCCAATTTGAGCACGATCACCGATCAGATTACACTGGTAGCGACGCAACCATGATGAGACCGATCGCGTTCCTCGCCGCCATACGACTCGCCGTCTCGGCGAGCGCAGTCTCCTACCGCCCCTTTCGGTGATGGGCGGCAGCACAACGACATCCGAAACGTGGTCGCGGCCGTTTCCACACCCGCGACTTTTGTGGCGCCGGCGTACGTTCATCGACGCGACGGCGTCGAGGAGCGTTGGGCAATGAAGCTCTGCTGGACGGAGTTGGACGGCATCAGTGCCGATCGTCTGTGGCTGCTTCCTCTGGGCCTGATCAGCGGTCGCGCCGCTGCCGAGGCGATTGCCTCCGGCCAGGCCCGGCCGCTGACCGGTCCTTGCTTGGCGTTTACTTTGATAAGGGCCCTAGGTCTCGGGCCCGACCGGCGCCCCATCTCGGTGACGTCGTCAATTGCCGAGTTCGAAGTATGGATTGCCGGGGTCGGCGCGCCCTTCGCGCAGCGGGTGCGAGAGCAGCTCGCGTTCCTGTCGGCCCCGCGACCGCCGTGGGCGGGCTTTGATCTCGATCGCCCCATCATCATGGGCGTCCTCAACGTGACGCCCGACAGCTTTTCCGACGGCGGACAGTGGTTTGACGCGGAGCGTGCGGTCGCCCATGGCCGCACACTGTTGATGGCTGGCGCTGACATTATCGATGTTGGGGGCAAATCGACGCGGCCCGGGGCTGACGAACTCAGTCCGGGAGAAGAGATTCAGCGCGTCGAGCCGGTCGTGCGCGCCTTGGTACAGACCGGCGCGGTCGTATCGATCGACACCCGGCACAAAGCAGTTATGGAGGCTGCGCTGGATGCCGGAGCGCGGATCGTCAACGACGTGTCGGCGCTGACGCACGATGCCGAGAGCGCCGCCCTGATCGCCCGGCGCGGGGCATCGGTGGTGCTGATGCATATGCGCGGCGAACCGCGGACTATGCAGTGCGAGCCGGTTTATTATTCACCCCTGATCGAAGTGCTGGAATTCCTGAAAGTACGCATAGAGGCTTGCATTGCCGCCGGGATCCCAAGCGAACGTATCGCCATCGACCCGGGTATCGGTTTCGGAAAACTCCTGCTTCACAACCTTGAGTTGCTCTCGCGAATTGCCTCCTTTCATGCTCTCGGTTGCGGCATCGTGCTTGGCGTGTCGCGCAAATCGACGATCGCCCGGCTGAGCAGGGGCGAGCCGCCTCGGGCGCGCCTCCCCGGATCCCTCGCGGCCGCGCTATCCGGAGTTCAGCAGGGAGTTCAAGTCCTGCGGGTTCATGACGTCGCGGAGACCCGCCAAGCGCTCGCCGTGTGGCGGGCCATCGCGGCGAGTTGAGCCGCATTTATCTGGGTGGGGCGTCCATCGGCCGCGCCCGCTCGAAGATAGCGCCGACCCCTTCGGCATCCGGGAAGACATCGAGCTTTTCGACCCACACCCGAACCTGTGCGACGCGCGGGTCGGCAAAGCAAACACTGCAGACACGCTCGGCAAAACCCTCGCATAAATCGATATGTCCGGCGTTTGCGACTTCGCGGATCCCGGCTACTATTTTCTCGTAATTGATTATGCGCCGGCGATCCTCTCCGGGAAAGGGGTCTGCAGCCATGAGGTCGACCGAAACGCGAACCCGCTGCTTGCGTTGACGCTCACGCGCGCGTATTCCGATGCTGCATAATAAAATGAGCCCGCGTACCGTGACCGTGTAGCGGGTACACTCCATGTCGTGCTCCGGACTGCGAGTCGTCGTCGGGCTGCGCTCAGTCATGCTTCTACCATGCCGAGCCCAGTCGGATGCCGCAATGCGCTATGGTGTCTGCCGCGGGAATCATCTTATTCCGACTCTGGAAGCAAGGGGTGTCCCGCTCTCCCCCTATAACCAGCTGGCGGAGCCGGGTGATAGCCCGTTGGAGTGGAAAATGACCGGACGGACGATCGAAATGCGCCCAAGGGTCGGATTGCCGGCGATATTTGCTGCTTTCTTTCGCCTCGGCGTGGCGAGCTTCGGGGGCGGCACCGAGGGCTGGCTCTATCGTGAAATTGTCGAGCGTCGGCGGTGGATCGATCAGACGCAGTTTTTGTCCGGCGCCGGGGTGGGGCGCCTCCTGCCGGGCTCCGGTGGGGTCAATCTTACCGTTCAGGTGGGCCAGCATCTGCGCGGCGGCCTCGGGGCACTTGCAGCAGTGCTCGGGCTGTTGTCGGGTCCGCTGGCGATCATTCTGGCGCTGGCGGCCGGCTACACACGGATCGATCAAAGCGTGACCCTTCACGCCGCACTCGAGGGCGTTGCGGCAGCAGCGATTGGCTTGACATTCGCCACTGGTCTCAAACTCGTGCGGTTCGGGAGGGCGAGCGCCGGGCCTCTCGCCGTTACCGCCGCGACCGTGCTCTCGGTCGGCGTGCTGCGTTGGCCGATGATACCGGTTGTCCTCTGCCTCGCTCCGGTCAGCATTGGGCTGGCACTTCTTGACAGGCGAGGCGCCCGTGCCTGAGGACTTCAGGACATTACTGGCATTGACGCTGGTGTTTGCCCCCTTGTCGCTGCTGTCGATCGGCGGCGGCGCTTCCCTCCTGGCGGAAATCGAACATCAGTCCGTCGGCGTTCACGCCTGGACGACGCAGCGCGAGTTTGCCGATCTTTTTGCGATATCGCGTGCCGCGCCCGGTCCCGGAACTATGCTCTCGACCTTAATCGGCTGGAAAGTGGCGGGTTTGGCGGGCGCCTTCACCGCGACTATCGCCCTTTACTTGCCGTCGTCGCTACTCGTCTACGCCGCCGCCCGGCTGTGGGGCCGCTGGCGCGGCTCGGTGTGGCACTCGGCGGTCGAGCGGGGTCTGGCACCGATCGCCGCCGGACTGATCCTTGCCGGCGGAATCGCTGTATTGCGGGTTTCACTTGGCGGCCCCGCCGTTTGGCTCGCAGCAATCATTACGACGGCGCTGATCTTGTGCCGGCCGCTCATTCATCCGCTGGTGTTGTTCTTCGCCGGTGGCGCGCTGTTCGGCCTCGCCGAGGCGCTCGGTTTGTGGTGACCTACTCCGATCAGATAGGGATGCAGGTAAATCGCCATTACCCGGTCCGATTGGGTGCCCTGGGCGTAGAGCCTGTTGAATGGCGGCGGATCATCTTTTCGAACCATCAATCGTGCCGTTCCGGTACTGGAAGTGCGGTGCATTGTTGATCTCGTAAGAACGCAGGATTGACAGCAACCGCCTCCTGCTCTCGATAGCCTCGGCGACACTGTACGAGCATGCCGGGGTGTGCGTCGAGATCGTGCGCAATGACAGAGACGAGCGCGCAGTGCGGCCGGCGGGATCAGCCAGCGGTGTACCCCGGTGGAGCGATCGTGCGCTCAAACCGGTATACCTGCTCCTTCCCTTCCCCAACCAGGTAATCGCGCTCGACATCGTGTCGTGCCGAGCGGATTCGCGCCGCGTCAACCGAGGTTCACAATAGAACTAGGAGAATGTCACCTGGTCAAACGCTACCTTTGATACCAGAACCAAATTGACCAGTGGCGCCCGAGTGATCGAGTATCCGCTGCGATGTATCGCGAGGCGGATGATCGGAGAGGAATACGGGACGACAACGCCAGATTGCCGCCCACCGCGGTATGCAGCGCTTCCATCATGGCGACCGGCCGCCCTGTAGCTGCAGGTGTCATTCTCGCGTCACTGAAAAATCCCCGTGAACAGATCTTTCATTTTAGTCATGTAGTGTTTACTATGAAAGTGATCGTCGTAAATTGATCCCGTTTTATATTCGTTACCAGGACGGCGCGCGAGCGTCATCATCATGGCCTCGGCGAATTGTCGAGGAGTATCTTGAACAAACTCAGCACAACGTTCTTGTATGTGATCAGGAAGGCCTCTAAGTGAGTCCGCGGTAGCGATAACTGTCTTCCCCGCACAGAGGGCCTCAATGAATTTTATAGAACATCCAGTTCCCACAAGCGAAGGCGCTAAAACTGCGGCTGAAGCGGAATAGTAAACTCCCATATCGGGGACACTTCCTACGAAATAATGTTTGTGCTTTTCGTATAACGATCGATCCTTGTGACGCACAAATTCTTTGATACGCCCAACTATGGCGAGTCGCGGTTGCCCATTCAAGAGAGGCCAAACTTCGGTAAGCAGCCATTTCACTGCGATGAAGTTCGCAAAATTATTATTTCCCACATAAAGAAAATCAAATTGGTACTCGTAATTGTGCCCTCTAATCCGGCTCAATGATTTCTCATGTTGAGGGTCGAGACACGGGACAACCAATTGATGTCTAATAAGTGGTAACTCCCGTTCAAAAAATTCTTTATCGTGGTTTGAGCAGTGAACTAAGACATCTGCGCTCCGACATAGTGAGAGTTCTGATTCAAGTAGCTGAGCATATTTATCCTGTCGCCCGTTGAAGGGATTTTCGGAACCTCTCTTCGCGTAAGCTTTCGCTTGTACGTCATGCGTGTCGCATATTAGGCGCGGCGTCCTGCCAGTCCGTCGAAATATCAGCTCTCGAATGCGGATGGCGAGGAGCATCTCAAACGCGTGATTCACATGGATGACATTGACCTCATGGTTATCGATAAAATCTGAAATACTTGCTCGCCACCTACTGCGCGCCGCATATCTGGCGTCGATCGAAAGACAGTCGTCGCGCCCGGCAAATATCCAGTCCACAAATGATTTGCTCAGGTATGGCCGCTTTTTATCGTAAGTCACACCATACACGACATTCGATATTCCATCATATTGCATTTCTGTTTTCAGTTGATTGATTTCCTCATAATTGCTAGGGGATACATAAAGCGGTCCGAGAACAAGCAAACTCTCATGGCCAAACTCTTTATGTGCAGCAGCTTGTGCGGAAAAGATATTTGAGCTTCCTGTGTTCGGCCAAGGTGGTGCGACTATGATGGCTCCGGCCTTTCGCGGGCGGTGAATTCTAGAGTAGAGATGACGCAGTTCCTGCGCGCTCAGTGCGAGCGCAGGCATGTTGGGTCGGTCGAGCTGGTCAGTGGAGCGCGAAGCAACGCGTCGGTGGAATAACTGGCCAATCTTGTCGACGAGGCCGGTACGCGCCACGCCAGCGCCGACGCGGGACTGCTCCGGCTCGACACCGCCACAGAGGGCGACAATTACCAGGCTGTAGGCCAGGTCCATGTCGCACTTGAGCGCCGCGGCACTGCGCGATGCGCCAAATAGCTGGCTTCCGTGGCTCATGCGCGACAGTCGCCGCGACGCTATTTCAGCGAGCGCCGGCGCAAGCTCCGGTTCGCTCAGCAGATCCGAGACCGCCTGCCACGCGGCGCGACGACGAAACCAGCTCTGCGTGAGCCGCTCCGGCGGGATCACATGCTCGACCACGGCTTTGGGTGCGTATATCGCCAGCTTGCCCATCGCCCTCACGCGCTCGCTCACCTCCACCTCTTCGTTCGACAGGAGCGTCGATCCCGAGCCTGTGCGGCCGAGCCTGGTGGAGAAACCGCCTGCGGCAATCAAAAACTCCCGATCGAACGAGATGTTGCACCCGGCAAGCCACTCTCCTGCGGACAACTCACGTAGTTCGTGGCCCAAATCGATCAGCGAGAGATAGCCGAGCAACGGCTTGCCCAGCCACGCTGGTTTCTCGTCTGTCCAGCGCGGCACAATCGGGCCACCCACGATCCCCGCCCGGCCGTCGAATGCGGCGTGGGCGTTCAGCAGTTCTTTGGCCCAGGTTTGGCAAGCGCGTGCGTCGTCATCGATGAAGGCGGCAATACGGCCAAGTGCCGCCGCCGTGCCTATGTTGCGCGCATTGGAAAGTCCCGGCTTCGGTTCGACAATGTAGGTGAGATTGGACAAGCCGGCATAGCGCTGTCCGAAGCGCGCGGCACGAGCCTGATCCGGCGAGTTGTCGACTACGATAATCTCGAGCAAGCCGGCCGGAATGTCCTGTTTTATCAGCGAATCGATTGCCTCCGGCAACAAGCCGTACCGGTTGTAGGTGCAGATGATTGCCGACAGGGCGATCTCGCCCCGCTCAGGAGTGCGCGATACCGGCGAGCCGAAGAAGCTATTCGCATCGGAGGTCGACATGAGGGACGGCGAGGATGTTTGCTCGTTTCGAAAACCTACCAGTCGCAGACTTTAGATACCGAATTTTGTTTTGCGGCGGTGTGGCGCCGTGTCTCGGGTCGACCCTTATCGAGGGGAGGCCGCACTTCCCGGATCTCTGCGCGGTTCATTGTGCGAGCCGCCTTTTGGGATGCCACGCCGATTGACGCCCCGCGTGAACTGGCGCAAGGAGGGCTGGGAATACTATGAGCGATACTCGCCGTCCCAGAAAGCCGGGAGAGGTTAGCTCATCTCGGGGAGGAACCGAGGAAATGCCGGACATGGATGATCTGGCGCTGTGGTATGCGCTTAATCAGCAGATGACTAATTACTGGGCCGACGTGGATTACAACGGTGGTAGCCGGGCGCACGAGTTTTATTTGCCCGAGGCGCTTTTCGCGGTCGGCAACAACCGGTTCGAAGGAGCGGAAAAAATCCGTGCCTTCTATGCTCGGCGGCGAAAGCACGGCACCACCACCACGCGTCACCTGATCGGCAATCTTCGGGTACTCCGGGACGATGCGTGTTGTGTATGGTCACTCGGGGTAATGAGCCTCTACCGCGCCGACGGCCGCCCACCCTTTCAGTGGGCAAGACCGCCCGCCATGATCGCGGATTTCGAAGCCCGATGCGTGCTCGGCGACAACGGGCTGTGGCGTTTTCAATCGCATGTCCTGCGACCGATTTTCGTCGGCAGCGACCTTCCGGCTTCGATCTCGATCGACCCGCAGCGCTTGTAGGGACGCCGAAGTATCTGGGCCGTGTGACGGCGTCCTCTCCCGGTTCGTTGCGGCGAGGGCGCGATACCAGCACCCTAAAAAATTAGACGGTCGCCCGAGTTCGCTGTCGGCGGTGTTTCGCCTTCAGCTTGGCCTTGCGCTTGTTTGCCCGGATCGTCGTGCTCGCTTTGCCGCTCTTCCTCATCCGCGACTTCAATCTAGACTGCGTCGGAGCAAGTTTGCGTCGCCGTCGTCGAGGCGAAGCGACTGGGGTCCGAAATCAGCAGCCAAACACCCGACCCAATGCGGGCGATGGGGGTTGAACCCTGTCACCGGGTACTGGGGCGGGTATGCCCTGGGCGCCGGGACTGATTGATAGACCGGTGAAACGAGAGGCTCCGCCGTGGTCGTGAGTGCCGGGGCGGGGGTAAGCGGTGTTGGCTCGCCAACCTCGATCGCCCGCGCGGCGTTTGGCATCTCGACCGCCCAACCCCTCCGCAGCGGCAAGGCCGATTGCCCTACCCACCACTATGGCGAATTTCATCGCGCCAAAACCCTTCGGAACCTTCGCTTGCCGCCGATCGAAACCTGCCCGCGGAGCGTACAGTATAAGCTTTGGGAGCGTACAGTATGAGCTTTGAATGAAAGGCTGGGGCGAGTGATCGGATTTGAACCGACGACATCCAGATCCACAATCTGGCGCTCTAACCAACTGAGCTACACCCGCCGTCCGCGGTGGAGGTAACAACTCGCGCGCGGTGCGTCAAGTCGGGCTTACGCGCGAATGGCACTCTCCCCACATTTTGCCGATGACGATCTCTCCCGAGGCCTGGCGTCGACACGCTCTTCTGACCCCGGCACAGATGGGCGAGGCTGATCGGCTGGCGATCGCGGGCGGTGTACCCGGCATCGAGCTGATGGAGACTGCCGGCCGCAAGATCGCCGACGCGATTTCGCGGCGGTGGCCGCCGCGCGCGGTCGTGGTGCTCTGCGGCCCGGGAAACAACGGCGGAGACGGCTTTGTCGCGGCACGCCTGCTGGCAGAGCGCGGCTGGCCGGTGCGGCTCGCGCTGCTCGGCTCCGTCGCGGTGCTGCGCGGCGACGCGGCGCAGGCTGCGGCGCGCTGGCCGGGCGTTGTCGAGCCGCTGGCGCCGGCGGCACTCGACGGCG
This sequence comes from uncultured Alphaproteobacteria bacterium, assembly GCA_963695605.1. Lineage (GTDB taxonomy): Bacteria > Pseudomonadota > Alphaproteobacteria > ATCC43930 > CGMCC-115725 > AP-15. The sequence goes on along the minus strand of CAVOHI010000006.1, from coordinate 49,801 downwards.
CTGGGCTCGTTGTCGACAGCATTTTTGGCGCAGGTCTCGCGCGACCGGTCGAGGGGATGGCGCGCGCCGTCATCGAGGCGATCGAGAAGCGGCAGCTGCCGGTTGTGGCGATCGACGTCCCGAGCGGCATCGACGGGGCGAGCGGCGAGGTGCGGGGGATCGCGCCGCGCGCTGCCGTCACGGTCACCTTTTTCCGGAAGAAGCCGGGACACCTGCTGCTGCCGGGGCGCAGCTGTTGCGGCGAAACGGTGCTCGAGCAGATCGGCATTCCCGATTCCGTGGTCGACCGAATTGCGTCGGATATGGTGGAGAATGCCCCGGACTGGTGGCTCGACGCCTTCCCCCGGCCCGGCCTCGAAACCCACAAATACGCCCGCGGACACGCGCTCGTCGCCGGCGGCGCGGTGATGACCGGCGCGGCGCGGCTGGCGGCGCGCGCCGCCGCCCGGCTCGGCGCCGGGCTCGTCACCGTTGCTGCACCGGAATTCGCTTTCCCGATCTATGCCGCGGCATTGACCGGCGTCATCGTCCATCCCATCGGGGATATCGAGGAGTTCCAGGGGTTTCTTGCGGACAGGCGGCGCAACGCCGCGCTGATCGGCCCGGGCGCCGGTGTCGGCGCCGAAACCCGCGCCAGGACATTAGCGATTCTCGGCGCCGGCAAGCGCGCGGTGTTCGACGCCGACGCGTTGACCTCGTTTGCCGAAGATCCGGAGACCATGTTCTCGGCGATCCGCTCGCCTTGCGTGATGACCCCGCATGCCGGCGAGTTTTCCCGCCTGTTCGACACGACGGGGGACAAACCCGAGCGGGCGCGCCGTGCGGCGCGGCAGAGCGGCGCTGTGGTGCTGCTCAAGGGTGCCGACACCGTGATTGCCGCACCCGACGGACGGGTTGCGATCAACGCGAACGCGCCGCCGCAACTGGCGACGGCGGGCAGCGGCGATGTGCTCGCCGGGATCGTGCTCGGGCTGCTTGCCCAGGGCATGGAACCCTTCGCAGCGGCCGCGGCGGCGGCCTGGATACACGGCGCTGCCGCCTGCCGCTTCGGTCACGGCCTCGTTGCCGAGGATCTGATCGAGGCTATCGTTCCGGTGCTCCAAGATTTGCTCGGCGATTGACCGAAAAGGTTGGTTGAGGCGGCTTTTTTGGATTGACGCGGGGCAACCCTTCGCGTCTCGTTCAGCGCCCTTCACTGCATTAGAGCCGCCATGCCCGATCCCGTTCCCGCCGGCTTTTTCGAGGGCGTGTTCGACCGAACGCTGACGAATTTGCGCAGCGCATGGCGCGACATCGCCGAATCCGCGCGCGGGGTCCTGAGCGGGACGCCCCGCCCCGATCTTCCCGGCGAGGATGCGAGCCGGCTTCACCAGCAGATGCTGAGCTCCTTGGATGGGCGCGCCGGCGGCGTCACGGCACGGGCTCGCGCCGCCGATCTCGGCCGCACCTACCTGTCGCTCGACCCCGCCGGCCGCGAGCGCTTCCTACAGCTTCTCGCGCGCGAATTCGATGTCGATCACGACGAGGTCCGGCGTCGATGCCAGACGCTGATCGAGGTCGCCGAACCGGCCCACCGCACCGCCGAGGAGCGCGCCTTGCGCGCCGCCTTGGAGCCGCCGCGCATCACCCTCTTGAGACAGTTCAACGCGCTTCCCGAGGGGGTCAAATTCCTCGTCGATCGCCGCGCCGAACTGATCGACCTCGGAAGGCGCGATCCGCTGCTGAGCGGTCTCGGGGAGGATCTGAAGCGGCTACTCGCCAATTGGTTCGACATCGGGTTTCTCGAGCTGAAGCGCATCACCTGGGAATCCCCGGCGGCATTGCTCGAAAAGCTGATGGTCTACGAGGCGGTGCACGAGATTCGCGGCTGGACCGATCTGAAGAACCGGCTCGACGCCGACCGCCGCTGCTTCGCCTTCTTTCATCCCCGCATGCCGGACGAGCCACTGATCTTTGTCGAGGTGGCGCTCGTTTCGGGCATGGCGGGCAATGTTCACGCGCTGCTCGACGAGACGGCCCCGATCGGCGATCCGCAGGCCGCCGATGCGGCGATCTTCTATTCGATCTCCAATTGCCAGCGCGGGCTAGCGGGCATCAGCTTTGGCGACTTTCTGATCAAGCGCGTCGCCGATGCACTGGCAATCGAGCTGCCGCGCCTCAAGATCTTCGCAACCTTGTCGCCGGTCCCGGGCTTTCGCGCCTGGCTCGAGCGCCAGGATCGGTCGGCCCCCGGCGAGTTGCTTCTGCCGGCCGAGCGGGTGGCGATCGAGCAGCTTGGCGAGGAGATGCCGCGGAGCGACCTCCTGTCGCTGCTCGATCTGGAGGGCTGGCCCGACGACGGGCGGATCGCCGGGGCCTTGCGCGAACCGCTACTGCGGCTGTGTGCGCGCTATCTCGTCAGGGAACGGGCTGCTTCCGGACGGGCGCTCGACCCGGTTGCTCATTTTCACCTCAGCAACGGAGCGCGGGTCGAGCGGCTCAACTGGCTCGCCGATGTCTCCGCCAAAGGCCTGCAGCAATCCGCCGGCATCATGGTCAATTATCTGTACCGTCTCGGCGAAATCGAGGCCAATCACGAAGCCTATCGCGGCGAAGGACGCGTCGCCGCCGCCTCTGCCATGCGCAACCTGGCGCGCGCCGGCTGAGGCGTTCGTCTATGTTGACCGTAGCGTTTGTGATAAAAGTGGGCTGCGGACGGGTCGGAAAGCCGCTCCGGCAGCTGCAGCGGCGGGCGTGGCGGAATTGGCAGACGCACTGGATTTAGGTTCCAGCGATGGAAATCGTGGGGGTTCAAATCCCCCCGCCCGCACCACAATCTCCTGAGTTATTTGGGAAGCACAGGCCCTCCTTCATGCAAGTCACAGAAACCAGTGCCCAGGGGCTCAAGCGCGAATTCCGCGTTGTCGTTCCGGCCGGCGAGCTCGAGGAAAGGGTCGCCAGCCGGCTCGGTGAAATCGGCCGCACGATCCAGCTGCGCGGCTTCCGTCCGGGCAAGGTCCCAATGCAGATCCTGCGCCAGCGCTTCGGTACGTCAGTGCTCGGAGAGGTTCTGGAGAGCACGCTGCAAGGCACCTCCGCCGACGCCATTCGCGAGCACAATCTGCGCCCGGCATTGCCGCCCAAGGTCGACATCGTCTCGTTCAGCGAGGGGACCGATCTCGAATACAACATGTCATTGGAGGTGTTGCCGGAAATTCCCGAACCGAGGTTTGCCGAGCTGGACATCGAGCGGCTTGTCATCGAGTTGCCCGACGAGGATGTCGATCGCGCGATCGAGCGCATGGCCGAGCAGCAGCGGAAGACCGAGGTCGCCGAGCGCCCGGCCGACAGCGGCGACATTATCGTGGTAGATATAGAAGGACACAGCGGCGAGCGGGAGATCCCCGGCGCCGCCGGCAAGGACCGCCAGATCTTGCTGGGCTCCGGCGGCTTCATACCCGGTTTCGAAGAGCAGCTGATCGGCGCCGCCGCCGGCGAGCATCGTACCCTCCGCGTGACCTTCCCCGAAGACTATGGAGCCTCGGATTTCACAGGGAAGGAAGCCGTGTTCGAGGTCGATGTGAAAGAAGTCCGCCAACGTCTGCCGGTGGTCATCGACGACGAACTCGGCAAGGCGGTCGGCCTCGAAAGCTTGGCCGAGTTGCGCGACGAGGTGCGACAGCAGATGCAGCGCGATTATCAGACGGCATCGCGCCTGCGCCTGAAGCGTTCGTTGCTCGACAAGCTCGCGCTGAATTACGATTTCCCGGTCCCGCCCGGGATGGTCGAGCTCGAATTCGAAAACATCTGGCGGCAACACGAGGCCGAAAAAGAACGGGCGGCTCAGCAGGAAGGCACCGCCGCCGAGCCGGTGACGGTGGTGTCGGCCGCCGGTGAAGAACCCGTCCAGGAGACCCCCCCGCCAGAAACCCCGGACACAGCGACCGGCGAGCAGGTCGCCGACGCGGCGTCTCCGGAGCCGGCGCAAGCCGAGGGCGAGATCAGTCCAAATCCGGCGCAAGTCGTCGACCAGGAAGCCGACATGAAGGAGGACGACGAAGCCTTGAAGGCCGAGTATCGCCGGATTGCCGAACGCAGGGTCCGGCTCGGGTTGCTCCTTGCCGAAGTTGGCCGCAACAACAATATCACGGTGACCCAGGATGAAATGAACCAGGCGATCACCCGCGAAGCGCGGCGGCACCCGGGTTATGAGCGCCAAGTCCTAGATTTTTATCGGCAAAACCCAGACGCCGTCGCGAACCTGCGGGCTCCGGTCTTCGAGGACAAGGTCGTCGACTTCATCGTCGAACTGGCCAAAGTGCAAGAGCGTAAGATCAGCCCGCAAGAGCTGCTGACCCTGCCCGAGCCTGACGATACGAATGGCCCGCCAGCAAGCGAGCGGGGCGCAAGTGCACCGGACGCAAGTGGGGCTGCGGCGGATTGACCCGATGAACCTGCGCCGTATTGGCGGCGCAGGAGTGCCGAGGAGGCGAGCAATGCCCGATTACTTCGAACAGTACATGAACAATCTGGTGCCGATGGTTGTCGAGCAGACCAACCGCGGCGAACGCGCCTACGACATCTACTCGCGCCTGCTCAAGGAGCGGATAATTTTTCTGGTTGGTCCCGTCCACGACGCTGTCGCCAGCCTGATCTGCGCTCAGCTCTTGTTCCTCGAATTGGAAAATCCGTCGAAGGACATCGCCTTTTACATCAACTCCCCCGGTGGGGTCGTCACCTCCGGGCTGGCGATCTACGATACGATGCAGTACATCCGCTCGCCGGTCTCGACGGTGTGCATCGGCCAAGCCGCCTCGATGGGCTCGCTGCTGATGTGCGCCGGAGCCAAAGGCAAGCGGTTTTCGCTGCCGAATTCGCGAATCATGATCCACCAGCCCTCCGGCGGCGCACAGGGGCAGGCGACCGACATCGAGATCCAGGCGCGCGAGATTCTCGCTTTGCGGGCCCGGCTCAACGAGATCTATGTCCGGCACACCGGTCAGCCGTTGGAGACGATCGCCGCCGCAGTCGAGCGGGATAAATTTCTCTCGCCGCTCGAAGCGAAGGAGTTTGGTCTAATTGACGAAGTGGTTGAAAATCGCCCGGGCCGCGACGAACCGGAAAAAGGGTTCAAATAGCAAAGGGCGCAAGCTTGACGGTTCGGGCGCTACAAGCCGAAGGCGATTAAGTGGTTGTTGATCCGTCGAGAGCACATATACTTCAGCACAAGAAGTTGGGGGGCCCCGGGGCTCTCCGGCTTCCGGTTAGGCCGAACGGCCGCGAGCGTTGTTCCAGTGGAGCATTGCTCCAGCCGGTGACGGAGTGGCGATGACCAAATCCAGCGGCGGCGACTCGAAAAACACCCTCTACTGCTCATTCTGCGGCAAGAGCCAGCACGAGGTCAGAAAGCTGATCGCCGGCCCGACTGTGTTCATCTGCGATGAATGCGTCGAGCTCTGCATGGACATCATCCGTGAGGAGCACAAGACGACACTAGTCAAGTCGCGCGACGGGGTTCCCGGTCCGCGCGACATCTGCAAGGTGCTCGACGACTACGTGATCGGCCAGGATCATGCCAAACGCGTTTTGTCGGTCGCCGTCCACAACCACTACAAGCGCCTCGCGCACGGCGCGAAGAACAATGACGTCGAGCTCGCCAAGTCGAACATCCTGCTGGTCGGACCGACCGGGTCGGGCAAGACGCTGCTCGCGCAGACGTTGGCACGGATCATCGACGTGCCGTTCACGATGGCGGACGCGACGACGTTGACCGAGGCCGGCTACGTCGGGGAGGACGTCGAGAACATCATTTTGAAGCTGCTGCAGGCGGCCGACTACAACGTCGAGCGGGCGCAGCGCGGGATCGTCTACATCGACGAGGTCGACAAGATCTCGCGCAAATCCGACAACCCGTCGATCACGCGCGACGTGTCGGGCGAGGGCGTGCAACAGGCCCTCCTCAAGATCATGGAAGGCACGATCGCTTCGGTGCCGCCGCAAGGCGGCCGCAAGCACCCGCAGCAGGAATTCCTTCAGGTCGACACGACCAACATTCTGTTCGTATGCGGCGGGGCGTTCGCCGGGCTCGAAAAGATCATTGCCCAGCGGCGGCAGGGCACCTCGATCGGCTTCGGCGCTGAGGTGCGGGGGCCCGAGGAGCGCAAGACCGGGGAAATCCTGAAGGACCTCGAACCCGAGGATCTCTTGAAATTCGGGCTGATCCCTGAATTCGTCGGCCGGTTGCCGGTGGTGGCTACCCTCGACGATCTCGACGAGTTGGTATTGGTCGACATTTTGACCAAGCCCAAGAACGCGCTCGTCAAGCAGTACCAACGGCTGTTCGAGATGGAAGACGTCCGGCTCGAATTGAACGAGGAGGCGCTCAAGGCGATCGCCCACAAGGCGATCCTGCGCAAGACCGGGGCCCGCGGGCTGCGTTCGATCATGGAGGCCATATTACTAGACTCGATGTTCGAGCTGCCCAGCCTGGTTGGCGTCAGCGAGATCGTGATCAACCGCGAAGTCGTCGAGGGGCGGGCCAGGCCGCTCCATATCTATTCCGACCGTGGCGGTGTCGGCACAGGTGACTGAGCCTGCGGCGCCACACCCCATTGCCGAAGCTGCGGGGCCGACTTGACGCTCGGCGGCGTGAGGCCAACCTTAGACCGGTATCCCTGTCTCCTCCTTCACGACTTTCGGGAGGGGCATTTGTAGGTGAGGGCCTATGTTAGAAGCCGCGCGCGGTGCGCTTTATCCTGTCCTGCCCTTACGCGACATCGTCGTGTTCCCGCATATGATCGTGCCGTTGTTCGTCGGCCGCGAGAAATCGGTGCGCGCGCTCGAGGACGTGATGAAGGACGACAAGCAGATCCTGCTCGTTACACAGAAGAATGCCGCCCAGGACGACCCTGCGACTTCGGACATCTACACGGTCGGCACGGTCGGCACCGTGCTACAGCTGCTGAAACTGCCCGACGGCACGGTCAAGGTCCTGGTCGAGGGTGGCCAGCGTGCCCGCATCGTCGAGTTTGCCGATAATCCCCAGTTCTTTCAGGCAATCGCCGAGACGATTCCGGAGAACCCCGGCGACCAGCAAGAAACGGAGGCTCTGGCGCGCACCGTGGTGACGCAGTTCGAGCAATATATCAAGCTGAACAAGAAGATCCCGCCGGAGGTTTTGGTCTCGATCAATCAGATCGAAGAGCCTGGCAAGCTGGCCGATACGGTCGCGGCTCATTTGACCTTGAAGATACCCGAGAAGCAGGAACTGCTCGAAACGGGGACGGTGGCCGAGCGTCTCGAAAAGGTGTTCGGCTACATGGAGGGCGAAATCGGCGTCCTCCAGGTCGAGAAGCGCATCCGAAACCGCGTGAAGCGCCAGATGGAGAAGACGCAGCGCGAGTACTACCTGAACGAGCAGCTGAAGGCCATCCAGAAGGAGCTCGGCGAAGGCGAGGACGGCCGGGACGAGATGGCCGAGCTCGAGGAGAGAATCAACAAAACCAAGTTCTCGAAGGAGGCGCGCGATAAGGCGCTCGCCGAGTTGAAGAAACTGCGCAGCATGAGCCCGATGTCGGCCGAGGCGACGGTCGTGCGCAACTACCTCGACTGGCTGCTGTCGGTGCCGTGGCAAAACCGGACCAAGATCAAACGCGACATCAAAGGCGCGGAGAAGGTGCTCGACGCCGACCATTTCGGGCTCGAAAAGGTCAAGGAGCGGATTCTCGAATATCTCGCCGTCCAGCAACGCATGAAGAAGATGAAGGGTCCGATCCTGTGTCTGGTCGGCGCCCCGGGCGTCGGCAAGACGTCGCTCGGCAAGTCAGTTGCGCGCGCGACCGGGCGGAACTTCGTGCGGATGTCGTTGGGCGGGGTGCGTGACGAAGCTGAGATCCGCGGACATCGGCGGACCTATATCGGCTCGATGCCGGGCAAGGTCATTCAGGGAATGAAGAAGGCCAAATCTTCAAATCCGTTGTTCCTGCTCGACGAGGTCGACAAACTCGGCGCGGACTGGCGCGGCGATCCGTCGTCCGCCCTCCTCGAAGTGCTCGACCCCGAGCAGAACTCCACGTTCAACGACCACTACCTCGAGGTCGACTACGACCTCTCCGACGTGATGTTCGTGACGACGGCGAACACATTGCGCATTCCGCAGCCGTTGCTCGACCGCATGGAGATCATCCGCATCCCGGGCTACACCGAGGATGAGAAGGTCGAGATAGCAAAGCGTCACCTTATCCCGAAGCAGATGTCAGCGCACGGCGTCCGCAAGAACGAGTGGAGCATCAGCGACGACGCGATCCGGGATCTGATCCGCTATTACACGCGCGAGGCCGGTGTTCGTAATCTCGAGCGCGAGATCGCCAACCTGACCCGAAAGGCGATCAAAGACATTCTGATGAAGAAGACGGAGCGCGTCGCGGTGACGCGTCGCAACTTGGAGAAATACGCCGGGGTGCGCAAGTTCCGCTTTGGCGAAGCGGAGAGCGAGGATCTGGTCGGCTGCACGACCGGGCTCGCCTGGACCGAGGTCGGAGGCGAATTGTTGACGATCGAGGCGGTGACGGTTCCCGGAAAGGGGCGGGTCACGGCCACCGGAAAGCTCGGCGACGTGATGAAGGAATCGGTGCAGGCCGCCGAGAGTTACGTGAAGTCGCGCAGCAATGTCTTCGGTATCCTGCCGACGGTTTTCGAGAAGAAGGACATCCACGTCCATGTGCCAGAGGGTGCGACGCCCAAAGACGGCCCGTCCGCCGGCGTCGCGATGGTGACCTCGATCGTTTCGGTGCTGAGTGGCGTTCCAGTCAAGCGAGACATCGCGATGACCGGCGAGATCACCTTGCGGGGACGCGTCCTGCCGATCGGCGGCCTCAAGGAGAAGCTTCTCGCTGCCCTTCGAGGCGGCTTGAAGACGGTCCTGATTCCAAAGGAAAACGAAAAAGATCTCGCCGAGATCCCCGATAATGTAAAGCGTGGGTTGAAAATTGTTCCGGTGAAGACGGTCGACGAGCTCCTGCTGGAGGCGCTGGCCGCACCGCTTACCCCGGTCGATTGGCCGGAAGAGGGTCCAGGTGAACCGGTAATCCCGGCCCACGAGGAACGCTCTGGAGTGGTGACTCATTAACCAACCTGGCGGGATTGGGCATTGCGGACGGCGAGGGAGTTCTCGAAGCGTGCTCTTATGTCCCAAAATCCTCTCGATTCCGAGTTGCGGCACAGTTGACCCATTTGCGACAGCGCTCTAAACTCTTCGGCGAACAGATCAGCTGTAGTCTCTTACACTCGCCCAGGGGGGTCTCGTGAACAGAAACGAACTCGTCGACGCCGTCAGCGGCAAGACTGATATGAAGAAGTCGGAGGCGAGCAAGGCCGTTGACGCGGTATTCGACGCCATCGCCGACGCGTTGAAAGGGGGCGACGAGGTTCGTCTCGTCGGGTTTGGCACATTTTCGGTCGCGTCGCGGGCAGCATCAGAAGGACGCAATCCACGGACCGGCGAGAAGATCCAGATTGCCGCATCGAAACAGGCTAAATTCAAGCCCGGCAAGGGATTGCGCGATTCGCTGAATTAACGCCCGTGGCGGGGGGCGATTAGCTCAGTTGGTAGAGCATCTCGTTTACACCGAGAGGGTCGGCGGTTCGAGTCCGTCATCGCCCACCACGGCTCGGAGGCCTTTCAACCCCGACCCCGGCTCCGTTGGACTGGCGTTTGCTTGACACTCTCCAGTCGGGGGGGTAGGAGTGCCCGCCCGGGTCGAGGCTGCGGGGGCGTAGCTCAGTTGGTTAGAGCGCCGGCCTGTCACGCCGGAGGTCGCGGGTTCGAGCCCCGTCGCTCCCGCCATCGATTGTAGACCGAAATCCGGCCGTGCCGGCAGCAGATCGCGGCGGCAGGGTCGCATTCCACTAATCCGCATTATATATGTTTCGGTGACGAGTGGGCCGGGACAGCCGCGTCCCGTGGTCCCGAGTGCAGCACGTCAGCAAGAGCTCCCATGGACACCTTACTGCGCGAGTACTTCCCGATCCTCGTCTTTCTGGCCATTGCCGGCGCGATATCGATCGCAATGGTCGCCGCCTCTTTGATTGTTGCGCGCCAGCGGCCCGACACGGAAAAGCTGTCGCCCTATGAATGCGGATTCGACCCGTTTGGCGATGCCCGGGTGCGGTTTGATGTCCGCTATTATTTGGTGGCGATCCTGTTCATCATCTTCGATCTGGAAGTGGCCTTTCTGTTTCCGTGGGCGGTCGCGCTCGGCGATATCGGGATGTTCGGTTTTTGGTCGATGATCGTGTTCCTTGGGGTGCTGACGATCGGCTTTATCTACGAGTGGCAAAAGGGGGCTTTGGAATGGGAGTGATCGAGACACCCACCCGCCTGGTTCCTCCCGGCGCCGAGCAGAATTTGCTCCTCAAAGCCGCCACCGAGGAAGTGCAGGACAAAGGCTTTGTTGTCGCGACGCTCGACAATCTGGTGAACTGGGCGCGCACCGGGTCGCTGTGGCCGATGACCTTTGGTCTGGCTTGCTGCGCGGTCGAGATGATGCATACCGGGGCGAGCCGCTATGATCTAGACCGCTTCGGCGTCGTTTTTCGCGCCAGCCCCCGCCAGTCGGATGTGATGATCGTGGCAGGCACGCTGTGCAACAAAATGGCGCCGGCATTGCGCAAGGTTTACGACCAAATGGCCGAGCCGCGCTGGGTCATCTCGATGGGCTCGTGCGCCAATGGCGGCGGCTACTATCATTATTCCTATTCAGTGGTACGCGGCTGCGATCGCATCGTGCCCGTGGACGTTTACGTTCCAGGCTGTCCGCCGACCGCCGAAGCATTGCTCTACGGCGTCCTGCTGCTGCAAAAAAAGATCAAGCGTACCCGTAACTTCGCCCGCTGATCCGCCATGCAGTCAAAACTTGAGGCTTTGTCAGAGCACGTCTCGGCAGCGTTGTCCGATGCGGTGATCTCCGCCGAGATCCAGGGCGGCGAGCTGTGCTGCCGCGTGAAGCGGGACGCATTGCCGCGTGCCCTGAAATTTCTCCGCGACGACGCGAATTGCGCCTTCACTGTGCTCTGCGACGTCTGCGGCGCCGATTTTCCCGACCGGCCGCAGCGCTTCGAGGTGGTCTACAACCTCCTCAGCATGCGGCTCAACCAACGCATCCGCATCAAGGTCGACACCGACGAAGAGCAGCCGGTGCCGTCTGCAGTCGGGCTGTTCAGCAGCGCCGGCTGGTGGGAACGCGAGGCGTGGGATTTGTTCGGCATCTATTTCGCCGACAACCCCGATTTGCGCCGCATCTTGACCGATTACGGCTTTGAGGGTCATCCGTTGCGCAAGGATTTTCCGCTGACCGGATATGTCGAACTGCGCTACGACGAGGATCAGAAGGCGGTCGTCTACGATCCGGTCCGGTTGCAGCAGGAATTCCGCAGTTTCGATTTCCTGTCGCCGTGGGAGGGAATGGATAAAATACTCCCAGGCGACGAAAAGGCTACTCCAACGGACGGCGAGACCCCAACGGAGGGCGGGAGATGAGCGACCCGCGGCCGCCGGTGGCGGACGAGCTCGAAGGGCCGCCGCGCATCAAGAACTACATGATGAATTTCGGGCCGCAGCATCCGGCGGCGCACGGCGTCATGCGGCTGGTCCTCGAAATGGATGGCGAGGTCATCGAGCGGGCCGACCCGCATATCGGCCTGTTGCATCGCGGCACCGAAAAGCTGATCGAATACAAGACCTATCTGCAGGCGATCCCGTATTTCGATCGGCTCGACTACGTGTCGCCGATGTGCCAAGAGCACGCTTTCGCGCTCGCGGTCGAAAAGCTCATGGGCATCACCCCACCGCCGCGGGCCCAGTACATCCGCGTGCTGTTTGCCGAGATTACCCGGATCCTGAACCATTTGCTGTGTGTCTGCGCATTCGGGCTCGATGTCGGCGCGATCACCCCGTTTCTGTGGGGCTTCGAAGAGCGCGAGCGGCTGATGGAGTTTTACGAGCGCGTGTCGGGTGCCCGCTTGCACGCCAATTACTTCCGCCCCGGCGGCGTGCACCTCGACATGCCTGCGGGCCTCGCCGAGGATATTCTGGCATTTTGCGACACCTTTCCGCAGACGATCGACGACATCGAGCGCCTGCTGACCGAGAACCGCATCTTCAAGGAGCGCACCGTCGACATCGGTGTGGTGACCGCCGAGCAGGCCGCGGATTGGGGGTTTTCCGGACCTATGCTGCGCGGCTCAGCGGTGGCCTGGGATCTGCGCCGCGCGCAGCCCTACGACGCCTATGACAAGATGGATTTCGACGTCCCGATCGGCCGCAACGGCAATTCGTACGATCGCTACCTCGTCCGCATCGAGGAGATGCGACAGTCGGTCCGCATAATCAGGCAGGCTCTCGAACAGATGCCGCCCGGGCCGGTAAAGGTCAACGACCGAAAGGTGGCGCCGCCGCCCCGGGCCGAGATGAAGCATTCGATGGAAGCGCTGATCCATCACTTCAAGCTCTATACCGAGGGCTATCACGTGCCGCCCGGCGAGACCTATACGGCGGTCGAAGCACCAAAGGGTGAGTTCGGCGTCTACCTAGTCTCGGACGGCACGAACCGGCCGTATCGCTGCAAGATCAGATCGCCTGGTTTTGCCTTTCTGCAGGCGACCGATTTTATGTGCCGGGGACATATGCTCGCCGACGTCGTGGCGATCATCGGGTCGATGGACATCGTGTTCGGCGAGATCGACCGATGAGCACGCCGGTAGAGGGACGGCCTTTCGAGCAACCGGAGAGCTTTGAGTTCACGCCGGAAAATCTCGAGCAGGCCAAGGCCCACATCGCCAAATACCCGCCGGGCCGTCAGGCGAGCGCCGTGCTGCCGCTGTTGTACATCGCGCAGGAACAGCAAGGCGGGTGGCTGCCGCGGGCGGCGATGGACCAAGTCGCCGCGCTCCTCGAAATGGCGCCGATCCGCGTCTACGAGGTCGCGACCTTCTATACGATGTTCAATCTGCGGCCGGTCGGGCGCTACCTGCTGCAGGCCTGCACGACGACGCCATGCTGGCTGCGCGGCTCCGACGCGGTCGTCGAGGCTTGCGAGCGCAAACTCGGCATCGGCGTCGGCGGTACCACGGCGGACGGGCTCTTCACTCTGGTCGAGGTCGAGTGTCTTGGCGCTTGCGTCAACGCGCCGATTCTGCAGGTCAACGACGATTTCTATGAGGATCTGGATGCTCCCGCGACCGAGGCGCTGCTCGACGCGTTGCGCGACGGTAAGGCGCCTCTACCAGGTTCAGTAATCGGTCGGCAGGGTTCCGAGCCGGTCAGTGGTCGCACCACCCTTGTCGAGCCCGGCCCGGGGTCTGTCGGCAGTCAGGAATAGAGGAAGTCAATGCTTGCCGACAAGGATCGGATATTCACCAACCTCTACGGCCGCGATGATTGGCGGCTCGCGGGCGCCCAGCAGCGCGGCGATTGGGACGGCACCAAGGAGCTGATCCTCAAAGGGCGCGATTGGATTGTCGAGCAAGTCAAGGATTCCGGATTGCGCGGGCGCGGCGGCGCCGGTTTCCCGACTGGCCTCAAATGGTCGTTCATGCCAAAGCAGAGCGACCGTCCGACTTACCTTTGCGTCAATGCCGATGAGAGCGAGCCGGGCACCTGCAAGGACCGGGACATCATCCGCAACGACCCGCACAAGCTGATCGAAGGCTGCTTGCTCGCCTCGGTCGGCATGGGTGTCCACACTTGCTATATCTACATTCGCGGCGAGTTTTATAACGAGGCGAAGCGCCTACAAGCGGCGATCGACGAGGCCTACGACGCCGGATTGATCGGCGAGGACGCCTGCGGCTCCGGCTGGGATTTCGAGCTCTACCTGCATCGCGGCGCGGGCGCGTATATTTGCGGCGAGGAGACCGGGCTCCTCGAGAGCCTCGAGGGCCGCAAAGGCCAGCCCCGCCTGAAACCGCCATTCCCGGCGCAAGTCGGTCTTTACGGGTGCCCGACTACGGTCAACAATGTCGAGACCATCGCGGTCGTACCGGCGATCTTACGGCGCGGCGCTGCTTGGTTTGCCGGTATCGGCCGGCCCCGCAACTCGGGCACCAAGATCTATTGCCTTTCCGGCCATGTGAACACGCCGTGCAATGTCGAAGAGGCAATGAGCATACCGTTGCGCGAGCTGATCGAGCGGCACGGCGGCGGAGTGCGCGGCGGCTGGGACAATCTGCTCGCCGTCATTCCCGGCGGTTCGTCGGTGCCGGTCATACCGAAATCGATCTGCGAGACGGTGCTGATGGATTTCGACAGCCTGGTCGCCGTCAAGAGTGCGCTCGGCACCGCCGCAGTCATCGTCATGGACAAGTCTACGGATATCGTAAAGGCGATCGCGAGACTGTCGAAATTCTACAAACACGAGAGCTGCGGCCAGTGCACCCCGTGCCGCGAGGGTGCGGGTTGGGTGTGGCGGGTCATGGAGCGCATGGTCGAAGGCAATGCCTCGGTGGCGGAGATCGACATGCTGCTCGACGTCTCGTACGAGATCGAGGGTCATACGATCTGCGCACTGGCTGACGGCGCCATGTGGCCGGTGCAAGGGCTGATCCGCCACTTCCGCCCGGAGATGGAACAACGTATCGCCGAGTACCGCACAGCAGCCGCGCGGGAAAGACAGGCAGCCTGATGATGCATCCTCGCTGTCATTCCGGGGTACGGCCGCCCGCGACGCGGAAACCATGAACACCGCCGGTACAACCATCGGGCAAGGCCCGTGGTCATGCATTCCAGGCCTGCCTCTGCGAGGCATCCCGGAATGACGGTCATCCCATTCAGGCAAGAGTGCAGGCAATGCCGAAGCTGACGATCGATGGGGCCGAGGTCGAGGTGCCGGCTGGCACCACGATCTTCCAGGCCTGCGAACATGCCGGGATCGAGGTCGCGCATTTCTGCTATCACGAGCGCCTGGCGATCGCCGGGAATTGCCGGATGTGTCTCGTTGAGGTGGAAAAATCGCCAAAGCCGATAGCGTCATGTGCGATGCCGGCGACTGACGGGATGGTGGTTTTCACTAAATCCCCAAAGGCGATCAAGGCGCAAAAGGCGGTGATGGAGTTCCTGCTGATCAATCACCCGCTCGATTGCCCGATCTGCGACCAGGGCGGTGAATGCGATCTGCAGGACCAGGCGATGGCCTATGGCTTCGACCGCGGCCGGTACGAGGAGAACAAGCGCGCCGTTCCCTACAAGAATTTTGGTCCGCTGATCGAGACCAGTATGAACCGCTGCATCCATTGCACACGCTGCATCCGGTTCCTGACCGAGATTGCCGGCGTCCAAGAGCTCGGCGCCACCGGGCGCGGCGAGGACATGGAGATCACCACCTATATCGAGCGCGCGCTCGATTCCGAATTGTCGGCCAACATCATCGATCTGTGTCCGGTCGGCGCGCTGACCTCGAAGCCTTATGCATTTGTCGCTCGCCCTTGGGAGCTGGTGAAAACCGAGTTCGATCGATGTCATGGATGCGGTCGGCAGCAACATCAGGATCGATTCGCGCGGGCCGCAAGTCTTGCGCGTGCTGCCGCGCGTCCACGAGGCGGTCAACGAGGAATGGATCTCGGACAAGACCCGGTACGCGATTGACGGTCTCGTCCGCCGCCGTCTCGACCGGCCCTATTTCGGCCGCGAGCGCAAACGCGAGGTGGAGTGGCGCGAGGCCATCGAGCTCGTCGCTGAACGCCTGAAGAAGGTTCCGGGCGAGCGTATCGCCGCGATCGCCGGCGATTTATGCGAGGCCGAGGCGATGTTCGCGCTGAAGGAGTTATTCAGTGGGCTCGGCGCGACGAGCCTCGATTGCCGCCAGGACGGCGCCAGGCTCGATGGGCGGTGCCGCGCCGGGTATTTGTTCAACACGACAATTGCAGGGATCGAAACTGCGGACGCCTGTCTGCTGATCGGCACCAACCCGCGATGGGAAGCGCCCTTGGTCAATGCGCGGCTGCGCAAGCGCTATCTTCGCGGGGGTTTCCGGGTCGCGGCGATCGGCCCCGCCCTCGACCTGACATTTCCGGTCGAGATGCTGGGCGAAGGCGGCACCGTGCTGAACGCATTGGCTGCGGGCGACCACCCCTGGGCCGCGGTCCTGCGCAATGCCAAGAACCCGATGATCGTGGTCGGGCAGGGGGCGCTAACGCGCCCGGACGGCTCCCGCGTTCTGGGCGCGGCTAGACAAATCGCCGAGAGCGGCGGGCTGGTTCGGGACGATTGGAACGGGTTCAATGTTCTTCACCGCGCCGCAGCGCGGGTCGGCGGCCTCGATCTCGGCTTTGTGCCGGGCGCGGGAGGCCGCGATGTCAGCGGCATCATCGCGGGATGCAAATCCGGCGACATCGAAATTATCTACCTTCTCGGTGCCGACGAGATCGATACGAGCGATCTTGGATCAGCGTTTGTTATTTACCAAGGCCATCACGGCGACCGTGGCGCCGCTCGAGCCGACGTCATCCTGCCGGGCGCCGCCTACACCGAAAAGGACGGCACCTACGTGAACACCGAGGGCCGAGTGCAGCTGGCGCGGCGCGCAGTGTTTCCGCCCGGAGAGGCGCGCGAGGACTGGAAGATCCTGCGCGCCGTGTCCGGCGCGATCGGCCGTCCGCTGCCGTTCGATGCGCTGCGCGATCTGCGCCGCCGGATGTGGGAGAAGCATCCGGTATTGGCTGAACCGGATGTGGTGACGCGGGCTTCATGGGGGCCTTTCGGGGAGACCGGGCCGGTCTCCGCCGATCCCTTCGCATATCCGATCGCGGATTTTTACCGAACCGATCCGATCAGCCGCGCCAGCCACACCATGGCGCGGTGCAGCGAGCTTTTTGTCGACGGGCGGCACCAGGCCCCGGCACGGACCGGCACTCATGGCTAATTTCTGGACCGGCTACGCCTGGCCGACCGTCATTACCGCCATCGAAGTCGTCATCGTCGTCGTGCCGCTGTTGCTGGCGATCGCCATGCTCACCTATGCCGAGCGCAAGGTCCTCGCCTTCTCGCAGCTCCGCAAAGGGCCGAATGTCGTCGGCCCGTTCGGCCTGCTGCAGCCTTTCGCCGACGGCCTCAAGCTGCTCGTCAAGGAGACCATCGTCCCGAGCGGCGCGAACCGGGTGGTGTTCGTCATCGCGCCGCTGATCACCTTCACGTTGGCGCTCGTTGCCTGGGCGGTCATCCCGTTCGATCCCGGGGTCGTGATCGCCAACATCAATGTCGGGATTCTCTATCTTTTTGCGATCAGCTCGCTCGGCGTCTACGGGATCATCCTGGCCGGCTGGGCTTCGAATTCCCGTTACGCCTTTCTCGGCGCGCTGCGCTCGGCGGCGCAGATGGTCTCCTACGAGGTGGCGATCGGCTTTGTCCTCGTCACCGTGCTGCTGTGCGCCGGCTCGCTCAACTTGACCGAGATCGTCGAGGCGCAGCGCCATATCTGGTTCGCGATCCCGCTGCTGCCGATGTTCGTGATTTTCTTCATCTCCGCTCTGGCCGAGACCGGGCGCGCGCCGTTCGACCTGCCGGAGGGCGAAACGGAGATCGTTGCCGGCTATTTCGTCGAATATTCGTCGATGACGTTCGCGCTGTTCTATCTCGGCGAATACGGCAACATGATCCTGATGAGCGCGATGACGAGCCTGCTGTTTCTCGGCGGCTGGCTCGCGCCGTTCGGGGTTGCGCCTTTCACCTGGGTGCCCGGGGCCGATCTGGTTCGCGCTCAAGATCGCCTTTGTGCTGTTCTGTTTTCTCTGGGTGCGTGCGACCTTCCCCCGGTTCCGCTATGACCAGCTGATGCGGCTCGGCTGGAAGGTGTTTCTGCCGTTTTCGCTGTTCTGGCTGGTGCTGACCGCCGGGGTATTGACCGCGGCGGGATGGCTGCCGCAGCGCTGAAGGATCGAGGAATGGGATTACTGGAACGCGGCGCCCGCAGCCTGCTGCTGACCGAGCTGCTGTCGGGGATGGGGCTGACCTTGCGCTACATGTTCAAGCGGACGGTCACGGTAAATTACCCCTACGAGAAGGGTCCGCTGAGCCCGCGCTTTCGCGGCGAGCACGTGTTGCGCCGGTACCCCAACGGCGAGGAGCGCTGCATTGCCTGCAAGCTGTGCGAGGCGATCTGCCCGGCGCTGGCGATCACGATCGAGGCCGAGCCGCGCGAGGACGGCAGCCGCCGCACGACGCGGTACGACATCGATATGACCAAGTGCATCTATTGCGGCTATTGCCAGGAGGCCTGTCCGGTCGATGCGATCGTCGAGGGGCCGAATTTCGAGTTCGCGACCGAGACGCACGAAGAACTCCTCTACGACAAGGACAAGCTGCTGGCCAACGGCGACCGGTGGGAGGCCGAGATCGCCAAGAACCTGGCCCTCGACGCGCCCTATCGGTGACCGATGGCGCGGTTGGTATCGGTTGCACCACCTCACCCTCCCCATCGCTCATCGCGATGGGTCCCCTCCCTCTCCCCCGATGGCGGAGAGGGATTTGCGCGGCGTTCACTATTCTCCCTCTCCGCCCTTGGGGGCGGAGAGGGCCGGGGTGAGGTGGGGGGTCGCCGGACGACAGGCGGTGCGGGCATCGCGCAATGATCGTCCAGGCCGATCCTGTTCTACATCTTTGCCACGATAGCCGTCGCCTCCGGGGTGCTGGTCGTTTCGGCGCGCAACCCGGTGCACTCCGTGCTCTTTCTGATCCTCGCCTTCTTCAACGCCGCCGGCCTGTTCATTCTGATCGGCGCAGAGTTCCTGGCGATGATCCTGGTCATCGTCTATGTCGGGGCGGTGGCGGTCCTGTTTCTCTTCGTCGTGATGATGCTGGACATCGACTTCCTGCAGCTGCGCAGCGGCTTTGTGCAATATCTGCCGATCGGCACATTGGTCGGCCTGATCCTGCTGGCCGAGCTCATCCTCGTCATTGGCGGCTGGGCGGTCAGCCCGTCCGTACCGAGCCAGGCCCCCGCGCTGGCCGCGGCCGGCGGTGTTCCGCTCACCAATACCCGGGCGCTCGGCGACATTCTCTATACGCGCTATTTGTTCGCGTTTCAGGTGGCGGGATTGATTTTGCTCGTGGCGATGATCGGGGCAATCGTATTGACCTTGCGTCATCGCGCCGACGTCAGGCGGCAATCGATTTCGGCGCAGCTGGCCCGCAGGCGCGCCGAGACGGTCGAAGTCGTCAAGGTGCCGCTCGGCGCGGGGAGCGACTGATGCTGATCGGCCTCGCGCATTACCTGACGGTAGCCGCGATCCTGTTCACGCTCGGGGTCTTCGGCATCTTTCTCAACCGCAAGAACGTGATCATCATGCTGATGTCGATCGAGCTGATGCTGCTCGCGGTCAGCATCAATTTCGTCGCCTTCTCGGTCTTTTTGAACAATCTCATCGGCCAGGCCTTTGCGATGTTCGTGCTGACGGTGGCGGCGGCGGAAGCGGCGATCGGCCTCGCCATCCTCGTCGTCTATTTCCGCAACCGCGGCACGATCCGGGTCGAGGACATCAACATGATGAAGGGCTGAGGCGTTTGGCCGTCGCCGTCGTATTTCTGCCGCTGATCGCCGCGGTCATCGCCGGCTTTTTCGGCCGGGTGATCGGCGACCGCGGCGCGCAGCTGGTCACCTGCGGCGCGCTCCTGCTGTCCGCGGTGCTCGGCTGCTTCCTGTTCCGCGACATCCTCGCCAGCGACGAGGTGCGAGTCATCCCGCTGGCGAGCTGGATCGTTGCCGGCGGTGTCGATGTCGCATGGTCGCTGCGGCTCGACACCTTGAGCGGCGTCATGATCGTCGTCGTGACTGTCGTCTCGTCGATGGTCCACGTCTATTCGATCGGCTACATGCACGGGGATCCGTCGATCCCGCGCTTCATGTCCTATATGAGCCTGTTCACCTTTTTCATGCTGGCTTTGGTGACGTCGAACGATTTCGTCCAGCTGTTCTTCGGCTGGGAAGGCGTCGGCTTGATGTCCTATCTGCTGGTCGGCTTCTGGTACGACCGCCCCTCGGCCAATGCCGCCGCGATCAAGGCGTTTCTCGTCAACCGCGTCGGCGATTTCGGCTTCTCCTTAGGTATATACGCGGTTTTTGTGATCTTCGGCTCGCTCGACTTCGGCACCGTCTTTGGCGCAGCGCCGAAAGCCGTCGGCACGACAATGGAGTTTCTCGGCTGGCAGGTCGATTCGCTGACCCTCGCCTGCATCCTGTCTGTTCATCGGCGCGATGGGGAAATCGGCGCAGATCCCGCTGCACACCTGGCTGCCCGATGCGATGGAGGGCCCGACCCCGGTTTCCGCCTTGATCCATGCCGCGACGATGGTCACCGCGGGCGTCTTCATGGTCGCCCGCCTGTCGCCGCTCTTCGAATATGCCCCGACGGCGCTCGCCGTCGTCGGGCGTCATCGGCGGGACCACGGCGATATTTGCGGCGAGCATCGGCATGGTGCAGCCCGACATCAAAAGGGTCGTCGCCTATTCGACTTGCAGCCAGCTCGGCTACATGTTCGCCGCCGCCGGCGTCTCGGCCTACGGCGCCGCAATCTTCCACCTCTTTACGCATGCCTTCTTCAAGGGGCTGCTGTTCCTGTGCTGCGGATCGGTCATCCATGCGATGGGCGGCGAGCAGGACATGCGCCGCATGGGCGGCCTCTGGCGCAAGACCCCGATCACCTATGTGACGATGTGGATCGGCGCGCTGTCGCTCAGCGCCCTTCCGTTCTTTTCCGGCTACTACTCGAAGGACACGATCCTCGAAGCCGCCTGGGCGTCGGGGATCGGCGGTCGGCCGCTATGCCTGGGTCCTCGGCACCGTCGCGGCGTTGATGACCGCCTTCTACATCTCGCGCGTCATGTTCATGACCTTCCACGGCGAGCCGCGCGCCGGCGAAGAGGCGATGCACCACGCGCATGAGAGCCCGTGGGTGATGCTGATCCCGCTGATCGTCCTCGCCGTCGGCGCCGCTTTCTTCGGCTATCTCGGCTACGATTTCTTTGTCGGAGACGAGCGCGCCGCTTTCTGGAAGAGCTCGATCCTGGTCTTGCCGCAATACGATTCCCTTGCGGCGGCGGAAGGAGTTCCGGCGCTCGTTCGCTTCATGCCGCTGATCTTTGCCTTGATCGGCATCGCCATCGCCTACGTCTTCTACATCGCCGATCCGCGGCTCCCGGTGCGTCTCGCCGCCCAGTTCCGGTCACTCTATCTCTTCCTGCTGAACAAATGGTACTTCGACGATCTGTATGACTGGCTGTTCGTGCGGACTGCTTTTTTGCTCGGCGATGGTCTGTGGCGGTCCGGCGACGGCACGGTCATCGATGGCCTCGGCCCAAACGGTGTCGCCGCGGTCACCCGCGACCTCGCGCGCCAGGCCAGCCGTCTGCAGACCGGATATCTCTACCACTACGCCTTCGCAATGATGATCGGCCTCGTCGCGCTGGTGACGTGGTACCTGTTCCCGCGGTGAGCGACGGAACATCGCCGTGAGCCATTGGCCGCTCCTCACGCTCGTGACCTTCCTGCCGCTGGTGGGCGCCGCGTTCATTCTGATGGCGCGGGGCGACGAGGCGGTGGTCGCGCGCAACGCGCGCTGGATCGCGCTGTGGACCTCGCTGATCGTCTTTGTGCTGTCGCTGGTGCTGTGGTTCGACTTCGATTCAAGCACGGCCGACTTTCAGTTCGTCGAGCGGGCGAGCTGGGTCACCCTCGGCGGCTTCGATTTCAACTATCACATGGGGATCGACGGCATCTCCCTGTTCTTTGTGCTGCTGACGACCATTCTGACGTTCATCACCATCGTCTCCGCCTGGGAAGTGATCCAGTTCCGGGTCAAGGAATTCATGATCGCCTTCCTCGTGCTCGAGACCCTGATGGTCGGGGTCTTTTGCGCCCTCGATTTCATCCTGTTCTATGTATTCTTCGAAGGCGTGCTGGTCCCGATGTTCCTGATCATCGGGGTATGGGGCGGGTCGAACCGGATCTATTCGGCGTTCAAGTTTTTTCTCTACACCTTGCTCGGCTCGGTGCTGATGCTGCTCGCCGTCCTCGCCGTCTATTTTCAGACCGGGACGACGGACATCGAGTACGCGCTGGCTCACAGCGAGCTGTTTCCCGCCGATCTGCAGAAATGGCTGTGGCTGGCGTTTTTTGCGTCCTTTGCAGTCAAGGTCCCGATGTGGCCGGTGCACACCTGGCTGCCCGACGCTCATGTGGAGGCCCCGACGGCGGGCTCGGTGATCCTCGCGGGAATTCTGCTGAAGCTCGGCGGCTACGGCTTTATTCGCTTCTCGTTGCCGATCTTTCCGCTCGCCTCGGCGTATTTCACGCCGCTGATCTTCGCGCTCAGCGCCATTGCGGTGATTTACACCTCGCTCGTGGCATTGGCGCAGCTCGACATGAAAAAGCTGATCGCCTACTCGTCGATCGCCCATATGGGGTTTGTCACGATGGGCACTTTTGCCGTGACGAGCGAGGCGGTGCAGGGCGCCGTCATCCAGATGTTGAGCCATGGGCTCGTCTCGGGAGCCCTGTTT
Organism: uncultured Alphaproteobacteria bacterium; assembly: GCA_963695605.1. Taxonomy (GTDB): domain Bacteria; phylum Pseudomonadota; class Alphaproteobacteria; order ATCC43930; family CGMCC-115725; genus AP-15. The sequence goes on along the minus strand of CAVOHI010000006.1, from coordinate 27,278 downwards.
CTCTGCGTCGGCGTCCTCTATGACCGGCTGCACACCCACGAGATCGCCCGCTTTGGCGGGCTCGTGCACCGCATGCCGGCCTATGCCTTTGTCCTGATGGTGTTCACATTGGCGGCGATCGGACTGCCGGGCACCAGCGGCTTTGTCGGCGAGTTTCTGATCCTGCTCGGCACCTTCAGGGTCAACACGCTCGAATGCACGCTCGCGGCGACGGCATTGTTCCTCGGCCCGATGTACATGCTCTACATGTACCGGCGAGTGATCTTCGGCACGCTCACCCGCGCCGATCTCCGCGGTATGCTCGATCTGAGCACGCGCGAGAAGGCGCTGTTTGTTCCGCTGCTCGTCTTGGTGATTTGGATGGGAGTCTACCCGATCTCGTTCCTGCGCCCGATCCAGGCATCGGTCGATCACTTGGTCCAGCAAGTGGCGGCCGCCAACGAGGCGGCGGGCATGCGCCGCGCCGGCCTGCCTTAAGCCGGGACGGATGCCAGTACTTCCAGTTCCTGACATCGCGCCGGCGCTGTCCGAGATCATTCTCGCCGCGGGCGCGATGGCGCTGCTGATATTCGGCGCGATCAGCGGCGAAAAGTCGACGCGGACGGTTTCCTGGCTCGCCATCGCGGTGCTGATCCTCGCGCTCGTCGTTTCCCTGGCACAAGGAGGCGAACGGCATCTCGGCTTCTACGGCATGTTCGTCACCGACGCTTTTGCCCTGTTCATGAAAGCCCTGGTGCTGATCGGCTCGGCGGTCACGATCCTGATGGGAATGCGCTACAACGAGGATCAGGGGATCGCCCGGTTCGAGTTCCCGGTGCTCGTGCTGCTGTCGACGACCGGGATGATGGTCATGATCTCGGCGAATGACCTGATCACCCTTTATGTCGGCCTCGAATTGCAGAATTTGGCGCTCTATGTCGTCGCCGCCTTCAATCGGGATTCGACCCGATCGAGCGAAGCCGGGCTCAAATATTTCGTGCTCGGCGCGCTGTCGTCGGGAATGCTGCTTTACGGCGCTTCGCTGATCTACGGGTTTACCGGTACCACCGCCTTCAGCGAGATCGCCACTCTGGTAGCCGGCGGGGCGGCGCCTTCGGCCGGTGTCCTCATCGGCCTCGTCTTCGTCGTCGTCGGCCTCGCCTTCAAAGTCTCGGCGGTGCCGTTCCATATGTGGACGCCCGATGTCTACGAGGGCGCACCGACCCCGGTGACGGCTTTTTTCGCGGTAGCGCCGAAGATCGCCGCACTCGCCCTCTTCATTCGCTTTATGATCGAGCCGTTCGGTCCGCTGCTCGGCGAATGGCGTCAGGTCATCGTCTTTCTGTCGATCGCCTCGATGGTGCTGGGCGCGGTCGCCGCAATCGCCCAAGAAAGCATCAAGCGCCTGATGGCCTACAGCTCGATCGGCCATGTCGGCTATGCGCTGATCGGGCTCGCGACCGGCACGGCGGCCGGCATACGCGGCGTGCTGGTCTATATGGCGATCTACCTCTTTATGACGGTCGGCACCTGGGCGGTGATCCTGTGCATGCGCCGCAACGGCCGCATGCTCGAAGGGATTTCGGATCTCGCCGGGCTGTCGCGCTCGCAGCCCGGGCTCGCATTGGCCTTGGCGATCTTCATGTTCGCGCTGAGCGGGATACCGCCGACTGCCGGGTTCTTCGCCAAGCTCTACGTCTTTCTCGCCGCCATCGATGCCAAGCTCGCCGGACTGGCGGTCATCGGCGTCGTGACCAGCGTCGTCTCGCGCGTTTTACTATCTCCGGGTCGTCAAGGTCATGTATTTCGACGAGCCGGTCGGGCGCTTTCGACCGGCCATTGACCGCCGAGCTCAAAGGTGTGCTGTTCGTCACCGCGGTGGTCACGTTGTTCTTCTTCATCCTTCCCGGTCCGATCGTCGGCGGCGCCGAAGCCGCCGCTGCGGCGCTCTTTGCCCGATGACCGAAAGGCAGCCGAGGCTGCCGCCGGGCTATCGGCTACTTTGTTACGACTCGATCGGGAGTACCAACGACGAGGCAAAGCATCTGGCTCGCGATGGCGCGGAAGAAGGTACCCTCGTATGGGCGCTCGAGCAGAGCGCCGGTCACGGGCGTCGCGGGCGCGCCTGGAGCTCGCCGCGAGGCAATCTCTATCTTTCGCTGATTTTGCGGCCCGACTGCCCAGTAAGCCGCGCGGCGCAGCTCGGCTTTGTCGCGGCCTTGGCGGTGGGAGGCGCGCTTCGTGCAATACTGCCGCGAATTGAGCGACTAGCGTATAAATGGCCGAACGATGTGCTGTTGAACGGCCGTAAAATTGCCGGCGTTCTTCTGGAATCCGAGACGGTCGGGTCCGAGAAGCTCAGCTTTGTCGTGGTCGGCGTCGGGGTCAACCTGATAGCTTCGCCGCCGGGAACGGAATTCCCCGCGAGCTCCGTTATGGAAGAAGGCTTGGGCGAGGTTATGCCAGAGGTGATGCTCGAGGAGTTCGCGGAGCATTTCCGATCGTGGAATACGCGCTGGCGCGCAGAGGGCTTTGCGCCGGTTCGCGCATCCTGGTTGGCGGCCGCGGCGATCGCTCGCGGCGAGCCGATCCGGGTCCGCCTCGATGCCCGCGGCTTGTGCGGCCGCTTTCTCGATATAGATCACGAAGGAAACCTATTGCTCGACTGTGCGGGGGAATGCCGGCGCATCGCCGCCGGCGAGGTCTTCCCGGCCGGGTAAAGGGAGCGACATGCTTCTCGCCATCAATGCCAACAACACCAACACCGTATTCGCGATCTGGGATGGCGCCGATTTCAAGGGCAGCTGGCGCACGGCGACCGAGGGCAAGCGTACGGCCGACGAATATGTCGTCTGGCTCGATCATCTATTGTCGCTGGAAGGCCTGGCGCGGGGCAATGTCGATGGCGCGGTGATCGCCAGCGTCGTGCCCGACGTCAATTTCAATCTCGTTACCCTGTGCCGCAGATACTGCCACACCGATCCGCTCGTCGTCGGCGAGAAGGGCGTGACGCTCGGCACCAATGCATTGGTGGACCGGCCGGAGGAAGTCGGCGCCGACCGCCTGGTCAATACCGTCGCGGCGCACGACCGGTACCAGGGTCCGCTCATCGTCGTCGATTTCGGCACCGCCACGACCTTCGACGTGGTCGACCGTGACGGCAATTATTGCGGCGGCGTGATCGCGCCGGGGATCAACCTGTCATTGCACGCGTTGGAAATGGCGGCGGCGAAGCTCCCCAGCATTCGTATCCGCCGCACCGAGCGCGTTATCGGCAAGGACACGGTGAGCTGCATGCAGTCCGGCATTTATTGGGGTTATATCGGACTGGTCGAGGGGCTGGTGCAGCGCATCCGGGCCGAGCGTGGCGAGCGCATGGACGTCATCGCCACCGGCGGGCTCGCCCCGCTGTTCGCCGGGGTTAGCATCATCGACCATGTCGATCCCGATCTGACCTTGTGGGGGCTCCGCCTGATCTACCGCCGAAACCGCAACAAATGAACCATCCGCCTTTGCAGCCGGGGGCCCGGCCGGATTATCGCGACCCCAACGCGCTCTTCTTTGTCCCGCTCGGCGGTGCGGGCGAAATCGGGATGAACCTGAACGTTTACGGGTATCGGGACGACTGGCTGATCGTCGATTGCGGCGTCACCTTCGGGGACGATTCGCAGCCGGGGCTCGAAGTCGTCATGCCCGATCCCGGCTTTATCGTCGAACGCCGCGATCGCTTGCTCGGGATCGTGGCGACGCATGCGCACGAGGATCATATCGGGGCCATTCCCTATCTGTGGCGGCAGCTGCGCTGCCCGATCTGGGCGACCCCGTTCACCGCCTCGTTCTTGCGCGCCAAGCTGGCCGAGACCGGCTTTGCTGATCAGGTCAAGATCAATGTTGTCCCGTTGTCCGGCAGGTTCACGATCGGCCCGTTCGATCTCGAACTGATCACCCTCACGCATTCGATCCCGGAACCGAATGCGGTCGCGCTGCGCACGCCGGTCGGAACGATCTTGCATACCGGCGACTGGAAGTTCGATCCGGACCCGCTGATCGGCCCGACCGCGGACGAGGCGGCCTTGAAGAGGCTCGGCGACGAAGGTGTCCTGGCATTGGTCGGCGATTCGACAAACGCGCTGCGGCCCGGCACTTCGGGCTCCGAGGCGGAGCTGCGCCGGTCCCTGATCGACCTGATCGGGCGCTACGATGCGCGGGTCGCAGTCGCCTGCTTCGCCTCCAATGTTGCGCGGCTCGAGACGATTGCGCGGGCAGCGGCCGCCCATGGCCGGGAAATCGCGCTGGTCGGACGCTCGCTGTGGCGGATCGACAAGGCCGCCCGCGAGAACGGTTATCTGACGGATCTGCCGCGCTTTCTGACCGAGGATGAGGCGGGCTACATCCCGCGCGACCGGATCGTGATGATCTGCACCGGCAGCCAAGGCGAGCCGCGCGCGGCCTTGTCGCGGATCGCCCGCGACGATCACCCGCACGTCACGCTCGAAACGGGGGATGTCGTCATCTTCTCGTCGCGCATCATTCCGGGCAACGAGAAGTCGATCAACCGGCTGCAGAACGCGCTGGTTCGGCTCGGTGTCGAGATCGTCACCGAGGAGGACCATTTCGTCCATGTCTCGGGGCATCCGGCCCGCGACGAGCTGGTGCGCATGTACCAGATGGTCCGCCCGCAAATTGCCGTCCCGGTGCATGGCGAAGCCCGCCACCTGATCGCGCATGCCGAACTCGCGGGCGAGTGCCAGGTCCAGCAGCCGCTCGTCATTCAGAACGGCGACGTGGTCCGGCTCGCGGCGAGCGGCGCCAGCATCGTCGACGAGGTGCCGGTCGGCAGGCTCGCCAGCGACGGAAAGGGTCTGTTGCCGGTCGACGGCACGGCGCTGAAGGACCGTCGCCGGGTCACTTTCAACGGCAGCGCCGTCGCCACCTTGGTCCTCGATCGCCGCGGCGAACCCCTGGCGCCGCCGACGATCAGCACGATCGGCGTGGTCGAACCGGCAGCCGCCGAAGCGGCGGCTCCCGCCTTGCGCAGCGCCGTCGAACATGCACTCGACGATCTGCCGGCGAGCCTGCGCCGTGACGACGAGGCCGTGCGCGATGCGGCTCGCCGCGCTCTGCGCCGCATCCTCAACGAACGCTTCGGCAAGCGGCCATTGGTCGAAATTCATCTGGTTCGGATTTGAGACGCTTGCGGGGAGAGGGTCGCGGTGAGGGGCAACTTCCGGCAATGATCGGCAAGCTCAACCATGTCGCGATCGTCGTGCCCGATGTCGCGGCGGCGAGCGCCACTTACCGACAGGCTTTGGGCGCGTGCGTCTCCGAGCCATGCGCGCTCCCGGCGCATGGCGTCACCGTCGTCTTTGTCGAGTTGCCGAACACCAAGATCGAGCTGCTCGAACCGCTCGGCCCGACCTCGCCGGTCAAGGCCTTTCTCGAGCGCAATCCGGCGGGCGGAATGCATCACATCTGCTACGAGGTCGAAGACATCATAGCTGCGCGGGATCGGCTGCGGGCAGAAGGCGCGAGAGTGCTCGGTGATGGCGAGCCGCGCCTCGGTGCCCACGACAAGCCGGTGCTGTTTCTGCACCCGAAGGATTTTTGTGGAACCCTCATCGAGCTCGAGCAGGCGTGAGCCGGGCCTGGCGCGACGCGGCAACTGATGGCATGGGTCACCGGAATCATCGTCTATGTGCTGGTTTGGTGGATCACTCTTTTTGCCGTGTTGCCGCTGTGGGTGACGCCCGCCGAGCCGGACGACCCGGGTCACGCCGCGGGAGCGCCGCAGCGGCCGCGGTTGTTGCTGAAGATGGCGATTACGACGGTGGTTTCGGCGCTGATCTGGCTGGCAATATACCTATTGGTGAGATCTCCCTGGCTGAGCTTCCGCGAGCCGTGAATTGAGCGCCGCATATTGCCGAATTGCGCCCGGCCATCCGGTGCACGGCCTCTATCATGATGGCGAGTACGGCTTCCCGACCGGCGAGGAGAGCGTGCTGTTCGAGCGGCTCGTTCTCGAGATCAATCAGGCGGGATTGTCCTGGCTGACGATCCTCAAGAAACGGACGGCGTTTCGCGCCGCCTTTGCGGATTTCGACGTCGACCGTGTCGCCGCTTTCGGGCCCGCCGATATCGACCGCCTGCTCGCCGATTCGGGGATCATCCGCAACCGGCTCAAAATCGAAGCGGCAGCCGAGAATGCGCGGCGCATCCAGGCGCTGCGAAAGTCGCACGGGTCGTTCGCCGGCTGGCTCGACGCTCATCATCCGCGATCGCCGCAGGAATGGACGCGGCTCTTTCGGCAGACCTTCCGCTTCACCGGCGGGCAGATCGTCAACGAGTTTCTGATGAGCGTCGGCTATCTGCCCGGAGCGCACGAACCGGACTGCCCGGTCTTTGCCCGAATCCTCGATCTGTCGCCGCCTTGGGCGCGGGCGAGCGAGGTGACGCCGACGCCTGCCCGGGTTTGACGACGGTAACGGTTTTATCAGAAACTCTGCGGGACAATGTCCCATTGGAGGTGGCTTGGATGTCGTTGCGGCAGCGATACCTCAAGGTTCTTTCGCAGATCATGCCGGCCGGCGCGGTCGGCGTGTCCCTGCTGCTCGGCTCTGCCGCGCCGGGCGATGCCGCTCAACACCCAGCGGCTTTGCAATCGAAGACTGCGGACCCCGCCACTGTTGCCGAACGGCTGGCCGCCATTCGCCAGGCGGTTTCCGATGTTGCCGGCAGACGCCGTCAATTCGCGGCCCGGCGAGCAGCAGCTCGCCTGGGGTAATTGGTGGCGCAACGGCGGATGGCGAAACGGCGGTTGGGGCAATTGGCGCAATGGTTGGCACAATGGCGGCTGGCACAATTGGTGGCACAATTGGTGAGCGCCGCTTGAGTTTGCCCCGACTTGAGTTTGACCGAGGCAACGTGCCTTGCTATAAAAGCCTCGGGGTACGTTGCGCATTCGCTTAGGCGATGTTTGATCAGGGGAGGGGTTTCGTGTCGCTGCGGGAGAAATACGTCAGGATCCTGTCCGGCATGCTTCCCGCCAGCGCGGTCGGCATGTCGCTGTTGCTCGGCCCGACGGCGCCGAGTGTTGCCAACGAGCATCCGGCGGCATCTCAACCTTTGGCCTCGGATAAGGATCGATTGTCGGAACGGCTGGCCGCCATCCGCGAAGCCGTCTCTGCCGTGGCTGAACCCGACGGCACAGCTGCCAACCCGGACACCCGAAATCGTCAGCTGGCCTGGGGGAATTGGTGGGGCGGAGGCTGGGGCTACCGCCCTTGGGGCGGCTATTATCCCTATGGCTATGGCTGGCCCAATTGGAACAATTGGCATAATTGGAACAATTGGAACAACTTTTGGCGTAATTGGTAGCCTGGTCCGCCGAGGGCAACCGGCGAGCTGTCTCGTGCCCACTATAGAACTGCTGGTCGTTCAGCCTACCCCGTTCTGCAACATCGATTGCCGATACTGCTATCTGCCGGAGCGCAGTTCTAGGGCGGTCGTCGCGCCGGAAACGCTGTCCAACCTATTCTCGCAAGTATTCGCATCTGGGTGGGTGCGAGACTGTCTGTCGGTGGTATGGCACGCCGGCGAACCGCTGGTCTTGCCGGTCGAGTTCTACCGCAATGCCTTTCGCACGATCGAGGCGCTGAAGCCGGCGGAGCTGATGGTGGCTCATTCTTTCCAGACGAATGGGACATTGATCGACGATGCGTGGTGCGAATTCTTTGCCGAGCACCACGTCAATGTCGGCGTCAGCATCGACGGACCAAAGCGGCTGAACGACCGCAACCGGGTGAGCCGCGCCGGACGCGGCACCTTCGACAAGGCGATCGCGGGTATTCGCCTGCTGCGCCGTGACCGGGTTCCGTTTCACGTAATTTCGGTGCTGTCGCTGGACAGCATGCTGGCGCCTGAGGAGATGTTCCATTTCTACGTCTCTGAGGGCATCGAGCAGGTGTGCTTCAATGTCGAAGAATCCGAGGGCGACCACGTCTCGCAGTGCTTTGCCGACAGCAGTGTCGAAGCCGCATATTACGGGTTCTTGAGCGAGTTCTGGCGGCTGTCGTCGGTTATGCCGGGGAAGATCACGTTCATTCGTGAAATCGAGCACGCGCTGCAGCAGGTGATCCGGCCGAAGGATGCGCCGTTTGGCAATCAGCTGGTCGAGCCTTTTGCAATCACCAGCATGGACTGGGCCGGCAACATATCGACATTTTCGCCCGAGCTGCTCGGCCTGAAGAATGCGCAGTACGGCGATTTTCTGTTGGGGAACATCAATCGTGACAGGCTCGTCGATTTGCCGCGGCGGGCGAATTTCGCCAGGATGGTCGAAGACATCGAAGCGGGCGTAGCGATGTGCCGTGAAAGCTGTGAATATTTCAGCGTGTGCGGCGGGGGTGAGCCGGTCAACAAGCTCGCCGAGAACGGGACGTTTGTCAGCACCGAGACCACCTATTGCCGCCTGACCAAGATGCGGGCGACCGATCTGGTGCTCGATGCGCTGGAGCGCGTGCAGCCGAGCTTGTCCGACGGGAACAATCCGCGGTTTCCTTGTATCGAGACCGCTGCGCGGGCGCCGGATCACAGCGCCCGCTGGGGATGAACACTGGCGATTCGGAGGATATGATGAATAAGAGGTTCCCCCGCTTGGGTGTATTTGCAATAGCTGCTGCGCTGCAGGTTGGTGTGGCCGGGCTTGCATTCGCCCAGGGCGGCCCGCCGCCATCCGGTGCGCCCGGGCAGCCGCAGGGATATGCTGGCGGCGGCGCCGGGCAGATGGTCGAACCCACCCAATCCGATGAAACGACGCCGGGAACGGAACTTCCTGTTCTCTACGTCACAAGTGTCGAGGTGATGCGGACTTCGACAGAGCCCCAGCTCGACATCGTTCGCGTCACCGGCCTGACCGGATCGCAGGGCTGGAGCGCGCCGCAGCTGGTCCCGACATATGTCGGAAAACCTTTGGATGGGATCCTAGATCTGCAATTCATCGCAACGATGCCGCAGCAGACGCAGACGGCGGAAGGTTTTGTGCCTATCGGCGCGGTGTTTCCGTTGGAAGAAGGCCACCTATTCAAGGGGGTGCGCGTGCGCGCCTCGGAGAATGCAATCGAGATCAAGCAGCTGCCGGGCGTCAACCAGGCGCAGATCAACGTCAACGACTGCAAGGACTGCGTTGGCAAGAAGTTTGTCGAGCGTGGTAAGGCGCCCGGTCAGCAAGGGGTGGTTCGCGAGGAGGATCTCCCCAAAGTATTGCGGTGGATCATACCGTCGCGGGGCATCAGAGGCATTACACATGATCCAAACCGGCTCAATCTGATCCTCGGCGACGACAACACGATCATCGCGGCCTATTGGGAATAGGACCAAAGTCAGGCGAGCCGACGGTCTGGATTGGTTATCGGCGGCGGCTGAGCGCCTGGCGGAAGGCCTGCGGGACGGTCTCATTCGGCGCAACGGCGCAGCGCTCCATCACCTTTTTGATATTGCCGTCGATTTGGCTCACATCGATGACGTGGATCCCGGCTTTCGCCGCCAAGTAGCCGTAATAAAACATCGCCGCTGCCGCCCGATCGTCGTCCGCAGCGCCGAGCAGGTCGGAGCAGCGCACCCGCTCGACATCCCATCGTCCTGGTGCGATCTGCGCCTCGGACGTGACTGGTGGCGAAGGTGGTGCGGCGGCCTCCGGCGGCGTCGCAGGCACAGGCGGCGGCGCTGCTTGTTGCTGTGGGGCAGGCGGCTGCGCACATGCTGCAAGAGAGCATGCCACCAAAATGGCCACGACTTCTTTGTTCATCATTGTCCCCCTTGCCTGAGGCTTTGCACTATGGCTGAGCCGCCCGCGTTCTCGCCAATCGTTCCTTGTCTCAGTAGCAGACCCCCGCGCTGCGGGCTGAACCGCGACGTACTGCGCCGCGGAGGGCCCCGAAGCCGGCCCCGATCGCGGCGCCGCGCCCGGCATTGCCCGAAATCGCCCCGATCAATGCGCCCCCCGCCGCGCCCCTTCCCGCGCCCTGCAAAGGGCCGGGTGTAACGGCCTGGCAAGGCGGAGGGCCATAGCCATAACCGTACGGGGGCGGGTAGTACTGCGCGTAGGCAATCGCCGAGATATCAATACATGCGAGGGTTGTGGCGGAGAACATAAGGACACGAATTCGCTGCATGCGGAGTACCTCGGTAAGGAGACGCGGACGATTGGAGGTTAGCGGCGCCGGTCTTCAACTTCCAGCGTCACGAGTCGGGCAATCGTGATGGCGAGATAGAATGGCCCCAAAACCGACTCCAGATTGGCCGAGCTGCGGGCGAACGGATCGACCGGCACGATGTCGCCGTAGCCGGTTGTGGTCAAGGTCGTCAGGCTGAAATAGAGCATTGTCGCGAATTCGTCCGGGCCACCCGTCGGCGCAGCGAGGGTGGCGAAAGCGGTGGGGTTCAGTGCCCAGATCAGGCTGAAGGCCGAGGCGCAGATCACCGCGACGTTCAGATACAGCACGGCTGCGCCTTGTAGGCGGTGAGAGGTTATGTGGCCGGGGGCATAGACCGCATGCAAAACCACCCAGGTCAGTGCGGAGAAAGTGACGATGTTACCGCCATGGCGGAGGAAGCTCGCTGCGACTGGTGCTCACTCCGGCCCGAGTAAGCGGCTCGCGAATGTGGCTATCAGCCCCAGCACGATCGTCACGATCGCTCCGCGTCTCTGCGACAGCACGACAACCAGAGCCAACACCGCCAATGCCAGTGTTTCGACGATGGGTCGAGCGATCGGCAATCCCCTCGCGGCCAGCGGCGCAGCGACAAAGACCAGGCAGAGCTCGGTGACCAGCAGAACCGTCAGGCTCGGATCTCTGACCCGGTCCTGCCAGGCACGAATCGACTTTCGCCTACCATCAAAAACGGCCGAAGGACACTGATACTCACCGATCAGCGGCTCTGTAGATACTGTGTTCATATTCAAACGCGGCTGACCTCGACCTGCGTGTCGTTGAAGCATGCACCTTCGGCAAGATCGGCCTTCAGATCCGACGAAACCAGAGCTGAAATCGTCTGCCCGGTGCGGCTCGTCGCCAGCCACGCACCCTTCTCACTGGCAACGACACCGGGCGGCACATCCGCGGTTACCATGAGCGGCAAGATGACCTCGCCGCGCTCGTTCCATAGGCGCACCTCGATGCCGTGACGGAGGTCTCGCCGGCTCGCGTCCTCGGGATTCATCAAAAGCGGCGGCGTCTGATGCGAAGCGCCGAGGCCGCCGAGCGTCGATGATATGCGCTTGTCCGAGGCCGGCGAAATCAGCATCAGCGGATGCGAAACCTCTCTGTCCCGCCAATCCGGCAGCAAAGCAGGCGCACCCCATCGCTTGGCCAATATCTCTGATTTCAGTTCGATCTTCCCCGACGGAGTAGCGGGGAAGATGTTGTCGAACAGGACCATTGGCTCGCCATCCGGTCCCGTCATCTGCACCGCCCGGTCTGTCGGTATCTCGCTCGGTTTCATTCCGAGCAGCCGGGGATCCGCGATATCGACGGCATCGTCCATCAATTCCTCGTCGGTCGCTTTGAAGCACGGCTCATCGAAGCCGAAGCGAGCGGCGAGCCTGCGGAATATCTCGGTATTCGGCAGCGCCTCGCCCGGCGGCGGGATCACGGGTTCGGCGCGCTGCAGCCAATGGTGGCCATAGGAAGGATAGAGATCGGCGTACTCGAAATGGGTGGCCGCGGGCAGCACCACATCGCAATACTTCATGCTCTCAGTCATTGTCAGTTCAATGCCGACGGCAAAAACATCCGGACGGCCGAGCCCACGGCGCATTCGGTTCTGGTCGGGGTGCACGACGATTGGATTGTGGTTATAAATGAACAACGCTCGCAGCGGCGGAACGATGTCGGTGTCGGCGAGATGGCGGCCGATATCATTGATGTTGAGGGTGCGGGTGCCGTCCGGGATCAGATCGGGCCGCTGCAGCCGATCCGGGGTCTTCGGAAAGGCGTTGCTCGCACCGAGCACGATGCCGTTACCCTTGCCCAGCTTTCCGAGCAGCGCCGGTAAGGCGATCGCCGCGCGGACGGCGCTGCCGCCGTTGCGGCCCCGTTCGAGCCCGTTGCCCGGCGCAAGCACCAGAGGCTCGATCTCGACGAGCCACCGCGCGAGGGACAGGATCTCGTTCTCCCTCAGTCCGCAGACGGCAGCCGCTCGCGCCGCCGGCCATTGGCGGGCCCGAGCCATGAAATCCTCGGCGCCCAATACGTGAGCGGCGATGAATGCCGCATCCAGAGAGCCCGAACGATCGAGCTCCGCAGCCAACGACCAGGCGAGCACCACATCGGTGCCCGGCAGCAACTGCAGGTGCAGATCCGCCTGCTCGGCGATTTTGGTGCGCAGCGGGTCGATCACCACCAGCCTGCCGCCGGCACGCATTGACTTGCGGATGCACCGGACGAGATGAAGGTTGGTGACCGTCGCGTTGTTGCCCCAGACGAGATTGAGCTTTGCGGCCTCGGCAAGTTCCGGTGGACATCCGGGCACGGCGCCATAAGTCCCCGACCACGCTTCGCTGCGCACGCCGCCGCACAGGGCGCGCCGATAGAGTTGAGTGGCGCCGAGGCGATTGAAAAACCGCGAGGACATGCTGTCTCCGGCCAGCAAGCCGTGCGGACCGGCATAGTTCAACGGCATCACCGCCTGCGGACCCCAGCGGTCGACGATCTCGTTGACGCTGCTTGTGGATTTCGTCGAGCGCCGCGTCCCACGAGATCCGTTCGAATCGGTCCGAGCCTTTCGGCCCGATGCGGCGCAGCGGATGCAGCAGGCGCCCCGGCCCGTGCACGAATTCGGTCATCTCCCGAGCTACCTTGTTGCAGATGACGCCGGCCGTGTAGGGCGCCGCATCAGAGCCGCGCACTTTGACGATACAGTCATCGGCGATACTGACGCGCAGACTGCAGGCATCGGGGCAATCGAAAGTGCAGACGCTGGCGCGCTCCTCGGTGACCATCGGTCTCATCCCTTCGGATACTCAGTCAGCGGCGGAGTCTCAGCTCGCATTTGGGCCGAGGGGTAGAGCCGGCGCAGTCCCCGACATGGAAGGCGCATCCTCGCCGCATGCCCGCCCCACCGGGACACGATCACCGGTGGCAGCGGGCCGACCGCGATGTACGGCGGTTCGGGACATGCGACGATCACCGGCGGCAGTGGCCCGACGACAGTTTATGGCGGCAGCGGCAGGGACGTGATCACCGCGGGCAGCGGCTCGACTATGATCGTGGGCGGAGACGGCAAAGATACGATCAACGGCGGCAGCGGAGCCGACACGATCTTCGTCGGTCATGGCGGCGACTTGATCGTCGGCGGCAGCGGCCCGGATCTGATTTTGGGGGCAACGGCCGCGACACGATCTTTGCCGGAAGCGGCGCCGATACGATCTATGCCGGGTTGGGCCGGACATTGATCCATGGCGGCTCCGGGCCGGATATGATCACCGGCGGCGGGATGAACGACACGATCATCGGGGGCAGCGGCGCCGACACGATCGACGGCGGATCGGGACACAATCTGATCACCGCCGGGAGCGGCGGCACGCTGATCCAATGAAGTCCGGGATGGCCGCCAGCGCGGGTTTTGGCTGATCGACGATAAGGGCCTCAAACAACCGGTCTATCTCACGCTGCAACAATATTTTCGGAACGCCCGGGTGTGGGTGACGGATTTCCTCCGCCAGCGATTGCGGCTTCCGACCTCGAAAGAGTTCGACGGAGCTGCCGTACGGTGGCTCCAATAATCAAGGCGCCCGGCACCGGACCAGCATCGCCGATTCGCGACCCGCTGCCTCGAACGACCCGGTAGAAGGCTCGTCAGAACCGGTCCTTCTTGTCAATTTCCGCGCCGGAAACAACGCAGACTGCCTAGAGATTAATCAATATCGCGAAATGGCGGGTGCTCCGGGGAGAAGGGAATTGGCCAGCCGCTGCACAACCAACCGGTTTGTCGCGCAATTCGCGGCGTCATCCGGAGTGTGGTATGGCGTTTGCTACCTGGGAAGAGAGGGGATGTGGTGCCAACAACTCGATAGGAGAACCGCAGGGTCAGGTCTTCTGACCAGCGCGAAGTAAGGATTCGAAAGGCTTTGATATGAAGAATACCAACAGCTTCGTCATGAGTACCGCCTTGGTTTCGGTGTTGCTCGGCGGTATCGGTACTGCCTGGGCCGAAGAGAACACCGAGCAACCGCCAGCGGAAGAAAAGCCGGCGGCCCCGACCGCGATGACGACCCCCGCTTTGACCGGTCCTCTTGCGGCCAATCCCAACCCAATGAATTTTGACTTGGGAGCGCTCGGTCCAGTCTACGTGACCGGTGTCGTCACCCCTCTCGTATTATGGCAGAACAATCCTTTTCCCGCTGACCAACGGTCGCTCGGCAGTTTGAGCAATGGTCAGTTTTCCTTTCAGAAGACTGATGGTCTTTTTCAATATTACGTTCAGGTTGGTGCATATACGATACCCGGTCTCGGCGCCCCCTATTTCAATACCCCTAAGGCGACTGGAGACTTCTTCGGGCCGCTGCCGTTGGCATGGGCCAAGTTGGCGCCAACCGATACCTTCTCGGTCCAGGGCGGTAAGCTCCCGACACTGATCGGCGCAGAAAACACCTTTACATTCCAAAACATGAACATCGAACGCGGGCTTCTGTGGGCCCAGGAACCGGCTATCAGTCGCGGCGGCCAGCTGAACTACACCGCCGGCCCTGTGGCCTTCGCATTCTCGTACAACGATGGCTTCTACTCAAACCGCTACACGTGGCTATCTGGTTCGGCGACCTATACGCTCGACACCTCCAATAACTTCGTGTTGGCGGCCGGTGGCAATTATGCGCACACCGCTAAACTGACAACTACGACACCTTTTTTTCAGACGACTGCGACACCGTTGTTTCAGAACAACGAGACACTTCTCACTTTTGTCTATAATTACAATGCTGCGCCCTGGACTATAACACCTTACTTCCAGTACACCCATGTCCCTGCCGCTTCGTCGATCGGTGCGTTTACGGACGCATCGACTTATGGCGGGGCGATCTTGGCCAATTACAGCTTTGGCGAGGACTCCCCCCTCCCCGGGTTCAGCATTCCCATTCGTTTCGAATACATCTCCAGCACAGGAAGCATCGCTAATGGCGCCCCAAACCTGCTCTATGGCCCAGGCAGCAATGCGTGGTCGATCACTCTGACCCCGACCTACCAGTACAAGATCTTCTTCGCGCGCGCAGAGATCTCGCACGTCGGGGCGAATAGCACAACACCTGGATTGGCGTTTGGCCGGGAAGGAACGAATACCACGCAGACCCGCTTCTTGTTCGAAACCGGCGTACTGTTCTGAGCCGGCAAGAGCGATCGACGAGGCGGTCACGCGCAATCGGCCAGCGCGGCCATCGTATCTGGCAGGGGGGCGACCCGCTCGATGTGGCGGCGATGCCAGAGGGCGTAGAAGAGCAGGTTCCAAGCGGCGCGGGCGGTCCGCCTGTCGGCGGGGGCGGCAAACAGGCGCTCCACCGCATTGGGGTGGCAGATTTCGCGCACCGCGGGTGAACGAGCGACAAGCGGGCCGAGGTCGGCACCTCGACGCGCGATCCAATGCGCCACCGGAACCGTGAAGCCGCGCTTGCGATTGAAGGGCTGCGCGTCAGGCAGACGATCGGCGAGCCAGCGGCGCAACAGCCATTTGCCGAACCCGCGCCTGACCTTCAGTTCGTCCGGCAGGCGGAAAATAAGCGCCGCCAGCTCGGTATCGAGATAGGGCGTACGGCCTTCGGTACCGTGCGCCATCAGGCAGCGATCCAGCTTGATCAGCAGATCGTTCGGCAGCCAATCGGCGCAGTCGACCGCTTGTGCGACCTGCAACGGAGTTCGCCGGCCGTCGCTGTTGCGGATCTCGGCAGAGGCGATGCCGTCGCGCCAGCCGGCGATCTCGTTCCGCAATATCCCGAGCCCGTCGAGCATGCCGCGCGCCCGCGGCGCGCGTCCGCCAGCCCACCATGGGCGCATCGCGCTACGATAGCGGCCATACCCGGCGAACAGCTCGTCACCGCCCTCGCCCGTGAGAATCACTTTAAGGCCGGCTTCATGCGCCGCACGAGCAAGAGCCCAGGTGGGCAGGATTGCATAATCGGCGATCGGGTCGTCGACCGCAGAGACGACCTCCGGCAGCAGCTTCCAGAAATCGGCTTCATCAAACACGAGTTCGACATGGTCGGCTCCGACCGAAGCAGCGGCGGCGCGCGCGGCTGGGCGCTCGTCCGCGACCTCACCTCCGGCGAATCCGATGGTGAACGCCTTGACCGGACGCTCGGCGAGCCGCGCCATCATCATAAGCACTGCCGTCGAATCGATGCCGCCGGAAAGAAATACGCCGAACGCCACATCCGAGCGCTGGTGCAGTCGGACGCTTTCCAAAAGAGCGGCATCCAATCGGGCAATCGCCTCTACCTCGCCGAACTGTAACGGCCCGCCCTCGGGCAGCGCTGCACAGCGCCGGCGCGCGACGATGCGTCCCCGGCGAACCACGATCATCTCTCCCGGGAGTACTCGATTGATCCCGGCGAAGATCGTCTCACGGCCGGTTGTGAATTGCATCTGCACCAGCTCGTTGCGTGCCGAACGAACGAGCTGCGGGGCGACGATACCGGCCTGGATCAATGCGCCCGGCTCCGAGGCGAAAGCGAAGGCGCGCGGCGTTTCGGCGTAATAGAGGGGCTTGATGCCGAACGGATCGCGGGTGAGGATCAGATGGCCGGCTGACGGGTCGTGCAGCGCAATCGCATACATGCCTCGCAGATGCGCGGCAAAGTCGAGCCCGTATTGCCGATAAAGGTGCAGCGGCAGCTCGCAATCCGATTGCGTCGAAAAGGCCGCCGATTGAGTGCTGCAGAGATTGGAGCGCAGCTCGAGGTAGTTATAAATCTCCCCATTGGCAATCAGCGCCGCGCCACCCGGTTCGTAGAGAGGCTGGTCGCCGGTCGCCAGATCGATGATGGCGAGCCGGGTTTGGACCATTCCGACGTCCGCCGATCGGTATCGGCCATCACCATCCGGACCCCGGTGGCGCAGCGCCTCCCCCATTGCGCGCAGCGGCGCCGGCGGCGGTGGAGCGCCGTCATATGTCATCAACCCGGCGATCCCGCACATCAGCGTGTCACTTGATCGAAGAAACTGCGGTAACCGGCGACGACGATCGGCTCGGTGAACTCGGCTTCGTAGGCCCGGCGGCCCGCTTTGCCTAGTCGCGCACGCAGCGCGGGATCCGCGCAAACGCGCTCGATCGCATCGGCGAGCGCTTGCGGGCCGCCGCCGCGGCTTCCGGGGAGCGGCACCAGGATGCCGCTTTCGCCATCCTGGATCAGAGCGGCCGGCCCGTCGCTCGCCGTGGCGACGACCGGCAATCCGGCGGACCATGCCTCGATCACGACATTGCCAAGCGGCTCGTGCAGCGACGGACAGACGAGGAGATCGGCGGCTGCCAAAAGGTGGGGCACATCCTCGCGCCAACCGAGAAAACGAACACGGCCGGCTATTCCCAGGCGAGAGGCGAGGCGTTCGAGGCTTGATCGAAGCGGCCCATCTCCGGCGATCCAAAGAGTGACATTCCGGGTCTCGGCGAGAGCCTCGAGCAGCAGATCGAAACCCTTGTTTGGGTGAAGCCGGCCGAGCGCCAACGCCAGTGGCTCCCGTCCGCCCGACGCGATGCTGCCTGCGGCGGCAGCCGAATCGGGAACAAAATTCGGCAAGTAAATGATCCGTTCGCGCGGCCAGCCTTTGGCAATCGCGTAATCGACAATGGCGCGGGTGTTTCCGATCAGATGATCGCAGCGCCGGTAATATTTGAGATTGTAATATCCCCCGAGCCGAGCGACATGCACGAAGTCGCCGAGCGGACACAGCCGTGTGGCGCGGCTCATCCAGGTCAGCACGACATCCGGATGCCAGGCAGCGACCTCGCGCGCGAATGCGAGCCGGCTGGTCAGATCGAAGACGCCGCCGAAGGCGAGTTCGGCAACTGGGACGCCGGCCGCGCGCAGCGACTGCGCGCGGTTGGAATTACGCCGGATGAGCGCCCGTTGCGGTTCGCCGGCCCGCTGCAAGGCCACCGCCAGCCGGGTGAAAAAACTCTCCGCGCCGCCGTGCGCTGCCCCAGCGATCGCCTGCAGAACTCGTCGGGTCATCGTATCAGCGCTTCGAACCGCGCTGCGACACTGTCCCAGCTCGATCCGCCCTGCTGTGCGAGCGCGGCCAGATGCCAGCGCCGCCATAAGGTATCGTCGCGCAGCACCGCTATCGCGGCCATCGCAAATGCGTCGTCATCGGCGGCCACGCGACCTGTCATGCCCTCGATCACCCGCTCGGGTGCCGAGCCCAACGGCTGCACGATGGCCGGCACTCCCATCGCCTGCGCCTCAGCCAGGGCGAGACAGAATGTCTCCCCGGGATCCCCGCGGTACAGCATCACCCTGGCATTCGACAGCGCAGCAGCAAGCTGCGCGCGGCCGATAGGCGCGAACCGGCGTACGCCATATTCGACGAGACCGGCGGTCCGCGCCAGAACCTCCTCCAATCGCGGCACCGGGGCCGACCCATAGACGGCCGCCCCGGCATAAATGTGCAATTCCGCCCCGGCACGACCGGCGCTATGCGCCCAACCCAGAGATCGAGCAGCCAGTCGAGCCCGCGCAGCGGGTTGGACGTGAAGATTGCCCGCGGCGGCGGCGCCTCGCGCGGCGCCGCCGCACGGAAGCGATCGAGCACCCCGTAGGGAATGATCTCGCGTCCGCCGCACGGCAGCCAATCAGGCAACGTTGTCGCGTGATAGTTTCCGGTCGTGATCAGAATGGGGCGATACCGGGCGAGCCGCCAAAGGTTCCGCGGCTTTTTCAGATAACCGGCGGGATTGTGCAGCCAGAACAGCCTTCGCCTCGCTTTTCGAACGAGGCCCATGACGCGGTGCCCGCGGCTGCCGATGTACAGGTCACAGGCGGACGGTACTCCCTCCGACAGAGGCGCCCACTGCACGCCGTTATGGCAGAGTGCTGTTTGGCAGCGATTGCGCACGGCGACCTGATGGCCACGCCGCGCCAGAGCCTCTGCCAATGCCGCGAACGCCGTTTCGGCCCCGCCGAGCGGGCCCTCCTCTGCCTTCACTCCGTCAAACGCGATGCCGTCATCGGCCATCACCACTTCAGCCATTATCCACCCTGACTGGCTCCCTCTCCTCGCACACGGGGACAGGGTCGGGGTGAGAGGCGGCCGGCGGATCGAGCCGGGCCTTGAGATAGGAGAGGATCGGGTAGAGCGCGGCGCAGAGCGCGATCAGAAAACCATATTCACCACTACGAAGCTGACAGCAAGCGATCCGCCCTCGGACACGGCAAGACCTGTCAGCGACATCTGAGGGTTGATCGTGCTGTTGCCGCCGATATTCCCGAGAGATCAGTGTGAGCGGCGGGTACCGGGTGATCACGGTGTTGTCGGCGGCCAAGGCGTTGATCAATAGTGTCGCGTAATCGGTGTCTTGGCCGTGCCCCGTTCTAGACTTTATGACGTTCATCGACGAAACGAAGAAATCGAACGTTGCCGGTGGCGATCCGCACCGCCGCCACCACCGCCAATGGGTGGAGCAGTAGGAGGGGTTCAAGGAGCGGGCCAAGTACGGTGTACCCACCTGTCCTGGCACCGTCTCGCTGATGTCTTCGGGTTCGGTAGTCATGCCGATGTCCCTTCAACTCTGGCTGCCGCTGCTATCGCACACGAGCGCCGGCCGCCATCTGGTTGATCAGGAGAAGTCCCGAACGGCCGCATTCGTGGTGGGTGAAGGCCTGCAAAGCCGTCAACTCATTGTCGACCCACGGCACCGGAATTGCTAGACCGAGAATGCAAATCTGAGAAACTGCTGAGAGTCGAGTTCCGGTAGATGACGGCACCTCCGGAGGCCGATCAAGCCCTTTCCACTCAGCCAGGCCCAGCGGGAGAGGCTCCGACCCCTTTACAAGCCGTCAAGGTCCTTCCACGTCGCCTGCAGCTTCCGCAGGTCCTGACCCGTCCGGGTCGTCAATGCCCCCCTCTAAAGTGGATAGCTGGCCCTCATCCTCGAGGTTGCCCCGATCTCTTTCAGCTCGGTCCGATCGACTGTCATGTCCTCGATGTCGCGCTGGCCAAAACCCTCGCCCGTTGCGTCCTGCTCGTCGAGCGCTTCGTCCACGTTTTCGTACAGAGTGCTGTCTTCGGGTGGCTGTTTCGAGATGTCAGTCATGATGGTGGTCGCTACCCCCTTTGATGGAATCCTTCACACTGCCACGGATTGGATCGCAATCGAACCTCGGTCAAGGCGAGTATTAGAGTCTGAGGACGTCAACAACCTCTTGGTATCGGGGCTCGACTCGTCGCCCAAAACGTGTCATGACCCGGCCACGTGGTGGGCGTAACCCACGCTCACACAACATGCGTGATGGTCGAATAGCCTTATCCGGGTATTGCAGACGCCCTAAGAGGGCGGACCTCTGAGGTGCTGGGAACCGCCACGACGTCTCAACTTTAAGAGAGCATCCGTCCTGTCAAGGAGTGAGGCCGATGGAACCTTCACCGGGCGCCCAACCACTGTCTGGTCCCAAGCAACGCACCATGCGCCTACTGAGGGAGGCCGCCCGAGAGCTGCTGCGCACCGGCGGCCCGCTCACGGTGCCGGCCGCGGCCGAGGTTGCCGGGGTCTCGGCGAGCAACGGCCTACCGCTACTTTCCGAACAACGAGTCTGTAGTGCTGCACACGACGATGTCCCTGGCCGACGACCCACTTTCCGACGCCGATTGGACCCCGTCCGCGGCCGCCCCCTTCCCACCCCCTCCCCACACCGTCTCGCGCGCTCACCCCATTGTTCGGGTCCGATGCCGTTGTCTGGACGTCCGACGTTGCCGAGCTAACCCGGGACCAGGCCATCGAACTCCTCGCCTGGATGGCGGAAGCCCTCATCGCTGCCACCCTCGCTGGCTGGTAATACCCAGACAACCAAGCCCGAGGGACTCGGCTACCCAGCCGACTCCGCGTCCTATGTCACGAGATCTTCGCCCGCGTGGGCCTACGATGCCGCCAGGCCTGCCTGAAGCCCAATCCCGCCGTCAAGGCCGCGCAGGCAAACTATGTAAAGCCCTCTGCTCCACAGGACGACTGCCCCTCAACTGGGCGGGGACCCAGTGCGCATCGCTAACGGCACTGGACTTGAGGACCACGGCAGGAACCTACCAATTGACACACGGACGCCTACGACGAGCGCTGACAACTAGAGCCCGTCTACCAGAGAACGGCCGCGAACGGCGGGTCAGCCCGACATCAGTCAACGCCCGTCGGGTGCACCGCTGTACTGGCGGATCAGGGCCTCGAGAAGGTCCACGGCCCTAGCGAAGTCATCTGCTTGACCGACTCGTTGGGCTGGTGTGCGACGGCAAGCGAACCGCACCCGAACGCCGGGAGCGTCGGAATGCCGATATGGCCGAACCAGCACGAATCAGTGGCTCCAGGAAGGACGCCCAGCAGAGGGGCCCGCGACCAAGGACTGAGCGCCAGGCCGTCGTGGCCGCATCGATCAAGCGTCGGTCGCGTACCTCGGGCCCGGTCGGGTACCAATCGAGAGGGCTCTCGGCGGCAATCACGTCAATTCGGCCGCCGAGCCCTCGGTCGTAAAGCGCCCGCGCACCTCCCCGTGCACTTGGCCCATGGTCATACCTTCGATTGTGCGCACTTCGACGGTCGCCGTCATTGACTCAGGGTGCATGAATGGCGTGATGCCGCCAGCGATCATGGTCCCGAGGTTGACGGTTGGGCGGGTCCCGTCCAACGGATGGACGGCCTCAGCAAATAACCGGCTCTCAGCGAGTGCGGTTAGCGCATGGCCAATGCGACGGCGGCACGCTCCTCGGTGGGCACTGATGCAGCCGAATGACCGGGCCGGCCACGGGCGACCAGCTGCAGCACGCACGAACCGCGCTGGGCCGTGTACAGACGCCCCCAGGAGGTCCCATCTTCCCTGCCGGCTGGTTCCATTATCACCGCTGCGTCACTGCGCAACACGTCTTGGGCCGTCAACCACTTGGCGCCGAAACCGGAGCAGTTCTCCTCGTCAGCCACAAGCAAGAGATGCCCGGCACCCTCCAGCCGGGGTCCCGGGCAAGCCGGGCGATGGCCAAAAGAGCCACGGCAATACCTCCTTCATATCCGCGGCACCGAGCCCGAAGAGACGGTCATCGATGCGTTCGAGGACGCCGTACGGGTCGGTGCGCCGCGAGCCCGGAGGTCCCCCGGCGGCATGGTGTCGAGGAGTCCACCACCATCGCCGTAAAGGCGCATCTCCGATCCTGACTAAGAGATTGGGTCGCTCGGCTGCACGAGAAAGTTCTTCCGGTGCAGGTAGACCGACGCGGCCAGAAGGTCACGGACGACTCCGGCAACCTCACGTTCGTCTCCGGGTGGGTTGGGCGAACGAGCGGCAACGACCGCGCTCAATAGCTCCGTCGGGCTCAAAAGCATCGTCAATAGCCCGCCACCGAAGATTCCGGCGTCGCCGGCCTATGCGAAGCTTCGAAATCACGGACGAGCAAAGTTATGCAACTCGGCCAGGCCTCAGACTATTGTATATTGCATGCCAGTACCGGAGAAGGTCAAGGCCGTCAGCCGGCCGCCCATCTCCCCTGATCGCGTTCGAGCAATTGGAGCGATTAATGAGACGGGTCGCTCGTTCCCGGAGAGGTGATAAAGGATACCGAAATAGCGGCCAAACTCGGGGTAAGTCGTACTCCGATCCGGGAAGCATTTCAGCGGTTGGACCAAGTTGGCCTTGTCATCACGACTCGCAATACACGTACGGAAGTGGCCCCGGCCAGTCCGGAAGACGCGCAGCTCCTGTACCCTCCGTTGGCCCTTTTGCACGAGCTGGCAGCAGAATCGGCTGTTGGCAACATGCAGCCGCAGGACTTCGATGCCATGACTAAGGCCAACAACCGTCTGGCTGCCGCCGTGCGGCGAAATGATCCGGTGGCGGCTAGCCAGGCCGACGATGATTTCCATGCGGTTTTGCTTAATCACGCGGGCAACCCATTCTTGCGCTACGTAGCGGACTGGCTGGCGGTACATGCGAGAGCGCATGAACACCCTTACTTTACCCATGTGTCTTCCACGGTCGAGTAATCTTCACGAGCACCAAGACCTTATAGACGCATTCGCGAGGGCGACAAAAAGCGGTCCATGGAACTGGCAAGGCGAAACATCTCGCGGTCGAATCGATGTCATAAAAGCAGCGTCGGGGACCAGACAATGAGACGGGCCGGCCCAGCACATGGCGGTCAGCCACTCAATTGGTTGAAGCGGTTTACGACTGACTGATCGACCTCCACGCCGAGGCCGGCGCAGGTCGGCACCGTGACCCAACCGTCCTTTACGGTTAGCGGTTCGGTGAGCAGCTCGGTGCGCATCGGGTTCTCAAATATGTCCCACTCGAGAAATGGCCCAGAGTTGCCTGCCACCTCCGTTGGCTCTGGTACAAGGGCGAGCAGTTGCAGTGTGGCTGCGATCAGGACGGCGCCACCCCACGCATCGGGGAATAAAACCACGGCCGTAAAGGCTAGCGAGCTCAGCCAGAAAGCGCGCTTCGCCAGATCCACCACAGATGCTCACATCCGGCTGGATGATGTCGACCCCATCTTCCAGTAAGCGTTTGAAGTCACTGCGGCGCTCGAGCCCTTCCCCACCAGCCAACACGACCCCTGCAGCTCCCGCTAAGTCACGGTACCCCGGGTACGCCACGTTACCGAGGAAGCGGCTCACCGGCTCCTCAAACCAAACGTAGCCGAGATCGTCCAACTGCCGGCCCACGCGGCGGGCCTCCGGCAAAGAGCATCGCCGTTACCATCGGCCATGAAGTCGACGCCATCGCTTAGCTCGGCCCGGATGTCTGACAACACGGCGAGCTCACGTTCGCGGCCGGTAACGCCCGATCCGGAACTTGATGGCGTCGAAACCATCGTCGATGGCCTGCTGAGCCTCGGCCGGCCATAGTTCCTCGGGTTCGCGTGAGGCGTGATAACCGGCACTGGACGCGTAGGCGCGCACCTCACACGTCTTGGACCGCCGTACAGTTCGTAAACAGGGACCCCCAATTGGCGTGCGGCAAGGTCGTCTACGGCGACCGCAGGGCGCTGACCGCCCACTGATCTGCCGTTGTTGCGGTCAGCCGGTCCAGAAGGGCGGCCGAGTGACGGGGCTCGGTGCCCAGCAGCAAGTCTCCCAATTGCTGGGCCGCAGCGACGACGCCAGGTCGCAGGCTTGCCTCTCCCCAGCCCGTTCGCCCATCGCTGTCGCCGATGAGAGTGAGGACGACTCGCGCGTTTGATACCAACCACTCGAAGGCCCGCGCGCTTCGCGAACTGGCGAGACGCACAAGAAGACGTCGCAACGATCGATAAGTGTCATGGATTAGAGGGCCTTTTGTGGCTTTGTGGCTTTGTGGCTTGCCGGCGCGAATACGTAGCGGGCACGACAGGCGCCCCTGGGCTCGTCGATAGAGCCGGTTCTTTGTCACCCGTGACGGTCGTCACGACTGTTTGCAGTTCAGCGATCGAGATATTGGCGCCGGACTGCACGAGGGTCCGTGCAGCCTCTAGGCCAGGCGTCCCCATACCGACGCAGAGCTGCGAACGGCGCCGCAGCCGCCCCTTCGATCAGGGTGGCCCTGATCGCCGGCAGGCGTCCCGATCTCCGAGCTATTTCGGCTTCGCTGACCAGGCACATTTCGTCCACCAGCTCCTGGATGACTTCGACGCAGACGGCCAGGGTACCGGGTGGCGAGCCCACCAGCCGAAGTGCGGCACGGCAATTCGACCACCCGGCCTTCCTCCACGAGCGAACCACAGCTGGTGCGGCTTCAGACTGCACCCCGATGACCTTTAATTGTTGGCTTGAGCCGTTTGGCGACCAGCGCCACCCCGGCGATCAGGTTACCTCCACCTACGGGCACGACGATCCGGTCGACGTCGGGTAATTGTTCCAAAATCTCCCGGCAACTGTCGCGGCACCAGCCATGAGAGCAGGATCCTCTCCGTCTTCCAGGTATGTCAGGCCCTCTCGTTCCGACGCTCTGTACGCCTCCTCAGCCGCCTCGCCGATGTCAGCGCCCATAACGCGTAGTTCGCCACCTAGACCTCGGATGCGGTTCACCTTCAACTCCGATGCGCCCTCCGGGACAACTATGACGCTCCTGGTACCGAAATGAGCGGCCGCATACGCTACGCCTTGACCGTGGTTGCCTGTGGAGGCGGTGATCACGCCCGCGGCCCGTACCGCTTTCCTTCAGGCAAGCCAGGCGCCATGACGCGCGCCTCGGCCCTTGAACGAACAATATCGGTCTCATCCTCGCACTTCACGTATAAGTCGTCCCACGAGCGCAGCCGGCGCAGCGGGGTACGGGGGTGCATGGGAGCGAGTAGGGCCCGGGCAGCGAGAGAAGGTCTGCCGGGCTCGGAGGGGTTGGGGCGGCTACTTCGACAGCCATTAGGCCGCCTTCCCAGGCTTGTCGAAAAACAGCAATCCGGTGAGGGGGAGCGAACACTGCGCCAGCGCCGCGTAGACAGCATCTGCATCCCAGTACGGCACGCGCCGGTCGGGATCCAGTTCCAAATCGATCCGGGCCTCAGCGACGAAGCGCAAGAACATGGCCATGTTGCGGTTCTCAGTCCAGCGCACCAGACCGATGGGAAAATCCCAGTTGTTCTCTTCATAGACAGGGTCGTACCGTCCCGGCCCGTAGGCCACGGCCGGCACCAGGGTGGCATTGGCCTAGAACAAGCATCTCGGTCCAGCACCATGGCGAACTGGCCAATACCGACCACAACGCCGCCAGGGCGCAGAGTTTCTACTGCTGCGGTCAGCACTTCGCCCCGATCGGTAGTTACGGCGACTAGGGCACGCTGAGCGCCAAAGCCATCAGTTCGAGCACGGACCTGATCGGCCAGGTCGCCGCTGGCCGGGTCAAGCGATACGACGGCACCGGCATCACGAACACTTTGACGACGGTCGGGTTGAGGGTCCACTCCGATCACCGACATGCCAGACGCCCGAGCCAGCATCGTTATCAATGCCCCCAAAACACCGCAACCAAAGACAACGACGGTTTCACCAAAAGCGCACCCGCTACGGCGCAGGGCTTCGACCGCCGGATTGCGCCCACAGTAACGTAAGCCGCCTTATCCGCCGGAACGCCATCGGGGGCGCGGACAGTCAAGTTACGGGGTACCACAACCCGTTGGGCGTGGAACGCGCATTGGCTACCACTGCAAGCAACGAGGTCCCCGGGCGTCAGGTCGGCGACGTCGTCAGCTGCAGCAATCACCCGGCCGGCGAGGCTGTAGCCGAGTGACGCGTAGTGTAGGGCGGGCGGACAGGGCAGCCGGACCTCCTGACGAACAGCCGGCGACCGGGTCAATGGCCAGGTCTGATCTGCCGTCGGGTATTCGTGGCTGAGCCAATCCTGATGGTTGGTCGCCTCGATTATGGTGCGCTCTGTACCTTGGACTTATAACAGAGCATTCGGTTTCGACGAGGACTTCCCCACTTTTCGGAGGACGGGCTCGGGCTCCGTCACCACGACTACCTTTCCCCCGGACAGCTAAACGGCACCGCGCTCGATGGTCGGTGAGGCGCTGCAACCGCTCTGCTCAGACGCGTCGCTCATAGTCCTGTGCCCTGTCTGAGATTGGGGCGCACCTACGATCACCCGACTCGTCCATCCGGTGGCGAACCACTCGACCGTGGCGCGGCACATTTCCTCACGTAGGTCAGGTGTAGCTTCGATGGATTCAGAGGCCTCGTGGGGGGTTAGTAAAACACGGGGATGCGCTCGAAGAGGGCTGTCAACTGGGAGCGGCTCGACCTCGAAGACGTCGACCGCAGCCGGCTATTTGGCCGGCATCTAGGGCAGCAAGCGACAGGATTTCGTCGACCACAGGCCCACGACTCGTGTTCACTAGTAAGGAATCCGGTCTCGCTCTCGCCAGCAGGTTTCCCTCACATTACGAGGTGCCGGGTGGACCGGTCCAATGGGACGTGGATGCAAAGGTACTCAGATGTGGCAACGACTTCGTTGGGTCCGGCCAGCGTGACCCCTGCCGATGCCACAATTCCCGGGAGCGGGTCGTGGGCTACCACCCGACAGCCAAAGGCCACGCCGAGGCTTGCCACTCGTCGGCCGATGCGACCGAGCCCCAGCACACCGAGGG
>CAVOHI010000005.1:0-67971 GCA_963695605.1 uncultured Alphaproteobacteria bacterium | reverse complement strand
CAAATGTTGGGCTCTTCATCTTCGCAACCACGATCGGCGCCATCGCTGTTCGCGCTCGGCGGGGCCGGGTCGGGTACGCCGAGGAGCTGGCGGGCCAATGCGATATTGTCGGCGCGATTGGCGTTGGCGAAGAGGCCGTAGTGGCGGATGCGATGGAACCCGCCGGGTAACACATGGATTAGAAAGCGGCGGATGAACTCGTCGACGTCGAGCGTCATGAGCTTGTAGCGAGCCTCGCCCTTGGCCCGGTAATCCTTCCATCTAAACGTCACGCGCTCGCCATCGAAGGCGACGAGCCGGCTGTTGGCGATGGCGATCCGATGGGTGTAGCGGGACAGGTAGGCGAGCACCGCGTCGGGTCCACCAAAAGGCCGCTTGGCATAGACCACCCATTCGATCTTCTGCAGTGTGACCAGTTGGGCTTGGAAGGCCGCCGGCTCGGCCAGCGCGGCCTGGTCGGCGAAGAACTGCAGGCGCCCCGCTTGGTAGGCGGCAGTCAGCCTTTCCAGGAACAGGCGGCGGAACAGGCGTGAGAGCACCCGCACCGACAGAAAGAAGCCGGGTCGGCAGGCAATCCAGTGCCGGCCGTCGGGCGACAAGCCGCCGCCGGGTACAATGATATGGGCGTGCGGATGGTGGGCAAGCGCTGATCCCCAGGTGTGGAGCACGGCGGTGAGCCCGATGCGGGCGCCGAGATGCTTGGGATCGGCCGCAATCGTGATCAGGGTCTCGGCCGCGACTTTCAGCAACAGGTCATAGATGATCGCCTTATTCTGATTGGCGATGTCGGCGATTGGTCCCGGCAGGGTGAACACGACATGGAAATAGGGCACCGGCAAGAGTTCGGCCTGGCGGTCGGCCAGCCACTGCTTGGCAGCGGCGGCTTGGCACTTGGGGCAGTGCCGGTTGCGGCAGGAGTTGTAGCAGATGCGCCGGTACGCGCAGTCCTCGCAGCGTTCGACATGGCCACCCAACGCCGCCGTTCGGCAGCGCTCGATTGCCGACATGACCTTCAGTTGACCGAGGCTCACATGGCCGGCATGGGACACACGCCAAGCCGGCCCGCGGTGGCGGAAGATGTCCGCCACCTCGACCGCCGGCCGTGACAACGGCCGCGCGTTATCCGGGCATCTTCAGCAGGAGGTCGAGCGGGCTCGTCACCTCGCCGATCGCGCTGACGGCGACGCGGGTATAGAGCGCGGTCGTGTCGAGCTTCTTGTGCCCGAGCAGGACCTGGATGATCCGAATATCGGTCTTTTGCTCCAGCAGATGGGTGGCGAAGCTGTGCCGCAGTGTATGAACCCCAACACGCTTGGTGATGCTGGCTCGTGCCGCAGCCAAGCAGACCAGCCGGTGCAGTTGGCGTGGGCTCATGTGCTGCCCGCGGTAGCCGGGAAACAGCCAGGGCTGACCGGGACGCATCCATCCCTTCTTGCGAGCGACGCGCCACCATTCGCGCAATAGCTCAAGAAGGTACGGGGAGAGGATGACATAACGATCCTTCTTGCCTTTGCCCTGCTCCACCCGGATGAGCATCCGGTCGCTGTCGATATCGGTGAGCCTCAGCGACACGACCTCCGATCTGCGCAGGCCGGTGGCATAAGTCAGGCTGAGGGCCGCCCTGTGCTTGATGTTAGTCGTCGACGCGAGAAGCCGAGCGACCTCTTCCGGGCTGAGAACAACGGGCAGGCGGCGAGGCTCGCGGACCGACACGACCGCGTCGGCAAGATCGCGGCGCTTCAGCGTGACCTTGAAGAAGAACCGCAGCGCGCTGGCACCGGCGTTGACGGTCGGTATCGTCGTTCCGATCGACCCCAGGTGCAGTTGGTAGCGATGGACATCCTCCGCAGTGGCCTTGTCGAGAGACCGGCCCACGAAATCTGCGAAGCTTTTGACGTGGCGGATATACTGGTGCTGAGTGTTGGCGCTAAGCCGGCGGATCGTCATGTCCTCGATCAGTCGCCGGCGCAACGGGCTGATGGCCTTCTCGGTCATTGGGGCTCCTGTCTTGAGGGAGGATCAAGGCCCCTCAATCTCAAGACAGGACGCCCGCTCTGCTACTTCATCGCTCGCCACCAACTACCGCGAGAGCGGTTTAGTCCCCTGCCAGATCCGACATTCGCCCCGATAAGGATATTCCTTAAAGCGGGTCCTGTTCCCCGGCGCGCGACGAGATCACCCCGGGAACTTGTCGCCGAACATCGGCAGGCCGCTCCGCGACTGCTCGCGCGTGGCCTCGTCTTGGATCACGTCCCAGTGCTCCGTCAGTTGGCCGTTCTCGAGGCGCACGATATCCACCACGATCCAGTTCGCCGGCCGGCCTAAGCCGCTAAACTGGCCGTGCAGGAGCACGTAGTCGCCATTGGCAACGGTAAGCCCGTTCTCGTAGTGCAAAGTTTCAGGGGCCCCTTTGATCAAAGCGAAAAGTCCCTCGCGTCCGGGCGGAATGTGCGCACTGTGCTGAATATAGTTCGGAGACCAGAAACGCTCCGCGGCTGCGTAGTCCCGCTTGTTGAAAAGGGTTTCGAAGGCGTTCAGGACAATCTGTACGTTGTCGGCCATGGTCGTGCTTCCTCGATAAGCTTTGATGATTGACGATGCTGGAAGACAACTCTCGACGGCCTCAGCTCCGGTAGTCCGGGGGGACCGAGAAGATCTCTTTCTCCGGATCGGGCAGATCCTTGACGCCGCCGGGCAGGAGGGCCTGGGCCGCGGCGACCACGTTTGAGACTCCCGCACCAGCTTGATCCGGCCTTTCTCGGCCACGAGACGGGCAGCGAACAGGTGATGGAGGGTGCGCCCGGTCGCCTTCGCCGTCGTGTGGGTCATGTATTCGGCGAACACCTGCTCCGGGGTGTCTATCAGGACGTGGATGTCCTCGGGCGGGAAGCCGAAGTTTAGGTAGAGCCCGGCGAGAGAGGCTTGGAGCTCGCTGATCGCCTGGCGACCCCGGTGGCGCCAAGGGATCCCCACCGAATGCAGGAACGGCAGTTCGAGCGCCCCGTCCTCGGCGAACAGGGCGGCGGCGTCTTGGCCGTGCGTGACGGCGGCGAGGAATTCGACCAGCAGGGTCTTGGCGTCTTTCATTGTGATGGCCTTTCGGAACCCGGCGTCACGAGCACCGCCGACGCGCCATGACATAATTCGTTCCGCGATTGAGGTTTACTGGGCGAGAATGGAAACGATCATTCCGGGAAACGGAACGATCGCTTCCGAGGCCCCCTGATGGAACGACCCTAGATGGATCGCTTGGAAATCAATGTCGATCGTGCTCGCCGTGGCCGAGGCGGGCAGCCTCGCCGCGGCTGTCCGGCGACTGAACACCGCGCCAGCGACGGCGAGCCGCAAAATAACCGAGCTTGAAGAACATCTTCGCACCAAGCTCTTCGATCGATCGGCGCGACGGCTGGTGCTAACCATGCCGGCTCGTCCTATGTCGCCGGGCTCAAGCGGATCCTTGCGGACATCTCCGAGATCGAACGCGCCGCCTCAGGCGAATACACGGCGCCGACAGGCGAATTGGTTGTGACCGCCCCGGTCGGGCTTGGACGCATCCATCTCGTGCCAATCGTGGCCGAGTTCCTCAGCGCCTATCCCGACATCACCGTGCGCCTCGTCCTGGGCGACCGCATCCTCAGCCTGCCGGAAGAACATGTCGATGTGGCGCTGCGCCTCGGCGTGCTCCCCGACAGTCAACTCATGGCGCTCCGCCTTGGCAGCACCTCTCGGGTCGTGTGCGCCAGCCCAGCCTATCTGGGCTTACACGGAACGCCGGCCGCGCCCGAGGACGTTGCTGGCCACGACTGCATTCTTTGCGAGAGTTTTCAGGCTCCCGAGGTATGGACCTTCGCGCGTGGACAGGCCGACATGACGATCGCGATCCGTCCTCGCCTTGTCGTCTCGAACGAAGAGGCGGCGTGTGACGCGGCCCGGGCCGACATGGGCCTTACGCGCGCGTACTCGTATCACGTCGCGTCTTCCATCGAGGCAGGAACGCTGACCACGGTGCTCGACGAGTACCGGCCAGCGCCCCTGCCGGTGAGCTTCGTTTATCCAGCCGGCCGGTTCTTGCCGATCAAGCTCCGCGCCTTCCTCGATTTTGCATCGCCTCGCCTCAAGGCTCGTCTGTCGAGGTGACGGGCGAAAGAAGACCGGGCCAGATCCGAGGACGAGCGTCAAACCGAGGCCCTGGACCAACGTTTGACATGAAAAGGGCTTTGGAGGCTTGGCCCACCGTTTTGCGGCCAGACGGCGTCGAACCACGGTCGCAAGCTGATCCGACCCGCCCAGCGACACAGCCGGAATGACCGCTTCCGGCGCTACCTAATCGTTGCCGCGCGTTCCGGCGAAGGTCCCTTCACGGACCCTTTGCGGACCCACTCCTCGCGCATTGCAAACCGGTACTTTGGTAAGTTCACGGCTACGCCCCGGCAAGCCGCCTGACCATGGGTTTCGCTCAGCTCAACCCATCCTACAGGGAGACTACAGAACGAATTCAAAACGCCGCTCGGCCGGCTCGCATCGCCTCCTTGATCAGCGCGGCGAGCGGCAGGTGCAGGTGGGAATTCGCCGCCAGGACGTCGCCGCTGGACATCATGTCGTGACCGCCGGCCATGTCGCTGACGTATCCGCCCGCCTCGCGGACGAGGAGGAGCCCGGCGGCGATGTCCCAAGGCGCCAGTGCGAACTCCCAAAACCCCTCATAGCGGCCGGCCGCGACATAGGCGAGGTCGAGCGCTGCCGAACCCATGCGCCGGACGCCGCTCGTCGCGCCCATGACCGCCGCGAGCGTGGCCATGTAAGCCTGGCTGGTCGGCACGCTCGCCAAACGGCATGCCGGTGCCGATGACCGCCTCGCCGAGCTGGCGACGGGCGGAGACCCTCAGCCGGCGATCGTTGACGTAGGCGCCCGCCCCTTTCTCCGCCCAATACATCTCGTCGCGAATGGGCTCGTAGATCACGCCGGCGACGATTTCGCCGTCGCGTTCCAGCCCGATCGAGATCGCAAAATGAGGGATGCCGTGCAGAAAATTCGTCGTGCCGTCCAACGGATCGACAATCCAGCGGTGCCGCGGGTCCGACCCTGCTTCCGCTCCGCTCTCCTCGAACAGCATCGCGTAGCCGGGGCGCGCCCTCTTCAACTCGGCCTTGAGCGTGCGCTCGGCCTTCAGATCGGCAGTCGAGACAAATTCGCCGGCACCCTTGACCGAGACCTGGAGCTGCTCGACCTCGCCAAAATCGCGAATGAGGCCGCGCGCTGCCTTCAGCGCGGCGTTTCCCATGACGTTGAGGATCGGCGATCGAACGGCCATCTAGGGGCTTTCCGATCGGCTAGCCGCCGAGCAGCGTCCCTTCGGCGATGCCCGAGTCGGTCGCGGCGATCTTGGCTCCATCATCGACACGCACCCGCGACACCTCGACGAAGCCACCCTGGGCGAGGATGCGCATGCCGGCCTCGCCGACCGAGACGACCTCGCCGATCTTGCGTCCGCGCACCGCGCCAAAGGTCGGGGCGATGATCTTGCGCGCGTCGAACAGGTAGAGCTTGCGCTCGCCCGTTGTGGTCCAGGCGCCGGGCGCCGGGTTGCAGCCGCGGATCAGGTCGTAGATGAAGTCCACATGGGTCGCCCAGTTGATCCGGAATTCGGCCTCGCGCACCCAGCCCTCGTAAGTGGCGCGGCTTTCGTCCTGCGTCGTTTCGGTCGCGCGACCCGAGACGACCAGATCGGCGGCCTGCACCAGCGCTTCCACCCCGAGCGGGAAAATCTTGTCGAAATAGAGCGAGCCGGCAGTCTCGTCGGGTCCGATCGGCACGCGTTTCTGCAGGATCACCGGACCTTCGTCGAGACCCGGGGTCGGGCGGAAGATCGATAATCCGGTCTCGCTGCGTCCGCGGATGATCGCCCACGGGATCGACGAAGGCCCGCGATGCAACGGCAACAGCGAGGGGTGGAACTGGATCATTCCGTGTTTCGGAAGGGCGCAGAACTCCGGCGGCGCGAACAGCAGGACATAGGCCATGACACCGACATCGGCGTTGAGCTCGGCGAGCGCCTGTTTTGCTTCATCGCTCGAGTATTTGGCATGGCGATGGACGGTCAGCCCGCGTTCTTGCGCCGCGACGACGAGCGGGTCGGGTCTG
The DNA here is from genome assembly GCA_963695605.1 of uncultured Alphaproteobacteria bacterium. Taxonomy (GTDB): domain Bacteria; phylum Pseudomonadota; class Alphaproteobacteria; order ATCC43930; family CGMCC-115725; genus AP-15. The sequence goes on along the minus strand of CAVOHI010000005.1, from coordinate 61,829 downwards.
GCGCCCGGCCGCTCCGGAGCCGCAAACACGCCGGCTACCTGGTCTCCGCGAGCCAAAAACGCCTCCAACACGGCTTTGCCGAAGGCCTGCTGGCCGACGATCACGATGCGCATCTCGTTTTTCCTCCGACTATCCCGCTCGGCGGCAGAATTTCATGCTGAAGCGTCCGAGGGCAAGCTTATCACGCCCGGTTCGTCTGGGGTACCGGCCTCGCCGGCGCGCGGCAGCAGCAGGGTCACCGCCGTGCCGCGGCCGACCTCGCTGCGGATCGACGCGGAGCCTCCGGATTGGCGAGCAAACCCGTACACCAAGCTGAGGCCGAGACCGGTGCCCTTGCCCGGCCCCTTGCTCGTAAAGAATGGCTCGAACGCGCGCGCCAGTATTTCGGGGGGCATGCCGATCCCGGTGTCGGAGATCTCCAAACCGACAAAATCCCCAGTTTCGCCGAGCACGCCCTCGGGCAGGGTCGTTTTGAATGTACGCACCCTCAACACGCCGCCCTCGGGCATCGCGTCGCGAGAATTGATCGCAAGATTGATCACGGCAAGCTCGAGTTGCGTGGCATCCGCATCAACCGGCCACAGATCGGGCGCAAGATCGGTTTCAACCCTGACTTTGCTCCCGACAGTGCGAGCCATCAGCTCGGCCATTTGGCGCAATGTGTCGTTGAGGTCCAGACGCGCTATCGTAAGCGGCTGTCGCCGCGCAAAGGCGAGAAGTTGAACTCGTCAGCCTTTCGCCGCGCTCTACGGTGGCGAGCGCCATCTCGACCCTGGCTTGCAGCGTCGGCTCGAGTTGCCGGCCGCTCAGCAATTCGAGGCAGCCCTGCAGCACGGTCAGCAGATTGTTGAAATCATGCGCCACCCCGCCGGTCAGCTGACCCAGTGCCTCCATTTTTTGCGCTTGGTGGAGTTCGGCCTCAGCGCGCGTCCGCCGATGCATCTCGCGGTTCAGCCGCCGCGCGGTAGCGCGCCAGCGCCATGTGGCTACCCTTTGCTGCTGAAGTTGGCGCACGGCGAACAGCGTCATACAGAACAGACCGAGCGAGGCCGGGATCGCAAAAAGCAGATAATCGATGAGGTTGGCTCCCCACTGTGCCAGAACCCCCTGCATCGGGACCCCGAAGGCGACATAGAGGGGGTATCCGCCGACCCGCTGATATCCGAAAAGGCGCTTGATTCCGTCGATCCCCCCTCTCCCCCAAAACAACCCGCGATCGGGGTCGGCGGCGATTGCTCGCATCACGGGCGTTTCGGACGAGAAGGCCCGCGGGCTCGGCAGCGGCGGATACCGCACGAGAACCGAGCCGTCATCGCGCAACAAGAGCGCCGCGAAATTTTCGTCACGAGAGATGGTGCTGAAAAAATTAGCGAAGTAACCAGGGCTGGCGGAAATGATGATGACCCCGTCGAACCTTTGGTCCGGCGTCGATCGACGCCGGCTGATGTCAAAATCGGAAAGGCGGGTCAGTTGATCGATATGTTCGCGACCGATAAAAATGCCGGCATCGCGGTCCCGTTGCGCGGCAAAGGCATCACGATTGGAGGCGTCGGCTGTCGCGGGCGGGAACGGGCTCCCGCTCGCTCGCATCTGCCCCTGGGGGTCGATCACCAGGACCGCACCGATCTGCGGCAGGGTTTCGAGGTTCGACAGAAACCGATGGAGTTCGCTGTCGTGCTCGATACGGTCCCAGTCGAGGCCGCGAATACGGTCATCGATCCACGCAAGTATCAGCGCATAGGTCGCGATCGCACTGAGGGCATGCTCGTGCAGCTGGCCGGTCTCGATGGTGACCCGTTGTTTGGCCTCGAGCCGGACGAGGCGGAAGTTCTGCCAGGCGGCGATCGTCAGGAGCAGCAACGGTACGGCCAGGGCCGCCACAAGCAGCAGGCGCGATGTCCACGCAAGCCTGCGCTGCGGGCGCTCCGCGACCGGGTCTGCTTCGTTGACGGCAGAAAGGCCGGAGGCTTCCCCGCCGAAGCCGAGGCCGCGGCTAACCCTCTCGCCAACTCGACCAGTAGCCGTGCTCATCGCACGCGCTAGGCCGAGCGCTAGCCGGTTGGCAACCGTTCCCGCTCCCTTCATTCGTCGAGTTTACGCCGGTAATGCTTCCAGGTCGAAGGCGGCGGCCATCAGAGTGCGTGTGTAGGGGTGCTCGGGGGCGGTCATGACGCGTTCGGTGGCGCCGGCCTCGACGATCTTGCCGTCCTTCATGACGAGGATTTCGTGCGCCAATGCCCGCACGACCCGCAGGTCGTGGCTGATGAACAGGTAAGCGAGGCCGTGGCGGGTCTGTAGTTCGCGCAACAACTCGACGATCTGCGCCTGCACCGACATGTCGAGCGCCGAGGTCGGCTCGTCGAGCACGACGAAGCGCGGCTTTAACACCAAGGCCCGGGCGATTGCGATGCGCTGGCGCTGGCCGCCGGAGAATTCGTGCGGATAGCGCTCAGCCGCCTCGGGATCGAGCCCGACTTCGACGAGCGCGGTTTCGATCAGCCGCCGGCGCTCGGCGGCGCCGGCCGCGAGGCGATGCACCTTGAGCCCCTCCTCGACGATCTGCGCGACCGAAAGCCGCGGCGATAGGCTGGAGAACGGGTCCTGAAAGACCACCTGCATCTCGCGCCGCAGCGGCCGCAATTGGCGCTGCCCGAGCGCCGCGATGTCGCGCTCCGCGAAACGGATGTGCCCTTGCGCCTCGGTCAGCCGCAGCAAAGCGAGGCCGAGCGTGGTCTTACCGGAGCCGCTTTCGCCGACGACGCCGAGAGTGGTCCCGCGCCTGACCGCGAGTGAGACGCCGTCGACCGCCTTCACATAGCGGCCCACCCGGCGCAGCACACCGCGCCGGATCGGAAACCAGACCTTGACGTCTTGCCCCTCGATCAGCTCGGGCGCTGCGGGATCAGCCGGCGCTGCCCGGCCCTTCGGCTCGGCGGCGAGCAGCCGGCGCGTGTAGGCCTGGCGAGGCTGGGCAAAGATCCTAGCGGTCTGGCCGGCTTCGACGATCTCGCCGGCCGTCATGATGCAGACCTGATCCGCCATCTTTCGGACGATCGTCAAATCGTGGGTGATCAGCAGCAATGCCATGCCGAAGCGATCGCGCAAATCCTTCAAGAGCTGCAGGATGTGCGCCTGGATCGTCACGTCGAGCGCGGTCGTCGGTTCGTCGGCGATCAGAATATCGGGCTCGTTGGCGATGGCCATCGCGATCATGACGCGCTGCCGCTGCCCACCCGACAGCTGGTGCGGATAGGCCCCGAGCCGGTTCTCCGCGTCGGGCAGACCGACCAGCCGCAACAACTCGAGGGTTTGCTCGCGCGCCGCCGCGCGGTCATGTGCTTATGGATCAGCAATGTCTCGGCGATCTGCCGCTCGAGCGTGTGCAGCGGGTTCAGCGAGGTCATCGGCTCCTGAAAGACCATCGCGATCCGGTTTCCGCGTACCCGGCGCAGCCGCTCGGGCGGGGCGCCGACCAGCTCCTCGCCGTCGAAGCGGACGCTGCTTTCGGACCCGTGCGCCGCGACCGGATAAGGCAGCAGCTGAAGGATCGACAGAGCCGTCACACTCTTGCCCGAGCCGCTCTCGCCGACCAATGCCAGGGTCTCGCCACGATCGAGGGTGAAGGAGACATTCTTGACCGCCTCGACCGGGTTCGCGCCGCCGCGGCCGGCGAAGGTGACGCTGAGATTGCGGATTTCAAGAAGCGGCGCGGCGCCGCTTGCATCGCTCAAAGCACGACCTTGCGCGGGTCGAAGGCATCTCGCACCGCCTCGCCGACGAAGATCAACAGGCTCAGCATCGAGGCGAGCACAAAAAAGGCCGTCAAACCGAGCCAGGGGGCCTGCAGGTTCGATTTGCCTTGCGCCAGCAGCTCGCCGAGCGACGGCGAGCCCGGCGGCAGGCCGAAGCCGAGGAAGTCGAGCGACGTGAGGGTGGTGATCGACCCGTTGAGGATGAAGGGCAGAAAGGTGATGGTCGCGACTGTGGCGTTGGGCAGTACGTGGCGCAAAATGATCGTCAAGTCGGACACGCCCAGCGCGCGCGCCGCCCGCACATAATCGAAGTTGCGTGCGCGGAGAAACTCGGCGCGCACGACGTCGACCAGCCCCATCCACGAGAACAGCAGCATCAAGCCCAACAGCCACCAGAAATTGGGCTCGATAAAGCTTGCCATGATGATCAGCAGATAAAGGACCGGCAGCCCCGACCAGATCTCGATGAAGCGCTGGAAGCCGAGATCGACAAGGCCGCCGAAATATCCCTGGACCGCTCCCGCCGCGACGCCGATCACCGATGACAATGCGGTCAAGGTGAGGCCGAACAGCACCGAGATACGAAAGCCATAAATCAGCCGGGCCAGCACATCTCGGCCCTGGTCATCGGTTCCCAGCCAATTGACGCTCGAGGGGGGCGACGGTGCGGGGCTCGGAAGGTTGTAATTGATCGTATTGTAGGCGAACGGGATCAGCGGCCAAACCATCCACCCCTTCTCCGAGATCAGCTTATCTACCGCAGGGTCGCGGTAGTCAGCGGGCGTCGGAAACTCCCCGCCGAACGCCGTCTCTGGGTAATCGACAAACACCGGAAAGTACCAGCCGCCCTCGTATCGCACGACGATCGGCCGGTCATTCGCGATGAATTCGGCGAAGAGTGTGACGACGAACAGCGCGAGGAAGATCCACAACGACCAGAAGCCGCGTCGGTTCCGCCGAAAGGCGTCGAGCCGCCGCCGGGTCAGCGGTGTAATACGGATGCCGAGAAAGCGGTCGGGCGCACTTGCCTTACGCGATGCCGGACGTTCGGGAGCCGTGCTCCGGGGCTCCGTCGTTTGCTGCCCCTCCCTCTCCCCGCCATGCGGGGAGAGGGCTGGGGTGAGGGGTGACTCGGTGTTTACGATCGGGATACCCTAAGCGGTCGTGCGGCGCAGCGGCTCGACGTTGGAGCGCGCGCCGCGCCGGCCGCCGAGGTGCTGCTGGACCAGGATCTCGGCGATCTGAACGGCATTGAGCGCCGCGCCCTTTCGCAGGTTGTCGGCGACGACCCACAAATTGAGCCCATGCGGCACGGTCGGATCGCGGCGGATACGGCTGACATAGACCGCGTCCTCGCCGGCCGCTTCGGCCGGGGTCACGTAGCCTTCATCGGCGCGGTGGTCGACAACGGTAACACCGGGCGCCTGCCGCAGAGCGGCCCGCGCCTGGTCCTCGCTGAGAGGACGCTCGAACTCGATGTTGACCGCCTCGCCATGGCCGATAAACACCGGAACCCGCACGCAGGTCGCTGTGACGGCGATGTCCGGATCGAGGATCTTGCGGGTCTCGGCCGCCATCTTCCATTCTTCCTTGGTCGCGCCGTCATCCATGAAGATGTCGCAATGCGGAATCACATTGAAGGCGATCTGCTTGGTGAAGTGCTCGGGCTTCAGGGGGTCATTGACGTAAATCGCGCGGGTCTGGTTGAACAGCTCGTCCATCGAGGCGCGGCCCGCCCCCGAAACCGACTGGTAGGTCGCAACGACTACCCGCTTGATCCGGGCAAGGTCATGGAGCGGCTTCAATGCGACGACCATCTGGATCGTCGAGCAGTTCGGGTTGGCGATGATGCCGCGCTTCGAGTGTTGCGCGATGGCCTGCGGATTGACCTCCGGCACGACCAATGGCACGTCCGGCTCCATCCGGAACCGCGAGGTGTTGTCGATCACCACGGCGCCGGCTTTTGCCGCACGCGGCGCGAACGCCTCCGACACCTTGGCCCCGGGCGACGAAAGGACGATATCGATGCCGCGGAAATCGTAGGTGTCGAGGCCCTGGACCTTGAGAACGTCATCCTCGCCGAACGAAACCTCGCGGCCGATCGATCGCGACGACGCCAGCGCAACGACATCATCGGCCGGAAATTCGCGCTCGGCGAGCGTGGTCAGGATTTCGCGTCCGACATTGCCGGTCGCGCCGACGACGGCTACCCTAAAACCCATATGAAGACCCCGCGAGAATATGTTGAATATGGCTGCTGACTTACGATGCCGGGCTCTCCATTACAAGGATTGCGTGGCGTGACTTACCCGGAGTTTTGGCGACGCTATCTCGCGGCACATTCCGACCCGCGCACCCGCGGGGTTGCACTACTTCGGCACCTCATTGGCGGTGGCCGCGATCGCTGCCGCCGGGGTCGAGCGCGATTGGCGCTGGCTGCTCGCCGCGCCCGCGGCCGGCTACGCTTTGGCGTGGTTCGGCCATTTCAAATTCGAGCACAATCGGCCAGAGACCTTTGGGCATCCGATCTGGTCGCTGATCAGCGATTTTCGTATGATCGGCATGTTTCTGTCCGGACGGCTCGGCGACGAGCTGCAGAGAGCCGGCGCGGGAGACGGAAGTGACGATGGTGCGGCTGGTCGAGTACGGTGAGGCGAGCGCCGAGATCCGGGCGGTCTATGACGACATCATGACGACGCGCGGCACCGACTGGATCAACAATTTCTGGAAGGCGCTCGCGAACGACCCGCCGACCTTGCGGCGCACCTGGGAGAGCATCAAAGAGATCATGGCGCCGGGCGCGCTCGATCCATTGACCAAGGAGCTGATCTATCTCGCGGTCAGCGCCAGCAACGGCTGCGCCTATTGCATCGCCTCGCACGGCGCCGCCGCGAAGAAGCAGGGCATGACCCCGGCCATGCTCGGCGAATTGATGGCGATTGTCGGCATGGCGAACGAAACCAACAGTCTGGCCGAACGGTTATCGGGTTCCAGTAGACGAGAGGTTCGAAAAACTGTTTTGATGGCGGGCGTTTACCGCCGAACTACGGCACGGCCGCTCAGCACCGGCTGATCGGCAACTTTGGAGGGCCCTCATGGCAGCACAACAACAACTCTACGACCGCACCGCCGAGGATCTCGGCAACCTCGTCGGTCTCGAACACGTCAATCTCAGGATCAACAATCAAGGTCTGGCGCACGAGTTTTATCTGTCGGGGCTCGGCCTGACGCGCGACCCCTTCATGTTCCCCGGCACCAACAACATGTGGGTCAATGTCGGCAAGAGCCAATTCCATCTGCCGACCGGCGACCCGAACGTGCTGCGCGGCCATGTCGGCCTCGTTGTTCCGTCGCTCGAGGAGCTGTGCGAACGTCTCGGCGAAGCCAAGAAAAAGCTCGCCGACACCAAATTCGACTGCAAGCAGCACAACCAGTATGTCGAGGCGACCTGCCCGTGGGGCAACAAGTTCCGCCTCTATGAGCCCGACGAGGAGCGGTTCGGCGCGATCAATCTCGGCATGGGCTATGTCGAGTTCACCGTGCCGGAAGGAACCGCCGACGGCATCGCTCGCTTTTACCGCGAAATCTTTTACACGCCTGCGTGCGTCAAGGAGAACGGTGAAGGGCGCGCCGCGCATGTCAGCGCCGGGCACAAGCAGGAGCTGATTTTCCGCGAGACCGACCAAAAAATACCGGAATTCGACGGCCATCACCTGCAGGTCTATGCGCAGGAGTTCTCGGGACCGCATGACGAGCTCGAAAAACGCGGCCTGATCACCGAAGAGAGCGATCAGTACCAGTATCGCTGGCAAGACATCGTCTGCCTCGAAACCGGCAAGCACCTGTTTACGATCGAGCATGAGGTGCGCAGCGTTACCCACCCGCTCCACAACCGCCACATGGTCAACCGCAACCCGTCGCAAAACAATCGCCACTACCAGATGGGCGCGGACGAGTGGGATTGGACACTGCCGCGCTCCACCAAGAAGATCCAGCCGGCCCCGGCTCCCGAGCCCGCCACGCCGCTGGCCAGGCGCCGCGCCGCCCGCATGTCCGCAATGTAAAGTCTGAGCCTACAGCCCCTCTCCCCGCTCGCGGGGAGAGGGTTGGGTTGAGGGCTGGTCTACCACCCGAGCGCGTAGGCGGCGCGGCGCGGGTCGGCGCCGGCTTCGAGCACGCCGCGGCGGCGATCGGCAAGGATGGCGCATACCGCGCCGGCGGTCCAAATCCAATCGGGCCACCGCTGGATCTCGTGCCCGCGCCGCGCCAGCTCGGAGATGACCGGCTCGGGGATGCGCGCCTTCTAGGGCGAGCCGGCCCGGATAATAGTCGTACGGGGCAAAGGAAGACGGAAAGCTGTAGGTCGCGAAGCGCGGCGCCTCGATCGCCGACTGCACATCCTTGCCGAAGACGAACAAATTCAGCAATACCTGCAGCATTGCCTGGGTCTGGACGTCGCCGCCCGGCGTGCCGAACGGCAGGAACTGGTCCCGGCCCTTGATTGCCAATGCCGGGTTGGGGGTCAGGCGAGGCCGCTTGCCCGGGGCGACACCGGCGGGATGGCGCGGGTCGGGGCGCGATTGCGAGCCGCGGTTCGACGGGATGAGGCCGGTCCCGGGTACCACAGGGGAGCCGTACGAGCCGTCGCTCGGTGTCGCCGAGAACAAATTGCCCCAGCGGTCGGCGACGCAGACGTAAGACGTGTCGGGCTCGGGGTTGGGGTCGCCGATGCTCGCGCGGAAACGGGCGCCATTGCGGCCGAGATCTCCGGGTGGCGGCATTTCGGGCGCGGCGCGATCGACGCGGATCAACTTCCGGCGCTCGGCCGCGTATTCCGACGAAATCAAGGTCGCCAAAGGCACCTCGATCTTGGCCGGGTCGCCGTAATAGGCCTCTCGATCGGCAAACGCGAGCTTTAGCGCCTCGGCCAGGTAATGAATATAGTCCGGGCTGTTCTGCCCGAGACCCGCAAGATCGGTTCCCTCGAGTAACGCAAGGGTTTGCAGCAGGACGGGTCCCTGACACCAGGCGCCGCAGGTGAAGACTTCGAGATCGCCAAAGCGGCGGCGCTCTGGCGGGCCGACGGGCGAGCAGTATTCGGCGAGATCTTCGGCTGACAGGAGCCCGCCCTCCTGCTTCATGAAGGCGACGATCTTGCGAGCGATGTCGCCGCGATAAAAGGCGTCGCGAGCCGCTTCCAGACCCGCCTCACGGCCGCGCGAGGCGGCGGCCCGTTCCTCGTCTGCCATGTACTGCAACGATGCGGCAAGGTCGGTTTGCCGGAAGACTTCGCCAGCTTCCGGTGGCCGCCCGTTCGGCAGAAAGATGGCCGCCGTCGAAGGCCAGGCGCGGTGGTCCGCCTCGTGCCGCTTGAGGCTCGCGGCCATCAGCGGATACATCGGAAAGCCGTCCCGCGCCAGGCGGATCGCCGCTTCCGCGACCTCGCCAAAGCTCATCGTGCCATAGCGCCTGAGCGCCGTGATCCAGGCGTCGGGGGCGGCCGGCACCACGGTTCGCAGCACGCCCTTCGGGATCTTGCCGCCGTGCTCGCGCTGAAAGAGCTGCGGGTCGAGGGCCTTTGGCCAGGGGCCGAGGCCGGCGATCGTCACGACCTCCTCTTTGTCGGCGAGGTAGATCATGATCGGCGCGACACCGGCGACATCGACGAGATCGCTTTGCAGGACGCCGAGCGCGATCCCGGCGGCGCATCCCGCATCGATCGCATTGCCGCCGGCCTGCAAAATGTCGAACCCTGCGGTCGCGGCGAGGTAATGGCCCGCCGAATCGCGTGCTGGGTCACGGCGATGGTCGGTCGATGGGATGCTGCTGGAGTCATGGCGATCCCTTTCCGCGGTGCTCTCGTGCGCCACAGTAGCGCTTGACTGGCACGTAGAAGAGGCGTTAGACGCTAAGGGAGGGCGAGAGGATGAGCGATTACGATCTGGTGATCCGGAACGGCACCGTGGCGACCGCCGCCGATACCACGGTCTGCGATATCGGCATCAACGACGGCATCGTGGCGACTCTCGGCAAGAATCTCGGTTCGGGCACGCGGGAGATCGATGCAACCGGCCGGTTTGTATTGCCGGGCGGTATCGACAGCCATTGCCATATCGAGCAGCGCTCCTCGGCGGGCGTCGTCTGCGCCGATGATTTCTACAGCGCGACCGTCGCGGCGGCGTTTGGCGGCACGACGACGGTGATCCCGTTCGCCGCGCAGCATCGGGGGCAGTCGCTGCGCCGGGTCGTCGAGGAGTACCACGAGGCGGCCGGCCCCAAGGCGGTCATCGATTACGCTTTCCATCTGATCATCTCCGACCCGACCGAGCAGGTGCTGGGTCAGGAATTGCCGGCGCTGATCCGCGACGGGTACACCTCGTTCAAGGTCTACATGACCTATGACCTGCTGCAGCTCGATGACGGGCAGATGCTCGACATCCTGGCGGTGGCGCGGCGCGAGGGCGCGCTCGTCATGGTTCATGCCGAGAACCACGACATGATCAAATGGCTGACCGCCCGGCTGTTGGACCGCGGTCTCGGGGCGCCGCGCTATCACGCCGTCAGCCATGCGCGCCTCGCCGAAGGCGAAGCGACAAACCGGGCCGTCACCTTATCCCAACTGCTCGACGTGCCGATCCTGCTGGTTCACGTCTCGGCCGGCGAGGCGATCGAGGTTATCCGCAACGCCCAGACCAAAGGCCTGAAGATCTACGGCGAAACCTGTCCGCAATACCTGTTTCTGACCGCCGACGACATCGCCAAGCCCGGAATGGAGGGCGCCAAGTTCTGCTGCAGCCCGCCGCCGCGCGACCACGCGGCGCAGGAGGCGGTGTGGACCGGTTTGCGCAACGGCACCTTCCAGGTGTTTTCGTCCGATCATGCGCCCTACCGCTTCGATGCTTCGGGCAAACTCCCCAAAGGTGACAAGACCACCTTCAAGGAAATCGCCAATGGCGTACCCGGGATAGAATTGCGGCTGCCGCTGCTGTTTTCCGAAGGGGTCGGACAGGGGCGCCTCGATCTCAACGCCTTTGTCGCGCTCACCGCGACCAACCACGCAAAGCTCTACGGGCTCTACCCGAAGAAGGGCACGATCGCGGTCGGCAGCGACGCCGATATCGCGATGTGGGACCCCGAGCGCGAAACGACGATAACTGCCGGCATGTTGCACGACAATGTCGGCTATACCCCCTATGAAGGCCGCCGGCTGCGCGGCTGGCCGGTCACGGTATTGAGCCGCGGCCGCATCGTCGTCGAGGACGGAAAGCTCACAGCCGAGCGCGGCAGCGGGACCTTCCTCCCTTGCGCTCTGTCGGAGGCGGCGAAGCCCTTGCACTCCCCGGTTCCGGAACTCGCCTTTGTCGCCGAAACCGGCTCGGCGCTCGTGTGAAGGGCTGCATGGGCGCCGTGCGTGCTTCGAGACGCGCCCCTGCCTGGAGCCGCCGCAGGCGGCGTCTCGAGGGCGCTCCTCAGCATGAGGTAAATCGTTAGATGGCATTGAGGAATTTCCTCATCCTGAGGAGACCGTGCAACGGTCGTCTCGAAGGACGCACCACGCCGATCCAGCTCACTCCGCTTACACTCCCCAAGGAGAACCGACTTGGCTCGTAAATTGAAGGCATCCGTCGCGCAGCTCGGTCCGATCCACCTCGCCGACACGCGCAGCGCCGTCGTCAGGCGGCTGATGGCGATGATGCGGGAGGCGCACGCTGCGGGCGCCCGGTTTGTGGTGTTTCCCGAACTCGCGCTGACGACCTTCTTCCCACGCTATTGGATGACCGACCAGAAGGAGATCGACCGGTTCTTCGAGCGCGAGATGCCGGGGCCTGAAACCCGCCCGCTGTTCGAGCTCGCGACCGAGCTCGGGGTTGGGTTCTACCTCGGCTATGCCGAGCTGACGCAGGAGAAGGGCGAGCCGCGCCATTACAACACCTCGATCCTGGTCGAGACCGACGGCCGGATCATCGGCCGCTATCGCAAGATCCACCTGCCCGGCCATTCCGAGCATCTGCCCGATGCACCCTTCCAGCATCTCGAAAAGCGCTACTTCGATGTCGGCAACGAGGGCTTCAAGGTCTGGCGCGCCCTCGACGCCGTCGTCGGCATGTGCATCTGCAACGACCGCCGCTGGCCGGAAACGTTCCGCGTCATGGGCCTGCAAGGGGTCGAGATCGTCGCGCTCGGCTACAACACGCCGACCGAGAACATCCATCACCCCGAGCCGATCCACCTGCGGATGTTCCACCACCTCGTGACGATGCAGGCCAACGCCTATCAGAACGGAACCTGGGTGCTCGCCGCAGCCAAGGCCGGCAAGGAGGACGGGTTCGGTCTGATCGGCGGCTCCGCGATCATCGCGCCGACCGGCGAGATTGCCGCCCGCGCGCTCGGCGAAGAGGACGAGGTAATCACGGCGACCCTCGACCTGGAGCTAGGCGACTACATCAAGCGCACGATCTTCAATTTCGAGAAGCACCGGCGCATCGAACATTACCGGCTGATCACCGAGCGCACCGGCGCCAAGGTCGAAGTGTAGTGCCAGCTATCGCGCGTCCTACCCTCCCCTGGCTCGTGGGGGAGGGTTAGAATGGGTTACGCAATCAGCACGAGGTGTTGCTGTCGCCGCTGCTCCAGTCGCCACCGCCGCCGCCCCAGTCCTGATCGTCTGAGCTGGAATAATCCCCGCCGCCCGCGCCGGCGTCGCTGCTCCAGTCGCTGCCGCCTCCGGCCGCGCCGGCATCGCTGCTCCAATCACCGCCACCACCCGCCGCGCCGGGGTCGCTGCTCCAATCGCCGCCGCCGCTGCCGGCATCGTTGCCGTAATAATTGTTGACGACGCTCTCACCGAGACCCGGTGTCATTCCGCCGCTCATCAGGCCGCCGGCGTAATGGTTGCCGAACAAGGACGAGATCCCCTCGAACAGCAGCGCGCCGCCTGCGACACCCGCCGCCGTCGCCGCCGCCGAGCGCAGGAACCCGCCGCCGGCGCCACCCATCCCGCCGCCCATGAACCCGCCGCCCATCGGCTGTTGGCCATAGCCGGGCTGCGGCGGATACCCGGGCTGTCCGTAAGGCTGCGCCGGCGGCGCCGCCGCGACTTGCGGTGAGCGTGTCCACGGACCGGCCTGGGGAGCGCCGGCCTGGGCTGGGCCGCTCGCCTGGGCCGGCGGCCGGCTTCCGAACAGGCCGCCGAGGAAACTCCCCACCGTCGGCTTCGCCGCTTGCTGCGCATCGGCGAGCTGCTTTTCGAGATCGGCGATCCGCTGCTGCGCCTGATGCAGGCTCAGATCCTGGATCAGCACGGTCTGGGTCAAGTAATAGGGCAGATCCGGCTGGGCGGCCATTGCCTGACGGATCAGCGCATCGGCCTCGGGATCCTTGTCTTGCCGCGGCGCATTTTTCAAGCGATCGAGCAGCGTCGTAAGAAGCTCTTTTTCCTGGGGGTTCATGGATGCCTTCCGTGCTGGAAAAGCGGTGTATTCCCGTGAGGAACTCTGGCGTCCCGATAGCAGGCACGCCGCAGTAGATGTGGGAAGGCCCGACGAGCGGTCAATGACTGAGCGCTAGAGGCCACGGCCGCCCATCGCCAGAAATTTTTCGCGACGCTGCATGCGCAAGGTGCTCCCGTCCAGAGCGAGCAGCGGCCGCAACGCCTCGTCGACCGCCTCGCCGACCTGCTCGATAGCCTCTTTCGGGGCACGTTGCGCGCCGCCGAGCGGCTCGGCCACGATCCGGTCAACTATCCCCAACCGCTGCAGGTCGTCGGCGGTGAGGCGCAGTGCTTCCGCCGCATCCGGCGCATGCTCGGCGCTGCGCCACAGGATCGAGGCACAGCCTTCGGGAGAAATGACGGAATAGATCGCGTGCTCCAACATCAGCACCGTATTGCCGGCAGCGAGCGCAATCGCCCCGCCCGAGCCCCCTTCGCCGATGATCGCGGAGACCAGCGGCACTTTGATGTCGAGACAGGTCTCGATTGCCCGGGCGATCGCCTCGGCTTGGCCGCGCGCCTCGGCATCGACGCCGGGATAGGCGCCGGCCGTGTCGACAAAGGTCAGCACGGGCAAGCCGAAGCGCTCCGCCAGCCGCATCAGCCGCCGCGCCTTGCGGTACCCTTCCGGCCGCCCCATGCCGAAATTGTGCTTGAGCCGCCCCTCGGTATCGGCGCCCTTTTCGGTACCGAGCACGAGAATGCTGCGCCCGCGAAAGCGGCCGATGCCGCCGACGATCGCCGCATCCTCGGCAAATGCGCGGTCGCCGGCGAGCGGCACGAACTCGGTGACCAGATCCCCGATGTAGTCGAGGCAATGCGGCCGTTCGGGGTGCCGGGCCACCTGAACCTTCTGCCACGGGGTCAGGCGCGAATAGGTCTGGCGCAGCAACCGGTCGGCGCTGCTCTGCAAGCGGCCGACCTCGTCGGCGATGTTGAGTTCGCCGGTCGTCGAAAGCCGGCGCAGCTCCTCGACTTTGCCTTCGAGTTCGGCGATCGGCCGCTCGAAATCGAGAAAGTGACGGATCATCTGCGGCGGGCCAGCGGATGGGCGCTTTCCACCAGTTTGCGCAGCCGCCCGGTCTCGACATGCGTGTAGATCTGCGTCGTCGCGATATCGGCGTGCCCGAGCATTTGCTGCACGCTGCGCAGGTCGGCGCCGTGGTCGAGCAGATGGCTGGCAAAGGCGTGGCGCAGCACGTGCGGCGACAAGCGGTCCGGGTCGAGTCCGGCCTTCACCGCGAGGTCCTTCAGCAATTGGCCGGCGCGCTGCCGCGTCAGGTGGCCGGCGCGGCCGCGCGACGGGAACAGCCAGCGGGATGGCCGGGAGTCGGCCAGGAAACCGTCGCGGCACTCGAGGTATTTGCGCAAGGCAGCCCGCCCCGGCTCGCTCAACGGCACGACCCGCTCCTTGCCCCCCTTGCCCGAGATCACCAGAAAACGCGGATCGCGGCGCGCTGCCGCGAGCGGCAAGGTTACCAGCTCCGACACCCTGAGACCGGTCGCATAGAGCAGCTCGAGGACGCAGCCGAGGCGTATTCCTTCCCCTCCGGGCCACGCTTGAGCTGCGTCGATCAGAGACTTGATTTCCGCTTCCGATAATATTTTGGGCAGCGGCCGGCCGAGCCTCGGCGTGTCGAGCTCCGCAGTCGGATCATCCTGCCGCACCCCTTCGAGCAGCAGAAATTTATAGAACTGGCGCATCGCGGAAATGCGCCGGGCAAGCGTACGCGGCCTCAGCCGAGCAATGTCGGGGCTCGCCAGGTAGGCGTGCATCCTCTCGCGGTCCGCCGCCTCCAGCGCGACGCCGCGGGGAGCCAGGAAACCCGCGAGATTGGACAGATCGTTCTGATAGGCCGCCAGGGTCAAC
This sequence comes from uncultured Alphaproteobacteria bacterium, assembly GCA_963695605.1. GTDB lineage: Bacteria > Pseudomonadota > Alphaproteobacteria > ATCC43930 > CGMCC-115725 > AP-15. The sequence goes on along the minus strand of CAVOHI010000005.1, from coordinate 46,717 downwards.
GGCGCAGCACCGCGCTCGGCCGCCAGCATCTCGAGAAACGCTTCGAGATGTTTCGAGACGTCAGAGGCCGGCGGCAACAGCAGCTTCGACGACGAGCCGGCGCGCGTCGGCTCGCCGGCCGACGGCTAGCCCCTCACTTGGGGAAACGTGCATCGGGGATCACCTTCTCGATGGGTGCAGAGGGCGGCGGCGGGTTCCAGAATGCGAGAAATGCCATGCCGCCGAACAGCAGCAGGACGATCACGATGACCAACGCGACAGTGACCTTCCCCATGCCCCCACGGCTCGCAACTTGCACTACCGAGATGTCCATGTCCAATCTGTCCCTGGCGGATTGACGACAAGGTTGGACGATATGCTAGTACCCCGTCGGTCGGCAGGGAGAAAGAGCGGTGAGAGGCGAGGTGCAGATCGAGGCGGTGCAGCCGAACCGAAAAGTGGCGGAAACCAACGGGTTCGTTCCGAGCCGCACGATTGTCCTGGTCGGTCTGATGGGGGCCGGGAAGAGTAAGGTCGGCCGTCGCCTCGCGGTGCGCCTTGGCTTGCCGTTTTTCGATTCGGATCCCGAGATCGAGGTCGCCGCCGGCGAGACCATCGAGGAGATCTTTGCCAATCGCGGCGAGCACGTCTTTCGCGCGGGCGAGCGGCGGGTCATTGCGCGGCTGCTGGCCCAGCCGGTTCATGTGCTGGCGACGGGTGGAGGGGCCTTGATGGATCCGGCAACCCGGGAACTGATCGCGCGCCGCGGCGTCTCGTTGTGGCTGCGCGCCGATCTCGATGTGCTGGTCTCGCGGGTCCTGCGCCGCAGCAACCGGCCGCTATTGAAACAAGGCGATCCGCGCACGATCCTCGCCCAGCTGATCGAGCGGCGTTATCCCCTCTACGCCGAAGCCGACGTGGTCGTGGACAGCGGCGAGGGATCGCCGGAAGCGACGGTGACCCGGGCGATTGCGGCGTTGGCCGCGTGCCCGCGCGCGATGTTGCCGCCCGAAGGGTAGAGCGAGGAAAAGATGGAAACGATCGAGCGGCTGCGCGTCGAGCTCGGCGACCGAGGCTACGACATCCTGGTGGGACCTCAGCTGATCGAGGTCGCCGGCCGCGAGATGCTCCCTCTTATGCGGCGTCGCCACGCCGTTATCGTCTCCGACGAAACCGTCGCCGGACACTACCTCGCGGCGCTGCGGGACAGCCTGTCCGAGGCGGGGATCGTCCATCACGCGGTGCTTCTGCCGCCCGGTGAGGAAACCAAGGACCTCGCTCACTTCGGTAAGCTGGCCGAGGACATTCTGGCGATCGGCATCGAGCGCGGGTCGATGCTGGTGGCGCTGGGCGGCGGAGTTGTCGGCGACGTCACCGGGTTCGCCGCCGCGACCTTGTTGCGCGGTGTCGATTTCGTGCAGATCCCGACGACGCTCCTGGCGCAGGTCGACAGCTCGGTCGGCGGGAAGACCGGGATCAACACGCGTGCCGGCAAGAACCTGATCGGGGCCTTCTACCAGCCGCGCCTGGTGCTCGCCGACGCTTCGGTTCTCGGCAGCCTGCCGCGCCGCGAGCTGCTTGCCGGCTACGCCGAAATCGTCAAATACGGCCTCATCCGCGATGCCGATTTCTTCGTCTGGCTGGAAGCCGCGGGTCACCAGGTCTGTGCGCTCATGCCGGAGGCGCTGCGCCGCGCTGTGATGACCAGCTGCGCCATGAAGGCCGAGATCGTCGCCGGCGACGAACGCGAGGAGGGCGACCGGGCGCTGCTGAATTTCGGCCACACCTTCGGGCATGCTCTGGAGACCGAGACCGGGTTCGGCTCGCGCCTGCTGCACGGCGAAGCAGTGGCGCTCGGCATGGTTCTCGCGACCGACTTCGCCGCAAAGCTCGGCCTCGTTGGGGCAGAGGATGCGCCGCGGGTGCGCTGCCATCTCGCAGGCTGCGGTCTGCCGACGCGCCTGGCCGAGATCGGGCTGACGGGCGTCCCGGCCGACCGGCTGCTCGGCCATATGAGCAAGGACAAAAAGGTCCGCGACGGCCGCATCACCCTGATCCTGCCGCGCCGCCTCGGCGAGGCCTTCGTCATGAAAGACGCACCACTCGAGGCGCTGCGCGATTTCCTCGGCGCGGCATCGGCTTAAGCCTTTCGCTGGTGAACCGCGCAGCCACAATCTCAAATTGAGTCCTCGTTGCTTTTTACGCAATCTGCAGAAGAACAGCAGCTAATTCACGTATAGGTAGCGGGGCCGACCCACTGGATTTGCTCCGACCGGCTCGCTTCGAACGACCCCGCGCGCCAAGAAAAAGAGATCAGGAGCAAGCCATTGAGATCCTTGAATTCTGGGCCCGTGAAAACAGGTGATAACAGGAGAGCGACGGCGGATCGGCGACGATTTCCGGCATCAACGGGACTTCGTGAAGACGAGGCCGACATATCGGTTCATGATGCGTTCCCATCAAGGGCGTGGGGGGTGAGGCGCAGCGCAACCTGCGATCCGTTCGCGGCCGGCGCGGCGGGTTACCACGACCCTCAGCCGGGGTCGCCCGCCCTAGGCTCGCCGCCCAATTGCTCTGGGTAGTCCGCCATTTTTGGGTCCGAACTGGTCCCGTTGAGACTCCCGGAATTCCGCCAATTCCCTGGCTCTTCCCCTCCGCTTGCCCGAGCAGCCTGCTTTATCGCTTCGCGAATGCGAACATAGGTCCCGCAACCGCAAATGTTGCCGGACATCGCATCATCGATGTCGGCGTCGCTTGGGGGTGAATTGCTCGCCAGCAATGCAGATGCGGACATGATCTGGCCGGACTGGCACTAGCCACACTGAACCGCTCCAGATCGAGCCAGGCCTTTTGGATCTTCTGACCGGCCGCACTGTCACCAATGGCTTCAACCGTGGTGACGCACGATCTTTGCTGACCTTGGGATACCGGTTGCCGATTCACCGGCCGGTGAAAATGGGCGCGCGCTTCTCGACAAAGGCCTTCGCCGCTTCGCGGTGGTCCTCGGTGCGGCCGGTCTGCACCTGGTGCACTGCTTCCATATCGAGCAGCTCGGTCAAACCTCCGCTTTCGGCGCAGTTCAAGTTGCGCTTCATCAGCCCAAGCGCGATCGAGGGCCCATGCGCCAGAGACCGGGCCAGTTCCATCGTGACAGTGGCGAGATCTTCATCGGGAACGACACGGTTGACAAGGCCGAGCGACAACGCTTCGTCGGCCTCGACCGGACGACCGGTGAAATAAAGCTCGCGCGCTCTGGCAGTGCCGACCAACCGAGTCAGAAAGAAACTGCCGCCGAAATCGCCGGAAAAGCCGACCCTGACGAAGGCGGTCACCAAGCGGGCCGAGGCGCCTGCAATCCGCAGGTCGCAGGCGAGCGCAAAGGCGAGCCCGGCTCCGGCCGCCGGGCCATTGATCATCGCGATCGTCGGCTTTGGCAGCTCGTGCAGGATGCGGGAGACTTCCATGCGCGAGCGCAGATGCGCCGCCGCCTCCGCCGCGCTGCGCTTCTCGCCGCCTTGTGCCATGTCCTTGACATCGCCGCCGGCACAGAAGGCTCGGCCGGCGCCGGTCAGGACGACCACCTTGACGGCCGGGTCGCCGGCCAGCCGCGGCAGGCCGTGCAGCAAACCCTCCATGATCGGCGTCGACAGTGCATTCATCCGCTCCGGCCGATTGAAGGTCAGTGTGGCGATCCCGTCTTCAATAGTTTCGAGCAGTTCCGGCAGTGCGTCCATTTTTTGCCTCCATTCGAAAATCTCACGCGGCCAGCAAGCCTTCGAGACGGCTTCTGATGATCGCCTCGGCCTCGGCCATGATCCGGTCGATCAATTCCTTGCAGGTCGGAATGTCGTGGATGAGCCCGGCGACCATTCCGCAGCTCCAAGCACCTGCATCCATCTCGCCGTCCTGCAAGACGCGGCGGTTCCCCGCTCCGCCGACGAGGTGGCGAATGTCTTCGATCGTCGTGGCAGCGCCTTTGTCGCGCTCGATAGCGAGGACTTCCTCGACCGTCGCATTGGTCAGTACCCGCTCGGTATTGCGCAGTGGCCGCATGATCAGGCGCGTCTGCAATTCATTCGCCGCGACCAGCGCCTGCTTGACGTTGTCGTGCGCCGGCGCCTCCTTCGTGGCAATAAACCGTGTGCCCATGTTGATGCCGTCGGCGCCGAGCGCGAGGGCGGCGACAAGGCTCCGCCCATCCGCCATGCCGCCCGATGCGACGAACGGGATCTTCAGCTCCTCGGCAACCCGGGGCAGCAGGATCATGTTGGGGATGTCGTCTTCGCCCGGATGGCCGCCGCACTCGAACCCGTCAACGCTGATCGCATCGCAGCCGATCCGCTCGGCGGTCAGCGAATGGCGCACCGAAGTGCATTTGTGGATGACCTTGACCCCGTGCGCCTTCAAAGCCGGGATGTATTGCGCCGGATTGCGGCCGGCGGTTTCGACGATCCGCACGCCGCCCTCGACGATCGCGTGAATGTATTCCGGGTAGGGCGGCGCCGCGAATGACGGCAGAAAGGTCAGATTGACGCCGAACGGCTGGTCGGTCATGTCGCGGCAGCGGTCGATCTCGCGCGCTAAATCCTCGGGCGTCGGCTGCGTCAGACCGGTGATGATGCCGAGCCCGCCGGCATTCGACACTGCGGCGGCCAGTTCGGCATAGCCGACGCGATGCATGCCGCCCTGGATGATCGGATGCTTTATTCCGAAAAGTTCGGTTATGCGCGTTCTCATCGCTCTCCGTTCTTTCCCGGGCGCCACTACCGCAGTGCGAGCGCGAAGTCGGTTCTGCGTTGTCGTCAAGCGACCTGCAAATAGCGACCGGCGTGATGTTCTAAGCAGCTCACCCGTCTCAGGAATAGCCGGGCATGCTCGAGAAAGACTTCCGCGTGCTGCGATTGCGCTCCGTGGCTGGCATCCGGATACATCACGAGCTGGGCATCCGGCAGGTGCTGGGCCAGGAGGAAGGCGTTGATCGGCATGACGACGATGTCTTTGCTCCCATGCACAATCAAGGTTCGCTGGCGGATCCGAGGCAGCATCGCGTAGCGGTCTGTCGAAGGAATGGAGCCCCATTCGCGGATCGCCTCCAACTGAGCGCCTGCCGCCTTCATCGAGACTGGCGCGTCGCGATCCAGGACACGAAGCTTCAATCGTTCGATATAGGCTTGCCCCGCGGCTTTGCTGGCCTCACTTGGAGTGAAGAACGCGGACATGAGCAGAGCCACTGGATCGACCAACAGTGTCGGTCGAGAGCTCGGTGAAGGTCATGCCTTCTCCACCACGCGGGCCCGTACCCAGCAGGATCATCCGCCGGATCATGTCCGGGTATTCGAACGCAAGTTGCTGCGCGATCATGCCGCCGAGCGAGAACCCCACGACGTCAATGTTTCTGAGATCGAGCGCGCGGCAAAAGTCGACACAGTCCGTTGTCATCGCTGCGACGGTCGACGGCGTTTCACCACTTGAGCCTCCAACGCCAGCGTTATCCAACAGGATGACCTCGCGCTCTGCGGCGAAGGCATTCGTCACCTTTGGGTCCCAGTTGTCCATGTTCGCGGCGAAGTAATTGAGCAACAGCAGGGGAAGCCCGCCGGGCCGACCGAAGCGCCGGTACGCGAACCCGACGTCTCCGACCTGAACGAACCGTGTCGGAGCGGTTTCGTGCGTATCATTGGACATCAGCATGTTCTCCCAGAGCGGTTTCAGCTCTCAGGTCGCCTGCTCTATTGATCATTACGGAATATCGAAGAGCGCGGCGTCGAGCTTTCCTTGAAGACGACGTCCCAGCTCGGCCGAGAAGCGAACAACGATATGAAGCGGCCGATGGTATAGTTGGACGCTTTCGATCAGCCCGGCGTCATTGCGGGTAAGGATCGTTGTACCTGCGACGTCTTCCCCGAATACTTTTCCTTCCCACTCGAGACAGATCTTTGAACTGTCCTTCGTTTCGTGAGTGAAGGCGAGCCTGTCGTACATCCCACTGGTCACAGCGAAGAATGCGGCAATAGGCTCAACGCCGATGCACGGCGCATTCAGCACCGATGCATGGAGCACCGGTTGAGCTACGAAAGCCGTCGCGAACTCACTTGTGCCGTTCTTGCCAACGACCGCAATCCAATCTTGGCCAGGTACGTAGTCTAACGCTTTGGGGTTCATAGAGTACCTTTCGGGCAGCGGACCCCCCTAACCCATCGTGCACGCCTCGTCCCGCTACAGCGGCAGGCGGTCAGTCCATGGTCAGAACCATGCGAAAGCGCGCCTTGCCAGCCATCATCTTCGCGTAGGCATCCGCTGCTTGCTCAAGCGGGACCGTCTCGATCATGGCGGACACGCCACTCAGCGCACTGAAACGGAGCGTTGCGTCACCGGTCGCGGGGTCGCCCGTCAGGGCACCTTCGAGCTTGCGGCTCCCGAATATGAGGTCCATGCTCGAGACCTCGATCGGCTCCGGCCCGACGCCGAGGACGATCGAGACACCGCCGGGACGCAGGCCCTTGAAGGTCTCAGCGACCGTCTTGCCGCCGGACGCCGTTATCAGAACGACCTTGGCGCCGCCGAGCGCCTGCAGAGCCTCGGCAGGGTCGGTAGCGGCGTTGTCGATGTAATGGTGGGCGCCGAGCTTCTTCGCCAATTCCACCTTGTCGGCGCCACGGGCAATCGCCGCGACCTCGAACCCCATGTGCCGGGCATATTGCACACCCAGATGACCTAGGCCGCCAATACCGACCACAGCGACAAGATCACCGGCCTTCGCTGGTGCGTTTCGCAGAGCGCTGAACGTCGTGAGTCCCGCGCACAGCAGCGGCGCCGCATCGACCGAGGACAGGTCGTCAGGGATCGACACGAGCCCGCTGGCCTTGGCGATCATCACTTCGGCGTATCCGCCATCATGATGAATGCCGGTATATTCCTGGTTCCGGCAGTTCACGAGATCGCCGTTGCGGCAGAACTCGCAATAGCCGCAAGACCCGCCGAGAAACCCGACCCCCACGCGCTGACCGACCACCCAGCCCTGGACACCGGAGCCAAGCGCATCGATCCGCCCGACCACCTCATGTCCAGGGACGCGCGGCCATTCGATCGGAAACAGAGCTTCTACTGTGCCGGAATCCGAGTGGCAGACCCCACACGCCTCGACGCGAATTCGCACCTTGCCGGGTCCCGGAGCCTGCAACGTCTTTTCCGTCAGCTCCAGACGGCCTCGGCTGACCGCCTGCACCGCGCGATAGGTCGATCCGGCTTCCATCAATCACCTCCATTAGTCGAGCTAAGTGTCGCAGTCCCTGCGATGACGAAGGTGGGCTCGGTGTCGGTGACAAGATCCATAGCGATAGCGGGCGTCAGGCCGCGATAAACAGGTCAAGGCCGGCGAGCGGTCCGCCGGCTTGCTGAATTCGTCCGCCGATGACGAGGCCTCCGAGGTCGATGGCTGCAAAGCCGAAGCTCTCGATCAGGCCTTTCACTACGCGCTTGGATTCTTGGTCATCACCGGAGACGAAGATCACACGCTTGCCTTGGCCCTTGGTCGGCCCCTCGTTGAAGGTAGCCATACGGATGGAATTGAACGCCTTGACGATCCGTGCCCCCGGCGCGAAACCCGCCACGATCTCGCTGGCGCCGATGCCGCCGAGGTCGGCAAGAACGAGTTTGGGGCTGGTCTCGGCGAACGGGTTGGTGGCGTCGATGAGGACACGGCCGTTCCACTCGGGCAGGCCGTGCAAGGCCGCCTCGACGTTCTTCCACGGCACGGCGAGCAGCACGTAGTCCAGACTGGCCGCTTCCTCGACGGTCGTCGCCGACGCGCCCTTGCCGAGTTCGCTGACTTTGTCGGCGAGCGCGCCGGGACCGCTCCTGCTGCTCAAGACAATCTCATGTCCGCGGGCAAGCGCCTCACGCGCAACTGCAAGCGCGACCTCACCTGCTCCGATCGTCCCGATCCTCATCGGCCGGTCCTTTCGATTTTTAAAGGAGCCTAACCCTCCGCCGCGGCGTTCCCCTCTCGGAGGCGCTGCCGGCATAGTTAGTTCTGAAAACACACCTGTCAAGCCGGTTGCGGTTCGGTATGCTCATCACGTCGGCGGTCTCTCCCGGGAACACACCCCAATATGCGATTTGCTCGTTGACAGTTTTGAAATCACACTTATTCTGATGCCATTGTTTGCGCGTGATGAAGGCACTGAGGCGAGTATGAACGCGGCGGCGCAATACGAAACGGAGAAGATCCTGGCTGAGCTTCCCGACCGGATCAGCGACGTCATCAAGCCCTTCGCGCGCCAGACCCCAGACCATCCCGGCCCTGGTGCAGGGCAATGTCACTTGGTCCTACGGCGAGTTGGCGGCCGTCGTCGCCGACACGGCACTGATCCTCAAGCACTACGATATTCGTCCCGGCGACCGGGTCATGATCGTTAGCGAGAACAGCCTCGCGCTCGTCGCGCTGATCCTCGCTATCGCGGAGCTCGATGCCTGGTCGGTGGTCGTGAACCCGCGTCTCTCAGCTCGTGAGATCGATCTCATCCGTGAGCACAGCGGTGCTCGCCGCGTCTTCTATACGATCAAGGTGTCCGATGCTGCGCGCCAGCACGCAGAGCGGCACGAGGCCGACATCGCCGTGCTTCGTGGATTGGGAACGCTCGGCGTCGGGCCGCTAAATCGGGATACAGTGCCAGAGCGGGCCGAGGCGGATCGGTCGCGCCAGATCGCGGCGCTCGTCTATACCTCGGGCACGACCGGCAACCCCAAAGGGGTAATGCTGACCCACCGCAACCTGCTGTTCAGCGCGCGGATAATGGGTGCGCAGCGCAACTTGGCGGACAAAGCCTACTGCGTGCTGCCGATCTCGCACATTGTGGGTTTCTCGGGCATCTTGATCGCGTCGCTGATGGCCGGCGCCACTGTGCATCTGGTGCCGTGCTTCGACCCCGCTGCGCTCGTCTCTGCGATCGCCAATGACGGCATCACGTTGATGTTTGGCGTGCCAGCCACTTATCAGCGGCTCCTTGAGTACAAGGCGGTTGCCGGAATCGAGAAGCTGCCCCGCGGCGAGCTTCGCCGGCTGACGGTCGCCGGTGCGCCGCTCGATGTTGCGCTGAAATCCAGGGTCGAGACCGAATTCGGACTGCCGCTGAGCAACGGCTACGGCATCACCGAATGCGCCCCGGCGATCGCAGGCGCCCGGGCGGAGGCGCCGAGAAGCGACGACGCTGTCGGCTCACTGATCACCGGGATCGAGGCGCGCCTGGTGACGCCGGGTGGCGGCGCTGTCGCGCCCGGCGAGGTCGGCGAGCTGCATGTGCGCGGCCCTAATGTCATGCGCGGCTATTACCGAAACCCCGAAGCGACCGCAGCGGCGATCGACGTCGACGGCTGGTTCAACACTGGCGATCTAGCGCGGTTCGAAGACGAGATCCTTTACATCGTCGGCCGCACCAAAGAGCTGATCATCCGCTCCGGCTTCAATGTCTATCCCGCCGAGGTCGAAGCGGTATTGAACGAGCATCCGGCGGTGGTCCAATCGGCGGTGATCGGGCGTTCCGTCCCGGGCAACGAGGAGGTCGTGGCGTTCGTGCAGCTATTGCCAGGCTCGACCGTCACGCCATCGGATCTGATGGCGCATGCCGCCCGGCTGCTGACGGCCTACAAGCGCCCCTCCGAGATCATCATTGTGGATGAGCTGCCGGCCGCCTCGACCGGCAAAATCCTCAAGCACCGTCTGGCCGACGCAGCTCGCGATCGCGTCATTGGATGGGTATAGGAGGCTGGCTTGGAGTACAGGAGTGCTACGGCTGCGGTGATCGGCGCCGGCGATTTCATCGGCGCTGCGATTGCCAAGAAGTTTGCGTCCGAAGGGTTCACCGTTTTTGCCGGGCGCCGGAAGGGCGAGAAACTGGCGCCGCTGGTTGCCGAGATCGAAGCAGCAGACGGACGGGTTGTCGGGCGCTCGCTCGATGCACGCAAGGAGGAGGAGATCACTGCATTTCTCCAGGACGCCGAAGCGGCCGCACCGCTCGACGTTTGCGTCTTCAATATCGGCGCCAATGTCAATTTTCCGCTGCTCGAAACCACCGAGCGGGTATTCCGTAAGGTCTGGGAGATGGCCTGCTACGCCGGCTTCCTGACCGGCCGCGAGGCGGCGCGCCTGATGCTGCCGCGCGGCCGCGGCAACATCTTCTTCACCGGCGCCACGGCCGGAATGCGCGGCGGCATCGGCTATACCGCGTTTGCCAGCGCCAAATTCGGCCTGCGCGCGGTAGCCCAGAGTGCAGCGCGCGAGCTCGGCCCGAAGGGCATCCACGTCGCGCATCTGGTCATCGACGCCGGCGTCGACACCGCATGGGTGCGCGAGCGGATCAAGGACCGAGAGGGCGAGGAGGCCCTCGCCAATCTGGATCCGGGGAGGCTGATGCGGCCGGCCTCTGTCGCCGAGGCCTATTGGCAGATCTATCAGGAGCCGCGCGACGCCTGGTCGTTCGAGCGCGAGATCCGGCCCTTTGCAGAAAAGTGGTGAAGCCATGCCCAAGGTCGAGTTCCATTTCGATTTCGGCAGCCCCAACGCCTATCTGGCGCATCTGGTGATCCCGGAAATCGAGCAGCGGACCGGTGCCAAATTCGAGTATGTGCCCGTGTTGTTGGGGGGCGTCTACAAGCTGACCGGCAACCGTTCGCCGGCCGAAAGCCTCGCCGGCATCAAGAACAAGCCGGACTACGAGCGCCTCGAGACGGCGCGTTTCATCAAGCGTCACGGAATTACGCAGCTTCCGGCAGAACCCGTTCTTTCCGGTCAATACTTTGACGATCATGCGCGGCGCCATCGCGGCCCAAAGGCTCGGCGTGTTCGAGCGCTATGTCGACGAAATCTACCGTCACATGTGGTCGGAACCAAAAAAGCTCGACGATCCGGCGGTATTGCGGGCCGCGTTGCTCGGAGCTGGTTTCGATGCCGAGCGCTTCGCGGAGCTGGTCCAGGACCCCGAGGTCAAGGCGCGGCTGCTCGACAATACGGAGTCTTCGGTCGCCCGCGGTACGTTCGGGTCGCCCACCTTCTTTGTCGGTGACGAGATCTTTTTCGGCAAAGACCGGCTGCGCGATGTCGAGGAAGCGATCCTCGGCGCAGACTCCCCGCTGTCTAGGCAATCTCGACCACTAAACGATGGCTCAAATATCGACGTGATCCTGAAGCGGTTCGAGCAGCCCGACGAAGTTCGTACTTTCGAGAAGGGCAAGTTCGAGATTGTTTCGATCGGCGGCATGACGATTGGCCGCGCGACCTACGAACCAGGCTGGAGGTGGTCGCTCCATGTCGGCCCGGCTATCGGCACATCGAGTTGCTCGGTCGAGCATGTCGGTATCGTCGTCTCAGGTCGCGCGACGGCTGCAATGGACAATGGCGCCATCACCGAGATGCGCCCGGGAGACGTCTTTCACATCGCAGCGGGACACGACAGCTGGGTGGTCGGCGACGAGCCGTATGTCTCGCTGCATTTTCTCGGCGCGGACCACTACGCTAACCATTCCTGAAAGGAGATCGAAGCAATGAAGGATCCAGTACAAGAGCGCATCGAGCGCGAGATCAATGACCACGATGTCGTGCTGTTCATGAAAGGCACGCCGATCTTTCCGCAATGCGGTTTCTCCGCCGTCATGGTGCGGGTGCTGAGCCATCTGGGCGTCAAGTTCAAGGGTATCGACGTGCTCAGCGATCCGCCACTGCGCCAGGGGATCAAAGTATTCGCCGACTGGCCGACAGTGCCACAGCTATATGTGAAAGGCGAGTTCATCGGCGGCTGCGATATCGTCCGCGAGATGTTCGAAAGCGGCGAGCTCGCTCAATTCCTGGCTGCACACGGCGTGAAGACTGACGCCGTTTCGACCTGACCGTTGCGTGACGCGCCCCCGAAGCGAGCCGAGCCTCGGCGGCACCCCCTATGGTTTGAATACTGAACCTGCTGGGATTATATTATCAGGAGGGGCTAAACAGGCATTGCTGGAAAGAGTGCATGCGTTGGAACGAGCTTAGCGAAGAAAACTGCTCGGTGGCGCGCACGATCTCGGTCATCGGGGATCGTTGGACCTTACTAATCCTTCGGGACTGCTTTCTGCGGGTGCGCCGCTTCGAGGATTTCCAGGAACGCCTCGGCATTACCCGCCCGATCCTCGCCAATCGGCTGAGAAAGCTCGTCGACGACTTTGTGCTCGTCAAGGTGCCCTACCAGCAGCGGCCGCGGCGTTACGAGTATCGCCTGACGCAAAAAGGGCTCGACCTCTATCCGATCGTGATGGCGATCGTCCATTGGGGCGATGTCTACCTGGCCGACAAGAAGGGGCGTCCCTTGCTGCATACTCATGATCTCTGCGGCAAGGATTTCGATCCGGTGATGGTGTGCTCCGAATGCGGCGAGCCGCTTTCGCCGAAGCAGGTCCACGTGCATCCCGGCCCTGGTGCCAAGAGCCCGCGACATCTGCCATTGGACAACGATCACCCGAGCGCTCGCCGTGTGGCGAAACAGAAGGCGGCAAGCTGAGGCGGCTACACCGCGCTCCTCGGGGTATTGGCCGCCAAGCTGGCGCGGTAGGCTGGGCGGGACGTGATCCTCCCCATGTAGTCGTGGCACGCCGCGGTGACCGGTATATCGTAACTTACAGCCCAAGTCAGGCAGGTGGTGAGCAACATGTCGGCGGTGGTAAGCCTGCCGCCCACCAGGAACGGGCGCCGATCTTGCAGCGCTTGCTCGGCGTGACGCAGTTGCGTCGCGAAATAAGCGGCGGCGCTTTCCAGCGCCACGCGCGACTCGCCGTAGATGTGCTTCAAAGCGCCGTGGCGACGCATCACGTAAAGGCTCGTCGCGTCGAGCTCGGTCGCGGCATAGAAGCACCACTCCAGCCAGGTGGCGTGCTCCCGCGGCTCGGTTGGGATCAGCGCGTTTTCGCGGGTGCCGTAGGTATCCGATAGATAGGCCGCGATCGCCGGGCTCTCGGCGATCTTGAAATCTCCGTCCTCCAGCAACGGGATCTTCTGCCGTGGATTGAGGCTGGTGTACTCTTGTGTCTGGGTCTCGCCGGTGCGCGGCAGGATCGGCCGACACTCGTAGTCGAGACCGAGCTCGTGCAATGCCCAATGCGCGCGCAACGTCCGGCTGGTTCCGACGCCCCACAACACCAGCCGCGGCGCCGCTGTACCGGTCAATGCTACCACCGCTCGCTGTAGGGCCGAAGATCGAGCTCGTGCGTCCAGCCATCTCGCGATTGATTGTGCAATACCCAGTAGGCTTCAGCAACGGAGCCGGTCTGGATCAGGCTGTCCGGCGCGAGATCGGGCATCGCTCCGGTGGCGGCGCTGAGCCGCCTGTGGATCGCCTCGCTATCGATCGCGCCATCGATGATCAGATGGGCAACATGAATATTCTTCGGAGCGAGCTCGCGCGCCATGGACTGTGCCACCGCGCGCAGGCCGAACTTCGCCGCCGCAAACGCACCGAAGCCGGAACCGCCGCGAACGCTGGCGGTAGCGCCAGTAAACAGGATCGTGCCGCGACCGCGCGGCACCATGTAGCGTGCTGCCTCGCGGCCGGTCAGAAAGCCGCCATAACAAGCGAGTTCCCACACCCTAGAGAACAGCTTGGCACTGGTCTCGATCAGCGGAGCCTTGACGTTGGCGCCGGCATTGAAGAGGCAAACTTCGACCGGACCCAGCTCCGCCTCGACCTGCGCGAAGAGCGCCTGGACTGCCTCTTCACTGCGCACATCGGTACCGACGGCACACGCGGTGCCGCCAGCCGCAATGATTTCTTGCACGACGCTCCGAGACTTCTCGGCATCGCGCCGCGCTACGCAGACAGTGTAGCCTCCAGCGGCGAATCGCCGCGCTGCTGCAGCGCCAATCGCGTCTCCGGCGCCTACCAGCAGCGCCACTCCGCTCTCCCTGCTTTCGACCATTGGTTCGTTTCCTTACTACGTTTTGAAATGATACCTACTATATCGTGGCCGCTGATCGGAAGGAAAGATCCCTGTGAGCCTGAAAGTGGCGATGACGTTCGAAGGGGTGATCTTGCCGCAACGGTCATAGCTCCAATATGGGTTCTGGAAACAAACGCATAGGTGCGCAGCCATGCCGGGTCCGTTGGCGGGTATCAGGGTGCTCGACTTGACCAGTGTGGTCTCGGGGCCGTTGGCGACGATGTTTCTCGCCGATCAAGGCGCCGAGGTCATCAAGATCGAGCCGCTCGGCGGCGACATCACCCGGCGCAGCCGGCAATCGATCAGCGCGTCGGGAGAATTTTCGGCCCTGTTCCTCTCCACAAACCGCGGCAAGCGCTCGCTGGCGCTCGATCTGAAGCGGCCGGAGGCGGCAAAGATCATGCGCAAGCTGATCGCCGGTTCCGACGTGCTGGTGCAGAACTTTCGGCCGGGGACGATGGAACGGCTAGGCTTCGGCGAGCCTGCAACGCGCGAACTGAACCCGCGACTGATCTACGTCTCGATCAGCGGTGTCGGCGAGAGCGGGCCCTATGCCAGGAAGCGAGTCTACGACCCGATCATTCAGGGTCTGTCGGGCTTCGCCGACCTCCAGGCGGAGCCGAAGACCCGCCGACCGCAAATGATCCGCACGATTGTCGCCGACAAGACCACGTCGATCTTTGCAGCGCAGGCGATAACCGCGGCGCTTTTTGCGCGTGAGCGGACCGGCGAGGGCCAGCACATCCGGCTCGCGATGCTCGACACGATGATCGCCTATCTCTGGCCGGAGGCGATGACCCAGTACACGGTGGTCGGCCGCGAAACGACAACCGCCGATCCTACGGCGCGCCCCGATCTGATCTTTGAGACCGCCGACGGCTACATCACCGTCGGCACCATTTCCGATTCCGAGTGGCTCGGCTTTTGTGCTGCTTCGGGGCGACCAGGCCTCGCCGACGATCCGCGGTTCAACACGCCCGGCGGCCGGGCCGCCAACGCCACCGAGCGGATCCTGTTGATGGCGGAGATCATCAAGGAGCGTCCGACTGCGGAATGGCTGCGGCAGCTTGATGCGAACGATGTTCCGTCAGCGCCAGTGCTGCGGCGCAATGAGGTGATCGCTAACGAGCAAGTAGTGGCGCGCGAACTCGTCGTTGAGTTGGACCATCCGGACATCGGCCGCGTCCGCCAGCCCGTTCCCGCTGCCCGTTTTGACCGCACCCCCGCGCGAATTCAAGGACCGGCACCGCGCATCGGCGAGCACAGCGCGACGATCTTGGCGGAGCTCGGACTGGAGGCGGCGGAGATCGAACGGCTGGCGGCCGAAGAGGTCGTGCGCGCGGTCAAGACCTAGCACCGGCGGAAGTCGGCGGCGGCGGCGCGACCAGCTAATCGACGAAGAGCCTCGAAGTTGGGTCGATCGGATGAGGCCCAATTGTGTGTCGTGGCAAACGCAACGGGCCGAGCGAGCCGATCGTGTGCGACATCCTCGTTCCAGTGCAACGAGACCACGCGCTTTGCGTCGAAATCGCGAACTGGAACTTTTTTCACGTTGGGCGCATCGAAAATCGCGGGCATCAGCGCAACGCCTAGGCCGGCCCCGACCTATGCGAGAGCACGATCGTCCTGATCCGTCCTATAGACTACGCGCGAACGTATTGCGCGTTGTGCCAGAAGATCGAGGTCAGCGAGAGGCCCAAGACGGATCCTCGATATGCCTCTTGAACTGAGAGTAGCGATGCCAATATAGGTGCATATGCTCTTATCCGCAATGCCCGAATAGCGAGAGATGACATGAAGACCCTTCTAGCCGCCGCAGCACTCGCCATTGCCGGAGCGGCAACGGTCCAGGCGGCGGACATAGCTCCCGTGACCGGCCATTGGACGAAGCTCGGTGAGCACTTCTCCGCCTTGGTCTACTACATCGACGAGCCCGACGGCTTCCACGTCGTGGTGACTACCCAACAGGGCGCGAGGGACAAAGCCGCAGTCGCGCGGTTCGAGACGGTATTGGAGGCGGGACAGTCGGCCGCGGTCTCCATTCCGCGTGCCGCGGGCGAGGCGCCGGCGCGGATCGTGTTCAGCAACGCCGGCGGCCATCTGCACATCGCCGAGCCTCCCGCCTCCGTTGCCGCCCAGTGACCCCCCGCACGATTGGCAACAGGAGCGAACATGGCCAGCGAACAGCAGAGCATGAATGAGCTCTACGCGTCGATCAAGGAACGGCTCTCGAAACCGGACGTCGATCTTGCAACGCGTCAAGGACGCCATCGGTTCAAGCCGAATCGGGGCCGGTACGCGCATTAACAATTCGACAGCAGTTACGGGAGCACTGGGTTGACTTCTGGGCACCGTAGTTCTACCATCGCGCACTATAGGTAAATCGAGCGGCTCGCGGCAAGGGGGACGCCGGCTCGGTTTCAGATTTCGTCGAATAGAGCCCGGTCGTCGGCCTTGGGGGGGACAATGACGGGGAGGAAGAAGAGCATCGCTCATCTGAGCGCAATCGCCGGAATGATCGCCGTTACCGGCGCTACTCTGCCGGTGTCAGCGGTAGCCCAAACTACGGCGGATGTGACTGATCTGATCAAAAAGCTGCAAAGCGAAATCGGAACAATGGAAAAGCAACACCAGGCCGAGATGCGAAATCTCCAAAAGCAGCACCAGGCGCAGATCCAAAATCTGCAGAAACAGCTCGACGATCTGAAAGCGGCGCAGGCCGCGCCGCGTGCTGCCCCGCCTCCACCGTCGGCAGCTCCGGCCGCCCTGGCCGCAGCGCCCGGGCCGGCTCCGGCACCACCGCGCACGCCGGGAGCCGCTCAACCGCCATCCGGCGCGGTTCAGCCGCCAGCGGCGGCTGGTCAGGGGGGACCGGTAGTTGTCGTCGGCACACCACCACCAGCGGCACTGCCGCTGCCGTCAGCCGGGGTCCATGTCTTGGAAGCCGGCTCCGCCCGCTTTGGGATCGAGAGTGCCGATGGCCGGAACGCGATATTTCTGACCGGACGGCTGCATCTGGATGTCGCCGACTATCTCGACTACAAGCCCGACTCGCGATTCGCGGCGGTGCAGGACCTCAACAGCGGTGTCAACGCCCGGCGCGCCCGGCTCGGCGTCGTCGGCCGGTTTATGAGCGATTGGGACTACACCTTCATCTATGACTTGGGCGGCTCGGGCGACGGCTTCCCGCCCGACCCTGGCGCGCCTTGGCCAGCGGCCTCGAGAACGCGCTGGTGACCTATAGCGGGCTCAAGAACCATGGGCTGCCGCTCGTCTTCGACCTCGGCTATATGGATGTACCGTTTGGGCAAGCGGAAGCGACCAGTTCGAACGATATCCCGCTGGTCGAGCGCGCCGCGATCAGCAACGTCGCGACCAATATCATGGCCAACGATTTCCGCGCGGCGTTTGGCGCGCGGTCGTTCACCGACCGCTATTGGGCCGGCGCCCATGTGACCGGACCGACATCGGGCACGAACCACACGACCGGGGAGCCGCTCGGCGCCATCGGGCGCGCCGGCTACAATCCATGGTATAGCCCTGAGGGCTTCTTCCACCTCGAAGCCGATGTTGGCGCGCTGTTGAAACCGCCGGCGCCCGGCGGCATCCGCTCTATCACTTTGAGCGACCGGCCGGAACTGCGGGTCGACCCGACCCAGATACTGAGCACCGGAACAGCCCTCGGGACGGCGGCCAATCGGCTCAATAACGTGGAGGTATACGGCGGCGGCGGGATCGTCGAGTGGCGCAATTTTCTGATCGATGGCGAGGCCTACCAGATCAATGTCAACCGGCAAGGGCTCGCGACGAATACTTTCGAGGGCGGCTATATCGAAGGCAGCTGGATCCTGACCGGAGAGCAGAAGAAATATTCGCCGCCGGCGGGTACGTATTTGAGGCCGGTGCCGGAGCACCCGTTCCTGCCGTTTGACGGTAGCTGCTGTGGCGCCTTCGAACTGGCCGCGCGCTACAGTCCCGCTATGCAAAAGCGCGAAACTAGTGAAGTTGTACTCAGTCGTTAGCGAGAAACGTCGGAACTGATCGTGATGACGAGACCGCGACCGCGCGGCGGCTGCCCCGAAGGCGCGGTCGCGCCGAGCGGCTCGACTACTCCGCAAACCTCGGTGGATGATCGACCCACTCCGGCAGAGGAGCCGACGATCTCCCGCCACGGAGCCACTCTTCTCAATGACTTCACCTCGATAACCGAAGAGGTCTGACATGAGCGCACAAATCCTCGGTAAGCGTCGCACACTTGCAATGAGACGATTGGCTTTGGCCGCGATTGGCGCCGGCTCCTTTGTTTTGTCTGGAGCCGCGCTTGGCGCTGATATTGCCAACGCCAATCCGAGCGCGGTGGCTGCTGCGCTGGGCAGGCATCACGCGACGGCACACCCGACAGAGCCTCCAGAGAGCAATGCGACGACCCATTCAGCATTTGTCGACGGGGCTCTATAAAGAGCTGATGGAGTGGACGCCGTCTCCGCGTCAATCGGCGTCAAGCGATGCGTCCCTGCGCAACTACCGCTAAAGACGGCGCTTCAACGGCCGAGAGTGCATCCATGACATCAGCTCTACGATTATCCAGCTCAGCCCGACAGTGCTTTCGTGGAATACCTCCTTACGGCGAAAGCGCCAAGCCACATCCTGCGGGTCGCGCAAGGTTCGACGGGAACGGAAACTATCTTGGCATGTGCTCTCGCTGCGACGAATTTCCCGCCGGCCTCGGCACACGGGCTCAGACCGTCCGGTGGCGGGTTTTCCGCAGCAGGGGAACGGCGTCGCCAACCGGCGTCGAGGCCGCACCACGAACGGTTCCCGCCGCGTCTCAGATTATCCGATTTATTCGGATAGTGCTTTCGCGGGGCGGCGGATTATCCCGGTAACACCGGGCCCCCATCTGTCGCGCAACGCACTGTCGGTTTGAGTTGAGCAAGTCTCAAGCGTCAGTGAAAAATTCTCGTTTGAAGAGGCGTGCTATGACAGCCAAGCTAACATACGCGCACATACTCTGTTCGGAGACGTCGCCTCAGCTGCAAGATTGCATCCATGACATCAGCCCTATGACAGCACACTGCGCGAGCGCCTCAATGGTGCCAGGTAACGGGTAAATGGCCTGGTTAGGGAGAAATGTCATGAAGACTCTTCTAGCGGCGGCAGCGTTCGCCATTACCGGTGCGGTGACGGTCCAGGCGGCAGACATATTCACTTGTGGTGCCCTTGGGTACGCCATGCATGATGGCAAAGTTGAGCGTGTTTGCTCAGCTCCCGTGACCACCCATTGGACGAAGCTCGGTGAGCGCCTCCCCGCCGTGGTCAACTACCTCGACGAGCCCGACGGCCTCCACGTGGTGGTGACCATGCCGCCGGGCGTGAGGGAGAAGGCGGCGGTCGAACGGTTCGAGACGGTATTGGCGGCGGGGCAGTCGGCCACGGTTTCCATTCCGCGCGCCGCGGGCGAGGCGCCGGAGCGGGTCGTGCTCACCAACGCCGGTGGCCACCTGCAGATCGCCGAGCCTCCCGCCTCGGTTGCCGCCCAGTGACCCCCCGCAGCACTAGGAGCAGGAGTGAACATGGCCAGCGAGCAGCAGAAGCGGATGATGAAGGCCAGCACAATTTCATCTGCGACGCCGGCCGTGTGCCAAAGGCGGACCCTCGATCGAACAGATCGGCGGCTGGCTGCCAACCCGGTCGATCGTGGGCGTAGTACATCCCGACCAGCGCACGGAGGAGGTCCTCGGGGGTCGATTTCGGCACGAAACTCGCCCGCTGCCGTTGCACGCCGCAGCAGTACCCCCACTGCCTCGGTCAGCCGTCGAGCGAATAGGCCACAAGCTCCGAGGAACCGTGCGCGGCCATGGCGAGCGCCGCGGTCATGCCCTTCTTCGTCGCCATGAATTCCACGCCGGCCTGCAGCCAGCGGCGCAGCGCCTCGACTGGCGCCGTCTCTGCCTCGAACTGTTTGGCCAGTTCTACAAGGTGCTCCACCTCATGCCGGTAGACCGCCTAGTACGGTGCCTCCCTGGTCGGGAAGTGCCGATACAACATCCCGATCCCGACGCCGGCATGCCTGGCCACGGCCTCCAGGCTCGCCTCCGCTCCGCCCTGGCTGAATACCGCCTTTGCCGCTGCCCTGACGCCGGCGAATATCGCGGTGAACGTCCTGACGGTCGCAAGCTCGATGACGGCCGAGTACTTTGCCGGACACCTGCTGATCCGCGTGCGCAGTGATAGATTTCGCTCGCCCGTTCGTTCCCCCGTCGCGTGGCGAGTTCGCGTCGTGCGTTCATCAATGGCCCGCGGGCGCGCCGCCTCCCGGCTTGACGTTGCGCAGGCTCAGCGCGAGCGGGACCGCCGCCAGTGCCAGCAGCGTCAGCACCCAGAAGGCGTCCATGTAGGCGAAGAACGATGCCTGCAGCTGCACCTGCTGTCCGACCCACGCGATGGCCTGCTGCTGCGCCTCGATCAGTGGATTGCCCTGCCCGACGAAATAGTTCGTCATGTGGTGCAATGTGTCCTGATATTGGACGCTCGACGGCAGCGCCTGGTCGACGAGCATGTTCCGATGGAACTGCTCGCGGCGCCACAGCACGTTGTTGATCAAAGAGATGCCGATCGAGCCGCCGGTATTGCGCGCCGCGTTGATCAAGGCCGAGGCCTGGCCGGTCTTGTCGGGCGGGATGCCGTCGTAGGACGCCGCGGTGATCGGAATAAACATCAATGGGATCCCGGCCGCAAACAGCATCCGGGAGCGCGCCATGAACCAGAAGCCGAGATCGCCGTAGACATTGGTCAGCGCATACATCGACACCGCGATGATCACCGCCCCGGCGGCGATCAGGTATTTCGGCTGGATCTTGCCCACCATACGGCCGGCGACGAACATCATCACCATGGCGACAACGCCGCCCGGCGAGACCATGACGCCGGCCATGGTTGCGTTATAGCCGAAATCCTCCTGCACCAGCTCGGGAAGGAACTGGGTGGTCGCGAGCAGCAGCGCGCCGGTCGCCAGCATCACCAGAAAGCAGGCGCCGAACTGGCGTGTCGCCACCATCCGGACGTCGATTGTCGGATTGCGGCGGGTCGCTTCCCACGGGATCATCAGCACGAAAGCGAGCGCGCAGACGATCGCAACCGTGGTGATAAAAGACGAGCCGAACCAGTCGTCCTCGAGCCCGCGATCGAGCATGATCTCCAAGGCGCCGAGAAACGTCGCGACCAGCACGAAGCCGACAACGTCGAACCCGTCCTTTTGCCGGCGCCACTTTCGCTGCTCCTCGACCGCCGCCTCGGAGTCGCGCACGACCAGCGCGATCAGCGCGAGCGTCACCACCCCGACCGGACCATTGATCAGGAAGGCCCAGTGCCACGACACATTGTCGGACAGCCAGCCGCCCAATGTCGGCCCGACCACCGGGGCCACCGCGACAGCGACCCCGAACACCGCAAAGGCCTGGCCGCGCTTCTCGGGCGGGAACGTATCCACCAGGATCGACGAGGCGACAGGCACCATGCCGCCGCCGGCCAAGCCCTGCATGATGCGGAACAGCAGCAGCGTCTGCAGAGTCCAGGCAATGCCGCACAGCACCGAGCTCGCCGTGAACAGCGCCAGGCAGATCAGAAAGAAGCGCTTGCGGCCGATCGTTTTGGCCAGGAACGCGCTGGCCGTCAGAATGATGGCGTTGGCGACCAGATAGGTCGTCACGACCCACGACGCCTCGTCCACGCTGACCCCGAGCCCGCCTGCGATGTAGCGCAGCGCCACATTGGCGATCGTGGTGTCGAGGATCTCCATGAACGTCGCGAGCGCCACCAGCACCGCGGTCAGCCATTGGTTGGCGCCCGCGCCGCCTGTCGCGGCGGGAGCACCCGTCCGGGTCGTGCCGGCACTCATAGCCACGCCTCCAACCGCTCCAAGAGCGAGGGCGAAGGATCGATCCGCACCGTCGGGACCACCGACATACCGGGCCCGAGCGCGACATCGCCCGGCGGATCGTTCATGACGAGCTTGACCGGCACGCGCTGCACGATCTTGACGTAGTTGCCTGTGGCATTCTCGACCGGCAGCAGCGAGAACGCAGTGCCGGACCCGGGCTGAACACTGTCGACGTGGGCGCGGATCGTGCGTTCCGGATAGGCGTCGATTTCGAGCGTCACCCTCTGTCGCGGCCGCATGTGGTCGAGCTGGTTTTCCTTGAAGTTCGCCCAGACCCAGATGTCGTCCGGCACGAACATCGTCAGGTTGGTGCCGGGCTGTGCGAATTCACCAACTGCGGCGCTGAGCTGAACGACGCGCCCGGGCTGGTCTGCCGTAACAATCGTGTGCGAAAGGTCCAGTTGCGCCTGGTCGCGTTGAGCCTTGCGCAAGCCGAGGTTCGCGACCGCGCTGCTGCGTTGTGCCTTCAGTGCCTCGATTTGCCGCTGCGCCAGCGCGAGGGTTGCTTGCGCACTCTCTACTGCAGCCTGTTGCTGACTCAGCCCCGAGGTGTACCGCTGGGCGTCCTGAACGGTGCCTGCGAGAGCCGTCGCCGCTAGCTCCTGGTAGCGCTTGGCCTGCTGCTGAGCAAACACGAGCGCCGCTTGCGCCTGGTCGACCTGCGCCTGGTTGGCACGGATCTGGGCCTGCTGCACAACGATCTGCGCATCGATATTCTCGATATTGGCCCGAGCGGCGGCGACCTGAGCCTTAGCCTCAGCAAGCGCATTGCTGTAATCGCGGTCGTCGATCCGCGCGATCACCTGGCCGGCGACAACATGCTCGTTATCGGTGACCGGGACCGCCGTGAGGTAACCGGGCACTTTGGGGGCGATCGGGAACTGACGTGCGGCGATGAAGGCATCGTCCGTCGATTCGTAATGCGAGGCATAGTCCCAATACACATAGCCCGTCGGCAGCGCCACAAAGAGGAGGATCAGGCCGCCTACGAACGCTAACGGATGCCGCCGCAGCATGCCCTTGCTGGGCTCGTCACGGCGCTCGTCATCAGCATGCTCGACATCGTGATCTTCGCCTTTCGGCGCCAACACCTCTACTCGGGGCTCGTTTGGAGCATGGTTCCGCGCGGTCGGCGCTCGCAGCCTCATCGGAAACTGTGACCCGTCCATCGCAATCCACCTTTCATGTCGCGTATACCATATATACGACAACTATCGAGTTGAATTCGACCTACTCCGGATTCAAGAGTATATACGCCTAGCCCGGCCGGATTGGGTCAGTTCGCCGCAGGGGCAGGGGCGAGCACCCGATCGAGCAACTCGGCGAGCGCCTGCTGGCTGTCGGCATCGAGCCGGCAGTCAAAAAACGTGGCATGCGCGTCGCGTACCACCGGCATTGCGGCACGCACCAGCGCATCGCCGGCATGCGTTAGATGCAGCGCATTGGCCCGCGGATCGTCGGGATGCGGAGAACGCTTCAGGTAGCCGCGCTCCTCCAGCAGCCGCAGTATCTTGGAGATCATCATCGGATCGAGTTGAGTTGCCGCCGCGACCTGCGACCTGCGACGGTATCTCGTCACGCTGGCGAAGACGTTCGATCGCATAGAGTGCGAGGAACTGTACATGGGTGAGGCCGAGCGGGCGCAACGCGGCGTCGAAATGCCGCGTCCATGCATGATACGCCGTGCTTCAATCGATAGCAGAGGCCCTCCTCGGGACGCCACGGCCCGGCTTCGGAAGCCCCGCGCCGGGCTCGAGCGGCGCCCGGAGGCGGCGGTCGCAAGATCGGTCTTCATACGATATATAATAGACACTGATATTATCGGTACAAGCGGATCGCCTTTGTCCCTATTATTCTCAGGGCAACCGATGCGGCCTCTCGGCACAAAGCTGTCGACGGTGTGCGGCTCCGTCGATGACAAATTCCGGACGGATCGCGGACATCAGGACGGTCGATCTTGAGCCGCGCCGCAGGCTCGTCGATGTCTTCTCTTATCGGGCCGCCGGCGTAGTCCATCGATGAAGACATCGACCAGGCGCAGCACCTTGACTTGCCAACCCGGCCGGTCATGGGCGTAGCACATGCCGACCAGGGTGCGGAGCAGGTCCTCGGGGTCGATGTCTGCACGAAGCTCGCCCGCTGCCACGGCACGCTGCAGCAATTCCCCGAGGGCCCTGGTCAATCGGTCGAGCGAGTAGGCCACGAGCTCCGAGGAACCGTGCGCGGCCATGGCCAGCGCCGCGGCCATTCCCTTTTTCGTCGCCATAAATTCCACACCCGCCTGCAGCCAGCGGTGCAGCGCCTCGACCGGTGCGATTTCTGTCTCGACGAGATGCTTGGCCAGTGCGACAAGCTGTTCCACCTCGCGCCGGTAGACCGCCTCGTATAGGGCCTCTCTGGTCGCGAAGTGTCGATACAGTGTCCCGATCCCGACGCCAGCACGCCTGGCCACGGCCTCCAGGCTCGCCTCCGGACCGCCCTGACTGAACACCGCCTTTGCCGCTTCCAAGACACGCTCGCGATTGCGGATCGCGTCCGCGCGCGGCTTCCGTCTTTCCATGGCCGGCTGCTGCGTCATCGCGTCCGCACTGAATTTCGCCTCTTGTAAACGGAGGCAGCCTCCATATTCTTTGGAAGCGGAGGTATCCTCCATATTTCGGAGTGCCGCATGAGCTTGTCAATCAATCTCACCATCAACGGAATGCGACGGAAAATCGAGCTCGATGACCCGAGGGTCACGCTTCTCGACCTGCTGCGCGAGCGCCTGGACCTGACCGGCACCAAGAAAGGCTGCGACCGCGGCCAGTGCGGTGCATGCACGGTCCTGCTCGACGGACGCCGCATCAACTCCTGCCTGGCACTGGCGGTCAGCAACGATGGCGCCGAGGTGCTGACCATCGAAGGGTTGGCGCAAGGCGAAGCCCTTCACCCGGTGCAGGTAGCCTTCATCGCCCATGACGCTTTCCAATGCGGCTTCTGCACACCCGGCCAGATCATAAGCGCGGTGGGTCTGATCCGGGAAGGCCAGGCCGGTGACGATCCCGAGCGGGTGCGCGAAGGCATGAGCGGCAATCTCTGCCGCTGCGGCGCCTATCGCGGCATCACCGAAGCGGTGTTGGAGGCACAGCGGAGCCTGGCTCAGGCCGGGCGGAAGGAGGCAGCATGAACCGCTTCGACTATATCCGCCCGGCCACCGTGTCGGAGGCCGTCACGGCTGCCGCGGTCCCCGGCAGCGCCTATCTGGCGGGCGGCACCAACCTCATCGACCTGATGAAGGGCGGCATCGTCAGCCCGAGGCGGCTGATCGATGTCAGTCGCCTTGCCGGGCTCGACCGGATCGAGCCGCTGCCGGATGGTGGGGTGCGCATCGGCGCGCGCGTGCGCAACGCCGACCTCGCCCATGACCCGACCTTCAGCAAGCGTTTCCCGGTGGTCGCCGAAGCGCTGCTCGCCGGCGCCTCCGCCCAGCTGCGCAATGCCGCGACCGTCGGCGGCAACCTGCTGCAACGCACACGCTGCGCCTATTTCTACGACCCGGCGACCGCCTGCAACAAGCGGCAGCCCGGCGTTGGCTGCGACGCTCGCGGCGGCGAGAACCGCCTGCACGCTGTGCTGGGCTGGAGCGAGTCCTGCATCGCCACGCACCCATCCGATTTCTGCGTGCCGCTCGTCGCACTCGACGCCGTGGTCGAAATCGAGGGGAAGGCGGGCCGGCGCGAGGTGGCGTTGGAAGAACTCCACCTGCTGCCCGGCACCACGCCGGAGCGCGAGAACGTGCTGGCGCCGGGAGAGCTGGTCGTGGCCGTTCGCTTACCCGGCGCAGCGGCGCGGTTCGCCACACATGCCCGCTATCTCAAGCTCCGCGAGCGCACCTCCTATGCCTTTGCCATGGTCTCCGTCGCAGCCTGCCTGCACATCGAAGACGGCGTCATTGCCGAGGCGCGGCTGGCGCTGGGCGGCGTAGCGGCCAAGCCGTGGCGCGCCCGAGCCGCGGAAGCGGCGCTTGCCGACGCCCGCCCGAATTCGGACGGCTTCCGGCGCGCCGCGGAGGCGGCGCTGGCGGAGGCGCATCCGTCCGGTGACAACGCCTTCAAGATCGAGCTCGCCCGGCGGATCGTTGTGCGCGCGCTGGCCCTCGCCGTAGCCGGAACGCCCGAGCGCGTGCCCGCGCTTCCTGCCTCTCCCTTCGCACCCATTCCCGGAGGCGCCCTTCATGGCTGAGACCCCGCAAGCAGGAATCGCTGCGCAACGTCGGCACGGCGCCAGTATCGGCCAACCCTTGACCCGCCGTGACGGCCTCCTGAAGGTTACCGGCCAGGCCCGCTACGCGGCGGACAACCACCCGCCCGACATGCTGCATGCCGCCCTTGCGGTCAGCAGCGTCGCCCGTGGCCGCGTGATCTTCCTCGATGTGGCGGCGGCAAAGGCGCATCCCGGCGTCGTCGAGGTAATGACCCCGGCGAACCGCCCGCCGCTGGCGCTGGATCCGGATGCGAAGCTGGACCCCTTTATGTTCCGCCTCGACCTGCTGCAGAACGACAGAGTGCGCTACGCTGGTCAGCCGATTGCGGTGGTGATCGCGGAGACATTGGAGGCGGCGACGGAAGCCGCCACGCTGCTCTCGCCGCGCTATGAGGCGGAACCGCCGCGGATCGGGCTGGACGGCGACGACAGCTTCATCCCACCCGCGATCGGCGTCGGCACGCCGCCCGAGGTGCGTCACGGCGATGTCGACGCCGGGCTGGCAGCAGCGGAACACCGGATCGAAGCGATCTATGAGACCCCCGCCCAGTACCATAACCCTATGGAACCGCACGCCATTGTGGCCACCTGGGACGGTGACCGTCTTTTGGTGGACACGCCGAGCCAGGGCCTGGCCTGGGCAGTGGGGCGGATCGCCGGGCTGTTCGGGATCCCGCCGGAGAACATCCTGATCCGCAGCCCCTTCTTGGGTGGCGGCTTCGGCTCCAAGGGCATGGTCTCGGGGCCGCAGGTGCTGGGCATCCTGGCCGCCCGCCTGGTCGGGCGGCCGGTGAAGCTGGTGCTGCGCCGGGAACAGATGTACGGCCCGGTCGGCCATCGGGCGCCGACGCGCCAGACGCTCCGCCTGGGCGCCGACCGCCAAGGCGCGCTGACGGCGATCCACCACCATATGCGGACAGCCTCGAGCAGCTTCGACGATTTCTTCGAGCCCGCTGTCCAGGTCAGCCACACGCTCTACGCCAGCCCTGCTATCGCGACGACCGCCGAGGCGGTGCGGCTGGACACGGGAACTCCAATCTTCATGCGCGCGCCCGGAGAGGCGAGCGGCAGCATTGCACTGGAAAGCGCGATCGATGAGATGGCGCAGGCGGCCGGCATCGACCCGCTGGAATTCCGCCTGAGGAATTACGCCGAGGTCGAGCCGGTTTCCGGCAAGCCGTTCTCCTCCAAGGCGTTGCGGGAGTGCTACGCGCAGGGTGCGGCGCGCTTTGGCTGGGCAGAGGCGTCCGCTGGCGCCACGACAGATGCGTGACGAGAATGGGCTGCTGGTCGGCTGGGGTGTCGGCACCGCGACCTTCCCGGCCATCATGTTCCAGGGCCAGGCCAGGGCCGTCCTGCGGCGCGACGGCACCGGCCTCGTCGAGCTTGGTGCCCAGGACATGGGCCAGGGTGCCTGGACGGCGCTCGCGCAGATCGCCGCGGACAGCCTCGGTCTCGAGCTCGAGCAACTGGAGTTCCGGGCCGGCAGCTCCGACCTGCCGGATGCGGGAATTGCCGGCGGTTCGTCGCACACCGCGACCGCCGGCATGGCGATTCACGGCGCCGGCGCCGACGCGATCGCCAAGCTGGCGGAATTGGCCATGGGCGACGAACGCTCGCCGCTGTTCGGCTGCCGGCAATGCCGGCGTGCTGGCGCGTGGCGGCCGCCTCTACCGGCGCGACGACGACAGCCGCAGCGAGAGCTATGCCGACATCCTGAGCCGCGCCGGCCTCGCCGAGATCGAGGGGCGCGGCAGCGCCGGCGGAGATCCGTTCGCGGAGAAGCCCTACGCCATGTACGCGCACGGCGCCGTGTTCGCCGAGGTGAAGGTGGACCCGGAGCTGGGACAGGTCCGGGCGACGCGCCTGGTCGGCGCCTTCGCGGCCGGCACCATCATCAACCCGCGGCTCGTGCGCAGCCAATATTACGGCGGCATGATCTGGGGTGTTTCCTTCGCGCTGCACGAAGCGGCCGTGCTGGATCCGCGGTCAGGCCGGGTCATGAACGCGAACCTCGCCGAGTACCACGTGCCGGTTAACGCCGACGTGCCGTCGCTCGAGGCCATCCTGGTCGAAGAGCACGACCCGCATGTGAACGCGCTCGGCATTAAGGGCGTGGGCGAAATCGGAGTCACTGGCTCGGCCGGCGCAGTCGCCAACGCGGTCTGGCACGCGACTGGGGTTCGCGTTCGCCGCTTTCCGATCACCGTCGAGCAGCTGATCGGAGCCGGAGCGGCTTAGGAAAAGACGATCCGCCCAGCCGCGAATTGCGATCTGCGCGTTGATTTCATCAACGCGCGATCACGCCACGTCATGCCTGGATCTAGACGTGAAAAACTAGAGTTCTCAGTTCGATGCTTTCGCGGGGCAGCACGTCGGCTGGGGCGGTCGGGTCTTCAAAGGCGGAGTGGGCGGTGAACCTTGGCTTATCCGGGGCCGAATTGTAGCATTTGATCAGGATCGCTTCGTCTGCCTGCATCTCGGGTACGTAGAACCAGCGGTGGGCCGGGTTGTATGTGACGCGGTAGATCTCGCCGGTTCGATCGCGATAGACCAAATCGGAGGGGACAAAGTCCGTAAAGGCGACGGTCGTCGCGTCGCAGACGGCGAGTGGTGCATCGCGCAGCGGCCCGCGGATCGGACGCCACACATTGACGATTTCGAACCGGTGCCTCAACAGCTCTTCAGCCTCCTCGCCCATCAGATCGCGGACGCGTTGCGGGCCGGATTTGATCGTATAGTCGTTGTGGACGGCCGTGACCGGCTGACGCGGCGTCCCAGCCGACCGGTCGACGCCGCCCCGGACGCGGCGGCGCACCGTGTGGTCGAATACCAGTACCCGAGTGGCGCCGGTGACTTCGGCGACGAGGCGCTCGGCTTCGGGGTAATAGATTCGAGCCAGTTCGTCCTCGTCATAAAAGTCGCGGACCCCGCTGTCGTGCTTGACTACAGCAAGACCTTCGCTGTCGAGCGACAGGCGCCCTGCTAACGGCCGGGCATCGTAAATCATCACGCGGTGCGGCTCGGGCATGCCGCTCGACCGCGGCACGCCGGGAGGTGGATCGTACGCCAAATTCATCGGCCTTTCGGCCATCGGGGCGAGGTAGTTGAGAACACCCTCCACATAAGGGAGGCCATCGATGACATTAGGTGAGAGGGTCATAGCGAGTTCCTTCTGGTTTTCCGGGCTTAAGAGTTAACTTCGCGAAAATGCGGGTCACCATTTCTCCAGCCACGGCCGCAGCACGATTTCGAACGCCCAAGTCGATCGATGCTGACGGTGCAGCTGCAGATAGGTTTCCGCGATGCGGTCCGGGTCAGCCATGTTGTCGTCGACCGTCGTACCCGCCCGACGGTGCGCGCGGGTTCCGTCTTCCTGAGTCCAACCGATCGCCGCGTCGATCGGCACATTGGCAACGTGGATACCCTGCGGCATCAGTTCCCTCGCCATGCTCTGTGCGAGCCCGGACTTGGCATGACACGCCATGGCAAAGGCGCCGCTCGTCGGGTAGCCTTTAAGCGCTGCGCTGGCGTTCGTGAAGATGATTGTCCCTTTTGTACCGCTGGCATTGGGTCTGTTTTCGCGCATGAGTTGGGCGGCCTGTTGACCCACCAGAAACGCGCTGAACGCCGAGTTCCGAAGCGTGTCGAATGCCATACTCGGTTCGGCTTCGGTGATCTCCTTGCCAAAAATGCCGGGAACCCGGCCATCGATGTTGTGCACGACAAGCGTGGGAGCCCCAAGGTCGCGAACAATATTCTGGAACAGCATCGCCACGGCCGCTGGTTCGCTTGCATCGCACGCGTACCGGCGCACGCCATGGGTCCCATCCAGATTCTGCAGCACCGGTTTGTCCGGGTTCCGGGCTGCGATGCCGACCCGCATGCCGTTTTGCGCAAACAGCCTAGCGCAGCTTGCGCTGATGCCAGGACCGCCGCCAACGATGACGGCTACGTCTTGCACGGAAGGGTGCGTGTTGTGCGTCTCGGATTGAGTCATGTTTCGTGCTCCATGTGTCGCCGGATGTCAGTCACCGGCGAAGAAACGAGCTGCCGCTTATTCGCAATGACCGCTTTCGGGAGCGACGCGCTGACGAGTGCGCCGGAGGCGACATGGGCGTCGATTTCGTTGTCGCTGAAGCCGAGCTCGGCAAGGACGGGGCGGTTGTGCTCGCCTTGAAAGGCGGGCTCACCGAGCGGATCGAGTTTCTCGTCCGAGAAGCGCCAGGGACGGCCGGGCAGACGGTAGCTGCCGCCGTTGCGGTCGGAAACCTCCTGGACCGCATCCCAATATTCGGCCCACTCCATTTCGGAGAGCCGCTTCAGCGAGCGCACTTCGCCGAACGCGATCTTGGCCTCGTCCAATTGTGCGTCGAGAGCGCCGACATCGGCAAAGGTCAGAATCCAGTTCTGCACGATGCGATGCAGTTCGGCGAAATTTTCCCGGCGCGCTGCCGCCGTCGCAAAACGCGGATCGTCGGCGAGGTCGGCGCGCCGCATTGCCCGCAAATAGGACGGAAATGTGCGCGAGCCGACGAGGCTCGTCGCCACTGTGAAGTGCTCGCCGCCTGGGCCCGTGAAGAACGGGCAGTCGGTCGCCCCGAGGATCGCCGGCTCGTCGCCGAGATCGGCATCGTTCAGATCGACATGCGCGCGCTCGTTGACCGCCATCAATGTCGCCGCCATTGCGACGTCGATATACTGACCAGTGCCCGTCGTCTCCCGCCGGTGCAATGCCGCAAGGATTGCAACCGCGGCCTGCAGTCCCGCATAGACATCCGCATGCGACAGGCTGTCGGTGCGCGGCTCGCCGAGGACCTTGCCGTAATGGCGCAGGCTGTTGTGGGTGAACCCGGCTTCGGCCTGCACTGTGGGCGCATAGGCCATGCGGCCCTGCCATGGCCCACCCTGTCCGTAGCCAGTGATCGAGGCGTAGATCAGCCGCGGGTTGCGGGCAGCCAAGCGTCTCATAGTCGAGCCCGAAATAGCGCAGTGTGCCGGCGCGGAAATTCTCGACAACGACGTCCGCCGTGTCGCACAGGCGCAACGCCAATTCGCGGGCGCCGGGCACGTTCAGGTCGATGCTGACATTGCGTTTGCCGGCGTTCTGCTGCGCGTAGTAGCCCGACATGCCCGGTGTCGAGGGAAACGCGAAGCGCGACACGTCGGGACGCGGCGGCTCGATCTTGATGACCTCGGCGCCAAGGTCCAGCAATGTGCGGGCGCAGAGCGGACCGGCGAGCACGCGCGAGAAATCGACGACGCGGATGCCGGAGAGGGGGCCGCTCACGTCAGCGCCCCGTGAATTTGGCGAGGCCGGGACCGTTCTCGCGGAACGAGGCCAGACCGATCTTGAGGTCTTCGGAGGCCCAGATCGGCTTCTGGATCTCGGCCATCGCCTCGTCGGCCGCGAGCACCCCCTGATTGACGGCGATGTGCACGAGGCGCTTCGTCGCCGCATGCGCGACGGTCGGCCCGTGCGCCAGTTCCTGGGCGATCGTCATCGTCGCCTCCTCGAGCGCGTCGTCGGCGACGACGAGATTGACGAGACCCCAGCGCTCCAATGTCGCCGCGTCGTAGCGGCGCCCGAGCATCGAAATTTCCTTGGCGCGCATTGCGCCGGCGCGCTGCACCTGGCGCTGGATGCCGCCGAGCAGTGGATGCAGCCCGAGCGCGACCTCGACGGAGCCGATCTTGGCCGAGCTGGCCGCGACAATGTAGTCGCAGGCGAGCGCCAATTCGAACCCGCCGCCGAGGCAGACGCCGTGCACGCTGGCAACGATCGGGATCGGCAGCAATTCGAGCAATTTCAGGAAATCAACGCCGCCGATCGCCGATTGACTGCGGCCGCCCTGCTCGATTCGTGCGCTGAACTGCGCGACGTCAGCGCCGGCGGAGAAGTGGCGCAGACCGCTGTGCAGGATGATTGCTCGGCTGCCGGCGTCGCGGGCCGCGCCGATCTCGTCGGCGATTGTGCCGAGCAGGGTCGGACCAAGCAGATTGTACGGCCGGTATTGCATTGTGAGCACCGAGACCGGCCCCTTCTCCTCGCGGACGACGGGGGCTTCTTCCATCGACTTCACTCCTGTTCTGAGGCGATCGCATCAATCAAACATTCACCGTGTGAAAACAGCCGACCGTCCGTCACTTCCCCGCGGCCAGGTCGCGATCCACGATGACCGCCACCTTGCCCAGCGTGCCACGGCCCGCCTTCAGCGACTGCAGTCCGGCATTGATCGCCTCAACGGTGCTGTCGATGGTCCTGG
This sequence comes from uncultured Alphaproteobacteria bacterium, assembly GCA_963695605.1. Lineage (GTDB taxonomy): Bacteria > Pseudomonadota > Alphaproteobacteria > ATCC43930 > CGMCC-115725 > AP-15. The sequence goes on along the minus strand of CAVOHI010000005.1, from coordinate 14,332 downwards.
CGACGTGCGGGACCACCAGTCCCTGCGTCGCCCACTCCATCGCCAGAGCCATCCCGCGCTGGAGAAAGGCCTTCGCCTCGCTGTCGAGCGTCGCGGGTTCGGAGAAGTAGCGCAGCAGGTTGACGTTGACATGCTTGGCGCCGCGCTCAGCCAGGATGGCAGTCGACCGGGCTGTCGGTTTCGACCAAGCGTGTCGTTTTTCCGGGGCCGACGCCGAGCACGATCCAGCTGCCGCCCTGCCGGACGGTCTTTGCGGTCTCGACGAAGCCCGCCTCGCTGTAAGTGGCGTCGAAGACGAGGTCGACGCCCCGGCCACCGGTCAGCTTCGCGATTTCGGCGGCGATGTCGTCGCGCTTGTAGTCGAAAACGTGATGCGCGCCGGACTGCCGGGTCAGTGCGATCGATTGCGGCGTGCTGCCGCTGCTGATGACCAGTCCGGCCCCCAGGGCGCGCGCCGCCATCTGCACGGCGAGATGCCCGACGCCGCCCCCACCGCCCGGGATATACACCGTGTCGCCGGCCTGGACGGTGCCGGTAAAGGCCCGCGAAAGCGGACAGGAAGCACATCGGCAGCGCCGCCGCATCGCGGAAGCTCAGGGGTTGCGGCTTGCGGACCGTCAGGAACTCCCGTGCCACGCGCATAGCTGCCTTCGCCTCCGCTCCCTCCGGCGACCCAGCCGCCATCGCCGTTCAAATCCGCCATCGCGGCCACCGCGTCGCCGACAGCCACGCCGCGCACGCGTTGGCCCGCGGCGACGACGACGCCGGACAGGTCGAGACCCAGAACGACGGGGGGCGTCCGCCCCATGAAATTAAGCTCGGCCAGCTTGTATTCCAGCGGGTTGAGCGACGAGGCCGCGACGCGGATCAGACACCTCGTCGGTCGCCGGCTGCGGGACGGGAACACGCACCGCTTCAAGTGGGAGTCCGGCCCGGTCTCGGCTGTAGCCGACGCCGAGAAACGTCTCCGGAATCGTCTGTCTCTGGTTCATGTTTCGCTTCCATCCGATGACATACCCGGCCGCAAACGCCGGCAGGTGTGGTTTCGTGTCAGATCTTAAGAAGCACGCATCCCAACGGGTGGGTTCAGATAACAGGGCTGTTCGGTCGACAGGCTCCGCTTCAGCGCCTCTGTTTGCTCGTCGGCGCGCACTTCCTCCTGCCCTTGCTCGAGCGCGTCGAGGGTGCGGGCGGCGACCTGTTGGGGGTCGCTCTTCTGCACATCGAGGCCCCGGGTCAGGGCGGTATCCACGAAACCGACATGCAGGGCGAGCACCTGAATACCCCTGTCGTGCACATCGATCCGCAATGCGTTGGTGAAGCTCCACGCAGCGGATTTCGTGGCCGCATAGGCGGTCAGCATTGGTGGTGCAAACCAGGTGACATCGGACAGCACGTTAACGATCGCCCCGCCGCCATTTCTTGACAGCACCGGCGCGAATGCCTGACTTGCGCGAATAATCCCGTAGAAGTTGGTTTCGAAAAACTCACGCGCGTTGTCGATCACCGCCGGATCGAGCGCACTGGCATCAACTCGCCCGATCCCGGCGTTGTTGATCAATAGCGTCACGTCACTGCAGCGGCGTGCCGCCGCACTCACAGCCGCAGGATCCGTTACGTCGAACTTGACTGGGATAATCCCCGGCAGATCGACGGCGTCTGGGTTGCGTACGCCGGCGTAGAGCTTTTTCACGTCGCGGCCGAGCAATTCTTTTGCAAAAGCCAAACCGAGACCGCGATTGGCCCCAGTGACGAAGGCGACTAAATCTTCAATTCTCATAATCATTACTCTCTTCTTCAGCCGGCCGCTTTGACCAGCACGCTTTCAAGCTTTGCATCCAATTCGCGCCCGACCGCGGTCACTCGCTCGTCGCCGAACTGGCCGAACAGTGAGGAGGGCCGGTCGTATTCGAAGACCGCGCGGCCGGCCTCATTTTCATAGAGCAGGACGCGCAGCGGCGCGTACAGCGCGGCCGGCAGCTGGTGCCGCGTCATCTCGGTGGCGGTGAGCGGATTGCCGATCTCGTACTGCACGGTCTTGCGCACAAGGCCGGCCGTACGCAGCAATCCGCCGTGATCCCGGGCGCTGAAGATCGCCAGCTCCGGGCCACGGTACAATGCCTCATTGGCTCGCACGATGTCGCCTCGCCGCAATGCCTCTGATACTGCGGGATCGAGTGGCGGCACCAACGCTTCGAGCGCCGCCTTGACGGCTTCGTACGGCTTTGTCGCTTCGATTGCGACGTGTTCCACCTGTATTAGTCGGCGGACGGTGGACGGATGAGTCATAACAGTTTCGATCCTGTTGGTGAGGTTGGCGGAGCCGTCGGGTGCGGATCACCGGCCGGCTCCCGCTCGAGCGTAATGTGGTGCGCCGCCGATTTGCTCGTCCAAAAAGGCTGCATTTAACGGCAAAGCGTCAGGCTGCGGCGCTCACCGCCTTGAAGGCGTTTTGGTGCAAATTCACGAACTCCTGCACGGTCATCGGCGGTTGGCCGGTCACTTCGGCGATGATCTTGTCTTTGCCCGCGAAGACGCCGTTCTGATAGTCGAGGGCGATGGCGCAGAAATGCTGGATCATAAACTCCTGCAATCCAGCCTTCTCCAGACGCTCGCGATATCTGAGGGACGGTCAGTGGCCGGTAGGTGATCGTTCGGCCCAGCACTTCGCTGACGGCCGCGGCGATTCCGGCCTGATCCAGCTCAATCGGGCCATGCAGTGTGTAGGTCTTGCCCAAATGGGCCGCCGGCTCCGCCAGGATGGCCGCAATGAGCCGAGCCTGGTCCTCCGCCGCGATCGGAGCATGGCGTCCCTCGCCATAGGGCAGATCGATGATGCCATCTTCGACAATGGTCACGCGCGAAAAGGATAGAGCAGCCACTGCGCGAAGAATGTCGGACGGAGGTGGACGACCGGGCACGCCCGACCAGTCGAAGACGCGTTCGGCGATCCAATGATCGCGTGCCGCGTGGCTCTTGGAATCCTCCCGCGCGAGATCTGCGACATGTTGACAACGGCCTTGAGACCCGCCCGCTTGGCCGCGTCCGCGAAGTAAGCCGTCGCTTGGATGAGCCCGGGGCGAACCGGATAACAGAAATAGGCGGCGGTGGTCCCGGCCGTCGCTCGGATGGCGTCGTCGTGCTCCAAGAGGTCACCAACCACGACCTCCGCGCCCGTGCCCCGCAGCGCCTCGGAACGCTCGTCCTCCTTGTGGACCAGCGCGCGGACGGCATGCCCCTTCTCCAGAAGACGTTGGACCGTGTAGCGGCCGGTCTCGCCGGTCGCGCCGGTCACCAAGAATTTCTCTGCGCCCATCGTTCTTCTCCTGAGTGGCATTTGCGGTTGTGTTGGCAGCGGGGATGAACTGCCGTGCCGCGCGCGGAAGAGGCTACTGGCCTCCTTCCGCTCTAGCGTCGCGGATCGCGGCCCAGATCTTCTGCGGGGTCAATGGCATGTCGAGATGCCCGATACGGAATGGCGCCAGCGCATCGAGCACCGCGTGCACAATCGTCGGCGGTGCGCCTATCGAGCCGCTTTCGCCGATCCCCTTGACGCCCAGCGGGTTCGTCGGGGATGGCGTCTGCTGGAATTGCGAGCGGATATTCGGAAGCGAGTCTGCATGCGGAACGGCGTAATCGAGCAACGAGCCGGTGAGCAGCTGGCCGCTGTCGCGGTCGTAGCAAACCTCCTCGTAAAGCGCCTGCCCGATGCCCTGGACCACGCCGCCATGGATCTGTCCGGTGGCGAGCAACGGATTGATGATCGTCCCGGCGTCGTCGACGGCGACGTAGTCGAGGATCTCGACCATGCCGGTGTCGGGATCGACCTCGACATAGGCAATGTGCACGCCCGACGGCGCGCCCATGCCGGTCGGGTCGTAAAACAGGGTCTCGTCCAGACCCGGTTCGATGCCCTTCGGCAGGACGTGACCGACATAGGCCATCCGCGCGACCTTGGCGAAAGCGAGCGGCGCCACCCCCGTTCCGGGAACGACAAAGCTGCCGCCTTCATAGGCGAGGTCCTCGGCCGCCACCTCCATCATCTCGGCGGCGATCTTCTTCGCCTTCTCGACGATGCGTCCGGCACAGACGTGGACGGCAGATCCGCCGACCGGCATCGAACGCGAATTGAACGTGCCGTGCCCGGCCTGGACCTGCTTCGTGTCGCCTTGCACAACGTCGATGTTCTCGACCGGCATCTGCAGGACATCGGCGGCGATCTGCGCCAGCACAGTCGCGTGCCCGTGACCCTGGCTCATCGAGCCCGAATACAATGTCGCGCGGCCGCTTGAATCGATTGCGATGCGCGCGCTCTCCCAGCCGCCGCGGTCGAAGCCGTTGGCGGCGAGCCGGCGCGAGGGCGCCATGCCGCACATCTCGGTATAGGCGGCAACGCCAATGCCGCGGTAACGCCCGGTGGCGCGCAGACGCTGTTGTTCCTCGCGCCGCCCAGTGTAGTCGAAAGCCGTGACGGCCTTATCGAGACAGCCCTGGTAATCACCGCTGTCATAGATCGCTGACCGGCTGCCGTAAGGGCGATACGGAAAGTCGGATTGCGGCACGAAATTGATCCGCCGCACTTCAACGGCGTCGAGATCCAAATGGCGAGCGACTGCTTCGATCGTCCGCTCGGCGATGTAGGCGGCCTCCGGCCGGCCATAGCCGCGATAGGCATCGACCGGCACCGTATTGGTGAGGATCACCTTCGCCACGGCCTCGAAATTCTCGATCTTGTATGTGCCGGTGCCGTAGCTAACGGACATCGTTGGGCCGCCCGACGCCATATTAGACAAATAGGCGCCGACATTGCCCAGCGTCTCGACTTTCATGCCAAGAATGCGACCGTCATTGCGAAAGGCTACTTCGACCAATTCGGTATGCGCCCGGCCATGGCTAGTCGCCTGGTGGCTTTCCGATCGCGACTCCCACCACTTGACCGGAAATTTCAGCTCGCGGGCCAGCCAGGCACAGAGCAGCTCCTCGGGATAGAGGTGCATCTTTGCGCCGAAACCGCCGCCGATATCCGGCGCCACAATGCGCAATCGATGCTCCGGAATGCCGACGGTTTCAGCGATCCAGCGCCGGTGCATGTGCGGCACCTGGCTCGGCAAATAAAGCGTCAGTCCGCCATCGACGCTGGGCTCGGCCAGAATGGTGCGGGTTTCGAGGCAGGTCGGAATCAGCCGGTTGTTGACGAGGCGCAGGCGCAGCACCTGGTCCGCCTGGCGAGCCGCCGCGGCGTAGTCACCGCCGCCGGTCTTGAAATATGTCGTGATGTTGTTCGGAACGTTTTCGTGCAGTTGCGGAGCGCCGTTGGCAATAGCTGCCTCTTCGTTGATCACGGCAGGCAGCGCTTCATAAACGACATCAACAAGTTCCAGTGCGTCCCAGGCCGCCTCGCGCGTCTCGGCGAGCACAAGCGCGACGCATTCCCCGACAAAACGAACCCGATCCACGGCCACTACCGGACGGTGAGGCACCACGGTACCGGGAATGACCCAGTTGGGCTTGATGTCGCCGATTTTTCCGCAGAGATCGGCGCCAGCTAGTGCCAAACGCACACCGGCGGCGGCCTTCGCTGCAGAGAGATCTATGCCGGTGATCCGAGCATGCGCATGTGGCGAGCGCAGGATCGCCAGATAAAGCATGCCGGGCAGGGCTATGTCGTCGACATAGCGCCCCTTCCCAGTGAGGAATTTGCGATCCTCTCGTCGGCGCAGCGAGCGACCGACATAGGGGGTAGACTGCTCGGTCATCTTGGCCGGCCGTCAGAAGGTCTCGACCCAGGGCCGCAGCTCGACCTCCAGAGACCAGGCGCTGCGCGGTTGCCGCAGTACCTCGACATAAGTCTGCGCGATCGCGTCGGGATCGAGCGTGCTGTCGGGACGGTCCGCCGGATCCGGCCGCCTCGCGCTGCGCACGCCGCCATCGATGACGAAATGGGCGACGTGGATGCCTTTCGGTCCCAACTCGCGCGCCGTGCTCTGCGCCAGGCCGCGCAGCGCAAACTTGCCCATCGCGAACGCCGCCGAGTGCGGATACCCCTTCACGCTGGCGCTGGCGCCGGTCAGCAGGATCGCGCCGCGGCCATGCGGGATCATGCGACGGGCCGCCTGCTGGACAGTGAGAAACCCGCCAAATGCCGAGATCTCGATCGCTTTGCGCACGGCTTCCGGGTCGAGCTCGGCAATCGGACCATGCGCGCGGGCGCTGGCGTTGTAGAGCACGACATCGGGTTCGCCGAGCCGGTTATCCGCCTCCGCGAACAAGCGGGCCACCGCAGCTGGATCAGACGCGTCGACGGCGAAGGTCTCGGCGCCTATTTCCGCTGGCGAGAGGCGTCAGCTTCTCGGCATTGCGCGCCGCCAGTCCGACGCGAAGGCCGGCCGCTGCGAGCCCTCGCGCGAACGACGCGCTGATACCCGAACCTGCCCCGACGATCAGGGCGATACGATAGGGGATTTCCGTCACCGCTGCCTCCTCATAGGTTCCGGCAGTACCCGCTCACACCGCCCGGTCTCCGGCATGCGCGGCGCTGCGCTCAAGGCATTGAAATTAAGAGCATGCGCGCCTATATAGGAGTAGATACACGGATGTCAAGGAAAGGGGATTACGATGGCGAGGCGGGTTCATTCGGGACCGGAGGACTGCAACTGTCTCGCGGTGCGTCAGGCCGCGCGGCACATTACGCAGTTCTACGATCACTTCCTGGCGCCGAGCGGGCTGCGCACGACGCAGTTTTCAATTCTCGCGAAGCTGCGGCGGTTAGGATCGATGACGATCAATGCCCTCGCCGCAGAGATGGTGATGGACCGAACCACGCTCGGCCGGAACATCCTGCCGCTGGAGCGCGACGGCCTGATCGCCGTCGAACAGGGCAGCCGCGATCGCCGGAGCAAAGAGCTGCGGGTGACCGCGGCCGGCGAAGCCCGTTTTCAGGCGGGGATGAAGGGATGGGTGCAAGCGCAGCGGCAATTCGAGAAGGCGTTCGGAGCGAAGCGCACCACCGACATGCGCGCCCTCCTGCACGCCGTTGCCGCAACTGACCTCGGTCCTACCGCCGTTTAGCATCGAAGAGTAATCCGAAGCTTCCGCGGGCTCCTCAGAGCCCGAGATCGCTCAAAATCGTCGCCACCGGGTGCGTGTTGGACCTAATGATCTCTCGACTGTCGTAGTCGGACGCTAATCGCCAGCTGCGCTGGCTGGCGCTGTCTCAAGCAGCCGCAGCAGCTGTTCAACTTCCTCGATCTTTGCTTGAATGAGTTCCTGGGGAAACAGCTGCTGCGCCCAGCACGTGGAGAACGAAAGGCCGGCAAGAAACGATCCCTGGCCTTTCAATACCTCAAATGGTGACACTTCCCATTCTTGTGCCAGACCGAAGACGACCTGTTGAATCCAGGCTGGGCTGAGCGCTTGAGCGAGATCTGCGTCACGGATTATCTGCCCGAGAAGATCGAGCTTGTCGCTGCCGATTTTGTACGGGTAGTGGGTCGCCTCGATCAGTGCTTCGATCTGTGGAAGAAAAGCACGATCGGCAGACATTACGTATCGCCGCAAGCCGGCGATTGCGATCGGGATGTTTACCCGATCGGGATCGTTCTCGCCTGGGTGAGGATGTCCGGGATGATCAAAGTCATGGAACAGCGCAGCGATAAGCAGGTTTCGCATCTGGCGCGGAGTGATCCGGTTTTGATAGTAGCGGCATGCCTGGTGACACAGCCATAACACATGCAGCATGTGTCGAAAATTGTGGTAGGGATTATGGATATTGCTCGACTTAAAGAACAATATGCGAAAATAAAACGTCAAGTTACCTTCATAGAGACGCTCGTGATTCGCGATGATCTTGGGAAGATCGCCCGTCACTTTCGAGAACGGCATGGGTCCCTCGCCGTGCGCCACCGGCGCATATGTGAGGAGGTAGGTATACGCTAGCTGCTCGCCGCAATCGCGCGTGCCCGCTCGCCATCGCCGCGGTCGATCCGGTGAAGTCGCGTTCGGCGATGACCTCGGGAGGGCAGTCCGGATGGGCGAGCACGGTGATGCCTGGGTGGCTCTCGCGCAGGCTCCGGATGTCCGCCGCAGTAAACCGCTCATGCACCTCGCAATGCCCCTTCCAGGCGATGATCTCAACGGAGGTCTGCGCCGCGGTATTACGCGCCAGATACTCGTCCGGCAGCATGATGACGCCCGGCACACCGAGCGCCTCGATGATTTCCTTTGCGTTCGCCGAGGTGCAGCAGATGTCGAACTCAGCCTTGACCGCGGCCCAGGTATTGACGTAGGTCACGATCGGTACGCCCCGATAGCGCTCGCGCAAGAGCCTGATATCGGCTGCCGTGATCGAGGCCGCAAGGGAGCACCCGGCCTTGAGATCGGGGCGCAGCACGACCTTGTCGGGGTCCAGGAGGCTGGCGGTTTCGGCCATGAAATGGACGCCCGCCAGCACGGCGACATAGGCCTTGGTACGCGGGCCTCGCGCGCCAGCGCCTTAGTTAAGAGCATATGCGCCCAAATAGGGCTATCTGCATGGATGTCAAGGGGTAAAGGCCTAAAGTACCCTGGATTCGCCCCGTAGCACGAGAATTCCTAAAGCATTGTCGGGCGAGCAATAGCCTACCGGTGCGGTTTCACACACTCGACACCTCTTCTTCAAATATACCGAGCCGGTTGATGCCGTCGAACGCCGCTACCTTATAGCATTCCGCTAAAGTCGGATAATTGAATACCGTCTCGATGAAGTAATCGATTTTTCCGTCAAACGACAATACCGCTTGCCCGATGTGGATCAGCTCGCTCGCCCCCTCGCCGATGATATGGACGCCGAGGAGCTGTCGGGTTTCGCTGTGAAAGATCAGCTTCAGGAGCCCGGTGACATCGCCGAGGATCTGGCCGCGGGCGATCTCCTTATAGCGTGCCTTGCCGATTTCGTAAGGAATGGCGGCTTCGCTCAGCTCCTCTTCGTTCTTGCCGACCATCGAGATTTCGGGGACCGCGTAGATCCCGTATGGGAAACGCTCGGGGACGCTTTGCGCCTTGACCCCGAAGGAGTGGCACACCGCCAGCCGGCCTTGCTCCATCGACGTCGAGGCGAGCGCCGGGAACCCGATCATGTCGCCGACCGCGTAGATGCCAGGAACCTGGGTACGATAGTGCTCATCGACGACCAGCCGACCGCGGTTGTCGGGCGCCAGGCCGGCCTCCGCCAGGTTGAGCTTGCTGGTGGCGCCGGTCCGGCCGACCGAGTAGAGCGCCTTCTCGGCAATGATGGTCTTGCCGCTGTCGAGGTGCAGCCTGACGCGCGGGCCGTGCTCGTCTTCGATAATCTCCAACCCGCCGACGCTCTCGTTGAGCCGCAGGGTGACCCGGTTTTCCCGCAGGTGATGGCAGAACTCATCGACGATTTCGTGGTCGACAAACGGCAACAGCCGGTCGCGCTTGTCGATCAGGGTCACCCGGACGCCGAGAGCGGCAAAGATGCTGGCATATTCGCATCCGATCACACCGGCTCCGACAACCGCCAGGGTCCGCGGCAGCCGGTCGAGCTGCAGGATGTCGTCGCTGGTGAAAATCCGTTCGCCGTCGAACGGAATGTTCGGGGCGCGGGTGGTTTCCGCCCCGGCGGCGATGACGATCTTTTTTGCCCTGACCGTGCGGGACGTAGCGTCATCGACATAGTCGAGGCGGAGGGCGTCGGGGGCAACGAAGGACGCCGTCGCCGCGATCAGCTCGACATCGTTGCGCATCAGCTGATGCCGGGTGACATCGATTTCGTGCTGGATCACCCGGTCGGTGCGAAACAGCAGGTCCTGCATCGTGATGTGTTGCTTGACGGTATAGGAGGCGCCGTAAAACGCGCGCGAGCGATACCCGCAAAGTTCAAGCGCCGCCTCGCGCAAGGTCTTGGACGGGATCGTGCCGAGATTGACGCTGCATCCGCCGAGCACGGTCCGTCTCTCGACGATCGCGACTTTCTTGTTGAGCTTCGCGCCCTGGATGGCCGCGCGCTGCCCGGCCGGCCCGGAACCGATCACCAAAAGATCATAGTCGAACCCGTTCCCAGACATGCCCTCGCCCTTGCTGCCGAACCGCCGTTACGGTTCAATAATGCAACAAGCGTGCAACAGTGCGGTGACAATTCCGTGAAGGCTCGGTCGCGGGCGCGTAGGATGGGCTGAGCGGAGAGTAAGAATCGCACTGCACTGGGCGTAGTGCGTGCTCGAGACGCGGCCCGGCCGTGCCGGGCCGCTCCTCGTCATGAGGCATGTTGTTGATGACATTAAGATAAATACCTCATCCGGAGGCGCCTCGCGAAGCGAGGCCTCGAAGGACGCACGACATTCTTCCAGCCCCAAGGAGATTCTGATATCGCTGAAACGTAAGCAAAGCATGGCAGCCTCCGGGTCTGCTCTTCTTTATTAGCGGGCAATCGACCCAATTTAGGGGGTGTCGCTGCATCTCCACCGATCAACGAGAATTGAGGGCGCGGCCCGCCGTCGCATTGTTGTCCCGATGACCAACCTCGTCCTCCAGCACGGGCTCGATTTCGCCGATCTTTACGACCACGACGGCCTCGTGCGCCTCGATCGAGCATTTGTTGCCCACTTGGCCGAAACCGATGTCGGTCTGCATGACCGGCTGATGACGGCACGGCGTGCTCCGGAGGCCATCGAGCGGCTCGAGGAATCGAACTTGCTGGTCGATCTCGCGCCGCATCTGGAAGATTTTGTCGGCGGGCTGTTCGGCATCGGGACCGAGGTCCGGGAACTTCAATCGCGCCATCACGAGCTGGCGCCGCTCTATTCGGTCAAACGGCTGTTCGTTCAGCGCCGCGCCGTCAAGGGAGTCAAGGAAGCCGACGCCGTGGCGATCGACGGGCCTGGGTTGGCCCGTGATCTCGACCGGCTCATGGGCGCGCCGCCCGGTGAACCGATTCCGCAATGGGAGCGTCGTTACGCCGGGCATGTCGCTGATTGGCTCGAGAACGAGGCCGGCAATGCGGAGGCGCTGGCCATCGCGCAGCGCTATGCCGCGTGGGCGACATTGTCCCCCGAAGGCGGGCGCAAGCACCGGCGCGGTGTGCTGTTCAAGGTGCCGCACCGGCTCGACCCGCATCACCTGGTGCCGGTCGAGACCGTCGAGCGCGACGGGGTCACAATGCTGCGGCTGCCCGAGGACGAATGGCGGCGCCGCGACGGCTTTGCGCTGACCGATGCCGGCACCGATCTCACCGGTGCGCTCGATCAGGCGAATTACTGCATCTGGTGCCACAACCAGGGCAAGGACAGCTGCTCGAAGGGGCTGAAGGAGAAGGACGGCGCGTTCAAGAAAAGTGTTTTCGGCGTCACCCTCGCAGGCTGCCCGCTCGAGGAAAAGATTTCGGAGATGAACCTGGTGAAGGCGCGCGGCAACAGCCTCGGCGCCCTCGCCATCGTCGCCGTCGACAACCCGATCTGCGCCGCGACCGGGCACCGCATCTGCAACGACTGCATGAAGGCCTGCATCTATCAGCGGCAGGACCCGGTCGACATCCCGCAGATCGAGACCCGCACCCTGAAGGACGTGCTCGGGCTCCCCTGGGGTTTCGAGATCTATTCGCTGCTGACGCGGTGGAATCCGCTCAACATTCGCGCGGCCCGTGCCGCGGCCGGCCAGCGGCTACAAGGTGCTCGTCGTCGGCCTCGGGCCCGCGGGCTTCACCCTCGCGCATCACCTGCTGAACGACGGCCATTTCGTCGCGGCGATCGACGGGCTGAAGATCGAGCCTCTGCCGCCTGAGATCAGCGGCGTCACGCCCGACGGCGCGCGGCGTCCATTCGAGCCGATCCGCGATGTCGCGACCTTGGTCGAAGGCCTCGACGACCGCGTCATGGCGGGGTTCGGCGGGGTCGCCGAATACGGCATCACCGTGCGCTGGGACAAGAATTTCCTGAAGATCGTGCGCCTGCTGCTCGAGCGGCGGGCGAGTTTTGCGATGTATGGCGGCGTGCGCTTTGGCGGCACGATCACGATCGACGGCGCGTTCGATCTCGGCTTCGATCATGTCGCGCTGTGCGCCGGGCGCCGGCCGGCCGACGGTGATCCCGATGAAGAACGGCCTCGCGCCGGGGGTGCGGCAGGCCTCGGATTTCCTGATGGCGTTGCAATTGACCGGCGCGGCCAAGACCGACAGCATCGCCAATCTGACCGTGCGGCTGCCGGTCGTCGTGATCGGCGGCGGTCTGACCGCGATCGACACGGCGACCGAGTCGCTGGCCTATTACCCGCTCCAGGTCGAGAAGTTCCTGTCGCGCTACGAGACCCTCGTCGCCGAGCGCGGCGAGGAGGCGGTGCGCGCGCAATGGACGCCGCCGGAGCGCGAGGTCGCCGCCGAATTCATCGACCATGCCCGCGCGATCCGCGCCGAGCGCGAGGCCGCGCGCCGCGAAGGCCGCCCGCCGCGCCTCGTCAACCTGATCGACGGCTGGGGCGGCGTGACGATCGCCTACCGCCGGCGCCTCGTCGACTCGCCGAGCTACACCCTCAACCACGAGGAAGTCGCGAAGGCGATGGAGGAGGGGATCCGCTTTGCGGAGCTTCTGACCCCGGTCGAGGTCGATGTCGACCTCTTCGGCCAAGCCGCCGCGTTGCGGCTGACCCGGCACAGTGTGACGGAAGTCGGCGGCCATCGCCCCGACCCGAACCAGGGGCCGGGCGAGGAGGTCGTGCTGCCGGCGCGCACGATCCTCGTCGCCGCCGGAACCCAGCCGAACACCGTGCTCGGCCGCGAAGATCCCGAGAACATCGTCCTCGACGGCCGCTATTTCCGGGCGCTCGACGAAGACGGCAACCCGGCGACACCCGAGCGGGTCGTCAAGCCCTCGGCGGTGCGGGTATTGACGCATCTGCGTCCCGACGGGCGCGCGGTCAGCTTTTTCGGCGACCTGCATCCGAGCTTTTTCGGCAATGTCGTCAAGGCGATGGGCGGCGCGACCCTGGGCTATCCGGTGATCAGCCGCATGCTCGCGCGGCTCACCCCGTCGGCGCCCGCGCCGGTCGAGCTTGATGGCGCGGCTCGATTACGAGCTGCGCGCCGCGAGTGCACGAGATCGTCCGGCTGACGCCGAACATCATCGAGGTCGTCGTGCGGGCGCCGATCGCGGCGCGCGCCTTCAAGCCCGGCCAGTTCTATCGGCTGCAGAATTACGAGCGCCTGGCGTCGCGGGTCGACGGCACGACCCTGGCGATGGAAGGGCTGGCGCTGACCGGCGCCGGGATCGATACGGAAGAGGGCCTGCTGTCGACGGTCGTGCTCGAGATGGGCGGTTCCTCCGACCTCTGCGCGCTCCTCAAGCCGGGCGAGCCGGTGATCCTGATGGGCCCGACCGGAACGCCGACCGAGACGCCCTCGGGCGAGACCGTGTTGCTGGTCGGCGGCGGGCTCGGCAATGCCGTCTTGTTCTCGATCGGCGCGGCGTTCCGCGCGCGCGGCTCGCGCGTGCTCTATTTCGCCGGCTACAAGCTCGTGCAGGACCGCTACAAGGTCGAGGAGATCGAGCACGCCGCCGACAGCGTCGTGTGGTGCTGCGACGAGGCGCCGGGCTTCGCGCCGGGCCGGCCGCAGGACCGCGCCTTTGTCGGCAACATCGTCGAGGCGATCGAGGCCTATGGCCGGGGCGCACTGGGGCCGGTGTCGATCCCGCTCTCGGCGGTCGACCGCATCATCGCGATCGGCTCGGACGGCATGATGGCCGCCGTCGCCGAGGCGCGCCAGGCGGGCTTGAAGCGCTATTTCCGCCCCGACCACCGCGCGATCGCGTCGATCAACTCGCCGATGCAGTGCATGATGAAGGAGATCTGCGCGCAGTGCCTGCAGCGCCACCGCGACCCGGTGACCGGCACCGAGACGGTCGTCTTCTCCTGCTTCAACCAGGACCAGGAGATGGACCGCGTCGATTTCCGCACCCTGCGCCGCCGCCTCTCGCAAAACGGCGTCCAGGAAAAGCTGACCAAGCTCTGGGTCGACCGCTGCCTGCAGCATCTGGGCGAACGCCCCGCCATCGCGGCGGAATAAAGCAATCGTAAGTTGGCGATGGTATATTCCGCGCCCAGGTTGACCAGGGGGCGATGATGGCGCGCGGGCGATCGAAGAGCAACGGCAAGGATAATGGCGCGACGCTGGGCTTCGAGGCGAAGCTGTGGCAGGCGGCCGACGCGCTGCGCAACAACATGGATGCGGCCGAGTACAAGCATGTCGTGCTCGGTCCGATTTTCCTCAAATACATTTCCGACGCGTTCGAGGCGAAACACGCCGAGCTCGACGCGCAGCGCAGCGAAGGCGCCGATCCGGAAG
>CAVOHI010000004.1:0-37987 GCA_963695605.1 uncultured Alphaproteobacteria bacterium | reverse complement strand
CGATCCCGCCGCTGGAGGGAATGGATTCGAACCCTCGGTCCATCTCGGAAGTTTCGAATCCGTCTCCCCGAGCGAGGAGTCACGTGGAACAGCGCTGCCGATTTCTCTCGCCCGATGGGCCAAACGCCGGCGACCGCTCCTGGGCTATTACCGCCTTCTCATTCGCTGGGACACTTTGGGGCCATCTAGCGACAGTTACTCGATCCAGTAAATCAGCGCATTCCGCCGTTGCACTGTCGGCATCGTAGTGATAGAGGCCGGAAAAGATTGACTATCTGGGTCAACCAATACTCTGCCGCGGAGATACAGAATGTCGACATTGGACGAGATCACCCGGAAGAAGCAGCGGATCAGCGAAGCGCTTGCGCGCGTCGACATGCAACGCGAGAAGCTCGCTAATCAGCTCGGCGAACTGGAGGCGACCGAGCGGGTGCTCGCTCGCTACAGCAAGGGCGCGCAAGCAAAAAAGACGGCCTCAGCCAGAACGCCGACTACGGCAACGAAGGCGGCCGCTCCAGCGCGACGACACGGGCGCCCGGGCACGACGACTGCAAAGGCCGCTAGCGGCAAAAGCAGTTCGTCGAACCTCGGCGACCAAGTCCTTGCGCTGGCAACCGGCAAGACGCAGCAGGAAATCGCCGCTGCATGCAAGGGCGCTCGCGCCAACCATGTCGGCGCCGCCCTTGCCCGGCACAAGCGGGCGGGCCGCATCGAAGAGCGCGATGGGAAACTCTACGCCATACAGTAAACCAGGACGGAGCAACAGGCCGCGTCTGACCCCGCCACCCAAAAGCCGAACCAGGACGTGTCGGCCGAGCCCGCGCAGCGGCGCAAGATCATCCATATCGACATGGATGCGTTCTACGCGTCCGTCGAGCAGCGCGACGATCCGCAGCTGCGCGGCAAACCGGTAGCCGTCGGTGGATCGCGAGCGCGTGGCGTTGTCGCCGCCGCAAGCTACGAGGCGCGGAAATTCGGCGTGCACTCCGCAATGCCGTCGGTCACCGCGAAGCGAAAATGTCCCGAACTGATCTTCGTGAGGCCGCGTTTCGACGTCTACAAAGCGGTCTCCCTCCAGATCCGCGACATCTTCGCCGAGCACACGCCAATCATCGAGCCGCTGTCGCTCGACGAGGCTTATCTCGACGTGACCGAGAATCTAAAGGGGATCGCCTCCGCCACGCAGATCGCAGAGGAGATCCGGGCGAAAATCCGAGCTGAAACCGGCCTTACAGCCTCCGCTGGCGTCTCGTACAACAAGTTTCTCGCCAAGCTTGCCTCCGATCATCGCAAGCCCAACGGCCTCTTCGTCATCACTCCCGAAATGGGGCCGGTGTTCGTCGAGACCTTGCCGGTCAGGAAGTTCCACGGCGTGGGACCCGCGACGGCCAAGAAGATGGAGGGGCTCGGGGTCGAAACCGGGCTCGATCTCAGGGCGCGGACCTTGGCCTTCCTGCAGCAACATTTTGGGAAAGCGGGCTCCTACTATTACTGGGCTGCGCGGGGCGTCGACGAGCGGCCCGTTCGCGCGGATCGGATCCGGAAATCCATCGGCGCCGAGAACACGTTTCCAGCCGATCTCTTCACCTACGAAACCGCGCGTGATGCTCTCCGAGAGATCATCGACAAGGTTTGGGGGTACTGCGAGCGCTCCGGGAATTCGTGGGCGTACCGTCACGCTCAAGGTCAAGTTCGCGAACTTCCGACAGATCACGCGAAGCCGCACCGGTCAGACGCAGATCAAGACCCGAAGCGAACTGGAAGAGCTCGCCGACGCGCTGCTCGAACCTCTCTTTCCTGTGGCGAAAGGCGTTCGGCTCCTCGGTGTCTCATTATCTTCACTCGCGGCAGAGAAGGCTGAGCGCGATCGTCAGGTCAGCCTGTTCCTCTAACTCCGCCGCCCAAGAGTTGGTGCATTATCCTGCGGATGTGCGGCCGCCGCCAGCGCTGCGCCGTCGCCGGCGATATTCCGAAGTTGGACCGCGCCCCGCCCTTTCCGCGACGAGGAGGTGGGCCCGGGCGATGAAGGGCGCTTCGGCGGGGGCTAATGACCGTCGGAGTGCTGACTCAACTCCTCGAGGAGTGGTCGCAGCGCGTCCAGTTCCGCGCCAAAGCCGGCCCAGTTACCGGATTTCAGCTGCTGCACAGCGCCGTTGTAGTGGCTCAGCGCCTCCCGCGCCCGATCGGCCTCGGGGCCGGCGAGCGCGGTTTTGGCTGGCGCCCCCGGCGGGGAGGCTGAGGGCGGGGCGGCCGGGGCGGTTTCCTTGAACAGCGCTGCCAGCGCCCCGGCGAGCGTCTCGTCCATGACCACACGGTCGCCATACGCCGCGATCACCCGCTTGAGCTCCGGCAGTTGTCCTGCCTCCGCACGGAGATAGAGCGGCGACACATACAAGATCGAGTTCTCGATCGGGATCACCAGCAGATTTCCTCGGATGACCCGCGAGCCCATCTGGTTCCACAGCGAGAGCTGCTGGGAGATCTCGGTGTTCTGGTTGATCAGCGCCTCGATCTGAAAGGGGCCGTAGACGAGCTTGTCCTTGGGAAACTCGTAGACGATCAGCTTGCCGTAATCCGGCGGGTCAGAGCGGGCGGCCAGCCACGCAATCATGTTCTGCCGCTGGCTCGGCACCATCGGCAGCATTTGCAGAAACTCGGCCTGCGGTTCGCCGGGCAGGCGCACGATGATATAGTATGGGGCCATCGTCGCCTCGTCCCCGCCGGTCGGCTGGCGCGGGAACTGCCAGAGATCTTCGCGGTTATAGAAGACTTCGGCGCTGTTCATGTGGTAGGTCCGGTACACTTGCGCCTGGATGAAGAACAGATCCTCCGGGTAGCGAATATGCTTTTGCAAGTCCTGCGGCATGGCCGCCAATGGCTTGAACAGCCCCGGGAAGATGCGCTGGTAGGTCGCGGCGATCGGGTCCGAGGAATCCGCCAGGTAAAAGCTTACCGTCCCGTTGTAGGCGTCGATGACGACTTTGACCGCATTGCGGATATAGTTGAGCTCCAAGCCGGGAAGCGTCTGCGCGTAGGGGAAATAGCGACTCGTCGTATAGGCATCCTGCATCCAGAAGAGCCGCCCCTCGCTGATCACCAGGTAGGGGTCCCGGTCGAGGCGGAGGAAAGGGGCGATCGTCCGCACCCGGTCCTGAATGGTACGACGGAACATGATCCGACTGTCGCCGGTGATATAGCTGGTGAGCAGCAGGTTCGGGTCCTTGAAATACCACGCGAAGAGGGCTCTGCGAGCGATCCCGCCGACGGCGACCCCGCCCGCGCCCGCATAGGTCGCGTAGACGTTGTCCGTCCCCTTGGGGTAATCGAACTCCGGGGTGCTCCCCTTGACGATGACGTAGGTGTCGGTCTCTTCCCCGAAGTAGATGCGCGGTTCGTCGATCGGCGGGCCGCCGGTGGCGACCGGCGGGATGTCCTGGAGGTAGAAGATCGGCAACCCTTCTCCGGTCTTGCGGGCGAGCGGGCTCATCACCGCCCCATTGCCGTGGGTGAACAGCACATGCCAGTTGACCCAGGTCTGGGCATTGGGGGGTAGGAGCGCGGGCTTGAGCTCGCGCGCCGACAGCGTCACCCCCTGATACGCGCCATCGAGATGGTAGCGATCCACATCCACATCGTGGAACTTGTAGTAGGTCCGTATCTCCTGCAATTGACCGTACGTGTCCATCAACGG
The DNA here is from genome assembly GCA_963695605.1 of uncultured Alphaproteobacteria bacterium. Classification (GTDB taxonomy): domain Bacteria; phylum Pseudomonadota; class Alphaproteobacteria; order ATCC43930; family CGMCC-115725; genus AP-15. Next base: position 34,296 of record CAVOHI010000004.1, on the reverse strand, counting down.
CTGCCAGTCCCACAGCCGAATGTTGTCAATGGTCGCCTGGTTGGCCTGTAGCGTCTGGAAGGTGAGGTTCTGTTCCACCGGGAAGGGTTTGACCGTGATCTGATGGAGATTATACGCCTGTTGGGTGAGGTCGATGTTCCGCTGGATGTAAGGCTTCTCCAACTGCAGCTCGTTCGGTTTCACGAACACGACCTGAAACAGCGCGGGGAACACCAGAGCCAGCACCAAGGAACTGCCAAAGACCAGCACCGCCCCGGCTACCGGAAGCTTGTAGGTGCGGACCCGCAAATTGGCCCAACAGGCAAGGGCTGCGACGACCGAGAGCCCGACCAGCAGCCAGAGGACGGGCAGCGCGATATGGGTATCGGTGTAGCTCGCCCCTACGACTACCCCATTGTCGCCGTACAGCAGCAGAAAACGGTCGAGACCATAAGACCAAGCTTTCACCGCGAAGAAGAGCCCGAGCAGAGCGGAGCCATGGGCGATGGCTGTCGGTGAGATCGACCGGCGCTGCTCGTTGAATTCGATGTCGCCGTGCACCCAGTACACCGCTCCGGCGACGAGAAAGCTCAAGACGAGCGTCAGCAGCAGCCAATTTTTGAGGACGACATAGGCGGGAAGGGAGAAGAGATAGAAGCCGATGTCCTTGCCGAACTGGGGATCGCTCTCGCCATACGGCACCTGATAGACGAAGCGCAGGAACAGGTCCCAGTTGCTCACCTCCGCTGCGGCAATCAAGATCGCAAGGACGCCGGCGACCCCTGCGATGAGCAGACGCCACGGAAGACGCTGGCGCATCAGCTCCAACAGCTCGGGCAATGTCTGAACCCCGCCGGCTTCCTGCACAAAACCGACGGGATGCACATGCCCCCGTCGCCGGGCGAACCGGGAGGCCAGGGATCCGTTCACCCACAGGAGAATGGCGGACCCCGCGAAAACCGCGAAGAAGAGCACCGCCTTGCCGCCAAGAATCGTCCCGAAGACATCCAGATACCCGATGGCCGAGAACCAGGCCCAATCGACCAGGAAGTCACTCGTCAGGCCCAGTACGATGAAGCAGGCCACGATGACTATGACAGCGACCGCGATGCCTCTTCTTGGCATTATCCCGCCTCCCTTCTGTGTTCGCCATCTTCACGGCCCAGTGACAGGGTCGGACTTGGGGCTGGCCGCGGGTGGAAAGGAGACGCCGACAGTCCGCCCACCAGATCGCCAATCTCGGCCGCAATGGGCAGCCTGGGGTACCGCACTCACAGCCACACGAAGCGCCCCCATATTATCCGACAGTTCCCAGATGAAGAAGCCGAACCCTCATATCAGAAGCCGAACTGGCCGGCTGGGTATTGCCGTCGACCACTTCCCCTCCCCCGACGCGCCACCGCCGCGCCAGGCGCGGGGCGCTTGTTGTCGGCTCCGGCTAGCGCCCGAATAGCGACCAGGCTGGCAGGGCCCCGCGTTGGCCCTTCTGGAAGCCCGGTGACCCAGCGTTGATATCATCGCCGGGACAGCCTGACTCGGCGCACGGTAGACCTGCCCTTGTCGATAGTCAAAATCCGGTTCTGACTACCGGGCCGGTTTGTCGTCGCCGGGTTCCGGGGCGGTCTCGAAAAAATGCTGTCTCCTTCGGGGGGGACCGAGGGTTCGAATCCATCTCCCTCCAGCGGACAGTCCGTCTCTCTCCCGCAGCCACTTTCGAGCGTCGAGAACCCCGGCTTTCCGCGCGGGTGTGCGAGGCTGGCTTGGGGGCTGGGTAGCCAGAGACGCGCAGGGCTTTCCATTGCGCGCCAACCGGCGGGTATATCTCTGTCGGGCCACATTCCAGTACCGCAGTGCCGCCAATGGGGTCGGCGATAATGCCACGACGGTCCGCACGAAGTCAGGAGTCGCCGGGGCTTAACGTACGAAAGATATTTGAACCCGGATCGGGCTTAAGCAAAGCCGAGCGCGATCCGCTGATCGGGCCAGGCAAGCGGCAAACGTGAGTGCTCGAGGAGCTTCTCTGCCGTCAAATCGGGCGGCTGCCGCCCATCGAGGATCGCCTGGGTAATATCGGGCGCGAGATAGCTTAGGCGGACGAGGCGCGTGAAATAAGATCGGCTGACCCCTTCCCGCTCGGCGAGTACAGCAAAAGGAACGCATTCGCCATTTACGAGTGTCGCATGGAACCGGCGCGCCCTGAGGAGCAGCTTGATCAATCGCGCGTCAAGTTTCGCGTCAAACGGATCCGTTCTGTCGACCACCATTCTGATCTCCCGCCCGTTGCGGCGCAGCCGTACCGGCACGGATAGAAGCTCGGTTTCGTCGTCGTTCATGCCTTGCGACGATGTAGCAGCTACATCGAGCAGCGCGCGCAGCCGAGGCGGGCGGAGACGGATCTCGATCTGGGCGACCCTCACCTCGATCCGTTCAATCAGGGCGGTGAGGACAGCACGCTTGCGTGGCACTGGCAACTCGGGCCAGCGCTTCCCGATTTCGGCGGCCCGCGCGACAAGCCACTGCTGCGTTGATGCGTCCGCGAGCCGTGCCGCAGTCGATTTGCAGATGCTGGCGGGATCGAGAAGCCATCGGTGCACTCGGCTGCTCACCAGCTGCTCGATCTCCGCCGCCGGGATCCGCAGCCCGGCGGAATCCTCGGTTCGATCTCTCGTGATTAGCGAGCCTGAGACGTAGTAGCGGTAGCGTGTGCCCTTCTTGACTGCATGGCTCGGCGTCATCCGATTGCCGTCGCCATCAAAAAGCATACCGGCGAGGAGGCTCGGCTGGCGATTTCGCGTGCCCGAGTTCCGCTCGGCGGTATTGCCGGCAAGCTGAGCCTGAACGGCATCCCACAGAGGCTGATCGATGATCGGCGGGTGCTCGCCAGGATGGGATTGCTCCTTGTGAACGACCTCGCCTCGGTAAATGCGGTTTTGCAGCATCAGGTAGAGCGCGCCGCGCGCGAATGGCTTGCCGCCCTGCAGGCGACCCGAAGCGCTCGTCCACGACTTGCTTTTGATCCCGCAGGCTTCCAGCTCGTCTTTCAACAATCGGACCGAGCCGAGTTCGGCATAGCGGCGAAAAATGAAGCGCACGATTTCCGCCTCGCTGTCGATGACGACGAGCTTGCGGTCCTTCACTCCGTACCCGAGCGGCGGCACCCCTCCCATCCACATCCCCTTCTTTTTCGAGGCGGCGATCTTGTCGCGAATTCGCTCGCCGATGACCTCGCGCTCGAACTGCGCGAAGGACAACAGAACGTTCAGGGTCAAGCGCCCCATCGAGGTCGTCGTGTTGAACTGCTGCGTCACCGAGACGAAGGAGGCACCCTTGGCATCGAGGATCTCGACGATTTTGGCAAAATCGGCGAGCGAGCGGGTCAGCCGGTCGATCTTGTAGACGACCACCGTGTCGATCCGCCCTGCCGCGATGTCGGCGAGCAGCTGCTGCAGAGCGGGCCGGTCCATCGTCGCGCCGGAGACCCCACCATCATCATAACCCGTGCGCACGCAGATCCAGCCTTCGTGCCGCTGGCTGTCGATGAAGGCCTCGCAGGCTTCGCGCTGCGCCTGCAGCGAATTGAATTCCTGCTCGAGCCCCTCCTCGGACGATTTGCGAGTGTAGATCGCACAACGGACGGTTCCGTTCCGCCGCATTGTGGTTCCTGGTTTTTTCATTGCCTGGCCTTGGCGAGTACGACACGTGCTCGCTTGCCGAGACCAAAGAACCGGGGACCCGACCAATGAGCCCCGGTGATCCGCTCGGCAATCACGGTCAGCGACCGATACCTCTGACCGTCGTATTCGAACCCATCCTCGCGCACGAGGACGGTATGGGTGTGTCCACGCCATTGCCGCATCAACGTCGCGCCGGTCTTCGGCACTATGCCGGGATCGAAAGAACGCGCGCCTTTCTCGAACTCTGCCGCCAAAACCCGCACGCGGCGCTGCAGAGCGCGGCTCGGGCTGCCATGGGCGCGCTGTTGCAGCTCATCGGCGAGCCCCCGGATGATCAGATCGCGACTGAGGCCGAGGGGCGGTCCAGTGTGATGTATTGTCCGCCACGCACGCCGCAGCTCCTCTGTCGACCGATCGACCAACCCAGCGATTTCGCCATCAAGCTCGGCCAGGTCTCGCTTTCGAGGTCGGTCCTTCCGGCGGTCGTTTGCACCGAGACCAGGGGACGGCTCGCCAGAGCGCGGGCGAGCCGAAACGTCGTGGACTAGAGGTTTCATAGGCTCGCCGGCTCGGCGATGCGGTAGACCCGGCCGCGCTCCTCTTTGGCCGAGGCAAGAGTGAGCCCGAGCTTTTTCTTCAGGGTTCCCGAGAAGACGCCGCGAACGGTGTGACGCTGCCAGCCGGTCACGCTCGCCACCTCGTCGACCGTCGCCCCTTCGGGCAAACGCAGCATCGCAATCACCACCTCCTGCTTGGAGGGGGGCTTCGGGTCGGGTTGCGGCTCGGGGTCCGGCCGCCGACCAAAGCCACTCCTTTCCCGATAATCTTGTGGCGTTGTTGGGCCAGATCCGAGCATGGAATTACTTAGCCGACACCGCACGTTGCAGGTCTGCCGTCGCTGGTAATGCGCGTGATCGAGACCTCGATGGCGATGGTGCTGATATTGGCTCCGCTAAAGCGGTTGACACCGAACGGGTTGACATTGTCATTGTCCCTCGCCTGGGCCGGTAAGCGCGGGCAGGTAGCGACGCAAATTCAGCGTGTCGAAAACCGCGCTCAGATCGATGTAGAAGGTTTCTGCGCGCTGCCCGGCGAAGACGCGGATGCCGGTCGCGGCGTCACTGTAGACCCCTGCGCGGCCAAGGCGGGGTAGTCGAGCATCGTGGCCGGTCCGACATTTGACGGAACCGCGACCAGCGTTCGGCCCTTGAATAGAACGGTCCGCTTACCACCGCGAATTTCGGTCACACTATAGGTCTTGCAACGAAACAGGACGGCGCGATCGTGTAGCCGCGGCTCTGGTGGATCAGATCGGTCAGCAACTGATAACTGTCGACTTCGATGATGCCCGGGGACAGGTGCGCGCGTCGGAACGCCAAGTCGAGACGCCGGCGAAGGATGTTTTGGCCACTCCGGAGTATCAACGGCAGGCCGGCGATCTTCGCAAGGTGAACTGGCCCTCGCGGCCGTGCGGCGCCAGGAAATCGAGCTCGGGTCCGACGGGGACAACGCGGGTCGGGTTGATCGACGCGTGGCTGCCATAATAGTGCGGCTTGATATGCGTGAAATCGATGGTCGGGGCGATTCCCGGGTATTGGTAGAGTTCCCTGGTGTAATCCCAGAGATTGGGATAGTCGACGATCCGCCGAAGATTGCATTTGAAATGCCCGACATAGACGGCATCAAACCGCACGAGCGTCGTGAACAGCCGCCAATCCGCTTCGGTCAGTCGATCGCCGAACAGATATCGGTTTGTTGCGAGCCGGTCCTCCAGCCAGTCCAACGTCGCAAAGAGCCGACGCACCGCTTCCTCGTACGCATCCTGGGTCGTCGCGAAGCCGGCTTTGTAGACGCCGTTGTTTACGGTGGTGTGGAGGGATCGTCGAGTTCGAAGTCGCACAGCACCGATTTGAGCGCGCCGCGCTGGACCGCCTCGCTCACGATGAAGGTCGGCAGCGCGACCAGCCCGAGGCCGGCGATCGCGGCATCCCGCAAGACATCGCCGTTATTGACGCCAAGCCTCTTCGCCGACACCCGGACGCTCAGCCACTCGTCACCCGTCCGGAACCGCCATTCCTCGGAGATCGTACGGTTGCTATAGACGAGGCAGTCGTGGCGCTCCCCTTCCAGGCACTCCGGCGAGCGTGGCTCGCCGCGCGCCTGCAAATAGGCCGGGCTTGCGCATACTATATGACGGCAGGGCGCCAGCCTGCGCACGATAAGCGATGAGTTGGGCAGCTTACCGATGCGTATCGCCAGGTCGTGGCCCTCGCTCACCAGATCGACGCGACGGTCATTCAGATCGAGCTCGATCTCGAGCTGCGGGTGCGCAACCAGAAACTCGGCGATCGCCGGCGACAGGTGCATCGACCCGAACGACATCGGGGCCGCCACCTTGAGCTTGCCCCTGAGCTCGCTCTGCAGGCGACACGCTACGTCTTCCGCCTCCGCGACATCGGCCAGGATGCGCCGCGCCCGCTCGTAATAGGCGTGGCCTGTTTCGGTCAGGCTCAGGCGACGGGTGGTGCGATGGAACAGGCTCGTCCCGAGCCTGCCTTCGAGCGAGGCCATGCGCCGGCTCACGACGGACTTGGCGAGCCCCAGCCGCTGCGCGGCGCCGGAGAAGCTTTCGGCCTCCACGGCGCGCACGAATACTGTCATATCGTCGAAAAGGCTCATATAAGTGCTAATTTTGCGAACAATCATTTGCAAAAATGGGAGATTTCTACCCTGGGAGCAACGAACTACATCTAACCCGTTCCGACGCCACCCAACGCTCTCGGGAAGACGATCATGCCAACGATCGAAGTCAGCGAATTCGCTTACGGGCGGCTGCAGTCACCGGACCTCGACCGGGCCGAAGCCTCTCTGACGGAGTTCGGCATGCGGCGCGCCGCGCGGACCAAGACCGCCCTTTACATGCGCGACAGCGATGCGGCGCATCACATCCACGTCACCGAACTTGGCGAGCCGCGCTTTCTGTCGCTCGCGTCGCGGTCGCCGATCCTGACGATCTGAGGCGGGTCGCAACGCTCGTGGGCGCCTCTGGCATCGAGTCCATTGACGAGCGGGGTGGCGGCAGGCGGGTTCGGCTCAAGGACCCGGACGGCCACGGCGTCGAGGTGGTGTACGGCATCGAGACGGTGCCGGCTTTGCCGGTGGCGCGCCAAGCCCTCAACCTGGGCGCGAACCGGTTGCGCAACGGCGAGTTCCAGCGACCACCCCGCGGCGCATCCCAGGTCAAGCGTATCGGCCACGGTGTGCTGATGACGACCGACCTGCACCGGATGGTCGCCTGGTACCGCGACACACTCGGCCTGCTGGTGTCGGATGAGATCTATGCAGGGCGCCCGGACAATTTGGTCGGCTCGTTCGTTCGCGTGGACCGCGGCGACACCTATGTCGACCACCATGTCTTTTTCTGCGTTCAAGGCAACAAGAACGGGCTCAACCACCTGTCCTTCGAGGTCCAGGACATCGACGACGTGATGATCGGTCACAACCACCTGAAGGCGAAGGGCTACGCTCATGTCTGGGGCATCGGTCGCCACCAGCTCGGGAGCCACATCTTCGACTACTGGGCAGGACCCCTGGGGCCGCGTGCACGAGCACTGGACCGATACCGACACGCTCAACGCAGATTCTGCGCCTGGGCTCTTCGGAACCGACGACCTCAATGGACCCTGGGGCGATCCCATCCCGCCGTCCTTTCTCGAGCATGCCTCGATCTGACGGCCACCAAAAGATCCCCCTGTGCCATACGAGCACGAGGGCGAGCGTTTGGCGGGCGCCGACCTGCCCGGATGAAAGAGATGACCACCAAGACGAGTGTTGCAGGCGCGATCGCTTATGCCATCTGGGGATTTTTGCACGTGCAGGCTGCCTATGCCGTCTATCGGGTAGGTGCCGCCCTCGAGCCCGGGATGGTTCAGGGACGCGTTCTCCAGGATTCTTGGAACCTGTTGTTTTTCGGAGCAGCGGCGCCGGAACAGCGTGTGGGGCTATTGGATCAGTCTCGGCCTTATCAGCCTAGCTGATACGGGCTTCATTTTCTTTGTGCTACTGCCGGGCTATGCGCCGATCTGGCCGGGCATTCTCGGCCCGTTCTTCTGGGTCGCCCTGTGGCAGCCGACCCGGGTCAGAAGTCCGGTTTTCTTGCTGGGAGACGATGCGCGCCACCTCCGCGACCGCCTCGGCGCTGGCATCGATGTTGGAGCGGCGCAACTCGGCCGCCAGCAGATGCCGCCCGCAGAAGATGTAGAGCGGCAGATAGCAGTAGCAGTCGTAATAGCCGTGGAAGAAGCGCCCTTCCTGATGCCCGTGCAGCGGGTCGTCGGTGGCATCCAGATCGAGGATGATCTGCGGCGGCGCACGCCGCCGAGCTTGGCCGACCCCTGAGACGAGACACAACGGCGGCATGCGCCGCCTCAGCCAATCCCTCCTTTAGACATTGGCCACCGGTGGCCGGCCGCCGTCATTCTTGTTCCACAACGGTTTGCGTAACGTCGCCTCGTCGTCCCCTCTTCAAGGGGCCGGTCCTGGGGTGATTGGTACCCAGACAACCCCTTCTCCGACGGGAACCCCAATGTCGCGCCTGGGATGCTGACTTCTACTTGCTCTACCTGATGTGTCGGGTACACAAACAGCAGGCGCGCCGGCGCTTCGTAGCGGTTCAAAAAGCCGTATGCGCTCCCGGCCGGGGCCAACACGGTATCGCCCCGGTCGATCGGCATCCGCTCGCGTCCGAGGATCGCGTCCAGTTTTCCTTCCTGCACGATGATGGCGACTTCGGTGTGCGGATTGATGCGCCGGGGAATCCGGGCATTGGGCGCCACGCTCACCTCTTCGATGTGAAGTGACTGGCTTCCCTGGTCGACACCGACCAGGATGCTGCTCTCCGCGCCCTCGGCGGCCCCTGGCCGCTTGCTCGACTCCTGTTTCCTGATGATTGGCACTGCCGTTCCTTTCGCGATTGCTGTGCCAATAACACGCCGGAAGAGCCCCACAGAGGGGCTCTTCCACTTCGTCACTCAGCGAATGACCATGTCATAGCTGCGCAGGAATTTTCCCGGCGTCGCCTGGGTGCATTCGCTCTCCTCAAACGTAATTCCACCATTGACGATGGTATAGCGGATGCCCTTGGCCTTCTGGATCAGACGCCGCTCGCCGCCTGGGAAGTCCGCCGCGTAGACCGGGCTGTCATAGAGAAAGCCCAGCTTCTCCTGCTCGTAGACGATGATGTCCGCGGCGAACCCCTCGCGCAGGATACCGCGATCGGTAAACCCGGCGATCCACGCCGGCAGCCCACTGATCTTGTAGTGGGCCTTCTCCAGGCTCATGACCCGGCGATCTCGGGTCCAAGTCGCCAGGAGATTAACCGGCCAAGTGCCCAGGGTCAGGTAGCGGACATGCGCGCCGCCGTCTGAGACGCAAGGGTGGATGTAGGGGTGATTGAGGATTTCGGCGACCGCCCGCGGGTCCGTGCCGTTGGTCGGATCGGTCGAGAATTCGGTCCGCAGGTCTTCGTCGATCGCCAGATCGAGCATCGCGTCCATCGGGTGCTTGCCGGTCGCCTCCGCCAACTCGGCGATAGTCATTCCCTCATGCTGGTAATTCCGCGGCTGCCGCACCTCGACGACCCGCATCTTTGCCCAGTTCGACACGACATCGGCTTGGCCGCCGGTGCCGGTCCACGCGCCAACGTCTTGGCGCATGCGATCGCGCACCCCGGGCTGTTTCAATTTGGCAATGCGCTCTTCGGGCGTGCCGACAAACGGATCGATCCAGTTTGGCATTGCATCGAAGCCGTTATATTCGGCTAGCTCGAAGACCGGCGAGGGCGGGTTGGACGCGGTCTGTGCATACATCCAAGCGCCTTCTCTGTGGGCGCGCTCGAGAAAGACGAGCTGCTCCTTGTAGCGCCCCGGTGCTGCCTCGCTTTGGCTCACCGCGCCCCATTGCAATGGCCGTCCGCTTGCCAGGCACATCTCGATAAGGAAGTCCTCCCGGCCTTTACCCGGGGCATCGCCTTCGACTGGATCCATCTGAATGCCGGTGCCGGTCGGCGTCGCGCCCCCAAGCAGATCGGGTTCGCCTGGCGGCAACGGCCGCTCGGCAGCGCCGCGCGTCCAGCCGATGCTGCCGACGCCGAAATCAGCTAATACCTGCGCCAGCGCCAGGTATTCCTCATTAGACGCCACCTGGCTGGGGATGAAGCGCCCGTCATCGGGGCGATTGATCAAGGTCTTCATCGACGACCAGCCAAAGGCGCCGGCCTTCATCGCCTCATGAACGAGCGCCTGCATCTGCCGGGTTTCTGCCGCGGTCGCGTAGACCCGCTCGCGCGACTCTTCGATGCCCATCACATAGAGCCGCAGCGGGTTGAAAGGGACCAACGCGCCGACATTGACACCTAGTGGCCGTTTGGCCAGGCTGTCCATCCATTGAGGGAAGCTTTCCCAATCCCAGGGCAGACCTTTTTCCATTGTGCTCAGCGGAATCGCTTCGATGCGCGTCAGGAGACGCATTGCGGCCTCTTGATCCTTTGGCTTGCATGGGGCAAAGCCGAAGCCGCATTGGCCGATCGCGACTGAGGTCACACCGTGCCACCCCGACATCGTAGCATAAGGATCCCAGTTTAGCTGCAGATCGTAGTGGTTGTGCAGGTCGATAGCCCCCGGGGCGACGATACATCCGGTGGCGTCCGCCTCCTTCATCGCCGTCGCCTTGATGTGCCCGCTGATCATAGCGATCTTTCCGTCTTTGACCGCCACATCGCCCCGATAGGCCGGTATCCCTCCCGTCCCATCCACAATCGTGCCGTTCCGGATGATCAGGTCGTATTCGGCCATCTTGTGCTCCTCTTGGCTTGACGGTTGCGGGATGCGCGATGCGCAGTGAGAACGCCCACAAGCTTATAATAGCCTAGCCCTATCGTCGGAGCATGTCATCGATTTTCCCGGGTTCGCGCGTCCCGAGAGCCGCGCGCCGCCACGACCGCGACCACGGACATTGCCGCCCGCGGCATTGATGTCGAAGGGGTGTCGCACGTCATCAATTTCGAGCTGCCGAACGCGATCCCGGCGGCGCCGGCCCGCGCGGTTCGGCCGATGCGATGCACATAATCTTCTGGCACGAATAAGGAGCGGCCTTATCTGCGCGACATCGAGAAGCTGACGCGATGCTCCCGTCGCGCAATCCCGCTCCCGTCGGCGACTCCCGCCCCGCGCAATGGCCCGATCGAGCGGCCCGCGGCATCAAACCTGCCGCGGGACGGCGGCCTCGCGTCGCGGCAGGCTCCAGCGAGCGGTCGAGGCGCTGCGGCGCGACACCCGCCGCGACCTGCGAGCCCCGACGTCCGGCACGGAGAACCGCCCGTTGCCGGTTCGTCTCCGGCATTCCTGCGCCGCCGGTCGCCAACCATTCAGATCGCAGAACTTGCCGACGCGGTCAGGCGCGCGCTTCGAATAGACGCCGCATACCTCGACCGACCTTCACGCTTCTTTTGCTAAACCGCTACCGGCGCGATCGCGACTTCTCAGTGCAGAGTGTCGCGGCCTTCGACGCTGTCACCAGGTGACAATTCATTTAGAATTTCGGCAATTCGCCTGCTCAGCTCAGCAACCTTGAACGGTTTCGGCAGAACGGGGATACCGAAGACGCCGTTATTGCGCAGTGCCTCGGCATACCCTGTTATGAGCAACATTTTGAGCCCAGGTTGATAGGCCCGCGCACGATCGATGACAGCCAGGCCATTCATTTCGGGCATAGCGTAATCGACTACCAAGAGGTCGATAGGCTGCTCTCTTCGGAGGATCTGTAAGGCGAGGGCGGGATTGTTCGCTTCCCACACCGTATAGCCAACGGCGCGCAAGGACGAGCCAACGAGTGACCGCACGTCGACATCATCATCACAAACGAGGATAGTTGCGCGGCGCTCCTTCAGAGCGGACGCCCTCGGCATCGCGGAGACGCTCACAGTCGACCGGCCTTCGGCCTGTGGCAGCCATAACTCAACCGTCGTGCCTTTGCCGAGGGAGCTGGTGATCTGCACCGCTCCCCCGGACTGTGCGGCGAACCCCTGCACCATCGATAAGCCCAACCCAGACCCGCGGCCAGCCCCTTTCGTCGTAAAAAAGGGTTCGAAGGCGTGTGCCAAGGTCGCCTCGCTCATGCCAGTGCCGGTATCCGACACTGCCACGATCACGTAATCGCCTGTGGCGAGGTCTCCCGGTGCATTGTCGGGGTCGGCGCGCCGATTCTCACAAGCTATCTGGAGCCTTCCGCCGTCAGGCATCGCATCCCGAGCGTTAAGGGCCAAGTTTAGGATTGCGAGTGCCAACTGGTTCGGGTCGACCCATGCCGGCCGCAGATCCGGTGCCGTACGTATGGCCAGGCGGACACTAGGGCCGATCGTCTGCGTAAGGATTTTTTCCGCATCGTCGACCACAGTAGAGACGTCGACCTCCTTCGGATGTAGGGGTTGTCGCCGCGCGAAGGCAAGTAGATCCTTGATCAGCGTCGCGCCCCGCTCCGCCGCGCTCAGGGCAGCCTCCAACAGGCCAGCCATGTGCGGATCACTGCCGGTGCGCTTCCGAGCTAATTCCAGATTACCGATAACCGCTGTGAGCAGGTTGTTGAAGTCGTGCGCGAAGCTGACCAAGCGCCTCCATTTTCTGGGCCTGGTGCAGCTGATTCTCGGCGGTTTCTCGTTGAGCGATTTCCGCCTCCAATCGTGCGTTTACCGCGCTCAGTTCCTCGGTCCGTTCTGTTAGCTCCTCAGTCCGTTCGGAGAGATCGAGGTTCAGCCGCAACCCGCTCACAAATGATCGATTGAAATGGTAGGCAGCGAAAGTCACCGCCGCGACAAATACTACCGCCATACACCCCATGGCCACGTATACGGTGTTGCCGCTTAGCAAGAAGCTGGCAGCCAACGGCAATGCGGAACAATACACATAGGCTATAAAGGCCGGGAGGTAATAGGACAGCGAGACGAGAGCGCCGGCACACATGCCACCGATGACAAAAGCGAGGAAGGTCTGTTCAACGATATTGTCAGGGAGCAATAATGTACTGCCTGCGCCCCAGAGCAGCCCTGATAGCCCCGATCCTGACGTTGCGAATATCGCCCATTTGGTCGCGGCTTCGACAGATTTCCGACGATGGCGGTAAGAGCTCCACCCGATCGCCCGCACCCCGGTCAACGTCACGACCGATCCGAAAAAGATCCACCACCTAGTGTGCTCCATATACGACGCGAGCACCAATGCGACCAAAGCAGAGTTGACCACATTGACCGCTAACACCATCGGCGTGTGCTGATACAGGGCCCGGATCTGCGCGGTATAGATCTTGTCGTTTATGTTAATTCCGGCTCTCCCTGACGAGATACTCGCAGCTGCCCCCAGCTTCCTCAGCCTTTCCTGCGAATCGCTCGCCCTCATCGATCAGAGCGCGAAGATACCGTTTGACCCGTGGCGTCGTGGCTTCTGCCCCGAGCGCCCGGAATCGAGCCGCGGCGCGAAAATTCGGTCGGCGACTGTTTAACAGGCTGATCCCAATCAACCTCTAAATCGGTCATCTCGGGCGCTGCTCTCTCGGTTGGTGGCCCGAGCTCGACATCCTTCGCCGCTGGGGCTGCTCCAACCTTGCTGTGGCTGACGGCGATCGGCCGATTATAGTTAAGAACCGGCGCCCATGCTAATGCCGCCGTATCAGGAGGTGCGAGAAGACGGTCGTAGCTGTTCCAATGCCAGCGGGCTCAACGGCGCCAAAGCGGCTGAAGAAAACCGAAGACCGGCACCGGCCTATACCGCACTATCGTCAGCTCCAATGAGGTCTTGCGCCACCCGTCATGCCGCCGTCCATCCCGAGTACCGCCCCTGTGATGTAGTTGGACGGCTTTGTCAGGGTAACCGGATAGCTCGGAAGCGAGGCCGAGGGTAGGCTGGCTCGATGGCTGAAATCTCCTACCGCCGCCACCGCTTTCCGCCAGCGATCATCCAGCATGCGGTCTGGGCCTACCTGCGCTTCACGCTGAGCTATCGCGATGTCGAAGAACTCCTCGCCGAGCGCGGGCTCGACATCTCCTATGAAACCGTCCGGTGTTGGGTGTTGAAATTCGGACCGGTGATCGCGCGACGGCTACGCCGGTGCCGTCCACGGCCGAGCAATCGCTGGCACCTCGACGAGATGGTAGTACGGATCGCGGGCGAGCGGATGTATCTGTGGCGTGCCGTCGACCACGAGGGCGAGGTCCTCGACATGTTGGTTCAGCGCCGGCGCGATAGTCGGGCGGCGCTGCGGCTGATGCGCAAGCTGCTCAAGAAGCAAGGCTTCACGCCCAAATTGCTGGTCACCGACAAGCTGCGCTCCTACGCCAGCGCATTCCGGCGTCTTCGATTGACCTGCCCGCATGAGCAAGGGTTGCGACGGAATAATCGAGCCGAAAATTCGCATCAGCCGGTACGACGACGAGAGCGCAAAATGCAGCGGTTCAAGTCAGCTTGTTCCGCCCAGCGGTTTCTCAGTATGCACGCCGCCGTCCACAACACCTTCAATCTTCAACGCCATCTCGTCTCGCGCTCGACGCTCCGGATCTTCCGAGCCGAGGCGGCAAACCAATGGCGGGATGCGGTCGCGGCCGCGTGATCGCTCATCCGGCCTGGGACTCTCTTGCTCGCCACAAGTTAAACTGACAATGCCTTGTGCTCGTTTGCGTCGACGAGCGATGTGGGGCGTCGCCGTCGTCCGAAACCTGATAACTCATTCCCGGCAATAACTTGAATTTTCGCTCATCGCGAAGTTCGGTATCGAGTTCGTCTTCGAGAACGTAAAGAACATGTCCGAGATCGCACCAACGATCCGCGCGGTAGCCTGCCGTGTGTTCAACCCGGCGCACCCGCAAGTCGCCGATGGTGAAGGTGCGCCAGATGGCTTGTCCGGTCACGCCGGGATGCACGGTTGGAGTAACACCGGACCAGTTTGCCATTGTAAATGGCATTGGAGGTATTTTCATTTCGGTGTTCTTGGGTGGGTCTTGTTCGCTGAGCTTTTCGCCAGGGATTTCCCGACGGCGTGGCTGCATCTCGTCGGAGTGATTCCACCGGAGGACTGGCGCGATGTTGTCAAGGGGCTCGCGAAGGCTTTTGCGGTGCCCCCGGAACGGTCCGGCAATCGGAGTGAGTGCATCCACGGAGATGATTCTATGAAAGGGTTGCGGAGATGGGGTAGATCGCGAGCGTGGCAGAGCGGGTGACAGCCTCGGGCGCGTGCGGTCAGCCTGTCTGTCACCTCACGACAAAATGGCGATCGACGTCGTCGAACTTGACGGCATCGCGTCGGCGATTTTGTCGTAGCCTATGGGTCTCCGGACGTTTCGGCGAGCGCCTCCGGCCCCGTAGCCGGCGGCTTGCCGTCCGCCGGTTTGCGTGCGGTCAAATACGTCGTCCGCCAGCATCGGGAGCCCTGCCATGACGCCGCGCCGCTACGGTCCGCTTGCTTATGTCCCGATCAACCGCCGCCCGCCTCTGGCCTGGCCGAGCGGCGCCAGGGTGGCGCTGTGGGTGAACCCGAATGTCGAGTTCTTCGGCCTCGACGACGTGATGCCGAGCAACCTCAACGACCGCGTGCCGCGCGACCAGGCCAAGATCCCCAACGTGCGCAACTGGGCGGTGCGTGATTACGGCAACCGCATCGGCATCTGGCGGCTGATGGAGGTATTGAGCCGCTACGGCATCCGCGCCAGCGCCGCGCTGAACAGCGAGGTGTGCGACCATCACCCGGAAATCATCGAGGAGGGCGGCAAGCTCGGCTGGGAATGGATCGGCCATAACCAAACCAATGCGTTGCGCCTGACCGAGATGGACCCGGCGGGGGAGCGCGCGGCGATACGGGCGACGATCGATCGCATCGAGGCGGCTTCCGGCACGCGCCCGGTCGGCTGGCTCGGCGCCGGTCTAGCGGAGACCTGGAACACGCTCGACTATCTCGCGGAAGCCGGCATCCGCTATGTCTGCGACTGGGTCAACGACGACCAGCCCTACCTGTTCGAGATCGGTACGCCGCCGCTGGTGTCACTGCCGTATTCGGTGCAGACCAACGACGTTCCCGCCTATTTCGAGATGAAGGTGTCGGTGCCCGAATTCGAGGCGATGCTGAAGCGCCAGTTCGACACGCTGTATCGCGAGGGCGAAACCGTGCCGCGCGTCATGGCGATCGCGGTGCACCCGTTCGTCACCGGCCAGCCACATCGTATCGGCGCGCTCGACGCGGCGCTCGAGTACATCTGCTCGCATGAAGGTGTATGGCGCGCCACCGGCTGGGAAATCGTGCAGCATTTCCTGGCGCAGCAGAAGTAGTCCGCCCCTCCCGCACGGCCAAAAGACCGGGTGTAATGTCGAAGAGCAGGCCTATGAGCCGCGTCAGGACAAGCTCGCGGTCGCTGGGGGGGCGAGCCGATTGGTGTTCTCCTTTGGAGCGTAGCCTGCACGGTCGGTGCCGCCAGTGAGCTTCCTTCGGGGCGGCAATACTGAGCTTGACCTGCCAGTCACGGCCTGCTTCATCCTGGGGGATTGGTCGGCATCCGGGTCCTGCGGCATCTCGCCGAGCCCGAATGATAATCTGCGAGGGCACACCGTACTCATCGATGAGCCAGCCGCAATGCAGCGGTTGTCCGCGATCGCAGCGCAAGGTGGAATTCCTTCATGAGAACCATCAACGTGTTGGCTACCCAGCGGATCAGCGCCGATGACCGTGCCAAGATCGAGGCGAGCGATCCGGAGATCCGGTTGATCGACGCGGGAGGCTGGTTCGACGGTGAAATTGGCGAGACCTGGACCGCCTTCGCCGCGGCACGCTACCTGCCGCCAGGCGCGACCGGCTCGGGCAGCCGCGAGGAGCGCGACCGCCTCCTCGCCGAGGCGGAAGTGATCATTGGCGGATGGCCGTTTCCGCTCGATCTACGGGCCAGGGCACCGCGGCTAAAATGGCTTCATCAACGCCAAGCCGGCGCCAGCAATCTGCTCGGAAGCGATCTATGGGGCGGCGACGTCATGGTGACGACCTCGCGCGGTGTGGCGAATTCGCTGCCAATCGCGGAATATGCCGTCGCTGGCATTCTGCATTTCGCAATGGGCTTCCACCGGGCGGCGATCGATCGCGAAGCCGGCGCGTTCGATCATCGGGCCTATCGGCCGCTCCTCGTCCACGGCAAGACCGTCTGCGTGGTCGGCGCTGGCGGGATCGGGAGCGAGGTCGGCAGGCTGTGCGCCGCGCTCGGCATGCGGGTCGTCGGCACCCGCCGCCAGCCGCAGCCGGGCGCGCCGCTGCCGCACGGCTTTAGCGAGATCGGCGGGGCGGAGGCGCTCGACCGGCTGCTGCCGGACAGCGATTTTGTCGTGATCTGCTGCCAATGGACGCCGGAGACGATGCGCCTGTTCGACCAAGCCCGTTTTGCCGCGATGAAGAAGGGCAGCGTGCTGGTCAACGTCGCCCGTGGCGAGATCGTCGACGAGGATGCCCTTCTCGACGCGCTGCAGCGCGATCACCTGCGCGGCGCGGCGCTCGATGTCTATGTCGGCGAATTCGAGCGGCCGCCGATGGCGCAGTTGTGGTCCGATCGCCGGGTGCTGATCACGCCGCATGTCTCGAACGGCAGCGACGAGAACCGCCACGGCGGTGTGGATGTGTTCTGCGACAATCTCCGCGCCTATCGCGACGGTCGGCCGCTGCGCAACGTCATCGACTGGCAACGGGGTTATTGAAGACTGTAGCGCACTCGCTGGCGTCCCGCATTAACATTCGCGCGGCCCTAACTTCCTCCGGCTCGGCGATCTCAGCATTGAGGGAGCAACCTGGCGGGAGGGTGATCGCACTCAAACGCTTTGTGGGCCGCCTTCGATAACACGGAGAGCCGTTTGTAGGCCATTACGGGCTGGGTGAGGCCCTTGAGGGTGAGCGTGCTCGGTTGCAATGCTCCCCTTTAGCGCGATATTGACGCGTTGACTGAGCAGAATTTGGCCGTCCTTGGCCTCAGCACAAAGACGGGCGCCGACATTGCACGCCGTGAAGGAAATCCGGGGCTGATCGCCAACGGGGCCGTGCGTGTGGACAGCCCTGCGCATTGCATTCCCCTGTATCAAAGAAGCAGCGAGCCGACCGATGCAGATGGCCGACAAGATCGTCATGCGGCCGGTCGAGGCCTTGATCCCCTATGCCCGCAACGCGCGGACGCATTCCGAGGAGCAGGTTGCGCAGATCGCCGGCAGCATCCGGGAGTCGAGAATAATTCCGCACCGGGGCAGGCGGTCTACGAACCATTCAGCGGCTCGGGCACGACGATAATCGCGGCCGAGATGACCGGCCGCGTGGCGCACGCGATCGAGATCGCGTCGGACCGGCCGCCGATTACTCCGCTGTGTTGCGTCGCCCGTAGCGGCGGATGCGCAGGTCAGCTTGCTCCTTGTGGCCCCAGAAGCGTTCGATCGCGCAGAGGCGGCTGCAATATTCGCCCACCATGGCACTCGCCTCGGGAGTTTTGACCTCCTGATAGGTGCAAGTCTTTAGGAACTTGCCGACCCAGAGGCCGCCGGTATAGCGGGCTGCTCCCTTCGTCGGCAGCGTGTGGTTGGTGCCGATCACCTTGTCGCCGTAGGAAACATTGGTCTCGGGGCCGAGGAACAGAGCACCATAATTCTTGAGGCGCTCGAGATAGCGGCGCGGCTCCGACGTCAGCACTTCGACATGCTCGGCGGCGATGCGGTCGGCTTCGGCCAGCAACTCGTCCTCGTCGGCGCAGAGGATAATCCCGCCATAGTCACGCCAGGCGACCCCGGCAATATCCGCTGTGGGCAGCACGGCCAGTTGCCGATCGATCTCGGCGATCGTCGCATGGGCGAGTTTTTCACAGGTGGTCAGCAGGATCGCCGGCGAGGTCGGGCCGTGTTCGGCTTGGCCCAACAGGTCCGTGGCGCACATCTCCGCGTCGGCGGTCTCATCGGCAATAACCAAGATCTCGGTCGGCCCGGCGAAGAGGTCGATCCCGACCTTGCCATAGAGCTGGCGCTTCGCTTCGGCGACATAGGCATTGCCGGGGCCTACCAGTATGTCGACCGGCTTGAAACTCGCAGTGCCGAGCGCCATCGCCGCAACCGCCTGGACCCCGCCCAACACATGGATCTCATCGGCGCCACCGAGATGCATCGCGGCAATCGTCTCGGGGTGCGGGCCGCCCTGGTTTGGCGGCGTGCAAGCGGTGATATCGCCGACCCCGGCGACGCGCGCGGTCACGATGCTCATATGCGCCGAGGCGACCATCGGATAGCGGCCGCCGGGGACATAGCAACCCACACTGCCGATCGGGATGTGCCGATGGCCCAGCACGACGCCAGGCAAGGTCTCGACCTCGACATCGTGCATCGAAGCACGCTGGATCTCGGCGAAGTTGCGAATTTGGCACTGCGCGAATTTGATGTCCTCGATCGTCTGCGGCGCAACCTTGCCGACTAGCGTTTCGATCTCGCTCGCGCTGAGGCGGAAGCTCGGCGGAGACCATTTGTCGAAGCGCTCGCTGAGGTCGCGCACTGCCGTATCGCCCCGCTTGGCGACGTCGGCGATGATGCCCTCGACTGTGCCGCGGATTTTGGCGTCGGCTTCTTCCTGGTGGCCGGCAAGTGCCGCCGTCTTGATGTGCCGAGGCATCATTCATCTCCTCAATCGTTGGCTCGTCATTGCGGGGCCCGCAGGGCAACGAAGCAATCTCGACGACGCGGAAACCAAACCGGACGAAATTGCTTCGCTGCGCTCGCAATGACACATGTCTTAAATCACCAGGCCGTCCAGCCGCCATCGACGAGCAGGCTCGAACCGGTGACGAGGGCGGCCGCGGGTGAAGCGAGGAACACGACCGCCAAGGCCACTTCCTCGACCGTGCCGACACGGCCGAGCGGAATGCGGCCGAGGATCCATTTGCGGGTATCGGGGTCATCGAGGAACGGCTTCGACAGCGGGGTCTCGACAAAGGTCGGCGCAATCGAGACGACGCGCACGCCTTTGGGCGCCAATTCCACCGCCATCGCTTTGGTCAGCCCTTCGAGCGCGTGCTTGGTCATCACATAGACGGTACGGTCGCGTTCGGAACCGACATGTCCCATCTGCGACGACATGTTGATGATGACACCGCTGCCGCGAGCGACCATCAGCCGCGCCGCCGTTTGGGCAACGACGAAAGCCGCCCTGACATTCAGCCCGAGCATCAGGTCGAGGGTCGGTTCGTCGACCTCGAGGAAGGGTTGCGGCCGATTGAGGCCGGCATTGTTGACGAGGATGTCGATGCGCTCAAGCCCGGCAAATGCGTCCCGCACCGCGTCCGACTGAGTGACATCGAACGGCAGCGAACGGGCATTGCCGCCGCCGGAAGCGATCTCGTCTACGACTTCGTCGAGCTCGCTCGCCGTGCGGCTCACCAGCACCAGTTCGGCCCCGGCGGCGGCAAGCGCTAAGGCGGCGGCGCGGCCGATGCCACGGCCGGCTCCGGTCACCAGCGCTCTTTTGCCATCGAGGCGAAACGCGTTATCCACTGATTTCGCCGGCATAGGATTCCAACAGGCGCCACGTGGCCGGACCGGCCTTTTGCAGCCAGCTCGCGTAAAAGTCCCCGAGCCTCGCACGGAAGCTGACGGTGTCGGCCGTGTTAACCGTCATCCCTTTGCGTGCGAGCTCCTCGGCTCCGGCGGCACTGACCCGCTCGATGTCGTCCCGTTGCAGTAACGCGAATTTCTGAGCATTGCGTTCGACGACCTGGCGGATCTCCTGCGGCAGAGCGTTCCACGCAGTGGCATTGGCCAGCAATGTGAAACCCGACCACCAATGAGCCGTCAGGCTCAGATAGCTCTGCACCTCATAGAGCCGCAGCGACAACACGACACCGAGCGGGTCGCTCTGACCGTCGAAGCTGCGCGCCTTCAGTGCATCATACATCTGGTTGAACGGGACATACCCGGCTTCGGCCTCGAATGCCGCGAAGAAATCGCGGGCAACCGCACCGCCCGGGCTGCGGATCTTCAGTCCAGCGAGATCGGCTGCGGTGTGAATCGGCCGCGTGCTGGTCGTCAGATGATGAAACCCGTTCTGCAGGCAATGGCGGAAGGCGTGGATCCCGTTTTGCTCCAGTTCGCTGCGGATCTGGTCGCCGAGCGCGCCATCGAGCGCCGCAAAGACCGCCTTCGACTCGCGAAACGCAAAGGGAAGTAACGGCAATGCGCTGGTCGGCGCGACTTCGCCGAGCGTCGCGCCCGCAATAAAGAATTCGAGCGCGCCATTGCGCAGATCGGCGAACATTTTCGGGTCGGGCCCGAGCCGGCTTTCGGGAAACACCTCAATCAGGAACTCGCCATCTGTTTCCCGGATGATGGCCTCGGCCATCTCGGTAATCCGCCGCACGGTGGGGCTGCCGGCCGGCTGGTTGAGGCCGAGGCGGTAATGATATTGCGAGGTCTTATCGATCGACATCAGTTCATGATAGTCGACAACAGCAGTCGCGGAAAGCTGGGCGCGGCCTCGGGCTAAGCTCAAGGGTCGTAGGTGGAAATTCCACAAATGGCCCTCTGGATCGCGGCAGGAATAAAGACGCCCGCCGTAATCCTGATCTTCGATCTCCATGATCTCGGCACCGGCTGCTTTGGCGCGCGCATAATGCGCATCGGCATCCTCGACGATGACGTAGGCGCTCTGGGTCCCGACACCCCCGGCATCCCGCGGCGGCGTGACCCATCGGCCGAATTCGTCCTCTCGCGTGCTGAGCGCCTTGCGCCCGGTCATCGCCGCCTACCCTCGAACCGGCGCATGAATTTCTCCGGCGGGACCCGCTCGCGGTCGCCGGCGCGGCCGCCGACCGGCTCGCCGATCCACTCGACCAGACGAATTTCGCTGCGTTCGGCCCGGCAAAATCAGGGCGAAAAAAAGCCGCCGCCAGTCAGGTTAGCTGCCGATCTGCCGGAAGATCAATCCGACTAGGCGCATTAGTCCGCCGACTAAGATCCAACGACAAACGGGATTCCGGGTCACGAGTGTCCGCACCGTTTCGCCCCAAAACCAAAGGCGTGCGCCTGTCTGGCCGTATTTCTCTATTTGCGCCCTGAACTCTTCCTCAAGGTCACCCGGTATTACTTTGCGATCGGCTTTCCGCAGAAGTAGGTCGAGGAGGAAACAGGCTGCGGTGGGCGGCCGCGAATTCTCGGTAGCGTCGATGACCGTGCACGGTGATCGACGCCCAAATGGACCGCCTTATCGCCCGATTTGTTCTTGAGCACGCCGCCAGCGGACCGGCGGTTCGAAGCCGGCTCCCTCCAGAAGTGAGTTTGAGAGGGCCCATCTGCTGGACCTGGCATCGTCATCGTAATCAACTTACACGCGCGGTAAGGAATTGGCGGGCCGCTTCGACCGCGTCGTCGGCTTCGAGATGGCGGGCTCAAGCCGCTGGGCTGAGCGTGATCGGCAGTCTAGAGCGTGTCGCCGCGCCACACTTGTTGCCTGACGTGCGCGTTGCGGCCGTGATCGCCGGAATTCGTCGCCTCGACGGCATCCCACTCACGATCGAACTCGCTGCGTCGCGTGCCGCCACGCTTGGCATAGAAGAGCTTGCAGCCCGACTCGATCATCGTTTCGATCTGCTCATTAAAGGTCCCGGGTGTGAACTAGCTCACACTTCGCTGCGCTTGACGCCGGTATGCTCAATGTCAACGTCATGTCTCGAATCAAATCCGCTCGACAATCGGCCGGTAAACCGGGAGATGGCAAGATGGCGACGCCGTGATGCCCCGGAGAGCGACAGAAAAAGGGCATCGAGAGTGCCAGGCAGTAATCAGTGCTGTTTCTGCCGTCGTGAACGCATTGGTTGGCTCTCTTTTTATCTTGAATTACAACTGAGTTTAGGCGGCATCGTGTGAAATACGGCGCAGGAGGCACACGCACGTGCGGCTCGCAACTCGCGAGGTCACGAACTGGAGTAAGGTAGATGAGTACTGTCTTCATCAGCTACCGAAGAGAGACTTCTGCTGGCGAGGCTAGAGCTTTATACAACGATCTCGTAGCGCAGCTAGGTCACAACTCCTCCGTTTTCATGGACGTCGATAGTATCGCCTTGGGTCGTGATTTCCGCAGCGTGCTTCGAGAGAGGTTGGCGTCCTGTGACCTTGTGCTTGTGCTTATCAGCCGAGATTGGGCTAATGTTAAGGACGAGCGAGGGCGAACCCGCCTAGAAGATCCAGGCGACTTCGTTCGCCTCGAAATTGAAATGGCACTGAAACGGGATATTGTGGTCACGCCCGTTCTGGTCCAAGGGGCGCAAATGCCCACCTCCGATCAGTTACCCGCAGAAATTAGGGACTTGGCTTACCGCAATGGCTTTGAGCTCGGTCACACGCGGTGGGAGTCGGACGTTCGCGAAATGATTAGGCGGTTAAATCTCGATGTTCCCCGTCCGAGCGGAGGAATCCAGACGGACTCTCTGCCAATGGCTCCGGGGGAGCCGACGGGCGCGCGACAGGGGAAATCCAAGAAATGGCGTGTTTGGCTCGTAGTGTTAACTTTTCTTATTGTTTCTTCAGGTGGAGGGCTGCTGCTAACTATTGCGCCGTGGTCACACAATTCACCCCATGAAAAGGAAGATGGATTCGTGGCATTAGGGGCATTTGACCAACAGGCGAAGACATATCCGAATTTTCGCTTGGTATCCGACTCTCTTAATGAGGCCGGCGTAAAATCAGGGGATATCATGAAAGCCAAAACAAGTGTCTACCTCCGCACTAATACGGAAAATACCGAGGGCAAAACGAATTCCGCCTCTCGGTACCATCCCTGAGGGTGGTTGTGTGAGAATTCTTGATCGACTGGACAATATCCGTGGACAGACATGGGCCGCGGTTAAACAGCTGGCAAATTGCGGCTGAGATGGTTGGAGGGTTGTAAGAGGTTGTAAGAGACCATGACGCTAACCGAACGGATCGAGCGCGAGAGCCAAAAGAAGCTGTTGGCGATCGACGGCGGCGGTATTCGCGGTGTACTGGCGCTAGGGGTACTGCAGAAGATCGAAGATCTTCTAAAGGCGAAGAGCGGACGCGCTAACTTTCGCCTCGCCGATTACTTCGACTATATCGCGGGGACGAGCACCGGGGGTATCATCGCTGCCGGTCTTTCAATCGGCATGTCGGTCGGCGAAATTTTCACCTTCTATCGAGAAGCCGGCGCGCAGATGTTCGTAAAGGCGAACCTGCTACGGCGCTTGCGCTATAAATTCGAGGACGAGCCGCTCGCCGAGCAGCTGAAGGAAGTTTTCGGCGCCAGCACGACGCTCGGCTCGGAAAAGCTGCGGACATTGCTGCTCCTGGTGATGCGCAACGCCACCACCGACTCTCCGTGGCCGATCTCCAACAACCCCTATGCACGCTACAACGATACGTCGCGCGAGGATTGCAACCTCAATTTGCCGCTCTGGCAACTTGTACGCGCCAGCACCGCGGCCCCGACTTTCTTCCCGCCGGAAGTGATTGTGCTGAAGAGGTCGGACCGCCTCAAAGAGAAGGAGTTCGTTTTCGTCGACGGCGGCGTGACGATGTACAACAATCCCGCCTTCCAGATGTTCTTGATGGCAACTTTAGATCGCTATTGGGCAAAAAACCCTGAAGTGAAATGGCGGACAGGCGCTGATCGTATGCTGATTGTTTCGGTCGGGACCGGCACAAGCCCCAACGTGCAGGACGGCCTCGAGCCGGACGAGATGAATTTCTTTTCAATGCGCAGACAATACCATCCGCCTTGATGTTCGCGGCCTCTAACGAGCAGGATCTGCTGTGCCGAGTGTTTGGCGACTGTCGTTCTGGTGACCCCATCGACCGCGAGCTGAACGACCTCGTTGGCAGTACCGGACCGTTCCCGCTCGGTCACAAGCTGTTCACCTATCTGCGGTACAATACCGAGTTGACCCGCGAGGGCCTCGACGGCCTCGGCTGCCCCGATATTGAGCCGCGCGCCGTGCAGAAGCTTGATTCGATCGACGGCATCTCGGATCTTGAGAGGGTGGGGCGAAGGGTTGCCGAGATGAAGGTACGGGAGGAGCACTTCGAAATGTTCCTGCCGAGCTGATCGAGACGGCGAAGCCCCACACTGCGCGGGTTAGGGCCAGACGGAGACAAGCGCCCACAATGATGAATTGGCCTCAATTTCTAAATCGCGCGGACGATTGGGCCACCGGCTTTTTGACCGGAGCCGCCGCCATATCGGTGATCGTGTTCGCCGGGGTAGCGGTATTGCTGCTCGTCCACGGCGTTTGAACGCGGTGGGCGGGTCCTTGTCGGAGGCGTCGTGAGCGTGGCGCTGTTGCCGCGCTAGCGGCCTCCTTCGCACGGGAGACCAGCCTAAGTGCAGGTCAGATTTAGTGGGCGTTCGCTACCAATAGGCGCTGCGTCGGTCCGATCAACTCAGCGCGGCGCTGAATTTGTAACGATGCGGAGAAGCTCGCGCCGGGCGGACGGTCAAGCGCGTTTGCCGGGCGAAATCCCGGACCTTGCCGCAACCGGGTGAGTTGCTGCGGCAGATTATGATTTTGTCTCGTCG
Source organism: uncultured Alphaproteobacteria bacterium (assembly GCA_963695605.1). Lineage (GTDB taxonomy): Bacteria > Pseudomonadota > Alphaproteobacteria > ATCC43930 > CGMCC-115725 > AP-15. The sequence continues at coordinate 9,031 of CAVOHI010000004.1, read as the reverse complement.
GCGCGGCCGGCAGTACTGCGGCCGCGCGGCCGTGCCGATCCACAGCGCGATCTTGTCTCGCCCGTATCCGAGCGCGCCGGCATCCTCGCTGAGGCAGGCATAGCCGAGCGACGCGAGGACCGCATCATAAAAGCGCTTGGCGCGCGCAAGGTCGCGGACGCCGATGGAGACATGGTCGAACATGAGAACCTCCTCGATCTGATGGGTTTTCAGGCTTTGCGTCGGCAGTGGAATTCGGCCTGCAACCGCCAGGTCGCGCCGCCGTCGGTCGAGACTTCGCCCAACCAGCGGAACGAGTCGGCGGTGATTTCGCGAAAGCTCCAGCGCGTGTCGGCGCCGTCGTCCGACTTGCCCAGCTGGACGATGTCGGCTCCGTGCGCCCGGCCGATCTGTCGATTGTAGTATTGCATCAGCGGGTCGCTCCACAGGATGTGCCAGCTGTCTATCGCCGGGTCGTAGACGCGCAGCGTCGTGCCGTAGAAGAAATCCGGAACGATCCAGACATCCTGGATCGCCCGACCCTGCCAACACCCAGGCGAAGCTGATCTCGCCCGGTCCCGTATGAGTGCCGCCATCGGGCATCGTGCATGACGGCATCCATCGTCCAGTCCCCGATAAGCCAGCCATAGAGGCCCATCTTGTCGGCGCGATCGGGAGCGGGGCCGTCCGAGAACAGAAGCCGGGCGAGCGGAGAATCCGAACTGTGCATTATCAGCCTTTCGTGTTGCGAAGAGGTGCATATCTAGAAGCCCTGCCGTGCCCGCCGCTTGGGAAAAATTGCTATAGTGCGGGCATGTCCACTGAGCTCGCATCTGCTGGCGTCCGGCCCAGGTTGGCGTGTTTGGGACCTCGTCTGCACGGCCGGTCCGCGCGACCGCCCGTTCGAAGAGCGGCACGAAGCGGTCTGCGTGGCCGCCGTCACACAGGGCACCTTCCAATACCGGACCGCACAAGGGCGGGCGACCCTCGCGCCGGGCGCGCTCCTGCTCGGCAATTTGGGGGCCCGTTTCGAATGCAGCCATGAGCATGGGGTCGGCGATCGCTGCCTGTCGTTTGCTTTCGACCCGGATTATTTCGAGGAGGTCGTCGCCTCCGTCCCGGGCGCCCGGCGCCTCCCCTTCACGATGCCGCGTATTCCGCCTTCGGGAAGGCTAATGCCGGTCGTCGTCGGCCGCCGAGGCGGCAGACGACGATCTTGAATTTGAGGAGGCTGCACTCCGGGTCGCGGGTGCGGCCGTGATGGCGCAAGGCGGCGTGACCGAGATCGTGCAGCGCCCGCGGCACGAGCACCGGATCACCGAGATCCTTCGCCGGATCGAAGCAGAGTCTGAAGAGCCGGTCACTCTCACGGGGCTTGCGCGCCAGGCGGCGATGAGTCCCTACCATTTTCTGCGAACGTTCTGCGCGGTGTCCGGTATGACGCCCTATCAATTCCTCCTCGCTCAACGCCTGAGGCGCGCCGCGGTGCGACTCCGTCAGACAACCGATCCGATCTCCGCGATCGCTTACGAGGCGGGCTTCGGTGATCTTTCGACCTTCAACCGCCGCTTCCGCCGGATAATCGGCATGACGCCCGGGGTATGGCGGAGGCGCAGAGTTCGGCCGCTAGCAACGGGCCAAGCACCGACAGGATCGGACGATCAGATCGCAGTCGCCGCATTACGTGAGGACATAGGATGAAGCAACCCAACCGAGTCAAAGCCGCGATGCGTGCCGGACGCAAGGCGTACGGCTACAACCTTTCCTTCCCATCCCCGTGGGTGATCGACATTCTGGGGAAGCTCGACTTCGATTTCGTCTTTATCGATGGCGAGCATGGGCCGTTCGGCCTGGACCAGCTCGAGGACCTCTGCCGGACCGCCGAACGCCATAATTTGACAACGATCGCCAGGGTGCCGGACATCGGCTCGTCAACCATCCTGCGCTATCTCGATCGCGGGATCATGGGCATATTGGGCCCGCACATCGCCACGGAGGCGGACGCCCGCCAGCTCGTGCGGGCGTGCTACTTCGGTCCGCTCGGTGAGCGGTCGTTCGGGGCCAACCGGGGCACCGACTACAATGCCGGGATTGCCGACAAGGCGGCGTACTACCGCGAGGCAAACGAACAGATGCTGGTCTGCGCGTTGCTGGAAGACGCCGCCGTGCTGGACAACCTCGACACAATCCTCTCGGTGCCAGGCATCGACCTCTACAGCATTGGTCCCAACGATTTCGCCCAAAGTCTTGGCTATCCCGGCCAGCCCGACCATCCGGAAGTCGTCAAGACAATGCAGGAAATCACCCGTCGCATCCAACAGGCTGGGCGTACGATGCAATCGGACGTGATGCAAGGGGCATGGGTCAGCGATATGCTGCTCGATGCAGGTCGTCGTATTCTAAAAGGAAACGGTGGTTCGTGACGGCGGATAATATTTAATGCTTCCCCAGCGAAAGCTGGGGTCCAGCTTTTCGGCAGCAGGGGCGGCGGATCGATGGGTCCCGGCTTTCCGCCGATGGCGTCCTCCTGGAAGCTTAAGACGACGCGGGCCTTGCTGCCGCCCGGCTTGAATTCGCCGCTTATCGCGCGTCGATCCAGGTGTTTGACCCCACCAGCTTGACGGCCACATTCGAGAAAAAAAGGTGCAGCGGGCCGCCGTTGCGCGTTCCGCGGTGATCCAGTGAGAAGAGCAGCGGCCCGGCCTTCTTGTAGTCGGCCCAGGTGGCAAAGACCTCGAGCTTGGGGGGCCCGCCCCGGTGATAGGCCATTTCTTCGATCCGGCCGCCGCTGCCGACGTATAGCTCCCAGGTGTCACCCGGAGAGTAGCCGCCGTCGGAAGAATACTTCGCGACAATCTTCTCAGCGGAACCATTCCCCTGCGGCAGTTTCTGCACGCCGGCATCTTCGACCGCAGCGTTGGTGTCCCAGGACAAATGAAATGGGAGGAGCAGCCAATAATTGTCGTTCAGGAAGCCCGGATCGATGTCGTCCCTCACGTTTGTCGGTTGGCTGCCCAGTTGAGAGCGCTGGTAGGTAACCTTCAGCGAATTGCCCGACTTGTCCTTCCCCTCATAGGTGACCTGGTCGGTCTTGGGTTCCCAGGTCCATGATCTGGAGAAACTGAGTCCTGGGGCCTCTACGTTGAAGGTGTAGCGGATCGCTTCGATCTGCCCAAACGATTGGAGACCATAGGTCTTGGTGAGCTTTTCAAGGATCGGCGGACGCTGCTGCGCGCCTGAAGCCGCAGGGAGTATCAACAGCATGCCGAGGGCCAAAAGGCGGATCGCACGGAGTTGGGTCAAAATCGTCATGAAAGTCCCTCCTCGGGTGAATGGGAGGCGCGCTGTTGTGCCCGGGAATGAGCAGGATCTGGTACAACTTGTTCCTCTTCCCGTTCCTGCGCAGCGCGGCTTGTTGCGACACGACCATATCATCGCGCGGCGGTTGACCCAATCGGCGCCGTCGAGGACACGCGGTTTGGGCTGAACCTTCCAGCGTTGGTGCGTTTCCCTGCTGCGCCGGGACAGGCTTGCGCCAGGAATGAAATTTTTTTGCGCAGCCAGAGCGACCGCTCTCGGCGCGAAGGCGCCATCGAGCACGACACCGACGATGGTCGGTTCTCCGCCCAGCAGCGGACGTGCGGGCGGTCCGTTGCTGCGCTCGGCGAGCAGAACACTGGCTAGTTATACCGGAAGATCAGGAAAAAGCGCTGGCGACAGCCTGCTTCAGCTTTTACCGAGTTTTACCCAGTTTAATTGGGCATTGCACGCTAGGCGCTCCAATTTCCTAATTGGCACCCGGGGAAAGCCCGTGCCGCTGCCTTGATCGGCCGGACCTATGGAGCGTGTCCAATGAGGTACTGGAACGATACCGACAATCAAACGGTCGAATCGCCAGTCAATAACTCGTATCTCGCCGCCGAAAATCCGTGGTTGCAGCAACAGTTCCCAACTCCGCTCGAGCTCGGCGATCGGCCGTTGGTCATTGGGCGGCGGCCGGCTGCAGCGGAAGGGCTGCCGCCGCGGCAACCGGATCTCGAACTAAATGACACCGCACCGTTTAGACTCTCGCGCAACCACTTCACAATCGAGAAAGGCGAGGGAGGCTATCGCGTCCGCGACCTCTGCAGCACACTTGGAACGATCGTCAATGGCGAGCCCATCGGTCATTATCTTCGCGCCGATGGGTCCACGGGATGGGGATACTTGGCAAGTGATGCACCACTGCGAGCCGGCGAGAACGAGGTGATTGCCGGCGGGCCGGATTCTCCCTTTGTCTTTTCCGTGTTTATCACTTCTAGATCGGGCAACGACATAGCTGGCAAGCGCTGCTACCATCTAGGTCGCGCTGACAAGAATGCCGACTGGCAGATCTGCATCGCTGACGGGCCGCAGATGAGCGCATTCAAAGCCAATAAGCTCGAAGGCTATAGACAGAGCTACTGGAACGACGCTGGAAAAGACTGGGGTAGCTACGATTCGGGTATCGGGCCCGGGGCGGGCATAGGCATCGGCAGGACGATGTCTGCGCTGCCCGGCGCTAGGGTCGCAGTAGAGCGGCTGGTCGTCGTATTGGCGCTCTTAGTTCTTTTGGGCGGCTGCAGCCTCGCCGTGGGGCAGGACGTGCGGGCGTATAATACATGTCTTTCCCGGCACGCGGACGACGCGATGGTGTGCGAAGGGCCGCGACAGGCTTACGAGCTGGAGCCCTCCGTTGTTCAGCCGAGGTCAGTCGCCAGTCGCCCTGCGGCGGGTTACGGCTATTAAGAGAGGGGATCGCTCTGTCCGATCCTTCTCCACTTGCCCCGCCTCATCCAGGCCGAATGCCGGACCGTCCTCGGTCCCGAAGAGAGGCAGCACCGGGCACGGCCCTGGGAAATTAAGAAATTACGGTGACAGTTTACGCGATCTCGCCTCACATCGTCGCGACGCTCTACGATCGACTAAGCTGATACCATAAATCCCAAAACAAACTGGATATCGCACAAAGCCGGAGCCCTATTCGCCCACAAGCTTCAGCTTGAACTTCGCGCAAAGTTCCGGAACCCAATCCATCCGGAGCTCCATGCCGTATCTCTCCGCCAGATTGGTGATCTGGTCGACACCGCCGCCCGTCCGCAACAAGTCGGCCAGTTCGGCGAAATACTTTTCAAAGCCTGCCGGTGAGATGAGTTCGAGCAATCTGGCCGGTTTCGTGGTCGCATTCCAGAAAGTGTGTGGAAGGCCCCTTGGCTTGAATACATAGCTGCCGGTCGTGGCTTGGAGCATTTCGTCGCCAATCCGGGCGCCGATCTCGCCCTCGAGGATGTATGAGAATTCGTCCTCGTGCGCGTGCACGTGAGGGTGGACCATTCGGCCGGGGTCGATCGGGTGCTCGACGATTGAAAAACGCCCTTCGCTAGCTTCGCCGGAAATCTTAAAAACAGCTCCGAACCCACCCAATGAGACGGCCCTACCTTCACGCGGCGGGACCACCAGTGTCGTCATTTGGGTCACCTCAGCTGCACCGAGCTCATCAGCTCGGCATGTTCATTTTGACCGTTCCGCTTCGACCAATGCTATCACCTGTCCACCCCAGGCGCACACCGAAATAACTCGCGGTGAGCCTGCCGAAGAGGGACCAGCAGATCGCACAGCGACAGCGTCGGATAGAACGCCTTTGTCGCGCGGCTGCTGGCGTCGCGCCACGTCGACTGCAGCGACAGCCCAGAACGGCTCGTACTCGGGTTGGTCGCATGACACCATTGCCAAATCATTATGCCAGCCAGTTCGCGATTGGATCGTCAGTTCCGTCTCATTCGTGTCCACCACGAACACTGCGAGGAGCTTGGCCGGCTCTGTCTCGCTGGCATTGGCGCTGACGCCGTGGCGGTCGCCGGGCAGTTCGGAGAAGCTCTGTCCCGCCTCGTGGGTTGTCACCGGTCCGTCATTGATCTGACCGCGGTCGCGTAGATAAACGCGGATTTGGCATGCGTGTGGCCGGGCGAGTGCCCGGTGAGTGCCATGAGCTCAACTGGGCCGTTTCAAAGTCGGGACAAGCTCAACTCACCCGGAAAAGGTGAACATGATCCCATCCCACCTTGAATTTCCATTGACGATTTGTGAAAGGCGCTCAACTGCTGAGCGCTACCTTCGCGTGTCGAGCAGCTGAGTTCATTTATTCTGAACATAACGTGGCTGTGCTTGTTGCGAGAGATGATTGGGCTTTCGTAAGCTGACTATTAACCTCGTGACCCGTGAAAGATGGCTCTCGTTCGGTTGCTCGCGTGTTCTGTTTCGTCAGTGCGCCGCGGCGTTGGTCAGTCGTGCGTGGGCAGTGGCGAATTCGCGCTGATAGGGGCAGCCCGAAGCCATGGCGAATTTGATGCGCCGCACACTGGTGCGCACCAGCGCGCCGATCTTCAAGAGCTTGAGGCGGATCGTGCCGCAGGTGGCCTGGGCGACTGGGTGTGCGGCAGAGCAATGCGGCGCAGCGCGGTCAGCAGCACATAGGCCATCGAGGCAAACCACAGCCGTAGCTGGTTGGCGCGCATCGTCGCCGCCGAAGTGCGGTCGGCGAACAGGTCGAGCTGGCACTCCCCCGCTTTCGCGAGGGCAGGCTCTTGATGCGGTTTTCCATGTCGCCGCGGGCGCAGTAGATCTCCTCGTACAGGCGCTGTGGCTCGGCATCCTCGCGGCCGAGCGAGGTGACGACAAAGCGCGGGTTGGCCGCACCTGCCGTCCATTCGGCCTTGGCAACGACGCGGCGCTGGCGGCTCCAGCTGTCACGCGTCGACCAGGAGAACTCGGTGAACCGGCGCGCCGGCTGGCCGGTGGTTTTGCCCTCCTGCTCGGCCGCGCCCAGTTCGCTGGCAATCTCGGCGACCAGCCGCTCGTTCTTGGCCAGGCCAAAGAGAAACTCGACCCTGTTGGCCTCGCACCAACTCATCAGAACATCGCGGGCAAACCCCGAATCGGCGCGCAGCACAATACGCACCTGCGGCCAGCGGGCGCGGATCTGGGCGACAATGCGCGCGGTCTCCTCGACCGCCCCGGCGGACGCGTCGATGTCGGCGCGGCGCAGCTTTGCCGCCAACAGATCCGGCCGCTGTACATGTACAGCGGCAGATAGCAGTAGCAATCATAGTAACCGTGAAAGAAGCGGCCTTCCTGATGGCCGTGCAGCGGATCGTCGGTGGCATCCAGGTCGAGGATGATCTGCTGCGGCGGGTGCTGGTGCGCTTCCAAAAACAGATCGACAAACAGCGCCTCAATCTTGCCGCCGTCCCAAGCGATCCGGCGATAGCGAGTCGGCTCAATGCCGCCCAGCTCGAGCCGGTTGAGCGTGCTTTTCCCGGCCAGCGGCGCACAATCCTTGCGGCGGGCCGACAGCTTGCCGGCCAGCACCGCCATCGTCGGATCGTGGCGCAGCTCATCGTGATCGACCAGGTCCTCATAACCGAGGGCGATCCCAAACACCCGCTGCCCGACCAGCGTCCTGACCTCATGCTCGATCAGCTCCGCTGCCCGGCTGTCCGTGAAACACTCAGTAAACCGCTCGACCACCCGGATCGCCCGATCCGTCGCTCCGAGCAGCAACGCACCCGCATCCGAGGTGATCTCGCCACCATCAAACCCCGCCACTACTGCGCGGCGATCGACGGGTGCGTCATGAGGGCCCTGCGACGTTCAGGATCATTAGCACCGTCTTGAAGTCCCGGCGGCGCGGCGGCCGCGCCAACCGGGCGGTGAGGTCTTCCAGCGATTTTGCGCCGGGCGGCAGCAGCGAAGGCTCGCGTGCGCTCGCCACTCCATCACATTCGCCGGTATCACCGGTCCAGGCTGCGCAAGGAGGTTGGGATGACGGTCGTGGCGACGGATACGGTGTCGCGCCCCGCCGCAGCGGCGACGCTAGCCCGAATTTCTCAAACGGGGTAGGTGCATCGGGCCCCTACCGGATCTGAGAAAATCGTGTTGTACCGTCCAGGCAAAAATTTCATGATACTCCCTCTTGCTCGCTTCGAACCAAATAGTGCTGTTACTTTCCGAGCCGAGGGAAACCGGGTAAAACTCAATTAATTTTAGTAAATGACCTCGTCTGATTGCAGGTCTGGGACAACACCGGGATCGCAAGCCCGTGGCTGAACACCATGCGCAACTCGCTGAACACGCAGGTCTGGTCGTTCGGGCATCCCGATTTTCTCATCCTCTCGGCCACGCACGGCACCGCGCAGCTGGCGCTGTTCGGAGCGGCGATGTGGGAGAAATACCAGCTTGCGAAGCTGACTGGCGGCAAGTTCCGGAGCAAAACACTGGTGTCGGAGCGCTGTCAGCCCGAACTCGCGTAATCGAAGCCGGCTCGCTGCAGCTCAGCCAGGGTGCCGCCTATCCCGGGTGTCAGCACCACACCGGCAATCAGGTGATTGGTCGCCTGGTCGGCAGCAATCGCGTCGTGCGACAATTCATCAGGGTTCACCCCGGTGGAGATCAGCGTCTCCGCCCACTCCCATATCGCGTTGTGACAGGCGAGGAAGACCACGCCGCGCTGTTGCAGCGCCGGGATGGAGTTGTCGTCCGGCGAAAATACGCCTTCGGGGTTCTCGTAGTCTTTCGGGTCTGCGGCGGCACCCTTCTGCATGCAGCGCGGCAAAACCGGTCGCACCGGCGACCATACCGAGCCCCATCGATCCGACGAAATGGGATCACGCTGGGCTGTCCGCGGTGATCGCCTATCGTGGCGCGCCGAAGCATTGAAGGGTAACCGCGGCGGCCGCGCGCGTAGGTTGTGGTGGTGAAGGGCCGCAACCTGGGCAACCCTGGCGGGCGCAGGGGTGGCGTTGCCACTGGCCGCGTCGAATATGGCAAATCCAAACAGATCCGCGCTACACTCTGTCGGCATCGGGTCTCCCCCTGGCCCTGAGACAAACCGTTGGGCTCATCCAGGGCTTCATCTATTGGGGCGGAGGCTCGCGCCGCTTCATCTATGACCCGGAGAAGCTCAATCCGGACGCGCCCACCTGGATGGCAAACAAGTTCCAGAGCGCGATGCCCGGCGCACTGCTCGGCACCGATC
>CAVOHI010000003.1:0-107791 GCA_963695605.1 uncultured Alphaproteobacteria bacterium | reverse complement strand
AAAAAGATTGATCGCTCCCGGGTCAACCGCGACTTTGCATCAGGTACACAATGTCGACACTGGGCGAGATTGCCAAGGAGAAGCAGCGGCTCGGCGAGGCGCTCGCGCGCGTTGATGCGCAGCGCGAGAAGCTCATCAGCGAGCTCAGTGAACTGGAGGCGACCGAACGAGTGCTCGGGCGCTACAGCAAAGCCCCGCGGGCAAGAAAGACGGCCGCGGCACAGACGCCGACTGCGGCGACGAAGGCGGCCGCTCCGGCGCGATTGGGCAGGCGTCAGCGCATCACCACGGCAAAATCCGCTGGCAGCAAGCGCTCGTCGAGCCTCACCGATCAGGTCCTTGCCCTGGCAACCGGCAAAGATGAGCAGGAAATTGCGGCTGCGTGCAAAGGGGCTCGCCCGACCATGTTGGGGCGCTGTGATTGCCCGCCACAAGCGGGCTGGTCGTATTGAGGAGCGAGACGGGGAAGCTCTACGCCGCGCACTCGACGGGCAGCGGAGCAAGGCGCCTCCGTCTGACACCAAGAACAAGATGCTGTTTTCGAGGGTAGGATTTCGGGCCCTCGGCCTTCGGTTGTCAAACGGGAGCCGGGCGTCCGGGTCTCGTTTGACGCTGGTCGAAGTCCGAGGTACCTTGTCTAACGCACAGTGCTGTTCTCACCGCTGTTGGCAGGGGGAGCGCTACGGCCGGATCCGTCTGGAATTCTGGCTCACTGATGTCGGTACGGAAGTTTTCGAGCACGCCCAACGCAGCGCGGAGATCAGCGAGGCGGTGGGCAACATCGTCTCGAATTAATTTTCCACGGTCCCGGGCTCCTGCCGTCAGTGCAGGTCCAGCATTGCACCCCGGAGAGAGGGCGCCATTCAGGGTTTCGCGGGCGGGGGCGCTGTGCCTTTCGGCTTCCACTCCCGCGCCAGCTTCTGCGCGTCAGTAATTTGCGCTGGGGTCATCTTGTCGGCGAGCTGATCGCGCAGTTGGAGAGCCGCGTCTCGTGCCTTTCCTGGGGGTAATCTAGCTGCCGAAGGTTTGCCCACATGTGCGCCGCCACATAATCCTCGGGAACTCCTTCTCCTATCGAATAAGCAAACCCGAGAAGCACTTGAGCATCTGGATACCCTTCGGTCCGCGGCTGCCCGGTACCAAGCTGCCGCAGTTTCGTAGTTCGGCCGGCGGACCTCCTATCCCCTCGGCGAACATAACCCCAAGATGCATTTGAGCGCTCGGTTCCCCAGCGAGGGCCGCGGGTCCGAGCCACCTCAGAGCTTCGACAGCGTCCTTTTGGACGCCAAGGCCTCAGCGTACATCACGCCGAGATTGATTGCCGCCCGAGGATCGTGCTCAGCCAGATGGGCGCCATATCTGAAGCGCGGTATCGTAATCGCCGCGCTCAAAAGCACTCGCGCCGTCTTCAAACGGGTCGGCCGATGCCGTAGAGGGAAGGGCTGTGAAGGCCAAAAGGATGGCACTGACGAGCAGTCGTGCCACGAACATTGTCATGGCTTTGTTTCTCGCTATTGACCTCTCTGTCCACAGCCGGGCCGCTTCGAGAGAGCGCCAGGCGAGCTTCAGATAACGCCCAGCAAACCGCTGGCACGCCACCCGGACGCACCACTCGTCCTCATTGTAGCGGCTCTGGAGGATTACGACTTGCATGTCGCAGATGTTGCCGCGGGCACACTAACGCCATTCGATCGGCGCGGGTTCGGCGCGCGCGGGTTCGGGCGCTGGCGGAGGCCGGGCAGATTGCGTTTGCGGTACGGCGGCCTCCAGGCTTCCTGAAATGATCCGGCAGCGGGATGCGGGCGTGCGAACACAACCACCGGTTTCAAATCACGATGACCAAGGTCGGCAAATCGGATTGGGAACGGACCTTCGCCGGAACGCTGGGCAACGACGAGGATGCGCCGCAAGCGGTCGCTCTCTGCGAAATAATCGCCACGGCTATCGTTACCCGCTTTTCGGATTATTCTGAGACCCAGCCGATCGCTGTGAATCTCGGCCGCGCATAAAAAGCATCCGCATCCTCGCCCCAGGCGATGAGGGCTTCGGCAATTTGCTCCAGTTCGGCTTGGTTGCCCAACCCTGGGCAACAGCGAGCCCTTCCGAGTACTGCCGCGGAGCCGAATAAGATCGTTCTCCGCGGCTTTCCGCGTCTCTTCGGATGAGCCGGCGGGTGGTCCCGCTTCGGTGGTGAGGGTTCCCGACGCCTGTGTGCGCGCGAAGCCGGCACCTCGAAGCAGCGTCCGGAGCTGGAGCGGTTCAGCCGGGCGTCCGGTGTTATAGGCACGCTGGAGCGCGCGAAGGTGATCCCATGCCTCTAGCAGCCGGTTTCGCGGATAGCGGAAGGTGATCGTAGAAGACCCGTCAACGATACCGATAACGCCACCTGGTTTCAGTACCCGGCGCATTTCCTTGAGCGCCGCGAGCGGTGCGGCCAGGTGCTGTAGCAGCGCGCAAGCGAAGGCCGCGTCGAATGAGCAGTCGGGGAACGGCAGTTGAAGACGTTCGCCACTTCAAACGCGACATTGGCGACGCCGCGTTCGCGGGCGAACGTGCGCGCATCCGACAGGGACGCCTGGCGGCGGTCGATGCCAACCACCTCTCCGGGCGCCACGATCCGGGCGAGATCAATGGTAATCGAGCCGGGCCCGCAGCCGCAGTCGATGAGGCGCATCCCGGCCTGCAGATGCGGTGCTAGGAATGAGGCTACCTGACCGGTGCGGCGGAGAAAGACAGCTCGGCTCCACTGGTCATCGATCTGGTACGGTCGCTCTATCCTCGGTGGATCGGACATTTCTGCATCGCCAAGGGGGTGCGGTTCAGGGGTTTCCGCACGCTGATCGATACCGGGCTCATGGCTCCGTCGTCGATAGGCTCCATCGGCGCCTGGGTCCATTTGTTGCTGGAGCTTAATGCAGACCTCTTCGCCAAACACTCGATCTCGTCATCCGGCGCGCTCAGCGGTCCGGTTTGGGGCATGAAGAGCGGTTCCCGCAATGAAGGTTGAGCGGCCGTTGTGGGTTCGAAAGCAGTCAGTGGCAGTCGATGATTAGGCGACGTAGGCTTTTTGGGTCAGGCTCTCAGCCGAGTGAGTGAGGAAGATTTCTACAGAAGCTCGAATGGTGACCGCTGGCAGCTCATCCGCGATACCGCCTCCGGATGATCCTTCGTGACACACGAACCAAATCTCTCATCGGGCGGTCGGGTCACAGATACGAACGTCGAAGAGTTTTTAAACCGAACTGGGTCCAGTCCCGAAAATCTCGCATTGCGCTTCTGGATAAATATCGAGGCACGGATGGGAGCTAGTCCGAGAAATCAACCCCTAGGCCGGATAAAGCTCGGCCGGACTCCCGTCTGTCTCTCGTAGGACTTTATCTTCGCGGGTCAAGAACCCCGACTTTCCGCGCGGGCCGGTCCGTGTCCTCCGCGCCGGCCGCGGTCGTCATGTGATCGACGTGAAGGTGTCAGCACGCTGGAGCGAAGCGGAGAGTTGCTTCAGTATTATTGTGGTGTCGGCCATCAGGGTCTCGAGGAGCTCCTTCGCCGGCCGGATGTCGTGGGCGGCCCGGCTGTCCGGCGGGGCAGGGCATCTCTCCGGTATGCTTCGGTGTTCTCCGTCGGCAATTGAACTTGCGTATCACCATCTCCTGACCGAGGAAATTTGGTGCGGCAGATCACCGGAGGTCGTCTCGAGCATCGGGAGTTCGGCCAAGCGGTCCGTCCACTCGTTAACTGGCGGATGGAGACGTTTGGCCCGACAAGTATCTCCCGGGAAATGCAATGGCCCAAAGGGTTGGCCGCCTTTTGGTGGACACCCTTGCTTGAGCATCGCTCACTCCCGGAGCAAGTCCCTACGGCGTGAGGAGGCCGGATTGATCAGTGGCACGACAACCTTGATCGCGCATATCGGCTACCCGACCGAGACATTCAAAGCGCCGCTGATCTACAACCCCTTTTTCGAGAAGGCGGGGATCGACGCCGTCGTCGTGCCGATGGGCGTCAAGGCTGAGGATTATCGAGATTTTCTGAGATCGATCTTTCGCCTCACCAACATTCGCGGCGCCCTGGTCACGATGCCTCACAAGGTGACGACTGTCGGACTGCTCGACGAGTGCAGCACCGCCGTGAAGGTGGCTGGGTCCTGCAACGCGATCCTGCGACGGGCTGATGGCACTCTGCTCGGCGATATGTTCGACGGCGCTGGGTTCGCCCGCGGGCTGAAGCGCAAGGGCTTTGAATTCGGCGGTGCGGCATGCCTTGTCGTCGGGGCGGGCGGAGTGGGCTCGGCGATCGCCGCGTCAGTCGCCACCGAGAGCCCCGGCTCGATAGCGCTCTTCGATACGCATCCCGCGTCGGCGGAGAGCCTCGCCGCTCGACTTCGCCAGCACTATCCCGTGCTCCGGGTCGAAATACGCGACAGCGACCCCGCCGGCTACGATTTGGTTGTCAACGCGACGCCGCTCGGGATGAAACCCGGTGACCCGCTTCCCATCGATCCGACCCGGCTCGACCGCAAAACCTTTGTCGGCGAGGTGGTCATGAAACGCGAGATGACGCCGCTCCTCGAAGCCGCGGCCGCGCGCGGATGCCGGTTCCAGGTCGGCACCGACATGCTCTTCGAACAGATCCCAGCCTATCTCGAATTCTTCGGCTACGGCACGACAACGCCCGAGGAGCTTCGCGCGGTAGCGGAGGTCTCTTATTGATCCGGGCTCGCGCTCATTTCACGGGTCCGCTACCGCGGGAAGTTAAAGTGGAAGCGTGCGGCGACGAAGAGGAGGCTGACGTGCAGACCGCAATTGCCACCGTATCGCTGAGCGGCACATTGAACGAGAAGCTCGAGGCGATCGCCAAGGCGCAGTTCCGCGGCGTGGAAATGTTTGAGAACGATCTCCTGTCGTTCAACGGCACTCCCGCCGAGATCCGCCGGATGATCGAGGATCTCGGTCTTCACACGATCACCTTCCAGCCGTTCCGCGATTTCGAGGAAACGCTCGAGCCGCAGCGCGCCAAGGTCTTCGCGCGCGCCGAGCGGCGAAGTTCGATGTGATGCAGGAACTCGGCTGCGACCTTCTCCTGGTCTGTAGCAACGTTTCGCCGGAGGCGATCGGTGGGATTGACCGCGCCGCCGCTGATTTCCACGAACTCGGAGAACGCGCGGCGAAACGAGGCATGCGCGTCGCCTTCGAGGCGCTCGCGTGGGGGCGGCACATCAACGATTACCGCGATGCCTGGGAAGTGGTGCGGCGCGCCGATCACCCCTCGATCGGCCTCGTCCTCGACACATTCCACATCCTCGTCCGCGGCACCGACCTGAGGCCGATCCACGCCATCCCCAAAAACCGCATCTTTCTCGTACAGGTCGCCGATGCACCACTGCTCGACATGGATTACCTCTCCTGGAGCCGCCACTACCGCTGCTTCCCAGGCCAGGGCGACCTAGCGATCCAGCCGTTCATGGCGGCGCTGCAGGCGACCGGCTTCGACGGGCTCCTCTCGCTCGAGATCTTCAGTGATCGCTTCCGTGCGGGGTCGGCGCGTCGCGTCGCGACCGACGGGCAGCGCTCGCTCCTGTTCATGCTGGACGAGCTGCGCGCGACCGCGGGGGTCGAGGTTCCCGGCGCGCCGGCGTTGCCGCCGCGCTCTCGCGTCGAGGCCATCGAGTTTCTCGAGTTCGCCATGGACCAGCCGTCCGCTGTCGCGTTTGAAAATATCCTTCAAGGCTTGGGCTTCGCCCGCGCCGGTGTCCACCGGTCGAAGGCGGTGACGCGCTGGCGTCAAGGTGACATCAACATCGTCGTCAACCGCGAGATGGAGGGCTTCGCCCATTCCTTCAACATCACTCACGGACCGTCGGTCTGCGCGATGGCGCTGCGCGTCGACGACGCCTCGGCGACGACCGAGCGCGCGGTGAAGTTGCTCGACCAGCCGTTTCGGCAGGCGGTGGGACCGGGCGAGCTCGACATCCCCGCGGTGCGCGGGCTTGGCGGCAGCCTCCTCTACTTCGTTGACGGAAAGACTGAGCTCGGCCGGCTCTGGGACGTGGACTTCGAGCCGATCGAGACGAGCGGCCACAAAGGCGCCGGCCTCACCCGCTTCGATCACCTCTCGCAATCGATGCAGTACGAGGAAATGCTGACCTGGCTGCTCTTCTACACCTCGCTGCTCGACCTCCGGAAGGCGCCGGTCCAGGATGTCATCGACCCGGGCGGCGTCGTCCAGAGCCAGGCGGTCGAGGCCGAGGGGGGCGCCGTCCGCCTCGTTCTCAACGCCTCGCAGAGCCGGTACACGATGGCGTCGCGCTTTCTTGACGATTTCTTCGGCTCGGGAGTGCAGCAAATCGCACTCGCGACCGAGAACATCTTCCGCACCGTCGAGCAGCTGCGGGCCAACGCCATCGACCTCCTGCCGATCTCCAAGAACTACTACGACGATCTGGAGGCGCGGGCCGATCTTGACGCGGCGCAGATTGAACGGTTGCGCGCAGGAAATATTCTCTACGATCGCGATGGCGGCGCCGAGTTCTTCCAGGTCTATACGCGGACCCAGGAGGGAGGCTTTTTCTTCGAGATTGTCGAGCGGCGCGGCTACCACGGGTACGGCGCGGTGAATGCGTCTATCCGGCTTGCTGCTCAAGCCCGGCTGGCGCGCGATCCCGCCGTCTCGCGCCTCTGAGCGCAATAAACCAAACGCCGCCTACCCCGAATGGACCGGGCGCGACCGAGCCGCGGGGGCGGTGTGGCTCCCCAGGTCGTGCATCGGAATGTTGTAGGTCTCGCGTGCTGTCCAGGCCGCGATCGAGGCGACGACGCAGATCGCCGCGTTGAGCAGTGCCACCGGCACCCATGCATTCGGGCCCGCGCCCTGGACGGCGGCGGCTATGACCGGTGCAAAGCCCCCCATCGCAAACCCGATTTGCGTTCCGATGGCCATGCCCGACAGCCGCACCTGGGTGCTGAACATCTCGCCGTAGAACGAGGGCCAGACCCCGTTGGACCCGCTATACGCGACGCCCGACATCAAAACACCGAAGAGAAAGATCAGGGGGATGCTCGCTTGGCTGATCGCCCACAAATAGGGGAACATCAGCGCCGCGGGGACCAGTGCGCCGAAGATGTAGACCGGCTTCCGGCCAACGCGGTCGGACAGCATCGCGAAGAGCGGGATCGCGGCCAGCGCGACGGAGTTGGTGAGGATCGCTACCCAGAGCATCGTGCTACGGTCGATCTTCACAACGTTTACCGCGTATGAAAGTGCATATATGCCGAAGATCGTGCTTACCGTGGAGACAAGCGCGCAGAAGACTACGCGCACCACATCGATCGTATAGTGGCTGAAGAGGACGGCGAGCGGCAGCTTTGGAACCTCGTTATGCTGCTTCTCCTCGAGAAAGGCCGGTGTCTCCGCCAGGGTACGCCGGATAAAATAGCCAATCGCCACGACAACGATGCTCAGCCAGAACGGCACTCGCCAGCCCCACGACAGCAGCTGGTCTTCGGGTAGCCATGATATCGGCAGGAAGACCGCGGTGGCCAGGATCAGTCCCGCCTGCGTGCCGCTCAGCGTGAAACTCGTGAAGAAGGCGCGTCGGTCGGCTGGCGCGTGCTCAAGCGTCATCGAGTTGGCGCCCGCCTGCTCGCCTGAAGCAGAGAACCCCTGGCAGAGACGGAGGAACACCAGCAGAATTGGAGCGAGGATCCCGATCTGGTTGTACGTGGGCAGGCAGCCGACGAGGAAGGTCGAAGCGCCCATCAGGATCAGTGTCAGGACGAGGACGGTCTTCCTTCCCAATTTGTCACCGACATGACCGAGGAAGAACGCGCCAACCGGGCGGGCGACATAGCCCACCCCGAAGGTCGCCAATGCCAGGAGCAGCCCCGTCGCGGGGTGGCTAGTGGGAAAGAAGATCTTGCTGAAAACGAGCGCGGCCCCTGTCCCGTAGATGAAGAAATCGTAGTATTCGAGAGCGCTCCCGATCCAGCTTGCTAAAGCCGCTTTCTTCGGAGTTTTCACCCCCGGCGGTTCGTGGAGGGTGTTGGCGCCCAGCGTGCCCGTTGTCATTGCGTCCTCCCCTATGAGCAGTGTCGTCCCCTCTTCAGCGGGAGATGAACAAAATGATCGAGCGCCGTGCCCTGCAGACGGCGAAGGAACAAATCGAAATCAAGAACCGCATCGGTCACGCTTGGAAGCAGCTGAAGGGCCGTCTCGTTCGGTTTAGCAAAGGAGGTTCTGAAACCAATAACCCACGAGCCCCTGGGTGGCTGAAACGGCGGCGCTCGGGTAATCATGAGATTATCCTCAAACCATCGACTTTTCAGCGCGACCTTTGTGGTGATCTAAACAAATCGACTGTCATTCGGGTGCTTGGCGACAAAGCCATTCTCGTCCGCCACAAGGATAAAAAACCAACGGTCCAGCGGGCCATCCCCGGTGTGGATGTCGCGCGTGGGCGCCGCTATGTCGTTCTCGATCTTATGGCGCTGGAAGCCTGGCTCGAACCGAAGCCCAACTGAGCATTATGCACCGAGAAAATATAAAGTTCTATCAAATCAGTTTAGTGGCTCAGTGCCGAAGTACGAGCTCTCCAACCCAAATGAAGATCTTCTGGAATGGCTGAGCGCCTTTGCGAGCCGGAGTTGTCTCGCAGACGATCGAAGGTGACCGAAAGACACTGGCACTGAAATGATACTTCCTATCGAGTTCAGATCGCGGCGCGATGTCATGAACCGTTGGCTCGGCATTACTTTCAGCCGGGCATTGTGGTCGCAGCGCACGAAAAAATTGCTATGCGGCCTCAAAAGCTATGAAACTAGACAAATTCTGCATAGACGTCGTCAAATTTTGAAGTTCAACACGTCATCCCCGCTTCACAGGCTATTGGGAGCCAATACAACCCAATAGCCATCACAATCCCGATTACAATGTCGAGCTGCGCTCTTCAGTGGGTTCAACATTGCTCTCGGGCCGATCAACTGGCAGTGACCGGGTACCGCCGCAGTCGCTCACATCAAGCATCGGCAGTGACCTTAGCCACAGGAGTGCATCTGCGCGCCGCACAATGGTCCGTCGGCCGATTTTGCGAGCGATCAGCCGACCCGCCGCGATCTCCTCGTAGATCATGGAGCGGCTGATGTCGCTCTCCTTGGCGAGACGGTCGATAGAATATGCAAGCCGCGCCGATTGGCGACGAACGGTCTTTGCCAAATGTCTCTCCCACCAGGTGTCTAGAGCGATCTCGGATCCCTAACCTGATCTATGCGCGAGGAAAGTGTCTGTTTAGTTAAGATGAATTGTACTCGGCTGTTAGATGCAGTTGAGAATATCGGGCGACCCGTGATTACCTGACGCAGACGGAATGATTTACCATCACCAAGATGCACACCCCGGACGGTACGGTTGTTCTCTGAAGCGACGCTGACGACGCCTATCGCTCGAGCAGCGAGCGGTATGATGTTCGCCTCTTCGTCACCGATCCCAATTGCCTTGGCCGAGCGAATAGCCTCGCGGATGTAGCTGCCGGTCAGATGGCCGTAATGCTTCTCGACCATTCGCGTGTCGGAGTGGCCGAGGTTGCGAGCGACAACGATCAGCGGCACGCCGTCCATCACCATCAGCGACGCGTAGGTGTGGCGCAAGATGTGAAACGAAATGGCCGGGGTCACCGTCGCGGCGCGGCAGGCTTCGGCGAGAGGCCGTTGCTGATGCGATTTCCCCCATGACGCGCCTTCACGATGGAACAGGAATTCGGTGTTATAGCGCCCGGCGATGATCCCGTGGAAGAACCCAAGCCCCTCGGTTGTCAGTTCGACATGGCGGACCTTCCCAGCCTTTGACTGCCGGACCAGCAGCGTCCCGCTGTCGTGGTGAAAATCGGCTACCCGCATGCGCGCGAGTTCGCCGTAGCGGGCACCCGTGAGCAATGCGCCGCGTACGATCGCGCGCAATGGCTCGGGGCAGGCATTGACGAGTCGGCAGCACTCGTCACGGTCGAGATAGCGGACGCGGGCGGTATCGGCCTCGCGGAAGGGCGCCACCCGGCGCCATGCTTCATCAGAGGACGCCTTTCCCTCGCGCCAAGCATGGTTGAGGGCGGCTTTCAGGACCGTCAAGATGCGGTTAGCAGTGGCGCGGCGCCGGCGCGACGCTTCCGGGTCGTCCGAGGTGTCGCGCACGTTCTGTGGCCGTCCCGGCCGCGTGCGAAGCCGCGGGGGTGATGCAGCCATTTCCGCTTGCCATTTGCGAAGCTGCGCAGAGGTCAGCGACGGCACTTCTTTGTCACCGAGCCGCGGTAGGATAAAGGCGTTGACGCTCGCCGCGGTCTCTTTGATCGACTTACGGCCGGTGGCGCGGAACCAATCGAGATAATCGGCTACGGCCTCGCGAACGGTGTATGGGCCCAAGTGCTCGGCGGGCCGAACGACTGACTTCGAACCATTCGCGCGCCTTCGCCTGCGCCTGCGGATAGCCGATGGCGAGGACGCCATCGGGATCGAGAACGTCATCGGCGGTGCCGAGCGCGGTCTCGCGACGCATGCCGTCGCGGACGATCTTGGCGATCCAAACCCCGCCCTTCGATCCCTTCCGATACCCGAGCGCGCACCCAGGTGCCAGCGACACCCAGTAAGCTGATTTCTTCGCCGGCAGCTTCGCCCGTGCCGACCGGGTGTCGAGCTTATGGTTCCGAACTGTCCGCGCCACCATCGCCCTCTTTGCGGTTTCCCACAAATCTCCCACAAACATGTAGGCCCACGAGCACGGACGCACAAGGACGAGAAACTGGTATTTCTCTTGTAATCAGCTAGATGTTTCAGTCCACCACCGTCCACCGAGCTGGTTTTACAACTCTCTCACGGCGGCAACACCGGTTCGAATCCGGTAGGGGACGCCAGAAAAATCAGATATTTAAATCCACCGAGACGACCTTCAGCCTATAAATACGGAAAATATACGGAACGGCCGTATACGGACGAGGATGGACGCTAGTAGCCACCGAGCACATTTTTCGCTTCCGCCCAGCGCGGCTGGCATGAGGTATGCTGACTACGGATCTGGGGGTTAGGGGTTCGACTCCTCCCGGACGCGCCAATCTTTTCAAAAGGTTATGTGAACCAGAGCGCCTTATTCTGGGTATCTCGGCTTTGCGCGGACCCCACGCGCGAGTTTCTGCCGCTTTTGCAACTGGATGTTCGCGGTCACATACTCGGGCCGATGGCAGGCTCTCCGCTCAAGCGAGCGCGCAAGCAAGGTATCCGTCTCGATGACGGCAGCGTGGTGGCTTTCCCATGCATGCTGCGCGTCGCCGAGCTCCCACGAGGCTGGCGCCGTTGGTCACCGGCGGAGAAGATCGAGCATCTCCTCGGTATGAGCCTCGACCAAGCGCACCATATCCTGGCGTGGCCTACCGCCGAGCTCGACCCGCCTCGGCTCGCCGTGCAAGGGCAAGTGCGGCACGTCATCATGACGATCGGCACCAAGGCGGCGCTCGACGGTACGCTCGGCCGCGAAGCTGCTCGCGAGCGCGACCGTGAGCGCCTCGTCAAGGAACTCGCGCCACGCTTTAGCGAGCTCTGGCCGGCGCCGCCGACCCGGCCGCCGTCAACCTGACGGTACGGGGAAATTTCGGGCCGGCGGCGGAGGTGGGACGCAAAAATTGCGTTGGCCCCGGAAATTGCATGCAATTTTTGAAATTCTGGCAGCGTCTGTGTGCTACGGTTGGTGTGGAGGATGGTTCAGAGGGCTTTGTGGGCCGCTCGCGGCTGAGTTGCAAACTGCCGAGCCTGTCGCGCTCTTGGACGTGTGTGGACGAGCGGTGGACTTGGCTCGGCATCGCCGTGTTGTGCGCTTCGAATGGTTAAATTGCGAGCGCCCCACGGATACGACCGCCGCATTATGCAGCCGCCGCCGCGGGCGGTGTGATTGAGTGTTCGACAGTCAATCCGGCCGACTTGCGCAGCGGCACGATGAACCTCGTCTCCCAAGCGCGACCAACCCGACGCTCAAGCTCCTCGCGCAATTCTACATTTTCCTCGAACCACTCCCGTAACCGACCAGCGACCCCCTCGCGGTAATTCCCCCTGCCTGTTCCGTAGGGTTCCTCACATCGGTCCCAAAGCTCCTGAGCTCGTCCCAACGGTTCAAAATACACGGCGACGGCGTAGTGACGCGCGGCGTTGACGAAATCGGCTTCCCACTGTGCAGCGTTGACGAGGGTCTGCCCAAGAAGACCATGAGCGCTGACTAGTTCCGGGACATCCCGATGGTCGTGGCTGACGGCAGTGAGGCCGGCAACCACTTCGGACGAGCGCACCTTGGCCTCAGCAGCGGCACCATCGCCGATGTACTGAAACACGTCGAAGTTCCAGAACCTGCCGGCCCGACGGGTAGCCGCCCAGACGGTTCGTGCATGAAGATTGACCACCGCGGCGAGCAGCCGCTCATGAGCAGGTCGCCGAGCGCCACCCAGCGCGGCATTACATTCGGCGAAGCGCTCAAGCGTCGTGCCGACCCGCTCCATCGCAGCAAGGGCTTGCGCCTCCTCGCGGTTTGCTAGCATCCGGTCGATGGGCACGATCGTGGCCCGTGCGGCATCCGCCTTGCCCCTGCGAACCGAAGAGATCTTATCCATAACGAATTTGGTGAGTTCTGCCGGATCGTCGGCGCTCGCATCGAAGGCGAAAGCATCAACCCCGCGGATGCCGATCTTCTGAAGCGTATCCTCGATGTTTCCAAGTTTGATGTCATAGCCCTCCTCGACATCTGCAGCGTTGTCACCGGAGTCATGCCGCATCGAGAGGGCATCGCCCGATTTTGCTATCACGAGCACGGCGACCCGGCCGAGCAGGGACGTGTCGGCATCGGTTTCCCTGACATGGTTCAAGAGATCCTGCATGGTCGGATCTGGCGCGCTACCCCAATGTGAACAAAGTAGGGTGATAGCCCGCTCGTCCTTGAGGCGGGCGAGAATATCGGGGCGGATCGCGGAGCCATCGACGCCGCGCGTATCAACAATCGCGATCCGAGCTTGTTGATCGGTTACTACGAAGCGCTCGGAACGCTGGTGAACGACCGCGAATTGATGCCGGTCGAGTGGGAGTTCCTGCGCCCTCGATAACTCTGATCGAGGAGCAAGACCCACCTCTTTGGGCATGGCTCACGACCAATGTCATCGATGCGCGAACGCGTATTGCCGTTCGCAGATGGCTCGCGAACGGTGAGGCGCCGACGGGTCCTGATCGTCGAAACATGCTTCGCCGCCTCACCGCTGTCGCGCGTGATGCTGCGGCATTCGCGCCCGCTGCACGAGATTTATCGCGAGAGCGGCCGCCTCGCTGACATCCCGCGAATTATCTTCAACGATGCCGAGGCCGCCGCCTATGACGAACTGGAGAAGTACTGCGAGGCTCTTGCCAAGAGGTTCGGCGAACGGCGCAACGGCAGCCGTGCGCAGTCGCTCGGGCTCTATCTGAGGTTTCTGCGTTTGCGGTTTGCGTCGAGCCCCTACGCGATTGGCGAAACGTTGCGGCGCCGCCAAATCCGCGTCGAGCAGACACAACTTGCGCTCGCCAAAGGCGAAAGCGCAAGCGAAGTGGATCTTGAAGACCAGGTGGCGGGCGACGGTGAGGACGACGATGCGGTAATTGGCGAGCTGTTGCGCGACCGCTCACCAGACGATCTCGCATGGGAACGCGAGGAAACTCGATCAGCTCATCGACCGTCTTGAGGCCCCGACGGATACGCCACGGAAATTTCATTGCCTGCTTAAGGTAATCGATCAGCGGCGTATGGCGGCAGGTCAAGTGCAGCAGGGAGTGGTATTCACCAGGTTCGCCGACACCCTCGACGATATCGTCCGTCGGCTTCGCGACATCAGTGCCAGCCAGCTGATCGGCACCTACTCCGAGGAGGGCGGGGGATTCGTCGATCCGGCGACACGCGAATGGATAGGCGTCGAGCGGGATCAGGTCAAACACCGTTTCACGCGGGGCGAACTCGACATTTTCGTTTTGCACCGACGCGGCGGCGGAGGGCCTCAACCTGCCGAGCGCCGATTTGCTGATTAACTACGATCTGCTCTGGAACCCGATGAAAGTCGAACAGCGGATCGGACGCATCGACCGCATCGGTCAGAAACATGATAAGGTTTATGTCTTGAACCTATGCTATGCCGGATCGGCCGAGGAAACCGTCTATGGCCGGCTTCTGCAGCGGCTGGCGGAGGCCGGGCTGATCGTCGGCACGCAACAGCTTTTGCTTCTACCCGTTATCTAGCATGAGTTCGAGGACTTAGCCGCTGGACGGCTCTCGGAGCCGGAATTGATCGCACGCGCCGAAAAAAGGGCGCGCGAGGCGCAGGCCCGCCAACGAAGCATGGAGATTCCGCCACAGGATTGTTCGAAATCTACGAGCGCCTCGATTTGCAAGCGCGCCAGAAGCAGCCGCCCGTGACCCTGGACGACATCTGGGCCGCGATTAGCGGATCGCCCTATCTGGCATTGCTCGGGTGTCGCGTTCTGCCGGATAGGGGCACCCGCGGGATCGAGCTGAACCATATTCCCGAGGTGGCCGATGGGACCGTGCGCACCGTTTCCCGCGAAGCCTATGAGCGGGACTTGCCGGATGACACGCCATTGAGGTTTGCCAGCTATGGAGACCCGGCATTCGAGGCGATCCTAGGTCTCGTGAAGGCCAGTGGTATTCCGCCGGGCATATGTCGGGTCGCCGTCTCCATTCCAGGGATCGATGATGCCGAATTGGTCGGCTACGTGGCCATGTGTCGGATGAAGAATGGCGAGCCAACTCCTCGCGTGTTCCTGGAAATGACCGATTTGGAGAACCTCAGTGTCGAGGGAGAAGTCCCGGTGCCGCCGGCGGCAATAGAGGACTTGCACGAACGAGTGCGTGCGGTGGCCCGAAATGAATTCGGACTTCTGGAGGCCATGGTCATGTCGCCATCTCATGCCTGATCCGCTGCACGATACCGGCCCCGACCCCGCATTCCCGCGCCGTCTTGTGGATGCCCTTGCCAGCCGCGAGGGATGCGCGGATCGCATCCTCGACCTTTGCGTTGGTCCGAGCCCGGCCGATCGGCTTACCGCTCTTCGTGCCGTTTTTGCGCGCTCTTGCTATCCCGGGATGAATGCGCTCCTGCAGGATCGCCCGTTCGAACTCCGCGAACACGCCCAGCATCTGGAACAGCGCGCGGCCGGCCGGCGTCGTCGTGTCGACCGCCTGCTTCTCGAGGCCGCCTGGCGCGCGATCCTGGAACTTGCGCATGGTTCGGTCGACGCTGTGCGCCATCGGCTTTCCGCCGAACCCGTCCGATATGACCCACCGGTCGATGCGGCCCGGCAGATAGAGCAATTCCTGCAGTCTCTGTCGCTCGAAACACTAGATTTGGGCGCATTCGAGCCACGTCTCGTTCGGCTGTGCCACGCGCTCGATCATCTAAACCGACTGCATGACGACCTCGCACGCGTGCCGCAGGATGCGAGCGGGCGGCAGCCCCCGGCTGGCTTTGAGGAAGGCGCACGAGCGCTCGCTGCGTGGCTCGACACTACGAAGGACCCCGAAGTAGCACCGGGCGCGGCCATCTTCAGGGCGATGGAAGGCGCCTCGAACCGGCTTGCCGACGAACGCAGGACCGGACGCGATAAGATGTTGCAAGACGTCGCACTGCAACGTACCTCGGCGGAGACGGCCCGCAGCGGCCTCGAATTGCTCGGCTGGGCGGATGGAGCATTTTATCACGCACGGCGGCTTGCCGAGTTGCTGAGGATTGCCTCCGGGGACTAGCCCGCTGCCTCATAGGGGAAGCCAATGAAGCGCAAGGAATACGAAAAGCAGCTGCGCAAGCTTCAGGTGGAGCTTTGCGCGTTGCAGGACTGGGTCAAGCACGCGGGCTTGCGGGTGGTTGTGGTCTTCGAGGGCCGCGACGCCGCCGGGAAAGGCGGCACAATCAAGGCCATCACAGAGCGAGTCAGTCCGCGCGTGTTCCGCGTCGTCGCGTTGCCGGCACCGTCGGATCGAGAGAAGGGACAATTGTATTTGCAGCGCTACGTCGCACACCTCCCGACGGCGGGCGAGATCGTGATCTTTGACCGTAGCTGGTACAACCGCGCGGGCGTCGAGCGCGTCATGGGCTTCTGCACAGACGAGCAATACCGCCGCTTTCTCAAGATTTGCCCGGAGTTTGAGCTGTTCATTGTCGATGGCGGCATCCAGCTCGTCAAATACTGGCTGGAGGTCAGTGAGGAGGAGCAGAAGCGCCGCTTCATCGCCCGTATCGAGGATCCGCTGCGTCAGTGGAAGCTGAGCCCGACGGACCTGTGCTCACGCAGCAAATGGTTTGAGTATTCGCGGGCACGTGACGCGATGTTCAAGGCCGCCAATACGAATTTCGCACCTTGGTACATCGTTCCGTCGGACGACAAGCGGCGCGCACGTCTGAATTGCATCCGCCACTTGCTGAATCTAGTCCCCTACAAAAAAGTTCCGCAGAAGAAGGTAAAGTTGCCGGACCGCATTATGGACGATGCCTACGATGATCAGGCGTCCCTCAAAGGCGTGCAGTTCATCGCAGAGAGCTGGTGACACCGGCGAGAAAAAGCGGGAGGACGCAGTATGTCTGAGGCAGTGCGCGCCAACCCCGGCACCGAAACCACCGCGTGGCACGCCGTTCCGGCAGATCAAGTAATCGGCCGCCTGAATACAGATCCGGCCACGGGATTGGATGCGCTCGAGGCATCGCGGCGCCTTTCCCAATACGGCCCCAACCGCCTGCCGGAGGGGAAGCAGCGGGGCCCGCTGATGCGATTCTTCGCCCAGCTCAACAACGTCCTGGTCTATGTCCTGCTCGGTGCCGGCTTTGTGAAGCTGATGGTCGGTCTGTGGCTCGACGCTGCAGTCATCCTGGGGGTCGTAATCATCAACGCGCTGCTCGGGTTCTTTCAGGAGGGCAAAGCGGAAAAAGCGCTGGATTCGATCCGCAATATGCTTTCCGCGGAGGCGAGGACCATCCGCGGCCGGGAGACTCGCCTGATTCCGGCCGATGAGCTCGTGCCCGGCGACGTGGTGCTGCTCGAATCGGGCGACCGCATTCCCGCCGACCTGCGACTTGTCGACGTCAAGAACCTGCGGACCGAGGAGGCGGCTCTTACCGGCGAGTCGGTGCCGATCGACAAGACCACGGACGCTGTGGCGGCGAAGGCGACAGTGGGAGATCGCGAGGGCATGGCGTTCTCCGGCACGTTGGTCTCGTCGGGGCGCGGGACTGGAGTGGTCGTCGGCACCGGGAGCAATACCGAGCTCGGACGCATCAACCAGCTGATGGCTGCCGTGAGCGTGCTCGACACCCCGCTGCTGCGCCAGATCAAGAAGTTCGGATACGCGATCACCGCCGTGATTGCCGTGGTCGCGGTGATCGTGTTCGCCTATGGAAGATGGGTCCGAGGAATGGACTTTGTCGCCATTTTCCAGGCCGTTGTCAGCATCGCCGTTTCCGTCATCCCTGAAGGTCTGCCGGCGCTTATCACAGTCACCTTGGCGATCGGGGTGCAGCGTATGGCCCAGCGCAATGCCATCATTCGGCGGCTGCCGGCAGTGGAAACCTTGGGCTCGGTCTCGCGGATCTGTTCCGACAAGACCGGGACGCTGACCTTGATGGAGATGATGGTGGTGTCGGCTGTCACCTCCGATGCGGCCTACAAGATCACCGGCCAAGGCTACGCGCCGGAAGGCGAGGTACGAAAGGACGGGGCACCGGCAGGAGCGGATCCGGTTCTCGGGCTGATGGGCCGTGTCTCGATGCTCTGCAATGACGCGGAGCTCCACCGCGAAGAGGGAGCCTGGAAAGTCGAGGGTGACCCGACCGAGGGGGCGCTCTACCCGTTTGGCAATAAGCTCGGTCTGAAACGGCAGGCCGAGCAAACGGCTTATCCGCGGATCGATGCGATCCCATTTGAGTCCGAACACCGCTTTATGGCCACCCTGCATAAAGACGCTGCTGGCAAGCAGTCTTTGCTGGTCAAGGGGGCGCCCGAAGTGATCCTCGAACATTGCAATCGTCAGGCGACGACCACTGGGCAGGCGGTACCGCTCGACCGCGGCCATTTCGAGGGGGCGTCGGACGAATTGGCGGCGCAGGGCGAGCGAGTGCTGGCGTTGGCGTGGCTCGAGGACCCGGGGGTTGCCGTCGGCAACCTAGGTCCCGCGGATCTGCCAAAGAACCTCGTGCTGCTCGGCTTGATCGGGTTACTCGATCCGCCGCGGACGGAGGCGATCGAGGCCGTCAGCGAGTGCCACGCCGGTGGTATCCGGGTCACGATGATCACTGGCGACCACAAGATCACGGCCGCAGCGATCGCCAAAATGCTCGGGATCGGCGACGGAAACACGGCGATTACCGGGGCGGAGATCGAGGAGATGGACACCGCGACACTGCAGGAGCAGGTCCGCGACGTCGACGTCTTTGCCCGCGCGAGCCCGGAACACAAGCTTCGCCTAGTCAAGGCGATTCAGGCCAACAAACAGATCGTAGCGATGACCGGCGACGGGGTGAATGACGCCCCGTCTCTGAAGAAAGCCGATGTCGGCGTCGCGATGGGGATCAAGGGCACCGAGGTTACCAAGGAAGCGGCCGAGATGGTATTGGCCGATGATAACTTCGCCTCGATCACTGCTGCCGTCAAAGAAGGGCGCACGGTCTACAACAACATCGAGAAGGCCATTCTGTTCATGCTGCCGACGAACGTCGCCCAGGCGCTCGTCATCATGGTGGCGATCTTTTTCGGTTTTACCGCGCCGATCACTGCGCCGCAGATCCTCTGGGTCAATATGGTCACGTCAGTGGCACTTGGGCTGGTGATCTCGTTCGAGCCACACGAACTTGACGTGATGCATCGCCCGCCGCGCGCGGTCGACCGCCCGATATTGGACGCTTTCGGCGTGTGGCGGGTCATTTTCGTCGGACTAGCGCTGCTCGCGCTGACCCTTTGGGCATTCTTCTGGATGAAGTCGAAGGATGCCTCCGACGAGCTCGCCCGCGCGGTCGCGGTCAATGCGCTCGTCATCGGTCAGGTGTTCTATCTGCTAAACAGCCGCTACAAGCTTGACTTGTCACTGTCGCTCAAGGCTCATCTAGGTAACAAATACCTGTTGATCGGGATCGGGGCGGTCGTGGTCCTGCAGCTACTGTTCACCTACGCGCCGCCGTTCCAGACCCTGTTCGAGACTGCGGCGCTTCCGCTCTGGGTTTGGCCATGGCTGGTTCTCGGCGGGCTGTTGTTCTTCCTCGTCGTCGAGGCGGAAAAGCTGATCATCCGCATCTCGCGCCCGGCGCCTGGAGCTCCGGCTATGGCAGAATCAGTCGCTTGAGGCATTCCTCCATGGCTACTGCAACGGCATGCTCGCGCGCTGCCCATGCCGCCGTTCAGGGACCGGGTGAATACCGGCGCAGCGATTCTCATAGGCCAGCAGGCATTTCCGGGGCGCCCCCACGCACTGCAGCGAGGGCTTCGTGGAGCGGGGTCACGCCATAGGGCGGGTGCTGGATTCACCCTAAGCGGGACAGACCAGGAACATCCCCCCGCACGGGCGATCGCGCCGAGCGGTTACCGCCGGAGAACACCCCGTTCCGTCAACTTGACGCCGCCTGGGCCCCGACCAATTCGCGTCAATTGCTCTTGGGCGCAAGAAGGCGAGCTCTAGGTACCGCTGGTTCACTAAACGCTGCGGAACGACCAACTTGCATCTGCTGATGTCGATTGTCGGCTTGGGCACTGAGCTGGATCGAGGGGCTATTTTTCAATAGGTCGGCTGTGAGGCTGACCCGACCAAGGCCGGACAGTATAAAACCGCTGCTGGTGACCCGTAGCGGAAGCCCCTAGGTCGCCCGGCGCGACTAGCCCGAGCCAGCCAATCCCAGTTTAAAGCGCCGGCGCGCTCGCCCGGATGCGTGATCGGCGCGCAAAGCCGCCGCCACACGGGAATGTGAAGGCGAGCAAGGCGGTGCGGCTTGAAGCATCGAATCACAAGGCATAGTTATACAAGGTATCATCTCTCACCTTCCAGGAAGCAGCCCATGATCGACGCCCATCGCGCAGCATCCGCCTGCATCGCGCGCCGAGAATTCATGATTGCCGGTGCCGGAGCCACCACGCTTGCCACTGGCCTTGCGGCTGCCGGCACCGCGCTTGCGCAAGCGGGACCGGCGCCTGCCACTCCGCCCGGCCCCGCACAGCCAGGCAATATCCTGGTCGAGCGGCGCGGCAGCGTGCTGCTGATCGGCATCGAGCGGCCGGAAGCGCAGAACCGGTTCGATGCGCCGATGCTGATCGGGCTCGGCAAGGCCTATTACCGGCTGGACCATCAGGACGAGTTACGCGCCGCCGTGCTCTACGGCGTCGGCCACGATTTTTGCCTCGGCGTCGACCGCGGCGCCTTTGCTGCCGCGCAAGCTGCGGGTCAGCTCCCGCCTAAGGATCCGGATTACATCAACCCGGTCGGCCTGAGGCCACCCTATCGCTCGAAGCCGGTCGTGATCGCCGTGCACGGCGGCACCAAATACCTCGGGCATGAGCTCTTCCTCGCCTCGGATATCCGTGTCGCGGCAGACGACGCTGTCTTCAGTCAGGGTGAGGTCGCGCGCGGAGTTCTTCCCCGGCGGCGGTGCCACGGTCCGCTTCCCGCGTGAGGCCGGCTGGGGCAACGCCATGCGTTACATGCTCACCGGCGACGAATGGGGTGCCCCGAGGCGTATCGCCTGGGCCTTGTCCAAGAGGTGACGCCGCCGGGCAAAGAGCTCGATCGCGCCATTGATCTTGCGAACAAGATCGCCGCGGCGGCGCCGCTGGGCGTAAGGGCGACGCTCACCTCCTCGCGCCAGGCCCTCGCCGCCGATGAAGCTACGGCGCTCGCGGCGCTGCAGGCCGAATTCGGACGTCTTCTTCAGAGTGAGGACGCCAAGGAGTTCCAACGCGCGCTCCAGGAACGTCGCGCCCCGGTCTATCGCGGCCTGTAGCGGGTCGGCCGGGGGCTTGACGCCTAGTGTCGCTAGGCGATACGGTTCCGGCCCATGGAAGGCGAAATGCTCAAAGGGCACCTCGACATGATCGTGCTCGCCGCGCTGTCGAGCCGGCCGGCGCATGGCTATGCGGTGATCCAGGAGATCCAGCGCCGCAGCGGCGGCGCCTTCGAACTGCCGGAGGGGACGATTTACCCGGCGCTCCATCGGCTCGAGCAGGCTGGCCTGCTCAGCAGCCATTGGACGACGGCGAAGTCTGGACGGCAGCGGCGCGTCTACGCGCTGACAAAGCGCGGAACCCGCGCGCTTGCCGACCAGCGGGCGATTTGGCAGCGCTTCGCCGATGCGATCGGCGGCCTGCTCGGACATCCAGGCCATGCCCCAGCGCAGTCCGGTCGCTGATTATCTCGATGCGCTGACGCGTGAGCTCGGCTTCGACCGCCCACTGGCGCATCGCGTGCGCCAGGAGGTCGAGGATCATCTCTGGGAAGCGACCGCGGCGAACGGCAACTCGTCAATCGAGGCGCAAGCGCGGGCGGTGAGGTGCTTCGGCGAGGCGCGTGAGATCGCCAGTCAATATGCCGCGCTCTCGCTGCTGCGGCAGGCACGCCGGAGCGGCGCAATCATCGTCCTCGCTTCGGGCGCGCTCTACATCGCCATGAAGGGCCGCGTGGCTTGGTACGGTCTAATGCAATGGGCGTTGAGCGACGCTATGCAGCCGGTGGGCAAGGTGGTGCTTGCGATCGATCGGACCGCCTATATCCTGGCTTTTCTGCTCGGCGCCGTCGGCTGGGCCTATATCAGCAGCCGGCGCGTCTCACCGCGGTTCCACGCGCTTTGTCGCGTGCAGCTCAAGCGCGGCTTGCTGCTCGCGATGGCAGCGGCATGTCCGATGGTCGTCTCGGTCATCGCGGATGCCGTGGTGACGGCGCTTCGGTACCTCGAAGAGCGACCTCCCGTCTCGGTCTTTTTTATCCCGGTGCTGTCGATTGCCATCGAGGTGGCGTTCGCGGCAGTTCTCGTCATCGCGATCGGCAAGACGCTGCGCAACACGTTGCGCGCCTCGTCGCTGCCGTCCAACTAGCGGGCCCTCACTTCGCCCTGCGTCACGCCGACACTTCGATCTTGATATTCGCGCCCGTCGACGAGGCCTCGATCGTGGCAGCGACAGCGCGCCTCGCCGAAATAGCGCCACAAGACCGGGCAGCAGGGGTCGAAATCGCGCCGATCCGGCAGCATGCGATGCACGCGCACCACGTCGCTGGCGGCAACTCGGCGCGTCGAACAGCTCAAGAAGGCGGGCGCGCAGCTTGCGACGCTGAACAACGATCTGATTCGGTAAGGGAACCTTAGGGGGTGACGGTCGGCGCCCACTTTAGTCGCGAGCGCATGTCCGAATCCGGCACGACTCCGAAGCAGCGGAGGGCGTAGCTATTTTCCGGCGCCGGAGGTACGGCCGACCTCGCGCTGGAATGTCGGTACCGCCGCCCATGACCCTAAGCCGACGATCCTGCTAAACGTCGCCACCTTTCCCGTCGGTGGCAAAAAGGAAAAGCGCGCGGCGATCTCCCTTTGGCCCTTTGCTGGTGCATTACACTCCCAATGGCCGACTAATTTTACGCTGGTCGCGCTGGGGGCGGCGGGATCAAAAATGCGGAGCTGAGGATGCCGGTCCCTCGCGGGAAAGAGCGGCTGGTCTGTTCCGGATGCGGAAGCCGCAAGATCGATATGGTGGTGAGCGGGACCGAGCGGCGGTAGCTGAACGACGACAAACACGATCAACAGAGCCGAGTGCTGACGGTTCGTTAAATAAATAAACCAATGTGAAGTAGCTCACACGCGATACGGAACGCTGTCGATATGTTGTCTTACTGGACGGGTGCATACAACGTCAGTCCCCCGGGTTTGGGGCGTATTCGAAAAGCAGGGAGGGCTGGATGCCAGGGTTTTTCACGCACATCTACACAGCGCGCCGCGTCGCCGACCATCTGCTGAATGGCGAATTTCCCGATTGGCCCGACACGGCTGGCGAGTTGGATGGCTACGACGCCAAAACTTGCGGCGCGATCATGCAGAAATGGGAGAAGTTCACCCATTTGGGTGCGATCGGTCCGGACATGTTCTACTATAGCCAGGACTGGAACAACGACATCCTCGGCCCGGTCAGCGACGAGCTGATGCTCGCGTTCGCCGTCTACTACTTCCTCGATAAGGAGGGCGAGACCGACTACGACATACTGCTGACGATACTGGCCGAGGCCAACTCGCAGATAGCCAGTCTGTTGCGGTTCATCATCAAGTTGCAGCAGATCTGGCAATCGTTCCTGGATGGTTGGAACGCCACGGTCGGCCCCCTGGTCGCCGACATAAACAACCTCGCCGACGACCTCACCGGAGGAGTGCTGAGCGAATTCGGCGTGGTGATGGACGAGCTGAAGACGGCCTTGAAGGCGATCGCCGAGGAGGAACTACTCACCTTCAAGGACATCTTCGGCAATCTGAACACATGCGTTCAGAAGGGCTATGGCGAAAAGCTCTTTCTGTGGAGCGACATGAGCCATTACCGCCGCCCCTCGGCTCTGTGCCAAAGCTTTGTCAAACAGGCCAACCTTCTCGCCCAGCAGGCGAGAGACCTGGCGGCGAGCGGCGATCAGAAACAGGCCGACCAAATCCGGGACCGGTCCCAGCAGTTCCTCGCCTTTGCGCTTGGCTACATGACCCATGTCGGCACCGACACGGTCGCCCACTCCTTTGTCAACGCCCAGTGCGGCGGCCCCTTCCGCAACCATCCGCAACGCCACCACGTGATCGAGAACCACATCGATTCATGGAACTATGTGCAGACCGCGCCGGACGGCCGGTTGATCCCGGACAACTGGGGTGTCACGGACGATTATCCGGACCTCTCCCTCTCCGCGCTGTGGTTCGCGATCCAGCAGACACCAGACGATCCTCACGGTCTTCAGCGGCCTGTCGGACCCTTCGCCGACGACGACGCGCGCACCAAGGCTTTGGACAAGGACGGCGAGATGCCCGACTGGATGGCGAACGCGATCGTCGCGGCCATGATGGATTGTTACCAGGATCCCGAAGAACATCCCGAAATCTACCAGGGCGACGCCTTCCAGTCGGCGATCGACGAGGGCCTTCTGACCCGGATATTCAAACAATTGACCGGCGACGGCCTAACCAAGCCGTTCCACGACCTTCTGGAGGCGATCGCGCCCGCCCCGCCCTTCTCGGTCAGGAAAGGTTTTCCCCTGCCGTGGGAAATCAAGACGACCTATAAGATACTTTACACCTTTTTCAGGATATTCTACAACGGCAACTGGGAACTGGAGAAACCGCAGAAGCCGGACTTCATCATCTTCCCGCCGGCCTCGGATATCGAAAATCTGTTCCAGCCCCCCGATCTCAACGGGATCGATTCCTCCAACCCGGCGCTCGATGTCTGCGAGGCGATCGTCGCGTTGTTCGAAGCGGTGATCAAAGCGATCGACGCGGTAATCAAGCTGATCGGCGATATCATCAAGATGCTCGTCAGCCCATTTACCTACACCATCCGCCTGGCGCTCTACGAGCTGGCGATGATGGTCTGGGACTTGGTCACCAAGACGCACGAAATCCTCGCCCACACCGGCTTCTTCGCTCCCCACCCTGCGGAATTCTATCCGGGCGGTGAATTGCGTCTGCCCAATGAGATCGACATTCCGATGATCACGATGGGCGGCACTGTCGATTCTGCCTTTCGCGCGGCATTGGCCGCGGCCTTCGACCCCTTCGGAAACCTCGACACTGGCCTTAACGTGATCGGGACCGGCCATTCGGTTAAGGATCCCAACTATCCCTACTATCCGGTCCTGCGCTGGCAGACAGACGGCGCGGAAGCGAACTACGAATACCGCCGGCCATGGGCCTGGCCGGATATGAGTCCTGTCCAGCAGGCCAGCGGCCCCGACACCCTGCGGCTCACTCCCCCCGAGACTTACAATCCGTTCCAATCATTCAGCGAGGGTCCCGACACGGCGTTCCGACCCCTGTCGGGGAGTCCCTATCCGGTTGGAACCATGCCAGACGTTTTCTTCCGGCTCGATGCACCGGTAGATCCCCAAGTTCGGTTGGCGTACGAGCAGGCGCAGACGCCGTGGGAAACCGACCAACTCAATATCGAGCACCTCGCCCGCCAGGATTTGGAGTTCAGCCCGATTGGCGATCCCATCCCATTTTCGGCGCACCTGATATCGCAACTGGCGAACGATACCGGATATTCGACGCAGTTTAATCTCGATAGCGACCGGGCATTCGCTTACCTCACTTGGGACTGGGTGCGTCAGGACAAGTCGGGGACCGGCGTTTTGGGCCTGACCTATCAGCTGCCCAAGGAGCCGCCCGAGGGCAATCCGGGTGGGGACCCCCTCAATCCCACGGCCAACCCGGCCTGGGCCAAGGGCACGCGCCCTCTGCTGCTGAAGTACGTCGATGCGCCGACGGTCGTCATAATCGAATAGGCGCGCGGGGAGGAGATACAGATTATGAGCAAAGAAAACGAGTCCCTTCCTCGACGCCGTGCACGCCCCGGACACGGCTCCAAAGAAGAGCACCGACGCGAACGCGACGAAGATTGCGACCGGCCAGGCATGCGCAAGGTGGTGGAGCGCACGTGGTATTTCCGCGACGACGATTGCGACGACGGACGAGACGAGGATTGCGGACGGGGCGGGGACGATTGTGACGAAGAGGGCAAGCCCGGTCGTCCAAGGCGACCACCCGGGACCAGCAGCGGAACTGCGGGGCCAGGTGCGGTCCTGACGACCGGGACCATCAACCAACCAGACCAGCCCGGCGTGTGGGGTGGCCCGCGGTCGGACCTGCAGCTTCCCGACCTCTTCATGCGGGCCAATGCAGGCGACCTCGGCGTCCGCCCGGTCGTAAATGCGCCGTTTTGGGAAAGTCCGGACATCTTCATCCTGGCCGGGGTCGATCCGGCCTCGGCGCCCGACATACCGCCCGCGCTCGGACAGGTGGCGCAAGCGGGTCAACCCAACACGATCTACGCCCACGTGTGGAATTTCGGCAACGCGTCGGCGAACGAGGTGCTGGTCGAGTTCTATTGGGTCAACCCGGCGCTCGGCATCAGCGCCGACTCGGTCAACCTGATCGCCCAGACCGTCACCGCGATCGGCACCAAGGGCAGCGGAAACGCCCACGTGATGGTGAAGTGCCCGGAAGCCTGGGTCCCCACCTTCGTCAACGGCGGACACGAGTGCCTGCTGGTGCGGGTGTGGGACAATCCCTCCGACCTCCCCGGCCAGCCGCCCTTCGACGCGTCGTGGAACCGCCACGTCGCACAGCGGAATATCCACGTCAACGCGCCTGGAATGACGACCGGCGGGGCTTTGGGATTGAAGCCCGCGGGCTTCGCGCTGCAGCAACCGATCCTGATCAAGGTCGGTCCGCTGTTCGGCGCGCCGGCGACGGTAGCGGTCGAGCGCGTCGCGCCAAGCACGGTGCCCTGGCTGCAACTGCGGACCGGAACCCGGGGAGTCTTTCCCGTGATGGCGACGCCGACGGGAACGCCGGCGCTGTCGCCTCCCACCACCACGGGCGGCGGATTCCCCACCACGGGCGGCGCGGCGAGCCACACCGTCCATGGCGACGACAAGCACGTGGCATTTTCCACCACCGATCAGGCGCCGGGACCGGGCGAGGCGCACGTCTACCGCGTGAACGCAACCCAGGATGGGGTGGTCTTCGGGGGCTATACCATCGTGCTGCTGGGATGACCATGGCCACACCGCTGATCCCCGCCACCATCCTCACCGGCTTTCTCGGATCGGGAAAGTCCACCCTGCTGCGCCGCGTGCTCACCGAGGCACATGGCCGCAAGATCGCGGTTATCGAGAACGAGTTCGGTGAGGAGAACATCGACAGCGAGATCATCGTCTCGGGCGGCGACGAACAGGTCATCCAGCTCAGCAACGGGTGCCTGTGCTGCGGCATCCGCGACGATCTGCGCGCGACGCTGGCGGACCTCGCAGAGCGCCGCCAGGCCGGGGAAATCGCGTTCGATCAGGTGATGATCGAGACGACGGGCCTCGCCGACCCAGGCCCGATTGCCCAGACCTTCTTCCTCGATCCGGGAATCTCCGCGCGCTACCGGCCCGACGCCATCCTGACCCTGGTCGACGCTAAGCACGCGATGGACCAGTTCGACGCGCGGGGCGAGGCCCGCCGCCAGGTAGGCTTCGCCGACCGCCTGTTTATCAGCAAGACCGACCTTGTCGATGACGACACACTGTCCGCCCTGCGTGACAGGTTACGGCGCATGAACCCCCGCGCGGCGCAGAGCGTGGTGGCGTTCGGCGACGTCGCGCTCGACGAAGTGTTCGACGTGCGCGGATTCAACCTCTCGCCCGACCTCGAATTCGAACCGGCCTTGGCGTGCCACGAGGGACACGATCACGGGGCCGCCGGCCACGCCCACCACCATCACGACGACGACGTGAAGAGCTTCGTTTTCCGATCGGAAAGACCGTTTCACGGCGTGCGGTTCGGCCAGTTCATGAACGCGATCGTCAAGAGCCACGGCCAGGCCCTACTCCGCTACAAGGGCGTGCTGCACATGGCCGGCCACGACCGCAAGGTGATATTCCAAGGCGTCCACCAATTGATGAGCCACGACGCGGGGGCCGCGTGGGCCGACGGCGAGGCGCGCCAAAGCCGCCTGGTGTTCATCGGGCTCGACCTGCCGCGGGCGCTGATGACCCGAAGCCTCCAGCAGTGCCTCGTCTGAGCGGGATGGCGCGATAGGCCGCCGCTTCAGCGGCCGAGCTTCACTGCGTTCATCGGGCGCTTGTCGATGTGGTGCGTGGGGGCAATGGAGGAGTTTCCGCTGCAGACTTGCCGCAAGAGCAGAGGGTCTTTTTTACTCAATTGATAATTGTAAATAGGTAAGCCCGGTTTCGGGTCACAACGGCGTTGCGAGCAGGGTGGGGACGGCGAAGGTGTCGAGCAGGACCAGCTTGTCGCGGATCTTGAGGCGCGGTCCCAGGATCTCGAGCCGGTCGCGGTAGAGGCCGGTCGCGAATAGCCGGGTCTCTCCTTCACAGTCGGTCTGGTAGACAGCGAACGGGACTTCGACCGTATGCCCGTCCTCGAGGATCCGGGGTAGGCCGATAACATGTCGGTCGGTGTGGATGTTGTATTTGTTGGCCTCGCGCAATGCCCGGATGCGATCTTCGAGCATCGCGCGGCTGTCGCAAAAGACCAATGCCGCCGGCAGCCCGCGGTCGAAATTTTCCCGCGGTACGATCTGATAGCGGCACTCCTCGGCGAAGAGGCCGAGCCATTCGTCGAACTTCGCCATGTCGATCAACGCACCATACTCGGCGAGCAGATCGCAGATCGCACCGCGCTCGGCCTTCATCGCACTGCGCCCTCCGGTTCGATACCCAACAGCTCGGCGTAATACGACCAGAAGCCGCGCAACGGCACGTCGGTCACCCGGTAATCGCGGTCGGAAATCACTCCACCTCCGCCGAGTTCGATGACCGTGGTACGGTCGAGGTCGGGCGCGGAAGCACGGTGGGCGATCTCGATCGCCTCGCCGTCCTCCATCGAGACTAGACCGGCGGGACCGACGAGATTGGTTTGACGCAACCGGTGCAAGGTCATCTCGGGCGGATCGTCTTCGTAGCCCAGCATCGTCTGGAACACCTCGACCTCGTCGACACCGCGCGGCCGGATCTGGCGCACCGCCAAGCTGTTGCTGATCTGCACAAAGACCGCGGACGGGAAGACCGAGGTGACCACGAGATTGAGCTTGTCGTCGCGCTCCGGGCGGAAGGTGACGAGCGACGGCTCCTTCAGCGACAGGAAGTCGTTGCGCACCCCGGCGCCGGCGTAAGCCGCGTGGGCGAACTCCGCGGTGTCGCTGTCGGCCTCCGCCCAGGTGATGTTGTGGCGGTGCCGCGCATCCATCTTGACCCCGCCGGTCTGCGTCGACCGGTCGAGCCCGAAGGTGACGAGAAATTCGTGCAGCAGGCTGGCGTGGTAATTGTCGCGGGTATTCTCGGCATAGAGCTTCCAGTTTCCGCGGATCCGCTGGCGATTGTAGCCGAGCACCCGGACCGGCCGGTCGAGGAGGCGCCGCAATTGTGCGAGGATCGGCGGGCCGAGATAGTCTTCGAGCGGCTCGGCATCCTCGGACACGGTGCCGAATACCGCGCCGTTGATGTTGCCGACCCTAAGCGGGCGCAGCCCGTGCCGGCGCATCTCGAAGCTCGAGTCGAGCCCGCCTTTGCCCCGGATGCCGCGGCGGAACGGGATGGACTTCAGCGAGCCGTCGAGCCCATAGCACCATTGGTGATAGATGCAGATGTGTTCGTCGGCATTGCCGGAAAGCTCGCGGCGGACCAGCGCGCCGCGATGCGCACAGCGGTTGACGAAGGCCTTGATCGCACCCGACTTGTCGCGGTTGAAGATGACCGGCGTCTCGCCGACCCAGGTCGCGCGGAAATCCCCCGGTTCGGGGATTTCGTTGTCCAGGCCGAGATAGCTCCACACCGGCCCGCGAAAGATCCGCTCCTGCTCGCGGGCATAGATTTCAGCGTCGTGATAAAGGCAGTAAGGCACCCGGCTGTAGTCGAGCGCCGGCCAAATCGCAGCGGTCACCATCCCAATGCTTTCTTAGCGGGTCCGTTTGTACTCGTAATCCTCGCGCTCGCCGCTGCCGACACGGAGCTGCGGGTTGAGCCCAGGGCGGGTCGCCTGCAACTTGGCATGAGTGTCGAGCGCCGCCTGGTCGGACCACCGTTCCAGCAAAACCAGCTTGTCCGGATTGAGCGCACTCTGGAAAACCTCGAATTGCTCGCAACCGGGTTCCTTCATGCACTCCTCGCAACGCGCCCGGTACGCCTGTGCGAGCTCGGACCCTTTCCCCGGTGCGGCGGTGATCGTAACGACGAGCCGAACTGCCATGACCCCTCCTATTTCCTGGGTAATCGAGAATTGCCTGCGGCTATCAAGCAGTACGATCGCTGTACCCACCCCGTCAAGGATCGCTCTCGGGGCTTGTCCGGGCACCGAGGTCACTTGTTTTCAGGCTGATGTTCAGGTTTAATTCTGGCGATCGAACAACCGTACCGCTCCCCACCTGATGGCACCCACCATCTCAGCGATGGCAATAGAACACCCGCACGAGGCGGAAAGACTGCCAACTTCTCCAATAATCGATCTTCGTCATAAAAGAGAAAGACTGATCGCCATTATCAGGCAACAGTCGCTATTACAGAACCGTGATTTTTTGCTCGCTTCCGGACGATCGAGCAATTTCTTTTTCGATATGAAAAAAACAATGTTCGATCCGGAGGCCGCGGCGCTGTTGGCAGACTTGCTGTTCGACGCGATCAAGGACGAGGATGTCGAGTACATCGGGGGTCTGGAAACCGGAGCGATCCCGATCGTCAGCGCCCTGTGTGCCAGAAGTTGGCCTGAAAAGCCGCTCAAAGGCTTTTTTGTGCGCAAGGAAAATAAGGGCCATGGCACCGACCAACGGATTGACGGTCTGCTTCAAAGGGGATCGAAAGTCATTCTCTTCGAAGACGTCACGACCACCGGCGGCTCGGCGATGCAGGCGGTGAACCAGGCGCGACAATTGGATTGCACGGTGTTGAGGGTCGTCTCCGTCGTCGACCGCTTGGAAGGAGCCGAAGAGAACTTCCGAGCGGCGGGTATCAAGTTCAACTCCTTGTTCACATGGCGTGATTTCAGTTGAGCCAATCGGTAATCGATCTCGCGGCCGCGCATCTCAGGCGTCAATTTCTCTATCAGGCGCAACGCGGCCGGTTCGGCAGTTTGGACGCATTGCTGGAATTGGCGATTTCCGCCCGGGGATGTGTGACATCATCGATGTCGTCGAGCCGCGTGACGGTGGCTTTCGTGCTCGAAACGGTGCTCGGCCAGTGTGCCGAATACCTCGAGGCGCGGCCGGTGCCGATCTCGGAGATTGCTCAATTGGCCGATCGCCTCAATCGGCCGGTTTCGCGCGCAGTCGAATACCTCGCCGGCGCCGATGACGATCCGGTCGACATCGCAGCCGCTCTGGTCAAGTCGCGCCCGGCAAGGAACCGGTAAACACTACGAAGGGTTATTGCAAACTGTCCCTCAGCAAAGCGGCGAGACGGACACCTGCTTTGGCCAACTGCTCCTTGACCGCGGCGACGGCGCGGTCGCGATACCGGGCATCCAGCCGGTGTAGCGGAACCGGGCCGCAGGCATCTGCCTCCCCCTTTCGCACTGGAAAGGTGAACTGACCACCTGCTTCGGCCGGAAAGCCGTACACGACCGACTTCGCGAGTTCGTACGATTCCCGCGCCCATTCCTCCGGGGTGCCACCGGACCATTTGCGGATATCGACTGCGGTGATCCTGGCGGCGATCTGCTCAGCGGCCTTGTCCGGGTTCTTGCCCTCTGCCCCGGCGACCAAGTCGTCCTCCCAGTAGACACTGAGCCGAACCGGGGTCTTGCTCCCGGGCGGGAGAACCGCGACGCAGCGCCCGCTCTGGTCGTTGCGCTCCATCGCGAAAAGCGGGTCATGGATATCGCCGACGAGGTTGAGCAAGAATTGCAGGGCCATCAGCCGCTCCGGCTCCGAGGTGCCGGGCTCGCGCAGCTCCTTTGCGAACTGCTCGATCTTGTCGACAATGCAGTCGTCTTGCGGCCCGTGGCTCGCCGGCATCATCGCTCGCAAGGCGGGTCTGCCGAAACAGGCTTTGTTCAAATCGGGATTTTCGGGATCGAGTTTCACGTAATGCCACTTCGAGGTCGCTACGCGCCCCTCCGGGCTCCTCTCGCGCAGCGCATCGGCCCAGATCGCCTCTCCGGCGATGTCGGTCGTCGTCCAGGTATCGGATTTGTCGGCAGCCAGAATCTCGGCAACCTTCGCTTCGATCGGCGGATCCCCCTTCTGTAGGAGCCGATCAGCGAGCAGGGCTATGATCTTGTGCGCCTCGCCACCCCACGCCCAGCTCTGCGCAGGCTCCCATATGAGGGCGGCTGACACTAAATAGAAAATTGCGGAGAAAAGCCGAAAGCGGGTCATCGCGTCGGTCGAATCGAATGCGTGTGTAGCGGGTCCGGTTCCTATGCTAGATCATTGCGAACCGCGCGCGCTATGGGCCCTGCTACGAGCAACGCAAGATGAACGGGGGTCGCATCCTCGTGAGCCCAACCCTCTGGGTCGGGCTCTTCTTCGCATTGCTGTTGCTGCGAATGGAAGCGCTGAGACCGCTCTTCCAGTGGGCGTTTCCGGGCATCGAGCCCGTAATCTACCAACGCAGCAGCTTTCTTGCGTTGTTCCTGTCGCACCTGGCATTGGTTGCAGCGGCGAGCCTTGCGGCGATATCGGTCGGTCTCTCACTCGCGGTGTTCGTCACCCGCCCCGTCGGACAGGATTTCCGATTGATGGTGAACACGCTGGCGACCGTGGGCCAGACCTTGCCGCCCGCCGCCGTTCTAGCGATTGCCGTCCCGGCTGTCGGTTTCGGCTCCCGCCCGACGGTGCTGGCATTGTTTCTCTACGGGCTCTTGCCGATCATCGCGAGCGCGATCGCCGGTCTGGAAGGAGTGCCTCGCGCCGTGCGCGAGGCAGCCGCGGGGCTCGGCCTTTCGTCTTGGCAGCAGCTGCGCGAGGTGGAGTTGCCCCTGGCTGCTCCGGTGATCCTTTCGGGAATACGCGTCTCAGTCACGATCGCCATCGGCACCGCAACCATCGGATCGACAGTCGGCGCTTTGACGCTCGGCACCCCGATCTTTAACGGCTTGGTTGCCGACAAGCTGCCCTTTGTCATCGAAGGCGCCGTTCTGGTCGCGTTGTTTGCGATCGTCACCGACCTGTCGTTCGCGGGCCTCGAACGATGGCTGCGGCGCGAAACACGGCAAGCAGTCAGCGAAACCAATCGATGAGGATGCCGAAGATGAAGACCGTTACGCCGCTCCACAGCAGAAGGGCGAGAATGGTTTGCGCCCGCGCCGAATCCGGCACTACCCGAGAAAGAGG
Organism: uncultured Alphaproteobacteria bacterium; assembly: GCA_963695605.1. Lineage (GTDB taxonomy): Bacteria > Pseudomonadota > Alphaproteobacteria > ATCC43930 > CGMCC-115725 > AP-15. The sequence goes on along the minus strand of CAVOHI010000003.1, from coordinate 74,711 downwards.
GGCTGACCTCAGCATACGCATGGCGTCGCTCATCCAGCAGCTTGGAGATCGACTCTAGCCGGGGCGCGATGCCGTTGTCGAACGGAATCTTAACCAAAGCAATCGCGAGTAGCAATTGAGGGCTCTCTTGGCTGGCGCCTTGGCGGTTTGCCTTGCTGGCGCGGTGCGCGCCGAACCGCAGATCTTCAATGTCTACGACTTCGCGTTTGAAGACGGCTCCGTCCTGCCGGAATTGCGGGTTGCCTACGAAACCCACGGCAGGCTCCGCGCCGGGCGCGACAATGCGATCCTCTTGCTGCACGGGACGAGCGGCAACCGTCATAGCTTCGACGCAATGATCGGACCGGGGAAGACCTTCGATACCGACAGGAATTTCGTGATCACGGTCGACGCGATCGGCGGTGGCGATTCATCCTCACCCAAGGACGGGTTGGGACAGGATTTTCCGCGCTACACGATCCGCGACATGATGGCGGCGCAGCACGCGCTGGTCACCCGCGGGCTCGAGCTGACGACCCTGCGGGCTGTCGGCGGCAGCTCGATGGGCTCTTTCGAAGCCCTCGAATGGGGCATTCATCATCCGGAGATGGTGCGCAGCCTGATCCTTTTGGTTCCGAGCCCCAGAGCCGAAGCCAATTTTCAGCTCACCATCGATCTGATGACCTCTGCAATTGCGCTCGATCCGGATTGGCAGGGCGGCCGATATACGCGAAACCCGGTTGAGGGACTGCGACTGGCCGGCATGGCCTATTACCCGTGGACTGTGTCGGCGCCCTATCTCGACCGGCTGCCGCCAGCGCAATTGGCGAAGGAGATCGAGGACAACGCCCGCACCTTCGCCAATTGGGACGCCAATTCGCTGATATTGCGCTATGCAGCGAGCCGAGCTCATGATGTTTCCGGCCCGTTTGGCGGCGACCTCCGCGCCGCTCTGGCGCAGATCACCGCACCGACGCTGGTATTACCGAGCGCAAGCGACCGGCTGCTCGGGATCGATGGCGCGCGCCGGATTCGTGACGGCGTCAAGCAGGCGAGCTATGCCGAAATCCCTTCAGAACTCGGCCATCACGCAGCGCGCGCCGCGCCGGGAACACCCGAAGGCGAGTTCATCGACCGTCAGATCCGGGCCCTGCTGGCCAAAGTCGAATAAGAGGCCAGCGCGCCGCCCCTTTCTCCCGGCTGGGGTCTCAGCCGCCGAGCCGGGCTGTCTTACCCCACCCCCGTGCGAATTGGCCGAAGAGCGGCTCAGAGGTCTCGGCAGCGAGCTTTACACCGAGCTCCGAAAGTTTCGCGGAACCGCCGACCAGCGTCTCCAAACTGCTGCAAGTGAACCCGGCATTCACCTCGATCGCATCGGAGAGCGTCTTCACTGCGAGCAACTTTGTCGCTGTGCGCGCCAATACATTCATGCCCGAAAGCGCCATTCCGGCCATCTCGGCGCTCAATGCCTCGATGCCACGTGCCAGCGCCGCTTGCGACTCGGCCAGCGCCGCCGCAGGATCGGCCTTGAAATTACCGGGATCATCGGGCTTCGCGCTCTCCGGCACGGGCGGGAGTAGGCCGATGCTCGGCGTTGGCGCCGCCCGCGCAGCAGCGTCTACCACGTCCATAGCTGTTTCGATCGGTTTGACCGCCTCGACCAGCAGCTCGGCGGGTTTAGGCGGTTCGACCTCGCCCGGCCCGTTTACTGGGGTCGGAGCTTCGACCGGCTTGGGTGCGGCCGGAGCCTCGGTAGGCCCGGACGCGCGTAACGAGCGTCTGCCCTTGGATTCCATGATCTTAGCCTTGTCCTCCACCGCGGTGCATTTCGCGCCGCACAACCAAAACGTAAACGAAGCGATTGCGGTTCTCAAGCAAAATTGTGCGTCGCACAAGATAATCAGATCGGCTCGACCCGCAACAGGGTGTTTTCGGCGCCGGTGACGCGCACGCGGGTCCCGGCCGGGAGGTCCGGTCCGGCGACGAGCCAGACCGTGTCGTCGAACTCTGAGCCGTCCGCGCCCGTCGATGATCGCGCCGTCCAATGTGAACATCCGGCCGATATAGCTCTCGCCGCGCCGGTTGAGGTGTCGGTCGCTTACACTTGCCCGGGTGTGGGCGAAAGCCGTTCGGCCGAGGGCGACGCTGGCGATGGCGAGGACCGCAAAGATCAACGCCTGGTGCTCCCAGGCGAGCCCAGGATAGCGCCAAGAGATCGCCGCGACACCAAGCGCCGCGGCGGCCAGCCAAATACAAACCATCGCCGGTACGGTGACCTCGATCACTGCGAGAACCGCGCCAAAAGCGGCCCAATACCAGTACGGCATCAACGCCCCGTTGCCGGCCCGCCTACCGCCGGATTGGTCGCAGCCCGGGCCGTGCCGAAGCTCTCGCGTGCCAACTCGGCGATCCCGGCCAGCGATCCGATCATCGATGCGCTCTCGAGCGGCATCAGGATCACCTTCTGGTTCTGGCTCCCAGCGAGGCGACCAATAGCATCGATATAGCGTTGCGCCACGAAGTAGTTGATCGCCTGGATGCTGCCGCGCCCGATCGCCTCGGAAACCGACGTCGTTGCGCTGGCCTCCGCCTCGGCCTGCCGTTCGCGCGCCTCCGCGTCGCGAAAGGCCGCCTCGCGCCGGGCTTCCGCAGCGAGGATAACCGCCTGCTTCTCGCCCTCGGCCTTGAGCACCGCCGCCTGCTTGAAACCCTCGGCCTCCAGAACGTTGGCACGCTTCTCGCGTTCGGCCTTCATTTGCCGGGCCATGGCCGCAACCAACTCCTGAGGCGGTGTGATGTCCTTGATTTCGACGCGTTGAACCTTTACGCCCCAAGGCGTAGTCGCCGCATCGACGACGGTGAGAAGCTGGCTGTTGATGCGGTCGCGCTCGGACAACAGCTCGTCGAGGCTCATCGAGCCCATCACCGTACGGATATTTGTCATCACAAGGTTGAGGATCGCGACCTCGAGTGTGGTGACTTCATAAGCCGCCTTCGCCGCGTCCAATACTTGATAGAAGACAATGGCGTCCACAGTGACCACGGCGTTGTCGCGCGTGATGACGCTCTGCGAGGGGACATCGAGCACGGTCTCCATCATGTTCATCCTTGCCCCGACGCGATCTACTACGGGGACAATGAGCGCGAGACCCGGCTCGAGGGTGCGAACATAACGGCCGAAGCGCTCGACCGTCCATTCATTCCCTTGAGGGACCCTCTGAACCGCAAGAATGACAAAAATCAGTGCGAACAAGACCACGAAGAGTACAAAGACGGAGAAGGCGCTGAGCATGACACCGTTCCATCGACAGTTGCGTTCTGGTATCCTATCCACCACTCATTGCGATAGCATTAGCGGCTTGCAAGAAGCCGCAGGTGGCGCTCCGAGGTGCGCCTCGCGCTCGCAAGCGGCAGGCCCTTTCGAGGTTTTTGATCGAATTGTGCGGTTGAAAACGTAGACAGAGATGCCCGGTTTTTCTATTCTACCTAACGATGACTGTGCGCGATCGATGATTGCGCCCGGTCTGTCGGGGGAATGGGGGGATTAAAGTGACAGTAATCAGGAACACCGCGCGATGCGCGTCGCGCGCTGCACCGCCATCGCGACGTTTTCTCGCCGGCGCTGGGCTCGGTGCTGTGGCAGTTCTCTTGACGCTCGGCGCGAGCCCGGCCTTGGCCCGGCACCATCTGGGATATCACGCCCATGCGCGACACGGGTTCTCCGGCGTCGACCCGTCCCGGGAAAACGAGTCGATCGTGATCGATACCGACACCGGCCGAGTTCTCAGCGAGATGAACGCCGACGCGATCACCTATCCTGCCTCGCTGACCAAAATGATGACGTTGTACTTGACGTTCGAGGCGCTGAATTCGGGCCGGCTTCGGCTCGACCAATATCTGCCGGTCTCAAGCGAAGCGGCGAGCAAGAGCCCGACGAAGCTTCACCTCGTGCCGGGCGACTCGGTCCAGGTTCACGACCTCATTCTCGGTATCGTCACAAAATCCGCCAATGATGCCGCTGCGGTTCTTGCAGAGGGGCTGGCCGGCAGTGAACCGGCGTTCGCCGACCGCATGACCGCGAAGGCACGTCAGCTCGGGATGACCAACACGGTCTACCGCAACGCCTCCGGTTTGCCGGACCCCGAGCAACGCACGACAGCGCGCGACGTGGCGCAGCTCGCACTTGCTCTCTATAACGATTTTCCGCGTGAGTACCGCTATTTCGCGACGCGCCAGTTCTTCTTTCGGGGTCGGGTGATCCTCACGCACAACCACCTGCTCGATTGGTATGAAGGCGCCGACGGGATCAAGACCGGATACATCGGCGCCTCAGGTTTCAATCTTGCTGCTTCGGCGGTGCGCAACGGTCACCGGTTGATCGGCGTCGTCATGGGTGGAGCATCGGCCGGCTCGCGCGACCGGGAAATGGCCGCTCTCCTCGATCAGGGCTTCTCCGATGTCGGAGCCGGAGCCACGCTGGTGGCGGGCCGCGAAGCGCCGTCGCCGTCCGAAGCGCCGGTGGTCGCCGAGACGGAGACGGACCAGCCCGAACCGGTCCGACCGCGCGAGAAAATTGGCCAGCTGGCTAAAGCGGCCCGCAAGATCGCCGCCCACCTCTCCCCCGTTGCCAAGGCGGAGGCGGCGCCGATCGCGCATCAGTTGCGCACGCCGGCGGAAACCGATCGCTGGAGCATCCAACTCGGTTCGTTCCGCGTCGAGAGTGCGGCCGAGCAAGCGGCACGTTCCGCAGCTATGGTCCCCGGAACCAGAGGAAAGCCAGTACAGATCGTGCAGCCCTCAAAGGGCGGCAAGGAGCACGTCTACCGCGCGCGCCTGCTCAACTTTTCGCCGCAGGAAGCACAGGGCGCGTGCGCCGCGCTGCACAAAAGGAAGCTCGCGTGCGCGGTGATCCCGCCGGCGCCGGTCAAGGTCGCCATCCGCTGAATCGGGTGCGGGCGCCGTGCGCTCCGCCTGGGAAAAAAATTGGGTGGCCGCAAGACCCTCACCCGCCTCGCTGCGCTCGGCACCCTCTCCCGCAGTGCGTCCGCGAGCGGGGAGGGTTAGGATGGGGGCCTCTGGGCGGCCGCACTTCTTGGGTTGAGGCTCTGGATGTGCCCGCTCTCGGTGCCGGCCGTCGGGTCGATGACCGCGTTGATCAGCGCCGGCTTGCCTGACGCGAGCGCCTCGCTGAGGGCCCGGGTGAGGCTCGGCGTGTCGGTGACGTGGTAGCCGGCGCCGCCGAACGCCTCGATGATTTTCTCGTAGCGCGCGTCGCGCAGCAGGCCGGTCGGCGAGTAGGGCCTGTCCTTCGGGTCGCCGCGGTAGACGCCGTTATTGTTGAAGATGACCGTCGTCACTGGCAGCTCGTAGCGGCAGATCGTCTCGATCTCCATGCCGCTGAACCCGAAGGCGCTGTCGCCCTCGATCGCGACGACGGGCTTGCCGGTCACCGCGGCCGCGCCGATCGCGTAGCCCATTCCGATACCCATGACGCCCCAGGTGCCGCTGTCGAGCCGGTGCCGGGGCTTGTCCATGTCGATGATGTTGCGGCCGAAATCGAGCGTGTTGGCGCCTTCGTTGACGATGTAGACATCCGGCTGGGTGGCGAGCGCGTTGCGGACCGCGCGCAATGCGCTGGAGAAGTTCATCGGGCTCGGATCGGCGTTGAGCCGCGCCGCCATGCGCTCGATATTCTGTTGCTTGCGCTTGCCGATCTCGTTCGACCCAGGCCGCCTGACGTCTGATCTGTCCCGGCTTCATTGCAGCGTTGAACGCCGCGAAGACGGATTTGATGTCCCCGACCACCGGCGCGGCGATCGCCCGGTTGCTGTCGAACTCGGTCGGCGAGATGTCGACCTGCACAATCCGCGTCTTCTCGGACCACAGCGGCGGCCGGCCATGCGACAACAGCCAATTGAGGCGCGCCCCGGCGAGCAGCACGACATCGGCGTTGCCGATCGCATAAGAGCGGGCAGCGGCGGCCGATTGCGGATGGTCGTCGGGCAGCAGGCCCTTGGCCATCGACATCGGCAGAAACGGCATGCCCGTCGTCTCGATAAACGACCGGATCTCCTCGTCTGCGCGCGCGTAGGCGGCGCCCTTACCGAGGATCACGAGCGGGCGCTGGGCATTCGCCAGCAATTCGAAGGCGCGCCTCACCGCCTCTGGTGCCGGCGGCTGCGGCGGCGCCGGATCGACGACCTTGACCAGCGACTTCTTCGCCGCCTCCGCGTCGAGCGCCGAGCCGAGCACCTCGGCCGTCAGGTCGAGATAGACCCCGCCCGGGCGCCCCGAGACGGCGGCGCGGATCGCCCGCGCGATGCCGATGCCGATGTCTTGTGGGCGGTTTACGCGGTATGCCGCCTTGGCATAGGGCCGAGCAGCGGCCAACTGATCCATCTCCTCGTAATCGCCCTGCTCGAGATCGACGATCGCCCGGTCGCTCGACCCGCTGATCATGACCATCGGGAAGCAATTGGTCGTGGCGTTCGCCAAGGCGACCAGCCCGTTCAGGAAACCGGGGGCGGAGACCGTCATGCAAATGCCCGGCTTCTGCGTCAGATACCCGGCGATCGCGGCCGCGTTCCCAGCCGACTGCTCGTGGCGGAAGCCGAAGTAGCGGATCCCTTCCGCCTGCGCCAAGCGCAGCAAATCGGTGATCGGGATGCCGGCCACCCCATAGATCGTGTCGACCCCGTTCAGCTTGAGGGCCTCCACCACCAGGTGAAAGCCGTCGGTCATATTCCCCGGCATATCCTCTGCTCTCATATCGTCCCATCCTTAGCCCGTGCGCACCCGGTCGTTCTAAGCCAATAAGGGCTGCATCACCGTCTCGGTCCTTCGAGACGCGCCCCTTGTCCTGAGGAGCCGCCGCGGGCGGCGTCTCGAAGGGGGGCGCTCCTCAGGATGAGGGTAGGCCTTTAATGGCATCAAGAAAATTCCTCATCCTGAGGAGGCCGCGAAAGCGGCCGTCTCGAAGGACGCACTGCGTCGATACGGCCGATTGTTCTCTCATCAAACGCGGCCCGAGCCCTGGCGATGTGCTTCACATGGCTCTGCGCCCATTGGGCGAGCGGCTTGACCGCTTCCCACAAAGACCGCCCGAGCTCGGTCAACTCGTAGTCGACGCGCGGCGGGATCGTCGGGAATTGGGTTCGCTTCACCAAGCCGTCCCGCTCCAATCCTCGAAGCGTGAGGGTGAGCATCCTCTGGGAAATGCCGCCCACTATCCGTTTGATCTCGTTGAAGCGCTTCGGGCCATCGCCCAGCAGGACGATGATGAGGACGCTCCATTTGTCGCCGACACGCGCCAATACCGAACTGACGGCACGGCAATCATCGCTCGCGGGATCGGGAAGCTCGACGGTCACCTCTGTGTGCTCCGGTACCAAATCTGTGCCTTCTTGTGCAGCTTAGCGCAGTTACTAACCTACTCCCGGTCACAGTTTTATACCTAACGCCGGAGCAAAAACATGACCGTCATCTCTGTGATCGTCGGAAGCACCCGCCAGGGCCGTTTTTCGGAAAAGCCGGCGCGGTGGATTCTGCAACATCTCGAGAAGCGCAGCGGCATCGACGCGCAGCTGCTCGATCTTCGCGACTTTCCAATGCCCTTCTTCGACCAGCCCATGCCGCCCGCGATGCCGGGGCGCCCGCCTTACGAGCATGAAGTCGTCAAGAAATGGACCGCCGAAATTGCCCGGTCGGACGGCTTCGTCTTCGTGACGCCGGAGTACAACTTCGGCCCCGCTGCGGTGCTCAAGAACGCACTCGACTGGGTTTATCCGGAGTGGAACCGCAAGGCGGCTGCCTTCGTGAGCTATGGCGGTGCCGCGGGCGCGCGCAGCGTCCAGCAGCTCCGCGAAACGGCGATAGAGCTGCAGCTCGCGCCGATCCGCTCGTCCGTCCACATCCCTGCCGCGATCCTCTGGGCGCACTTCCAGGGCGGCGATGTGGATGCGGGACTGGCGGAACTCGAGGCTCCCGCCAAGACGATGATCGACGACCTGCTGTGGTGGACCGCGGCGCTGAAGACGGCGCGCGCGACCACATCCTGATCGGCGGCCGGACCGGACCCGTTTCATGCGCGAACCGGCGCCAATCGTGCGAGGCGCCGGACCGCGCGCAGCCGGGCACGTCCCCGCCGCGCGATGCGCGCGGCCTCGGCGGGCGCGACCTTGCCGCGCGAAATGGCCGCCAGAACGGTGGACAGCACCTGCCGGAAATCCTCGACCGTGCGCAACGACGACAGGTCGATCCCGAGACGCTCCGCCGGGTCAATGGAGGCGAGCGGCGGCGGCAAGAGTTGCGCGGCGAGGGGCCGCAACAGATGAGGCTTGCGGTCGAGCAGATCCGACAGCGCCTGCGCGCTCAGCGGCCGGGCCACGAGATCGGGCACGCGCCGCTTGGGATTGGGGATGCCGCGCGGCCGGCCCCGCGGATTGCCGGAGCTTCCCTTGGCGAAGCGCCCGCGCGCGTCGCGCGCGCGAGGCGAAAAGGGATCAGGACCAAGCGATTGATATTCTTCAATTCCGGGTCTGGAAAGCAGCGGATGACAGACGGCAAAAGCGGATCGGCGGTGATTTCCGGCATGGGGATCCGGCGGAAAGCGCCTAAGAGCGCGGAACCCCATTATATGTGTTCCTGATACGTTCTGGTCAAGGCGATTGTCGGACCCCGATCGATTCGTACGGCGAGTAGAGCAGAGCGCAACCCGCCCCCCAATTTTGCAGCGGCCTCATTAGCAAGTTCCGGTCAACGGTGCTCCGCGAGGGGGTTTGTCGTTTCGAGCCCTGGAAACCGTGAGAAGTCGCGATCTGTCGTGCAGACCGTTGCGCTCATGTTCGAGCGCGATTGCCGCGAGGACGGCGTCCATCACCAGCGGACCGCTAGCCTGTCCGTCGCGCACGAGACCGCGCAGGATGTCCCAGTGCCGTTCACCTGGATCGAGAATCCCTGCGGCCGGTTGGGCGAGCCAGGATGAGATCGCCGCTTCGGGAAAGCGGGCGTTCGAACACGCGGGGATTTGTTGCAATCCTGAGGAACGCCCACAGCGTAAGCCAAGCGAAGCGAACGAGATCAGGCCCCGAGAGCACGGCTTCGAGCCAGGCTCGGCTTTGCTCGTGCTGCTCCGCTCTCGGGTGATAGGCATAGAGCAGCAGGTTCGCGTCGACGAGGATCACCGGTGGAGCGGGCCCTCCACATGCTCGATGAGCTCCGCGATATTGTCCAGGGAAAGCCCCGGTTTGAGATTACCGAGATCGCGGGCCGTTACCTTGAAGGCCCGCCGCTGGGCGGTGGCGCGCCGGCTTTCCAGCCCCCGGCGCAAGGTCTCGTTGACGATCTCGCGGAAAGGCCGGCCGGCGCGTTGCGCTTCCGTCTTGAGCTTGGCCGCCACGTCGTCATCCAGGGTCAGCGTCGTCCGCATGCGCTGATGCTACAACCGAGACAGCGTGATGACAAAAAATTCGCAGCGCCGATACGGATCGCCAGCGCAATGCCGATATCGACATCTTGCGGTCGGCTCACGCGGTAGGCCCTCGGGCTTCGCGGCATTCAACCGGTCGAGCTCTTCGTAATCGCCGTTGCCCGGCTTGCGCCGAAGTCACTGCCCCACGCTCGCTAATCGTCATACCGAGTGCGTACCCTCGCAAAGATGTCTGCGTTTTCCTCCCAAATATCGCAAGCGTGCGCCGCAGTTCGCATGTCGTTCCCAATTAACTCATCAGGCGGTTCATCGGTTTCACGCCTGGCATAAGGGAAAAGTTTACTCGCTCTAGCAAACACCTCTACAGCATCAACGATATAATCGGTGATATTTGTGCGCATGACTAGTTGATCGAGCGCCAACCGTTGCCTCACTGACACGACCCTGGCATGCTGAATTTGGATCTTCCTAATCAGATCGGCAATGGCTTCAGCTACTCGATCTTCGCCGAATTCGATCGACTCCCCAAGTGCAAACAACGCCTCATGGGGAATTGGTGGAATCTCTGCCAATTGGCCGGTAACGCGCTGCTCGTCTGATGTACGAGGCATCAAAGGAAGCAGAAGATTTACACACTTCTGCGCATAACCACAGAGCTCGCTTAGGGCGGCGGGCATCATTGCTCGTGCTACTAAGTTCCGGCGCCGGCGCCGTTCTTGCTCTTGCCGATCCGATTGATTTATCTGAGCTTTTATTGTCCTAACGGTCCACCAAGCACCGGCCAATGCCGCCGCTCCGGCGATCAAAGTTTGATAATTGTATATATAAACTATCGGTTTCAATTTCAGTTCCGAAATGAAATAATAAGCGTGATAAGCAAAAGTGTAGTGAGTAGAAGATGTTAGCCGGGACTGCGGCTGACGGTCTCGCTAGCCCCAACAGCCACGTCTGGTGCTGGACTCCAAAACCGGATTACCCCATCTACCATACACCTAAATGGTCGCGAAGTTAGCCGACCTCTTAGCCCCACTCTCGACGTGCAGGGCCGGAGACCGGCGCCAGCCTCCGCAGGGAATCCCATGCCGGGCTAAAGCGGGCGATCACGACGATGCACATTTTCCACCATCCGTAGGAGATCCGGCTCGACGGGCGGCGGCTCTCGGAGGGGCTCGGGGTAAGCCGCTTGCCGATCCGCTGGCCGCGTTTTCCGTCCTATAGCATTAATCTCCGCGGCGAGTCGCCTCGGTGGTAGAAGGTGGAATCATTGGACGGAGGACCGAGCCATGCCCCTGACGACGGACGAAAAACTCTTGGCCCTGAGCCGGGAAATCATTGAGGTGTTCGACAAAGAGAATGGCGGTGTTCATCCGGGGTTCAGACCCGCGCATGCGAAGGGCATCCTGCTGACGGGCATGTTTACGCCTTCGCCGGAAGCCGCTTCGCTGACGCGGGCGCCGCATCTGCAGCGGAATTCCACGCCGGTGACGGTCCGCTTCTCGAACTTTGCGGGAATTCCGACCGTTGCCGACAACGACCCGCAGGGTGCCAGCCCTCGCGGCTTTGCGGTTCGCTTCCACCTCGGCGAGCATGTTCACACCGACATCATCGGTCATTCGGTCGACAACTTCCCGGCGCGCACCGCGGAGGGGCTCCTGGAGTTCCTCAATGCATTGATTGCCACCGACCCCGCCGGGCCGCACCCGAATGCCATCGAGCAGTTCCTCGGCGCGCATCCCGCGGCTTTGACATTTGTGCAGATTCCCAAGCCGATCCCGACCAGCTTTGCGAAGGAGTCGTTTTTCGCGGTATCCGCATTCAAGTTTACCAACGCGGACGGCAGTGAGCCGCTACGGGCGCTATCGGGTGCTGCCGGTCGCAGGCAACGAATATCTCGACGAGGCCGAAGCCGCCGCGCGCAGTCCAAACTTCCTCTTCGACGAGATCAAAGAGCGAGTTGCAAAGGAACCCGTCAGGTTTCGCGTAGTCGTACAGTTGGCCGAGGACGGCGACATCATTGACGATGCCACGGTCCGCTGGCCCGAGGAGCGTCCTCAACTCGCGTTCGGCGAAATCAGTTTGCAGGAAATCGCGCCGAACAACGCCGGCGAGCAGCAGCACATCATCTTCGATCCGATCCCGCGAGTGGATGGCATCGAAGCCTCGGCCGATCCTCTCTTCGAGCCACGCGCCAATATTTATCTGATGAGCGGCAGGCGGCGCAGAGCGGCCGAACAGCATTAGACGCCGGCGCTGGGGGCTACCCGGGCGCGGCAGGCTCGGGATGCAGCTGCATGAATGCCGCAGTCGCCTTGGCGGCCCGCCGCTCGGCCTCGGCCGGCTCGGGCCTCGCGGCAACCCCGAGCAGCAAGCCCACCATCAGGTCCTCCCAGAGAAGTCCTAAATATTGGATTGCCATCTCCGCGGGCTCCCCCGGGCCTACGAGCCCGGTCGATTGGGCATTCGCCAATAGTTCGGCAAGCGCGCGGCGCGCCGCACCGCGGCCGGCCGCATCGAGAGCATGGGCAATCTCGGGTGAGCGTGTCGCCTCGGCGATCGCCAAGCGGAACGTGGCGATGACCGATGGGTGGGACACCTCACGCACCAGATTGGACGCAAAGCTGGTGAGCGTCGACGCAAGCATCTGCCGGGTTCGTGGGGTAGGCAGGTCCGGCGGCAGGCGCATTCGCTCGGCGCGGCTCTTGATGCAGGCGACGAGCACCGCATGCTTGCTGCTGAAATTCGCATAGAGATCGCGTTTCGAGATTTTGGCGCGCCTGGCGATTTCGAGCGTGCTGGTCTCGGCATAACCGTCCTCCGTGAACGCCTTGAATGCGGCGCCCAGGATGCGGTCTTGCATCGGGTCTTCGGCGGAGGACTGATCGGGGATGACGGATTTGTTCATGGCCTATCTTGCTTTGGTACCCACCCGTACCCTAATTTGAAGGTACGGGCGGGTACCCAGAGCTTGCACGGAGTTCCCCATGAGTGTCCAGGCTTCCCGGTCCACGGCTGTCGAAATTCGCGAGACCGCCCAGCGGCGCGGCGGGGTCGCCACCGCCCACCCCTCGGAAACGCCGAGGGAAGCTTGGCTGATCGTCACGCTGCTGTTTCTGTTCATGCTGATCAACTTTGCCGACAAGGCGGTGATCGGGATCGCCGCCGTGCCGATCATGCGGGAGCTTCAGCTCAGCCCGCGCCAGTTCGGATTGCTCGGCTCGAGCTTCTTCCTGTTGTTTTCGGTTTCGGCGATCGTTACCGGCTTCATCGTCAATCGCGTGCAGACGCGCTGGGCGCTGCTGGCCATGGGCCTCGTCTGGGCGGTGACCCAGTTTCCGATGCTCGGGACGGTCGGGTTCGCGACGTTGGTCGCCTGCCGGGTCGCCCTCGGCGCCGGCGAGGGACCGGCCTACCCGGTGGCGCTGCATTCGGCCTACAAATGGTTTCCCAACGAGCTCCGCACATTGCCGACCGCGGTCATCGCGCAGGGAGCCGGCATCGGGATCATGGTGGCGCTGCCGCTGCTCAACTGGGTCATCGTCAATTATTCCTGGCACTGGGCCTTCGGTGTGCTCGGCCTCGCCGGGCTCGCCTGGGCGGCGGCGTGGCTGGTGCTTGGCCGCGAGGGTTCGCTGACCGCCGCCGCCGCGAAGAATGCGGCGCTAAACCCGCCAAGGATCGCCTACGGACAGCTGCTGCGCAGCCCGACGATCATTGCGGCGTGGTGCGCGAGTTTCGGCGCCCAGTGGGGGTTGTCGCAAGCCCTGACCTGGCAGGGGGCGTTTCTGATCAAGGGGCTCGGCTTTGCACAGGGCTCGATCGGCCTGCTGGGCGCGCTTCCGGCGGGGGCCAGTGTGATCCTGGTACTTGCCGCCGGCTGGTGGTCGCAACGCCTGCTCACTCGGGGGGTGCCGAGCCGGGTGGCGCGCGGGATCTTCGGCGGCGCCTGCGTGGCGCTCGGCGGCGCGGCGCTGGCGATCATGCCGTATGTGCCGGGCGTTGCCGCCAAGATCGCCCTGACGACGATCGGGGTGGCGCTGCCTTCGGTCATCTACGTGATCGGGAATGCCGTCGTCAGCGAAATCGCGCCGGTCGCTCAGCGCGGCGCTATGCTCGCCATCGGTACCGCTGTCAGCACCTCGGCCGGGCTCCTGGCGCCCTACGTCATGGGCAGCGTCGTCGAGACGGCGGCGACGCCGCTCGACGGCTTCAACACCGGCTTCATGATCTGTGGCGTCATCATGCTGGTCGGCGGCGTCGTGGGGATGGCGCTGATGCGTCCCGAGCGCGAGACGATGCGGTGGGCAAGCGAAATTCCGGAGGCGGCAGTTAGGACCGCCTGAGCGAAGTTCCGCTGCGCCGACAACCCGGGCGAACGGCGCAAACTCAGGTGCACATTATGAGACGATCGGCGGCGTCCTGTTCGGACTCGCGCGCCGATACGGCTATGTTCGCTTTTTAGCGCATCCACAAGTCTTGCGGTGATCGCTTGGGTTTTCTACACTCTCATCAACTGCTCAAAAAAGGATGTCGAAGCATGACACTAGCGTCGCAGAACACAAGATTCACCGCAGGTCCCTTGACGTTCACCGTCAGGCATGAGCTGTGGGACGGCAACATCCAGGATCATGCGGACCAGGGCGTCTCGATCGCCGTGATGGCGGATGTCGCCGGCAAAGCGACGACCCTCTTACGGTTCGACTGCTTCGACTTCGAAAAAAGCTACGAGTACGGCCCGGAAAATCCCGATCTGAAAGTCGCCGGGCCGGAGATGCTGGGTGGCGCCTCCCTGACGAACCTGTACCGGATGGACCCGATCACCGATGGGAACCCGATCGGCTGGACCATCAAGACGCTCGGGACGAAGCTGCCGAAAATGCTGGAGCGGGCCGGCTATCCGCAGATCGCCAAGGCGACCGAGATGTCAGAGGTGCGGGATATCCTGCCCGATTTGGAAGCTTGCGCCCGCGAGCTCTACGCCGACCAAACGGAATACGGTCAAACACAACCGCGGCACGCACATCTTCGAAGCCGGCAACATCCGGTTCGGGCTCGAGATGCGGCGGCTGCCGATGGGCGATGGCGGCCTCGCGATCCATGTCCTGGCCGATATCGGCGGCACGCCGGGCAAGGCCTACACGGAAGAGACCGAGCTTCTGGCGTTCGATCACTTCTGGAACGGCGCGCATTACCACTATGGCCCGCGCAACAAGAACCACCGCATCTATTGGGACCGGACGCTGGTCGAAGATCCGCTCGCCTGGACCCTGGAGCAGTTCGAGACCGGAAAATTGCGGGCGATGATCGAGCGCGCCGGCTATCCGGGGATCGCGGCCGATCTCGACATGGAGAAAATCGCCTCCGTCTTTCCGGTGATGAAGAAGCAGGCGCTCGAGATGTGGGCGGAAGGCGAGAGGTTGACCGGTCATCCGGGGTTGCCGTTGGAGCCAACTCCGAACCTGGCCGCCGCCGAATAAGCGCGCGAGGCGTCCGCCTCCGCGTCGGAGGTCCGTGCTGATCGGGGCAAGGTCGCCAACCCTGCCTGTGTTTGCGTCACCTCTACGAGATTGACCGGCGGCTCCGGCGGGAGCCGTCATCCGTCCGTGCCGGGCGGAGCGTCACGGCATCATGTTCTCGTAGAGATTGGCGGTGATCCAGATCGAGCCGGCAATGACGAGAAAGACGATCAGCACGCCGAAGGCGAGGGCCAGAATATTGTTCGTGTTGTCGGACCCGCTACCGAGATGCAGGAAGAAGACGAGGTGGACGCCGATCTGCGCGAAGGCGAGCACGAGCAGCCCAACCGGTATGCCGGGAGGCCACAGCAAATGGGTCTGCGAGACGACGAACGAAACGATCGTCAGCAGGATCGCGAGGGCGAGCCCCGCCGTGTAGGACAAAAAGTTAGCAGTGGATTCTTGATGTTCGACGCCCGGCGTCCGGTCGTCGAACACGCGATCGCGACCGTCAGTCACCGGAAATCTCCCATCAAATAGACCAGCGTGAATACCCCGACCCAGACGATGTCCAAGCGCGTGCCAGAAGAGACTCCAGCACAACAGGCGCCGGAGAACTGCGGCGCGCAAGCCCTTCACGATGACCTGAGCCACGAGATAAATGAGCCAAATGAGGCCGCTGGTGACGTGCACGCCATGCGTGCCCACCAAAGTAAAAAAGGCGGACAGAAAGCCGCTGCGCCCGGGGCCGGCGCCCTTCTCCACCATGCCGGCAAATTCCGAGGCCTCGATGGCGAGAAAGGCCGCGCCGAGCACGAAGGTGAGGGCAGCGAAGACCAAGAAACGTCCCGGCTGCCGCCGCTCGGCTGACAACGCTCCGAGCCCGCATGTATAGCTCGAGAAGAGCAGACACATCGTCTCGATAAAGACATTGCGAAGGTTGAACAGCTCGCGCCCGGTCGGCCCGCCGGCGGTGTTGCCCGCCAGGACCGCATAGGCCGCGAACAGCCCCGAGAACATGACAATGTCGCTGAGGATGAAGATCCAGAACCCATAGGCGACGACGATGCGCTTCGGGGCCGGCCCGCCGCCACCGCGTCCGCGCGCGAGCTCCATCGGAACGCCGGTCGGAACTGTCTCGATCGTGGCTATCGTCATCTGGCCTGCCCGAATACCGAGGCCCGAATAGCGTATGTTGAGCCAACTCCGCTGTTCGTCACCCCCGCGGAAGCGGGGGTCCAGGGCAACCGCCGAGCCCTTGCGGCTCTAGATTCCCGCTTTCGCGGGAATGACGAATAGAGTTTTGATTTTGGGGTATTCATTTCGCCTCAGGCCCCCAGCCGGGCCCGTTCTATTCGCGCGACTTCAGTGGCCGGGATTTCGTGCTCTCGCTCGTCGCTCCAGCCAGCTATCAGAACCGTGATTGCGGCGGCGAGAGCGCCGACGATCGCCATCCACCAGATCTGCCAGATCAGCGCAAAGCCCATGATCACTGCAAAGAACGCGGTGATGAACCCGGCAGGGCTGTTGTGCGGCATCTCGATGTTCTCATAGGTCGGTTCAACCCCAATCGGTCCCCCTGGGGTCCGCCCCGTGCGCTTCATGTGCCAGAACGCGTCGATTGTCTCGACTCTGGGCAGCACCGCGTAATTGTAGGCCGGCGGCGGCGAGGGGGTCGACCACTCCAGGGTCCGGCCATTCCACGGGTCGCCGGTCAGGTCGAGACGCTCTTCTCGTGTGCGGATGCTGACATAGAGCTGCACGATTTGGCACAGAATGCCTGCGAAAATGACCACAGCGCCAGCCTCCGCGACCAGCAGCAGCGGCTGCCAGCTCGGGTCGGGAATGTGCTGCAGGCGCCGGGTCATGCCCATCATCCCCAGCGCATAGAGCGGCATGAAGGCGAGATAGAAACCGATGAGCCAGCACCAGAAGCTGGCCTTGCCCCACCGCTCGTCGAGGGTAAAGCCGAACGCCTTTGGGAACCAGTAACTGATGCCCGCTAGCGCGCCGAACACCACGCCGCCGATGATCACGTTGTGAAAATGGGCGACCAGGAACGTGCTGTTGTGCAGTACGAAATCGACCGGCGGCACCGCTAACAGAACGCCGGTCAAGCCGCCGATCACGAACGTGACCATGAAGCCGACCAAATACAGGACCGGCGTTTTGAACACGATCCGGCCTCGGAACAGCGTAAACAGCCAATTGAAGACTTTAACACCGGTCGGCACCGCGATGATCGATGACATGATGCCAAAGAAAGCATTGACGTCCGCGCCCGCCCCCATCGTAAAGAAGTGATGCAACCAAACCATGAAAGAGAGGATGCAGATCCCCAAGGTCGCAAGAACCATCGAGCGATAACTGAACAGCCCCTTGCCGGAAAAGGTAGCGGCCACCTCGGAAAACACGCCGAATGCCGGCAGGATCAGGATGTAGACTTCGGGATGACCCCACGCCCAGAAGAGATTGACATACATCATCTGGTTGCCACCGGCGTCATTTGTAAAGAAATGCATGCCGAGGTAGCGGTCGAGCAGCAGCATCACGAAGGTCGCCGTGAGGATCGGAAACGCGGCGACGATCAGCAAATTTGCGGCCAGTGCGGTCCAGCAGAACACCGGCATTCGCATATAGGTCATGCCCGGGGCGCGCAATTTGAGGATCGTGGTGACGAAATTGACGCCAGTCAGCAGGGTGCCGACGCCGGAGATCTGCAGTGACCAGAGATAGTAATCGACGCCTTCATCGGGGGAAAAGGCGAGCTCCGACAGCGGCGGATAGCCCATCCAGCCGGTGCGGGCGAAACTGCCGATGACGAGCGACACATTGATCAACAGTGCGCCCGTTGCGGTCAGCCAAAAGCTGACCGAGTTGAGCGTGGGGAAGGCGACGTCGCGCACACCCAGCTGCAATGGCACAGCAAAGTTCATCAGCCCAATGACAAGCGGCATCGCCACGAAAAAGATCATGATCGAGCCGTGCGCCGAGAAGATCTGGTCGTAATGATCGGGCGGCAGGTACCCCTGTGCGTTACCGACCGCGATCATTTGCTGCGTGCGCATCATGATCGCGTCGGAATACCCGCGCAGCAGCATGACGAGCCCGAGAATGATGTACATGACGCCGATGCGCTTGTGGTCGACGCTGGTTATCCACTCGCGCCACAGGTAAGGCCACCAGCCCTTGGCAGTGACGAGCGCGAGCACAGCCAGGATGAAGATGCCAACCACGCCCATGACATAAAGCGGGAGCGGCTGGTCGAGGGGAATTGCCGCCCAGGTCAGCTTGCCCAGCATCTCACCCTCCCGCCTGCTTCAATGGTGGACACCAAGCCGCGCCGTCGCCCGCGCCGCCACTTCCCGCCGTCGCATTGCGGGGGAGGGGTAGGGAGGCGGAACCCGAGATCGTTTGTTCGATAATCCGGTCGAACAGGTTGGGCGCGACCGAGCGGTAGGTCGCCGGCGGAACGGCTTCGCTCGGCTTCGCCAATTTAGCGTAACCGGCATCGTCGAGCGCAGACCCGGCGCAGCGCACCTGCGCGACCCAGGCGTCGAAATCGGCGGCCGGCACCGCCTTGGCGATAAATCGCATCTCCGGCAAAGCCGTCGCCGCTGAAATTTGCCGAAAACCCGGGATATTCGCCGGTTTCCGCCGCGAGCAAGTTGAGGTGCGTGGTCATCCCTCCCATCGTGTAGATCTGGCTGCCGAGCTGTGGCACGAAGAACGAATTCATCACCGTCGCCGACGTCAGGCGGAAGTCGATCGGGGTTCCGACCGGCACGACCAACTGATTGACCGCGGCAATGCCCTGATCGGGGTAGATGAACAGCCATTTCCAATCGAGCGCCACGACGTTCACCCGGAGCGGGTCGCCATTCGCGGGGATCGGGGCCCGCGGATCGAGCTGGTGGGAACCGATCCAGATAACCCCGCCCAGCAGGATCACGATCAGCGCCGGGATCGACCAGGTGACAAACTCGATGCGCCCTTCATAGGCCTCATCCCAAGCGCGGCTGGCGCGGGGATTCGATGACCTGTACCACCAGGCGAACCCCAAGGTCGCCAGGATCACCGGAACCACGACCACGAGCATGATTGCCGTGGAGTTGATCAGGAGGAGCAGCTGTGCCGACGCGATCGGCCCCTGCGGATCGAGTACGCCGGTCTGCTGACAGGAAGAAACGAGGACCGCGGCGCATCCGATCAGCGACCGAAGCAAGCCAGGGAGACAAGACCTGTGCCGCGCGTGAGATGCGGCGCCGCGCACCGGGTCAGAGGTCGTGTAAGGCCAGTCGTGCATGGAGGCCTCCGCTACACCGGATGGCACGAAAACGCCGCTTTCGTCGGGCAATATCCCCAATCATAGAGTTTAGTTAAATTGCCGCGGCTTGCCAATCGCGCGCGCCGCGGGCGCAAAAGAGGTTGCCGGGCCCTCTGGTATACCATATACCTCGGGTATGCCGGAAATCAGCCCCATCCTCGACGTGTCTCGGCTGGACACCAGCTCCAGCTTCGCCAAGGAAGCTTATGCCGCGCTGAAGCGAGCGATCACTGCGATGGACATCTACGACCATCCGCAGGAGATCCGGCTCGACGAGCGGCGGCTATCGGAAGGGCTCGGCGTCAGCCGTACGCCGATACGCGAGGCGATGACCCTCCTCGAACAGGAGGGTTTTGTGCGGACTCGCCCCCGCCGCGGCATTTTTGTCGTGCGCAAGACCAAGCGCGAGATCGTCGAGATGATCACCGTCATGGCGGCACTCGAAAGCATGGCGGCGCGGCTCGCCGCCGAGCGTGGCTCGGCGGCGGAGATCGCTGGCTTGCACCGGCTGATGGACCGGTTCAGAAACGGTTCAGAGGGACAAACAGATGATGGCGAGCTACTCGCCGAGTACTCGGACGCGAACATCGCCTTTCATCAGGCGATTATCAGAATGAGCGGCTGCGCCCTGCTCGCGGAGATGACGGAAAACCTGTTTATCCACATGCGCGCGATCCGCAAGATCACCATCCACCAGGAAAACCGGGCGGCGCGTTCGATTACCGACCATTTCAGGATCATCGAGGCGCTCGAACGCCCCGACCCCGAACTCGCCGAGCGGCTGGCGCGCGAGCACACCTTGGGGCTCGCCGCGCATGTCGAGCAGCACGGCGATTTTCTCGACGCGCCACGCGACGAACGAGATAACTAGGAGAGGCTGATGAGCATGGCACTGGAAGGTGTGCGCATTCTTGATCTGAGCCATGTGCAGGCGGGGCCGACCGGCACGCAATTGCTGGCGTGGATGGGCGCCGATGTGATCAAGATCGAGATGCCCGGCCGCGGCGACATCACCCGCGGCCAGTTGCAGGACGTGAAAGGGGCCGACAGCCTCTATTTCACGATGCTGAACTCCAACAAGCGCAGCATCACCGTCAACCTGAAGTCCCCCAAGGGCAAGAAGGTCATCGAGGATCTGGTCAAGCGCTGCGACGTCGTGCTCGAAAATTTCGGCCCCGGCGTGCTCGATCGCCAGGGGTTCACGTGGGAGCGCTTTCAGGAACTGAACCCGCGGATCATCTACGCCTCGATCAAGGGGTTCGGTCCGGGGCCGTACCAGGACTGCAAGGCCTATGAGAATGTCGCGCAGTGCATGGGCGGGGCGGCGAGCACGACCGGCTGGGAAGACGGGCCGCCGACCGTGACCGGCGCGCAGATCGGCGACAGCGGCACCGGCGTTCACACGATCGCCGGCATTCTCGCGGCGCTCTACCAGCGCGAGCGCACCGGCCGCGGCCAGCGGGTCGAGGTCGCGATGACCGACGCCGTGCTGAATTTGTGCCGCGTCAAGATGCGCGACCAGCAGCGGCTGATGCGCGGGCCGCTGCTCGAATATCCGAACAAGGAATTCGGCGACGCGGTGCCGCGCGCCGGCAACGCCTCGGGCGGCGGTCAGCCCGGAGCGGCCTTACGCTGCGCGCCCGGCGGTCCGAACGATTATGTCTATGTGATCATCCAGCCGCCGAGCTGGGAACCGCTGATGAAATTGTGCGGCCGCGAGGAGCTGATCACCGACCCGGGATACGCGACGCCGCAGGCGCGTTTGCCGAAGATTCCGGAATGCTTCTCGATCATCGAGAAATGGACGATGACCAAGACCAAATTCGAGGTCATGAAGGCGCTCAACGACGTCGATGTGCCGTGCGGCCCGATCCTCTCGATGAAGGACATCTATGAGGACAAGTCGCTCTACGAACGCGGCTTCCTAGTCGAGGTCGACCATCCGACGCGCGGCCGCTATGTTCAGGTCGGCTCGCCGATCAAGCTCTCCGACTCGCCGGTCGAGGTAAAGCGCTCCCCCCTCCTCGGCGAGCACACCGACGAGATCCTCGGCTGGCTCGGCTACGGCCAGAGCGAGATCGCAGCGATGCACGACGAAGGGGCGGTTTGAGACCGGCCATGATGCAACTCCGCCCCTTGGGGGAGAGACGTCGGGCGACGTGGGGCGATCCCGCGCCGCTTGCGGCGCGCCTACTCGCGATTGCGCGCCCCTCCCCTCGCCCCTGGGGGCGGAGAGGGGCTTGCGGCGGGCCTACATGCACGCATCAGTAAGACACGACCGGCGCATCCATCCGGGCTCGGGGCGGCGGCGCGGGCCGGATCATCCGAAGGGCCGGCAGGTCGACCCGGCGGCTCTTGCCGAGGTGCAGGCGCTGCTCGGCGAGCGCGAGCGGCGGCGTGACCTGCTGATCGAGCACCTGCATCTGCTGCAGGACCATTTCGGCTGCCTGCATGCGCGTCATCTGGCGGCGCTCGCCGAGGAGATGCGGCTGGCGCTCGTCGAGGTCTACGAAGTTGCCTCGTTCTACGCCCATTTCGACATCGTCATGGATGACGAGGCGCCGCCCCCGCCGCTTACCGTGCGGGTCTGCGACAGCTTAAGCTGCGAGATGGCAGGGGCCGCCGCGCTCCTCGACAGCTTGCGCGGCAGCCTCGGTGACGGGGTCCGGGTCGTGCGGGCCCCCTGCATGGGCGGCTGCCATCGCGCGCCGGTCGTGGCGATCGGTCACGCATTGCACGAGCACGCGACCGTGGACAATGTCGCCGCCGCTGTTTCCGTCGGCGAGACGCACCCGGAGATCCCGGAGTTTGTCGGCTTCGACGCCTACCGTGCTCATGGCGGCTATCGCTTGCTCGGGGCCTGCCTCGCCGGGGAACGCGAGGCGGAGGAAATCATCGGGATCCTCGAGCATTCCGGGCTGCGCGGGCTCGGCGGCGCCGGGTTTCCGACCGGACGCAAATGGCGTTTGGTGCGGCAGGAACCGGCGCCGCGGCTGCTCGCCGTCAACGCTGACGAGGGCGAGCCGGGCACCTTCAAGGACCGCTATTTTCTCGAAACCGACCCGCACCGCTTTCTCGAAGGGATGCTGATAGCCGCCTGGGTCGTCGAAGCCGCGGAGGTCTATATCTATCTCCGCGATGAATACCCGCAATGCCGCGCGATCCTCGAGAGCGAGATCGCAGCGATCGAGGCGGCCGGGCTCGCGCGGGACACTCGCATTCATCTCCGCCGCGGCGCCGGCGCCTACATCTGCGGCGAGGAATCGGCGATGCTCGAAAGCATCGAGGGCAAGCGCGGGCTGCCGCGGCAGCGGCCGCCCTTCCCGGCGCAGGTCGGGCTCTTCGGCCGGCCGACCTTGTGCAACAATGTCGAGACCCTCTATTGGGTCCGCGACATCGTCGAGCAGGGCCCCGAGTGGTTCACCCGGGAAGGGCGCAATGGCCGCAAGGGGCGCCGCACCTTCTCGGTGTCTGGACGAGTCAAAAACCCCGGCGTCAAGCTAGCCCCGGCCGGCATCACCGCGCGCCAGCTGATCGACGAATTTTGCGGCGGCATGGCCGACGGGACATGCATTTAAGGGCTACCTTCCGGGCGGCGCGTCGGGCGGCATATTGCCGGCGGCGATGGCGGACATTCCGCTCGATTTCGGAACGCTTGAACCCGAAGGATGCCTTATCGGCTCGGCTGCGGTGGTCGTACTGTCCGACAAGGACGACATGAGGGCGGTGGCGTTGAACCTCCTGCGCTTCTTCGAGGACGAGAGCTGTGGCCAGTGCACGCCGTGCCGCGCCGGCACCGAGAAGGCGGTCAAATTGATGACCACGCCGCACTGGGACGAGCCGCTATTGCAGGAACTGACCCGGGTGATGAGCGACGCCTCGATCTGCGGTCTGGGGCAGGCCGCAATGAACCCGGTCACGCAGGTGCTGAAGCATTTCCGCGAGGATCTGACGTGATTCACCAACACCACCTCGTCATTCCCGCGAAAGCGGGAATCCAGGGCGGCAGGCTCCGGCATGTGGTTCCCCTGGGCCCCCGCTTTCGCGGGGGCGACGGTAATGGAGAACCGCGATGACCGAACCCATCCGCTTCTTTCTCGACGGCGCCGAGGTATCGGCCGCGCCGGGCGAGACGATCTGGCAGGTGGCCGACCGGCAGGGCATCGAGATCCCGCATCTCTGCTGGCTGCCGAAACCCGGATACCGCGCCGACGGCAATTGCCGCGCCTGCATGGTCGAGATCGAAGGCGAGCGCGTGCTCGCCGCCTCCTGCGTGCGCAAGCCGGCCCCCGGCATGAAAGTGCAGACCGCGAGCGAGCGCGCCCGCTTCTCGCGCAAGATGGTGTTCGAGCTGCTGATCGGCGATCAGCCTTCGCGCGCAGCGGCGCACGATCCCCGATCCCGGTTCTGGCAATGGGCCGACACGCTCGGCGTCGAGGACAGCCGCTTCCCGCGGCACGCGCCGCCGGCGCCCGACCGCAGCCATCCGGCGATGGCGGTACAGCTCGACGCCTGCATCCAGTGCAATCTCTGCGTCCGCGCCTGCCGCGAAGTCCAGGTCAACGACGTGATCGGCATGGCGGCGCGCGGCTATCACGAGAAGATCATCTTCGATTTCGACGATCCGATGGGCAACAGCACCTGCGTCGCCTGCGGCGAGTGCGTGCAGGCCTGCCCGACCGGCGCGCTGATGCCGGCGACCCTGGTCGATGCGAACGGCGTCTATGCCAATGCTCCCGACCGGGAAGTCGACAGCGTCTGTCCCTATTGCGGGGTCGGCTGCCAACTGACCTACAAGATCCGCGAGGATCGCATCGTCGCGGTCGAAGGCAAGGATGGGCCGGCCAATCACAACCGGCTCTGCGTCAAGGGCCGCTTCGGCTTCGATTATGCGCACCACCCGGACCGGCTGACCGAGCCGATGATCCGCAAGGACGGCATCTCGAAGCACGACACCGATATCGATCCCGCCAATCCTTACACGCATTTCCGCAAGGCGAACTGGGACGAGGCGCTCGATCGCGCTGCGGCGGGGCTGAAGCGCATCCGGGATCGGAATGGCAAGCGGGCCCTTGCTGGTTTTGGCTCCGCCAAAGGCTCGAACGAGGAAGCCTACCTCTTTCAAAAGCTGGTCCGCACCGGGTTCGGCAGCAACAATGTCGACCATTGCACCCGGCTGTGCCACGCCTCGTCTGTAGCGGCCTTGATGGAGGGGATCGGCTCGGGCGCCGTGACCGCGCCCTTCACCGCCGCGGCCGATGCCGACGTGATCATCGTGATCGGCGCGCGGCCGACCGAAAACCACCCGGTTGCGGCGACCTTCTTCAAACAGGCGGCAAAGCGCGGCGCCAAAATTTTCGTGATCGACCCGCGCGGCTACAGCTTGACGCGGTATGCGACGGCGACGTTGCGCTTCAATCCCGGGCGCGACGTGGCGCTGCTCAACGCGCTGATCCACACGATCATCGAAGAGGGCCTCCACGACCGGCAATACGTGCAGGCCCACACGGAAGACTTCGAGAGACTGCGCGAGCATATCCGCGATTATTCGCCCGAAAAGATGGCGCCGATCTGCGGCGTCGATGCGCCGACTTTGCGCTACGTCGCACGGTCTTACGCCCGCGCCGAGGCGGCGATCATCTTTTGGGGGATGGGGATCTCGCAGCACACCCACGGCACCGACAATGCGCGCTGCCTGATAGCGCTGTCATTGATCACCGGGCAGGTCGGCCGCCCGGGTACCGGGCTCCATCCATTGCGCGGCCAGAACAATGTGCAGGGCGCGTCCGATGCCGGGCTCATTCCGATGGTCTTTCCCGACTACCAGCCGGTTGACGACCCGAAGATTCGCGAGAGCTTTGAGGCGCTGTGGCACACGCCGCTCGACGACAAGCGCGGGCTGACCGTCGTCGAGATCATGGACGCGGTGCATCGCGACGAGATCCGGGGCATGTACATCATGGGCGAGAACCCGGCGATGTCGGATCCCGATGTCGAGCACGCGCGCGAGGCGCTCGCCAAGCTCGAACACCTCGTCGTTCAGGACATCTTTCTGACCGAGACGGCGAAATACGCCGATGTCGTGCTGCCGGCCTCGGCCTGGCCTGAGAAGGACGGGACCGTCTCGAACACCAACCGCCAAGTGCAGATGGGTCGCGCCGCACTGCCGTTGCCCGGCAATGCGCGGCTCGATTGGTGGATCATCCAGGAGATCGCGCGGCGGATCGGGCTCGACTGGTCCTACACGCATCCGCGCGACGTGTTCGCCGAGATGAAACTGGCGATGCCGTCACTCAACGGCATCACCTGGGAGCGGCTCGAACGCGAGAGTTCGGTGACATATCCCTGCGACTCCGAGACCGAGCCCGGGCACGACATCGTCTTTGGCGACGGTTTCCCGACCGCATCGGGCCGCGGCCGCCTGGTCCCGGCAGCGATCATCCCGCCGGCCGAGGAGCCGGACGCCGAATACCCGATGGTGCTGACCACCGGCCGCCAGCTCGAACATTGGCACACCGGCGCGATGACGCGGCGCGCGAATGTGCTCGACGAGCTCGAGCCCGAGGCGGTCGCCAGCCTCGCGCCGGCCGAACTGCGCCGGCTCGGCATCGCCGCCGGCGCGCAGATCCGCGTCACCACCCGGCGCGGCGCGATCGAACTGAAGGCTCGGCCCGACAGCGCCGTCGCCCCAGGCCAGGTGTTCATCCCGTTCTGCTACGCCGAAGCCGCCGCCAACATCCTCACCAACCCGCAGCTCGACCCGATCGGCAAGATCCCCGAATTCAAATTCTGCGCCGCAAAGGTCGAACCCGCCGCGGTCAAAGTGGCCGCAGAGTAGCCGCTGCGCCCGCCCGGCAAAATTGGACCATGCCGGCTCTGGCGTGGTTACTGCTGTTCGCCGGCTGCGCCGAATTGCCAGCGCCCGCGTCGTCTTGTCTGCTGCCGGCCGAACAGCACATGCTCGTCGCTGAATTGTTCTTCGGCCACAATATCAAGGGGCGCCAGCCGCTGAGCGATGCCGAGTGGGCCGAATTTGCGGCGCAGACCATCGCGCCAAACTTCCCCGATGGGTTCACCTTATTCGACGGAGAGGGCCAATGGCGCAACCCGCGGAACGGGCAGATCGCCGGCGGCCGGACCAAAATCCTGCTCGTCGCAGCCAAGCCTGAACCCGATCTCTCGCGGCGGCTGTCGGCGGTGATCGACGCCTACAAGGCCCAATTCCACCAGCAATCGGTCGGCATTATCACCCGCGACACTTGTGCGGCCTTCTAGACTAACTTAGTGCTCACACCCAAACGGAAGTTTCACTTCTATCGTCTTGGTCGTTTTGCGGCTGACGAAGAGGCCGCTTTTCTCGCCCTCGCTTGAGGATTCTATTTGGCGCTCACCTAGACTGCGGCGATCAATCGCTCGCCGCTTCGGTCAGCAGCGAGCGGAACCAGATTTGCGCCGGTTCGCTCGCCGCGCGGCGGTGCCATGCCATCGACACGGTCGCGGAGAGATCGATCGCCAGCGGCATGATCTGGATATCGGCCATGGCGGCGATTTGCCGGGCGGTGCGTTGCGGCACCGTGGCGACGAGATCGGATGCCGCAAGCACCGCCGGCAGCGCCAGATATGTCGCGACCAACAGCGCGATGCGACGCTTCAACCCGAAATCGGCAAGGGCGCGGTCGACCGCGCCCTTGGTGTCGCCGCGCGGCGACACAAGGACGTGGTCGAGCGCCGCATAGGCTTCGATCGACGGCGATTGCGCCGCCAATGGATGGCCCCGGCGAGCGATCAGCACGAACGGGTCGCGCAGCAGCACCATCGAATCGAGATGCGCCGGCAAGGCGCGCAAGTGTGAGACCGCAACGTCGATTGCCCCTTTATCGAGTTGCTGGGCCGCCTCGATGCCGGTCAGTGGTGTGAGGCGCAACGTCGCCTTGGCGGCTTGCCGCGCAAAGCTCTCGGCGAGGCGCCCGACGAGAGCGACCTCGGCATACTCGGCCATGCCGGCGGTAAAGATCCCGGTGCTCTTGGCCGGATCGAAGCCGACGCCGAGGTTGAGCGCCGCCTCGATATGCTCGATAGCCGCCGAGACGAGCGGCGCGATCTCACGCGCGCGAGCGGTCGGCTCCATGCGATTGGGGGTGCGGACAAACAGATCGTCGGCAAACAGATCCCTTAAGCGAGACAGCGCATGGCTCATCGCCGGCTGCGACAGACCGATCCGGCCCGCCGCCTTGGTGACGGCGCGCTCTCTGATCAGCGCGTCAAAGGCTTTCAGCAGGTTGAGGTCGACAGCGCGGATATCCATAGCACGAATGAATAACATATAATCAATCGATTTGATAGATGATAGCTCCGCTCGTATGTGTGCGGACGAACCGGGCAGGCCCGGTTCCAGGAGGAGAGCATGACATCACAGATCCATCCGCAACTGTCGCATTGCGGTGTCTATGCCCGGGACATCGACCAAATGGTCGCATTCTATACGAAGACGATCGGGCTCGTGGTTTCCGATCGCGGCGTCAACAGCCGCGGCGGCGAGCTCGCGTTTATGACGGCGGCGCCGGGGCACCATCACCAGCTCGTCGTCGTTTCGGGACGCCCGCCGCAGGGGGTCAGCACGGTCAATCAGCTGTCGTTCAAAGTCGGCGATCTCGACCAGCTCAAACAGACGCACCGCCGGGTCCGCGATGCCGGGGTCACCGAGATCCGCCAGACCAGCCACGGCAATGCGCTGTCGATTTACTTCCCCGACCCCGAGGGGAATATGGTCGAGATCTACATGGATACGCCCTGGTACGTGCCGCAGCCGCACAGCGTGCCGATCGACCTGTCATTGCCGAACGGCGAGATCATGGAGCAGACTGAAAGGCACTGCCGCGAGACATCCGGTTTCATGCCGCTCGACGAGTGGCAGGCCGAGGTCGAGCGCCGGCTTCACACTTCCCGCGAACACTGAGAGGAGGAAATTCGATGACCGAACTCAAAGGCTACCACGCACACGTCTATTACGACCCGACCACCCGGCCGACGGCCGAACGCCTGCGCGACGCGATCATCAGCCAATTCGCCGTCAGACCCGGAGCGTTCAGCGATGAACCGATAGGCCCGCACCCGGTCTCGCAATTCAGCGTGATCTTCGAGACCGCGGAGTTCAAGAAGATCGTGCCCTGGCTGATGCTGAACCGCGAGGGCCTCGATGTTCTCGTTCATCCGCTGACCGAGAGCTCGTACGACGACCATAGCAAGAATGCGCTGTGGCTCGGCACGCCCGTGCCGATGCGGCTCGAAATTCTGCGGCCGACCTATCGCACCGAGCTGCTGCCGACCGCCGCGGCCTAACGGGCTTCAACCGGAGCTGGCGGGGGCGGTGGACAGCCACCACCCCTCGCCGGCGAGCCAGCATGTGTGATCCGGCTCCTCGGGGGCGCGCCGCAGTGATCGGATGGCGGTGAAATCGCCCCTCGCCAATGCCGCCGTCAATCTTTCCTCCGCCGCCGGATCTCGCCCGCCGACGCACGGGATGATCCCCACCCGGCCCGCGAACCGAGCGGCGTAGCGGCACGGGTCACCGGCTTGGCGGGTGATCATCAGGAAGCAACCCCACCGTTCAGCATTGGTCAGCGGGACGAGCAAGCGGCCATTCTCTGCCGCCAACATATCGAGCCAAAGAGAAGAAAAATGCGTCACCCCGGCGTTGACCACGAGGGCGTCGGCCGGCCGGTCGGGTTGGAATAGGAAGCCGTCCGCTGCTACGACCGTTGCTTGCGGCCAAGCGGCGGCGAGATTCTCCTTGGCTCGGGCGGCAAGGATGGGGTCGACCTCGATCGCCGTGACTTGACCGGCGCGGCCGACAATTTCGGCGAGAATGGCGCTGTAGTAGCCGGTCCCGGCGCCGACATGGACGACATGGTCGCCACGGCTCAACTCGAGTTGGTCATACATACGGGCCCAAAGGCTGGGCTGCCCGTTGTTGAGCCGCCGCTCCTCGTCGATCGCGATCAGCACGTCATGATAAAGGTGGCGCGGATCGGCATCCTCCGTCGTCCAATACTCAGCCATTGCCATCGGGCTGAGGACGCGCCATGGCCCGGGTCCGAGAAATCGCTCCCGCGGCACTGTCGCGAACGCGTCGGTGACCGCGCGAGAACCCAACTTGGCCGTGAATCGCAATTCCTCTGCGTAGCGCTGCCGGGCCTCCTCGATCGAATGACGCATCTGCCACTCCCGGGCTATGGCGTTTCGGAGCGCATCGCCATCTTTGCAGTAAGGGCGAGGGATCTACTGTACCGTCACTACCGGCGGAGTTAAAGTTAAGGCCGCCCGGATTTTTCCCTGAGTTTTCCTGTCCGGAAGGAAAGAGCGGTAGGAGAGCGCCGTAGCATGCTCGTAGAGATCGGCCATTTCGCTCTCGTGCTTGCGCTCCTCGTGGCGCTGGCGCAGGCCACCGTGCCGCTGGTCGGGGCGTCGGTCCGCAGCCGGCCGCTAATGGATTTGGGGCGATCGGCGGCATTGCTGCAGTTCGGGCTCGTCGCGCTCGCCTTTTCGGTGTTCATGCACGCCCACATCGTATCGGATTTCTCGGTGCGGAACGTCTTCGAGAACTCGAACACCGCGAAGCCGATGCTCTACAAGGTGACCGGGGTCTGGGGCAGCCACGAAGGCTCGATGATGCTCTGGGTCTTCATGCTGACCCTGTTCGGCGGGCTCGTCGCGGCTCTCGGGCGTTCATTGCCGGCCACCCTGCGGGCGCGGACTTTGGCAATCCAGGGCTTGCTCGGGGTTGGCACCTTGGCCTTCATCATCGGGACATCAAACCCGTTCGATCGGCTGTTCCCGGTCCCGGTCGATGGGCGCGACCTGAACCCGCTACTGCAGGACCCGGGTCTCGCCTTCCACCCGCCGTTTCTCTATTTCGGCTATGTCGGCTTCTCGATCACCTATTCTTTCGCGATCGCGGCGCTGATCGAGGGGCGGGTCGGCGCCGCCTGGGCGCGCTGGGTGCGGCCCTGGGCATTGACCGCCTGGTGCGGGCTGACGATCGGCATCGCAATGGGCAGCTGGTGGGCCTATTACGTGCTCGGCTGGGGCGGCTGGTGGTATTGGGACCCGGTCGAGAATGCCTCCTTCATGCCCTGGCTGCTCGGCACTGCGCTGCTGCACTCGGCGGCGGTTTGCGAAAAGCGCGAGAGCCTGCAGCGCTGGACGATCCTACTCGCAATCCTCACCTTCGGTATGAGCCTCATCGGGACCTTCCTCGTGCGTTCGGGCGTCCTCACCTCGGTCCATTCGTTCGCTGTCGACCCGACGCGCGGGGTCTTCATCCTGGTGCTGATCGCGCTGGTGATCGGCGGCGGCCTCGTGCTCTACGCGCTGCGCGCCCCCAGCCTGGAAGCCGGCCAGCCCTTCGCTCCGGTCAGCCGTGAAGGCGCGCTGGTGCTCAACAATTTCGTGCTCTGCGCCGGGATGGCGACGGTGTTTCTGGGGACCTTCTATCCCCTGTTTGCCGAGGTGTGGAGCGGCGAAAAGCTGTCCGTCGGCCCGCAATTCTTCGACAAAACCTTTGTGCCGATCCTCGTGCCCGGCATCATCGCCATGGTGATTGGGCCAGTACTGGCCTGGCGCCGCGGCAGGCTCACCGTTGCGCTGCGCCGTTTGGCTCCCGCCGCTCTCGGCGCATTTCTTGCCCCGGCGATCGTCTTCGCCTTCGACCGGTCCGCTCTGCCGGCGGCGCTGGCGGGGATTGCGCTCGCGGTTTGGGCGATGCTCGGCGTCTTGACCGATCTCGCGGACCGCAGCGGAATGGCGAAGCAATCATTTGGCGCCGTCTGGCGGCGGCTGCGGCATTTGCCGCGCGGGACCTGGGGGTACGCAATCGCCCATTTCGGGGTCGGCGTGTTGATCGCGGGCGCTGTCGTGTCCACCGCTTGGCGCAGCGAGCGAATCGAAACCGTGCATCCGGGCGATACCGTCCAGATCGCCGGCCGCACCCTGCATTTTGTCGGCGTGACGGAGGGAGACGTTGCCAATTACCGGGCTCAGCGAGCTCAAATCGTGGTCGAGCGGCCCGGCAGTGCGGCGATGACACTCTATCCCGAACGGCGCTGGTATCCCGTGGCAAAAAGCCAGACCAGCAATACGGCGATCGCGACCAACGGGTTCGGCGATCTCTACTTGGCGCTCGGCGACAGCGACGGCCAGGGAGGGTGGGTCCTGCGCGCGTATTACAACCCGCTCGTACCATGGATCTGGTTTGGCGCAATCCTCGCCGCCTTGGGCGGGCTGGTGTCGCTCAGCGATCGCCGGCTGCGCGTGCCTGTGCAAGCGCCCCGAGCCTCTACGGTCGCCGTGCCAGTGGGATCGCCGGTGGGGTCGGCGGACTCCTGATGATCCGGCGGCTGCTGCTTGCGGCGACGCTGCTGACCGCCGTCGGAACGGCTGCCTATGCCGTCGAGCCGTCGGAGCAACTCGCCGATCCGGCGCTGGAAGCCCGCGCCCGCGCCCTCAGCCAGGAATTGCGCTGCCTTGTCTGCCAGAACCAGTCCATCGATGAATCGAACGCCGATCTCGCCCATGATCTGCGCGTATTGCTGCGGAAGCAACTCGCCGCCGGCGATACGGATAAGCAGGCTCTCGATTACATAGTCGCCCGTTATGGGGTTTTCGTTCTGCTCGACCCGCCCTTCGAGCCGACGACCTATCTGTTGTGGCTTACGCCGCCGATGCTGGTGTTGGGCATTGGAGCCTTGCTGGTGATCCGATCGCGTCGCCGCCTGGACAGCAGGCTTCCGCCCTTGACGGAAGAAGAGCGAGCCCGCGCGGCCATGCTGCTGGGCGAGCGTGGATGATCTGGTTCTGGATCATAGCCGGGTCACTCGTGCTGGTGGCGCTGATCCTGTTGCTGACGCCGCTCGTCAGAGGCGCCGGCAGGGCAAGCGATCAGGGAGAATCCGTGGTCGCACTATTCCGCCGGCAACTCTCGAACCTCGAAACCGAGATTGCGCAGGGAAGGCTCGATCCGGAAGAGGCAGCGGACACGCGGGCCGAGATCACCCGGCGCATGTTGGCGGCGGCCGATCAGGAGAGCGACGATTTGCGGTCGGGCGGGGGCCGCTCGTCTGAAATGCCCTGGCGCATCGGGGCCGCTGTCGGCATCGCCGGCCTATTGCCGGCGGCGGCGCTCGCGGTTTATGCCGCAGTCGGAACACCTGCGGCAATCGATCCGGCGAGAGGCGCGGCTGCCGCGGGGGAGGGGCCGCACGACAGAGCAGAGCTCGCCGCTGCGGCCGAACAGCTCAAGGAGCGACTGCAACGAGAACCCGGCCATGTCGAAGGCTGGGTCCTGCTCGGCCGGACCTTCGCTTCTCTGGAGCGCTTTGCCGACGCGCGTCAAGCCTATGACCAAGCGATTGCTTTAGCGCCAAACGAGCCGCGGCTGCACGCCGAACTCGGGGAGCTCATCGTCCTCACTGCCGGCGGCGTGGTTACGCCCGAAGCGCAGGCCGAGTTCGCGAAAGCCGGCGATGATCCGCGCGCGCGGTTCTACGGCGCAGAGGCGGCCCTGCAGCGCGGGGATCGCGAAGCCGCGAAGAGCGCCCTCAAAGCGCTCCTCGCCGCCGCTCCTGCCGAAGCTCCGTGGCGCCAAGCCGTCGCCGAACGGCTCGCCGAGATCGCCCCCGACGAGCAGCCGCCGTCCGGACCGGCAGGCGGATCCCCTTCTCCGATCCCCGGTGGGTCGCCGCCGTCGGCTGGGTCGCCGTCCGCTGGACCAAGCTCGCGTGATGTAGCCGCCGCCCAATCGATGTCGCCAGAGGAACGGCAGGCGATGATTCGCGGCATGGTCGACCGCCTCGCCGCACGTCTCGAGCAGAACCCGGACGACAAGGAGGGCTGGAATCGCCTAGCCCACGCCTATGATGTGTTGGGGGAATCCGAAAAGGCCGCCTCGGCGCGCACCCGGGCTGCACAAATACAAGGGTCGGGGAGGTAGTCCTCTCAGCTGCGCTTTGTCAGTACATCGCGACGCTCGCGCGACCGGCGGTGTTCTTTTTTTGGCGTTTAACCAGTACGGCTCATGCTGTTTGCGCGAAACAGCGTCAGTACGGTTGAACTTTGACGCGACCAGCCGTAAACCGCGAACCGGAGAACAATGCCACTCCAGCCGGATTTGAGCCTTGTAACCGGAGCGACCGGGTTCGTCGGATCGGCCGTCGCCCGTGCGTTGTTGCGTCAAGGTTTTCCCGTCCGTGTCCTCGCCCGGCCGAACAGCGATCGACGCAATCTTGCGAACCTTCCGGTGGAAATCGCCGAGGGCACGATGGAGGACGCGGGGTCGTTGGCGCGCGCTGTCGACGGTTGCCGATACCTCTACCACGTCGCCGCCGATTACCGAATCTGGGTTCGCGATCCCGCCCCGATGTTTCGCGCGAACGTCGAGGGAACCCGGGATTTGCTGAACGCAGCGCTGGCAGCCGGTATCGAGCGCGTCGTGTACACGAGCAGCGTCGCCACGCTCGGCTTGGTGCCCGGAGGGGCCGCCGACGAGGAAACCCCGAGCAGCTTCGACGATATGATCGGGCCATACAAGCAATCGAAATTCGTAGCCGAAGAGGTGGTGCGAGAGCTTGTGCGGGAACGCGGCTTGCCGGTAGTGATCGTCAATCCTTCCACCCCGGTCGGGCCGGGGGACATCAAGCCGACGCCGACCGGCCGGTTGATCGTCGAGGCCGCGCGCGGCCAGATGCCAGCGTTTGTCGATACCGGCCTCAACATCGTCCACGTCGATGACGTCGCCGGCGGCCATCTCGCGGCAGCCGAGAAGGGGCTGATCGGCGACCGCTATATTCTGGGGGGCGAGAACTTGACCCTCGCCGAGATCCTTGCCGAGGTCGCCGCGGCGGTCGGCAGACGCCCGCCACGGCTTCGGGTTCCGCACAGTGCTCTGCTGCCTGTCGCATTCGGCGCGGAGTTGGCTGCCCGAATCAGTGGGCGCGAGCCTTTCGTCACGCTCGACGGGGTTCGGATGTCGCGAAAAAAGATGTACTTTAGCTCCGAAAAGGCATTGCGCGAGTTCGGCTACACGCCGCGACCGGCGCGCCGGGCCATTGCCGATGCTGTCAGCTGGTTCCGGGATAACGGGTATCTGCAATGACTGTGGTACGGGAAGGAAGGCTGCATCCAAACCGTGCGTGCTTCGAGACGCGCCCCGCAGGCGCTCCTCAGCATGAGGTCTGCGGTTGATGGCATCAAGAAAGGTCCTCACCCTGAGGAGGCCGAGTAGCGGCCGTCTCGAAGGGCGCACCGGGGTAATCCACCAGCAAGCCGCCGAGAGCGTCGAAACTCCCTCGGGCAAGTGGCGCGGCAGCGAGAATTTCCCGGTCGGATCGTTTCTGATTCGGCGCGACTTGCGGACGCATGTGCACGCGTTCTACCGGTTCGCGCGAAACGCCGACGATGTCGCCGATAATCCGGTACTGACCGCCGATGAGAAAATTACCCGGCTCGACCGCATGGCGGCCATCCTCGACGGAGCTTCGGGTGACGATTCTCCCGCTGCGTCTACGATGCGCGAAAGCCTGATTGAAACCGGGACGACTGCGGAGCACTGCCATGACGTGCTGCACGCGTTTCGGCTCGACGCGATCAAGCTGCGCTATCGCGATTGGGACGACCTGATGGGATATTGCCGTTATTCGGCCTCCCCGGTCGGGCGCCAGCTGCTCGACCTGCACGGCGAAAGCCGCGCCGCCTGGGCGGCGTCCGACGCCCTTTGCTCGGCGCTGCAGGTGCTCAATCACCTGCAGGATTGCGTCGACGATTACCGGAGGCTCGATCGCGTATACCTGCCGCTCGAAGAGCTCGCCGCGGCAGGCACCGGGGTGGAGGCGCTGGCAGCCGGTGCGTCGAACCCAGGACTGCGGCGTGTGCTCGACCGCCTGCTGGATCGCACCGCTCAGTTGGTCGACGAGGCTTGCGGTTTGCCGCCCCTCGTCGCTTCCCGCGGATTGCGATGGGAATCCGCGGTCATTGTCGAACTGGCTGGGCGGCTGTTGCGCCGGCTCCGCGACGGCGATCCCGTTGCGACCCGCGTCGCGCTGCGCAAATCCGATTTCCTGGCCGCCTTTGCAATCGGCGTCTCGAGAGGTTTTCGGGGATGAGCGGCGCGGCGCTCCACGCCGCCGCCGACCAGCTGGGTGAGGACGCACTGCGCGAAAACATCCGGCACCGGGTCGAGGCCGCAGGGACCTCGTTCTACTGGGCGATGCGGCTGCTGCCCCGACATCGCCGCGAGGGCATGTACGCGATTTATGCGTTCTGCCGGGAGGTCGACGACATTGCCGACGGGGACAGGCCGGCCGAATACAAATTAGCGGAGCTGGCCCGGTGGCATGACGAGATCGAGGCGCTTTACGAGGAGCGTCCGCGGCACCTGATGGCGCGCGCCTTGTCGCGGCCGGTACAGTGTTATGCGCTCCGCAAGGAGGATTTTCTTGCAATCCTCGCCGGCATGGAGATGGACGCTCGGGGAGACATCAGAGCCCCCGATCTGGCTACCCTGGACCTCTATTGCGCGCGTGTCGCAAGTGCGGTCGGCCACCTCTCGGTTCATATCTTCGGCGATCCCGGCCATGCGGCCCACGCCGTCGCGGAAGCGCTCGGCAGGGCGCTGCAGCTGACCAACATCCTGCGTGACCTTGCCGAGGACGCCGCTCGAGGGCGGCTCTATCTGCCTCGTGAAATCCTCGATCGGCACGGGATTCGGGGTGCCGACCCCGAGACGATCCTGCGGCATCCAGCATTGCCCGCCGCGTGTCGCGACGTCGCCGCCATCGCCGAAGCCCATTTCCGGGATGCCGAGTGTGCTATGGCGCAATGCTCGCGCCGCGCCATGCGTCCGGCTGCGGTCATGGCGGCGATCTACCGTGCGACACTCTCGGCTCTGCAGCGCTCGGGATGGCGCGATCCCGCGGCACGCGTCGGTGTGTCAAACTCGCTGAAGCTGTGGCTGGTGTTGCGCCACGGCTTGTTATGAGGGCAGCGGCTAACGCCGGTTGCGTGCATATCGTCGGAGCGGGTCTCGCCGGGCTCGCGGCGGCAGTCGCGCTCGCGCGAAACGGCCGCTCCGTCATCCTCCATGAAGCCGCTCCACACGCGGGGGGACGCTGCCGCTCGTATTTCGATGCCGAGCTCGGATGCCGGATCGACAACGGCAATCATCTCCTTCTGGCCGGTAACCGGGCGGCCCTCGAATACCTGGACCGGATCGGCGCTCGTAGCTCCTTAGAAGGTCCCTCCGAGGCTGCCTTCCCGTTTGTCGATGCTGCGACCGGGGGGCACTGGACGGTGCGGCCGAATCGCGGTGCTGTGCCTTGGTGGGTGTTTCGCGCGGCGCGGCGGGTTCCGCAGACGCGAGCGTTTGATTATTTGGCGCCGTTGGCGCTGCGGCGGGCGAACCCGTCGGCGACGATTACCGCCGTGCTCGATCCACACGCGCGGTTGTTCCGGCAGCTATGGGAACCGCTCGCCGTCGCCGCCTTGAATACCAGTGCCGAGCAGGGATCGGCGACGCTCTTCCGGCGCATGCTAGCCGAGACGCTCGGGCGAGGGGGCGCGGCGTGCCGTCCGCTGGTCCCTCGCATCGGGCTCTCGGAAAGCTTTGTCGAGCCGGCCCTCGCTCGGCTGCGCATACAGGGCGGGGAAATCCGCTTCGGCGCACGTCTGAGGGCGCTCGGCTTCGGCCCCGACGCGATTTCGGCGCTCGCCTTCGAGACAGGTTCGATCGCGCTCGACAGCGCGGACCACGTGATCCTTGCCGTACCCGCCGCGATTGCGGCTCGCCTTGTTCCTGGGCTCGTCGTGCCCGATCGGCACTCGCCGATCGTCAATGCCCATTTCCGGCAGTCTCTTCCCGCCGGCTCGCCGTTTTTTGTCGGAGTGGTTGGTGGCGCAGCGGAGTGGATCTTTCGTAAACGGGAAGCGTTGTCTGTGACGGTCAGCGCTGCTGACCGATTCGTCGAGCGCTCCGCGCCCGAACTGCGTGATCTGTTTTGGCGGGATGTCGCACTTGCCTATTGCCTTCCGACGCTTCCAGTTCCGCCGGCAAGGATCGTCAAGGAGCGCAGGGCGACGTTTCTGGCCAGTCCGGAGCAGCTGAAACGACGACCGCAACAGGTGACGGCTTGGAGGAACCTTCTACTTGCCGGCGATTACGTCGATACGGGCTTGCCTGCCACGATTGAAGGCGCTATTCGCTCCGGCTTTGCCGCGGCCGGCCTCGCGATCGATCGGCGGCTCGAGGCGTTATCCGGAAACCCTGGGAGCAGCCGGGCCCCCGTCAAATTGACTGCGGAAATTTAGCAAGAACAACACCGCCCCTAGCAATAACAACACCGCCCCTAGCATGAACCAAACGACCACGAAAGCACTTGGAACATTGCGCCGTCGCGTCGAAGCCACTCGTCTCGACGAGGCGATAACGCGCGCCGCCGAATCGCTGGTAGCCCTGCAGCACCGCGATGGACATTGGGTCTTCGAGCTGGAGGCCGACGTGACGATCCCGTCGGAATTCATCCTGCTTCAGCATTATTTCGGCCGTATCGAGCCGGATCTGCAAGCGCGGATCGCCGGATATGTTCGCGCGACCCAAGGTGGGGACGGCGGATGGCCTCTGTTTCACGGGGGCACTCTCGACATCAGCGCGTCGGTAAAGGCTTACTTCGCGTTGAAGGCTGCCGGGGACCCCGTCGACGCGGCGCATATGAAGCGGGCTCGGGCGGCGATCCTGGCTGGCGGCGGCGCCCGGCGCTGCAATGTGTTCACTCGCATTCTGCTCGCGCTGTTCGGCGAGGTTCCGTGGCGGGCGGTGCCCGTGATGCCGGTCGAGATCATGCTGCTGCCCAGCTGGTCTCCGTTTCACATTGCCAAGGTGTCGTACTGGTCGCGTACCGTTCTGGTGCCGCTGCTGGTCGTCATGGCGCTGCGGCCGCGGGCCCGCAACCCACTGGGGGTCACGGTTCGCGAGCTTTTTCTGGAGCCGCCGGAAGAGGTGAAAGATTGGATCGGGGGTCCGACATCGTCGCCGCTGTCGTTAGCGTTCGGCATGCTCGACCGGCTGTTGCGGGTAGCCGAGCCGTTCTTCCCGGCGGATCCGCGCCGACGGGCGATCGAAAAGGCCGTCGCCTTTGTCACCAAGCGTCTCAACGGTGAAGATGGCCTTGGCGGCATCTTCCCGGCGATCGCCAACGCCGCGATGATGTTCGATTGTCTCGGTTGCGAGCCGGATCACCCCAGCTATGCGACCGCGCTGTCCTCGCTTCGCAAGCTGCTCGTACTCGACGGCGAGCGCAGCTATTGCCAACCGTGTTTGTCGCCGGTCTGGGACACGGCCCTGGCCTGCCACGCGCTGATGGAGGTCGAAGACGCGCGCCTGAAAGCGACGATCACGCGCGGACTGGATTGGCTCGAAGCTAAACAGGTGCTCGATGTCGCCGGGGATTGGGCGGTGGCCCGCCCGGGCCTGCGGCCCGGCGGGTGGGCCTTTCAGTTCGAAAACCCCTATTACCCCGATCTGGATGACACCGCGGCGGTGGCGCTGGCCCTCGACCGCTTCGGCTCGGCCCGCTATCGGGTCGCAGTCGACCGGGCGGCCGAATGGGTGGTCGGCATGCAATGCCGGGGAGGGGGTTGGGGATCCTTCGACGCGGACAACACGCATTTTTACCTGAACCATATCCCGTTCGCCGACCATGGTGCATTGCTGGATCCGCCGACGGCGGATGTCAGCGGCCGCTGTCTGAGTTTCCTCACTCAAATCGGCTACGGCCGAGAGCATCCGGCGGTGGCCGCCGCGATTGCTTATCTGCGATCCGAGCAGGAGCCCGACGGCAGCTGGTTCGGCCGGTGGGGGACCAATTACATCTACGGGACCTGGTCGGTGCTGACCGCCTTAAACAGTGCCGGAATTCCTGCCGACTCCCCCGAAGTGCGCCGCGCCGTCGAGTGGCTCGTCGGATGCCAGCACGAGGATGGCGGCTGGGGAGAAGGCGGTGAATCGTATTGGCGGGGAGCGCCGCATGGCGAGGCGCACTACAGCACGTCGTCTCAGACAGCGTGGGCGTTGCTTGCTTTGATGGCAGCCGAAGAGGTCGGGCATCCGGCGGTCGCACGCGGCATCGCATACCTGACGGAAACGCAGGACCAGGACGGCAACTGGGATGAGCCCTGGTATACGGCGGTCGGTTTCCCGCGCGTTTTCTATTTGCGATACCACGGGTACCGTGCCTTTTTCCCGCTGTGGGCGCTTGCCCGCTACCGGCGATTGTCGCGAGGCAATTCGCGGCAGGTCCCGTTTGGCATTTGATTACGGAACCGAATGAGGCGGCCGCGTCCTTTTGCCTCTGGCGAACCGATCGAGGCGGAGTTAGGGAATTCGCCGATGGCAGCTGCTCTGCGGCCTGCGATAGCGTGACGCTTGCGCTGGGTGTCGACGAGGACAACTATCAGGCGAAGGGCGGACCGGTGCTCCGCTCCAAATGCGGTCCAAAGGGCCGGCACGCGTGTTGTGGCTATGTAGGAAGGTGCGGATGCACCGATTGTCGACCGTGCTCTGTACCTCCGGTCTCGCCGCTGAAGCGAAGATTGCGCGGGCTGCCGGATTCCCGGTCGTGATCGGCGCCGGAGATCGGGAACGAACCGCCAGTCTCGTCGAAGAAGCAGTCCAGCGCGCTAACTGCTTGATGAGCTTTGGTATTGCCGGCGCCCTGGCACCGCATTTGCGGCCTGGCAATGTCGTCATCTCAACCGAGGTCGTGTCGGACGGCAACCGCTGGACGGCGCAGCCTGATTTCCAAAGGCGAGCGGCCTCGCTGGCGCGAGAAATCGGCGCCTTCGACGGCGCGGTATTCGGGACGAACGCAATTCTAGCGACCGAGGAAGAGAAAAGCCGCGCTTGGCGCGACACGGGCGCGCTCGTGGTAGATCTCGAGAGCGATGTCGTCGCTCGCATCGCCTCGCAAGCCGGGATCCCGTTTCTCGTCGCCCGGACGATTGCGGATACCGCCTGCCGGGAACTCCCGCCGGCCGCCCTTATCCCGCTCTCCGAAGCGGGCACCCCGAACCTCGCTCGCGTGCTGGGGTCGGTGCTGCGCCGACCGCAACAGATCGCGACTCTGATCCGGTTGGCTCGGGAAACCCGGATGGCTTTGTCCGCGCTAGCGGGACCCGCTCACGCTCTCCGCGGCCTGGCCGCCACTTCGTAGCCGCGCCACCGCGTCCTCCACGTGACGGGAGAAAACATATTGGGCCGCCCGTTGCCGGTCCAAGGGAATTTCGGGCGCCATCTCTCCTTCGGTGCGGACCCCGCGTAACGCGACCGCCGCCGCCTTCACCGGGTGCTTTACCGAATCCATTACGGCGGTAGCCTCGTACCCGCTATGCACCATGCAGTCGGCGCATTTCTCGTAATTGCCGGTGCCATACAAGTCCCAGTCGGTCTCCTCCATCAGTTCCTTGAAGGTCTTCGCGTAGCCTTCGCCCAGCAGATAGCAAGGGCGCTGCCAGCCGAAATAGTTGCGCGTCGGGTTGCCCCACGGCGTGCAATGATAGGATTGGTTCCCGGCGAGGAAATCGAGAAACAGGCTCGATTGATTGAATGACCAGCGGCGCCGCGGATCGCGCTTGAAGATCTCGCGGAACAATTCCTTCGTGCGGCGACGATTGAGGAAATGCTCCTGGTCCGGCGCCCGCTCGTAGGCATAGCCGGGTGATACGGTTATGCCGTCGATCCCGATCTCCATCACCTCGTCGAAAAACCGGGCGATGCGCTCCGGCTGCGCGGTATCGAACAGTGTGGAATTGATGTTGACCCGAAACCCGCGAGCCTTTGCCAGTTTGATCGCGGCCACGGCGCGATCGTAAACCCCGCTCTGGCACACCGTGCGGTCGTGATCCTCGCGGTCACCGTCGAGATGGATGGTCCAGGCGAAATAGGGGCTCGGCTCGAAGAGGTCGATCTTCTTTTCGAGCAACAGCGCGTTTGTGCACAGATAGACGAACTTCTTCCTGGCGATCATGCGCCGGGCGACCTCATCGATCTCACGATGCAGCAACGGCTCGCCGCCCGCGATGACCACCATCGGCGCGCCGCATTCATCTGCCGCCGCGACACACTCGTCGACACTGAGGCGCTGGTTGAGGATCGCGTCGGGGTAATCGATCTTGCCGCAACCGGCGCAGGCGAGATTGCAGCGGAAGAGCGGCTCCAGCATCAGTACCAACGGGTAGCGTTGGACACCCTTGAGGTGTTGAGCGACGACATAGGCGCCGACCCGGATGGTTTGGCGCAGCGGAATTGGCACAGCGAAACCTCGTTGCCTGAGTTTGAGTGGGAAGCCGGCCTCAGCCGGCGACGTCGGCGAGCTGCGTAGGCATCCGGAAACGGACGTTCTCGGTGACGCCGGGCAGCACCGAGAGTTCGACTTCCGCCAGTTCCCGCAACCGCGTGATCACCTCCTCGACGAGTTCGGCCGGAGCCGATGCCCCGGCGGTAATGCCGACGGCCCCAGCGCTCTCTATCCAGCTCGGGTCGAGTGCGCGAGCATCTTCGATCAGATAGGCTGGGACCCCGCTTTCCGCAGCGATCTCGCGCAGTCGATTCGAATTCGAGCTGTTCGGGGCGCCGACCACCAGGACAACGTCGACAATTTTTGCGAGTTCCCGCGCCGCTCTCTGACGATTTTGCGTTGCGTAGCAGATGTCCTTGGTATCGGGGCCGACGATCGTCGGAAAGCGGGCCTTCAGCGCCTCGATAACGGCCCGCGTATCGTCGACGCTGAGCGTGGTCTGCGTAATAAAGGCGAGCTTGTCCGGGTCGGCGACTTTGAGCCGCGATACCTCTTCCGGAGTCGAGATCAGATGAACGCAGCCATTGATGCGCCCCATCGTGCCGACTATTTCGGGATGTCCGGCATGTCCGATCAAGATGATCTCGCGCCCCTGGTTGGCGTAACGCTGGCCCTCGATGTGCACTTTCGAGACCAGCGGGCAAGTCGCGTCGATGACCGGAAGCCCACGGTCGGCCGCACGCTCTTCGATTGAACTGGCGACCCCGTGGGCGCTGAAAATCGTGACGCTGCCCTTGGGGATTTCGTCGATCTCGTCGACAAAATGTGCACCCTTCGCGCGCAAGCGCTCGACGACGTGGCGATTGTGCACGATTTCGTGGCGGACGTAGATCGGCGGGCCATATTTTTCGAGCGCGCGCTCGACGATCTCGATGGCGCGTTCGACGCCCGCGCAGAAGCCTCTTGGTTGGGCTAACACTACCCGCATGAAATCGCCTCGTCCCCGTGCCGCCAGCAGACTGGAGCCTCGCCCACATTGACTATATGAACGCGCAGCATCGCCGACGCAATCCGGCGCAATCGGACGGTGACAAAGACGCGCACCAGGCGACTGGTTCTCAGAAGTCTTTCTCGACGATAGCATGGACGTGAATTTCGCCATCGCCGCCGTGCTGCTGCCCGCCTGGGCGTACTTGATCGGGGCGGCGGTGACTGTCCTACGGTTTGTACGGTGTCCGCTGCCGGCCGCACCGGACGGACTCGGTGTCTCGGTGTTGAAGCCGCTGCACGGCGACGAGCCGGGCCTTTACGACAATCTGCGCTCCTTCGCCGAGCAGGATTATCCGGTGCTGCAGTTCGTCATGGGCGTGAATGACCCGGAAGATGGCGCGGTGAGGGCCGCTCGCGCATTGATGCGCGATCTCCCCACTCGCGATATTGCCTTCGTCATCAATGCACGCGCCGCCGGGTCGAACAAAAAGGTCGCCAATCTCGAAAATATGTTCGAGGAGGCACGCCACGGGCTGTTGGTGCTCGCCGACAGCGATATGCGTGTCGATCGTCATTACCTTGCCGCGGTAACGGCGCCGCTGCACGACCCTCAGACAGGGGTTGTGACGTGCCTTTACAAAGGTGTGTCGACGGGCGGGACCTGGTCCGGTTTCGGGGCCATGCACATCAATTTTGGCTTTCTTCCGAGTGCTCTCGTCGCCGAAGCGCTGGGTCTCGGGGGAGGATGTTTCGGTGCGACGATCGCGCTGCGCCGCGAAACCCTTGAGCGTATCGGCGGGTTTGCGCCTCTGCGCGACGAACTCGCCGACGACCACCGAATCGGCGACGAAGTTCGCGCCATCGGATTGGCCGTCGTGCTGTCGCCCTATATTGTCGAAGCTCGCGTGACCGAGAACAGCCTGGCCGAGCTGTGGCGGCACGAGCTGCGCTGGGCGCGTACAGTGCGA
Organism: uncultured Alphaproteobacteria bacterium; assembly: GCA_963695605.1. Lineage (GTDB taxonomy): Bacteria > Pseudomonadota > Alphaproteobacteria > ATCC43930 > CGMCC-115725 > AP-15. The sequence goes on along the minus strand of CAVOHI010000003.1, from coordinate 31,230 downwards.
GCGGTGACACCCCTCGGCTTTGCCGGATCGGCGCTGACCCATCCGGTCCCCATCGCCGCGCTTGCCGTGGCCGCGGCGGGATTTGCCTTGACCCCCAGCATCTTTCTTGTGATTTCGTGCATCCTCAGATGGGCTACGGCGCGGGTCATTGCGCGTGCGCTCGGCGTTCCCCCAGCCAAGCCCTGGCTGTTGCCGCTGCGCGATGTCTTGTCCTTCGCGGTGTTCATCGCCAGTTTTTTCGGGCGCACGGTCTTCTGGCGGGATCAGGTTTTTCACGTCGAGGCGAGCGGCCGCATGACAGCCGACGGAGATAAGGTCCTATGATGAAGACCCTTTTCCTCCACCCGCCGTCCTTTGACGGTTTCGACGGCGGCGCCGGTTCGCGCTATCAGGCGAAGCGTGAGATCCGCTCGTTCTGGTACCCGACCTGGCTGGCGCAGCCCGCGGCGCTCCTCCCCGACAGCAAGCTGATCGACGCGCCTCCAGCGCGGCTCAAGCTCGATCAGGTCCTACCGCTCGCCCGGGAATACGAGTTAGCCGTGCTCCACACCTCGACGCCGTCCTTCGCTTCGGACGTTCGCGTTGCCGAGGCGCTGAAGGATTGCAACCCGAAGCTCAAGATCGGGTTTGTCGGCGCGAAGGTCGCGGTCGAGCCGGAAGATAGCCTCAGGGCCTCTGCGGCCGTCGACTTTGTCGCCCGCGAGGAATTCGATTTTACGATCAAGGAGGTGGCGGAAGGCCGGCGCTCCGATGCGATCGACGGTCTGAGCTTTCGCAGCGCGGGCGGCGGCATCGTCCACAACCGCGACCGCGCAGTCCTCGAGGACATGGACCGGCTGCCCTTTGTGACCGACGTTTACAAGCGCGATCTGCGGGTCGAAGACTACTTCATTGGTTATCTGAAGCACCCGTACGTCTCACTGTATACGGGTCGGGGCTGCCGGTCGAAATGCACGTTTTGCCTGTGGCCGCAGACCGTCGGCGGTCACCGCTACCGGGTGCGCAGCGTCGGTCACGTGATCGACGAGATCCGCCTTGCGAAGAGCTATTTCCCGCAGGTGAAGGAGTTTTTCTTCGACGACGACACCTTCACCGATGACCGGCCGCGTGCCGAGGCGATCGCCCGCGAGCTCGGCAAGCTCGGCGTCACCTGGTCGTGCAACGCCAAGGCCAATGTGCCGCGCGCGACCTTGGAGGTGCTGCGGGACAACGGATTGCGGCTTTTGCTCGTTGGTTACGAGACCGGCAACCAGCAGATCCTCAACAACATCAAGAAGGGGATGCGGATCGACATCGCGCGGCGCTTCACCAAGGATTGCCACGACCTTGGGATCACGATCCACGGCACCTTCATTCTGGGATTGCCTGGCGAGAGCAAGGAAACGATCGAGGAAACGATCCGCTTCGCCGCGGAAATCAATCCGCACACGATCCAGGTTTCGCTCGCCGCGCCTTATCCCGGGACCTATTTGCACCGGCAGGCGGTCGAGAACGGGTGGCTGGACGTCAGCCACGCCGAATTGATCGACGACCGCGGCGTGCAGATCGCGCCGCTGCACTATCCGCACCTCTCGCATACCGAGATCTTCGAGTCGCTCGAGACGTTCTATAAGCGCTTCTATTTCCGCCGCGGCAAGATCGCCTCGTTGGTCGCCGAGATGATCAAGAGCCCGCAGATGATGCGGCGCCGCCTGCGCGAAGGCGTCGAATTCTTTCAGTTTCTGCGCAGCCGGGAGATGGCGAGCTGAAAAGCCTGGTCGTCTGCGCGGACGATTTCGGGCTCGATCCCGCCGTCAACGAAGCTGTCGAGGAGGCGCACCGGCGCGGCGTTCTGTCGGCCGCGAGCCTGATGGTCGGCGCCCCCGCCGCGGCTGACGCCGTGGCGCGCGCCCGTCGCCTGCCAGATTTGCGGGTCGGCCTGCATCTGGTGCTCGTCGATGGGCATCCGAGCCTTCCTTGCGCCGAAATCTCCGGTTTGGTGCGCCGCAACGGCCGTCTCGATCCGAATATGGCTCGCGCCGGCATTCGGTTTTTTGCTCTGCCGGGGGTTCGCCGTCAGCTCGCGATGGAGATCCGCGCGCAATTCGAGGCATTTCGCGCCACCGGCCTGCCGCTCGACCATGTGAATGCCCACAAGCACATGCATGTTCACCCGACGGTGGCGCGGGCGATAATCGAAATTGGGCGCGATTTTGGCATCACCGCCGTGCGGGTGCCCTCTGAACCGGTCGAGCCATTGGACGCCGCATTCCCCGACGAGCACCATTCGGCGCCGCTCTACCGCCCTTGGATCGAGTGGTTACGCCGCCGGTTGCAGAGCGCCGGTTTGTTCGTCAACGACAACCTTTTCGGCCTCGCTTGGACCGGTGGGATGGTGGAAGGGCGGCTGCTGCGGCTCCTCCCACACCTACCGCAAGGCGTCAGTGAGATCTATTTCCACCCGGCAGCCCTTCGCTGTGCCGCGCTGAGCGCGGCAATGCCGGGCTATCGTCACGAGGAAGAACTCGCGGCCCTGCTGAGCCCCTCCGCCAAAAGCCTAGTTGCCGAACTCGGCATAAGACTAGGCGGCTACAGCGATTTCGCGACGGCGGCCGGCAGCAGACAACTATGCGGGCGTTGACGCCTGATTGACGCTACCGGCGAGATAATAAAGACGGGCGTCTATACGAATTGCCGCGAAAATTCCGATCCGCGAACACAAAGCGGACATGCTTGGCTGCCATATTGCGTACAATCGAACAGGTAAGGAGGGGAGTCATGGACGAGCGCTTTGAGTGCTGCCGCTATGAACCGAGCCTCGAAGATCTGCTCGCGGACGAGCTGATGACGCCTGTGCTGCGCAGCGCGGGGCTCGAGGCGCAGGAGTTTCGCGAGATGATGGTGCGAACTGCGCGCCGGATCGAGGATCGAGCGCGGCAGCGGGACAGGGAGTAAGGATTTCGCAGCCGAGGCCTACGTCGGTAGTCTTGGGAATTGCAGCCGGACCCGCAGCCCAGGCTTGTTGTCCTCCAGCGTGACGGAGCCGTCGTGCCGCCGCGCAATGGCGCGCACGAGGCTCAGTCCGAGGCCGTTTCCAGGGGTCGTGCGGCTCGGTTCGAGGCGAACAAAACGGTCCAATACGCTCTGCCGATCCGCCTCTGGAATGCCCGGACCGTGATCCGCCACTTCGAGGATTGCCTGCCCGTTCTCATGGAAGACCCGCAGCTCGATCAGGCCGCCACCGGCGTATTTGAGCGCATTGTCGAGAAGATTAGCGAGCGCTTGCGATAAGAGGTGCCAGTCGCCGCTCATCCTGACACCGGGTTCAGCGACCACAGACAGAGCGAATCCCTTTTCCTCGGCGACCGGCTCGTAGAGTTCAGCCGCTGACCGGGCGACTTCCGACAGGTCTATCGGCGCGGTCTGATCGAGGTGGGCGCCCGATTCCAATTCCGCGATCCTGAGGAGCGCGTTGAATGTCGCGAGCAGGCGATCGGCCTCGTCGATCGCGGCGCGAATTGCCTCGGCCTGGCTCGCACCGCCAGATGGATCGGCCCCGGATGGAATGGCTAATGCGCGTTCGAGCCGAGTGCGCAGCCGCGACAGCGGGGTCCTCAGATCGTGGGCGACGTCGTCGGTGACCTCGCGCATTGCAGTCATCAGCCGTTCGATCTGGTCGAGCATACGGTTGAGATTGGCGGCAAGCTGATCGAACTCGTCTTTCGTGCCGTGCAGCGGCACCCGATCCGAAAGATTTCCGGCCATCACGCGTTCGCTCGTTCGGTTCACCTGCTCGACGCGCCGCAACAAATTGCGGCTCATCACGGTGCCGCCGATCAGACCGATGCCGAGCGCGATCAACCCGGCCCATAACAGGGTTGTTCTAACCTCGCTTCGGAAAGCCGCCGCGTCGCTGATGTCGCGCCCGACCAGCAATCGATAGCCGCCGGGGATGACGAACAGCCTGCCTCGCGCGGGATGAACCTCATGACGACCGTTGATCGTTCGTTCGAGAGCGAAGGACAGCCAAGCGGAATGGGTCGGCACCCCGGCCGGCCAAGCCGCGATATTGCCGACGAGCGGCTTTCCATCCGGGTCTGTCACCAGATAGATCATGGCGTCGCCGCGATCGCCGGCGCTGCGCGCCGCCACGATCTGGATCAGCCCGCTCAAACCTCTCTGCGCGTATTGCTCGGCAAGCCCGGTGATCTCGGCATCGAGCGTTGCCTCGGTCTGCCGCTCTACAAAACCTGCGCTGGTCAAGTAGACGAACAGCAGAACGCCGAGCACGGAGGCCGCAAATACGAGGAAGTAAAGCGCGGCCAGCCGGAACGCGTGCGTCCCGACGATCAGTCGAGCGTTGCGGAGAATTTGTACCGCCGACAGACGTCCCTCGGATGCGAACCGATATTCTTCGATGACCATCGGTGCCCCCGCGCCGGTTACTCCGGGGACCGCAGACAGTAACCGGCGCCGCGAACCGTATGCAGCAGCTGATAATCGAAGCCCTTGTCGATTTTCTGGCGCAGGCGACTGATGTGGACATCGATGACGTTGGTCTGCGGATCGAAATGATAGTCCCAGACATGCTCCAGCAGCATCGTGCGGGTAACCACATGGCCGGCGTTGCGCATCAGGTATTCGAGCAATCGGAACTCGCGCGGCAGCACCTCGATCGCCTTGCCGCCCCGCCTGACATTGCGGGTCAACAGGTCCAGTTCTAGATCCGCGACCCGCAGCCTGGTCGTGGTTGTCGGCCCGGTGCCGCGCCGCAGCAACGCCTCGAGCCGGGCGAGCAGCTCGCTGAAGGCGAATGGCTTGACCAGGTAGTCGTCGCCGCCGGCGCGCAATCCCTTGACGCGATCGTCGACGCTGCCTAGTGCGCTGAGGATCAGCGCGGGCGTGTGGATCTCGGCGGCCCGCAGCGCACCCAGCAACGAAAGGCCGTCCATGCCGGGCAGCATGCGGTCGAGAACCATGACGCTGTAATCGCCGGAAGTCGCGAGAAACAGGCCTTCGCGTCCGTCACCGGCGCAATCGACGGTGTAGCCGCTTTCGCTCAGCCCCTTGGTCAAGTAGGTCGCTGTCTCACGATCGTCTTCGACGACAAGGATCTTCATCGAGCAAGGTGCGGTCTGTCTGGGATGAAGATCAGGTGGTATTGGCGCTTGAGCAGAGCAAGCGATTCGCGGCTGATCCGACTTGTCGCGGCCATGTAGCGATCCCTTGCCGTTTTTGCCTTGACCGGGGCGCACCGAGCGACGATGTATTAACGGACCAAATCGGTCCGAATTCAGAAGTCAGGCCGCGAGAGCGATGATCATCCTCAGCAAGCTCGCCGATTACGGCGTCATCGTCGCCACTCATCTGGCCGCGTACCCCGACCGGCAGGTCACCGCCGGAACAGTGGCGACCGAGACTTGGCTGCCGCAGGCCACCGTCGCGAAGGTCTTGAAGGCGCTGGCGCATGCCGGCCTCGTCACAGCGGCGCGGGGCGCCGGCGGCGGATACCGCCTGGCGCGCGTCGCGACATCGATTTCGGTAGCCGAGGTCGTGGCCGCGATCGACGGTGATATCGGGCTGACCCAATGCTCGGTCCATGTCGACGAATGCGCGCGCACGGCCTACTGCCCAACCCGGCCGCACTGGGCGGCGATCAATCGGGCGGTGGGGGAGGCGCTGTCGGCGATTTCGCTCGATGCCATGCTGACCCCAGCCGCTTTTGTGCCCCGAATTTCTTCTTCGCCCAGTCCGTCACAACCTGACGAGCCCAGATATTCCGCATGACTGCTTCCAGCGAAACTCTGCAGACCGTCCGCTCGCTCTCGCGAGAGGGCTACAAATACGGCTTTGTTACCGATATCGAAGCTGATACGGCGCCGCCGGGTCTCACCGAAGACACGGTCCGCTTCATCTCCGCCAAGAAAGACGAGCCGGAATGGCTGCTCGAATGGCGGCTTGCGGCGTATCGCGCGTGGCGAGAGATGGTTCAGCCGAATTGGGCCAAGCTCAATCTCGCGCCGATCGATTATGAGGCCGCCACATACTATTCCGCGCCGAAGCAGAATACCGGGCCGAAATCGCTCGACGAGGTCGATCCGGAACTGCTGCGCACCTACGAGAAGCTCGGCATCCCGCTGCGTGAGCGCGAGGCGCTCGCCGGCGTCGCCGTCGATGCGGTGTTCGACAGCATTTCGGTGGCGACGACGTTCAAGGAGGAGCTCTCGAAGCTCGGCATCATCTTCTGCTCGATGGGCGAGGCGGTGCGCGAGCACCCCGAGCTCGTCCGCAAGTATCTCGGCACGGTGGTGCCGCAGAACGACAATTTCTTTGCGGCGCTCAACTCGGCGGTCTTCAGCGACGGCTCCTTCGCCTACATCCCGCCCGGCGTGCGCTGCCCGATGGAGCTGAGCACCTATTTCCGGATCAATGCCGCAAAGACCGGGCAGTTCGAGCGCACCTTGCTGATCGCCGATGCCGGCGCCTATGTCAGCTATCTCGAAGGCTGCACCGCGCCGCAACGCGACGAGAACCAACTCCACGCGGCGGTCGTCGAACTGATCGCGCATGAAGACGCGCAGATCAAATATTCGACGGTGCAGAACTGGTACCCCGGCGACGCCGAGGGCCGCGGCGGCATCTACAATTTCGTGACCAAGCGCGGCGCCTGCCGCGGCGCGCGGTCGAAGATCTCGTGGACCCAGGTCGAGACCGGCTCGGCGATCACGTGGAAATACCCGAGCTGCGTGCTCGAGGGCGACCACTCGGTCGGCGAATTCTACTCGGTCGCGATCACCAATAATCGCCAGCAGGCCGATACCGGGACCAAGATGATCCATATCGGCAAGGACACGCGTTCGACAATCGTCTCGAAAGGCATTTCGGCCGGCCGCGGGCAAAACACCTATCGCGGTCTCGTTCGCGTGCAGCCGAGGGCGCAGGGAGCGCGCAACCACACGCAATGCGACTCGCTGCTGATCGGCGACCGCTGCGGCGCGCACACCGTGCCCTATATCGAGGTGCGCAATCCCTCGGCCCGGGTCGAGCACGAGGCGACGACGTCGAAGATCAGCGAGGACCAGCTGTTCTATTGCCGGCAACGCGGCTTGAGCGCCGAGGACGCGGTGTCGCTGATCGTCAACGGCTTCTGCAAGGAAGTCCTGAAAGAGCTGCCGATGGAATTTGCGGTCGAAGCGCAAAAGCTCCTCGCCGTCAGCCTCGAGGGCAGCGTCGGTTGAGGCAGCCTGATCTGCTCCTGATAAAACAGGTGAAACAGGTCCGGCCGCTTGCCCGATGGTAGGAACCGAATAGCGGAAATGATGCTCGAAATTAATAATCTCCATGCGCGGCTGACTGATGGCCGCGAGATCCTGCGCGGGATCGATCTCTCGGTGAATGCCGGCGAGGTGCACGCGATCATGGGCCCGAACGGCTCGGGCAAGAGCACGCTCGCCGCCGTGCTCGCCGGCCGCGAGGGGTATGAGGTGACCGAAGGCACGGTTACCTATCTCGGCCGCGACCTCCTCGCGATGGAGGCCGATGAGCGGGCGCGCGAAGGCTTGTTTCTCGCCTTCCAATACCCGGTCGAGATCCCGGGCGTGAACAACATGTATTTCCTGCGCACCGCGATCAACGCGCAGCGCCGCCACCGCGGCGAGCCCGAGATCGACGCCGGTCAGTTTCTCAGGATCGTGCGCGCCAAGCTCAAGCTTTTGGACATCGGTGAGGATCTGTTGCAGCGCGCCGTCAATGTCGGTTTTTCGGGCGGCGAGAAAAAGCGCAACGAAGTCTTTCAAATGGCGATGCTCGAACCGCGTCTGGCCATTCTCGACGAGACCGACAGCGGTCTCGACATCGACGCACTGAAAATGGTGGCGCGCGGGGTCAATCAGCAGCGCGCGCCCGATCGTGCGCTCGTCATGATCACCCACTACCAGCGGTTGCTCGACTATGTCGAGCCGGACCGGGTGCACGTGCTGCAAGGCGGCCGCATCGTCCAGTCGGGCGACAAGAGCCTCGCCCTGGAGCTCGAACGGCGCGGTTACGGCGTCGTCGAAGACGCGGCGTGAGGAAACGGGAACAACCCCGATGAGCGCCGTCGTCGATTTCCCGGTCAAGCCCGAGACGCGACCTTATCTCGAAACGTTCGGGCGCGCCCGCCACAAGGGTGATCCGGACTGGCTCGCGGGCTATCGCAACCGCAGCCTTGCCCGCTTCGCCGAGCTGGGGTTTCCGTCTCGGCGCAGCGAGGCTTGGCGTTATCTCGATTTGCACCGGCTCGAGCAACGGCCGATGCTCCCGGTCGGGAGTGGAGCCGCCGCCGTCACATCCGCCGTGCACGAGCAGCTCACGGAAATCGGGTTGGCCGAACCGGCACATAGGCTCGTGCTCGTCAATGGCGGTTTTGCGCCGGAGCTGTCTCGGCTCGATCAGCTTCCTTCGGGCGTGTGGCTCGGGCCGATGGCAGCGGCCATCGCCGAGCGGCCGGATCTGGTGCGCGCCGGGCTCGAGACGCAATCGCTGGACCGGCCGTTCGCATCGCTCAATGCGGCGTTTTTCGCCGATGGCTTTGTGCTCGATGTCGCGCCCGGTGTCGTCCTGGAGCGGCCGGTCGAGATCGTCCATCTGTCCGATGACAACACCGGCGGCTCGCTGCACACGCGCAGCCTCGTGGTCGCCGGTCGAGACAGCCGTGCCACACTCGTCGAGATCTATGCCGGCGTCGGCGAGTACTGGCGCAACGATGTGGTCGAGCTGCGGCTCGGCGCCGGCTCCGAGCTTGCCCGGGTTACGCTCGTCGAGGAAGGTGCGGAAGCGCTGCATTTTGGCGAGACGCTCGCGACGCTCGATGCAGCCTCGCGGCTTTCCAGCTTTGTCCTATTGCTGGGCGGCCGGACGGTGCGGCACGAAGCCACGGTGCGCAGCGAGGGCGAAAGGAGCCGCTGCGATCTCAACGGCGCCTTTCTGCTGTCGGGCCGTCAAGAGGCCAACATTCTGACGACGGTGGATCATATGGCGCCGGGCGGCGAGACCCGCGAAATCTTCAAAGGGGTAGCCGCGGGGCGGGCCCACGGCGCCTTTCAGGGCCGCATCACCGTGCGCCCGGGCGCCCAGAAGGTCGACGCCCATCAGCTCAGCCGCAACCTGGTGCTCGGCCCGCGCGCGGCGATCGACACCAAGCCCGAGCTCGAAATCTATGCCGACGACGTCAAATGCAGCCACGGCGCCGCCGTCGGCGATCTCGACGAAGCGGCCCTTTTTTATCTGCGCGCCCGCGGCATCCCAAGTGACGAGGCGCGCCGAATGCTGATCGAAGCTTTCGCCCGGGAGGCGGTCGAGCTGGTCGAGCAGGCCGCGCTGCGCGAGCACCTGCACGCGCGTCTCGTCCGGCGCCTGGCGACATTGGAGGAGTAGGCATGAGGCCGGCGAGTTTGAGAACGGTTTATCCCGGACGCGCGGGCGGTTTTGACCCGCAAGTGTTGAAGCGCGAGTTTCCGATCTTCGCGAGCAATCCCGGTCTCGTGTTTCTCGATTCCGGCGCCAGCGCTCAGAAACCCCGCTCGGTGATCGACCGGATCTCGAATTACTACAGCACCGATTATGCCAATGTGCATCGCGGGGTTTACCGGCTGAGCGCTCGCTCGACCGAGTTGTTCGAGGAGGCTCGCGAGAAGATGCGGGCGTTCCTGAACGCCGCCGATCCGCGCGAGATCGTCTTCGTGCGCGGAGCGACCGAGGGCATCAACCTCGTCGCGCAGAGCTGGGGCGCAACCTTCCTCAAAGCCGGCGACGAGGTATTGATCAGCGAGCTCGAGCATCACTCGAACATCGTGCCGTGGCAGTTGCTGCGCGACCGCATCGGCATCCGGCTGGTCGTGGCGCCGATCGATGCGACCGGGGGTTTGGACCTGGCCGCCTTCGAGGCGCTGTTGTCGCCGCGCACCCGGCTCGTCGCGATGACCCATCTCGCCAATGCGACCGGCGCGCTCGTGCCGATCGAGACCATCACCCGGCTCGCCCACCGGCACGGCGCGAAGGTGCTGATCGACGGCTGCCAGGCGGCGCCCCGGCTCGCCGTCGATGTGCAGGCCCTCGACTGCGATTTCTATGTCTTTTCCGGGCACAAGACCTATGGGCCGACCGGCATCGGCGTGCTTTACGGCCGCTACGAGCTGCTCTCGGCGATGCCGCCCTGGCAAGGCGGCGGCGAGATGATCCTCAACGTCACCTTCGAGAAGAGCGAGTTTCAGGATCCGCCGCACCGGTTCGAGGCCGGCACCCCGGACATCTCGGGTGCGATCGGGCTCGGCACCGCGATCGACTTCATCGAGGAGCTCGGGCGCGACAACATCCTCGAACACGAGGAGGCGCTGACCGGCTATGGCGTCGACCGGCTGTCGCGCATTCCGGATCTCCGCCTGGTCGAGGCCGGGCAGCGCCGGCTCGGCATTCTCTCTTTCGACCTCGAAGGCGTGCATCCGCACGACCTCGCCCAGGTGCTCGATCAGCATCAGGTGGCGGTGCGCGCCGGGCATCACTGCGCGCAGCCGCTCGTCGAGAAGCTGGGGCTCGCCGGCGACGACCCGCGCCTCGCTCGGCGTCTACAATGACGAGAGCGACATCGACAGATTGGCCGAGGCGCTCGAAGCGGCGCGGGAGATGTTCGCACGATGATGGATCTGCGCGAGCTCTATCAGGACATCATCCTCGACCACGGCCGCCACCCGCGGAATTTCCGCGCGATCGAGCATCCGACGCATTTCGCGCAGGGCCACAACCCGTTGTGCGGCGACCGGGTGACGGTCTACCTGACGCTCGACGGCGACCGCATCGCCGATGTCAGCTTCCAGGGGCGCGGCTGCGCGATCTCGACCGCGGCGGCATCGCTGATGACCGAGGTGCTGAAGGGCAAGACCGTCGCCGAGGCGCGTGCCCTATTCGCGCAATTCCACGCGCGCGCGACCGGCGGCGAGCCGGGACCCGACCTGCCGGAGCCGTTGGCCGAGGAGATGGACCGGCTCGAGCCGCTGACCGGGGTCAAGGCCTACCCGGCCCGCGTCAAATGCGCGACGTTGTCGTGGCACGCGCTCGAAGCGGCGCTGAAAAGCCCGGGCGCGACGGTGAAGACGGAGTAGAAAGATGGACCGCGATCCGTTCGACTTCGATGCGAACCCGCCCGCTGCCGGCGACGATGTCGAGCGCCCGGAAGGCGGCGAGGACGACCCGGCGCTGATGGGGCCGGTGCTCGAGGCGCTGAAGACCGTGCGCGATCCGGAGATCCCGATGGACCTCGTCGAACTCGGCCTGATCTACGAGCTGATCGTCAAGAAAGGCGGCATCGTCTATGTCGAGATGACCCTGACGACACCGGCCTGTCCGGTCGCCGCCAGCATGCCGGGTGAGGTCGAGACCGCGATCCGATCCGTCCCCGGGGTCGACGACGTGCGCGTCAAGCTCGTCTGGTCACCCCCTTGGGGACCCGACCGGATGAGCGAGGAAGCCCGGCTCGAACTCGGGATGCTGTAATCAGCCGCCGCATTCCGCGGCGGACGAGATAGTCGGGCTTGCCTGCCGGTCGGATCAGGAACTGAACGGGTGATCGAGAAAGAACCTGAACATTTCTCGCGTCGCATCCGGCCCTTGCGGATCGGTGTAGGAACCGGCGGGACTGCCGCCCGACCAGGCGTGACCGGCGCCGTGAATGACCCACTGCTCGAAAACCGAGTGGTCGGCCGCGTCGCGATGCACGGTGCGGGTGTAGGCGCGACCGCCGGCGCCCCGACCGTCCTCGACCGTTACTCTTGCGTCGGTGGCCAGCGCTTTCTTCAGCTGGGCAATAACCTGGTCGGCGTTGTTTGGGTGCACTGTCGTGTCTTGGTCACCATGGAACACAATCGCCGGTACGATCCGCGAATATCCCCCTCTGCCGGACAAGTTGCCGCCTGACCCGCGCCTCGCCGCCGGCCCACTTCGGCGCATTGCCGCGAAGGCCGAGGCAACGTCGCTGGCCGCGCCACAGGCGAGGCCGGAATGCACGCCGATCGCCGCATAGAGGTCGGGATAGGCCGCCGCCAGAACGGCCGCGGCTGCCGCACCGGCCGAGAGCCCGGCGGCATAGACGCGCTCTTCGTCCACCGAGTAGTCGCTCATGACCTGGCGGGTGATGCCCGCAATCAGCGCCGGCTCGCCTTGGCCTCTGACTTGGTCGCCCGGACGAAACCAATTCCAGCACTTGGAAACGTTGGCCGAAGCCGACTGCTCCGGATAAGCAACAAAGCAGTTGTATTCCTCGGCGCGCAAGTTCATCCGCGTGCCGGCGGCAAAGTCGTCGGGGGACTGGGTGCAGCCGTGCAGCATGACGATCAACGGCAGCGGCTGGCCGCGATATCGGCTCGGCACATAGAGCTTGTAGGTTCGGCTTCCGGCTTGGTTGCTGAAGGCTTTCGTCAGGAATTGACCGCTCTCCGACTCTGGAACATCTTTCGCGGACGGTTCCGTCAGCCCGCCCCGGCCGGGCGCAAACCCGGAGGGGGTGCCCCGGTCGAGGAGACGGTGAAGCACGTCGGGCAACTGCGCCCGGAGTGTTCTTTCCGGCCGGCTGTGCGCGGCACTGGTTTCCTCGACAGCTTCGGGCGCCAGGTCGATCGTCGGCGGCACGCCTGCGCTGCTGGCGTTGCTATCTGGACCTCTTCCACTCTGGAGCATGCGCTGCAGCAGTGCCGTCGCGTCGATGAGGCGGCCGGCTCGGGTAAGCCGGCTGGCTTCACGCATGCCGGCGTGCAGTCTGTCATTCATTACAACTTTCCTGTGTCGGAGGGTTCGACTGAGGGCGTTCGATTTGCTCGATGCGCCCGATTATCGAATACGGTCGGCCAGAGCGGCTTTCACAGCAGAACTGGCGTGCAATGCGCCAAGTACGGCAATCGATCCAATCGTCGCGCAGGCGAGCTCGGGAGTCACATCGTTGGCGATGCTGGCCAGGCCCAACACACGGATGTGGAGGATCTGCCCGGTCGCACGCACTGCTTCCAGATCCTCACGGCTGAAATGCCGCAGCCCGAGCTCTACTTTCTTTCGCACGATCGCCTGCTTGGCCGTATCGGCGTGCCGCTCGAGCTGGTTGCGGATCGCGGTACGGATGAAATCGGTGCGGTTCGAGTAGAAACCTTCCTGGACCATCAGGTCGATATGGCCGAGATCGACGTGACCCAGATTGATCGTGATCTTTTCGCTATCCCCGACCCGTTCCGCCATTTTGCCCATCTACCATCCACGTGGATGGTAGATGGGCAATGCAGAGGCCTTTTCAATGTGCAATGGCCAAACCTGCGTTGTCACCGAAGGGGCGGGTCAATGTTGCTGCATACTCGCGATGCAGAATAGGCTCACGTTTCGCGGCTGCAGGCGGATATGATGGTGAGTAGCGGCGCTGATAAAAACGAAAGGGGAAACGATGGATCCGATCGTCGGCAGCGGCAAGTACACCTACAAAGTGCACGAGGATTGGGCTTGTCCCCCCGAAAGTATCGAAGTGAGGGCATGCGCCGTTTCCGTCGACTCTCAGGACCGGGTCTACTGCTTCAACCGAAACGCCGAGCATCCGGTCGTCATCTTCGACCGGGACGGCAATTTCTTGTCGTCCTGGGGGGCGGGGATGTTCACCTTTCCCCACGCGATCCGCATCGACGAGAACGATTTCGTCTGGCTCTGCGACGAGCATCATGGCCAGTTCATGAAATTCACCACCGACGGGCGGCTGCTCCAGACCATCGGCACCAAGGGTCAGCGCTCGGATACCGGAGTGCCGGCAGACGATTTCAGCTCGTCGGCGTGGAAGAAAGTCACGCATGGCGGCGGGCCTTTCAACCTGCCGACCGACGTCGCGTTTGCGCCCAGCGGCGAGATGTTCATGACGGATGGCTACGGCAACGCCCGAGTCCATAAATTCTCGGCAGACGCGAAATACCTGTTCTCTTGGGGTGAGCCAGGCAACGGGCCCGGACAGTTCAATTTGCCGCATGGCGTGTGGATCGACCGCCGCGGGCGTGTGCTCGTCGCCGACCGCGAAAACGATCGAGTCCAGGTCTTCGACCAGGACGGCAAACTGCTGACGATCTGGCCGACCGAGCTGATCGGCCCCGCGTTCTTCTACGTCGACGACGACGATACCGTGTACATCCCCGAGCACAATGGCGGGATGATCAGCATTCTAACGCTCGACGGCGAGCGTCTGGCGCGCTGGGGCGACGGCCCGATCAACCGGTCGTGCCACGGCATTTGGGTCGATTCACGCGGCGATCTTTATGTCGTTCAGCCGGGCCAGTGGGGCCGGGTGCGCCGAGTTGTCAAATACGAACGGCAGTAACAGAACCGTGCAAAGAGGAAGCGCTTAAAATGATCGAAGAAGAAGATGGTGGTTTAACTTTCAGCGACGAGGATTTCGACCGCCGCTATTCATCAGAAGGAGCATCGGGAGCAGCCGGCCCCTCCCGTCCCGCAGTCCCAACAACAAAGCCTCCGACGACCCCGATCGGCCGCAGCCGTAACACATTTATGCGTACGCTGCTCCGCCGCCGCTTGGCCGCCGCCAGTCGCACCTAGGCGTGGTTCTCGATCAGCCTTTTTATCAGCCGGTTAACCTCGCCGGCTTTTTCCATATGCGGCAGGTGTCCGGTTTGCTCGAGGATGTGAACCGGAAGGTGTGATGCGAGCCCTTCGGCGTGCGCGACCGGGATGATGCGGTCGTCCCGCCCCCAGATGATTTGCACCGGCAGCTTTAACGCCGCGACGGCGTCGCTGAGGGCGACGCGTTGCCGGCCGTCGGGGAACCATTCCTTGGCAAAAGCCGCCAACGCCTCCGGCACCCCGTCCAGCCTTTTATAGCGCAACACATCCTCGATCATCGTGCGGCTGACAAGCGCCGGATCATGGACCAGGAGCGTGAGTACCTCGACCGCCTCGCGGCGGCGCGCGGCGCGCAAGAAACCGTCGATAAACGACGGATTGATCTCGGTCCCAAGCGAGGCCGATGATATGAGCGTCAGAGTCGCCACCCGCTCGGGCTCACTCAGGGCGAGCGAGATGGCGATGCCGCCGCCCATCGAATGTCCGACCAGGTGCAGCCGTTCGATGCCGAGCGCGTTCAGTGCATGGTCGACGATTGCAGCCAGGCTCTCCGCATCGGCGCGGTCCAGCTGTTTGGCAGATCCGCCGTGGCCCGGCAGATCCAGGGCGACGACCCGCCTCCCGTCCGCTAGAGCGGGCTGCGTGAACATCCAGGTGTTGAGATCGGCGCCGAAGCCGTGCAGCAAGAGGGCCGGCACGCTGTCGCTCTCGCCGAGGGCGAGATAGCGCAGGCGCAGGCCGGCGGCCTCCAATTCGCGAGGCCTTGCAGCTTCGGTGTCGGCTTCCGCATCGGCCGACGGCTCGGGAACCGCAAACCCGGCGACAAAAGTGTCGATCTCGCCTTCCGCCACCTCCTCGGGAGCGACTACCGCGAGCAAGCCGCCGACCGGCAGGGTCGCACCTGCCGGCGCCACGATCCGCCGCAAGGTGCCCCCTGCCGGCGCTTCCATGACGTTGGTAATTTTGGTCGTTTCGATCTCGAGGAGTTCCTCGCCCTCGGCACAGCTCTGGCCCTGCTGCTTGAGCCACCCGACGACCTTGCCCTCGGTCATCGTCAGGCCCCATTTCGGCATCGTGATCGCCGTAATTTCAGAACTCATTGCGCACCTCGTTCGTCGTGGCCTGGCATCCTGCACCCCCGCTCTTCGCGAGGGTGACGAGGAAAAGGCTCATTCTCAGCGTCGCGTACCGGTAATCTCAGCGTCCGTACCCGTAAACTTCGCGTACTGCGTCGGCGATCCGCTCCGGGCTCGGGATGTAGAGCTTTTCCAAGGACGGCGCGAACGGCACCGGAGTGTGCGGTGCGGTCACTCGCTTGACCGGGGCCTTCAGAGACGCGAACGCTCGGTCGACCACGAGCGCTGCGATGTCCGCCGCCATGCCGCAGCGGGGCGTCGCCTCGTCGACGACGACAAGCCGGCCGGTGCGCTCGACACTTTCGAGGATCGTGTCCTCGTCGAGCGGCGAGGTCGTGCGCGGGTCGATCAGCTCGCACTCGATCCCTTCCTTAGCGAGCGTATCGATCGCCTCGTCGGCGTAGTGCACCATGCGCGCGAGCGCGACGACGGTCACGTCGTCGCCGTCGCGGACGATGTTGGCTTCGCCGAACGGAATCGTATAGGGCTCGTCGGGAACCTCGGTGCGCAGATCGTACATCAGCTTGTGCTCGCAGAAGATCACCGGGTCGTCGTCGCGGATCGCCTGGATCAGCAGCCCCTTTGCGTCATAGGCGTTGGACGGCACGACGCATTTGAGCCCCGGCACCGAGGTGAAGATGTGATAGGGGCTTTGCGAATGCTGGGCCGCGGCGCTGCGGCCGGCGCCGATCATCGTGCGGATGACCAGCGGGGTCTTGGCCTTGCCGCCGAACATGTAGCGGAACTTCGCCGCCTGGTTGTAGATCTGGTCGAAACAGACGCCGAAGAAATCCGAGAACATCAGCTCGGCGACCGGGCGCAACCCGGTGACCGCGGCCCCGGCGGCGGCGCCCATGATCGCCGACTCGGTGATCGGTGTGTCGATGACCCTGGCCTCGCCGAATTCGCCGAAGAGCCCCTTCGTCACGCCGAGCACGCCGCCATAGGCGTCGCGCTGGCCTTGCGAGCCGGCGCCGCCCGCCACGTCCTCGCCGATCACGACGACGCGCGGGTCGCGACGCATTTCCTGCGCGAGCGCCTCGTTGAGCGCTTGGCGGATCGATTTTAGTGCCATCGCCCGCTCCCTCAGTAAGAGACATAGACGTCGCGCATAAGCGCGTCGGTGTCTGGAGGAGGGGCCGCCCGAGCGACCTCGACCGCATGGTCGATCAGCGCGGCGACTTCGCTTTCGACCCGGTCAAGCTCTGCCCCATCGAGCAGCCCGGCCTCGCCGACCCGGCGGCGGAAATGCTTCAGGCAATCGCGCTCTTCGCGCAGGCGGCGCACCTCGTCCTTGCCGCGATAGAGCTGGGCGTCGCCCGAGTGGTGGCCGTAGAAGCGGCAGGTGTCGACCTCGATCGCGCTCGGCCCGCCGCCCGTCCCGGGCGCGCTCGACCGCCTCGCGGGCCGCCTCGTGCACCGCAAAGAAATCGTCGCCGCTCACCTTGACGCTCGGCAACCCGAAACCTGCGGCGCGGCCGGCGATGTCGCGGCTGCCGACCGCGTATTCGAAGGGGGTGCCTTCGCCGTATTGGTTGTTCTCGAAAACGAAGATCGCCGGCAGTTTCAGCACCACGGCCATGTTCATCGCCTCGAAGGTGGTGCCCTGGTTCGAGCCGCCGTCGCCGGTGAACGAAACGGCGACGGTGTTGCGCCCCAAGGTCTTGGCCGTCAGCGCGGCGCCGACCACCAGCGGCGGTCCTCCGCCGACGATGCCGTTGGCGCCCAGCATGCCGCGGTCGAGGTCGGCAATATGCATCGAGCCGCCCTTGCCGCCGCACAGGCCGGTCTTTTTTGCGAAGAGTTCTTGCATCATCAGGACCGGGTCGCAGCCCTTGGCGATGCTGTGGCCATGCCCGCGATGGGTGCTGGCGATCTGATCCTGCGGCCCCAAATGCATGCAGACGCCGACGGCGGAGGCCTCCTCGCCGGCATAGAGATGGACAAAGCCCGGTATGCCGCCTTTCGAGAACTCGTCCTGCACCCGTTCCTCGAACTGGCGGATCGTCGCCATGTCACGATAGGCTTTGAGCAATTCCTCGCGGCTCAGCTGCACGGCATCCTCCCTTTGTCCGGCTCACGGCAATACTGCCTGCTTCACCGCTGCTTCACAATTGCGGCTTCGCCGAGGCTCAGTCGTGCGGGATTTCCGGTCCGGTCAGCGGCGGCAGCGCGCGCCTGACGGCGGCCTGCACCTCCCGCGGCTGGGCCGCCAGCGCATCGCACACCCGGCGCAATTGGCGGCGCAGGTCGTAGACCTGGTCGAGGAGACCGAGTACCAGCGGCAGCGCCTCCTCGTCGATGGCAAATTCCTGGCGGATCTCGAGGATCAGCTCAACCCGGGCGACATCGACCTCGTGAAAGATCCAGGTCCGCTCCTGCCGCTCGGGCAACACCCAGCGATTTTCGACCCATCGCATTAGCTCGCGGCGGTCGAGCCCCCGCATTTGGCGCAGCAACTCGTCAAACGCGATCATGCGGCTGCCGTCCCCTTCCGCGGATCGAACGGGTGCTGCGGCGCCCATTTTTCGAGAAATTCCGCGAGCTCGGGATCCGAGCTGTGCCCGATAAACACCTTGAGCGTCACGATTTCGTCGCCCGGGTTCTTCTTCTGGACACCTTTGCCGCGCAGCCGCAATTGCCTGCCGGCATCCGACCCCTTCGGTATCGTCATCGTCACGGGTCCTGTCACCGTCGGCACCGACACCCTCGCCCCGAGCGCCGCCTCGGCGAGGCTCACCGGCAATTCGAGCAGGACATTGTCGCCGTCCCGGCGAAACAGCGGATGGGGTGCGACGTGCACTTCGATCAGGGCATCGCCGGCCGTGCCGCCGCCGAAACCTGGGCCGCCCTTGCCTCTGAGCCTCAGCACCTGACCGTCCTCGACCCCGGCGGGGATCGTTACGTCGAGCCATTCCTCGGGGGCGAGCGACAGCCGCTGCTTGCCGCCGGTCGCGGCCGTAACAAAATCGACGGTCAAGGTGAAATGCCGGTCGGCGCCGCGCGCCCTGTATCCCGCCCCGGCATCGCCGCGTCGTCCGCGGCCGGCCGAGCCGAACGCAGCGAACAAATCTTCGAGATCGCTCAAATCCATCTCGCCTTCGGGCTGGTATCGCCACCCCTGAGCGCCTTCGGCATGTCCCCTATAATAGCCCCGCGGCGGCCGCTCGGCGCCGGTTTCGTCGATTTCACCTCTGTCGTACCGCGCCCGCTTTTCGGGATCGGAGAGCAGATCGTAGGCGGCGGAGATCGACTTGAAGCGTGCCTCCGCTTCGGGTTTCCCGGGGTTCAAATCCGGGTGAAATTGCTTGGCAAGCTTGCGGTAGACTTTGCGGATCTCGTCCGCGCTGGCGTCGGGTTTGACGCCGAGCACCTCGTAGGGAGTTTGCGCCATCCGCGATCAGCGCTGCCTTGTGCGCGTGCGCTGCGCGGTCGTCGTCGCTCGCTCGATGCGAACCGCCACGTTGCGCTCCGTGCCGGCGCGCTCGATCGTCAGCTCCACCTCGTCTCCAATGCGCGAGAGTCCCACCCGGTTTCGCAACTCCGTGCCACTGCGCATCGGGGCGCCATTGACCGCAATAACGAGGTCGTTGGTCCGCAGCCCGGCACGTTCGGCAGGTGAGCCCGGGTCGACGCGGGCAATCACCGCGCCCTGCGTGTGTTTCGTGCCGAGAGCCTGGGCGAGATCGGGCGTCAGATCCTGCATCGCGACCCCAATACGGCCCCGCCTGATCTCGCCGTAGCTGACCAGCTGGTCCATCACTTGGCGGGCCATGTTGATCGGCACCGCAAAACCGATGCCGATGTTGCCGCCGCCCGGCGCCAGGATCGCCGTGTTAATGCCGACGACGCGGCCCTGCAGATCGACCAATGGGCCGCCCGAATTGCCGGGGTTGATCGAGGCATCGGTCTGTATGAAGTCTTCGTAACCTTCGATGCCGAGGTTGGAGCGCCCGAGTGCACTTATGATGCCCGAGGTGACGGTCTGGCCGAGACCGAACGGGTTCCCGATCGCCAACACGAAATCACCGACCTGCAGGTGGTCGGAATCACCGATCGGGACTGCCGTCAGGTCACCGCCGGGGATCTGCAGCACGGCAATATCGGTGTCCGGGTCACGGCCGATCAGCTTGGCGGTAAGCCGTCGGTTGTCTTTGGTCGTGACTTCGATATTGCTTGCATTCTCCACGACATGTGCGTTCGTCAGCACATAGCCCTGCGCTGCGTCGACAATCACGCCCGAGCCGGTCGCCTGGGTCTCGCGCTCGATCGGCTGCTGCTGCAGGTTGAAGAAGCGGCGGAACATCGGGTCTTGCAATAGCGGATTGTCTTCCCGCACCCGCCCGCGCACGGAAATGCCGACGACCCCTGGGGTGATCCGGCTGACCACCGGCGCCAGGGTCTGGACCGGCGCGCCATCGGCCAAGGGTATCGGCGCTCCGGCGAGAACAGGGGAAACGATGCCCGTCGTCATGGCGATCCCGCCGGAGACAACGAGCGCTGATAAAACCCGCTGCATTGCTGTGGAGACCTTAAGCCTGGCAGACACCCGCTTCCGGTAAACAAACCGCCAGCATGAATGTTTCCGGTAACGATTTAATCTAACCTCTCGCGCCATGGCTTCAAGGGATCTCCGCTCCCACGCTTGGCAGCACTCTCTCCCACAAGCTGCTAACATGCTGTTTCAGCTAGTTTTTTGTTGCTGCAGCGAAACCGACGGAGCATGCTCGCGGTTAGCGGGAACGCGCCGAGAGGAGATCTGGATGACCGACACCATTCCCCGCCTTGGTGAGTATCGGCTGACCACCGCCGAGATCATATACCGGATGCCGGACCACCCCGATCTGCTGCAGAGCTTTATCTGGCAGAAGCTTGACCTCGCTCCGGATTATCCCGAGCTCCGCCGCTTCCTGGAATTCTGGAGCCGCAACATCGAGGGCAAGCTCCATTCTGTGAAGGTCGGGCAGGCGCGGTCTGCCGGCCGCGGCCGGTTCCGCCACGTCAGCGCATCGCTGCGTCTGCATTAGCCGCAGGCACGCGGGACAATGCCGCCACAGATCGGGTATCTGCTGCCGACACGCGAGCGGGTCATGGAAGGCCGGCCGCGGACCGCGTCTTTGCTGGAACTCGCGGCGCGCGCGGAAAGCCTCGGCTTCGATTCGGTGTGGGTCGGAGATTCGCTGCTGGCCCGACCGCGCCATGATCCGCTCACTCTGCTGGCCGCGGTGGCGGGACGAACGCGCAGGGTGGCGCTCGGCACTGCCGTCTTCCTGCCGGCACTGCGCAACCCGGTGGTGCTGGCGCATCAACTCGCGACACTCGATCAGATCAGCGAGGGACGGCTCGTCCTCGGGGCGGGCATCGCCAGCGACGTGCCCAACGTCCGCGCGGAATTCGCGGCCGCCGGCGTACCGTTCGAAGGCCGCGTCGGACGCATGATGGAAGGCCTGCGCTTGGCGCGCGCCTTGTGGACCGGAAAGCCGGTCGACTGGCAGGGCCGCTGGCCGGTGCAAGGCGGCGTGCTGGGGCCGACCCCATACCGCGCTGGCGGCCCGCCGATCTGGATGGCGGGTTCGGTCCGCCCGGCGCTCGAGCGCGCGGCTCGGCATTTCGACGGCTGGTTCGCCAACGAAGCCGACCTCGTCCGCTGGAAGCAGCAATGGGGCGAGGTGCAGCAGATCCTCCGCGAAGCGGGGCGCGACGTAAGCGGGTTCGTGGCCGCGATTTATGTGACCTTGGCGATCGATGGGGACGCCAGCCGCGCCGGGCAGCGGATCGACGCCTTTCTCGAAAGATATTATGGGCAACCGGCCGAAGTGATGCGCCGGAGGCAGGCCGTCTTTGGGGGCCCGCCTGACGCTGCGGCCGGGTTTCTCAAAGGCTTCGCCGATGCGGGCGCCAATCATATGATTGTCCGCCTCGTCGGGGATCCGGACCGCCAGCTCGAAACCGTGGTCGGGTTTCGAGCACAGCTCGGCGGGTAGGTTTCTAGAATTCCAACCGTCATTGCGAGCACCGCAAGGCGCGCCTCGCAATGACAGCGCCAATTTGGTCACTACACCGGGAAGCCGGCGCGGCGCGGGGACAGTCGGATGCCGCTGTGTGCGGCCTCGATCATGTAATACCGCGTCATCTGCACGATGTCGGTACGCCAATAGAGCTGTTGCGGTTCGTTTTCGAGAAAATCGGTGGCGGCAAACGCGTAGCAATAGGTTTCGACATAGCGCCGGCCTGGATCGCCGGCGATCGGCGCGTCGCGCCAACCGAATTTCCAACCGGCGTGCTCGGCGCCGATGCGCCAGCGGTCGAGCCGCACCGCCAATATGCTGGCATCGAGCGCATCGAGCGCCGGCACCCGATAGACGACGACCAGCCGGTGGACATTGAGCTGCAACTGCATCAAGAGTTCGTCGCCGAACGCACTGACGATGTAGGTGGCGTCGGAAGCGCCCCGAACATGGCGGATCTCGACTCGCGAGCGCGCCACATCGGCGAGCTCGACATCGACCGGCCCGGTGTCGAAGCTCGGCAATTGGTATTCGACCGCGCGCAACGCCTCAAGCATCTGGCCGGTCAGAAAAAGTTCGGTGCGGCGCTGCGCCTCGGCAATCGTCAACATTCCACGCTCCCGTCGACACCGGCGAAAACGCGGGCGCTAGCGGCGGCGTTCCGGCCGCGAGCGCCGCGTTATTCCGCCGGCGGCTGGGTGAGTGACCAGGCGTACAGTTCAGCGAAAGAGGCTTTGGCGAAGTCGGGTGGCGGCGCTCCGGCAAAGCCCCGCGCCAGCGCCAGGATTTTGGCCTTGAAGGGATCTCCCCGCCCGCGATCCTGGGCCGGATTGCCGCCATCGACGCGCTGCACTTCCGGCGTGTCGGAGATTTCGGCGAGGGCCGCGGCGGCTTGGTCGGCGACACAGAGGCGGGTGGCCTGCGCCGCATCGATGCCGGCGCGCGCCAGCGCGCTGCGGATGACCGCGCCGATCTTGGCCTCGGCGCGCCATATGTGACGGCGGCGGATCGCGGCCAAGCCCCGCTCGGCGGCGTCGGCCGTTCGCCTCCCCTCCTCCCGATCGAGGCGCGTATCAAGCGGGCGGGGCATCGGCCGTCTCCAGCGCGCGCAAACGCCGCTCGAACTCGGTTGCCTCGACGGCCCGGACATAGGCCTCGATGACATGACCCAATTGCATCGCCTCGCGCGGGGTGACCGCACCCTGCGCCGCGGCGTCGGCGACCGCGCCCATCGCAGCCGTCAAATCGGCGGCGTTGCGGATCGGCGGCATCGTGAATTCGACGGCGCGATCGCGATACGGCCCGACGATCCGTTCGAGGCACAGCCGTAATGCCGCCGGGTCGCCGGCAAGCGCCAGCTCGACGGCTTTGCGGGTCAGCGCTTCGCCCTCGCCGGCGAGCAACAGCCGGGCAGCGCGGTTGACGTGGTCGCGGCAGCCGCGTGGCCGGCCGGCGGGATTGCCCGACCGGCCCTTGGAAAACCGCCCGCGTGGATCCCGCGATCCCTGTTTCTCCTGTTTTATCTGGTCGAGATCAGGCATCGGCAACTCCCTCCAATGGCAATCTCGCACCCACACCTGGGTGCCGATGCCGAGGAGAGTACAATGCGAATGTGGCAATTAAATGATTGTCTTTTTGTTAAGCCGTCGAGAGCAAGCGGCGGCAGGCGGGCCGCGGGAGTCGTTCATGTTGTCCCGGCCCAGTGGCAATGCCTCCAGCAAGCGTAAGGCGGATGCAATCCGCCGTCTCAGCATCGCCGGAGGGCCGCCGTTTATCGGCAAATAGAGGGCGGATGATTTCGCCGCCTTATTGATGGAGGGTGCCTGCCGTTCTTTTGGTGCGAGCCCGATCAGAGCATGTCGTCATCAACCATGCGGCGGCACATATGAAGAAGGCGGATTGCATCCGCCCTACGCCTGCTGGTTCTGCCCTAACCAGGCGCGCGAGGGAGGAGAGGATGGGAGATAACAGTTTGGCGCCGGACCTGTGGCTCGTGATCGGGCATTTGCCTGTGGGGTTCGAGACTTTGCGGGAGGAGGCTCGTGGCGAGGGCTATTTGTTTGTGGAACGGCTCGCCGCCGATTGGGAAGCGCGTAGGATGCGCTTTGACCGTGACGGCGAGGCGCTGCTCGCCGCGTATGCAACTGGAGTGCTCGCCGGTATTGGCGGTCTGACAATCGAACCTGTTCTGCCTGGTGCTCTGCGTATGCGAAGGTTTTACGTCAGACCGCTATTCCGGCGAGCCGGCATTGGCCGCAAGCTGGCGACGGCATTACTCGAACGGGCGCGGATTATCGGCGTGTTGGTGACCGTCAACGCAGCCCCCGCAAGCGTTTCCTTTTGGGAATCGCTGGGTTTTGCGCCGGACATGCGCGACGGGCATACGCACCTTTACCGCGGGTTTTGTTAGTGGGCAGCGCCGCAGGGGATGGCCAACCCGCGGTCCGTCCAGATAAATCGCGGTTAATGTGAAGCGGCTCACACGTCTCCGGCGATTGGCGAGTTATTGATCGTATTGCCGCGCACCGAGCGCGGGCAGGTCGACGCCGGCAATTCGCTTCTACGGAGAGGAATCATGAGTATTATTTCTACAACCACCTCACCCGGTCATCGCGTCCCTAGATCCCTTGCATGTCGTACCCAGTCCGCCGGGCATGATGCATTTATTCTGCCGCCCGCGCAGATCGATAACGGCGACGAAGCTCGCTACCCCGATAAGTCGGGGACCTACACCAAGGGCATTCTGCAGACCGGCGTCGGGCTGGTCGATCTTGCGGCTTACGAGTCCTTCACAAAGGCGCTGAAGAGCGGCGATCCGGCGGATTTCGAAAAGATTGTGCTCGGTGGGCCGCGCACGCTCAATGGTCCACAAGGGGGGCTGGCCTTCGGTCTGGCCTGCCTCGACAGCAGCCAATTCGCCGTGGCGCCGGCACCAGAGTTGGCCGGTGAGGAATACGCAGCGGAACTGGTGGAACTGTATTGGGCGTCGCTTCTGCGCGATGTGCCCTTTACTCAATATTCCTCCGATCCGGTAGCGGTGAACGCCGCGACGGAGCTGTCTTCGCTGACCAGCTACAAAGGACCAAGGGATGCCAGCAACAAGGTCACTCCGAACCTGCTGTTCCGGGGCAATTTCGCGGGCGACACGATCGGCCCCTATATGTCCCAGTTTCTGCTTCAAGACACGATGCTCGGGGCGTTGCCGATCACGCAGAAATACGTGACCTTCAAAAAAGGCGTCGATTACATGCTCGACAAGAATACGTTCCAGCAGGTGCAGAACGGCATCCCGACTGGACTGACGCTGCAGCCGGACATGCCGCTCTATCTGCACAATGGGCGGGGCCTGGCTGCTTACACGCATGCCGACGTGCTCTACCAAGCGTATTTCACCGCGTACCTCGTATTGAACTCACTCAATGCGCCGCTGAACCCTGGTAACCCGTATAATACGTCAAAGACGCAAAACGGATTTGGAACGCTGGGTCAGCCCGACATTGCGGCGACGCTGACCACTGTGGCGCGCGAGGCGCTCAACGCGGTATGGTACCAGAAGTGGTATGTGCATCTTCGCCATCGTCCGGAATCGGGCGGCGCGATCGTTTATTTGATCCAAATCGGCGAAGGCAATCAGATCCAGGGGCACGTTAGCGGCACGGTGCTGAACTCCAAGGCGGTGCAGAGCGCCTTCGCGACCAACAACAGTTATTTCCTGTCACAAGCGTTTCCCGAAGGGTCGCCGACCCACCCGGCCTATCCGACCGGGCACGGTGCAGTAGCGGGAGCCTGCATCACTGCGCTCAAGTTCTTTTTCGACGGCGATTTTGTCCTGCCGAACCCGAAGATGCCGTCGAATGACGGAATGATGCTCAACAATTACACCGGCCCCGATGCTCACATGCTGACGGTCAACGGCGAATTGCACAAGCTGGCCCACAACATCAGCTATGGCCACGGCATTCATGCCGGCATCCACTGGCGCAGCGACACTGAAACGTCGATCCAGCTGGGGGAGGCGGTAGCGCTGAGCTATCTGCAAGACCTCGCCCACACCTACAATGAGAAGTTCACTGTCAAGCTGACAAAGCGGGACGGCAGCGTCGCAACGATCTCCAATCAGTAAAGCCTCAGCATTGCGGGGCCGGGCGCCGGCGCCGACAGCACTTCTTCGATGCTGTCGGCGCGGGTGCCGTAATTACTCCGCGGCGGCGAGAGTCGGGGTTTGGGCCGCGGCGAGGAGGGCGGCGGCTTCTTTGGCGACGCGGGTACCTTCGAAGAAATGCGGGTTCTGCGTGCCCCACAGCTTGACCGCGTTCGTGAAGGTGAAGGCGCGAAAATCGTCCGCCGTGATGTGGCCGTCCTCGACCAGCTCGTAAGCCTCGGGCAGCGGGTGGCGCATGTCGATCACGTCGAAATGCCCGATGTCCGAACTGAAGATCGCATTGAGCTTCGACCCGAACGGATTGTTATGGCCGAACGCCGTCGCGTTCATCCGGTCGTCGGCCTCGCAGCCGAAATAGTAGGGCTTGGCGTAGAGATCGACCCAGTCTTCCTTGCGGGTGATGTGGCAGGCCGAGAAATCGTCGATGTTCTCGAGATTGCCGGTGAGGTACGCCTGTTCGGGGTCGGGTAGGCCGCCGCGCTCGCGCAACGCCGTTGCGATGTCGCTGTAGCCGTATTTCTCGACGAGGCTCATCAATTTGGCGCGGTCGAGCTTGTCGGGATGCATGCGCTCCAATGCCTTGGCGCTGCGCCGCTCCCAATGCTCGATCAGATCGCCGAACAACTGCGACGGCCCAGCCGACGCCGCCTTCGAGAAACGCAAACCGCAGTTCCGGGAAGCGCCTGGTCACGCCGCCGAGGAAGATCGCTTTGGCGGTGGCGTGGCCGGCGGCGGCGAAATGGCCGATGTGGTTGTACGTGAAATTGGTCGGCGACAGACGCAGGCCCTGACTGCTCGAGGCGCTGTGGAAGGTCGGTGCGATGCCCAGTTCGACGCATTTCGCCCAGACCGGGTCGTAGTCGTAGTCGCTGTCGATGCCGAGCACGTCGTACCACACCGCAAAGCGCGTGGTGTCGGGGTCGTTGGCGGCGGCCGTCGGCACTTTGCGCGCCATGTTGCTGCCGAACATGCCGACCTTAGAGCCCAGTTGCTTGGTGGCAAATTCGAGCTCGGCGATCGCTTCGTCGGGGGTGTGCATCGGGATGATCGCCGCCGGCGTCAGCCGGTCGCCGAGGCCGCTGAAATAATCGGCCGAGACGATGTTGTAGGCGCGGATCACGGCGCGGCGGGTGGCGTCGTCCTGGATGCGCGGCAAGCGCAGCCCGGCAGTCGGGTAGACGACGACAAAGTCGAGGCCCAATTCGTCGAGGCGGTCGTACAAGAGCTTCGGCATCATCGCGGTGGCGCGGTCGAGCGTGTTTTCCGCTTGGCGCGCCCAGAAGGCTTGCTGACCCATGCGCTTCTCGCGGCGCTCGGCGACCGACATCGACAGCAGCTCGCGGGTCGTCCCCATCGCCTTCAGAAATCCGTCCGCGGCCAGATCGCCGCCGACCTTGCGCATCTTGTCGCTGAACACCGGATCGTATTCGACCCAATGGCCGTCGCCATCCACGATTGGATGGTCGATTTTCGACCGCACCTGTTCAGGGGTCATATGCGCGCTCATGCTTTTCTCCGCAGAAGTCGAGTATAACAATAACCATTGTGGGGGTATTCCGAGGGCGACGCCACAGCCGATCGCCGCCGAGCCCTGCACGCAGCGCAAGGCCGCCCGTCATCTCTGCGGGTCCGCCCTGCCGCTGACGCTCTGCCTGCCGGACACGACATCTCTCGAACCTGCGTGCGCAGCAGCGGGGGCCGAAAGATTGGGATTGCGTTAAAATTTGGTTAACAATTCACCTTGACCCCCCTCACCCCAAAGAGTAGGGTTACCGTTAATCTGTTTGCGTGCAACGTTTGAGACTAGGAGTAGAGAACGCACAGAATATTCAAACATAAAACGACGAGAACAGAGGCAGCGCAGAAAAAGTGCTACCCTGAGGAGGAAACGATGAAATTCAAACAATATGCCTATCTCGGCGGAGCGGTGCTTGCCGCAACGATTATTACGTTCGGCGGATGGGATCCGCTCGCGAACGCAGACAGCAGCAGTCGGCCGGTGTTCGCGGTCGACGCTTCCTGGCCCAATCCGCTCCCGGCCCCCGTCGGGACCGACGGTGTGGCGCACGCCTGGGTGCAGGGCGAGGTCGCCGGAAGCTGCATCGACATGCGCGATAACGTTTACACCTTCAACCGAGGATGGGAGGTCGGCGTCACCGTCGGCGGCGTCCTGCAAGGAAATGAGTCGGGGGCTATCAATGGGAACGACGCGACCGCAGGCGGGGCGATTCCGTCTCCCCCGGTCGTCGCATTCGATTCCGACGGCAACGTCATTGCGGGCTGGGGTAACCCCAGCCTGATCCAAACGGGGGCGGATTATGGGTACGCCGCCTATCTGCCGCACGGCGCGCATGGCTGTTACGTCGATTACCAGGGTTACGTTTGGCTCGGCGGAAACGGTGACGGCGTCGTTCAGAAATACAACCCGATGGCCGCCAACGCGGAGGGCGCCAGTGCGACCTTTGTGACACAGATCGGCACCAAGGGAATGTGTGACGGCACGCAGCCATCGGGAAACTCCAATCCGTTCAGCTCGTGCGGCGAGACCAACGATCTCAATACCAGCCACACCCTGCTGAACGAGCCTCCGGACATGGCCGTGGATCCGTTACCGGATCCGGTCACCGGCACGCGGGGAAGCATTTACATTGCCGACGGCTACGGCAACCACCGCATCGTCGTCTACACGACTGCTGACGGAGGTCAAACCTACCAATACAATCGCCAATGGGGCACGACGTGCGTGATCAACGGCGTCGCAAGCAACAGCCAGGCGTGTCCTGCAGGGACCTTCGGAGCCACTGGCGGCGGCCACCCGCATTGTATCGTGCTCGGCAATGACGGGAACGTCTATGCTTGCGATCGCCCCAATAGTCGAATTCAGGTGTTCTCGAGAAGTTGCGGCACCGCATCGACGACGGACAACCCGCAACCTCTGTGCATGCCGAATAAAATAATCAACATCGGCCTCAATGCCGGCCAGACGCCCCCCACCAACGTCACAGTCGTCGGCAACAATGCGTTCGCAAACTTCGCCCCGGAAGACACCGCCGCCATACTAGGTTCTACCACGACGAGATCGTCCGACATCGATTTCTGGCCCAATATCGACTATCTCGCGACCAAAAGTCCGACCAGCCAGAATGCCATCGTCGACGTCGATCTGAACAACGACAATGTCTGGCTATTGGACAAGGCAACCGCGACCGTGTTCGGCGCACTCGGCGTCTGCGGGATCATCCCGTGTCCGGGGCACAACGCGGGCCATTTCGCCTACAGCCACACTGTCGCCGTTGATTCGAAAGGCAACATCTATGTTGCCGAAACGATTACCGGACGCCGCATCCAGAAGTTCGTGCAGGTAAAGTACGGCTACTAGAAGCACGTTAGCCCTGCTTCCGGCGGCCAAGAAGCGGCGCTTCTTGGCCGCTGCCACGCGCGGCGAAAGAGTCCCGTCAATGTTGAAGAGTTCAATTTGCTGCCCGGCCGTTTGGCTGTTCTGTACGATCGTGAGTTCGATCCCGGCAGGTGCTCATGATCTGCCGCTCGACCGGATGATGAACGGCTTTGTCAAAATCGAACCGCACCGGGCCGACTTTGTGGTCCGCGTACCTCTGGACCTGTTGCTCGGCGTGCCGTTTCCGCTCGCGGGGGACCACTACGACATTGCGGCGTCCGGGTCTGCCGTTGAAACCGCGCTCAAGGCTCTAGCCACCGCTCTCGAGCTTTGGGAAAACAACGCTCGTCTCGTGCCTTCGAGCGCTGCCGGCGAGCTGGCTCCGCTCTCGGACCGCTCGTTCGAAGACTATGATCGGGCGGTCGCGCAGGTGGCCGAGCCACTGGCGCCGGACACAGCAATCGCCTTTCAGCTGGGCTATCTGGACGCCCATTTCGTCTATCCGATCTCCTCGCCCAAATCCGTTTTTTGGATAGAGACCCGCCTTGCCGCCGACCTCGGGGATTACACCAAGCTGACCATTCGCTACATCCCGCTCGGCGAAGCCGCTCGGGCAATGGTGATCACCGGCGGATCCGGCCGCGTGGCGCTCGATCCGGCATGGTACCAAGCGACAGCCGGGTTTGTCAGGCTCGGCATCGAACATATTTTGAGCGGCATCGACCATCTGCTGTTTCTGCTCTGCCTGGTCATTCCGTTTCGCCGGGTCAAACCGCTCATACCCGTGATTACGGCATTCACCGTGGGGCACTCGGTGACCTTGATCGGCACCGCTTACAACATTGCTCCAGTCGGCGCGTGGTTTCCTCCTTTCATAGAAATGGCCATCGCCGTATCGATCGTCTACATGGCGCTCGAGAACATCGTCGGCGCCAGCCTGCGCCGGCGCTGGATCATTGCCGGGCTCTTCGGCCTCGTCCACGGCTTCGGCTTTGCCGACATCCTCAAGGAACAACTGCAGTTCGCTGGGTCGAACCTGCTGGTATCGCTGTTCTCGTTCAATCTGGGGATCGAGATCGGCCAACTCGCGGTTCTGTGTGTCTTCGTTCCGGCGCTGGCCTTGCTCTTCCGGGGCGCGATGTCCGGACGGATGGGGATCATCGTGGTGTCTGCGATTGTCGCGCATACGGCCTGGCATTGGATGCTCGACCGTGCCGATGTGCTGTGGAAAACCCCCTGGCCGCAACCGACGGGGGCGGGGCTGATGATGCTGGCGCGATGGATCGCTGCCGTGGCCCTCGCCGTTGGCGCTGCGAAGCTGCTCGCGAACTGGATCGAACGTAAATGGCCGGGGCATATCCTGCCGGCAGAGAATCGAGTCGACGCCTGAACACAGCTATTAGCGCTGCTGCCCGAGCAGCATGACTACGCGGTAGTGCTAATCAGTCCACTTGATCCTATCGCTCGGCTAATCTGCGGTGCAACCGTCCGATCCCCCGGACAACGCGCCGGGATGGCGAGCGCCGTCGACGGCGAGGTCGCGGCGGCTCTCGATCGTGATGCGCTGCGTGGTCAGTCTCTTGGTGGCCTGTCGTGGCAGCCACAGAAGTTTTTGTATGGACGTCGGACGACCACCGCGCCTATCCTAGAGGTTGATGGTTCCCGATCGCGGGATCAAAAGGGAACACGGTGCGGCCGTAAGGCCAATGCCGTGGCTGTCCCCGCAACTGTAAGCGGCGAGCCGAGCGTCATCCGCGCCACTGGGTAACCGGGAAGGCGACGCGAGGCACCGACCCGCAAGCCAGGAGACCTGCCATCACCGTGGTCAATCGCGGGCGCGTCGGCCGGGGTGAGCCGATAGGGTAGACGGGCGGCGCGTCCGCGCAAAGTTTGCACCGCCCCCCTTCCTGCGTTCGCGTTGTC
>CAVOHI010000002.1:0-45831 GCA_963695605.1 uncultured Alphaproteobacteria bacterium | reverse complement strand
CGCTTGGCCGGCAGGCAATGCATAAAAATGGCCTCGGGCTTGGCGTTCGCCATCAGATGTTCGTCGACCCGGTAAGAGGCCAGCATGTTGTGGCGATTGACGTTGGCTTCAACACCCATCGAAATCCAGGTGTCAGTGACGACGCAATCGGCGCCGGCGACCGCGCGCCACGGCTCGGTCGTCAGTTCGAAGTGGCCGCCTTCGCGGTGCGCCCAGTCGAGCAGCCGCTGCGGCGGGCTGAGCTCCTGCGGGCAGGCTAGCCGCAATGTGAAGCCGAACCGGACCGCCGCGTGAACCCAGCTCGCAGCGACGTTGTTCCCGTCGCCGCTCCACGCCACGATCTTGCCGGCGATCGGGCCTTTTTTTTCCTGCAATGTCATAACATCGGCCATGACTTGGCAGGGGTGCGACGTGTCAGTCAGCCCGTTGATCACCGGAACAGTGGCGTGCCGGGCGAGATCGTCGAGTTTGCGCGGCTGGTTGGTGCGGATCATGATCGCGTCGACATAACGCGACAGGACGCGCGCGGTGTCGGCCACCGTCTCGCCGCGGCCAAGCTGGCTATCTGCGGTGCTGAGATAGATCGTCATCGCCGCCGAGTTGGCGCACCGCGACCTCGAACGAGACGCGGGTCCGAGTCGACGGTTTCTCGAAGATCATCGCCAAGGTCTTGCCGGCGAGCGGCCGGTCGCGACGGCCGTTCTTGTAGGCAAAGCCCGTATCGAGGATCGCGCGCAGCTCGATCGGGTCGAACTGGTCGATGTCGAGAAAATGCCGCGGCGGATCTGGTGGCGCATGCCGCTCGCCGATCGACGCCAGTTCGCGCGCCGCGCTTCTTACGCCGGCCATTCCCGGGCCACCTTGTTCATGATGTCGAGCGCCTCGTCGATGTCGCGCTCGCCGACGATCAGTGGTGGCAAAATGCGCAGCACATTGTCGCCCGCCGTCAGGGTCAACAACCCGTTCTGCCGCAGTTTGGTGACAAAGTCGCCGGCCGTCACGACGCAACGGATGCCGAGCAATAGCCCGGCGCCCCGCACTTCCGCGAACAGCTTGGGATAGGACCCGGTGAATGTTTCGAGCCGCCCGCGCAGCAGCTTGGCCACCTGGTCCACTCGGGCGAAGAAGCCGGGCTCGAGCATCGCGTCGAGAACCGCATTGCCGGCCGCCATCGCCAGCGGATTTCCGCCAAAGGTCGATCCGTGGGTCCCGGCGACCATCCCGACCGCCGCGCGCTCCGTGGCGAGGCAGGCGCCGATCGGGAAGCCGTTCCCGAGGGCCTTGGCGATCGCCATGATGTCGGGCGGCACACTCTCCCATTCATGGGCAAACAGCTTGCCGGTGCGTCCCATACCGGACTGAACCTCGTCATAAACGAGCATCAGGCCGAACTCGTCGGCAATCTCGCGCAGCCCGCGCAGGTATCCCTCGGGCGGGGCCCGCACGCCTCCTTCGCCTTGGATCGGCTCGACCATGATCGCGGCGGTCTCTTTGCCGATCGCGGCGCGCATCTCGTTCAGATTGCCGAAGGCGACGTGGTCGAAGCCTTCCATTGGCGGGCCGAAACCCTTGAGGTAGGCTTCGTTGCCCGCGGCGGCCAAGGTCGCAAAGGTGCGGCCGTGGAACGAGCCGTGACAACCGATCACGCGGTAGCGCTCGGGATGGCCGGTCTCAGACTGAAATTTGCGGGCGATCTTGATCGCGAGCTCGCACGCTTCGGCGCCGGAATTTCCGAAGAACACGGTGTCGGCAAAAGTATTGTCGACGAGCCGCTGAGCCAGCCTCTCCTGCCCCGGAATGCGGAACAGGTTCGAGGTGTGCCAAAGCCGCTTTGCCTGCTCCGTCACGGCCGAGACGACATGCGGGTGACAATGACCGAGGCCGGTCACCGCGATCCCGCTAGTAAAATCGAGAAACTTACGGCCGTCGGTGGCGTAAAGATGCGAGCCTTCACCCCGTTCGACGGCAACATCCCACCGACCGTAGGTCGGCATAACGGCTGGTATCACGGATCTCTCCTGCGCGAATTTAGTGGTGGACGGTCGGCGGGAACGCAGGTCTATCGTCGTCGCCGGTGCGCCACAAGCTCGGCTCCCCGGCCCTCTTCCCAGTGCCAACTCACTTCGCCGGGATCGCCCGTCATCGCTCTCTCCTCGCTTGCCGGGGGGGCTCCGCCGTCCCATTCGCCGAGCAGGAAAGCGGCGGAGTATGGGGAGGGCCACAGCGCCTGTCAATTCGTGCGCGGCGCGGCCTCATCTCACGCCGAGCGAGGCCGTGCCCCGGGATGACCGCTGACTTCCGCCCCGTCCGTCGGCGACAGTCGAAGAAAGCCCAATGCGGAACACAGCGGCAGCAGGGCGATCAAGAAAAAGGCGAGGCGGAAATCGCCGACTGTGACCATTCGCGGACCGGCGATCAGCGCCAGCAGGGCGGCGCCGATTGCGATGCCAAAGCCTCTGGCCAGCTGCTGAGCGACGCCGCCGACGCTGGTGCTCTTGCTCAACACCGCGCCGGGCACATCGGCGTAGCTGATCGTGTTGAGGCCGAGATACTGGATGCTGCGCACGCACCCGGACAGCAGAACGAACAGCACGATCAGCCAGGCCGGCGTGTCGGGGCGCAACAGGCCGCAGCCGGCAGTCACCGCC
Organism: uncultured Alphaproteobacteria bacterium; assembly: GCA_963695605.1. Lineage (GTDB taxonomy): Bacteria > Pseudomonadota > Alphaproteobacteria > ATCC43930 > CGMCC-115725 > AP-15. Next base: position 43,183 of record CAVOHI010000002.1, on the reverse strand, counting down.
GCGGCGATACAGGCGGTGCCGGCGAGCAGCCGGCGGAACCCGAAGAACCGCAGAAAAGTCCCCGAAACAGTCCGCACGAGCATCGCGCCGAGGCTCGACGAAAAGGACAGGAGACCGGATTGCAGTGGGCTGAAGCCAAACCCGACCTGGAACAGAAGCGGCAACAAAAACGGCACCGCGTCGAGACCCATCCGGCAGACGCTGCCGGTAACCGTGCCAATGCGGAAGGTGCGGATGCGCAGCAGACTAAGATCGAGGATCGGATCTTCGCGGCGCCCGGCGTGCCAGCGATAGAGCAGCAGAATGGCGAAGGCAGCGGCGAAGAAAACCGCCCCGAGCGGCCCCGGGATCATCGGGCGCCCGACATTCTCGATCGCCAGCTCAAGCAACGCGAGGCCCAGTCCGGCGATGAAAAACCCACGCAGATCGAACCGTGTCGGCGCCGGTGCGCGGAAATCTTCGATCAGCCACAGCGCCAGCACCACGCCGGCGATCCCGATCGGCAGGTTGAGATAAAAGATTGCGCGCCAGGACAGATAAGTCGTCAGGAAGCCGCCGACGATCGGGCCGACTGTCGGTCCGATCATCGCCGGAATCGTCATCCAGTTCATCGCCGAAACGAGACCCGATCGCGGGAAGCTGCGCAGCAGTATCAGGCGGCCGACCGGCGTCATCATGGCGCCGCCAAACCCCTGCAGAACGCGCATCACCAGCATCATCGGCAGGCTCGTCGACAGCCCGCAGAGGGCCGATCCGGCGGCAAAGATCGAAATTGCAACGCAGAACACGACACGCGTGCCGAGCCGGTCGGCAATCCAGCCGCTGACCGGGATGAAGACGGCCAGGCTCAATAGATAGGTCGTAATCACCAGATTGAGCCGCAGCGGGCTTTCGCCGAGGCCTTTGGCCATATCGGGGATCGCCACCGCGATCATCGTCGAATTGAGCCCCTCCATAAAAAAGGCGCAGCCGATCACCAGCGGGATAAGGATCCTGGGGCGTGGCTTCCCGCGTGGTGTCGGAGAGGTGGCTCGTCTCGCTCAGCCTGGGATGCCCGGTACTTTACGGCTTTTTGCCGCTTGCAGTTGACACGTGTAGGACGCCAGGACCATAGCCGATTGTGAACCAGCAGTGGGGCCCAAAGGTGGAGGATCGTGAAATAGGTTCCGACCTCCTCGAGCGTTGGGCACTGCACTACCTCGGGCGTTATGCCAGTTCGGCCGAGAACCTGCGGCGGGTGCTGACGCGGCGAGTGCGCCGACGCTCTCCCGAAGCTGCATCTGCAGCGGCAGCGTTGATCGATGCGCTCGTCGCGCGCTACCGGGAGTCGGGGCTGCTCGACGACGCGGCTTATGCCACGGCGCGGGTGCACTCGCTGCATCGTCGCGGCGAGTCGATGCGCGCGATGCGCGCCCGGCTGGCGGCGAAGGGAGTGCCGGCCGCCGATGTCGCCGACGCCGTGTCGGGCCTGCGGGCCACCACGCCCGATCCCGATCTCGCCGCGGCCTGCGCCTTTGCCCGGCGGCGCCGGCTCGGGCCATTCCGCCGAGCGGCCGCCGACTATGCGCGCGAACTCGGCTCGTTTGCGCGAGCTGGCTTCAGCCGCCGGGTGGCCGAGGCGGTGCTCGCCTGTCCCGATATCGCGGCGGTCGAGGCGCTGGCACAGGGGGCCCTCGACTGACGTCTTCGCGCTCGCATGGCACGGAGGGGCCGGAGAAAATGCAGTTTCAAACCGGCTCTCGGTCACGCATCAAGCGGGCTACGGCGTGCGAGTCGGGATCGGTCCGGGCTTCGAGCGCGGCGATGACGCCAGGCCGGTCGGCCGCGGGGCGGTTCTGGCTCAGCTTGTATTTGCCTTCGACTCGGGTGACGGCGATGTCGAGCCCGATGATGCCTTTCAGCATGGTCTCGACATAGTCTTCGGGGAGCTCCTGCATTCGCCACGCTACCGGGTTGGGGGCCTCGTGGCGTTCCGACAGACGAACCAGAAACCGGCGCAGCCATTGGGCATCCTCGACCAGCTGCACCGTCCCATAGGCATGCACATCGACGTAGTTCCAGGTCGGCACGCTCGGGCCGGTCGCGTACCAATTGGGCGAGATGTAGGCGTGCGGCCCGTGAAAAATCGCCAGCACCTCGCCGTCTCGCGCGAGATCGGCGACTTGCGGGTTGGGGCGGGCGAGGTGGCCATGCAGGTGAAGCCGCTCGCCGTCGCGCTCGATCAGGAACGGTATGTGGCTCGCCACGAGCCCCGCGCTCCCATGGCTGACGAGCAGGCCGAAATCGTATTGCTCGATGTGCTCTGTCAAAACTTCCGGGCGCTTTTCGGTGAAGGCGGGTGGCAGGTAAACCATGCAATCGTCTCCCGTAGCCGACGCTCGGCGGCGTCAGCTCATATGCGCGATCAGCGGAGCGGCGAGCAGCCCTGCCCCGGACAGCAACAGAATGGTCCCCGAGGCGCGGTTGATCCACTTCAGGTGACGCGCTTCGAAGGAGCGGAACAGCGATCCGAGCCCGAAGGTCAGCGCCAGCCACCACAGCAGCGAACCAAGCCACACCCCGAGCACCATCATTGCTGCGCGACCGAAGGTGGCGTCGGCACCGCTGAGGCCGAGGCGCGGAAAAGATGCCGAGAAAGGCCAGGATCGTGATCGGGTTGGTCAAGGTCAACGCGAATGTCGATAGAAAGTCCCGCAACAGGCCCTCGGCATCCGGTTCCGAGGGTTGCCCGTTTTCTTGCCGGGCGAGCAATGCGGAGCCACCGACATAGAGCAGGTAACATCCGCCGGCGATGCGCAGCCATTGGTGATAGCCGATCAGCCAATCGGAAACAAAGGTCAGCCCGAACGCGGCGATACACCCAAAGATCGCATCCGCCGTCGCGGCGCCGAGCCCGGAGATGAAGCCGGCCCGCTTGCCCTCGAAGATCGTCCGGCGGACGCACATGACGCCGACCGGGCCGACCGGCACAGCGATCACAATGCCGACTGCGATGCCCTTCAGTAGGAATACCAAAAGCAATCTGAAATCCCGCCGGTGCGCCGTGAGCGAAGTCGCGCTATGCTATTCGGCATTGCTGCAACCTACGAGCCCTTAGAGGTCTTGATGACCGACATCGAAGATGCCTACCGCTTCCAGTTCGTTTCGATCGATGGCGAAAGTCTGCCATTGGACGCCTGGCGCGGCCGGCCCGTGCTCGTCGTCAACACGGCTTCGTTTTGCGGGTACACTCCGCAATACAGCGATCTCGAAGTCTTGTGGCAGCGCTACCGCGATCGCGGCCTCATCGTGCTTGGCGTTCCGTCCAACGACTTTGGCCGGCAGGAGCCGGGCTCGGCCGACGAGATCAAGCAGTTCTGCACCACGAATTACGCAGTCGACTTTCCCTTGACCGAAAAGTGCCGGGTCATCGGCGGCGAGGCGCACCCGTTCTACCGGTGGGTCGCGGACAACCTCGGCGAGGCTGGCACGCCGCGCTGGAACTTCCACAAATATCTGGTGGGACCCGACGGCCAGCTCGCCGGCGCGTGGCCGGCGCAGGTCGCGCCCACCGACCGCCGCATTACCGGAGAAATCGAGCGGCTGCTGCCCCAACAGTATCAGTAGAGGCCGCCGGCCACGTGACTGATCAGTACCCCAAGCAGGAGGTCGACGATCACGACGAGCACCGCGGCCGAGACGGTCGTCTCAAGCGCGACCCGGGCAATAAACCACTCGTAGACGAGGACGGCAACGGCAGCGGCGACTTCGATTGCCTGCGCGGGTTGGGCGCCCAACACCCCGCTCTCGGTCTCCAGGCCGACAAGCACAAAGAGCGCGCTCTGCGGCACCTGTGACCAGTTGTAGGGGACCATGAAATCCAGGAAGCGGTGCGACCGTCCGATCCGCTGCGTCACGATCAGCATCAGCAGCGGGAAAGCGGTCCAGGCGATGACATACGCGATCGTCTCGACCATGATGATCACAAAGACTCCGGACGTCTCCGATTCGGCGACGGTCACGCGCATCGACAGTAGGATCAGATAAAGCGGATAGCTGATGAAGGCGGCGCGGAACGAGCGCCAGAACCCGTCTAGGGACCGGTCGAAACACGACAGACCGCCACGGTCGCCGCGTGCCAGCCGTAACGCACCAATGAGCGCCAGCCGCACTTCCAGCCATGCCGTCGGCATCACCGGTTTGCTGCTGGGCAACCGACGTGCGCCCTTCGAGACGGCCGCTTTGCGGCCTCCTCAGCATGAGGGGAGCCTCGAGGCATCAAGAAAATTCCTGATCCTGAGGAGGCCGCGCAGCGCTGATCCAGGCGATCGTTAATGTCCTCACAGGTACTTTCGCCAGGGGTTGGCAAGGGGTCCAGATAGTGACAGTCGCAAGCGCTCACCTGCGTCCGTTTTGGTCGTGAAACTGCTCGAGCCGTTCGAATTGGCTGACCACCGTATGGCACGGTGGGATCGGTGTGCGGCCGTTGCCCTCCGGACGCGCGCTCTCCCGAAAGATTTCGGCAAAGCGGGACTTGGCGGCGGTCTGCTCGCTCGTATCGTCGGCCGCGGCCACCATCAGCTCGCGAATGACTTTGCCCGCACGCACAACGCGATCGTCGGCGACACCGCAGCGATACGCATTGCCGAGCAGGAAAGCGCCGGTCTCGGCGATCCGTGTCGGGTTGGCCGCCTGGGCAGCCCCGCTCGCGATGAAGAGGAATGCAGCGGCGGCGATAATCGGCTTCGAACGCATGGCAAGCTCCAACCGGGGTGCTTACCGGTAGAACACCGGCGGAATTCGGCCCGATCCCGGTTAGAGTCCAAAACAGGAATTCTCACGACGCATCCGTGACATTTTGGGGGCTAAGCTGAGGCAGGCTCGCCACGTTATTCCGCGTAATAATGGATCTCGTACAATAGACAACCGCCGGTTGATTTGAATGGCCCGTGGACGGCCCCGGGCGGGCGGCAGGCATAGGTGCCCGCGGGAAAGCTCTCGCCGCCCTGCCCCGCGGCATCGTTGCCGACCGTCAGATCGCCCTCGATCAGATAGACCTCTTCCCAATATTCGTGGACAAACGGCTCCGACGTGAACACCCCCGGCGCAAACCGCAACAGGCGGGTTCGGCTGCCGTGGCGTCGCTGTTCGTCGAGCGCGCCGGCCAGGATCTTCTGCTCGATGCCGGGAGGATAGCCCGCAGGCGTCGACCAGCCCGAACTCATGTCGACGCGGTGGAATTCGAGATGCGGCTTGTTGACAGGCATTGGCTCATCCTTTGCTTTCGGCAAGACCGGCGGCTTGCTAGTTTTGCCATGTCAAGGACCAAAGAAGAAGAGGAGGCTGCACATGCTGTCGCGTCGCTTGTTCGCCGCCGGGGCGGCGGGCGCCCCGGCGATCCTCGCCGGCGCTGCGCGGGCGGAGGACCAACTCGCGGAATCGACGATCGACCGGATCAAGCGCGGGAAAGTTCTGCGTATCGCCGCCCTGCCCGGCGAGGCTCCTTACTTCAACAAAGACATCGCCTCGGGCGCCTGGTCTGGCATGTGCATCGAGATGGCCAAGGACATTGCCGGCGTTTTCGATGGCCAGGTCGAATATCTCGAATCGACCTACGGCAATTCGGTGCTCGATCTGCAGGCCAACAAGATCGATTTGGCTTTCGCGCTGAACCCGACGCCGAAGCGGGCGCTCGTCATCGATTTTACCCATGCGTTCTACCTGCACGGCTTCGGCATGGTCGGCAAGAAGGGCTTCCACGCCGAGAACTGGAGCGACCTCAACAAGCCAGAAATCAAAGTGGCGGTCGATATCGGCTCGGTGCACGAGATCGCCGCTCGCCGTTTTGCGCCAAAGGCGACGATTATTGCATTGAAGGCGCGCGACGACTGCATCCTCGCGGTGCAGACCGGGCGAGCCGATTGCGTGATCCTCGCGGTCAATCTGGGACTGACCGCAGTCAAGAAGAATCCGGCGCTCGGTGAGTTCCAGATGCTGCATCAGCCGCGGGTGCAGTTGCCGACTTGTATGGGGATACGGATGGAGCCGGACAAGCGTTGGCGCGACTTTCTCAACGCCTGGGTCGATTACAATCGCGGCATCCAGCAAATCCGGGAATGGCTCTACGCCGGTCTCGCGATCAACGGCGTCAAGCCCGAGGACGTCCCCTCCGATGTAGAACTGTGAGCGCGGATCGCCCCCACCCTAACCCTCCCCCGCTTGCGGGGGAGGGGACGCAACCACACCTCGCTTCATTCCCTCCCCCACGTTCGGGGGAGAGTTAGGGTGGGGGGCAACAATCGGTGACCGGCACTGGGTATGCCTGGGACTTCTCGTTCCTCTGGGCCTACCGCTGGCTCATCCTCACAGGACTCGGCGTCACGATCGCCTACACGGTTGGGACGATCCTCTTGGGGCTGGTGATCGGGCTCGTCACCGGGCTGTTGCGGCTATCGCGCAATCTGATGATTACTGCGCCACTCGTCGTCTATGTCGAGATCTTTCGCTGCACGCCCCTTCTGGTGCAGATCGTCTGGTTCTATTACGCACTGCCGGTCGTCCTCGGCATCGACATCCCCGCGCACGTGGCGGCGGTATTGGTACTGTCGCTCTACACCGGCGCCTTTTACGCCGAGATCATCCGCGGCGGGGTCAACTCGATCGAGCGCGGCCAATGGGACGCGGCGCGCGCGATCGGCATGCGCCGCCGCCAGGTCATGCGCCACGTCATCCTGCCGCAGGCGGTCAAGCGGATGATCCCGCCCTTTATGAACCAGTCGATCATCCAGCTGAAGAACACCTCGCTGGTGTCGACGATCGCGGTTGCCGATCTGCTCTATCAAGGCACGATCATCACCGCGGCGACCTACCGCCCGCTCGAAGTCTATACGATGGTCGCGGTCATTTATTTTCTCGTCCTGTTCCCGCTGACTTTGGTGGCGCAGCAGGTCGAGCGCCGGCTGGCCCGGGCCGATTAGGCCCCATGATCGAGATTGCCGATCTGTGGAAGGCGTTCGGCACGGTCCAAGTGTTGAAGGGGGTATCGCTGCGGGTTGAACGCGGTTCCGTCGTAGCGATCATCGGACCGAGCGGCTCGGGGAAATCGACGCTGTTGCGCTGCATCAACCTTCTCGAAGAACCCGACCGCGGGCGGATCTGCGTCGGCGAGCGCGAAATGCGCTTCGGCGAGGGCAGTCGCGCCAAGCCGGCCGATCGCGAGCTGTCGGCGTTTCGGGCGGCGACCGGCATGGTCTTCCAGCATTTCAATCTGTTCCCGCACATGACGGCGCTCGGCAACGTCATGGCCGGGCCGACAATCGTCAAACGGATTGCGAGAAGCGAGGCCGAGGACATTGCCCGAGGATTGCTCGAAAAGGTCGGGCTCGGCGACAAGGCCGGCGCCTATCCCTCGCATCTCTCCGGCGGGCAGCGGCAGCGTGTCGCGATCGCCCGGGCCTTGGCGATGAACCCTGCCGTCATGCTGTGCGACGAGGTCACTTCGGCGCTCGACCCCGAGCTGGTCGGCGAAGTCTTGGGGGTCATCGAGCAGCTCGCCCGGGAGGGAATGACCATGGTCATCGTCACCCACGAGGTGGCCTTTGCCCATGAGGTCGCCGATCTCGTCGCCTTCATGAGCGACGGGGTAATCGTCGAGAGCGGTCCGCCCTCACAGCTCCTCGAAAACCCGCAAAACCCGCGCACCCGCGGCTTCCTCGCCCGCTTTCACCGGTTCATGGGGGGCGTTTCGGCCGCCGGTTGAGAGCGCATTGTCGCGCCTTCGGCGGCGGGAACTCGGCCTGGCGCCAATCCGTATTTGAGGTCACCACTCATACACCGTCCGTTTCGCAGACGGGTCGCCGCAGATCGTCGCCGAAGACAACAAGGCCGTCTCGCACGAGTGAGGAGTAGCGTTGTCGACGCGTCAAGTCGGACGGGTCTTCGTAGGTCTCCCCGCACGCGAGGCCAACTCGGCGACGGGGCTCCGAGCTACTCCGCCGCTTGCGCCAAGGGGGCGGGGCGGAAATTCTTTGGCAGCCCGGCCTTGGCGATCGCCCCGTGCTGTTCGACATTCGGCAGGAAACCGTGGACGAGATCGCGGAGCGCGATCAGCGAGTCGAGGTCGATCCCGGTTTCGAAGCCCATCGCCTCGAGCATGAAGGCGAGGTCCTCGGTGACGATGTTGCCGGTGGCGCCCGGCGCGTAAGGACAGCCGCCGAGGCCGCCGAGCGACGCGTCGAAGGCGCGCGCGCCGGCATTGAGAGCGGCGAGCACGTTGGCGAGACCGAGCCCACGCGTGTCGTGGAAATGGCCGGACACCGGCAATGGTGCGACATCGGCCATGACCCGGCGGAAGACGCGCTCGACCGCCGCGGGCTGGCCGTAGCCGACCGTGTCGGCGAGAGCGATCGCGTCGGCCCCGGCCTCGGCGACTTCGACAGCGATGCGGCGCACCCGGTCCTCGTCGACCGCACCCTCGATCGTGCAGCCGAAGGCGGTGGCGAGCCCGCAGGCGACGCGCGGTCGCCGGTCTTCCGGCGCGGTCCGGCACAGCGCCACGACCCGGCGAAAATCCTCGACCGATTCCGCGGTGCTGCGGCGAACGTTCGAGCGGTTGTGTCCCTCGCTGACCGACAGCACGAAATTCATCTCGTGGACGCCGAGCGCCAGGCCGCGCTCGGCACCCTTCAGGTTCGGGATCAGCGCCGAGACGGTAAGGCCGGGCAGGGTCAGCGCATGAGCGCACGACCGCCTCGGCGTCGGCGAGTTGCGGCAAGAGCTTCGGCGGGACAAACGAGCTGACCTCGATCTCGCGCACCCCCGCGGCGTGCTCGGCATCGAGCCAAGCGATTTTCTGCTCGGTCGGCATGATTTCGGCGATGCTCTGCAGTCCGTCGCGGAGCCCCACTTCGCGGACATGGGCACGTTCGCTCATTCTTTCCTCCACGGAAGAACGCCTAAGATGGATCAAAGCTAGTCCCGGCGCGGCGCCGGGGCAACGGCCTCACACGACGTGTTCGGGGGTCAGCGCGCAGGCCTCGTCGCTGTCGGCGAGCTCGATCTGGATCGTCGCGTGCTGAATGCCGAAGCGATGGTGCAGCTGCTGCGCCATTTCGTTGAGCACGGCATCGCCGGGGTGACCAGTCGGCATGATCAGATGGCAGGTCAGCGCCGTCTCCGTGGTGCTCATGCCCCAGATGTGCAGATCGTGCAGTCCCGGCTACTCCGGGCAGAGCCAGCAGATGCGTGCGCACCGCGGCAGCGTCGAGGCCTTCCGGCACCGCGTCCAACGCAAGGCCGATGGCGCTCTTCAAGAGGCCCCAGGTGCCGAACACGATGACGGCTGAAACAATGAGGCTGACCAGCCGGATCGAGCCACAGCCAATTGGTCAGCCAGATCACGACACCGGCGGCCACGACACCGGCGGTGACGAGCGCATCCGCCGCCATGTGGAAAAAGGCGCTTTTTACATTGAGGTCGCCGGCACCGGCGGAAAAGAGCAGCGCCGTCCCGCCATTGACAAAAATGCCGACGGCGGCGACCGCGACGACGATGCCGCTGGCGACCGGCACCGGATGGGCGATGCGCCAGATCGCCTCCCAGGCGATCCCGCCGGTCACTACCAGCAGAATGATCGCGTTGGCGAGCGCGGCGAGGATCGAGCTGCTGCGCAACCCATAGGTGAACCGCCCGCTCGGCTGGCGGCGGCTCAGCACCGCGGCCCCCCAGGACAACGAAAGGCCGAGCACGTCGCTCGAGATTGTGACCGGCATCGGCGAGCAACGCGAGCGAGCCGGAGACGATCCCGGCAACCGCCTCGGCGCCGACATAGGCGAGATTTACCGCGATCCCGATCGCAAAGGCCCGCCCGTAGCCCGGAAGAGCACGCCCAAGCACCGCGTGCGGATGGCTTTGATGATCGTGGTTCATGCCACCGCGGGCTACTGAACTCCGAGCAGCTCGACGTCGAACATCAATGTGGCGTTTGGCGGGATGACCCCGCCGGCGCCGCGGGCGCCATAGCCGAGCTCGGGCGGGATGATCAGGGTGCGCTTGCCGCCAACTTTCATCCCGGCGACGCCTTCGTCCCACCCGGCAATGACCTGGTGCGCCCCGAGGGTGAATTGAAACGGCTGGCCACGGTCGAGCGAGCTGTCGAACTTCGCCCCTTTGGCCCCGTTGTTGTACAGCCATCCGGTATAATGCACCGAGACCTTGTTGCCCGGTGTTGCCGTAGAGCCGTCGCCGGTCTTGGTGTCGGTGTATTTCAATCCATTCGGCATCTCGATCACCTGGTTGGCCGCCGCATCGACGCGCCCGAGCGGCGTCGCAGCGGCAGCGATGGCAAGCGCCAGGACGGCGCAAGCGAAGCGGATCAGTATCATGAATTACCCGTTGCTGGAGGGAACACCGATTTCGGCAGCGATTCTCGACGCGCGTGGATGGTCAATCGAATTCAGGGCATCGAGCGCTGCCGCCGAGAGGGCAGGCATGGTGCGGCCGATCCGCCCGAGCAGGATAATGCACTCCTCGTCGGCGACCGGAGCGACGGCATCGATGAGCTGCGCCGACGGTTCCTCCCGAAGATAGCGGGCGAGGAGCGGGCGGACCTCGTTGCGTCCCATGAGCCCGAGAGTGCACGCGGCCGCCATTCGCACCGGCCGTTGAAGGTCGTCCAGCAGATCGCGCAATTGCGCAACCACAACCGGCGAGGCCTGGGCGAACCGGCACGCGTCCGCGCGAATCTGCGGATCATCGTGGCGCAGCAGCTCCAGCACCGTGGCCGCTGGCAATTTGGCCCCAAGGCATGCGGCTGCGGCAACGGCTCGTTGCAGACACGGCCCCTGAACGATCCTCCTGGCGATCAGCCGAGCGAGCGCTCCTGCCGCATCCGCGCCGGCGATCCGGGCGAGAGCATCAATCGCGGCCGCCTGTTCGGGCACGATCCGGTCGGCGCCGAAACCGGCAAAACGGCGGCACAGAGCTTCGAGGGCGGGGACCGCGGCGGTCATGCGCCGCCGCCCCGCTTCGGCGGCGAGAGCGACACTGTGTGCGAGGCCTGCACGGGGCAGCGCGGCCAATCAGCTCCTCGTCCTCGATGCTCTCCGGCCCGATTACCGGGCGCGCCACCTCGTCAGAGGGAGGGGGTTCCGGCGGAGCCGGGACGTAGCGGAACAGATCGAGTTGCTGCATCTCGCGAGCAGAATAAGACGAATCCCCGGCCCGCAATATCCAGTATGCCCTGAGTACTCCATTTCCAGCGCAGCCAGGACTTATCGGCCAGAATTAGAACATGTCGGGGGTGATGACGTTCTGCGGGCGGTTGGTCAGTAAGGCCGCGCGCATCGTCTCGGCCGATTTGACCCGCGTGTCGCGCTCCGATTCGGGGGTGAACCAGGCGGCGTGCGGGGTGACGACCAGGCGGCCTTCGAGCCACGGCTCGCGGGCGCGGTAGGCGCGCAACAGCTCGGGGATCGGCTCGACCGGGGGCTCGACCGGCAATACGTCGAGCCCGGCGGCGGCGATATGGCCGTCGCGCAACAGCGCCAGCAGCGCATCGAGGTCGATGATCGGCCCGCGTGCGGTGTTGACCACCACCGCGCCCTTGCGCAGCAGCGCGAGCTCGGCGAGCGCCGAGCATGCCGCGGGTCTCGGGTGTCAGCGGCGTGTGAACCGACAATGTGTCGGTCTGGCGCAGCAGATCCTCGAGAGTGGCGGCGCGGCCGATGCCGAGCGCCAGCTCGGCGCCGTTCGGCAAGTGCGGATCGTAAAACATGACCCGAAACCCGAAGGCGCGCGCCCGCAGCGCGACCGCGGTGCCGATCCGCCCGAGCCCGACGATGCCGAAGGTCTGCACCCCGAAGCGCCGGATCAGCTCGCCTTTGACGGGCCCCCACGGCGCCGGCGGGTTCTGCCGCTGCCGCTCGTGATAGAGGATCACGCCGCGGCGCAATGACAGCGCCAGCGCCATCGCATGGTCGGCCACCTCGGTGGTGCCGTAGTCGGGCACGTTGCAGACGAGGATGTTGCGCGCCGCCGCGGCCGGCCGCGCGATCCTGTCGTAGCCGACCCCCATGCGCACGATCGCGCGCAGTCGGGGAAATCGCTGCGATGTCCTCGGGTGTGACGGCATAGCGCATGATCATCAGCCCGTCGACCTCGGCGCAGTCGGCGGGGTCGAGGTCGGCGAGGGTCTTGGCGTGTCGCCGCATGAGTGCGGACTTCAGGACCGAAGATCTCGGCTTCCAGGCCGTCGTCCGGGATCTGCCGTTCCTCGGGGTAGAGCACCGTTACAGGCATTGCGAGACCTTCACCGGCTGGTGGAGCGCCGCCGAACGGACGATCGCCTCGAAGGCGGCAACACCGTGCAGCACTTCCTCGGGGGTGATCGGGTAGGGGCGTTCGCCGTTGATCGCTGCCGCGAAGCCTTCGAGCTCGGCGGCCAGCGCGTTGAAGCCCTTGTACTCGATGATTTCGGGCGCAGGCGCCATATGCCGGCCGGTCGCCGGCCGCTCGGTAACCGGCGTAAAGCGGAATTCGAGCTCCGGTGTCGCAAGCTCGACGGCGCCCTTCGTCCCGTAAACCGCGAAGCGATAGGCTGGCGCCGTGACGAGCGAGCAGTAGAGGGTCGCCGAGATCCCATTGGCGAGGCCGAGCAGGATCGTGGTCGTATCCTCGAGCCGCGGCATGACCCGGCGCAGGCTGACGCAGTAGACCTCGTCGATCCTGCCGAACAGATAGATCATTGCATCGAGATTGTGCACGCCGGTAGCGGTCATCGCCCCGGCCGGGGCCTCTTGCGGGTCGGACCGCCAATAATTCGGATCCATCGAGAGCCCGGTCGGCGATGTCTGCGCGCTCTCGCAGTGACTGACGGTGCCGAGACGGCCGTCCGTTATCCGCGTCTTCAGCTCGATCATCGCCGGGTGAAACCGTCGAGGATAGGCGACAGCCAGCACCACCCCGGCCCGCGCCACCGCGTCGAGCGCCGCCTCGGCGCTCTTCAAGTCGAGGGTAAACGGCTTTTCCATGAAGACGTGCTTGCCGGCCGCCGCGGTGCGCTCGACCTGGGCGCCGTGCTGGCTGTGCGGCGTCGCAAACACGACCGCATCGATTGCCGGGTCGGCGAGGATCTGCTCGAGATCGTCTTTGAGCGCGATCCCGTTCTCGGCGCAGAACGCCTCGGCCGAGGCGCGGGTGCGGGTATGGCCTGCCGTGAAGCGGATCGCGCTGCTCTTTCCCTGGACCGAACCGACGAGCGTTCGGCCCCAGCGGCCGAGGCCGACGATGGCGGCGTTGATCACTTCTTGGCCGCCAGCATGTCGCGCACGCCGCGCAGCGCCAGATAATATCCCGGCAACCCGAAACCGGCGACGATGCCGTGGCTGACCCGCGCCGTTTCGGAAGCCGGGCCGCGTCTTATCGGGTTTGAGATATGAACCTCGATCGTCGGGAATTTGACCTGCGAGATCGCTGCGACCAGCGCCGGGTAGCCGGTCCCGAACGCTGCCGGGTTGAACAGCGCCGCGTCGAAGCCCTTGTCGTTCGCCTCGTATATCCTGTTTACGATCTCGCCTTCGATGTTCGAGTGGAAGATCTCGACCTCGAGGCCGAGTTCGGCGGCATAGCCGCGGATCCGCTCGTCATACTCGGGCAGGGTCATCGGACCGAAGATTTCGGTCTGGACCTTGCCGCGCATGTTCATCCCCGCGCCGTGGATCACCAGAACCTTTGCCATGCCGCCCTCCTCGCAATCTGATGTGTAAGCGATGCTAGTTGATCGCTCGATTCGATGACAAGGCGCTCGGCGGCGGGCGCCTTGGAAATTCCCGTCGGAAACGCGCCGGGTATCGGCTAGAATGCTTCGCCTTGGGGGTGATTTTGATCACCCGCACCGATCGAGGGGGCGATGCGGGGCGGAATTTGGGCGAGCGTATTCGTCTGCGCAGGCGCGGCGCTGTGGTCGGCATGCGCCGCGGAGGCTGCCTCGAAGGCCAAGCCGCAAATTACGGTCGAAACCGTCAAGCAGGCGATCGAAGGCAAGACCGGAACCGTGCAGCTGGTCACCTTTCCCGACACCGGGTGGGATGCGGTGAAGATCGTGCGCGGCGGTTCGCCGGCGCGCGACAAGAGCGGGCAGAAGCCTGCGGCCGAGAAGGCCGAGACAGCCGAGATCGTGACCTTTGCCGATCCGCGGAGGAGCCCCGTCCGGGTCTTGCGCGGCGACAGCGAACGCGCCCTGGCAATGCCGCGCCAGGTCCGCCCGGCGGCAATGACGATGCAAGTGGTAACTTTTGCAAATCTGCGGGACCGGCCGGTCAGCATTCTGCGGGGCGCGGGACTTCCAGCCGCCACCGAAACGGAGTTGTTCGGCCCGGCTTCCGCGGCCGATCTCGATCGTGTCGCCTTCGCCGTCGACGGCGCCGAATCGAGCCACGGGGCCGATCTGCGCATGTGGCGCCCGGAGCCGGGCGGGCCGCAGGGACCGATGCAGGTCAGTGCGGCGGCGGCCTTCGATGTCGGCGGCGGCGACCGGTTCGACCTCGCCCAAAACCGGGCGTTGGGCCGCGCCTATCTCGCCCAGATGTATCGGCGTTACGGCAACTGGCAAGACGCGATCGCAGCCTACAATTGGGGCCCGGGCAACCTCGATGCCTGGATAGGTGGCGGACGGGCGGCCGACAAGCTTCCTCTCGCTGTCGAGCACTATCGAAACCACGTGCTGCGCGAGGCAGTGGTCGCCGACGCCGGCATCACGGTGGCGAGCCGCTGGGCATTCGGCGCCGCCCCGCCCCCCGGATCAGCGGACCGAGCGCCGGTGCAGGCGTCGGTCGCCGCAGCCTTCGTCGCCGACGCTCTGCAGCGCGGGGCGGCCGCAGGCAACGCCGCTTTTCGCGAATTCGCCGCTGCCCTGCACAGCCGGGCTGCCGACTGGAAATCGGCCTATGCGGGCTTGGCCTCCCGCATCGTCTTGCTGGCCAGAAAGCGCTCCGCGCCGGCGCCCGACTTCGAGGCCGAATACGCCGCCACGTCCGAACCGGCCGACTGACTGGAACGAGCGCGTCAGTTGATCAGGCCATAAAATTTGGCGGCGTTCTCGCAAGTAATCTTGTGCACGACATCGGCCGGCAAGCCCTCGAATTGCTCCTCGATGTATTTCGAGGATTCCGGCCATACGCCGTCGGGGTGCGGATAATCGGAGCCCCACATCAACGTTTCGACTCCGATGTCGTCGACGAGCTTGGCGCCGATCCGATCGAACTGGAAGGTCGCGCGGCATTGCCGGCGCCAGTATTCGCTCGGCTTCAGCTTCATCAGGTCGCGGAACCGATCCTCGTACTCGAAATCCATGCGGTCGAGCGCGTAGGGCAGCCAGCCGATGCCGCTTTCGCCAAGACCGATGCGCAGGTTCGGATACCGTTCGAGCACCCCGGCGCCGATGATTGCCGCGATGATGTTGATCAGGTTCATCTGGAAACCGGCGACGCTGGTGAACTGCGCCTTGCGGCGGAGATCACCGGTCAGGCTCTCGCGCACGCTCGCCGGCATCGCCGGGAAGGTGTGGAAGTGCAGCGGTAATTGCACATCGTTGACGGCTTTCCACAATGGCTCCCAGACCGGATGCCACATCGGCTCCATGTCCCACGAGCAGGACAGTTCGAGGCCTTTGAGGCCGAGCTTGGCGACGCGGTAGACTTCCTTTACCGCGGCGTCGATGTCGCCGTAAGGCAGACAGGCGAGACCGATCTGGCGATCGGGGTAATGGCTGCAGAAGCCCTTCAGCCAATCATTGTAGATGCGCAGCATCTCGTTGGCCGCTTCGTGGTCCCGCACCCGCGAGGCGACGCCGAGAATGCCGAAGATCACCTCGGCGTCGACCCCGTCGCGGTCCATGTCCTTGATCCGCTGATCGGGATCGCCCGGGCGGTGCACGCCTTTCTTGCCGTCTTCATAGAGACCGGTCTCGGCCATCTTGTCGACGCGGTAGTTCTGGCCGGGGACGAACTTGCCGCCGACCGACCCGATGCCGCCGACCAGCCCCATATTGATGCCGGCTTTGGTGGTCCAGCGCGGCCCGTCGGGACCATCCTCGACATAGGGCATGCGGTCCCGCAATTCCCGTTGTGCCTCCGAGACGAACAATGTCGCCGGGAGCCACGGCAGATCGAGATGACAATCCGCCGAGATTCGTCTGTACTGCATGGCCCGTTCCTCCGCTTGTACTATTCGCCGAACTGTAAAGCGGATTGCCGGTTCTCGGACGTGATTTTTTCACCTTGCCGCCCTGCCAATCGGGAGCGGTGCACTCATAGCAGCGTGTAGGTGAGTAGAGCGCAGTGAAACCCATCATGTCGTGCTGAGGGACGCGATCCTGATGGGTTTCGTGCTACTCAACCCATCCTACGGACTTCGGGCTACGGATTTCGGGCACCCAGATAACCCACTGCGGCGTTCAACCGTATTCGGAGGCCGTAATATTGCCGAATTCGTATTGCAT
This sequence comes from uncultured Alphaproteobacteria bacterium, assembly GCA_963695605.1. Lineage (GTDB taxonomy): Bacteria > Pseudomonadota > Alphaproteobacteria > ATCC43930 > CGMCC-115725 > AP-15. The sequence goes on along the minus strand of CAVOHI010000002.1, from coordinate 26,708 downwards.
GGTATGACCGATGGCATAACGGAATGGACCCGGGTTAGCGACCGATTTGAGCAGAGAGGATCTAGATCGCGGCTTTTATCTTCAACTTTTGAGCGAGATTTTGCTGCAGACTTGCTGCAGATACAGCGCAAGATGATTATTGGGACAACCTTTAATTGTAGTCGACTGGCACGGCTTCGGGGCAGCTCGATTCCGCGGCGGGAATAGCCTGGGGCGATAACCGTTCCCTAATCTCCGGGGAGGATCTCTACTCCCATGTGCTTCCTCGGGCATGATTTTTTGCGGCAGAGAGGCACAGGGCGTTGCCCTCGGGATGTTCTGGGGTTAGCTATGAGTTTCCGTTTCGATGACAGCCTGCGCTTCGCATCGCAGACAATCAAAAATTGACAGGGTCTCGATTGGATGCCGATGAACATTAGCGGGGGTGAATTTGCGGCACGCCGGTCATCCGCATTATCCGACACGCCGCTCCAGGATGAAGACATCGACGAATTCAAGGCGACCGTCCTCGCCAAGCTGACCTTGGCGGTCGGCAAGGATGCGGCAAACGCGACCGACCGGGATTGGTTTGTCTCAACGGCACTCGCGCTGCGCGACCGCATCATCCACCGCTGGCTGACGGTCGACCGCGTCAGCGATGCGAAGGGCAGCAAGCGCGTCTATTACATGTCGCTGGAATTTCTGATCGGCCGGCTGTTCAACGATGTGGTCGGCAATCTGCGATGCAGCGAACTCGTCAGGGTTGCGCTCGGCGACCTCGGCGTCGATCCGGACCGGATGCGCAGCGCCGAACCCGACGCCGCCCTCGGCAATGGCGGTCTCGGGCGGCTCGCCGCCTGCTTCATGGAAAGCATGGCGAGCCTCGGCATCCCCGGCTGCGGTTATGGAATCCGCTATGATCACGGCCTTTTCCAGCAGGTGATCAAGGACGGCTGGCAGCAGGAGCATCCGGAGCACTGGCTGTCGTTCGGCAATCCGTGGGAATTTGAACGCCCCGAGGTGGCTTACGACATCCACTTCGGCGGCCGGGTCGAGAACAAGGTCTTGCCCAAAGGCCGCCCGCAACGCGTCTGGCATGCGGAAGAAACGATCAAGGCGGTCGCCTACGATACTCCGGTTCTCGGATGGCGGGAACGGCACGTCAATCCCTTGCGGCTCTGGTCTGCCCGCGCGGTCGATCCGCTGCACCTCGCCGTGTTCAACGAGGGCGATCACCTGGGCGCCCTTTCGCCGCAGGCGCGCGCCGAAGCGCTCTCCAAAATCCTCTACCCGAGCGACGACACGGCATCAGGCCGCGAATTGCGACTGCGCCAGGAATATTTCTTCGTGTCCGCCTCGCTGCAGGACCTCGTGCGGCGCCACACCCGAACTTTCGGCAGCATCTATACGCTTCCGGAACGGGCAGCGATCCAACTCAACGACACGCATCCGAGCGTCGCGATCGCCGAGCTGATGCGCATCCTTGTCGATCTGCACAATGTGCCGTGGGGCGAGGCTTGGAGGATCACTGTCGAGACATTCTCCTATACCAACCACACGCTGTTGCCGGAAGCATTGGAGAGCTGGCCGGTACCGTTGTTCGAGCGCCTTTTGCCGCGGCATCTCGAGATAATTTACGCGATCAATGCGCATCACCTGGATGCGGCGCGGCGAACGGGTCAACTCGACCCCGATCTCTTGACTGAGATATCGCTGATCGACGAGAGCGACGGGCGGCGGGTCAGGATGGGGCACCTCGCCTTTGTTGGCTCGCACCGGGTCAACGGCGTGTCGGCGCTCCACACCGAGCTGATGCGCACCAGCGTGTTCAGCCACCTGCACCGGCTCTATCCGGACCGCATCGTCAACAAGACCAACGGCATCTCGTTTCGTCGCTGGCTGCACCAAGCCAATCCGGGGCTGACCAGGCTCTTGTGCGAGGCATGCAGTCCCGTCGTCCTCGACGAGCCTGCGGCTTTGGGCCGTCTCGCCGACCAGGCCGACGATCGAGCGCTGCAGGAAAGCCTGGCCGCGGTCAAGCGCGCAAACAAGCTGGTGCTCGCCCGGATCGTACGAGAGCGCCTCGGGTTGCACATCGATCCCAGCGCGCTGTTCGATGTGCAGATCAAGCGCATTCACGAATACAAACGCCAGCTGCTCAACATATTGGACGCGATCGCCCGATATCGTGCGATCCTGGCAAACCCGGGCGGCGACTGGGTCCCACGCGTCAAAATATTCTCCGGAAAGGCAGCCCCGAGTTACTCTCGTGCCAAGCTGATCATCAAGCTGGCGAACGACGTCGCCAACGTGATCAACAACGATCCCTTGGTCGGGGATCTCCTGAAAATCGTGTTCCTGCCGAACTACAATGTCAGTCTGGCCGAACTCATCATTCCATCGGCCGACCTCTCCGAGCAGATCTCGACTGCCGGAATGGAGGCTTCCGGAACCGGCAATATGAAATTGGCGCTGAACGGCGCCCTGACGATCGGAACATTCGACGGCGCGAACATCGAGATCGGCGAGCATGTCGGTGATGAGAATATTTTCATTTTTGGCCTGCGCGCGAAACAGGTCGCGGAGCGGCGGCGACGTGGTCTCGACGCCACCGAGATCATCGCCGCTTCACCCGATCTCTCGGAGGTCCTCGACGCCGTGGCGATGGGGTGCTTTTCTCCCGAAGACCCACGCCGCTTTGCCGGCCTGGTCGACATGCTCAGATACTCGGACCGCTATATGGTCGCCGCCGATTTCGACGCCTATCGCGCGGCGCAGCGCAGGGTTGATGAACACTGGCAGTCAACCGCGAGATGGCGCCGGGCCGCTCTTCTGAACATCGCCGGCATGAGCTGGTTCTCTTCCGACCGCGCGATCGCCGAATATGCCGAGGAGATCTGGGACGTCCCGGTATCCGGGAAACCCGCTTGACTCTAAGCAGCGGCGGCATCCTCTAAAACCATACCGGCGCATTTCTCGCCGATCATGATCGAGGGGGCGTTGGTGTTGCCGCCGGGGACCTGCGGCATGATCGAGGCGTCGGCGACCCGCAATCCCTCGATGCCGTGGACCCGCAATCTGGGATCGACGACGGCATCGACTTCGCGCCCCATCCGGCAAGTGCCGACCGGATGCAGGTTGGAGACGCCGCGCACGCGGATCTCCTCGATCAGGTCGGCCTCGCTCTCGACCTCGGGGCCGGGCAGCACCTCCTCGGTGACGAACGGCTTCATCGCCGGCTGCGCCGCGATCTTGCGGCTGAGCCGCATGCCGTAGATGAGCGCCTGGAAATCGTAGTCGCTCGCGAGGAAATTGAACTGGATCGCGGGGGGCGCCAGGGGGTCGGGGCTCTTGATCCGTACCCAACCGCGGCCGTCGGGGCGCAAATGCACCGGGCTGAACGTGAAGGCCGAAAACGGGTGCGGCTTGATCCCGGTGCGCAGGCGCTCGATGGCGCTCCAGCCGGACATGTTGATCTGCAGGTCGGGCTCCTCCAGCCGCGGGTCGGTGCGGACCAAGGCGCCGGCATAGATCCCGGCATTCGACAGATGGCCGGAGCGGCTGACCGCATACTGCACTGCCGCTCTGAGCTTGAGTGCCGGGCTCATCGCCATATCGTTGACGGTAACCTTTTGCGGGCAGCGGAACACCAGGTAGGTGTTGAAGTGGTCGTGCAGGTTCTTGCCCACTCCGGGCATCTCGTGGACCACCGGGATGCCGAACTCGCGCAAGAGATCGGCCGGGCCGAGCCCGGAAAGCTGCAGCAGCTGCGGCGAGCCGTAGACGCCACCGGAGACGATGATTTCGCCACGGGCCCATGCAGTCTTGGGCCCGCCCGGCGTATGATACTCGACGCCGACGGCGCGGCCCGCCTCGAAGAGGATTCGGGTGGCGTGGGCATTGGTCGCGACAGTCAAATTCTGCCGGCTGCGCGCCTGGCCCAGATAGGCCCGCGCCGAACTCCAGCGCCGCCGGTTGGTGGTTGTCGTCTGGTAGTAGCCGACACCCTCCTGACGGGCGCCGTTGAAATCTGGGTTGGCTGGGATGCCCGCCTCGATCGAGGCGGCGACCATCGCGTCGCCGAGCGGCGAGCGCACCGGGTTCGAGACGTGCAGCGGGCCGCCGACGCCGTGGAAATCGTCGGCGCCCCGCTCTTGGTCCTCCGCCTTCTTGAAGAACGGCAATACCGAATCCCAGTCCCAGCCTTCGCAGCCGCGCTGACGCCAGTTGTCGTAATCGGCCGGGGTGCCGCGCATGTAGACCATACCGTTGATCGAGCTGGTGCCACCCAGCACCTTGCCGCGCGGCTGGTAGAGGGTGCGGTTGTTGAGCTCTTTCTCGGGCTCGCTCTCGAACATCCAGTTGACCCGAGGATTGGTGAAAGTCTTGGTATAGCCGAGCGGGATATGGATCCACGGATTGCTGTCGCGCCCGCCGGCTTCAAGCAACAGCACGCGCCAGCGCCCGGACTCGCTGAGCCGCCCGGCCACGGCGCAACCCGCCGATCCCGCCCCGGTCACGATAAAATCAAAGGTTTCGTTCGCAGTCGTCGTCATTCTCTGTTCCCTAACTTGCACGGGAACGATAGCCGAAGCCGACTGGCATCGTGAAGGCCCGCGTCCCAGGTCGGGGAGCTGACAGCGTGGTAGATTTCGCCTCGACAGGCCAGTGCCTCACTGTTGAGGTGCGTATTGTTCGGGCTGCTGATGCGCAAATAGGGCGGTTATTCACGAGCGCCCTGCTCTGCCTTCCCACAACGCGGGCATTGCCGGGATCGGCGCGACGAGCCACTTAACGGCGCATGTGTGGTCGTGCCCGACTCTCCTCCGATGTCAGCGAGATCAAGCTGATCTTTTCGATCCCGCCTGAGCGGCCGACCCCGAACATACCGGCCAATTGGAACGCGGCGCCGACCGAGGATTTGCCTGTCGTCCGCTATGATGCGAGGGCGGGGCAGCGCAGTCTCGACGTCATGCGCTGGGGGCTGGTGCCGTTCTGGGCGAAGGACATCAAAGTCGGCTTCGCCAATATCAACGCCAAGGCCGAGGGCATCGAAACCAAGCCGGCCTTCCGCGAGGCGTTTGCGCGACGGCGTTGCCTCATCCCGTTCGACTGCTTCTACGAATGGAAGAAGCTCGGCAAAGATCGGGAGCCTTATGCCATTGGGCTCGCCGATCGGCGCCTGATGGCGCTGGCCGGCCTGTGGGAACCCTGGCGCTCGCCGGCAGGCGAGCGGGTGCGCAGCTTTGCAATAGTCACGACCGCCGCCAATCCTCTGCTCGCCCCGGTGCATGATCGCATGCCGGTCATTCTCGCCCCGGAAAATTGGCCCGCATGGCTCGGCGAGAGCGCGGCCGACCCGGAAGAGCTGAAGTCGCTGCTCGTTCCTTACCCTGTCGAGGACATGGTCATTTGGCCGGTAGACAAGCGTGTCGGGAACGTCAAAAACAAAGACCCCTCGCTAATCGAGCCGGCATTGGCCTGATGGTGAGGAGAGGCGCCGAGTGCAGCAGGATTTCCACTGCCCTTGGACTTGCCGCCGATGGAGGCGCGGCTCGTCGACGAATTGCCGGAGGAGCCGGGCTGGCAATTCGAGCCCAAATGGGACGGATTCCGGTGCCTTGCTTTCTGTGCCGGAGAAGAGATCGAGCTGCGTGCCAAATCGGGAAAGCCGCTGACGCGCTACTTCCCGGAAATGGCGGCGGTGTTGCGTGGGTTGCCGCCGAGCCGCTTCGTCCTCGACGGTGAGCTAGCCATCCCGGTCGGCGAGACATTCTCGTTCGACGCGCTGCAGATGCGGCTGCACCCGGCGGAGAGCCGTATCAAAAAGCTCGCCGCCGAGATACCGGCCGTCCTGTTCTTGTTCGACCTGCTCGCGACGCCCGACGGCGAAAGCCTTTTGCAAACCCCGCTGCTTCAGCGCCGTGCGGCTCTCGAAGTCTTTTTTCGATCGATCGGCCCCGTGCAAGCGGTGAGGCTTTCACCCTTTACTCGCGACGTCGCGGAAGCGCGGCGCTGGCTCGAGGCGAGCGGCGGCGCGCTTGACGGCGTGATCGCCAAACGCCTCGACGGCGTTTATCAGGCGGGCGCGCGCGCCATGCTTAAGGTCAAGAAACGGCGCACTGCGGATTGCGTAGTCGGCGGGTTCCGCTATGAGCGGAACTCGCGCCTGGTTGGGTCTCTGCTCCTCGGCCTCTACAACCGCGAAGGCAAGCTCGACCATGTCGGGTTTACCGCGACGTTGCACGACCTCGACCGCAACGCGCTGACCCAGCAGCTCGAAGGGCTCGTTATGCCGCCCGGCTTCACCGGCAACGCGCCGGGAGGCCCCAGCCGGTGGAGCACCGAGCGCTCCGCAGAATGGCAGCCGATGCGCCCAGAATTGGTCGTCGAAGTTCGCTACGATCATGTCAGCGGCGGCCGGTTCCGCCACGGGACCCGTCTCTTGCGGTGGCGGCCCGACAAGGCGCCGCGCCAATGCACCTTCGAGCAGATCGAGGCATCGCCGGCGGCTACGGGGAGGGCACCGGCGGCAGCGGGCGGGGCCGGCGATTCTCGCCGATCGCAACATAGGTGAAGATCGCTTCGGTCACTTTGCGCGCCTCGTCCGAGGGAAGATGACGCCGCCACGCCTCAATTCGCACCGTCATCGAGGTGCGCCCGGTTTTCACCAGCTCCCCGTAACAGCTGACCTCGTCCCCGACAAAGACCGGCTCATGAAACACCATTCCATCGACCGCTACCGTCGCGCACCGCCCTCGGCAACGCTGTGCCGCCAGGCTGCCGCCGGCAAGATCCATCTGCGAGAGCAACCAGCCGCCGAAGATATCGCCATTTGGGTTCGCGTCGGCGGGCATAGCAAACACGCGCACCAGGGGCGAGTTTTGTGGCAGCTTCGGCCAAGAGCACCCCGCTTCATCGCGGTTCACTTCCGATCCCATGGTCCCTCCGAGTTTCGCTTTCCCGGTCGCGAGCAGTTACTTGTCGGGGACACTGCTGCGCGGAATAGCGTATCTATATAGCGCGTTATCTTGGGTTTCGGCCCTCAACTGGAGGACAGCAATGTTCGTTCGGCCCATGCGAAACTGGTTCCGGCGCGTCGCCCTTGCCGGAGCAGTTCTCGCGACTGCAGCCCTTACCGTTACGGCGATGCCGCAGCCGGCCGGGGCGCAGTATTACCCCGGCTATGGAAATGGCTATGGGGCCGGCTATGGAAATGCCGGCTATGGAAATGGCTATGGAAATGGCTATGGGGCCGGCAATGGATATGGCTATCCGGCCGCTTACGGGGGCTATGGTTATCCTGCGGCCTACCCGTATTATCCGTACTACTATCCTTATTACGCCTACGCTTACCCCTGGTGGGGCTGGGGGTGGGGCTGGGGTGGTTGGGGCTGGGGCGGGCGCGGTTGGTGGGGTGGTCGCGGTTTCGGGGGACGCGGCTTCGGGGGACACGGTTTCGCCGGCGGCTTTCACGGCGGCGGCTTTGGCGGGGGCTTTCACGGTGGCGGCGGCGGGCACCGCTAATACTTGAGAGCGTTGCCGGTGTTGGACCGGGAAGCGCTTGCTGCGCATCTCGTTAATGTCTTGTCTGATGCGACGATTCCTGAACTGCCGAACCATTACCGAGGCAAGGTTCGCGACAATTTCGACTTAGCGGACGGGCGCCGCATCATCATTGCCACCGACCGGCTGAGCGCGTTCGATCGGATCCTGACGTCGATCCCCTGCAAGGGGCAGGTTCTGACGCAGATCGCGCGGTTCTGGTTCGACAACACTTGCGACATCTGCCCCAATCACGTCATCGACTATCCGGACCCTAACGTCGTCCTCTGTCGGCGGCTCGACATCCTGCCCGTCGAAATCGTCGTCCGCGACTACCTCACCGGTACAACGGGGACCTCGATCTGGCCGATGTACAAATCAGGAAGGCGCGATATTTACGGCGTTCGTTTCCCCGACGGGCTGCGTGAAAACCAGAAGCTGCCCGCGACGATCATCACGCCGACGACTAAGGCAGCCGAGGGAGAGCATGACGAGCCGGTCACGCCGGTCCAGATCATCAGCGGCGGCCTGCTGACACGGGGAGCAGTGGCAAAATGTCTCGGAGCGGGCGCTAGCACTGTTCGCGCGCGGTCGCACCATCGCGGCCGAACGCGGTCTGATCCTCGCCGACACCAAATATGAATTTGGCCTGGACCCAGACGGACGGATCATCCTCGCCGACGAAATTCATACGCCGGATAGCAGCCGCTATTGGATTGCGAAAACCTACGAACGCCGCTTTGCCGCCGGAGAGCCGCCCGAAACGCTCGATAAGGACCACCTGCGCCGTTGGGTGGCCGCTCGGTGCGATCCTTACCGCGACCCGATACCGGAGATACCGAGCGAAGTTATTCTCGAAACCGCCCGGATCTATATCGAGGCTTACGAGACCATTACCGGGAAGAGTTTTGATCCGCCATCGCCGGACATCCCGATACTTGCTCGGATTCGTGCCAATCTGGCGCAGTATTTTTGAGGGGGATTACCCTGACGGCGGATCGAAGGCCGACACGCCAGCGCGGGCCCGCCAGCGATTTTTCTCAAGCCCCGCCCTTTCAAGGGCGTCCCCGAAATTCCATGACCATATGCTGCGCCGTCCGAGGGCGCTAGTCGTCCATGGGACGAGCGCCGCCCAGGGCATGAACGGGCTGCGCCTCCCATAGGCCCAGATCTCGACGCGCAGCGACGGCCGATCGCTCGGGCCGCGCGCATGGAAGCCAAAGGTGTCGGCGACGATCAGTGTGTTGGCGGGAACCGCAAAGACGCGCGGTTGCGGCAGGCCGAGGGATGCGAGTTCGGCGGGATCGATGCGGAAGGAGCCTTGCCGGTCCTCGGCATTCGGCGAATGGCGGGCGGAAAGACTCATGCGCCGTTCCCACCCGAGCCGTTGAACCGTCAGCCGGTGCGAGCCGGGAACGTAGGTGAAAGGCCCGGCATCCTCGGCAACATCGGTTAGGAACAGCCATGCCTTCACGGTCGGGTGAAAGGTGTCGGCGTGCAGGAATGTTTGCGGATCCGCCGGGCCCGCGCAGGCGTGGCGCAGGATGCTTTGCACCCAAACCACCGGCTCGGCGTCGCGGCTGCCGGCGTAGCGAATGAGCCCGCGCCATTCTCGCGACTGCAGTACTGCAGCGAGCGCGGGGAGCGCGGCGAGAGCCCTTCCATCGAGCGCGATCTTGCGCATGATCGTGTCGCCCTCGGAGATCTCCCGAAGCGGGCCGCGATAGGCCCGGACCTGGGCGACCAGGGCCGCGAAACGCTCGTCCAGCAAGAAGTTCGGGCGAAGCACAAACCCGTCCCGATCAAACGCCTTCCTGTCCTCCTCGGAGACGAGGCCGGCGAGCTTGCGCCGCCGAGCTTGCGCCAGCCGGCACGCGAGCCGGACGCGGGATGCATGAAGGCCCCATTCATTGAGGCGCCGGCTGCCGATGACTGCGTTGCGCTCGAACGACTTCGTCCCGGTCGCCAGCTGGGCGATCCAAACCGGGGTCATGGCGGCGCGGCGCATTTCCGAGAACATCTCCCGTCCCCGCGCTAGAAGGGGACCGTGCCGATGACGGTCGTGCGGTGCATTAGGCGGCGCTGCGGCAGCGCGTAATCGCAGATCGCCAAATGCATCGAGGTGGCGTTATCCCACATCAACAGATCTCCGACCTGCCATCTGTGGCGGTAGAGAAATTCAGGCCGCACGCAATGAGCATCGAGTTCGGCGATAAGGTCGATCGCCTCGTCCTCCGGCATGCCTTCGATGCCGGCGCACTCACCGGCCGTGACGTAAAGCGATTTGCGGCCGGTATGGGGGTGGGTTCGGACAATCGGATGGGCGAGGTCGGGGGTTTCCGCGAGCTGCTCCGCGGTGAGCTTGGGACGCGGGCTGTTGGCGACCCGCCGGCGGGCCGAATAGCGGTGGATCGCTTTCAGCCCGTCGATCCGCTGCTTCAGTGATGTCGGCAGCGCCTCGTAGGCGGCGATCGTGTTCGCAAAGACGGTGTCGCCAAGCGCCTCGCCGTCGCGATGCGGCACCTCCTTGGCATAGAGCAGCGAGCAGCGGCTCGGCCGGCGGCGATATGAGGTGTCCGTATGCCAAGTGAAGCCCGCATCGGCCAGGCCGATGTGCTCGCCGACTTCGTTACGGATATTGGAAATCAGCAGGATTTCCGGAAAACCGGAGAGCAGATACTTCTTGACGATGTGGATTTCGAGCTCTCCGAACCGAGAGCTGAATTCGATGTGCCGCTCGTTTGTCAGCTGCTGTCCGCGAAAGACGACAACAATATTGTCGTGGAAGATGCGCTCGACCTCGCGGAATGTCGGATCGTCGATGTCCTGCGCGAGATCGAAGCCGATTTCCGCGCCGCAGGCCGCACCGCTTTTCTTCACCGCAGGCCCCATCCAACCCTCCCGCGCTGTTACACCGGAGCCGAAAATCTGTTTAACGCGTTCTTAAACCATAAGGCGTTCGATATCCCTAGCATGGCTTCGTGAGATCAAGCAGCCAATGGCGCGCATTCTCTTGACCGAGCCGGATGGAGCAATTCGCGAGTTCATCGCGGGCATTCTGACCGAGTTCGGCCACGATGTTGTCGCGTGCGAGAATATCGTCGAGGCGGAGGTGTGGCTGGCAACCTCGCCAATCGACGTCCTGGTCACCGACCTCGTGCTGCGCGGCGAGCAAGGGGTCATGTTGAGCCGGAGCTGCTCTGCGCTCGGGATTCCCACGGTCACCTTGTCCGGGGGCGATTTTCTCCCCGGCCAAGTGTCCCGGCCGCCGTCGTTGCTCGAAAAGCCGTTCCGGTTTTCCGATTTGCAGCGTGTCCTCAACGCCATCGACACAGCACATTCGGCAGCGGCCGTTCACCGTCCGAGGATCAGCGCCGCCTGATCATTTGGGGGCGCAGTGGGCAACTCGGTATTTACCGTGCTCTGCATAACCGGCGGCGACCCAACGTTGACCCTTGCCGCAATGATGTTTAACCAGCACCAAACTCTGTGAGACATGGGTGGCCGAATCGCTATTCCGCAGCGACGGCGTCGCTCCCGCGTCCCGCAAGCCAGCAGCAAGAACCAAAGTAGCAACCAATCCTAGTACAAAACTGCGCATAAGTGCCTCCTTTGGTTTATCGGCGCGTCGGCGTTCGCTAATCCTGTGGGGGGTCGATGACGGTTCCGGAAACCGGTTCTATCCAGACGAGATGGTCCTCGACGGATCTGACTCCCGGAACGTTCTCGGCGACAACGCGTAGCGCCTCCCGTTCCTTCTCGTCGAGGATGACGCCGTTGAGATCGACGACGCCGTCCTTTACCGAGATCGAGAGCCCGTCTCTCGGAACCCAGGCAGCCTTAGCCAGCTCGGCCATGATTTGTTCGCAGATGTCATCGTCGCCGCGGTGCTCGGTATGTTGCGCCTCGATGGCGCACAATAGGGCACGAAGCAAGTCCAGGCGGCTGACAACGCCGACCAGCACTTCGCCCTCGATGACGGGCACACGTTTGATCCGGCGGCGCTCCATCAATCCGACCACCTCGTCGAGCGGCGTATCCCCGGCCACGCTGACCAGATCGGTGGTCATGATCTCTTCGACTTTACGGCCGTGGCTTCTGACGTACTCGCCGGCCATGCGTCCGGGGCCCATCAATATTTCGAGCCAGCGCGGCCGATGCCTTTCGGTACCCGTCTCGCTGCGGCGCAGGAGATCGCCTTCGGTCAGGATGCCGATCATTTTGCCGTCATCCAAGACCGGCAACCCGCTGACATTGTTGTCGAGCATCAGTCGGATGGCATTCGTTACTGATGTTTCCCGTCGGACCGTGATCACATCGCGGGTCATCACATCCGAGGCTTTCATTTTTCGGTTCCTCGCGAGGCGTCGCCCAGTGCGATAACTCCGGGAAGCTCGCGGCCTTCCAGCCATTCGAGAAAGGCGCCACCCGCGGTCGAGACGTAAGATAGCTCGTCGACCATTCCCGCCGCGGCGAGCGCCGCAACCGTGTCCCCGCCACCGGCGACGCTGAGCAACTTCCCGGCGCGCGTCAGACCGGCGACACGTTTGGCGACTGCACTCGTTCCACGGTCGAATGGCGGTATCTCGAACGCGCCGAGCGGCCCGTTCCAGACGAGAGTGCGAGCTTCGTCGAGCGCAGCGCCGATGCTCGCCACGGTTCGTGTTCCGATATCAAGGATCATCGCATCTCGCGGAACTGTATCGATCGCGACCTCGCGGCTTGCGACCCCTGGCGCCAGCTCGGAGGCGACGACAGCATCTTCGGGAAGAATGACGCGGCAGTTCTGTTCGCCGGCGAGAGCAAGCAGCTGGCGGGCCGTTTCGGCCAGGTCGCGCTCACACAGCGAGCGGCCGACCTCCTTGCCTTGGGCCAACAGCAATGTGTTTGCCATCGCTCCGCCGATCGCCAGGCGGTCTACCTTCCCGATGATGAAGCGCAACAGGTCGAGCTTTGTCGACACCTTGGCGCCCCCGATCAGGGCAAGGACCGGCCGCGCCGGGCTGTCGAGAGCGGCGGTCAATGCGTAGAGTTCGGCCTCCATCAGTTTGCCGGCGGCGGCCGGCAGCAGATGCGCGAGCGCTTCAATCGAAGCATGGGCGCGATGCGCTGCGGAGAATGCGTCATCGACATAGACGTCGCCGAGTTCGGCGAGGGCGCGCGCAAAATCGGGAGAGTTGGCTTCTTCCCCCTTATGGAAGCGGAGATTTTCGAGCAGCGCGACCCCGCCGGGCCGAAGGGCCGCTACCACGCGTCTTGCCTCCCGGCCGACGCAATCGGCGGCAAAGGCGACATGGCGGCCCCCGATCGCGTCTTGCAATGGCGTGACCAGTGGACGCAGTGAGAAGGCCGGGTCGGGCTTACCCTTCGGACGACCGAAATGCGACATAACGACGATTTTGGCCCCGTTGCCGATCAACGCCTCGATGGTCGGGGCGAGCCGCTCGATCCGGGTTGCGTCGGTCACCTTGCCGTCTTTGACCGGGACGTTCAGATCGGCGCGCAGCAGCACCGTCTTGCCGCGGATATCGATGTCGTCGAGGGTGCGAAATTTTGGCACAGGAGCACACACTCTTGGCTCGTCCCTGTCGCCCGGGGCGACAGTTCATGCAGCCCTATACGCCGGTTGAGCGGCGAATTCATCCCTCATCTCTTCGGATCGCGAGGTCTTCGTCCTTCTGGTTAATGAAGATGAGGACGGCCAGAATCGTCAAATAAAACCGGAAAGCGGCCTCTTGGCCGTTCCAACTGGGCGATTGCCACATCTGGAACCATTCGCCACCGACAACCATAAAGCCGAAGAACCATACCAGGAACCCGCAGGTGGCGCCGATGGAGACGAACCGTTTGGTGCGGTTGAACCGGTCCGCGCCGGAGCGCAACTGCCGCAGCAAAGCGGTCGCCGCGCCCGCCAAGGTCAAGCCAGTCAACCCTTCGCCGAAAATGATCAGGCAATAAGCGGCATTCCACAGCGCCGGAGAAGTTACACGGCGATAGAGCAGCGCGTTTCCCGGCGAAGTCGTGTCCATGCTGAGCACATGGCGCACGAATTCGAAATTCGTGCCGTAGTCGGTGAGATTGTCAAAAGTGACAAGAAAGGCGTAAGCCGCCAGACACCCCACCATCGTGATCTTGGCGATACGCGTTTCAAGCACGGCCCTGTCCCCGCTAGGTTTGTCGCTCGATCGGCTATACGGGTTTCGGCAACCGTGTAAAATCGTTTGAGAGACTGAATATTTCCGCGGTTGAGGTAGAGGAGGACGACATGGCAGCTGACGTGCTGGTCAGGAATGCCTGGTACGCGGCCGGGCTGTCGCACGAATTCCCGCCGCAGCGGCTGCAAGGGCAGGTAATCGCCGAAAAACCGCTTGTGCTATGGCGAACCGCAGCGGGAGCGGTCGCCGCGTTCGACGAGCGATGCTGTCACAAGCGAATGCCGTTGTCGGCGGGGCGGCTGATCGAGGCGGATCTGCTCGAATGCGCGTATCACGGCCTGTGTTATGACGTGACCGGTCGGTGTGTCCGCGTGCCGTCCCATCCCGACGGCCGAATCCCGCCGCAGGCGCGCCTGCGGCCGTTTCCGGTCATCGAGCAGGACGGGCTCGTCTGGGTTTGGACCGGCACCCCGGCCAGCGCCGAGGCCGTCCGGCCGCCGCGCCTACCGGAGATCGCCGACCCGGCATGGGAAACAGCCGATACCGGGCCTATGGCGGTACCAGCCAACTCGCTGTTGCTAATCGAGAACCTGCTCGACATCACACATTTCTACCCGCTGCACGACGGCAATATCGGCGATGTCGAGAACAGCCGCATCCCGGTCACGCTCGACGAAGGGACCCGCGAGGGCAATCCCTATGTAGGGACCATCCGCGAGGCCCGTGGTTACCGGCAGCCACCCTATCTCCAAGATTATCTGGGATATGACATCGTCGACCGTGAGCACACGCATTACATGCTGAGCCCGGCGGTCACCCGGGTGGAGATGCGGGTGTGGCCGGCGGGCCGTCATGGCGATAAGGACGCCGAGCGCCGCTACATTATTGTCCACACCCACACCCCGGTCGACCGGCGCAATCACGTATGGCGGCTCATCATCAACATGCCGGCCGGTCAGAAATGCAAATCCGATCCCGGGAAGTCTGCCGTCGCGCGCTTTATGGAAACTTTTCCGGCCGTCATTGCCGAGGACCGCTGGGCGCTCGAAAAGCAGCAACAGATGTTCGAATACCCCGACGATGGTTATCGCGAAGTATTTTTGCGGCCCGACCGTGCTCTGCGCCGGGCGCGAGAAATCTTGACGGGGCTGGAACAAGCCGAACGGACATCCGAAGCGAACCGCCTCGCGGCTCAGTAGCCTTGGACCGCGATCTCATAAACGGCCGAGGCCCGCGAACAAGCTGATTCCCCTGGTCGGCAACGAGCAGCCCTCTACCCTATACGAGGGCCAGTCATGGATTGCCGACTGCAAGCGGCAGCGATCAAGAAGCAGCTCGACGAGGCGACCAACGGCGTCAGTGTCGATTTGCTCGGTTAATTCCTGCCGCCTTTTGCCTATAGCGAATTGCAGATCCCGGGCGACGCGATCGCCGCGACAAAGACCCTCGACGACGACAAGCTTGCCGAGATGCATGCACTCGCACCCGTCGCACACCATCGAGGGCGACATCGCCGTCGGACCCGACGGCGAATGGACCAAGGCGCAGCCGATCTGGGTGCAGTACCACGGCATCAGGGGCTCGATGTCGAGCAATTCCGGGGACCGAAGACCGTCACGATCCTGGCGCCAGCGCATTACACGACCGGCGACATAACGTACCGTACGTTGAGGCGAGAAAATAACCCGATGCGAGGGAACCCTGTCCGCGGCCATGTGTTTGAACGCCTGCGGCGGGGCGCGTCCGGCGCGGCGACAGAATCGCATGCTAATCATAGCTGCTCCCGCGTCGAGGAAAGAAGTCGAGATTGTCCTCTATTAGTATTGGTAACCGGCTCGACGGCTCCGCGGGGACCTCCGAGACATGGCGTCAGCTTCTCGAAGCCTTGCCTGCCGCGATCTATACGACTGACGCTGCCGGGCGGATCACCTTCTTTAACGAGGCTGCGGTCGAGCTCGCCGGTCATCGGCCGAAGCTGGGCCGCGATCTGTGGTGCGTCAGCTGGCGTCTGCACCGCCCGGACGGCACGCCGCTATCGCACGACGAAAGCCCGATGGCAGTCGCGTTGCGGGAAGACCGGCCGGTCAGGGGCGTCGAGGTCATCGCCGAGCGGCCCGACGGCACGCGCGTCAATCTGCTGCCTTACCCGACGCCCCTGCACGACAGTTCGGGAGCGCTGATCGGGGCAGTCAACGTGCTGATCGATATCACCGAGCGTAAACAGGCCGAGGAAGCCGTCAAACAGCTCAATGACACTCTCGAGCAGCGGGTCGAGCAGCGCTCAGAGTTGATAAAGCAGACGTTCACCGAACTTCATGCCAGCGAAGAGCGGTTTCGTTTGCTTGTTCAAGGGGTGGCCGACTACGCGATCTTCATGCTCGACCCGAACGGGTTCGTGACGAACTGGAATGCCGGTGCCGCGCGGATCAAAGGCTACACCGCCGCAGAGATCGTCGGGCATCATTTCTCGCGATTTTATATGGAGGAGGATCAGCAGACGAGGTTGCCGCAAAGGGCGCTCGAGACCGCAAGGCGCACGGGCAAATACGAGGCCGAGGGTTGGCGAGTGCGCAAGGACGGGACCAGGTTCTGGGCGAATGTCGTTATCGGCGCGATCCACGACGAGGATGGCCGGCTGATCGGCTTTGCCAAGATCACGCGCGATCTGACCGAGCGGAAGGCAGCCGAAGAGCAGCTTCGTCAGGCCCAAAAGATGGAGGCGATCGGCCAGCTCACCGGCGGCGTCGCGCACGATTTCAATAACTTGCTGACCGCGATCATCGGCAACCTGGAGATGCTGGCGACCGTGCTGCCGGACGGCGACCCCGGCAGACGCTATGCCGAGGGGGCGTTGCGCGCCGCTTCGCGAGGCTCGCGGCTGATCGAGCATCTGCTCGCCTTTTCGCGCCGGCAGGAGATCCGACCGGAGATCGTCAGCCTCAACGATCTGCTGCGCGAAAACCTGATGTTGTGCCAGAAGGCTGTTGGCGAGGGCATCGAAATCGCGCTCGCGCTGCAGGACCAGGTTTGGCCTTGTCGGATCGACCCCGCCCAGTTCGGCGCCGCCATACTGAACCTTGCCGCGAACGCGCGCGATGCAATGAGCAGATCGGGCCGCCTCAGCTTTCGCACCGAAAATGTGACGACAGCCGACAACAAGGTCGATCAGCCCGCCGGGGATTATGTCGTGCTCTCGGTGGCCGACACAGGATGCGGGATGACCGCCGACGTGTTGGAACGGGCGTTCGAACCGTTCTACACGACCAAGGAGGTCGGCAAAGGCACCGGTTTGGGTCTCAGCCAAGTCTACGGATTTGCCAAACAATCGGGTGGCGACGCACGGATCGAGAGCAAGGTCGGCAAGGGAACGACGGTGCGGATCTATCTTCCGCGCGCGGACGGGCAGGCCGCGCGCGGCGCTGTCCAGCATGAAGGGCTCAAGACGCCGCCTGCCGCTGCGACGGTCCTCGTCGTCGAGGACGACCCGGATGTGCGCGAGATGATCGTCGGCATCTTGTCGGATCTCGGCTATCAAACTTTGGTCGCGACCAATGGTCCAGAAGCGTTGGCGATTTTGAACCGCGACAATTCGGTCGATCTTTTGTTTACCGACATCGTAATGCCGGCGGGAATGAGCGGAACCGACTTGGCGCGCCAAGCCTCCCGCCTACGGCCCGATCTCAAGGTCCTGCTGAGTTCAGGTTATGCGCGCGAGGCAAACCAGTCGCGTTCGGCGCGCGACGACTTCCCCTTCATCGCTAAGCCTTACCGCCCGACGGCACTGGGGAAAAAACTCGAAGAAGTGCTGGCAGGAAGTTTGCTCCGGGCAGCGATTTAGGGCGAGAACTCGATCGCATAGTCTTCGATCACCGGGTTGGCGAGAAGCTCCCGGCACATCGCCTCGACCCGCTCACGCGCGCGGGCCGCATCGGTTTCTGCGAGCTCCAGCTCGATCAACTTACCCTGCCGCACCTCGCCGATCCCGGTGAACCCCAAACCGGCAAGCGCGTTGCCGATCGCCTTGCCTTGCGGGTCGAGGACCCCCGCCTTCAGCTTTACGTGAACCAACGCCTTCATTTCCGCTCCTCGCTCAGAAAACGATGTTGTGCCAGGGTGTGATCTCGGGCAGCCACCCGGCGAAGCGGAAAATCGGCCGGCGCTCCGGCTCGCCGAGCGCGGGAAGCGCGATCACCGCGCTCGACACTGTCCCGTACCCGTCCGAGCGGAAGCGCATGGCCGCAGTGGCCGGTTCGCCCGGCGGTGCCCGGGTGCTGCCGAGCAACGATTCCCATGCCGACCAGTCATCGCGATCCGGGTCGGGCACGGGCCAAGCGCGAAAGGCCGGCAGCGCCAATTCGAGCCGCCGCGTGCCGAGGTCGTCGAGATCGCCCGCCGCTATCATCGATACCCCGTACTTGAGCGTATGCAATTCAACCCGGGAGCGCCCGGCATGACGCAACCAGAAGGCATCGCGCGCGTCGGCGACGATCAGGTTGAAGGTGCGATAGGCTGTTGGATCGAGATACGTGAGGGCTTCGGCGGCGGCAACGGCATCGGCATGGTCGAGCGCCTCGAGAACCAGCTCGCCGCGCGAACGCTGACCGGGCGCCGGGCCCAGCGAGCCGTGCCGGTTGAGGACAGCGGCGGCGACGCCCCAATCGTTGACCCCGAGCCACGACCCGCCGGCGAGCCGGTCGAGCCCCGCCACCACTTCCGGCCGGTCCGGCCAATGACGGCCGGGCGGCTCCCACGGCCGGTCGATCATCTCGTCGCGATTGGCGCCGATCAGCACCGGCCAGCGATGGTCCGGCCGGCGCAAGATCACCAAGGTACACATTCACCCGCTCGCATCGCCGTTCAGCCGCTCTAATATAAGAGATGCAACGGGCGCTTCGCTGCGTTGGTTGGAGTGAGAGAGGACATGACCAGCTTCGCTGACCGTGAGAAGGAATTCGAGGCCCGGTTCAAGCACGATCAGGAATTCAGATTCAAGATCACCTCCCGACGTAACAGGCTGTTGGCGCTATGGGCGGCGCAGAAAATGGGGCTCACCGGCGCCGATGCCGAGGCTTATGGTAGGGAGGTGTTGGCTGCCCAGTTCGAGCCGGGGGGCGACAAACGGGTCCTCGACAAGATCGTTAACGATCTCGTTGCCAAAGGCCAAGAGATCACCCCGGCGCAGGTCCGCTTCGAACTCGAGCACTTCGCCCAAGAGGCGAAGCAGCAGCTGATGAAGGAGTAGTCCTCCTAGCGAGTGGCGCGCCACGACTGCCGACACCCGGGCGTCTTGGGTCGCGCGGCTTAAAACCGCGGGCACCCAAATCTCGCGCAGGGGCGCTCTCGATCCGCTCCTGCGGCAATGGAGGGCGATACTGCTTCATGGGATCCAGCTTGACGTGAAGCTGTCGGACCGCGAGCCGAGTCAGTTTTTCGATGTCTCGCAGGTAGCCTCGTTCCTCGTCGCTGCACAACGAGATCGCTACGCCGGCCGCACCGGCGCGCGCCGTTCGGCCGATGCGGTGAACATAGTCTTCGGGAACGTTCGGCAGCTCGAAGTTGATGACGTGCGATATCCCATCCACATCGATCCCGCGCGCGGCGATGTCGGTAGCGACAAGGACCCTGCTGCCGCCGGCGCGAAAACCGGAGAGTGCCCGCTCGCGTTGGGGCTGCGACTTGTTTCCGTGAATGGCGATCGCCTCGATGCCGGCCGCGCTCAGATGTCGCACGACTCGGTCGGCACCGTGCTTTGTGCGGGTGAACACGAGCACACGTTCAAATGCCGGATTACCCAGCAATGTCGCGAGCGCATCCCGTTTCCGATCGCTCGAAACGAAAAGGACGCCTTGATCGACCAGCTCGACCGTAGTCGCGGCCGGCGTGACGGCCACCTGGATCGGGTCGTCGAGGTACTCCTCGGCTAGCGAGGCAATCGTCCTCGGCATAGTCGCCGAAAACAGCAATGTTTGACGCTGTCGCGGCAACAATTTCACGATACGCTTCAGGGCATGGATGAAGCCGAGGTCGAGCATTCGATCCGCCTCGTCTAGAACCAGGATCTGGACCCTCGACAAGGTGAGAGATTTGCGGTCGATGAGGTCGAGCAGGCGCCCGGGTGTCGCGACCAAGATGTCGACACCCGACGCGAGCCGCCGCTGCTGGGCCCCAATCGGGACGCCGCCGAACACGACCGCAGTGGAGAGCGGCAGCTCGCGCCCATAGGTGCGGAAGCTCTCGGCGATTTGGCTGGCCAGCTCGCGAGTTGGGCCTGAGCACGAGCGCTCGGCAGCTGCCGGCCGTTCTCCGTGCCGGTGCGCCGGAGAGGCGCTGGAGAATCGGCAATGCGAAAGCGGCTGTCTTGCCGGTCCCGGTCTGGGCGATGCCGCAGAGATCGCGGCCGCGGAGCACCTGCGGGATGGCCTGTGATTGGATCGGGGTGGGTACCGTGTAGCCTTCGGCGGCGACCGCCTCGAGGATGGGAGTTGCAAGTCCAAAATCGAAAAAACTGGGCAAGGTTTTGATCTCTCAAAAAATCAGGCCCAACAGGCGCACTGCGTCTATCGCAGGCACCTGGCGGGTCGGAAGACGACCCGCGTGAAGAGGGTTGTCCGGGCACGGCAAACATAAAGACCGAACCCAATTCCCACCGCGGTGGTGGGATCGCTCACGCGTGTTCGGTCACGTGACTCGAAGGAAGAGCACGAACGCTGCGTTCTCTATATGTCCGTCCCTCTACCAATGGTCAAGGCGCAGCTTGAGGACGGGACGGCCCAATCGATGATCCCCGCGAGGATGCGCGGATCAAGTCCGCGCAAGACGACCTTCGGTTTCATTCCTGCGAGCGCCCAACCGATTATCCCCGATCGCTATCCCCGTCGAACGGTCAGAACGGCCGGTCGCCTGCGACGGTTACCCGGTTTCCCGAGCGCGTATGGGGCCAATAGTCCCACATCGCGTGGTGCTGGACGCAGCGGTTGTCCCAGAATGCGATCGAGTTCTCTTGCCAACGGAAGCGGCACTGGAACAGCGGGTTGGCCATGTGGTGGTATAGATAGCGCAGGATGCCCTCACTCTCGTCGCGTGGCACGCCGAGGATGCGTCGGGTGAAGCCCGCGTTGACATAGAGCGCCTTCTTGCCGGTCACCGGGTGCGTGCGCACGACCGGGTGCTCGGCGCGCGGATAGCTGGGTTTGTCAGCGATCCCGTAATTCGCGTATTGGCCGCGGTAGTGTTCGCCATCATGGATCGCGGTCAGCCCGTCGAGATAGGTCTTCATGCGGTCCGACAGCGCCTCATAGGCGGCGTACATGCTGGCGAACAAGGTGTCGCCGCCGCGCGGCGGGCATTTCTTGATGTAGAGGATGCTGCCCATCGGCGGCTCCTCGTCGCAGGAGACGTCGGTGTGCCAGCCCTCGCCATTGGCGCGCGGCGAGTCCTTGTCGGCATGGATGATCATCAATTCGGGCTTGCCCGGTGCGTGCGGCGCCGCCGGGTGGAGGTGCAGATTCCCCGAACAGCCGCCCGAAGGCGAGATGCTGGTCTTCCGTCAAATGCTGGTCGCGGAAGAAGATCACCAAGTTTTCGGCGAGCGCGCGATGGATCTCGTCGAGCGTGCGGTTGCCGAGCGGCCTCGACAAATCGACCCCGCCGATCTCACCGCCGATGATCGGCGTCAATTTGTCGACCGTGATCGTGTCGTACGGCGCCGGTTCCTCGGCGAGATGCTTGTAACGGGGGCCGTTGTTGGAACGAACGGGGTCCATCGCGCTCTCCTCGGATTGCGTTTGAGATCCTATCACAGTTCGACCGCTTCGATCGCGACCTTGCGGGCGAGCAGATCCGCGATTTTGTCATCAGCGAACCCGGCTTCGCGCAGGATCTCGCGCGAATGCTCGCCCAATCGTGGCGCCGGTCGGCGCAGCGCGCAGTCCGCCTCGCCAAACCGCACCGGCGGCCGGACGACCCGGATGCTGCCTTCGGTGGGGTGGTCGGTCCGCGGGAACATTTCGACGGCGGCAAGGTGCTCGTCGGCTGGCAATCCGCCGAGCGGGTTGACCGGTCCTGACGGGATATCGGCCGATTTGAGCTTTTCGAGCCAGGACGCGGTCGACCCGTCGCGCACGCATTCGGCGATCAACGCATAAAGCTCGGCGACGTGGCGGCTGCGGGTTGGCGCGTCGGCAAGTCGAGGATCATCGGCGAGCTCAGGCCGGCCGGCGATGAGGAAGAAATCCCGCCAGTGGCGATCGGTGTAGGGCAGAATGCAGATATGCCCGTCCGCTGTGCGGTGCGGCCGGCGGTCCGGCGCGAGCATTCGGGAATAGCCGGGCTCCCCGCTCGGCGGATCGAAGGTCAGCCCGCCCATGTGTTCGGCCATGACGAACGCGGTCATCGTCTCCAGCATCGGCACTTCGACAGCCTGGCCCTCTCCGGTGCGCTCGCGCTGGAGAAGCGCCGCCATCACCGCATAGACCATCGTCAGCCCGACGGTCTTGTCGCCGATCAGGGTCGGCACGAAGCGCGCCTCGCCGCCTGTCGCCGCTTCGAGCGCGACCAGTCCGCAGCCGCCCTGAATGATGTCGTCAAAGGCCGGCCGGTCGGCGAACGGGCCATCTTGCCCGTAGCCCTGCGCCGAGCAGTAGACGAGGCGCGGGTTGACCTCGCGCAGCCGCTCCCAGCCGAAGCCGAGCCGCGCCATCGCCTGCGGCCGCATATTGTGCATCAGAACATCGCTCTGCCGGACCAAGGCCAACAGCACCGGCGCCGCATCCGCCTGTTTCAGGTCGAGCACGAGCGAGCGCTTGTTGCGGTTGAGGTTGAGGAAGACATGGCCCATCTCGCGATGCCGAGCCGGCTCGGCATACCGCATGATGTCGCCGCCGGGCGCCTCGATCTTGATCACCTCGGCGCCGAGATCGCCGAGGATCTGCGTCGCGAGCGGCCCAAGTACCACGGTGGTGAGGTCGAGTATCTTGATGCCGGCAAGCGGTCCCCGGCTTGGCTTCGCTCACCGCGTCACCTTTCCCCGAATCTACAATCAAAACGGGCATCGAATATTTCACCCCGCTGCATCTGCAGCAAATCTGCAGCAAAATCGCTCGTCAAAGTTGAGCCAATAGCAGGATCCGACGGCCACTCTTGGACTGCTCGCACCAAGAACTATGCAACCTCAAGCAGGCGATTTTATGGTCAGCCATCGAACGTCACCACATCGGCGCCCGCAGTGCCGTAAGCGATGATCGCTCTGTCACGGGTCAACAGGGCGAGCCGCTCGGCCCGCGCCTGCGCAATCAGCATTCGGTCGAACGGATCACGATGCCGTCGCGGCAGCGCGACCAATGCCTTGCAATGATCGGGCAGCACCGGAAGCAGCTCGAACCCCTCGGGAACCATCAAGAGGCGTTGGTCCTGAGCGACGCGGTCTAGCACCATCAAGATCGCGATTTCCCAGAGGCTGACGGCGCTCATGTAACATGACCGCGCGTCATCGAGCGCGCGTCGTTCGCCGGTCGTGAGCCGTTCCGGCGCGACCCTCGCCCAGAGAACGAGATGGGTATCGACCAATAGGGCGGCGATCACTTGCTCGGCTCGAAATCCCGGATGACCTCTTCCGGAATCGTCAAATCCTCCGACAGGAACACACCGCTGAGCTCCCCATATTTGATCGGCTGCCGCCCGGGTAGCGGACCGAGGCAGGCGACCGCGCGTCCGCTCCGTGTCACAATGATTTTCTCGCCGCGCCTCCGCGCGAGCGACCAGCGCGGCAAACTGAGACTTAGCCTGTGCCACCGACACCGTTGTCCCCAAAACAGTCCTCCGAATAGAGAGATGACCATCGATGGTCATATGGGACGGAATATCGGCCTGTCAAACATCGCGAGTTCAAGCCAACTGGTCGAGCAGCGACTTCGCCTCCTCCAGGTCGGCGGTCTCGAAACCCTCGGTGAACCAGTTGTAGACGGGCGCTATGAGGTCCGCCGCCTTCCCGCGCTCGTTTTTCCCGATCAGGATCCGTGCCAAGTTCGTGGCGGCTCGGAGTTCGAGAAGGCGCGCTTCTTGTCGGCGGGCTATCCTCAAGGAATTGCCCAGATATTCCTCGACAATTCCGGCTGGGGCACTCTCGGAGTGCAGCAGTAACGCTTTCAGACGGTCGATTTCCGCGGCGAGATATTCTTCATTGTACCGCGTGCGATGCTCCCGCGCGGTCTCCAAATGAGACCGTGCCAGTGAAATCTGGTGGTCTCGCAGAAAGCTCTCGGCGAGGATAATCTCGCATTGTGTGGTGTGCAGCGCAGCTCCGGTCTCGTACCATCGCCGGATGCCATCTCGCTGGAGCTTGAGGCCGGCTTCGCGCTCGCCGAGGCGGAACATCGCCCATCCTTTGCACCGTTCACCAAGGGCGAGCCACTGGGGTAGGCGATTGTCGCGCGCAATTTCTATGGCTTTCGAGGCGAAACGCAGGGTCGTTTGCGGCTCATGGAGCAGCTGAAAAACATGGCCCGCAACACCCAACGCCCAGGCGAGATCGTGGGCGTTGTTCTGACGAGATGCGTGCGCTACGGCGTCGTTCACGAGCCGGGCTCCCGAGCCCGGAAATCCCATCATCATTTTCGCCTGCCCGCGGTAGACGCGGCAGACCATGCCGGGATGCTCGCCATAGACCGCGAATTCGTGGTCGGCCAGTGAGTCTGCGAGCGCTATTCCTCTATCCAAAAATCTCGTCGGCCTGCCGGAGCTGGCCGGCCATCAACAGCGAATATCCCAATGCCCGATGGGCTACCGCGAGCTTTGCCGGATCTCTTTGACCTTTGGCTGAGTCGAAGAGATCCCGAGCCAACGCGACCGTCTTTGGTACCGGTTGGCGCATCAGGCAGGAATTCCACGCAAGCCGTTGCGCAGCGAAGCGGCTCGGCGAGTCCTGCAGCTTGTCGGAGAGTGCCTTCGCCCAGCGCGCACTGCTCGACATCCGCTGACCCGAAGCCGTGAACGGCAATCAGCGGCACGGCGAGCGCGAGCGTGAGTTCCAGTTCGCGCTCGTCGCGCTGCCTGCTCGGGGGCAATATTCCCAGTAGATCGACAGCGCAGTGGAAATGGGCGGACGCCTCGGAGTGAGCGGACCGCCGCACGCTCCGTGCGCCGGCGCGGTGCCAAAACTCGATCGCCGGCTCGACCAGGCCCGCTCGCGTAAAGTGATGAGCCAAGAGCTCCGGTTGCGTGTCGATGGTTTCCGGGAATTTATCGTGCAGGGCCTTGGCGACCCGCGCGTGCAGTGCCCGCCTTCTCGCGCGCAGCAAGGTGCTGTAGGCGGCGTCCTGCACCAGCGCATGCTTAAAGAAATGCTCGCTTGCGGCGCGACACCGCGACAGAACAGCAGCCCAGCTTCGATGAGCCGGTCGAGCCCTGATCGGAGCTCGTCGGCGGGCCGCTGCGCTACCTCCTCGAGCAGGTCATAGCTGAACCCCCGGCCGACAACGGAGCCGATCTGCCCGATGTCTTTGGCGATCGGCCCCAATCTATCGAGCCGCGCGATCAGCGAGGCGTGCAGGGTGGCCGGGATTGAAAGGGCCGGCGACGGGCTGGCTGTCACTGCGGCAGTGCGGTCGCTGCTTTCGAGCACCGCCTTGGTCAGCTCTTCAACGAAGAGGGGTACCCCGTCGGTCCGCTCGACGATTTCGGAGACGATCTCGCAGGAGAGGTCAGCCACGCCAGCCAGCCGCTCTACAAGGGCAGTGCTTTCGCGCCCGCCGAGCCGATTAAGGGCCAATTCCGTCACATGGGGCTGGCCACTCCAGGAATGCTGAAGCTCCGGCCGGAACGTAATCACAAGTAGGACAGGAAGGCCCGCGACCCGATCGATCGTGAGGCCGAGCAGCTCGCGGGAGGTCGGGTCGATCCAATGCGCGTCCTCAAAGACCATTAATACGGGCCGCTCCTGCGCCACGTTTTCGAGCTGGTGCAGTAGTGCTTCGAGTAGCATCTCCCGTTCGCGCTGTGAGCTGAGGCGTAGCTCGGCAGCGGAATTTGGCAGCGACATTAGCTCAACTATCGCTCAATCTCGTCATCGTCGTCCGCCCAGGAGTCAGCAGGCTCCGCAATTTGCTGGCTTTTTGGTCGACACTGTCCTCGCGCGTGAAACCGGCGGCGCGCTCGAGCTGGACGATGAACGAGTAGAGCGCGCTGTCCTGGTGGTGCGGGAGCAGAAATAACGAAGACGAGTATGAGACTCGCTAGCAATGCGCCCAGCGAGTTCTGTGGTCAGGCGCGATTTGCCGATCCCCGGCTCGCCGGAAACAAGCAACACCCGACCCTCACCGGTCTTAGCCTGCTGCCAGCACCGCAACAACAGGTCGAGTTCGTCGTGGCGTCCGACGAGGGGCGTTGCTTCCGAGCGCAATGCCTCGAAGCGGCTCACGACGCCGCTCTCACCGACAACGCGCCAAGCGGGCTGCGGCTCGACGAAGCCGGCGAGCGGTGCGGCCCGAGGTCCTCGACCTCGAACAGAGTGCCGATCTGCCGTCTTGTGCTCTCCGCAATAACGAGGGTGCCGGGCGTGGCCAGCGCCTGCAACCGGGCAGCGAGGTTCGGCATCTCGCCGACGGCCGCGCGCTCCTGCGCGGCACCGGCGCCGATCAGATCGCCGACGACGACGAGGCCGCTGGCGGCGCCGACTGCCGTTTCAGCGGCTCCGGTGCGGCGAGCCGGCCGACTTCCTCGATTACGGCGACCTCGGCGCGCACCGCTCGTTCCGCGTCATCCTCGTGCGCCTCCGGATAGCCGAAATAAACCAGCACGCCGTCGCCGAAATACTTAGCGACAAAGCCAGCGTAGCGGCCGACCGTGTCGCCCACGCAGCGGTGATAGGCGCCGATCAACTCGCGCAGATCCTCGGGGTCGTAGCGCGCCGACCAGCGGCGTCGAGCCGACGAGGTCGCAAAACATCACGGTCAGCTGGCGGCGCTCCGCTTCGCTGGCGGCGATGGGGACCGAGGTGGGCACCGGTGGCGCTTCGGCCATGCCAAGCGCGGCTAT
>CAVOHI010000001.1:0-111633 GCA_963695605.1 uncultured Alphaproteobacteria bacterium | reverse complement strand
TGCGATCGCGTGCCCGCAGCCGATCGCGCGGCCGAAAGTTTTCGATGTCGGCGAAGACCGGGTCGGGCGCTGGATTGATAGAGGATCGATCTGGCGCACATCTACGGCGAGATCTGGAAGGATGCCGCGCCGGCTGACCTCGTCGATGTCGCGGTGTTCTGCGACATCGACGCACACCGGGACCGCGGCGGAGCTCGCCGGGAAGCCGGAATATCTCTGTCCAGCATTGTTCACCGGCCGAACCACTCGGCTGTTCGTAAATTCTTGAGTTAAGTTCTGGGCCCTGTCGAGCGGCCATGGATGCCGGCTGCTCGCGAATCAAACCGCTCATTTGCATCGGAGGAGAGGTCCCTTGAGCTTGTGTTCCATAACGCTGTGTTGCTTCTCGAGGATAACCGAGCGGATGCCGTTATTTGCTGGTAAAGGGAACGGGGTCGGAATCCAGCCTCCTTCAGGCGCAGAGGTCCGACCCGTAGAAAAGCCCTCCGGCACAGTGCCGCAGAGGTATTGTTGGTCCCTGGTAAACGCACCGCCATCAGCGTCGAAATGGCCGAATATGACGTGGACAAACGGACCAGCCATTGTTGCGCGGAACTCAGAGTTGCCGTCAAATCTCACCGATCGCTGAAGCGGTATAGTCTCGACGCTGTTGCAAAGACCACTATCGTGTAAGACCCGCGTGGTGTACGCCGCCACACCAGTTAGCAATTTTTCGAGCGGTCGTCCGGCTTTGACCCAGGTATCGACATTGCGGGGGCCCCAATTGTAAGCCGCAATGGCGTCAGGCCAGTTCTTGTACCGTCCGTACAGCTGCGCCAAATAGGCTCGTCCGAGCGCGCGGTTTTGTGTCAGATCAAATCGATCCCCACCACCGACATCCGTCGCCGCCGCCTCGCTGACCTGCATCAGCCCTTGGGGTCCGGAGGGATCTGGACGCCACATAGCGATGTCTTTGCCGTGGCTCGAACTCCGCGCCGTCGACCGCGCTTGCGACGCGATCTAACGGCTTGACCAGCGTCATTCTGGCGTCTTGGGTTGCTTGTTGCCCTGAGTGTTTTTGTCCGAAGATAGGAGCCGGATCGCGCAAGATGATCCGCTCGCCTGCTGCAGCGGTTGCGATCGCTGCCTGGTTCGCCAATAAAACGATTATCAGGGATGCTGCATAACGCGTCATCGAGTTCCCGTCCCGAGCCGTATTTATGCAAAATACATTTTATATTTTCACGCGTAAACAGTTAACCCATTTTGAGCGCCACACGGACCTCTCACGCCTGTTCAGATCAAGATTTGGGAGAACGTTATAGTTAAATTTCGCCAATGTTGATTTTGCCGCGATTGTCGCCTACGCCTTTGTTGAACGAATGTTTGCATATGGTTTATCCTCGTTCTCCTGTGCTCAGCGGTTGTCGCGGATGAACACGCCCGGCAGCCGCCAGATCCTAGCAGCGCTTTGGCAGGCTCCATCTGTTGCGGGAGTGAACAGCGCGGCGATGCGCGCCTCTCTTCGGCTCTGCGGAGCGGGTTGTCCCTCCTCCCCAAGAAGGGGCTTTGAGCCTGGCGGTAGCTGTCATTCTCGGTAGTCGACCGACCGGCACTGGCTCAGTGCTGCGCCGCCGAGTTTCGCTTCCATTCGGATTTGCTACCAAGTAGCTCTGACTGGTAGGTCCCGCTGCTGCGATTAGGTTCTCGCGCATGGTGACGAGGCGGGATCGTTGCTGCGGCTCCGGATTTTTGGACAGCGCGATAAGCTAAGGCTGACCGGTCCAAAAAGGGGGCGTGATAAGTGGGCGTAAAGAGGAAGCAGCACAGCGCGGAATTCAAGGCGCGAGTGGCGATGGCGGCGCTTTCGGGGGAGAAGACCCTGGCGGAGCTGTCGGCGGAGTTTGGGGTTCATCCGACGATGATCAACAATCTGGAAGCAGGAGCTGGTGAAGCGTGCGGGGGAGCTGTTTGCACGCGGCAGCAAGGCGCCGGCGGCCGAAGATGCGCAGAAGGTGATCGACGATCTGCACCGCAAGATCGGACAGCTGCAGGTCGAGTGCGATTTTCTTGCCGGGCAGCCCGCCATCTCCCGAGTGCTGAGAGGCGGGCGATGACACCCGTCGGGTCGCCCAGTCGATGATCGCGACCAGGTACAAAAACCCTTGCTGCATGGGTATGTACGTTATGTCAGCTGCCCACACCCCCGCCCGCGGCTCTGGTTCGGCTGGTCGATCGTTCGCCGCGCAGAAGGTACGGATAGACCCTCGCGCTCGGGATGCCGCTTGCTGGTGTTCCGCTTCGGCCTGACTGCCCACAACCCGAGCCCCCGCACCAGCCGCCGCACGCGTCGGCGGCCGACCGAGATCCCATCCCGCAACAGCGCGACCTGCAGCCGGCGGCTGCCGTAGACCGGATTGTCGGTGAAAATCCGGTCGAGCCGCTTCAGAAGCTCGAGTTCCGCCGCAGATTCCGGCCGAGACCGGTAATGGAAGCTGCTGCGCGCAACCCCCGAGCAGCGCGCATTGCCGGCTTACGGACAGCCCCGCCTCCGGCGCGAGAAGCACGAATGGGTGTACCTGCGCCCAGCGGCCGACGGCATCGAACAGAAGCGCAGCCTTGGCGAGTTCTTCGACTGGTAGAATCCCGCGGCGTCCGCATCAGGCGCTCGGCTGGCGAACACCGGACGAGGCTTATCTCGGCCAATCGACGGCGGCGACGGCACTGGCCGCCTGACGCAATGCCGAGCAGGTGCCGTGAATTTGTGGACAGTCGGCTGCGCCGATCCCCGCCTGCCGCGCCGCGCGGTCCCCTATGGACAAGCCGGGGAAAACGCCATGCGTTTCCCCCACCTTGCCCACAGGTCGGCGGCTGCCCACAAGCTTCACAGCACCCGCAACAAGACAGGATGAATTTGATTTCGGGGAAAGGTGAAACCAGCAGCCGGCTACCTGCCTTTAGCTTATTCCTCCCCGGAACCTGTCCAAACACCCGGGACCGTCGCACGTATGGCCCGGTCGGTGACTGGTAACGGCCTTGAATTGGGCGACCGCCCTGATGCCCGTACCTGCGTCAGCGGCCACAGCGTCAATTGGCGATACAGAAGCAACATTGACACTGCGAAAGCGAGGAAAGGGAGGTAAGCGGAGCGCACCCGTCCCGCTATATAGCTCCGATCCGATTTACTGACATTGTGTTTCGTGAAGCCACCCTAACACCTCCCGGTTCAATGCCGAGAATGGGCTGCCGCCGCTTACATTTCGCCGACCCACCCCGGGTGAAGACAGGCGACGTATTCGGTTGCATGCCCGCTCCTCACGAGGGCTATCCGCCTCATCCGTGCCGACGTGCCCAGCTCGCTACATATGCTTTCCTGATTACGCATAAACCTCAGCCAGTTTCAGCAGCCAGTAAGGCATTGGAGTTGTTCGGACACTGGCCAGCAAAGGCGTGGCATCATAGCGGAGAGGTCGTATCTCCGGTTGAATTGGTACTCGAACTCGGCGAGGTATCGTGGGACGTGCTTGCTGTTGATGTACCGATATGTTCCCACGATCGAGGCCTTGATGTTGCCGAGCGCGGTGTTAACCCACTTGAACGCTGGCGTGCGCGCGGAGGCCGACCCGCTGCCCGTCTTGATGGCCTGGTGGGTGCATCCGGCATCGGTCACGCTGGCGAAGCAGGCCAGGCCCATCGCTGACCACCTGACACGATCGATCAAAGTTACGCTTGGCGAACCCAGACAGGGCGTTGCTGGAAAAACCACGGATACGGCCCAGTTTCACGCAGACCGGCTTGCCATCCGCGGTCGTCTCCACCGCGGCGACGAAGGGCGTCTTCCCCGCCGCCCCGCGCCCTCGCTTACCACCGGAGCGTTCGCCGCCAAGGTAGGCGTCGTCAATCTCGATACGCCCGGTCAGTTTCTTGGTGGCATCGCGCTCCATCATGACTTGTTTGAGTTTGTGCTTGATTTTCCAAGCGGTGGGCTGGCTCACGCCGAGACGCCGGCCAAGCTCGATGCTGGAAATCCCCTGCTTGGTCTGGGTCATGTGGTACATGGCGCGGAACCAGATACGCAGGGGCAATTTGGTCACCGCGAAGATCGTTCCGGCGATCGGCGAGGTTTGCCGGCGACAGGTCGAGCACTGAAAGAGGCCTCGGGTTTTGACCAGACTGTGCGCACGCCCGCCGCAGGCGGGACATTCGAACCCATCCGGCCATCGCGAATCGATGACGATCGCGCGGCACTGCTCCTCGGTGCCGTATTGCTGTTCGAAAGCGGGCTCGCTGAGACCTTTCTGGAACTGGACCACATTGCGAGTTTGGAACTGGACCACATTGCGAGCCATTGCGCGCCTCCACCCAATCGCCGTTGTTCATGATTTGTACCATATCGGAATTGGCTGAGGAAGGTGCGTAATCAGGAAATCATTTGAGCTGGTCAGCCACCTTGTCGATCCCCGCTTTGGCGCACGCCTCGCCCTTTTCGCCGCCCGGCGCGCCGGAGACCCCGACTGCACCGATGACCTCGTCGCCGGCCTTGATCGGCAGCGCGCCTTGCGCCGCGATGATCCCCGTGAGGTGCACGACGCCGAGGGTCGGATTATCCTTCACCCGCTGCGCGAATTCGCCCGAAGGGATGCGGAAGGTACGAGCGGTATAGGCCTTACGTTGGCTGTTCTCCCTTGTGTGCGGCGGAGCACCGGCACCCCACAACTGCTGAGACCGCACCATCCCGATGGGACTGATGACGATGATCCGCAACGCGGCTGGGTGTTTCTGGTGATCCGCCGCCTCTTCGTCGGACGGCCTCATGCGGCTCTTGGATGCGGCGCTACCGAGAGCGGCGACGAGAGGGCCGGTATTGAAAGACCGAGACGTATTTTTACGTTAGAAAGACCAAATCGGCGGGTTGCTCTGGCAAAGGTACCGACTGCAAGCGGGCGAGGCGACTACAGACGGCGGCTCCACCCTTCCAACGCTGTCCCAGCTGGATGACCAGCGGGAGCGGAAGGCGCCAACGCTTACGGTGAAATCGGCTCGAGGAAAGCCGCTCAATGTAAGTATCGAGCCGATAGAATTGGCACGACTCTATGTCCGCATTCGGGACGGCAGAGCCAGGTTTTGCCAACTTGATGCTTGTGAATATCATTAATGCCGCTTGTGATGGCGGCTCGGCGCGCCCGCCTGGAGAAGAGGATATCAACCGTGCGCTGGCGGCGGTGAGCGGTATTGGAGCTCGCGACGAAATCGAGGGAATGCTGGCACCGCACATGGTAGCCACGCATTTCGCAGCAATGAGCGTTTTGCGTCAGCTGAAGGGCTCAGAGACGATTCCTCAGCAGGACAGCAACGGTAACCTCGCCACCAAGCTGCTGCAGACCTTTACAATGAAGGTCGAGGCGCTCCAACGCTATCGCGGCAAGGGGCAGCAGAAAGTTACGGTCGAGCACGCTCATGTGCATTCCGGGGGACAAGCGATCGTCGGCACCGTCCACCCTGGGGGAGGGGGCAAGAAGAAATCGGAGGAATCATAGGATTGCTCCACTAAGCCGGCGCCGCTCTCCCCAACGGAGAATTTCGGAATGGAATCGTTTCTGTAGAGGAACGCCATGAATGGCAAGCGTGTAGGGCTCTATCTTCGGGTGTCGACTGACGAGCAGACGGTTGAGAACCAGCGCCAGGTCTTGATCGAGGCGATCGAGCGACGCGGCTGGCGCATCATCGGGGAGTTTGTCGACAACGGCATCAGCGGCGCCAAAGGGCGCGACAAACGTCCGGGCTATGACCGGCTGCTGAAGGCAGCGGTTACGCGCAAGATCGATATCGTGGCAGCATGGTCGGTCGACCGACTCGGGCGCTCGTTGCAGCACCTGGTCGGGTTTCTCGCCGAGCTGAACGCAGTGGGCTGCGATCTCTACCTCGAGAAGTAGGCGGTCGACACGACGACGCCGGCCGGCCGCGCGCTGTTCCAGATGCTGGGGGTGTTCGCGGAGTTCGAACGGGCGATCCTGCAGGAGCGCATTCATCCCGGGATAGCAAGAGCGCGCAAAAACGGCACGAACAGCGGTAAGCCGATCGGCCGGGCTCGGACCAACGCAAAGGTCGAGGATGCGATCCGCGCATCCCTCGCGGCTGGCAAGGGCATCCATAAGACGGCGCGGGAATGCGGGGTCGGGGCCGGTATCGTGCAGCGGATCAGGCATGAGATGGCGACATAACCATGGCCAAGCTTCTGAAGACATCGCCAAGTGGGAGCGCCATAACCCACGGCGCGGCGACATGATGGCCGACAGAACGCGACGGTGGGAAAGGCGAAACCGCCCAGCATCAATCAGTACACAGCCCAGGAGGATCGGGTATCAGAAACCCCGAAGCTCCGCCGACCCTCGCCGGAGCCGGGAACCCGCATTCCTCGGTTCAGGCCCCGATCGCTTCAAAAAATGATTGTACCTGCCACATCTAACGTTAATGTCACCGATCGGCCCCGCGTTTGCCTCTGGTGCGGCTGCGGGTTCGTTCCGTGCCGTGGCGACCCCCCGCAGCGTTTTTGATCCGCGACGCACCGAGCGGCGTTCTGGCCGGCACTGCGGCGGTGGGCCGGGCGTGCTGTTGCCGCTGGCGAGCTGACGGTCGATCAGATCAGGAATGCCTCTCCGGCAGCGTGTACGCTTCTTCCAGCCGCCCTCTCGCCCGCCGTCGGTGGCCAGGGCCGAGAAAACCGCCCAAGCGCCAGCGGAGCGTCCGGACGAAGCCGACGTGCTCCAACGATCTATCGAGGATGCACCGCGCGCTTGTTCACAACCTAGCGAGAACTTGTTCGGTCGTGATGTCCGCTTGACGGCGATGGAGCGCCGCCGCCTCACGGGCAGCGAGATCGACCGCAGCCTTGAGCAACGGGCGCGGTGCGTCGAAGGGTAAATCGTTCCCGGCGGCAGGAAGGCGTATCGCAAACGGGACGCCATCTAACGAGCGGAGCTGGTCGACCGGCATTCTCGGAAGCCGCAGTTCGGCGCGGTCTTCTGCCAATTCGTCGAGAATGGCAAGCTGCCGTGCGAAATTTGTGTCGCTGTGGCGGGCGGCCTGCATGGAAAGGATGAAATGCTTCGCGACGAGCCGAGTTAATCGTCCCTGCGCGCGCCCGGCTGTCTCATTCGCCGCTTCAATCCGCGGCACGGCCTCCAGAAGTCCGAATTCATTTCGGGCCACCGCACGCAGTCGTTCGTGCAAGTCCTCTATTGCCGCCGGCGGCACCGGGACTTCTCCCTCGACACTGAGGTTCTCCAAATCGGTCATTTCCAGGAACACGCGATGAGTTGGCTCGCCATTCTTCATCCGACACATGCCCACGTAGCCGACCAATTCGGCATCATCGATCCCTGGAATGGAGACGGCGACCCGGCATATGCCCGGCGGAATACCACTGGCCTTCACGAGACCTAGGATCGCCTCGAATGCCGGGTCTCCATAGCTGGCAAACCTCAATGGCGTGTCATCCGGCAAGCCCCGCTCATAGGCCTCGCGGGAAACGGTCCGCACGGTCCCATCGGCCACCTCGGGAATATGGTTCAGCTCGATCCCGCGGGTGCCCCTATCCGGCAGAACGCGACACCCGAGCAATGCCAGATAGGGCGAACCGCTAATCGCGGCCCAGATGTCGTCCAGGGTCACGGGCGGCTGCGTTGCGCCGTTCGCCGAACCTCTTGGCAAGAGCCTCGCAGTACTTCTCCAGTTCGTCATAGGCGGCGGACTCGGCATCGTTGAAGATAATTCGCGGGATCGGCAGGATTTCGCGTCGCGGGAGATTGTCAGCGAGGTGGCCGCTCTCGCGATAAATCTCGTGCAGCGGGCGCGAATGTCGCAGCATCACGCGCGACAGCGGTGAGGCGGCGAAGATCAGTCGGCGCATGCTTCGACGATCAAGACCGTCGGCGCCCCACCGTTCGCGAGCCATCTGCGAACGGCAATACGCGTTCGCGCATCGATGACATTGGTCGTGAGCCACGCCCAAAGAGGTGGGTCTTGCTCCTCGATCAGAGTTATCGAGGGCGCAGGAACTCCCACTCGACCGGCATCAATTCGCGGTCGTTCACCAGCGTTCCGAGCGCTTCGTAGTAACCGATCAACAAGCTCGGATCGCGATTGTTGATACGCGCGGCGTCGATGGCTCCGCGATCCGCCCCGATATTCTCGCCCGCCTCAAGCACGAGCGGGCTATCACCCTAATTTGTTCACATTGGGGTAGCGCGCCAGATCCGACCATGCAGGATCTCTTGAATCACCTCAGGGAAACCGATGCCGACACGCCCCTGCTCGGCCGGGTCGCTGTGCTCGTGATAGCAAAATCGGGCGATGCCCTCTCGATGCGGCATGACTCCGGTGACAACGCTGCAGATGTCGAGGAGGGCTATGACATCAAACTTGGAAACATCGACGATCGTGCCCATCGACCAGATGCTAGCAAACCGCGAGGAGGCGCAAGCCCTTGCTGCGATGGAGCGGGTCGGCACGACGCTTGAGCGCTTCGCCGAATGTAATGCCGCGCTGCGTGGCGCTCTGCGACCTGCTCATGAGCGGCTGCTCGCCGCGGTGGTCAATCTTCATGCACGAACCGTCTGGGCGGCTACCCGTCGGGCCGGTAGGTTCTGGAACTTCGACGTGTTTCAGTACATCGGCGATGGTGCCGCTGCTGAGGCCAAGGTGCGCTCGTCCGAAGTGGTTGCCGGCCTTACCGCCGTCATCCACGACCATCGGGATGTCCCGGAACTAGTCAGCGCTCATGGTCTTCTTGGGCAGACCCTCGTCAACGCTGCACAGTGGGAAGCCGATTTCGTCAACGCCGCGCGTCACCACGCCGTCGCCGTGTATCTTGAACCGCTGGGACGAGCTCAGGAGCTCTGGGACCGATGTGAGGAGCCCTACGGAACAGGCAGGGGGAATTACCGCGAGAGGGTCTAGTCGGTTACGGGAGTGGTTCGAGGAAAATGTAGAATTGCGCGAGGAGCTTGAGCGTCGGGTTGGTCGCGCTTGGGAGACGAGGTTCATCGCGCCGCTGCGCAAGTCGGCCGGATCGACTGTCGAACACTCAATCACACCGCCCGCGGCGGCGGCTGCATAATGCGTGCGGTCGTATCCGTAGGGCGCTCGCAATTTAACCATTCGAAGCGCACAACACGGCGACGCCGAGCCAAGTCGAGCGCGCGTCCTCACACGTCCAAGAGCGCGGCGGGCTCGGCAGTTTGCAACTCAGCCGCGAGCGGCCCACAAAGCCCTCTGAACCATCCTCCACACCAACCGTAGCGCACAGACGTTGCGAGAATTTCAAAAATTGCATGCAATTTCCGGAGCCAACGCAATTTTTGCGTCCGACCCCCGCCGCCGGCCCGAAATTTCCCCGTACCGTCAGGTTGACGGCGGCCGCGTCGGCGGCGCTGGCCAGAGCTCGCTAAAGCGTGGCGCGAGTTCCTTGACGAGGCGCTCACGGTCGCGCTCGCGAGCAGCTTCGCGGCCGAGCGTACCGTCGAGCGCCGCCTTGGTGCCGATCGTCATGATGACGTGCCGCACCTGCCCTTGCACGGCGAGCCGAGGCGGGTCGAGCTCGGCGGTAGGCCACGCCAGGATATGGTGCGCTTGGTCGAGGCTCATACCGAGGATGCTCGATCTTCTCTGCCGGTGACCAACGGCGCCCAGCCTCGTGGGAGCTCGGCGACGCGCAGCATGCATGGGAAAGCCACCACGCTGCCGTCATCGAGACGGATACCTTGCTTGCGCGCTCGCTTGAGCGGAGAGCCTGCCATCGGCCCGAGTATGTGACCGCGAACATCCAGTTGCAAAAGCGGCAGAAACTCGCGCGTGGGGTCCGCGCAAAGCCGAGGTGCCCAGAATAAGGCGCTCTGGTTCACATAACCTTTTGAAAAGATTGGCGCGTCCGGGAGGAGTTCGAACCCCTAACCCCCAGACCCGTAGTCAGCATACCTGATGCCAGCCGCGCTGGGCGGAAGCGAAAAATGTGCTCGGTGGCTACTAGCGTCTATCCTCGTCCGTATACGGCCGTTCCGTATATTTTCCGTATTTATAGGCTGAAGGTCGTCTCGGTGGATTTAAATATCTGATGTTTCTGGCGTCCCCTACCGGATTCGAACCGGTGTTGCCGCCGTGAGAGGGCGGTGTCCTGGGCCTCTAGACGAAGGGGACGAGGCCGTTTGCGGTTATTAGCAGCTGGTCTCCCCGCGATCAAGCGAAGGCCGCGGGACTGCGCCATGTCACGCGGTGGCGTCGCGACGATCGAGGATTTCGAAGTCGCCCTCCACCAGGTTTCATACCTATGGGCTTGCGCTTAACAAGCTCATCGGCGGCATCTTCGCTGCAAGCATCCCTGCGCGCGTACTGACCGCGGCGACCCCGCCCGCACGCCAAGCCGTAACGCTGCCGACTTCGGACGCTTCGCGGGGATTATCGAGATCGAGCCGCCGCCCCCGGCTCGCGGCGGCGGAGTGGCGGGTCAGCTCGCGACGCGCACGCTGGGCATGTCCGCGAGGATCTCGCCGTGCTCGGCTGACGGTTGGGCCTGGACGTCGCCGGAGATTTGGCCGCCGCACTCGATCTCGATCTGGCCGTAGCGGATCGTGCCGGAAACCCGCCCGCTCGCCTTGATCAGGAGGCGCTTGCGGACCACCAGATTGCCTTCGAAACGGCCCTGGATCTCGGCTTCCTCGATCGAAGCGGTGCCTTTGAACAGCCCCGATTCGGCAATCTCGACATCGCGGCAGTTGTTGAGATTGGCCTCGACGCTGCCTTCGATAATCAGCTTGTCGCAGGACGTGATCTCGCCCGAAAGGGTGATCTCGCGGCCGACGGTCAGCTTGCGGACCTCGCCGTCGTTGGGCCGCCGGGTCGCTGGGTCGCCGGGTCGGCGAATCGGCTCCGCCGGGCGCATCGCCATCGTCTCGCCGGCGCGCGCCAAATCGGGCGAGCGCGGCGGCATTGTCGGAGGCTTGGCCGGGCCATTGGGGCCCGGACTTGTCCCCTGGCGCCGCCCCGGGGCCCATTGGGCGCGCGGGCTTCATCGGTATGCCCAAATCGTCAGACGCATCTGCCATTTTGTGGTCCTCTGTCTCGGTTTTCTTTCTGCCAAACATGGATGGGACACCCGATCGACATTGTTGAAAGGATGGCTACGCCGCAGACCGGGTCAGGGGGTGCGGCCAAAGGGATGCTCCACTGGGTGCTCCACAAGGCGCGGCAGCGCCTCGAAGATGTGCAACATAAAGGCGGTAGCGATCACCGGCGCGACGAGATTGACGAGCGGCAAGGCGAACAGCCCTGCAATCACGACCCCACCCAGGAAAATGCGGCCGGCGAACCGGCTGCGCACTCGCCTAGCTGCCCCCATATCGAGCCGTCTGAGCGCGACCACTTCGAAATACCCCCGCCCGAAAAGATATCCGTTGAGGGCGAGAAAGAGAAAGAGATTTATCCCGGGTACCAGCAGATAAACCGGAAGCACCAAGAGGTTGAGCAAGAGCGTCAACAGGGTCAACCGGAGAGTTATGGAGACGATCTCACCCACTGGCTGCGGGCGCGGCGGACCGCGCCCGGGATAGTCGACGGCCTCGACTGCGGCAGCGACGCGCTCGAGGTGGAAGCTCATGATCAAGGTGACGGCGGCCGGAAAGAACAGCCAGGTCAGCCCCAGCACAGCGAGCCCCCCCAATAAGTTGACGAGCCAGTTCAATAGCCGCGAATCGAAGAAGGCCGCGTGGTAGAGAATGGCCGCGATGGTCAGCCACAGCAGCGCGAAGGTCAGGACCGCGAGTGCGAAGCTCAGCGCGACGACCCGCCGCATCGGCGGTTCGGAGAGCGCGCCGACGGCACGAAAAAACGCGATAACCATCCGCGACGGGTTTTAGCCCAACTGCGCCGGAGGTCCAACCGACACTCTCGGCAAGACACGACAGCATCGGTAGGTTTGCCGTCGAGCGTGCCGGGGCGCCTGCGACATCGTAATCGCTTGGATCTTGCCGTGCGCCGGTGCTGTTTACCCGATGCGTTCGGCTGCGCCAGGTTATCCAACCAAGAAGGGAATACGATGGTCGCCATCTCTGAGAGCCCGATCCGGGAAGGCTTGCCGCATCCGCTCGGGGCCACCTGGGACGGCGAGGGAGTCAATTTTGCGCTGTTCTCGGCCAATGCGACGCGGGTAGAGCTCTGCCTCTTCGACGAGACCGGCGAGCGCGAGACGGCGCGCATCGAGCTACCCGAATTCACCGACGAGGTCTGGCACGGCTATGTACCGGATGTGCATCCCGGATCGATTTACGGCTATCGCGTGCACGGTCCCTACGAGCCTTGCGCCGGGCACCGCTTCAATCCCAACAAGCTGTTGCTCGACCCTTATGCCCGAGGGCATTTCGGCGATCTGGAGTGGCATCCCGCGGTTTTCGGATATCAGCTCGAATCGGGCGACGATACCACCTTCGACGAGCGCGACAGCGCGCCTTACATGCCGAAATGCGTTGTCGTCGACCCGAATTTCGATTGGAGGGGAGAGGCAGCGCGCCGCGGCATCCCGTGGGAGCACACTATTGTCTACGAACTCCATCTGCGCGGGTTTACCAGGCTCCACCACAAATTGCCGAAAGAATGGCGCGGGACGTATAAGGGGCTCTCCAATGAAGTGGTACAATACATCAAGTCGATCGGCGTGACATCGGTAGAGCTGCTGCCGATCCACACCTTCATCAACGACAGCATGCTCCTCGACAAGGGGCTGACCAACTATTGGGGATACAATTCAATTGGGTTCTTCGCGCCTGATCCACGCTATGCTCACGAGCGCGAACAGACCCTGCGCGAATTCAAGGAGATGGTGGCGCGGCTACACGAGGCAGGTCTCGAAGTCATTCTCGATGTGGTTTACAACCATACCGCGGAAGGCAACCAGCTCGGCCCGACCCTGTCGTTCAAGGGCATCGACAACGCCTCCTACTATCGCCTGCTGCCCGATAAGCCGCGCTATTACATCAACGACACCGGCACCGGGAATACGCTCAACCTCGACCACATGCGGGTGATCGAGATGGTAACTGATAGCCTGCGCTATTGGGCGGGCGAAACGCATGTCGACGGCTTCCGCTTCGACCTCGGCACGATTCTCGCCCGCGAGGCCAGCGGCTTCGATAATCAGAGCGGGTTCCTCAAGGCCTGCTGCCAGGACCCGGAATTGCGCACCGTCAAGCTGATCGCCGAGCCGTGGGATTGCGGCCCGGGCGGATACCAGGTGGGTGGCTTCCCGCCGGGCTGGGCCGAGTGGAACGACAAATTCCGCGATACGGTGCGCGACTTCTGGCGCGGCGAGGCCCCCGCGAGCGGGCTCGCTCCGCGCCTCTGCGCCTCGGGGGACATTTTCAATCACCGCGGCCGCAAACCTTGGGCTAGCGTCAATTTCATCACCGCCCATGACGGGTTCACGCTCAATGATCTCGTCTCCTACAACGACCGGCACAACGAGGCGAACGGCGAGGACAACAAGGACGGCCACTCCGACAACCGCTCGTGGAATTGCGGCGTCGAAGGCCCGACCGACGACGAGGACGTCAATGCCCTGCGTGCCCGTCAGAGGCGCAACTTTCTTGGCACTCTACTGCTGTCGCAAGGCACGCCGATGCTGCTCGCCGGCGACGAGTTTGCGCGGACGCAACAGGGCAACAACAACGCCTATTGCCAGGACAACGAGATCAGCTGGGTCGACTGGGAAATCGGGGAAGAGGGCGAGGCGCTTATCCGCTTTGTGCAACAGGTGACGGCGCTGCGTCACAAATACCCGATCCTGCGACGTAGCCGATTTCTCACCGGCGTCTATAACGAGGAGCTGGGCGTAAAGGACGTGACCTGGATCAATGCCTCGGGCGCCGAGATGAAACCCGAGGATTGGGGCGACATGAATATGGAATGTTTTGGCATGCTGATGGACGGCCGCGCCCAGCCGACCGGCATCCGCAGACGCGGCGAAGATGCCACCCTCTTGATGGTGTTGAACGGCTACCACGATCTCGTCGGGTTCACCTTGCCGGAAACGGTCGGCGGCTGGCATTGGCAATTACTGATCGATACCAACCTTCCCGAAGACGCCGAGATGGGCATTTTCGCGACTGGGGAGGTTTACGGCGTCACCGGCCGATCGCTGCTCCTCTTCGCGCTCGAATCGGACACCCTCGCGGGTGCGGCTGGCTGATATTGCTGATAAATACAGCGGAAACACAGCGAAGAAATTTTTGCGGCCAAAATTGATTGCGCGCGATCTGAGCTGCGGGGCCGGCTTTTGTATGCATGGCAGGCCAAGGTTTGCACGGGTAGGCCAGCGGCGCTGCGCGAGCGGGGACGACCACGCAAGGGGGCAACGGCCCAGGCGCTCGCGGCGGACCCTCAGGGGTCCAGCTTAAACGTTGCAGGTAAGTGCGGCCGGATTATATCACCGGGGGACCCATGGGTAGGAGGGCCGAGCATGGCAGGAGAATCTGCGCATTTCGGGTTGCGCGAAAGGCCCCCGACGCCGGCGGTGCGGCCGTTCGATCTGCCGCCGCGGATGACGCCAATGCTGGATCGGGCCAAAACGGGTCTTGCCGAGTCCTTCCGCGGGATCGCCGCTAGCGGTGAGATCGTCCCTGGTCTGTTCGCGATCGACAAGACTGGGGTCTCGCTGGCGCCTCTGCTGGACGCCGCACGGTCGTTCCTGTCTGCTCTGACCGCGGAACAGCGGAAGGCGGCTACGTTCATGATCGGCGACGAGGCTTGGCGGAAGTGGTCGAATATTCACCCTTGGCTGATGCGTCATGGCGTCTGCCTGGCCGATCTCGACGGCAATCAGCGCGAGGCCGCGCTCGCTCTGATGCGAGAAACCATGAGCGCCGCCGGGTACCAATCTGCCCGGGACGTCATGCGGCTCAACGAGCACGCTCTCGAGATCACCGGCAAGCCCGAGGAATACAGCGAATGGTTCTATTGGGTCAGCGTCTTTGGCACGCCGTCGCCGGCGGAGCCGTGGGGCTGGCAGATAGACGGGCATCACCTCAACCTCAATTGCTTCGTGCTCGGCGATCAGCTCGTGGTGACACCGAACTTCATGGGCTCTGAACCGGTGCTCGCGCGCTTTGGCAAATACAAGGGAACCCGCGTCTTGGCGGCGGAGGAGGAGCACGGCTACGCGTTGATGCGGGCGCTTTCCTCCGAGGAGCGGGAGCGTGCGACAATCAGCAACGCCCTTCCCTCGGAACTGTTCACGGCCGCCTTCAACGATAATCGGCAGATCGATCCGGCGGGGATTCGCTATGACGAGCTGTCCGCTGAAGGGCGCGAGCGTCTCGAGGCGCTCCTTGCGACCTATGTCGGCCGCATTCGTCCGGGCCACGCCGAAATTCGCTATGCCGAGGTGAAGCGTCACCTGGGCGAGGCGCATTTCGCGTGGATCGGCCCCTTTGACGATATAAGCCCGTTCTACTACCGCATCCTGAGCCCGGTGATCCTCGTCGAGTTCGATCATCAATCCGGCATCATTTATGATAACGACACGCCATCACGCGACCACATCCACACTGTGGTTCGCACGCCGAACGGCAACGATTACGGCAAGGATCTATTGCGCCAGCACTACGCCGAACACGACCATTCGCATCCAATGACCGCCCACCGGCACCGAACAGCCTAATAAGACTGACCCGAGAGCTGATCGCCGGTCGATCGGTTCGTGAGCCTGTGATCAGCGATCCAGGCCGATACCTCGTTGTAGCAGTTGGCCATATAATACTCGGCAATATCGTCAGCCGTAGTGTTCCAGACGCCCTCGTGGCCGAGAATGTACCGCAGAGCCTCGTCGAGATGCTTGGCTGCATTGGGACGCCCGATATTGTGCGGGTGCAGCGCAAGACACATCACACGCGGATTTTCTGCACCTTCCCGATATAGCGTGTCGAATTGGTCTTTGATCATCTGCTGGAAGTAATCAGCCTCACGATTCCACGCCAACATGCCTGCATCGTTGGTCTGGCCGGTATAAGGAACGTAAATAAATTTCTGGCCGCCTCGCACGTTGATCGGCCAGGGCTGATCGTCGATGATCCATGACGTGTGATAGAGGCAGCCGGCCTCGGCCATCAAATCGTCCGTCCTGACAGTGTATCCGGCGCCGCCGCCGAGCCGCCCTTTCAGGCGTTTGCCGGTCATCTCTCTGAGATGGCTGATGAAGTCCTGCCAGTATGCCCGCTCCTCATCTTCGGTGTAGTCATAGATCGGCCGGCTGTTGTAGAGGCCATGCGCCATATAGTCCCAGTCGCTGGCAACCATAGCGTCTTTTATTTCGGGAAAGTGGTCCAGAATCTCCAGATTGAGACAGCAGCATGCGCGAACGTGGTTCTTGTTCAGCGCGTCGAGCATGCGCCAG
Organism: uncultured Alphaproteobacteria bacterium; assembly: GCA_963695605.1. Lineage (GTDB taxonomy): Bacteria > Pseudomonadota > Alphaproteobacteria > ATCC43930 > CGMCC-115725 > AP-15. The sequence continues at coordinate 95,219 of CAVOHI010000001.1, read as the reverse complement.
AAGCCGACCCGATTGCCGTAGTCCATGCGCGAGTAGTGCGGGATGTCTGGTTGTGTCGGCCGGTTCTCCGGCAGGTACTCGAAGAACTCCATATTCGGCGCGACCCAGAACGCGAGACGCGCATTGTCCGGCCACTTGATGATCGGGCGGTCATTGATGGGAGCGTAGTCGAAGCGGCCGGGCGGAAGGGTCATCGTGTCGTCTCCGTTCACAGGCAAGCGGTACACGCGCACACACGACCGTCGAGTCCGGCCATGACAATGGAGTGGGTCATCAGGCCGACTGCGCTCTGAACCAGTCGATGATCTCGCTGCCGGTGGCTTTCCAGACCCCTTGATGCGCGCTGATGTGGCCCAGCACTTCGTCGAGGTGCCGGATGCGCCAGGGCTGGCCCATGATCCACGGGTGCAGGTGCAGCACCATCAGCCGCCCGGCGACGGCGCTGTCGGCATAGAGGCCATCGAACCACTCGCGCCACAGCAGATTGACCTCATTGATGGTGCGGCGGCCGTGCAGGTGGATGTAATTGTCGTCGAGGCACGCATGCACCCCGAGCGAATAAAGCTCGCCGGTCTTCGGCGTCATCTTGTAGGGCTGCTCATCATTACCCCAGTCGCAGACATAGCGAATGCCTTCCGCGGCAAGCAGGTTCGGGGTGTTCGGCGTCTCCTGGAAATCGGGGCCGGACCAGCCGACGGGGCGCGTGCCGGTCGCCCGCTCGACCGCCGCGATCGAGGCGCGGATATATTGGCGCTCCTCGTCTTCGGACATGCCGATGTGGATGATGCGGCGGCGTGACAGCCCGTGCGCGATGAACTCGGCGCCGCGTCTCCGGCCCTCCTCGACAAGCGCCGGATAGTGGTCGGCCACCGCCTTGTCGAGCGCCAGGGTCGGCGTAATGCCGTGCTTGTCGAGCACGGCGAGAATGCGAAAAATCCCGACCCGGTTGCCGTATTCGTGGTTGCCCCAGCCACCGATATCGGGGAATTGCGGCTGGTTGCCGCTCCACAACCCTTCGGGACCGCCCATCGGGCTCACCGCCACCGGCGCACCGGGCGGCACCTCCCAATCCCAATGCTCCAAATTGACAATGACCGCCAGCGCGACCCGGGCGCCCTCCGGCCATCGCAGAACGGGACGAGTGACAATCGGTGACCAGGGATACAGGTCCTGGTCCATGCCGTAGGCGCGCTTTGCGGGCATCGGTCGCTCCGGCTGCTTCGCGGGGACCCACTATGACATACCGCGACCGATCACGCTGCGCCTCTTGCCGAGCCGTAAACGTTCCGCGTTGTGAAGCACCGGCTCAGCTTCCGCGCACTCCCTCCCCTCGATGGGGGAGGGCCGGGGCGGCGGTGATCGGCCATCAGGTTCTGCTCATCGGGATCTGGTATCAGCGTGCCGCCGGGACCGCAGAATCGGGTCGAAGGACGCGCCTCCGCGCGAGGCGAAAAGAGATCAGGCGCAACCGATTGAGATTCCTCGAATCCGGGTCGGGAAAACAGGATAGAACAGGACCCGGCAAGGCAATCGCAGCGACCGGCATGGACAGGCGTCCTATAGCCATGGTTTTGGCAAAGGTGCCTACCACGTGGGTTCTCCATATGTTCCGGTCAAGACTGCCGTGACGATGAGGAAACGGGCGACCGATAATGTGCAGGTTTTCGGACGCCGGCAGTGACGACCCCTCCACGCGTTCGGGCGGCCGGCGTCTGAAAAGCGCCAAGGCACGAAATCGCGGGAAGTGGGGCACCGTCGGTGCCGCGGGCTCTATGGGGATTTAGCCGCGGCGTCAGGTTGGGCGAGGTTGGATCAAAGCGCCCGCTCTATCGGTTTGCCTCGCAGGATGGGTATGGGTGACGGGCTGAACGAGCGCAGTGGGCGTTTCTGGACCTGGTTGGCGGGGCGACTGCGGGCCGATTTATCGACCTGCAGTAAGCGAGGGCTGTGCTGGCCGAGAGCCAGCCGGAATGGCGAGCGTCACTGGGCTGGTGGATCAGTGGCGACGGCGTCATGAGGTGTCGATCCTGATCGCTGCCGTAGCGGGCGCCGGGTGGTGTTTGGGCTGGCAGCCGCGCGCGAAAGTCTCGATGATGATCATGCGGCCACCGCAGGAGCGACATGGACGCGGCAGCACGCGGGGTTCGCCGGCAGCTGCGGTTGCGGACGGCTCGGGCTGTTTCGCCCGGGACGGCACGGCGAGCAACTCACGCGCCCGTGCGATGTTGGCGGCGCGATTGCCGTTGGCGAACAATCCATAGTGGCGGATGCGGTGCAAGCCCTTGGGCAGCACGTGCGTCAGAAAGCGCCGAATGAACTCGTCGGTTGGCAGTGTCATGGTCTTATAGCGATCAGGCCCCTCGATCCGGTAATCCTTCCACGTGAACGTGACGCCGGTCTTGTCGGCTGAGATCAGCCGGTGATTGGAGATCGCGACGCGGTGGGTGTAGCGCGACAGGTAGGCGAGCACGGCCTGTGGCCCGCCGAACGGCTTCTTGGCATAGACCACCCACTCGGTCTTGCGCAGCGGCGTTAGGAAAGCAGCGAATGCTCGCGGCTCGGTGAGGGCGGTGTGGTCGCCGAAGAACGCGAGGCGTCCCGCCTGGTGGGCAGCGAGGAGCTTGCCCAGGAACAATCGCCGGAACAGGCGCGAGAGAACCCGCACCGGCAGAAAGAACCCCGGGCGGCACGACACCCAGCGCGTGTCATCAAGGGAGATGCCGCCGCCCGGGACGATCATGTGCACGTGCGGGTGATGCGTCATCGCCGAGCCCCAGCTGTGGAGCACGGCTGTGATGCCGATCCTGGCGCCAAGCCGCTTGGGATCGACGGCGATCGTCAGCGTGGCCTCAGCCGCCGCCGTAAACAGCAGACCGTAGATCGCGGCTTTGTTGTGGTAGGCGATATCGGCGATCGGACCCGGCAGCGTAAACACGAGGTGGAAGTAGCCGACGGGGAGCAATTCGGCCTCGCGCTCGGCAAGCCATTCCTTGGCGGCGGCGCCCTGACACTTGGGGCAATGCCGGTTGCGGCAGCTGTTGTAGGCAATGACAGTATCGGCGCAGTCCTCGCAGCGCGCGACATGGCCGCCGAGCGCCACCGTGCGGCAGCGCTCGATGGCCGACATCACCTTCAGCTGGTCGAGGCTGACGTGCCCGGCATTGGCGCTGCGCCACGCCGCCCCGTGGTCGCGGAAGACATCCGCAACCTCCAACGCTGGACGGGGCACCGCGGCAGGCGGCTACGCCGGCGGCGGGTCTTTCCGGCTCTTCCTGGGCTTTTTGCGAGGCTGCGACAGCAGGTCGAGCGGGCTCTCGACGCCGGCGATCATGCCGGTGGCGACACGCGTGTAACGCGCCGTTGTCTCCAATTTGTCGTGACCCAGCAGCGCCTGGATAATTCTAATATCGGTGCCACGCTCGAGCAGGTGGGTCGCGAAGCTGTGGCGCAACGCGTGCAGCGTCACGGCCTTCTTGATCCCGGCCGCCTCGGCCGCCTCGTGAAACAGGCGGCTCAACTGGCGGGTGGTCATCGGCTTGCCGCGCTTGTTGCCAGGAAACAGCCAGCGTTCGGCCACCGGTGCTCCGGCGTCGTAACGCGATGGGCGCGCCTTCCACCATTGGCGCAACCGACCGAGCGTCTCCGGCGACAGCATGACATTGCGGTCCTTACGGCCTTTGGACTGCTCGACCCGAATGATCTTTTGCGCGCTGTCGATATGCTTGACCTTGAGCCTGACCACCTCGCTGGCGCGCAGGCCGCAGCCGTAGCCGAGACTGAGCAAGGTGCGGACCTTGAGGTTGCTGGCGACGGCCAGCAGGCGCCGCGTCTCGTCCGGGCTCATCACTAGCGGTATCTTTTGCGGCTCACGGATGTGATAGATCTCAGCGGCAAGATCCAGTCGCCGCAGTGTCACGCGAAACAAAAACCGCACCCCGGTCATGATGCGGTTGCGATTGCAGATGCTCACACCGGTCTCGGCCAGGTGCAACTGGAAGCGCCGGATATCCTCAGTCGTCGCCGTGTCAGGGGAGCGGTTGAGAAACACAGCAAACCGCTTGCAGCTGTGAATGTGGCCCCTCTGCGTGCCAGCGCAGAGCTTCCGTGCGTTCATGTCCTCGATCATGCGATGACGCAGCGGGGTGACGGCATCCGTACTCATGGAAAACTCCTGTCTTGGATGAGGTTGACGACACCTCGATCCTCAAGACAGGACGCCTCGCCCGCTATCGACGATCTGTATCCTGCTTAGCGGGCCCGCAGATAAGCCGCTTCAGCTGACTATCGCGCAGCGATTTAGTGCTTTGGCGCTTTTCAGACGCCGGCCGCCCGAACGCGTGGAGGGGTCGTCACTGCCGGCGTCCGAAAACCTGCACAAAGCAGAAGTGCGTGGCCTCGGTGAACGACGCCACCGCGCCGGAGTAATGGGCCGCCGCGACAGCACCATCCGACGCCATCTAACTCGGCCACGCCTTCAGTGCCCTAGCCACCGTGCGGTAGAGGTCGTTAGTCGTACGCACATCCCGACCGCGCAGAACCAAACACATTGGAGTCTTACGGGCTACGCGTCACGATCCTAATGGCGGTCAGCATTCTCTCCCGATAGGCGGTGAGCGTGTCAACGGAAGCCTTGATGCCCTTGGCGCTCATCAGGAGCTGTTCTGACAGTTCGGCGACCGTGACGCCGGCCTCCTCCCAGCGGTCCGCAGCGTCCGCCTCCGCGAGTAGAGCGGCTACAATCCCCATCAGGTGCCGGTCCAATTGGACAAGGAGGGCGCCGTCGGCAGACTGCGCTGACTGCAGCAGTTCGAAGGCATGCTCTCGCGACGCGCTCTGAAACGCGCTGCCGTGCACGGCCTCAAAAACTCCCAGCAGGCGATCCCTGAGACTGAGGCTCTCGTCCTCCGCCACTGAACGTGCGGTGGAGATCATGTGCGACACCAGATATTGAAGAGCCTCCCTGAACAGGAAATCCTTCGTATCGAAATAGAGATACAAGCCTTGCCGGGAAACTCCCGCTGCCTGAGCGACGTCGTCCATGGATGTTTTCTTGAAGCCGTACCGCAGGAAGGTCGCTGTCGCGGCCATCAGAATGGCCTCGCGCTGTGGCGAGCCTGGCGCCCTGCTGCTTTTTACGTTCATCGGTCAGTCCGCTTTGACTAAATCGGATGCCGCGCCCGGCGCTCGGCATCGCCATCGGGTTGTCCAGTGCGGCTCGTCAAGTCAGGAGCTTCGCGTCGCCCGCTTCGGCATCGCGGATAACGTCCCATGGATAATCCCAGTCCGGGCGTGATGCCTCGTCCAACTCTTTGAGATCCTCGCTGGTGAGCTTGACGGAGAGGGAGCGCAGATTGTCCTCGAGTTGCGCCTCGGTCCGCACGCCTACGATGATGCTGGACGTTTGTGGGCGAGCAAGAAGCCAAGCGAGCGACACAGCGGAATGAGTGGTTTCATGCTGTTCCGCAATTCGGCCGACCACATCGAGTAGATTCCAGTTCTTCTCGTTGTCCAGGGTCCGGAAATTATCCTGATGTACGTCGAGGCGAGATCCCGCCGGCGCCTGTCGGCCGCGTTGGTATTTTCCGGATAGAAAGCCCCGCGAGAGGGGAGACCAAACGAGAACACCGAGCCCAAACGCCGCTGCGGCGGGAATGAGTTCTCGCTCGGCCGAACGCTGGACTAGCGACCACTGGAGTTGGATGGACTCGTAGCGGTGAGTCCGCAGCCTATCCGCGGCCCAGAGCGACTCGACGAGGCTGTACCCCGCGTAGTTGGCGCAACCGATGTACCGAACCTTCCCCTCTGTCACGAGGTCGTCCAGCGCCCGCAATGTCTCGTCTATAGCAACATTTCCGTCCTGCATGTGCACCTGATAGAGGTCGATCACGTCCGTCTTCAGGCGGCGAAGAGATCCCTCACAAGCCGTCATGATCGCCTTGCGCGAGAGGCCCCATTCGTGCGGCCCAGGTTTGTGGGTGATCCCGAAGCCGATGGGGAAGCGGCATTTAGTTGCAATAAGCAGTTGGTCCCGCTTGCCGGCTACCCACTCACCCGTCAGTTCTTCGCTGCGCCCTTCATTGTAGACGTTGGCGGTATCAACGAGGTTGATCCCTGCTTCCACAGCGCGATCAAAGACCCGACGCGCCTCTTCGTCGGAGGACGTGACCCCCTTCATGAGCGTCTGCGACGCTCCGAATGTCATCGCGCCGAGCGAGAGCGCGCTCACGCGCAATCCCGAAGTGCCAAGTCTGCGTAATTCCACTGACCGATCTCCTGAAGTGAACTGCCGTCGAATACGGTATAGACATATTAGACCTACTTTGTCAAATTCGCGGCTGACGTGACCGGTTGAGCGGAGGGTAGAGTGAGCCCGCGACTATCTTTGGTCTGCTAAGGGTCAAGGACGGCCGGATTCTTTCGCAAGCACGCTCAAGGTCCAAGGGTCCGCTGTCACATCAGGTAGCGGACGCCACGAAACCGCGCGGCCAATGTCGCAGTTGGGTCGATTTGACCCGTTCACCTGTGTGGCATGCGAATGGCCGGTTCCGGCGCAAGGCCGTCATTCGGCCCAGTGACTTGGGCCGTCGGTGGTCAGGGTGCCCGACTGGATCGAAAGCCGGCGCGGTCGCGTCTAATGTGTGGTACCCGACGGCGCTGCGCCGCGCCGCCGGCATCGCCGACGTCGGAGGAACCCGTCGATGATCGAAGGCATCAGCGCGATCACCCTCGCGACGCACGACATGCGGCGTGCGGTCCGATTCTACCAGTTGCTCGGGTTCGCCATGCTGTATGGCGGTGAGGACGCGGGCTTCACCAGCTTCAAGGCCGGCGGCAATTTTGTGAACCTGATCGCACAGCCGGCTGCGCGGCAGTGGTCGTGGTGGGGCCGAGTGATCTTCTACCACTCGGATGTAGACGGGCTGTATGCCCGACTGGTCGCCGCCGGCTACCCGATCGAGGCGGCGCCGCGCGATGCGGAATGGGGCGAGCGCTTCTTCCATATTACCGATCCCGACGGCCATGAGCTGAGCTTCGCTTGGCCGCTCAGGCGCGGGTGAGCGCGGTCAGACTCTTGCCGCAGCCGGCCAGTGGCCGTTTATTACACGATCTGCCCCATAGGCCTCCGGTGGCAGTCAGTGATTGCCGACAATACGCCGACAATGCTCAGTTGTCTGGAAAACCGGCCCGGCGCAAGCCGGCGTAGAGCGTCTTCTCGGCGAGCGTCACGAATTCGGGATTGGTGTACCATGGGCTTTCTGCCCGCCACCGTGCCAGCGAAGTGATCTCCGGCTTTAGCGCAATCGAGTCCGCCAACGCCGACCTTGCCTCGTCGAGATTGCCCTTGAGAGCGAGCGATGCCGCAAGCCAAAAATGTATAAAGAACAATCTTGGGTTTGCCGCGCGTGCTTTGCTGAGGAGGATGGCCGCGTCATCCAGGTGGCCAGAGACGAGATTTGCCGAACCAAGCGCCCAGTAGTAGCTGGCGATGTTTGGGTCGTGGGGGTTGAGCCGGATCGCTTTTTTGATTTGCGGGATCGCCGCGTCCGGTTGACCCAGCCACATCAGCGTCAGGCCAAGCTGCTGATAGGCGCGGGCATTATTTCGGTCGAGGGCTATCGCGGCTTGAAGCTCGATCTGTGAGTCGTTTAATCGGACTTGAATTCGGCGGAGCACACCCATAGCGAAATGCGCCATCGAGATGTTCATTTCGCGTGCGAGAGCCTCCTGCAACAATTGGTCGGCGCGGGCTACATCCTGCTCCCTGGAGGTGGTGAACCTGAGGACCACATCGTCGACAAGGAGGGTTCCAATGCCAATCCTCGCTTCCACCGATTGCGGGTTGATCTCGAGCGCGCGCCGTCTATCTCCAATTTGTCTACTGCGCGCCGGCATTGCCGGCGCCGCCTATCAAGGCTGGGTTGGGTAAGGTCAATCGCCCGGCGCCGGCAGGCGCCGATCGCCTCTGTCCAACACCCTTATCAGTCGGCCTTGCACAACGCTCCCTTGGCGGCGTCGCCTGCGGCCAGCACAACCGAAATGGCTGGGCTGGCAAACATCGTGACACCAGGAACCAAGCTCAATACCGTCTGCAGTCCCTCCAAACCGACGCGCGCCGCCGGCCAAGAGCTGCAAAACCCTTGCCGCACGTCGTCGGGGCCGGTCGCCTTTGGTTGGTTATTGGCAATGTGCTGCTGGAGTTCCCTGATTACGTCCGCGGGTATCACTGTAGTTGACTGTGCCATAGCTGTTCTCCGGCTTTACGGTATCGCATCGGCGTCATGCCACCCGCCCGTCAGTGGCCGGATGCCGACCTAACGCAGGCTGGCGGGCAAATAGACCATCCATCGCGCGGAACAGATCTCACTCTACGAGCGCGCTTTGGGGCTCGATCCCGGTTCAGAGAAGGTGCAGAGTTTTCTCGCATGGCAGTTGGCGGCGCGCGTGCTCGATCAGATGACCGACTCGGCCGCTTCCGACCTGGCACATGCGGAAATGCTCGCCGATCGGGCATTGACGGCGTTCCCCAGCACGGCGCTTGTGCATTATGCCAAAGCCCAAGTGCTGCGAGCGCAGCAGCGGTTTGAAGAGGCTATCTTGCAATACGAGCAGGTACTCGCCCTCAATCGCAATTGGGTGCACGCAATCGCGGCTCTCGGATATTGCAAATTCATTACCGGGTCGATCGAGGAGGCGATCCCGGCGCAAGAGCGAGCCATCCGCCTTAGTCCCCGCGATCCGCTGATCTGGTTATACGATTACTGGATTGGGCAGGTGCATCTGCTGCAATCGCACGTGGACGAGTCGATCCTCTGGTTCGAGAAGGCACGCACCGCCAATCCGGAGCACCCCCTTCCCCACGCCTACCTCGCCTCCGCCTGCGCCCTCAAAGGGGAGAGCGAGCGCGCCAACGCCGAACTCGCCCTTGCCCGCAGGCTGAGCGGCGATGACCGATATGAGAGCGTCGCCCGCCTGAGGTCAGTTGGACCTTTTGGAGTGCCAAAGATCCGCGCCTTGTTCGAAGCGACTTATTTCGCCGGCCTTCGCAAGGCGGGGATGCCGGACCGAGTAAACGCAGCCCGTCTAACCCGGCTCAAACGTTCTCTTTCACGCGCTCGCGCAGCACGAATTTCTGGATCTTGCCGGCGAAGGTTTTTGGCAGTGGGCCGAACATCACGGTCCGCAGGGTCGGGAGTGCGGGGTTCTCGTCGCCTCACCTCTGTTGGTTTGGGGCGTCCCCGGAGGACGCCCGGGGATATGAGCCTTGCCGCATTTGAGTCTCACATCGGCCATATCATGCCTTAATTCTTGTTGACGCGGCCCATTGGTGCAGGCACCATCGGCTCGCCGTTAAGGTTAAGCGTTAAGGTTAATCGGCTTCGGCCCATAATCCTTTGGAGGGAGGAATGCAACGGTTCTTCGGACGGTTGTCCGTCCGTTGCCGCATGTGCTGGTCAATCCGCGACCCGCCCATCGGCTGAAAATCTCAAAGCAGCAATCTCAACGCAAACATTCCCCTTGCCTTGAGCGAGGGGAAAGGGAGGAAAGTTCAGTCATGGAACTCAAACGCTTATGCGCCTCACCTCGGCGTGCGCATTTGCGCCGCTCTTGGCGTTGCCGATTGCTTGCCGCGGCGCAACGGTGATCGCAACCCGTCGACTGCGCCCGAGTTGCATGAACAACACCGCGTTCTTCGATCCGACCCTGCCGCCATCCATTAATCTTCCCCCGGGGTTCACGGCGTCGGTCTTCGTCTCGGGTCTGAATGCTCCGACCGGCATCGCCTTTCTCGGCAACGCGAGCAGCTTCCAGGTGTTCGTTCTCGAATCCGGGCACGGCCTGCCGAGCGTTTGCAACGACGAAATCGCTGTGGCCGGGTGGTGCGTTCGACATAAACAACCCCTTCACGCCGGACATCCTGGTATTCAACCAAAACGGCAACGAAGATCCGTGGCCCCTTGGGCAAACCGACATCCGACCGGCGGCGGGTTCCAGCCCTCGGGGCCGGCGATCGACATCGCCTTCGTCAACGGCCTCTCCGGAGGGCGGCTGTTCGCGACCGATTCCAACCAATCGACCCATCAGCACAACGGGCAAAACAACAGTTCGCGCATCGTCACCGTGAACCCGATGACGGGGCTGGTCACCCCGTTCATCACCAACCTGCCGACGGGTGACCACCCGACCGAGCAGCTGGCGTTCAGAGGGGACGGATGGATCTACTGGTCGCAGGGGTCGACGACCAACAGCGGCGTCGTCGGTCTCGACAATGGCGGCGGCCAGAACCAGTCCGATATCCCGTGCCAGGACATCACGCTGAGCCAGAATGTGTTCATCTCGAGCTTTGGACCGCCCGAGGTAGCCACGAGTGGCTATTCCCCCTTCGGCGTGCAACAACCCGGCGGCCACAATACCGGCGTTCTTCAACTCATTTACGGGTCAAGTTCGACAGGGGGTCTGCGACGGCGCGATCTTGCGAGCACAACTGAGCAATCCGAGCAACATTCAGGCCTTCTCCTGGGGGTATCGGAATCGGCTACGCCATCCGCTTCCCGCCTGATGATCATCCGTTGGCCGGGGGAATCCTCGTCGGCGATGGACGGCGCCGACGAGCGCGGTGCGCGACCCTCCAACAACGCCCCGGAGGAATTGCACCTGGGCCGTCAGAACCCCGACGGCTCTCCGGACTATCACGGCTGGCCGGATCGCTACGGCGGCCTCCCGACGAGCCAGGCGGTGTACAATCCGGTCGGCGGGCCTAACGACGATGTGTGCCCACCCCCGTTCGATCGCGGCCACCTGCCTTGCGAACCTTCAGAAGGCGAACGACATTCCGATCCGCGATGTGCTGGCGTTCCCACCGCAACAGATCACCGGGCCGTTGGCGCTCGAGGCGGCGAACTCGTCGTTCACCGGGATCGACTTCGTGCCCGATGCTTTTGTTACCGGATCCGGTGCAGGCCGGGTGCGGCGCTGTACAGCCTCGAAGGGGATTTCGGCTTCTCGGCGCCGAATGCCACGGCACCCGCACCCGAAGTCGGCCATGAGGTCAAGCTGATCAACTTCAATCAGGTGCCGGGCTCACCGCTCGCCTTGAGGGTCCAGAACTTTGCCCGCAACAGCACCGGCGACCAGGCGTTCGTCACCAACATCAACGGGTTCAACCGCCCGACCAATGTCAGGTTCGGCCCGGACGGCTGCGCCTATGTCGTCGATTATGGCGCAGTGCGCGACCTCAGCGCCGACTCGCATTTTGTGGGCCCGCCGCCAATGGTCCGCTGCGTCCAGATCCCCGGCACCGGGGTGATCTGGAAGATCTGCCCAATGTAGTGGCGCGTACAGTCGATCAGGGGCGGCCGCGGCCGCCCCTTTTCTTGAGTGGAACCTTCAGACGGATCCTTTTGCGCGTTCGCGCAGCGACGAATTTCTGGATCTTGCCGGTCGAGGTCTTCGGCAGCGGCCCGAACATTACGGTCCGCGGCGCCTTGAAACGCGCGAGATGCTCGCGGCAGAAGGCGATGATTTCTTCCGCCGTTGCGGTCGCTTCGGGCTTCAGGTCACGAAGGCGCAGGGGGTCTCGCCCCACATCGGGTCGGGGCGGGCGACGACCGCGGCTTCGAGCACAGCGGGGTGCCGGTAAAGGACGTCTTCGACCTCGATCGTCGAGATGTTCTCGCCGCCCGAGATGATGATGTCCTTCGAGCGGTCCTTCAGCTCGATATAGCCGTCGGGATGCATGACCCCGAGATCGCCGCTGTGAAACCAGCCTCCGGCGAACGCCTCCTCGGTGGCGCGCGGGTTCTTCAGGTAGCCCTTCATGACGATGTTGCCGCGCATCAAGACCTCGCCCATCGTCGCGCCGTCGGGCGCGACCGGCACGAGGGTCGCCGGATCGGCGACGGTCAGGTCCTCGAGCACCGGGTAGGTGACTCCCTGGCGTGCCTTGAGCCGCGCCCGCTCGGCGGCGGGCAGCTCGTCCCACTCGTCATGCCATGCGCAGACGACCGCCGGGCCATAGACCTCGGTCAGTCCGTAGACATGGGTGATGTGAAACCCGAGCGCCTCCATGCCTTCGATGACCGCGGCGGGCGGCGGCGCCCCGGCGGTCATCATCTCGATGCGGCGATCGAGCGAGCGCCTCAGCCTCGGGCCAGCCCCCGGCTTGAAATTGAGCAGCATGTTCATGACGACCGGCGCGCCGCACAGATGGGTCACCCCCTCGCGCGCGATCGCCTCGTAAATCGCCGCAGCCTCGACCCGGCGCAGGCAGACATGGGTCCCGGCCATTGCCGTGATCGTCCACGGGAAGCACCAGCCGTTGCAGTGGAACATCGGCAGGGTCCACAGATAGACCGGGTGCTGTCGCATTCCCCATACGAGGACGTTGCCGAGCGCGTTCAGATAAGCGCCGCGATGGTGGTAGACGACGCCTTTCGGGTTGCCGGTCGTGCCCGAGGTGTAGTTGAGCGCGATCGCCTCCCATTCGTCCTCCGGCGTCCTTTCCGGAAAACCCGGATCGCCCGTCGCGAGAAACTCTTCGTAATCCGTCTCGCCGAGCCGCTCGCCGCCGGGTCCCATCGCGTCGGCGATGTCGATGACGATCGGCTTTTGCTCGAGCTGCGCCAGCGCCTCGGCGACCACCGGCGCGAATTCGGTATCGGTGATCATAACCTTGGCCTCGCCATGCCGCAGGATGAAGGCAATGGTCGCCGGATCGAGGCGGATATTGAGCGCGTTCAGCACCGCCCCGGCCATCGGCACCCCGAAATGCGCCTCGAATGCCTCGGGAATGTTCGGCGCCATCACGGCGACGGTGTCGCCCCGCCCGATCCCGCGGGCCGCCAGCGCCGACGCCAGCCGGCGGCAGCGTTCGAGTGCTTCGCGCCAGCTGTATCGCCGCTCCCCGTGCACGACGGCGAGCCGGTTTGGGTAGATCGACGCGCTGCGTACCAGAAATCCGATCGGGCTCAGCGGTACGTAATTGGCCGCGTTCTTGTCGAGCCCGATATCGTAAGGGTTGGTAGATGTGCTCATATCGCCTCGGCGGCCCGTGATGGGTTTCGCGTCGCTCAACCCATCCTACCACATCGCCCGCATCCTCGCAGGATGGGTCGAGCATGGCGAAACCCATCGAATTGACGGAGAATTCCGCCGGACCCGAGGGAGGAACGCATGACGACAGGCTATCTCGAGACCTACCGCCGCTCGCTGGAGCGGCCGGAGGAATTCTGGGCCGAAGCCGCCGAGGCGATCGATTGGGAGCGGCGGTGGGACCGGGTGCTCGATGACAGCCGGCCACCCTTCTTCCGCTGGTTTGCCGGCGGCAGGCTCAATACCTGCTGGAATGCCGTCGACCGCCATGTCGCGGCAGGCAGGGGCGAGCGGGTCGCGCTGATCTGGGACAGCCCGGTTACGGGACAAATCCGACACTTCACGTATAGCGAGCTGCGCGACGAGGTCGCGCGTCTGGCCGGCGTGCTGACCGGCCTCGGCGTCGCCAAAGGCGACCGCGTGCTGATCTACATGCCGATGGTGCCCGAAGCGGCCTTCGCGATGCTGGCCTGCGCGCGCATCGGCGCGATCCACTCGGTCGTCTTCGGCGGGTTTGCTGCGCACGAGCTGGCGACGCGGATCGACGACGCCAAGCCGCGGGTGATCCTGTCGGCCTCCTGCGGCATCGAGGTCAGCCGGATCGTTCCCTACAAACCGTTGCTCGACGCGGCGATCGCCGAGGCGCGCGCGAAGCCCGAACATTGCGTTGTCCTGCAAAGGCCGATGTGCCATGCCGAACTGGCCGTCGGCCGCGACCGCGATTGGCAGGAGCTCGCGGCGACTGCTCGGCCGGCCGATTGCGTCCCGCTGCTCGCGACCGACCCGCTCTATATCCTCTACACCTCGGGCACGACCGGCATCCCCAAGGGCGTCGTCCGCGACAATGGCGGGCATGCGGTCGCACTGCACTGGTCGCTGCGGAACATCTACAGGGTCCAGCCGGACGAGGTTTTTTGGACCGCCTCCGACGTCGGCTGGGCGGTCGGACATTCCTATACCGTGTACGCGCCGCTGATCTATGGCTGCACTTCGGTCATGTACGAAGGCAAGCCGGTCGGCACGCCCGATGCCGGCGCATTCTGGCGGGTCATCGAGCAGCACGATGTGCGTGTCTTCTTCACCGCGCCGACAGGCTTTCGAGCGGTGAAGCGCGAGGATCCCGATGGGGTCTTGATCCGCGCCCGTGATCTCAGCCGATTTCGCGCGCTGTTCCTCGCCGGCGAGCGGGCCGACCCGCCGACTGTCGCCTGGGCGGAGCAGCATCTGCGGGTGCCGGTCATCGACCATTGGTGGCAGACCGAGACCGGCTGGCCGATCGGCGCCAATTGCCTGGGCATCGAACGGCTGCCGGTGAAGCACGGCTCGTGCACGCGCGCCGTGCCGGGCTGGGATATCCGTGTGCTCGATGCCGAGGCCGAGGGAACGCCTCGCGAGCTCGTCGCCGGCGAGATCGGAGCGCTGGCGGTCAAGCTGCCGCTGCCGCCCGGCGCATTGCCGACCTTGTGGCAAGCCGACGACGCTTTCGTTCGTTCGTATCTGAGCACCTTTCCGGGCTTCTATCAAACTGGCGACGCCGGGTTGATCGACGCGGACGGATATATCCACGTGATGACCCGGACCGACGACATCATCAATGTCGCCGCTCACCGCCTCTCGACCGGGGAGATCGAGGAGGTGCTGGCGGCCCATCCCGACGTCGCGGAATGCGCCGTGATCGGCGTTGCCGACGCATTGAAAGGCCAGGTCCCGCTGGGCCTCCTGGTCCTCAAAGCCGGCATCAAACGTCCGGCCGACGAGATCGAACGGGAAACCGTCCAACTCGTTCGCGACCGCATCGGCCCGGTCGCGAGTTTCAAGACAGCGCTGGTCGTTGCCGGCCTGCCAAAAACCCGGTCCGGCAAGATCCTGCGCGGCACGATGCGCAAGATCGCCGACGGCGAGAATTATCTCATGCCGGCGACGATCGACGATCCGGCGGTCCTCGGCGAAATCAATGCCGCTCTGGCAAATGCCGGCTACGGCAAGCGAGACAGGGTGTAAGCCTAACCCTCCAGCCGCTCGGACTCCTCCTTGCCGAGTTCGTCATCCGCCACGGGCCTTCGGGCGCGGGCTTGGCCGAGAGCCCGCTCGAGTTCGGCGAAGGTGCAAAGACCGAGCTCGACCGGGTGCCGGGGCTTGATGTTGGGGCTGTTCCAGTGCGTGCGGTCGCGCACCTTCTCAATCGTCGGCTTGGTCGTGCCGATCAGCTTGGTGATCTGGGTATCGGAGAGCTCGGGATGGCTCTTCAGCAGAAACGCAATCGCATCCGGTTTGTCCTGCCGCTTGGATATCGGAGTATAGCGCGGGCCCTTGTGTTTGAAGACTTGCGGAGGAAGGGCTTGCGGAGAAAGCTTGAGCCGCGCCTCCGGGTCGGCCTGACAGCGCTCGATCTCCTCTGTCGTCGTTTGACCATTCGCGACCGGGTCGAGCCCCTGCATCTGGTTCGCCACTTCGCCATCGGCGATCGCTTGGATCTCCAGCGGGTGCAATTCGCAGAAATCGGCAATCTGGTCAAAGGTGAGCGAGGTGTTTTCGACCAGCCACACGGCGGTCGCTTTGGGCATCAACGGAGCGGCCATGCTGAATTCCGATACAACGGCGTGCGAACGGGCCAAAGCAATACCCGGACACGCTCGAAAAAGTTAATCGTTATATAGTGGCATCGTCCCGCCGAGGGAAGACGAAAGGAGAACGGAAGGGATGGACGAGTCGGATCTCGAACCGCGGCGCAAAGCGGCGCAGCCAAAGGACTTGACCCTGCTGGGGATCGCGGAACTCGAAGGCTATATCGCCGAACTGGAAGCCGAAATCGCCCGGGTGCGGGTCGAGATTGCCGCAAAGCTCGGCCAGCGGCGCGGCGCCGAAGCGCTGTTCAAACGGTGACGCCCGACGCGGCACGGTCGGTTCCTGGCTTCCTCGCTCGCGGTTGATCTCGTCGGGAGCACGGATCATTTTCAGGAAGGAATTTAGGTCCGAGGAGAGGGTATGTCTGGCAGCGCCGCGCAGCTTTATCAGCAGGACTTCGTCCGCTGGACCGAGCAGCAGTCTACCGCGCTGCGCGATGTGGCCCGGTCTTCCTTTGGTTATGGCGAGACGGTCAAGGAACTCCCGCTTTCCGGTTATACCCACGAACAGGTGCTCGGGGACTGGTTCTCCGAAGCTTTGCCCCCACCCTGACCCTCCCCCGCTCGCGGGGGAGGGAACGGGAGCGGACGGACGAGGTCTATCCCAGGTGCTTCTTGAAGAAGGCGGCGACCGGGTCGAAGGAGGCGCTGGTGGAGCGTTTCTCGTTGTCGACATAGACGATCTCGATGTCACCGCCCGCCTTGCGGTAGTTCGAGACGAACCTCTCGGGCTCGTTGCCCGGGAAGTTCGAATCGTCGTCGTGATAGTCGTGGACGATGTCGGGCCGGCCCTGTACCCACAGCGCCGGCGGCATCGGCACCTTCTCGCCGCGTTCGAGGAGCAGAATCGGGTTGCCCTCCCGCATCGCGTCTTCGGTCTTCCAATAGGTGTCGTGCTTTTCCTTCATGCCGATCGAAAAGGCCGGCGGGTTAGGTCCTTTCGCCAGTTTCTGGGCATTGCGGTAACGCGACAGCGGGTTGATGACCGGCCAGGACATTGCGACGGCGCGCACCGTCGCATCGACTTGCGGCGACCCCGCCGGCAACGGGGCCGAGGCGTATCGAGAATCGTTCGGGCGCATCGCCGCGAGCATCGCGAGATGGCCGCCACTCGACTGACCCGCGATGCCGATCCGGTCGGGGTTGATTTTGAGCTCGCGGGCATGAGCCTTCACCCAGCGGATCGCGTAATTGATGTCGATCAGCGAGGTCGGGTAGCCGTCGGCCGCATGTCGGAAATTCAACGAGGCGACGACAAAGCCGTTTTTCGCCAAGGTTTCATCGAGCCCCTGGGTGCCGGTCAGGTCCCCGCTCGTCCAGGCGCCGCCATGGAGGTCGATGACCGCCGGGAACGGACCGTTGCCCTTCGGCTTATAGAGTCGCGCGATCAGCCGCGTGTCGCCATGGCGGAGATATTCGACATCTTCGGTCGTGAATTCGTGAGTGTTATTCGGCATGTTCACTCCCTTCCGGGGTTGCTCTGCTGTATCGGCGACTCCGAAATCGAAGCCGACTTCACACCCTACTCGCTCCGCGCAGAGCGGGAAAGACGGCAGGTTCGGTAGGATGTCAGATTGGCAGGCGCGCCCGGCACGTTGATACGCCCCGAGTTCGGGGCCGCTCTTCGCCTCCCGCGACCACAATCTGAAATTGCGGCATCGATTGCCCGTTGCTGCACCTGCAGCAAGTCTGCAGCAAAATTTCTCTCCAGGGTTGCAGTAGCCTTCAGCCGGCCCGCCCTAACACAGCACTTTTGGCGAAATCCCATCACCCATTGACACCTCGTTTACCCAACCTGCGGCCTGTGCACAAACCCCGCCGTGAACCGGGAAGGATGCGATGGAAAAGAGGCGATTTTACGGTTGCCATCATTGGCCAAGAAAGTCGCCGTTATTTGCGAACCCGAACCCGAGCAGTGCTGTTCGGAACACTCCGACCTTCAGCGCGTAATGACTCACTTTGAAACCGGGCTAGGCGCACCGTTCTACCTCGATCGTCACGTGGCTGAGGCCGGGGAAGTTTGCCAAACGTCCTTTGTAGAAGTTTGGCGTTTGCGGCTCGTGTGAGACGATAGTCGCGACAACCGCGTTGTGTCCCGGCCCAACTCGCCACAAATGCAGGTCAGCAACACGGTCAGAGCCGCGTTCAAGGGATTCCCGAACCGAGCGGACGAGTTCGGCATCGGGGCGGATATCAAGGAGCACGGCACCGGCGGCGCGCACCAGACCAAGAGCCCAATTAGAGATTACTGCGGCTCCAATGATGCCCATTGCGGCATCAATCCATAGCCAGCCGAGTTCCCGAGCGATCACGAGGCCAATGACGGCAAGGATTGAAACCGCCGCATCAGCCAAGACGTGCACATACGCCGCGCGCAAATTGAGATCGCGGCTATGCTGGTGGTCGGGGCCGTGATCATGATGATCATGGTCGTGCTCATCTCTCAGCAGCCAGGCGCTTAGCAGGTTGACGCCAAGCCCGAGCGCCGCGATGGGGATCGCCTCATTGAAGGCAATGGGCAAGGGATTGATCAACCGCGCCACGCTTTCGCACGCGATCAGAAGTGCGATCATTGCCAGCACGATCGCGCTTGTGAACCCCGCCAGGTCGCCAAACTTGCCGGTTCCGAAGGTAAAACGCCCATCATTTGCGCGCCGGCGCGCAAAGGCATATGCCGTGGCCGCGATGAGAAGCGCCGCGGCATGCGTGGACATGTGGAGGCCATCCGCGACGAGCGCCATCGACCGAAACAGGATTCCGCCTATGATCTCCGCAAACATCATCGCGCAGCATAGGGCGATAACGATTCTCGTGCGCCGCTCGTTGCGGGCATGATCTGCGCCTAAGAAGACATGGTTATGTGTCCAACCTTCTATCGATTCAGCATGCATTTGCTAGATCCGCCTATCGCCCTCGGGTCCGCGGCGCCATGGACTTCACCTTGAGGCCGCTTTGTGCTATGCGGCGAATGTATAACCTTGAGACCCTCGGGAGCTACGTGCTCGTTGCCGCGATGCGGTTCCCGCTCGTCCGCTGCTTGGTGGTGGTGCTGTCGCTCGCGCTGGCGAACGGCAACGCCCATGCGGCGCTTCATTCGGGCGCTGCTCACTCCGAGCCCTGCCCTGAGGAGCACGTCGATCACGGCGGGCGCACGTCACCCCATCACCAGCACCAGCGCGAAAAGGGCTTTGCGTGCTGCTGCGACTGCTTGGGCTGCAGCTCTGCCGCCTATCTTCCGCCCGGCCTCAGCACCACTCCGGTAGGGTTCGAGTCGCAAATCCTTTACGATGAGCTCGCCGCTTCCCTTTCCGGCCGGGCGCTGCTGCCCGAGCCTGATCCTCCCAGACCCTCCACGCTGAGCTAACCCGGCGCTCACCCGCGCCCCGGGTTCCGGGTCGTTCGCCCGAAGGTCGGCGCCTGCCGATCTCGGAGCCCGGCTCAATTTCGTCAAGCTCACTAGGAGAGTTTCAATGATCGCCCCTCTTTCCCGGCTTTTGCTGATCGGCCTGCTGCTGCCTGTCGCCTTTACCGCCTGCGTAAACCCCGGGCCTGCTTCAGCCGAACGGGAGGCGACCGTGCCGCTCGGCATCGACCTCGGCCCTTCCGGTCCGGTCGCGGCAAACGCCCAGGCGCCGGCTCCGGCACACGCCGCCCTCTCAGAAAGCCAAGCTTCGTCTCCGCAGAACCGCGACGAAATGCAAATGGCACATGCCGGCCGCAACGACGCCCACGGCACCGGCACTGTCAATTCCATCGACCCGGCTCAGCACAGGGTCAATCTGAGCCACAACCCCATCCCGGAGATCGGCTGGCCCGCGATGACGATGGATTTCCCGGTTGCGCCGTCGGTCGATCTCCGCGTGTTGAAACCCGGCACGCGGGTGAATTTTACGATCGAGCGGGGCGAGGGCGGCATGTACGAAATCCGAGCGATTGCGCCGGCGGGTGGTGGCCGATGAAACGCCGCGGTTTCATGCTGGGCGCGGCTGCGGCCGCCGGCGCGTTTTCGGCCGTTCGCTGGCCGCCGGGGCGTGCGCTTGGCGCGCCGAGTCGTACGCCGATTCTCAGCGGAAGCGAGTTCCAACTCGAAATCGGCCCGACACCGATCAACATCACCGGCCAGCCGAGGATTGCAACGGCGGTCAACGGGCAAATTCCGGCGCCAATCCTGCGCTGGCGCGAAGGCGACACCGTGACGCTCGCGGTTTCCAACCGGCTCTCGGTGCCAAGCTCGATCCATTGGCATGGGATTCGCGCACCCTCGCCGATGGACGGTGTGCCCGGGCTGAGCTTCAGCGGGATAGCCCCGGGCGAGACCTTTATCTACCGGTTCCCGGTGCATCAGAGCGGCACCTATTGGTACCACAGCCATTCGGGGTTCCAGGAACAGACAGGGGTTTACGGGCCCATCGTCATCGAACCCAGAGGTGGCTACGCACAGCCCTTCGATCGCGATTACGTGGTTTTCCTGTCGGATTGGAGCGACGAGAGCCCCGACAGGATCGTCAGCAACCTCAAATTCCAGAGCGACTACTACAATTACGGGCAGCGCACCGTCGGAACTTTCGTTGCTGATGCCGAGCAAAAGGGCCTCGATCCTACCATCGCCAATCGCCTCGAATGGGGCAAGATGCGGATGAGCCCTACCGATATCCTCGACGTCAGCGGCGCCACTTATACTTACCTGATCAATGGACAGCCGCCGGGCGCCAACTGGACGGCGCTGTTCCGTCCCGGCGAGCGGGTACGGCTGCGCTTCATCAACGGCTCGGTGATGAGCATCTATGACGTGCGCATCCCCGATCTGCAGATGACCGTCGTCCAGGCCGACGGCAACGATGTCGAGCAGGTGACCGTCGACGAATTCCGGATCAGCGTCGCCGAGACCTACGACGTCATCGTGCAGCCCAGGGCCGAGCGCGCCTACACGATCTTTGTTCAGGTCGAGGACCGCAGCGGCTATGCCCGCGGCACGCTTGCGCCGCGTCCCGGCATGACGGCGCCCATCCCGCCGATGGACCCGCGGCCGCTACGCACGATGACCGACATGGGCATGGGCGGCTTGGATCATGGTTCGATGTCGGGCATGGACATGGGCTCCATGCCCGGGATGGACCACGGCTCGATGCCGAGTATGTCCGGCATGCAAGCGAGCGCAGAGGCGAAAAACCTTCAAGGCAGCGTCGAGGTCGACAACGTCGCCGAGATGCCGACCGAGCGCCTACACCGCGCCGGCGAAGGTTTTCCGCCTGGCCGGCGTGTGCTCACCTACGCCGACCTGCGCGCCACGCGCCGCGGCAGCGATCCGCGCCCGCCGACGCACGAGGTAACGCTGCATCTGACCGGCAATATGGAGCGCTTCATCTGGGGCTTCGACGGCAAGAAGTTCTCCGAGGCCGGCCCGATCGAGCTCAAGCGCGGTGATCGGGTGCGCTTCGTGCTGATCAACGACACAATGATGGAGCACCCGATCCATCTGCACGGGCTGTGGAGCGAGCTCGAAAACGGGCATGGCGAGTACCGCCCGTACAAGCACACGATCAACGTCAAGCCGGGCGAGAAGCTGAGCTATCTGGTCAGCGCCGACACGCCGGGCCGCTGGGCGTATCACTGCCATCTCCTCTACCACATGGAGATGGGCATGTTCCGGGAGGTGCACGTCGCATGAGCACCTCTCATACCATCACCCTCGCCACCGCGCTTCTCGCCCTTACGACTGCCGCTGCCGCACAGACCTCTGCTGCGAAGGACGAGCCTACTCCAGGCATGGAGCCCGTGCAGCCGGTAATGGACCGGCCAATCCTGACCCACGTCATCTTTAGTCAGCTCGAAGGCCGATGGAATGGCACCAACAACCAATTCCGCTGGGAAGGACAGGGTTGGGTTGGCACCGATTACGACAAGCTGTGGATCAAGTCGGAGGGCACGCTCCAAAACAACGGCACGCTCGACGACGGCCAGCACCAGTTCCTCTACGGCCGCGCCATTACGACTTATTTCGATTTGCAGGGCGGGCTGCGCAGCGATATCGATTCACGCCCGACCCGCAATTGGGCCGCCCTCGGCATCCAGGGTTTGGCGCCTTACTTCTTCGATCTCGAACTCACGGGCTATGCAAGCAGCCAAGGCCACCTCGCTGCCAAGCTCGAAGCCTCCTACGACCTCCTCATCACTCAAAGGCTTATCCTGCAGCCGCAAATCGAGCTCAACCTCTATAGCAAAGCCGATCCGGTGCGGTTGGTCGGCGCCGGGTTCTCCGACATCGATACGGGGCTTCGGCTGCGCTACGAGGTCAGCCGGAATTTCGCCCCTTATCTCGGCGTGGTCTACGAGGGCAGGTTTGGCCAATCCGCCAGTTACGCCCGACGGTTAGGCGAGAGTACCGGGGACTTCCGCTTCGCTTTCGGCGCCCGGGTCTGGTTCTGAAGACGGTGAGCATGCGCTGCTTTCTTGTCTCGCTCGCCGTGGCGATTGTTCTCGTCGTTATTGGCGGGCCCACCTTCATCTACTCCGGTCTTTTTGACGTGGCTGCAAACGATCCGCATTGGCCCGTCACGCGCTGGGTCATGGAGACGGCCCGCACCCGCTCGATCAAGTTTCATGCCGCCGACGTCCGGGTACCGGCCGGGCTCGACGATGCCGCCAAGCTTCTGATCGGCACGGAACATTTCGCAGCGCATTGTGCCGTTTGCCACGGTGCGCCGGGTGTCCCCAAAGGCGACATCGCCGAAGGGCTCAATCCGCAACCTCCGGATCTCGCGCATGCATCCGGCGTTTACACTCCGTCGGAGCTGTTCTGGATTTTGAAACACGGGATCAAGATGACCGGCATGCCGTCGTGGAGCGATCACAGCGATGATGAACTGTGGGCGACGGTCAGTTTTCTGGAGAAGCTCCCCAATATGACCGAGCAAGACTATGCCAAGCTCGTGATCGCGAGCACGGCACATGGCGGCCATCACGGCGGCGACCAAGATCAGACCAAGCATGATGACCACAGCCATCACTGACACACATAAGAGGACCGGGCCGGTAACGATGAGCGTTATGCGAACCATGTTGATGCAGATGTTTGGCCGCCCTCGCGGTGTCCCGGGATGGTTGGGAGGCATCATCATGGCGCACACGAACGCGGATTGCGGCGCTTGGGTCACCGAGCTTCTTGAAATCGGACCGTACGACAGCGTGTTGGAAGTGGGTTTCGGACCCGGAGTGATTATTCAGCGGCTGTCAAAGCTGGCATCGGCGGGGCACATCGCCGGTACCGACCCATCGCAGGAGATGGTGGCGCAAGCTCACGCGCGGAATGCAACCGCCATCAAGAATGGTCGTGTCGACCTGCGGCGCGGCTCTGTGGAGCAATTGCCGTTCGATGACAATGCCTTTGATAAGGCGCTGGCAATCAACTCCATGCAGATCTGGCCGGACTCCGCGGCTGGATTGAGAGAATTGCGACGGGTCATGAAACCCGGCGCTGGAGTCGCGCTTGGCTTTACGTCCTATTCGGGACAGCAGAACCAGGGGTTGACGCAAACGCTTACAGCGGCTGGCTTCACGAAGGCGACGGTGGTTGAGAAAGACCGCTGGTTCTGTGCGTTGGCGCTAAAGCCATAAGGTAGCATCGAGCACGCTCGACCTCGGTTGCGTAAAGCTGCGATGCAACGGACATCGTTTGCCGCACCGGCGTTGCTTGAACTGAGTCACTCAACACCCAGCTTGCGACTGGTGTCTACTGTGAAGACCGATTTCAAAAGGATAGTCATGCCATGACCGCGGCCGAGCTCTCTCAACGGGACAGCCGCCAGCTTCATGTTCGGTCGCCCCCCGGTGCCGTGCACGATCCGGTTTGCGGCATGACGGTCGATCCGGCTGCGGCCAAGCACAAGAGCGAGCATGCAGGCCAGACCTATCATTTCTGCAGCAGCGGCTGCCGCAAGCGGTTCGAGGCCGACCCGGTGCGCTATGTGACCGTCAGCCTTTCCAACCCGGCACAGCCCGGGGCCGGGGAAGTTCTGTGGACCTGCCCGATGCATCCGCAGGTGCAGCGCGCAGGACCCGGTAGCTGTCCGATCTGCGGCATGGCGCTCGAACCGATGACGCCGGCTCGCGGCGACGCGGCCAATCCCGAGCTGCGCGACATGACGCGGCGGTTCTGGGTATGCGTGGGGTTGTGTGTCCCGCTCGTCGCCCTGGCGATGGCCGGGGATTTCGCGAAGCCCGGTCTCATCGCGTCGCGCGCCGCGGTATGGGTGCAGTTGGTGCTCGCGACGCCGGCGGTGCTGTGGGGCGGTTGGCCCTTCTTCGAGCGCGGCTGGAGGTCGCTCGTCAGCCGGCGTCTCAACATGTTCACCCTGATCGCGCTCGGCACCGGGGTCGCCTATGCCTACAGTCTCGTTGCGGCGCTGATGCCCGGCCTGTTCCCGCCTTCGTTCCGCACACCGGAAGGCGAGGTTCCGGTCTATTTCGAGCCGGCGGCCGTCATCGTGACCCTGGTCCTGCTCGGCCAGGTTCTCGAGCTGCGCGCCCGCACGCAAACCGGCGCGGCCATCCGCGCGCTGCTGGATCTCGCGCCTACGCGCGCCCGTCTGGCGCGTGACGACGGCACCGAAACCGACATCCCGCTCGAAGAGGTCCAGCCAGGAAACCGCCTGCGGGTTCGTCCCGGCGAGAAGGTGCCGGTCGACGGCGTCATCCTCGAAGGAAAGAGCGCGGTCGACGAGTCGATGATCACCGGAGAGCCCGTGCCGGCGGAGAAGGCGCCGGGCGACAAGGTTACCGGCGCTACCGTCAATTCCACCGGCACTTTTGTCATGCGGGCGGAGCGGGTCGGCAGCGACACCTTGCTTTCCCAAATCGTCCAGATGGTCGCCGAGGCCCAGCGCTCGCGCGCGCCGATCCAAGGCCTGGCCGATACCGTTTCCGGCTGGTTTGTGCCGGGCGTCATCATTGCCGCCCTGCTGACCTTCGCCGCATGGTCGTTCTTCGGCCCCGCTCCCGCGATGACCTTCGCTCTCGTCAACGCGGTTGCCGTGCTGATCATCGCTTGCCCGTGCGCGCTCGGGCTGGCGACCCCGATGTCGATCATGGTCGGCACCGGGCGGGGCGCGCGCGCCGGCGTTCTCGTCAAGAATGCCGAGGCGCTCGAGCTGATGGAGAAGGTCGACACTCTCGTCGTCGACAAGACCGGGACCCTGACCGAGGGCAAGCCGCGCCTCGTCGAAGTTACCGCGACCGGCCCGTTCGCCGAGAAGGAATTACTGCGCCTGGCCGCCAGCCTCGAGCGGGGCAGCGAGCACCCGCTGGCGGCCGCGATTGTGCGCGGCGCCGAGGAACGCGGTTTGACGTTCGGCGCAGTGGGGGACTTCACGTCCGAGACGGGGAAAGGCGTTGTCGGGGTCGTCGACGGAAGGCAGGTCGCCGTCGGCAATCTGGCTCTGTTCGCATCCCTCGGCATCGAGCCGGCGGGCTTGGCCCCACGCACGGAAGACCTTCGGAAGGACGGCCAGAGCGTCATACTGATTGCGGTCGACGGCATCGCGGCCGGGCTCATCGCGGTCGCCGATCCGATCAAGGAGAGCGCGGGCGGCGCGCTGAGGGCGCTGCGCGGGGATGGGATACGCATTGTGATGCTGACCGGCGACAGCCGGACCACGGCAGAGGCGGTCGGCCGTATGCTCGGCCTCGACGACATCGCCGCCGAAGTTCTCCCGGATCAGAAGGCCGCGGTGGTAAGAGACCTCCAGCAGAAGGGCCGTGTCGTCGCGATGGCCGGAGACGGGATCAACGACGCGCCGGCTCTGGCGCAGGCGCAAATCGGCATTGCGATGGGCACCGGCACCGACGTCGCGATGCAGAGCGCGGCCATGACATTGGTCAAAGGGGATTTGCAGGGCATCGTGCGGGCCCGCCGGCTCTCGCGCGCGGTCATGCGGAATATCCGCGAGAACCTGTTCTTTGCGTTCATTTTCAACGGGCTGGCGATCCCGATCGCCGCCGGCGCGCTCTACCCGGCGTTCGGTCTCCTGCTCAACCCGATGATCGCCAGCGCCGCAATGAGCGCAAGCTCAGTGCTCGTCATCGGCAACGCCCTGCGCCTGCGTAATGTGCGCCTATAGCGCCACGCCGTCATTGCGAGCGGAGCGAAGCAATCTCGGCCTAACTGTATTGCTGGGGCGAGATTGCTTCGTCGCTCCGCGCCTCGCAATGACAACGAAAATTAGCGCATGTTACCGGTGTGGCCGAGCGAGTAGCGGCCGGGCTGCGGCCATACCGTCAGCCCGTGCGGCTCCTGGCCTACCGGGATGCTCTTTACCGAGCCGTCCGCCGTGTCGATGTCGTAGACGACGTTGTCGAACCGCCCCGACAACCAAAGCTGCTTTCCGTCCGCGCTGACATTGCCCATGTCGGGACTGCCGCCGCCCGGGATCGGCCAGGTGTGCTCGACCTTGCCGGTCGCGAAATCGAGAACCACGATGCTGCCCTTGCCGTGCGGCTTGCCGCGCGTCGAGTGCGAGCCGCGGTTGGCGACGTACAGCTCCTTGCCGTTGCGGCTCGGGTAGAGCCCGTGAGTGCCGACGCCGGTCGGGATAAAGTCGGTCTGGATGAAGCTGTCGCCGTCTACGACATAGACGCCGTCGGCGTGCATGTCGGCTACATAGAAGCGCGCGCCGTCGGGTGAAATGCGAATGTCCTGTGGCATCCCCCGCTTGGGAAAGCGCAGGTAACCCAGCACCTTGCGGTTGACGAGGTCGATCTTCACCAGCCCGCCGCCGCGGAACTCGCAGGTGAAGATCGCGTACCGGCCGTCGATCGAGAAATCGGCGTGGTTGATGCCGGAGCAGTTCGGAGCTTCGATCGATTGCTCGAGCGCCATCGTATGCGGATCGCGGAAGTCGAGGCGCTTGTGCCGCTCGGCAACGACGATCGCGGCATGCCCATCCGGCGTGAAGTACAGGTTGTACGGGTCGTCCACCGGAATGGCGTTGCCGGGTTTGCCGATGTTGGGGTCGATCGGGGTCAAGCTGCCGCTGCTGCGGCGCGCCCCGTTATTGGCGACCCACAAGGTCTTCAGATCCCAGGAGGGGACGACGTGTTGCGGGCTGGCGCCGACCGGAAAATGGTCGACGACGGCGAGCGTCGCCGGGTCGATGACGTACACGCTGTTCGAACGCCGGTTCGGCACATAAACACGCGACAAGGCTCCGCCTGCCGCTGCGCTCAATCGATCCGGTGCAGTGCTGCTGTAAAGGTTGCCTGCATCGAGTACGGGCGGCATCCCGGGCACGGTCTGTATCGGATCGCCGGGATTGGCGCGCACCTCGAGAAAATGCCCCGGCCCGGGCCGAGCCGCGCGTGCCACGGCTGAAGCCGCCGAGCACAGCAATCCACCCTCGCCTCCTACCGCAGCAGACGGCAGGGCGGAGCTGCCGATCCAGGCGCACAGCGCGGCTACCGGGCCGAGCCACAGGGCCATCCGGAACCAAAGACGAATGTGCCGGCGCACGAAAATCTCCCGAAGGTGAAAGTTAAGGACGGCTGGTCGCCTTTCTAATCGCGTCAACGGTCCGCGTCACGATTAGATCAACGCCGAGCTGACCTAGTTCGGCGCTCGACCGGCGGGGATCTCCGTTGGCGCCGTCGCCGGGCTGCAGGCGATCGGTGTGCACGAGGCGAGGGTCGACCGCTAAGGTGAGTGAGGTATCGGCGAGACCGGCATGGGTCCCGACTTCCTCCTCACGGTAACCCTTGCTCGCCAGCAACCGGCCGAATTCGCTCTCGCTCGCCCGGTAATATTCCTCGACGCCATGGACGCGAGCCGGTTGCGCGGCCCATTCCTTGTTCAGCCGGTCCGCGACTGCTTTCTCGTCCTTTTGGTAGGAACCGTGGTCGCCAAGGAAGACGATGTCGTGGAATCCGGCGAGCTTGAAGCTGCGCGCCGCATATTCGAGGATTTTGTCGAAGGCTTCTTCCGGCACGGTGATCGTGCCGGGAAACCTCATATGCCCGGTCGGAGGGGCGAGGGCGCCCTCCGGCACATAGGCGATCACGGGCGCGACCAGCGCGTTGCCCAGCACGCGGGCGATCTTTTCGGATAGATAACGCACCCGCAAATTGTGCTTGCCCAGCGCCATGTGCGCGCCGTTCTGCTCGGTGCCGCCGATCGGCACAATGACGGTCGTCTTGCCGGCACGGATCTGGTCGCGCAATTCGGTCCAGGTCAGCTCCTCTAGAAACACCGTGTCCGATGCGCGCGCGGCCGCGACGCCCAGCAGCAAAAAACACAGGCAAAGAAACACTTTAGCCATTCAATAGCCATTCAACATTCGGAATGCCGGAGACGGCGGTGCCCGCGACGCTCCGACAATCGCAGGGCCGATTGCATGCCCGGCCGACGGCGCAGCGTGTCGCCGAACGGCGACGCCCCAATGAGCACCAGAACGACGGCAGGAATATCACCGCGACACAGATCAAGCCGCCGAGCCAACTATTGGGCCAGCCGGGATCGTGACGCGTTCTCGGTTGGGACACAAATCCCGCGCCATTCTCCATACGGCCTGCGCGACAACCGCCACGGCGACGATCTCGAGACCGCGCAGCCAAGCCGAATTGGCCAAGTTTTCGAACGCCAGCGGCGGCGACAGGCAAGACTGTGCCGGCAGCAGTGCTCACCGCAAGAGCTGGACCATGCCCATCCAGAACATCGTTCTGTTGCCGACATCGACATCGTACTTGCGTACGAAATCGAGCTTGCCGTTGTAGTCGATGCGGAACACCGCCAGGCTCGCCGGCACAGTACGGATCGCCGCATCCTCTCTGACCGGCAATGCCATGATATGTGCAGCGACCAACATGCGGCCGCTCGGGTCGATGTGGAAGGTGCGGCAGTGGATGCCGCGCGTGTCGGTGTGCTGGATCGGGACGGGTTCGCCGGTCGCCATGTCGATCTCGTTCACCGCCAAACGTATTCTCGCCGCCGGCGAAGACGGGCTTGCCGTCCACCTCGACCGTCGAGGACGCCCGGTTTGCGAAATAGACAAATCGGCCGTTCGGGTGGAGGTGAACGGTGCCGGCGGCCTGCCGGCCACGGATGTTGCCGGGCTCCGCCAAGGTTTCCTTGCGGAAGACCGGCGCCGCTGAAAGCTGGCCATTGCTGATTTCGAACATGTCGAGCTTGTTCTGGCGCTCGAGCGAAACGTAAACCCATGGCTTGGTCGGGTGGAAATCGAGATGACGCGGGCCGAAGCCGTAACCGCCGTTTGGCGCCACCGACACCTCGTGGGTCAGCAACCCGTCTCGGTATTGGAAAACCTTAAGTGCCCCCGGCTCTTCCGGTCGGCCCGCGGCGGCGTCATGACCGCGTGTGACAAGGATCGCCAGCCGATTGTCGGGGCTGACCCGCACCTGGTGCCCGTAGATGCCGGCGTCGATCGGGTCCGGCTGAAGCACTTCGTCGCCGGGGGTTGCGTCGGGATTGACGCGGTAGACCCGGAGCGCGCTCGGATTGCTGAAGGCGACCAGCAGGTGTTCGGAGGGGATGTCGGTCGTCATATGGATTGGGCGGGTCGGCAGCGGTATCGATTGGCCGTGCGGCGTCAGCGCACCCCAAGCCGGATCGATCCGGAACGCCGTCACGTGATGCCTGTCGCCCGCCGCGCCTGCCCCCGGCGCGCTGTCGCTGGAGGCGACATAGAGATACCGGCCCGATGCGTGCGGCCAGGCATAATGCACATTGGCCGGCAAGGTGACGGTGCCGCGCCTAACCAGCGCGGCGGCCTCGACGTCTACATCATAATGAGTGAGCTCGGGCCCGACACTGGCGTAAAGCGCCACCCGAGCTGATGCAGATTGCGGCATGACGGCGGGCCCCCGATGGACGGAATTGAAATTCAAAACATCCGTCATGTGGCGCGCGGCGTCCAGTATTTCGGGCGCGGGCACGCGCCTCCCTTGCGCACGCTCAATCGTACCGCCGCGCCTGGCTCAACTTTCGTCTCGAGGCGAAATCCAGAGCGTCAGCCGCCCTTTCCAGCTGGGAATCCCGTTGCAGGTCCCAGCGAGCGCGGGTAACTTCATAGCCCTCAACTCACCTATTTCAGGGCGATTTCGCCGGCCAAATCATCGATGTCTATCGTGCGCTCGCTATGGTCAGGTGCCCGCCGGGCGAACTCCGGCCGATCGAAACCGATGTTTGTGCCCAGTTGAGCAGCGCGATGCTCGCCCAAATGATAGATCGCTCGTCTCAGCTCGCGCTGTGTATTGGCGATCAGATCAAAAGTGTAACTAAGGCGGAACAGGATTGCCAGCAGCACCCCCATCTCCATCCAGTTCAGCAGCAGGCTAATCGTTTCGAAACTCATTTGACCCTCCCTGGCTCTCGGGTCCTCGAAAGGCACAGCCCTCGGGTAGTTCGGCTCGGTGACGTAACCGAGGTTGGGCGGGCTCGCGCGGAAGCCGTGATTGCCAAGAAAACTAAGCCCCAGTGGATTTGAATTAAATGCAGTCGGCACAGTACCTCGGCTAGCGTCAACCAGGCGTCTTTTGCGGGCGGGTTCTGTGGCAGAAGCAGGAACGCTGCCGCGGACCCCCTCTCGGCCGAACCAACGCGAAATCAAATCGCCGCGGTCAGCGGCGCAGGCGCCTTTCGATCTTTTCGAGAACCTTCTCGCGCCGGCGACGCGCATCACCCACCACGCGCGCCGTCTCGCTGCTGTTGGCGCACTCCGCGAGCAGCATGTCGAACATCGCGATCGAGCCCCGCAAGGTATCGCACAACGTGCGCCAGTCCGTGTCGGTCAGCTCCTGCTCTTCGCTCACCGCCTAATCCTTCGCAAGAATGGGCTCGAGAATTATGGTTAATTTCAGGCAAATAAGGTAGAGTAGCATAAGAGCGCAGTTGGGCAACCAACCGAGGGCCGCCATACCGCGAACTCGCGTCCGCTCGATCGCGGCGATCCGCTCCTCGACAGCTCAACCAGAACGCATTATTGCGGCGGGTGCCGGGCGGAAATATGCGCAGCGCCATGGCTGGAACGGCTCGCGAACTCTGTTCGAAAATTTGCCCGGGCTTGCCTCGGAATTTCCGGCAAAGCCACGCTTTCCCGGCTGATTTGCCCACTTTCTCGGCGTTTTGTTCGCGCGGCGCCGAGCGCCTGGAATTTGGCAAAAACCCTTTTGATTTCTAGGCATGAGGAGTGGCGCGCCACGGTCGATGAAGATGGGCACTATTCGTTCGCCGTAGCGCTATGATGTGGAAGCCTACGACACGCCGCCCCAGCTGAAAATGCGAAGGCCTACGATTACGCGCTACGCTTCATCACCACGAAAGTGCCTCGCCGCGCTCAGTCTCGGTGCGCTCCGGTCTGCGATCACGCGCCAGCCCACGGCGATGGCGGAAGTACCCCAATAAGCGGCCTATTTGCCGCGATCAGGATCACATCCGCGACAACCCGCGGCCTGCCGCATCAGGCTTTTCGAACCTGCCGGCGTCGGGGCATTGCCATTGGCTTTGCCACCTCGCGCGCGCAGTCGATGAAATGAAGTTGCGCCGCGGGCGTCAGAATGTATAATGCAACTGCATCCGCACTGTCGCCTTTCAGTCCTCGGCGAGATCGATTGCGCAGAACTACCATGGAGCGTGTCCCAGCCAATTCAAACCGCAAGCCAATGTGCGGTTCTTCAACTGCTCAGATAATGCCAACCGGTCCATTCGCCGCGAGGTCGATTGGCAGAACTTCGATGGAGCGTTCCCAGCCACCAAATCTCAGAACGGATTCCGAAGCCATCGAGAGAAAGTGCCCCTTCGCGACAAGAGCGATCCGTGCAACACCGGTGGCCGTGACCATGGCCGGGCGGGGAAGCTCAAGTCCCATCGCCCGGAACACGTCGGTTAGCAATTCGTGGGCCTGGTCGTCGGGCGGCGGCAGCGCCCAGGGTTCGTTGATTAGATCGGCAAGCTTGATCCGGCGCCGCCGCGCCCAGGGATTCTTGATCCCCGCTATGCGATCGGCGCCGCGATCCGGACTTCCCCCGACCGTTCCCGGGTCGGCGAGGAATTGCGATGTGCGCTGTCACGCCCTGCTCCTCACGCGCTCCATCGAGCTCATCCGCAAGCTGGCCGCAGTGAACAGCCCATCGTCGAAGCCGATGACGCGACGGCCGGTGCCCCGGCTTCAGCGCCGTCGGCTCGCGCCGCGGGCCGTCGATCAAGAGCTGTAGGTCACGCGGGATCGAGCTTCGGCGCCCCAAGCGCGAGATGGCCTCCTCGCATTCAGCCGACTTCGCCATCTGCCCCGTGGTTCACCGCCGACTCGGACGCCAGCTCGTGTGTTCACGCGGCGCTTATCCCGTTCCGCATCGAGTAGCCCAATATCGATCTCGATCTTGCCCGAAACATATTCGCCTTAGGCGCACCCATCGGGGGAAGGCTTCGGCGGAGCCGGGGGTCGATGGACGAGCAGCGGAACCAAAAGGGATAAGCCAACGTATGCCTGAGACGAGTTGCGGGCATTAACGTCCGCAATCCGATCTCGCAGACGGAACCCTCAGCTGGATCGAACACGCGATGGTTCAAGGCAAGAGCCGGTGACGGATTGCGCGGCTCCATACGGGACAGGACGGGATGGTTCTCAAATCGGCTTCGATGCGGCGACCGTCCCGGCGGTGCCTGGCCTGACGTCGCCGCGGGCTGGCGAGCCTGCGGCGCATTGGCGTTCGCCGGCACCAACCAGATCTCAAGTCGCGGCTTCGCCGACGAAAGCCGGGGCGTTCATCGCGACCGCCACGCGATCGAGCAACTCGGCGTTCGGTTGTTCGACAGACGACTGGGCCGGACGGGCAGTTCCGATCCTCCGATCGGTTGTCGCCGCACCCTGGGCCATTTCGCTAATTCCTCCGATTGCCTGAGCGTGGGAGTACCAAATCGCCTATGTGACACGGCAGTTTCAACGCGCGCATGCGTGCTCATGACCGGCCCAGCGGGTTCAAGGCAACCGGAAGGATTCCATCCCAGTTCGACAGCCGCGATGCGTTCTCGAATCGCCGCTGGCGACCGTTCGCCGCACTGCTAACGGCCTGATGGCCGCGGTCTTTCGGTCGCCAAGTGCCGCGAAGCGGTGGCCTACGACGCGTTCGATACTCGTTCGCCGATGATCTCAACGAAGTCCGATCGAGCATACTCTGACTTTCGTGGCGTCACGCTCGTACGGCCATTCAATGGTGTTCGCATGGAGACGGGGGACGGGCAGCCCCTGGTTTTTCTCGCACCCTGGGCCATGAACTCCGATTGCGGATCGCGACGTACCTCCGCCAAATGGCCGATTGACTCGGTCAATGGAAACGTGCGTTAATGCCATCGCTCGATGACCGTGGCCGGCAGTGGACACGATCGTTCGGTCCAATCCAAGCGGTGGCGACCAGTTCGATACGTTCGCCGATGATCTCAACGCAATGCGACCAGCAACTCGATCTTCGTGGCGTCCGCTCGTCGCCATTCATTGCATGGACTGGTCCGTTATCTGTCGCGCCATGGTGCTGGCCGCATCGCTCGGATCGCTATGGTTGCTCCCAATACGCCTGTGGTTGTGAAGACAGCGGACAACCCAGGTGGAGTGGACCGCAGCGTTCTGGAGGAAGGTCTTGCGAGACTTAGCAAGGATCGTCAGTACGTGATCGCCAATGCTGCACCGGCGTTTTTCGGCGTACCTAAAAATTTCGCCTCCGCCGAGATTATGCGATGGTGGACCGACATTATTCTCAAATGTTCGTTGCGGGTGCTGCTCGACACGTACCGCATGTCGACCGTGACCGACGTTCGGTCCGAGCTGAGCAAGATCACGTTGCCGACAGTGATCATTCATGGTGATAGCGATACATCTTCACCCATTGACCGTACGGGACGGAAGACGGCAAGCCTGATTGCAGGCAGCCAGCTCAAAGTGTATAAGGGCGCCGCGCACGGTTTGCCACTTCCGTACGCGCCCAGCGGAATATGGGCACCGACTTAACCAGACCTGCTTGCATCGGCGAGGAGCTGAGCGGAGAACGGGGCTTTCTGGAGCCTCGCCGCGATCCTAGTACCGGCACGGCCTTTGTGACGCATTACGCGAACGTCCGGTCAGGCGGTCAGGTGACCGACATGGATATCTCGCGCACCGTCATCGTCGCATATCTCCAGACAAGCCCCCTAAGATTGCGGGTCAATGGGGTCAGGGTCGCTACGTGGTCATCCAGGCATGGGTGGTCTGGGGACACGCCGGCCCGAGGCGGAGTGGCTTCACGATGGCGTAGAACCTCGCCAAATTATTCTGTAAATCACGCAGGATCCTATTGCCGCCCCGAATGTAAAGAAGAGAAGTCCCGGCGCGACGCTCTGAGCCAGAAGTAGCTTATACCCCAGATAAATGGAAATCCCCGAAATGATGACTGCGCCGATCGCTGTAACTACGCTTAGCCAGTTCGTGGAGACAGGGGTAGCTCCTTCGAGGTGAGGTGGTGCCCACATGGTCGAGCGTTCACCCGTGGAACGGGATGTAGCTGCGGTCGGCGGTCGGCGCCGCCAACTCCCAATGGCCGTAGAGAAGGGAGGTACTGCTTCGAGCGCGGTCCCGACAACGGACCAGAGCTAGCCTATATGAGCGTTCCTGGTAAAGCGCCGAGTTTCGGCTTTCAATTTTGCTTCGTCGCTGTTGTCAGCCGTTAGAACCGTTCCTGTCTCTGGTACCTCCCGGTGGTAATGCGAACAACAACAGCAACACAACACCGACCAGGCTAAAAGCAAGGCCCACCAGGTTGCACACCGAAACCCAGAATGCGCGGGGGCCGTCGTAGGATATATCGCATGCGGAGTTGGCTCCACGGACGCTACCGTCGCCGCGAGTATCGACCCTTGCTCGGCGGCTCGTAATGCCGTCGCGGGGGCAGTGGTGCGGGGCGAGCGGGCTCCGGCCGTAGCTGCCCGAGGATGTCCTTGAGCACCCTTACGCGGGGACTGAAGGGGTAACGATCATTCTGCGATGATCTGGGATAGCTCCCGGATCAACGCTTCGGTCTGTTCGTCCGTCAGTTCGAGGTGCATGTACCGGATATAGGCAATCCAGAGCAGCGGTGAACAGACCCTCTCTTCCTACCCCATGCAGGAAGAGAGGATCGAGGCGCGAGGTCTAGGCGAAGACAGCTCTAACGGTGCCCACCGCCTCCGAAGCCTCCGCCATGGAAGCCGCCACCCATGCCATGGCCCCCAAAACCTCCAACATGTGCGACACCCATACCGTGTGCGAAGCCGCCCCCGCCGAAATGAGCGGCACTAAAGCCGCGATCCACACCTACGGCGCGACCCATGCCATGATCGAAACCGTCACCTCCGAAATGGGCGGCACTTATGCTGCGGTCGAAACCCATGCCGTGATGCGCGATGGTCCCCTCGGCGCCGATGCCCATGTGGCCGAAGCCGTGGCCGTGCCGGCCATAAAGTACAGTCCCGCCGGGATAGTCGTAATAGCCAAAGTCATCCGCGCCTGCCGTGGTACAGCCGTAAGTCGGATCGTACACCGTCCCCGCCGGACAGGCGTACTCGCCGGAATAGGATTGGGCAGCAGCCGGTTGCGATCCAGCAAATGCAGCCGTGGACAACCCAATGCCGGTAGCTAACAAGACCACCTTGGTCGAAAACTTGCTGCGGGTCATCGCAGCCTCCTTTGGGGATTTGCCCCACAGTTTAAACTTATTCCAAAGTGGGATTTGGGAGGGATCTGCGGAGCCGCCAGCTCGCAAGCGGCACCCCGTTATTGGCAGAAGTTCTTGCCGGGGTCATGATGCAAGTTCCCGGTGCGTTCGCCGCGTCAATGGGGCGCCTACTAGAGGGGCTCGGGGTAGGTCCGTTCGCTGGTCTGCCGGGACATGATACGCGGCGGCAGTAAGGAGCTGCGGGCGCATTTCACTCGCGCCACCATATCGACCCGCCGGCTGCCGCGTCGCGAACAGACGAGCCGCTCGTGCCAATCGGGCACGGGCGTTTCGGCGCCGTATCGAGCAGCTATCTCGGGCGGCCGGGCTTCAGCTCAACGATTTCTGACCTTGCCGTTCGCGGGTGTCTGCTTTTCCGAGGTTGCTGGTGGTGCCGTCGAGCCTGAATGTTCTACCCCCGGCGGGACCTGTAGGCACGGACCTGTCGCAATCTCGGGGTTGATTTTAAGCAAGGCGTTGCACGCGTTCTCTGTACCCTCGCAGAGCTGAGCCCCCTTCTGCCCTCTTTCAAAGCACCAATTCTCCGCGGGGTCGGGCTGGGCCTGAGCCAGGAGTATGGCGGCTGCCGGGATTATGGACCACATAGAGCACCTCCCTCCTTGATGTAATCGTATTTGGCGAGGCATTCGCTCCCGTGCTCAGAAGAAATTAACCTACTCGTTGCTAGCTCCGTCGCCAACGGGAGCGCCCTGTTGAACCCGCTCCGGCATCCTCTTGCCAGGGATCATCCGGGAGGGCGGCGACCATCGGGTGGCCCCCGAGATTGGGCTGCGGGGACGAAAGGTCCCGGTAGACCGTTATGGAGCGGGCGCGAGAGCCCGTTGCGTGGCAGGAGAAACCGATATGCACGTTCTTGGGCCGGCTCTGGCCGGGGCGCTCGCGATCATTGTGCCGATTTCGGCGCACGCCAACGGGCCGAGGTCGAACATGCGGCCAGGCAACGCGAGGGCGTCCGCGAACATCGTGTTGGTGTGGGATGGCGGCGGTTCGAGCGCGCATTCGGGGGCGATTGGGGGCCGCCCCACAGCCAGCCGCGCCCAGCAATGGAACCGGGGGCCGGGCTTTGCTCACTGGGGACCAAACCGTCAGTACGGCGGGTGGAGCTCCTATGGTGGGCCGTCAGTGCCGACTTACTGGGTCTGGGTTCCTGGGAGTGCAGTCTTCGATTACCCCTTCGCGGACTGGCGAGGCCCAACGGGCGGGTGGGGTAATCCGTAGCCGATAAGCCGGTCGAGCCAATTGAGAATGGGCATTCTTGGCGTCCGTACCGAGCAGCCATCTCGGCCGGGTCAGGCTCGACTTGATGCGGGGAATTCCTCGCACCATACGATCAGCCGGACCCGGGCGGCGGCAGCGTTGCCGAGCGTCATTGGTGGGCCGGGCTCGGATTTTACCCGGCGGGTTGCCGAACTGTGCGGCGTGACTTGATGAATTTTTTATTGATGTGTTAACCACCTCACATTTCCGAATAATCGCTATGCTATTCTAATGACGCGTCAGAGGTCGGCGGACCATTGGGGAACGCTGGCCAAAACAAGCGGCTTTTGAGAACAAGGGAGTGACAACATGAGAAGACCAGCAGCGCTTTTTCCGATTGCGCTCGCCCTCGGAGCGACGATCCTCGCGCCTCGGGCCGGCGCGCAAGCACAAGACGCACAAGAGAAGGACCGATCGAGATCGAGAAATGCCAAACGATTAGTCAGCCGGGCTCGTATAAACTCGTCAACAATCTCACCTTCACGAGTTCCAGCGGCACATGCCTCACGATTACCGCCAATTTCGTCACGATCGACCTCGCCGGTTTCACGATCAGCAGGCCTAGCGGGCAGGGACCCGGCAATCCTACAGCGGCGATAGCGGCCGGGAACGATACGGACGGGCATCACCGTGCGAAACGGGTCGATCTCAGGTTTTGGTGTCGGGGTAGATCTTGAGGGCGTCAGTTCGATCGTTGAGGGATTGCGCGTCGGCGGCCCCTGCCCGTGCGAACGTGGGATAGTCGCCAACGGGATCGTGAGGGGCAATACCGTTAGCATTGCCAGCGCCCCCGGTGGGGGTGTCGGGATTACCGCCACCGGCATCGTAAACGGCAATTACGCCTTCGGGAACCGATCCGCGGGGATGGTAGTCGGCCAGGGTAGCACGGTGATCGGCAATACCGTCACGGACACCGATTGCGGCATCGGACTTTTGGTCAATTGCCCCTCGAACGTGACCAACAACACCGCCGTGAATAACCCGAGCGGAAACCTCGTGCTGAACGGCAACGGCTGCAACAACACCAACAACGTGGCGCCTTGACGTGTGATGGTCTGAGGCTCGGCGTGGGTGGAACATTTCGTGCCTGGCGGTTTCTTCGTCTAATAGTTCAGATTGGTCGTGGCCAGAAAGGCCAACGCCGCTCCCACCGAAATGGCTAGATTGGCCGCTTCCGGGACCACATCTTAGGCAGCGAGGCGACCGGGACCAACACGTCGAGGTAGGCCTGGGCTGCCATTTGTTCCGGGGTCGGCTTTGAAACTTCAGCCGCTAACGCACGAGGCTTAGCCGAGGTGGTCGCGGTTGCTTCCCGTCGGAGCGGGTAGCCGGCGTCCCGCTTACGAAATCTCCCCATAGGCGAAGGTTGCCCAGCGTTCCATTACCTCTCGCCGTTGCTGGATCATGCTGGTGGGTTGTAGGCAGCCTCGGTCTTGTCCTTGATGGCATGCGCCAGGGCGGCCTCGGCGCGGCTGACACCGTTCTCGGCGCACCAGTCGCGGAAGCTCGATCGGAAACCATGGACGTGATCGGCTCGCCGGCGATCTACGCCAACTTCTCAACCCGGCCTCCTCACTCGCTGGGAACACCCGACCATTCCGGATCGCGCCGGAAAGGCGAGGATTGGCAGCCCTGGACCCAATTTCGGACCCAAACGCACCGGGGAGGAGAATGCGCCGAGGGGCTCCGCGCCTCCACCTACCGCCGGTCAGCTGATGGCTGAGGAACGGGACACGCGCTCGGAGATCGGAACGCCCCGAGCCCAGGACTCGGCGCGGCTGATGACCGCACCCGTACGGCTCCGCGGCCGGGACACAACCGGGACACGCGCGGCGGCGGGATTATCTAAGTGATTGAAGAGATGGCGCACCCGGCGAGATTCGAACTCACGACCTCTGCCTTCGGAGGGCAGCGCTCTATCCAGCTGAGCTACGGGTGCCGCGCATGGTCTCCTGCGACCCAGGCGGAATGGGATACAGCCCGAAAGCGGCGAGGGCAAGGAGAGATCTTCGTTCCCTACACCGCGACCCAAATATCGCCAACTTCGTATTGCATAGTGCGAGTCCAAGGGCGGATCGGGCCGGCGGTTGGCCGAGCAAACGCTTCAACTTTTAGAAGAGATTTTGCTGCAGACTAGCTGCAGATGCAGCAACGCACGATTGGCAATGCAAACTCGGGTTGTAGTCGACGGGTCGATCGACGGTGCCGCCATGCATTCGCCGCAATTTTCGCGGCTAGTCGGCGCCGGACCGAGCCCGAGGGGCGCGCGGCAGACGCGTCCAGGGGGATAAATGGATCTTCAGCTAGCTGAAAAGCCGCGGCATCGCCCTGGCCTTTCGATCGATCGCGGCGTGCTAGAGAAATTGGAAGAGCGCCTCGGGCGGCTGCACGCGCGACAGCGGCTCGGCATCGAGGACGAGCACGAAGGCCGGGTATTCGGCCAGGGCATCAATTTTTTCCATCCCGAGAACTGGTTTCTCAGCGCTTCGGTGATTCGGACGGCGTTAATGGCGACTGGGCTCTATTGGCGCGCCCGCAAAAACGCCGAAGACATTAAAATTCGACACCATGACTTCCGCTCGCCCGAACTGCCGGCCTCGTTCGACGGGTTCACGATCCTCCATCTCAGTGATTTGCATGCCGACATAAACGGCGGCGCGATGCGCCGCCTGATCGAGCTGCTTCCGACAGTTTCCTACGATTTGTGCGTCCTGACCGGCGATTATCGCGGGAAGACGTACGGGCCGTATCGAGCAGCAATAGAGGGGCTGGCGCGAGTGCGAGCGCACCTCCAGAGTCCGGTCTACGGCGTGTTGGGCAACCATGACACGATCCGCATGGTCCCGGCTTTGGAGGAAATCGGGATCCAAATGCTGCTCAACGAGTTTGAGACGCTAGAGCGCGGCGGCGAGCGCATCCACCTCGTCGGCATCGACGATGCACACTATTACCGGGTGGACAATATCGAAAAGGCAGCATCGAGCGTTCCCGCTGCGGGATTTTCGATCCTGCTGTCGCACACCCCGGAGATCTACCGGCAGGCCGCGCATGCGGGGTTCAAGCTGCTGCTGAGCGGGCATACCCACGGCGGCCAGATTTGTCTGCCCGGCGCTGTTCCAATCATCCTCGATTCGGTGCTGCCGAGACGCATGGGCGCCGGAACCTGGACCTATCACGATATGGTCGGGTATACCTCGGTCGGGGTCGGCTCCTGCATCCTCCCGGTGCGCCTCAACTGCCCTCCGGAAATCACATTGCATCGTCTGCTGTGCGATCGTCGGGCGCTTTAGTCCAAACTTTCGGCTTAGTACGGCCGATCGCGCAGGCGCACGGCGTAGAGCAAGCGCGAGAGCAGCACCTCCCCAATAACGAAGATCACGACGCAAACCACAATGTCGGCGGCTGTCAATGCCAACAGATCGCGGCAGGCGAGCAGCGGCAGAACGGATTCCGGGATCTGGTCTAGACCGCTCGCCCGGCTGCTCGACGGCAGGCCGAGGCGGCGTTTGCAAAAGCTTGAAAAGAGGTCGCCGGCCATCGCGAAGCTGCCGACCAGAAGACCGATCTTCCAACTCAGACCGATAATAGGCGCGCCTGCCGTCGTTACCAGAACGGCCAGCGCGACGCCGCGTATCGTTTTCGAGCGGCCGAATACCGGCCGGCCGTCGGCAAATGCGAGACCGCCGTCGAGGGGATAGGAATAATGGCCGCCGAGCATCTTCTTGGCGATGACCGGCGTGCCGTTAGCCAGCATCAGCAAGATCAACAATTGGAGGGCGACGACCGGCTGCATCTGTCAGCGTGCGTCCAGCGAGACTTGGCTGGCGCCGGGCGAGAAGGCTTCCGCCGCGACGCGATCGGCGCCGGAGGGCAGCGATGCGGCGGGTGAGAGCACCCAGCGCGCGACATCGGCGGCCACTATCGGCCCTTCGAGATCGCGTAACAGCATGTGGTAGCCATCCTTGTACCAGGCGAGCTTCGCACGGTGGCGGCACTGCGGCGGCAACCTGCTCACAAAACGCCGGATCGGCGTTTTCGGCACGATTTCGTCCTTTGCGCCGTACATCACCAGCAGTGGCACGTCGAGCATCGGCGCCGAATCGAGCGCGGCATCCATCAGATCGACCAGGCCGTAGATCGTGTCGACCCGGGTTTCCTTGATGACCAGCGGGTCGCGCGACAGGGCGCGCAGCATTGGGATATTGTCGGACGGCTTTATCTCGAGGCCGCGGCCGGTCAAGGTGAGCCCCGGTATCAGACGAACCGCGGCCCACAGGGCCAGACGGGGCAAGAGGTCCATTGTCGCGCGGCCCCACACGGCGGGAGCGGTCAGGAT
This sequence comes from uncultured Alphaproteobacteria bacterium, assembly GCA_963695605.1. GTDB lineage: Bacteria > Pseudomonadota > Alphaproteobacteria > ATCC43930 > CGMCC-115725 > AP-15. The sequence goes on along the minus strand of CAVOHI010000001.1, from coordinate 54,173 downwards.
GACGCCGTCGACATCGGGAACGGGTGTGCCGCTCTCGCGTGTCACAGCCACGACCGCGACTGCGCCGCCCATGCTGTCCCCGAGGAGGTAGAGCGGCACTCCCGGGTAAAGGCGGCGCAATATTTGAGATGCCGTGACGGCATCGGCGGCGAGCGCCGCCCGGCCCGGCCAAAACCCGCGCTCGGGCGCGGCGCCAAAGCCGCGCTGGTCATAGGCATAGGTCGCGATGCCACGCTTGGCCCACGCCTCGCCCGGGCCCTCGAAGGCATTGCTGTAGTCGTTGAACCCGTGCAGGGCCAGGATCACCGCCTTGGCTCCGCCATCGGGCAACCATTTGCGGAGCGGCAACACCTGACCGTCGGCGGCAACAAAGCTCGTTCCGGTAAAGCGCGGCATCGGGTGCGGCTCGGGCGCCGCTCGCGCAGTGCCGATGCCGGCGAGCCGGGTGTCTTCGTCGATCGTCGGCGCGCAACCGGCTGACAGCAGCAACGCAAGCACCAAACCCCAAAAAAGGCCGGAAATTATCCGTCGCCGAGTGCTCACGCGCTCTCGTCGATGCCGCACGCGCGAAAGGGGATCATTGATTGTGAAGCGGCAAAGCGTATCATCATGCTCATCAAATCGTCAGTCGCGCGGGCCAGCACATACACCATTTCCAGTCGCATATGGGTCCTTTCGAAACCATCTACATCAACGAGACGGTTGCTGCCTGCAATGGTGACGGTGGGGCGCTCGGCCACCCCAGGGTGTTTCTCAATCTCGGGCGCGACGGTAAGGTCGAATGCCCCTATTGCTCCCGTCTCTTTGTCAACCGCGCGATGCAAGAAGCCAATCCGAGCGAGGCGACTACGCCGCCGACGGTATCCGAAGAGCGCAATATTTGAGTGAAGGAACCGTGGACGAGATAATTGAACCGATCGTTTCCGAGCCACGCCCGACAGCCGTTGCGCCTGCCGCTTCGGCGACGCCGCATCACGTATATCTGATCGACGGCTCGGGCTTCATCTTCCGGGCCTATTTTGCGCGTGCCAAGGATCCTAAGGCAGAGCGGTTCCAGCGCCAATCCGACGGCATGGCGACGGAAGTCGTCATGCATTTCAGCAATATGCTGGACAAATACCTGAGGGATACCGATGCCGACCACATAGCCGTGATCTTCGATGCTTCCGGCCGCAGCTTCCGCAACGAGATCTACGATCAGTATAAGGCTAACCGCCGGGAGATGCCCGACGATCTCGCGCCGCAACTCGCGCATGTGCGGCAGGCGGCGGACGCTTTCGGCGTCTGCCGGATCGAGATGGAGGGATTCGAGGCCGACGATCTGATCGCCACCTACGCGCGACACGCCATAGAGGCCGGCGCCAAGGTGACCATCCTGTCGTCCGACAAGGACATGATGCAGCTGGTCTGCGATGACCGGGTGCTGATGCGCGATCCGATGACCGACCGGCCCATCGGCGAAGCCGAGGTGCGCGAGAAATTTGGCGTCGGGCCCGACAAGGTAATCGACGTGCAGGCGTTGTGCGGCGACAGCACCGACAACGTGCCGGGCGTACCCGGCATCGGGGTCAAGACTGCAGCCGAACTGATCAATGCCTATGGCGACCTAGAGAGGTTGCTCGCGCATGCCGGCGAGATCAAACAGCCGAAGCGCCGCGAGGCGTTGATCGAAAACGAGGCCAAGGCGCGGTTATCGAAGGAGCTAGTCAAGCTAGACAACAAGGTACCGCTGCCGTGCCCGTTAGCGACGCTCAGGGTCAAGCCATACGACCCAGAAAAGCTTTTCCCATTTCTGGATGAAATGGAGTTGCGCGCTCTGAAATCGCGCATCGTACGGCGTCTCGACATAACGGCACCCATCCCAACAGGGCCGGCGGAGCCGGTCATCCCGGAGATCCCACCCTTCACTGCGCCGCGCACCTATGCGCTGGTCGACACGGTCGAGGGCCTCGACCACTGGATCGAGGCGGCGCAGCAGGCGGGTACGGTAGCGATCTGGGCGGAGGGGAGCAGCGTCTCCGGCACTCGCCCGGCCCTTTGCGGGATCGCGCTGGCGCTGGCGCCCGGGCTTGCCGCCTACATCCCGATCGGCCACCGCACGTCCCAGGCTGAGGTTCTTTCCCTGCCGCTGATGGAAGGGGGTATGCAGCCTCCATCGCCCCTCTCCCGCACAGCGGGAGAGGGTGTCGAGCGCAGCGAGGCGGGTCAGGGTAAGCTCAGCCTGGAGCTCGCGATCGAGCGGTTGCGCCCCCTCTTCGAGGATCCCGGGGTCCTCAAGATCGGCCATGACCTCAAGACCGTGGCGCACCTGCTGGCGCGCTATGGCGTCACGCTCGCGCCCTATGACTGCACGATGCTGATGTCCTACGTGCTCGATGGCGGCCAATTCGACCACACGATCGAAAGCCTCGTCCGGCGCTGCTTCGAGCACGACCCCACACCCTTGAAGGAGCTGGTCGGCACCGGCAAGAGCCTGATCGCCTTTGCTGAAGTCCCGCCTGAGAAAGCGCGCGACTTCGCAGCCGAGCGGGCGGATGCTGTCCTGCGCCTGCATACGCTCCTGAAGGCGAAGCTCGTGCGCGACAGGATGACTGCATTCTACGAGACGATCGAACGCCCGCTCGTACCGATCGTCGCGGCGATGGAGCGCGAGGGCATCAAGGTCGACCCGGTGGCCCTCGCAGAATTGTCGCGCGATTTCACGCGCCGCATCGCCGATCTCGAGCAGGCAATCTTCCGTGCCGTCGGCAACGACTTCAACATCGGCTCGACCAAGCAGCTCGGCGATGTGTTGTTCGAGAAGCTCGGACTGCCCGGCGGCAAGAAGGGCAAGACCGGCGCCTACGGCACCGACGCCTCGATCCTCGAGGAGCTGGCACCCTTGCACGAAGTGCCGGGGCACGTCCTCGAGTGGCGACAGCTGACCAAGCTCAAATCGACCTATGCCGATGCGCTGGCCGAGGAAATCGACCGCGACAGCGGGCGGGTGCACACCTCCTACGCGCTCGCCGTGGCGGCAACGGGACGGTTCTCGTCGAACAATCCCAACCTGCAGAACATCCCGATCCGCACCGAGGAAGGCCGCCGCATCCGCCGTGCCTTTATCGCCGAACCAGGCCATCTGCTGCTGTCGGCCGACTACAGCCAGATCGAATTGCGGCTCGCCGCCCATGTCGCCGATGTGCCCGAATTGAAACAAGCCTTCCGCGACGGGGTGGACATTCACGCGCTGACTGCGAGCCAGGTCTTCGGCGTGCCGCTCGCCGAGATGGACGCCAGCACGCGGCGGCGCGCGAAGGCGATCAATTTCGGCATCATCTACGGCATCAGCGCCTTTGGCCTGGGGCAGCAAATCGGTGTGCCGCAAAGCGAGGCGGGGGCCTATATCCGCGCCTATTTCGACCGCTTCCCGGCGATCCGCGCGTACATGGAGCGGATCAAGACCGATTGCCGCCGCACCGGCTATGTCGAGACGATCTTCGGGCGCAAATGCTTCATCCCCGGGATCCGCGACGCCAACCCGGCGCGCCGAGCCGGCGCCGAGCGGCAGGCGATCAACGCGCCCCTCCAGGGCTCGGCCGCCGACATCATCAAGCGCGCGATCGCCCGCATCCCTGCCGCCCTCACCGGCGAAAAGCTGCACGCCCGCATGCTGTTGCAGGTCCATGACGAGCTGTTGTTCGAGGTCCCGGAAAGAGAAGTCGAGGCGACTGCGCAGGTCGTCAGGGCGGTCATGGAAGGTGCCTGCGCCCCGCATTGCGAGCTCTCGGTGCCGCTGGTCGTCGAGACCGGCTGGGCCGGAAGCTGGGACGAGGCTCATTAGGCCGGCCCGCGGGCAATTGCCTCGCTGGGGGTTTCCAGGCGCTGGCTGATATCGCTGATAATACAGCGAAAGAACAGCGACCAGACGAGCTTTGGCGGCGAAAACTCTGACTTTTTTGACGCCGCTGGCGGTGGAATAACAGAGGGGAAACAGCCAGCGATAACAGCCAGGATAGTACCGAAAACAGCAAATTGCTTGTTATCGTATTGGCGCTGAAGCCCTATAGAGGGCATCGATATAATTCCCACGCATTACCGAGATCGGCAAATACGTATCATGCCATTATGGCAATTTCGAGATCTTGCCCGCCCTCGAACCCACGACTATCGGTGCCTCCATCTGTTTCATTTTGGCCAATAGCTTGCCACAGGCGGGTTGGTTGCGTTGTGTCAGTAGCGGTCCCGTGGCTGCGTCACGGAATTGCCGAATAGGCGCGATCTCAAGGCCCGGCACGGAATGTTCTGGCAATCTAGTCGCGAAGAGCCCCATTCCGTCCGAAGGCAACCGGGGCCCGGGCCCTTCACTGGGCATCGCGTGGGGGTAATCCGCTGATCGAAGAGGGCAAGTCCATCGGCGCCATCGGTTGCTCCGGCGGTGCAGGCTCACAGGATGAGGCAGTGTGCACGGCTGCTGCCGCCGCGATCAACAAGTAATGCTTCAGCTGGATCCGTCCGCGACCTGGCCTTGGGGAAAGAGGCTCTGAATTGGACGCCATGCGTGCGGCCATTGTGTTACAGGACCCGCTCGCCTGGACGAACTCGCCGCCGAGATCATCGCGGCACGGCCGACTACGGTGATGAGATCGCGCGGGCCCCGGGCTTTGGCCCGCAGCATGAAAAGCCGTTGTCGGAGTTGTGGAACGTGACGCGGTCGACCAGTCCAGCCAAGATCTCGGTCGGGATGCTCGTCCTCGGTGCGCCCGACATCATCGGGTCATGATGGAGAACAAGGTCCTGGGACGCTACCGCGATCAAGCCGGCGACGATACGTGGCCCGCCCGGTCGTAGCTGCTCCTATCTAGGCTAGGGGGACAACACTCCAACCGTTGCAATTCTCCTCTGCGCGATATTCACTTACGTCCGCCGTCCGACAAAGCGGGCGAGATGCGTTGCCAGCAGCACTGCTGGGGGAGGATCGTCATGACAACCATTCTTTCTCGTTCCTGGACCTTTCTATTCGCGGCGCTCGTCGGGGGCCTTGCCGGTGCCGCGGCTCCCGCGTGGGCTCAGCAATCGCCGCCAAACCCGGCATCCACCACCGCCCCAGCACCTGCGAACCCCGCCCTTGCTGCCACGCCAACACCATCCGGGGCTGCCGAGAAGCCGTCGTGGATGCAAGCCATGCCTGACAACCCGGCCGCAGCGGATCTCGCACCGGTCGCGCCGCCGCCGATCGCCACGGCCGCCGACAGGCTTCCAGTGACCAAGCTGCATCTGCCCAAGAACTTCAACATCGAGATCTATGCGAGCGGCATACCCGACGCACGCTCGCTGCGGGTGGACGATAACGGCACCGTCTTCGTTAGCAACCGCCGGCTGGATAAGGTCTATGCGATTGTCGATCGCAACGGCAAGCGCGAGGCCAAGGTTGTGGCGCTAGGGCTGAATTCGCCGAACGGCATAGCCCTGCACAACGGCACGCTCTACATCGCGGAGATCAACCGGATCTCGAAGATCGACAATATCGAAGCCCAACTCGACAACCCGCCGAAGCCGACGGTGATCTACAGCGATCTGCCGAGCGACGCGCCGCACGGCTGGAAATTCCTGGCTGTCGGGCCGGACAACAAGCTCTATTTCAACATTGGCGCGCCGTGCAACATCTGCATGCCGCCGCCGACTCACGCGCAGCTTCGCCGCATCAACCTCGACGGCAGCGGCGCCGAGGTGATTGCTCACGGTATCCGCCAAGTCGTCGGCATGGATTTTCACCCCGTCTCGAAGATGCTTTACTTCACCGAGAACCAGCGGGACTGGCTGTCGGAGAACCAGCCGAATGACAAGCTCAACCGGCTCCTTCATCCCGGCCAGGACAATTTCGGCTATCCTTATTGCCACGGTGGCGACATTCTCGATCCGCAATTCGGCTGGGGCCGCAGCTGTGACGAGTTTACCAAGCCGGTCGCGCAGGTCGGGCCGCATTCGGCGCCGCTCGGCATGCGCTTCTACACCGGGCATATGTTCCCCGGCCGGTACCATGACGCGATCTTCATCGCCCGCCACGGCTCTTGGAACAAAACGCACAAGATCGGCGGCGACATCGTCGTCGCCTTGCTGAACCCCGACGGTACTGTCCGGTCGATCGAACCGTTCATCACCGGTTTTCTCGTCGACAATAAATATCTTGGCCGACCAGTCGATATGGAGTGGCTGAAAGACGGCTCGATGCTGCTGTCGGACGATTTTAATGGGGCCGTATACCGCATTAGTTACGGCCCGGCCCACCAGGCAGCGCGCTGATGGGAGGCGCCGGCAAGTTAGGGCTCGTTATCGCCGCCCTCCTCGCCGGCCCATCGCCTGCACCCGCGGCCGACCTGTCGGAAAAGATGGCGCCTTGCCTCGCCTGCCACGGCGAGGACGGCCAATCGCAAAACGAGAATGTGCCCTCGCTTGGGGCGCAGCAGGCGTCCTATACGGTAATCCAACTGTATATGTTCCGCGAGAAAACTCGCGTCACCGAGCCGATGAACGAAATGGCCAAGGAGTTGACCGACGGCGATCTGCAATCGATCGCCGACGCGCTCGCCGCCCTCCCGGCCCCCAAGCCGCCCGCCGATCCGGGCGATCCCGCACGGCTCCAACGCGCCCTTGCCATGGTCGAGCAGAATCACTGCAACGCCTGCCATCGCCCCGACTTTTCGGGACGGGAGAGCGTGCCGCGCCTGGCCGACCAGCGCGAGGACTATCTGCTAAAGACTCTGCGCGAGTACAAGAGCGGCGCGCGGCACGCTTACGAGCCCATCATGGTCGAAGTACTTCAACCGATCCCTGAGGCTGCTATGGTAGAGCTCTCGTATTACTTGGCCCATCTCCGTTAACGGATCCGTTCGACCGCCCAGGTGCAGTTGCGGATCCGGTCGTTTAAACGCCTAGCGATAAATCTGACGCTTAACACCCCTAGCTGGCGGGCTCCCCCGACTGCATCGCAGCTCCGCCGTATGAAATGCACCAGCGGAGATGGCTGGGGCGGGAGGATTCGAACCTCCGTATGGCCGATCCCGACATTGGGATAAATGAGTCACAAGAGGCAGAAGCGGTGCGTCAGGTGCTCGCTTTCCTTGAGACGCAGGCCGGAGCGGGCGGCTCGCCAGGCGCATAACTGACGGCGGGCCGACAAGCGAGAGCCCCGTCGAGAAGGCGGGGCTCTTTTTTAGTCCGAAGCGATCAATGAGGCGCTCGGCGACCCCGTTGCCCGATGTCACTCCGTCGGGGTCTCCTGGCATTGTGCAGCGCTACGGATCAGGCGGGAGTTCCGGCTGCGGCAAAAAGAGCCGCCCCTCGCGCGTCCAGTCCGTCCCGGATTACGTCGACCGGTTGACGGAAGTCGATCCACGGTGCGACCGCGCTGCGGAGATGTGATTTTATCAAACCGCGTCGCCAGCCATATGCAAGCCGGGGCGCGCAGGGCTGCTCGCCGGAGCCTAACAATGTCTCACACGGCGCTCCGTTGGCATAGATTACGTTGTGTTGCTCGAGCACGATGTCGAAGGACTTGAAATCGTCGAAATCAAGTGGCTCGATGATCGTGGTGCCGTTGAGGAGATTGCCTGCAGCAACCAGTGTGCCGTCAATCAGCAACGCATGTGGGCTGCTTACGTATAGATCTTTGTTCGGCAGATCGGGGCCGAGCGCTGACCGAGCAATTCTGACAGCCATTCCGAAACGGCGGCGGGTGATCGATTTGATCGGCGCTTCACCGCCGAAGACAGTGGGTATTAGGTCGCCGACAAGCAGATCCTCGATCTTTTTGTCCCCGTGCACTGTGCGAATCATCGTGCCTTTGAGGAAACAATGCTCTTTAACTCCGGGTCGGTCCTCATGGTGATGATGCTCATGGTGATCATGATCGTCCCGGTCATCATCCCAGCGAGGCCGATCGGCTGAGGCGGGCATTGTCTTGGCGATGACGGCAGCCGTGACCAGGGCACCCATCCTCATGAGATTGCGCCGCGAACTCCGCATATTTTCCAGGGATGGCATCACTTCCTCCTGCTCGGACGAAGTTTAGCTTTACTTGCTGTCATCACGGGTGTCGACGCTAAACTTGTGTCATTTTATGGAAACGATATTAATACTGTTTAGTAACCACAAGTGGCGTCGCCGCAAACGCCCGTACGCATCCCGAAAAAATCATAATTTTGGAGTCTAGCCCGGCGATCGCCGATTTCCATGATGTTATCCGACATTCAGTCGAGCCGCCAAAAGCATCGTTTTTGTGGTCCGTGTGGCCGTTTGGCGCGGCACCGTGGTCAATGCGAACGCTTACGGCGGGAAAGGAGAACCCTCGGCCCGGGTGCTGGTTCTGGGGCTCTCTTTGTTGGGAGCCCCCCCTTATCAACGATCGTGAGCTGGTTCGGGTCGCGCGGACCAAATGGGCGCCCCATTTGGCGCCGCGACCGCCGGCGCTTGCGGCTGAGCGTCACGCCCGGCCATAGCGTCCAACGGATCTACTCCAAGCCCGGCTAGCACTAATCGGTAAAGGCCGAGCGCATGGTCAACAGTGTTTTGTATCGCATCCCCCTCCACGCGAGTGACGGGGCGGTTTCGGGCTTGCGCACGACTTCGCGGAACTTCCAAAGTCGGCAGCATTCCCGCCGTCAGAATCGCGGCGATCAATTCGCGGTCGGCCATTTCCTGATCTCCCATTGCTGCGTGAGAGCGTCAACGGCGATTGCAGCACTCCGTTACCAAGCGGGGACTCGCGTCAAAATAGTGGCAGAACTATCGTGCTATGGCTCAGCGAGCAGATCGTGTGCCGAGGGCGCAAAATGTGACGCCGCGCTGACGCCGGCGAATTATCGTTCTCCCCTCTGCCGCCTTGCCCCCTAGGGCAGCAGATGAACTCTTCAGCCCCGGAGCTGGCTGCCGGGGCTTCCTTTTTCAGGTTCCTAAGAGAAGAAAAACCACCATATCACTCCTCCCCAAAAGGCGAGGAGCGCTAGGGCAAGCGCGTATGGCTGCCACCGGCTGGCAAACACGGGTGAGAAAACGTTGGCCCCGGCATTGGGTTCCCATCCGAAACGATCGTCAGGAATAACGCCGCGAGCCGAACGGGCTGCATTGGCGTTGAGTGATCAGCGCTGCCCTTCACTATCCGGAAATCGGAGATCTGGAGCGGATATGCAGCGCAAACGCAAATGCTCGAACGATCCACAAACGAAGATGCGTCCAAGGGGATGTGGAAGGCGGCGCGGCAGGGAGCGACTGCCGGGGTTCTGGTTGGCGGGGCGCTTCTTCTGTTGTATGTTCTTTTGATTCTGGCATGACCTGCGTCGACGCGCGCTCAGTTCTGGAGCCGAATTGACTATCAAGACGCCGTGAGACTAGATTAATGGCGTTCGATTCTGAACGTCCCGCTAGGCTCCGAAACTGCGGGATTGTATATACCTTTGATCATCAACGAGATCTCTTGCCTCCGTGCATGCGCGATCCGCGCGCTCCCCACAGTTCGCTGAGCCTGTAATCGCGGCCCTTCGTTCCTGCATCTCCCGTGCCAGCGAAACGCTTGCGTCGGGTTTCGATAGGCGCTCGCCATGCCATATCCCTCCGCAAATCCCCCGACCGTCATGCGGTATCGCCTCGGCCATCGTCGCTCGCTGATTTTCGATCTCGTGGGTGCTCCGTGGGTGCCTAGCCTGAATCCGCGGGCGGCTGCGAGGCAACGGCAGAGGCATTAGCGCTTTTAGCAGCGGAATCGCCATGATGAATGCCATCAGCCCGAACATGGTCCACAGCATCCATTCGGGCCGCTCGCCGATCATCGGCCAGCGGCCCAGCCGCCGAGGCGATCGTAGCGCCGCGCGAGTTTGAGCAGCTCCTTTTGCGTGTACGGAAGCCGGCACTTGGCGGCGAATTCCGCGGAGCCAGTGGGCCAGTTCGGGGTACTGCTCCCCGGCGTGGGCTCCTGACCAGCAATCCCGGTCGGCGGCGATTTCCTGCAATGTGAGCGTGTGTTCATCTGATGGCATGCACTAACAAACGCCAGAAACGATTGATTATCCGTAAAAGTTTAGAGGCTTAACCCTGAATTGCTGTCAGGGCTGATGGCCCGACGGCGTTTACCGGTCAGTCGCGAGGGGCGAGCTTTTCTTCGTCGGTAAGGTCAAAGTTCTGCCGCGTCGGTGAGGACGAAATGGGAGCCCGGCACTTGGGGGGAGGGCCGGGCTCGGTCGAGGATCCGATTGGGGGGATTTGAGGATGGCCTCGACGCCGAGACCATCGCGGGCACGCGCTGATTCCGCAACCGCGCATTAGTCGTAATTACAAAGGGGGGAGAACGCTCGCTGCGAACTTCCTACGCGATGGCGAGCCCCTTCGCCTTGAAACGGCGCCAGCGGGCCGCAGCGCCGGGGCGTGAGCGCGAGGAACGGCTCGCGGCTGGGCCGTTTGTAGCGGCGGCCGGCCCAGGCGCGCTGTCAGGCCGCGGCGGGGCTGCACGTGGCGAGTGTAATGCTCCGAGATAAGGTAAATTTTCAGTTGACGTTCGGCGGCGATCGGCGCGAACATAGTTACCGGCGTTCGAAGCGCCTCTATGAGCGGTTTCGCCCTCGGTAGCGGCGGATTATCTTAACATGCGCCGGGGGTGCGAGGATCTAAGGGCGGGCAACCGTCGCGAATAACTCCGCGCGTCTCATAGCGCGCTTCGAGCCCCCGGCGCCGGCCCGCTGCCGGCATGGCCTCGAAGGCCAAACTATGAGGCAAAGCATGTCAATCGAAACCCAACAACAGCCGCCGCTGCGGCCAGGCGATCGCGTTCGGTATATCTATGACCGCGATCACGTTGAGATCGTCCAATCTTGTGAGGTAGCCGAGGGCGCGCCAACCCCTCATTGGCGAGTTGTCACAACATGGGATGGCAACCGCCGCGTTGCGGATGCGGCCGAATTCGTGATCGAGGGGGCGGCGCCATGATGCGCCGCATACGCCGCCGCTGGCTGGCGCTCTGGCATCGCCGCGAGCTCAAATGGGTGATGGCCGAGCTCGGGCTCGCGAACCTCGATGAGCTCGACGCCTTCCTCGAAACGCCGCTGAGCGAGGCGGAGGCGAGGTTCTTACAAACTCGCGATCGGATTTTGGCCCGGCGCAACCCCGCGCGGCTGGTCGAGGATGCGCTGTGGTGTGAGCGGCTGTGGCGCGCGGTTGGGCCGGTGGTGGGGCGCCGAGCCATGACAAGGTAGGCCCGCCGAGCTACCGGGCAGGAAAGCCCCACCGTGAGGGCGTGGGGCTTCGCCTCAAAAGGGCTTGATGTCTGTAGCCCCCTCCATAACCATCCATTGAAGGAACTCTTTACCAAGAGCTGTAATAGCGTAATTGATGTCATCGTTAGTGGTTACAACTCGGTGGTTCTTCAGAAAATTTACATAAGAACTCGAAAGGATACTTATTGTAAAGCATTGGGAATTTCTCGGCTGCTTCGTCATAAAATTTTCGCATCGCATCTCTGTTCATCGGACCTTCGAAATTCATTCGCTTCAACACCGCAATTTGGCTGCCGAAAATCGTTCGATAAAGCTGTTCAGCGGCATGGTACAGTTGATAAACTGCTAAATGCCTCACGAGCAAGTTGATGGTTTCGGTAGTGTTCAACAACTTTAACTTATCAATATCGGCAAGAATGCGATCTTCTTGTGCTCGGACCGTCAAGGAAACGCTTATTCGTTTTACGGTTGCCAATTGATGACTTGTCTCAGAATCGGGGCTGATACTTAAGCTGTCGCTTATAGAAGACGTCGACTCCGATTGCGCCGATGCGACAGCAGCGGCGGTGTTAGCATCAATGCTTAACCCACCAATCTTCAACCCACCGCGTTGAAGGATCGTGTTGAGTGACCTTTTGAAAACGAAAATGACAACCAGCGCTATGACGATCACAGCAACCGGCCAACTAAGGTACTTTAACAACATTTCGGTCATTTATTTGTCTCTGCCGCCACCCCGCAAAAGACATGGCTCGTCGAGCTTAGCACATTCCAGGAACACCGCTCCGCCAATCTCGCGAATCGATCCGACAATTACCGGCTGCCGATTTACGTCCTCGCGTCCGCCCCACCCCCTCCGCCCGCTGCCCGCTCAGCATCCCTCTCCCGCCGCTTCTTGATCAGATCGGCCCCGGCTGAGCTCGGCGAGATCGGCATCCGCGGCCTGGCCGGCGGAGGAGCAAACCCCCCGCGGTGAAACGGGCGCATGAACATACCACGAACTCCATGTTGCAGCCATGTTGCAAAAACATGCCGGTACAAGCGGGGACAGCAAGGGATTGCTTAGGTTTTTCCGGGATAGCCTTGCAACATGAAAAGGCCGCCTTGCGAGGCGGCCTGGTTTCCCTAATAAATTGATTTGACAAGCAAAAAGCTTGGCTGGGGCGGGAGGATTCGAACCTCCGTATGGCGGAATCAAAATCCGCTGCCTTACCACTTGGCTACGCCCCACAACGCGGGTGACGACAACCTAGCGGGATTGCGCCCTCCGGGCAACAAAGCCGCCCGCCGCGCACCACCATCGAGGCTCGGCCGCCGCGACCATCGCCCGTGCCTCCTCGGCGGCGGCGCGATCGGCGAACAGCGCAAAGCAAGTAGCGCCGGCGCCGCTCATCCGGGCCAGCAAAGATCCCGGCAAGCGGACGAGACGCGCCAGCACCGCCGCGATCTCCGGCACGAGGCCGATCGCGGCTTCGGTCAAATCATTGCGGCACGGCATCAATGCACGGGCGAGGGCCGATGGCTCGTTTGGCATCGGTCCGAACCGCCCGGTATGGCCAAACGGGCCGCGTCGGGTCTCGAATACCGCGGCGGTCGGCAGCGCTCTGCGCGGGTTGACCAGCAGAATGCCGGCGTCCGGCAGCGACCCGGCCGGTTCGAGGCGCTCGCCGATCCCCCCGACCCAAACAGCGCGCCGATAAAGACAGGCGGGTACATCGGCGCCGAGCCTGGCGCCGAGAGAGCAAAGCACCTCGTCCTCCAGCGATATTCCCCACAGCCGCTTGAGCGCGAGCAGCGCCGCCGCGGCGTCGCTCGACCCGCCGCCGATCCCGGCGGCGACCGGCAGATGCTTTTCCAGATGCAGCGCGGCGCCAGCGGTGATCCGGACCCGGTCGGCGAGCAGGCGGGCGGCGCGTAGCACGAGGTTGTCGTCACCGACCGCGGCGAGGCTCGCCGCCTCGGGCCCGTCTATTACGAGCGACAAGGACGCAGCCGGCTCGGCCCTCAGGCGATCGCCGATATCCGCAAACGCGACGAGGCTGTCGAGCAGGTGATAGCCGTCGGCCCGCCGGCCGGTCACATGCAAATAGAGGTTGACCTTTGCCGGCGCAAAGGCGGTAACCGCCACTCCCGCTCAGCCGCCGCGCGCCGCCCCGGCAGTGGGCACGCTGCCGCCGTCGAGCTTGGCCTGGATCGGCTTGATCTCGTCGTCTTGCGGCCCGAATTGCAGGGCCCGCCGCCATTGGTAACGCGCCTCGAACGGTCGCCCGCTCTGCCAATAGGCGTCGCCCAGATGGTCGTTGATCGTTGGGTCCTCGGGCACCAGCTCGATCGCCTTTTCGAGATATTGAACCGCGCTCTGGTAGTCGCCGAGACGGTAATGCGCCCAGCCGAGGCTGTCGACGATGTAGCCGTCTTCGGGCCGCAGCTCGACCGCCTTCTGGATCATCTGCAGACCGCGCTCCAGGTTCGCGCCGCGGTCGATCCAGGAATAGCCGAGATAGTTCAGCACCAGCGGCTGGTCGGGCTTCAATTCCAGCGCGTGCTGAAGGTCGGCCTCGGCTCGCTGCCACTGTCCCGAGCGCTCGAGCGCGATGCCTCGGCTGTAGTAGAGCGACCAGCGTTCCGGCATACCGGCGGCTTCAAAGCGCTGGATAGCTTCGTCATAAGCTTCCACCGCCTCGGTAAACCGCTTCTTGCCGCGCAGCAGGTCTCCCAGCTGCATGTCCGCCCCGGCGCGCGTAGGTTCTTCGGCCGCCATTTCCTTGAGCTGGTCGATGGCTTCGTCGATGCGGTCCAGCAGTTCGAGATTGGCGGCGATGCGCAGCCGGGCCGACCACCAGTAAGGCGAGCTCTGCGGAATCTCGGCGAGGGTTGCAAGGCTCAGCTCCGGTTTGTTCTGGGCGCTCAGCACGTCCGCGAGCAGCATTTGCGCAAGCACCATGTGCGGGCGCAGGTCTAGTGCGCAGCGAACATACAGCAGCGACAGATCGAGCGTTTCGGGCTGATTGACAACGCTCGCCAGGTCGAAAAGCGCCTCGGCCAACCCGTCCTCAGCCGAGCCGATCAACGGCGGCGGAACTCCGGCGTGCCTGCGGGCGAGCACAAATTCGGCCAGCTCGCTTCCCGCATTTTCCTTGACGAAGCGTTGATAAAGCGCCTCCGCCTCGTCCTCGCGGCCATGACGCCGGTAGAAATTGGCGAGTGAGTCGGTGAGCCGCCAGTTGAGTTGGCCGCTCGCTTCGAGGGCTTGGTTGAAGTTGTCCGCGGCCCGCTCGGCGTTCCCGGCAAAATCATAGAGGAGGCCGAGCTGGTAGAATTTGAGCGGCGCAAAGCCGTTGAATTTGTCGAACGCCTGCAGCGCCTCGTCGGCAGCGGCGACATCGCCAACCGCCATGTGGGTCCAAGCGCGGGCCAGCGGGCGAACAAACCGGTGCACCCCCTCCTGGGGAAGTGCGTCGGCACGGGCGACCGCGCCGGCTTTGTCGCCGGCCTTGACCCGCTCGACCAGCAGGACGAGCTCGGCCATTGCATCGGTGGAATCGAGTTTGAGCTCGCTTTCGGCGAGCGTCTGCGCTCGATCGAACCGTCCGATGCTCGCGTCCATCAAGAAGGTGCGCGTGATCAGCTCGGGGGATTCGGGGTCGGACCTCAGCGCGTCCTCGAACCACGTAACGGCCGACTGATAATCGCGCATGTGCTGCGCGTGGCGGCCCGCCAAGTAAGCGCCGAACGGCGCTTGGACGGTGGTATCGGGCTTGTCGAGGGTCGGCGCCGCCTCGCTCGCACCGGCGGCAAGGCCGGCGAGCAAAAAACCCGCAGCGCCCCAAATCCGGTATGCATCGATCACTAGTTTCCGCATGTATTCCCTACCCATCCGCCTGTATCACATGTTTGGATAATTGGGTCCCCCGCCTCCCTCCGGCACAACCCAATCGATGTTCTGCTCCGGATCTTTTATGTCGCAGGTCTTGCAGTGTACGCAATTCTGCGCGTTTATCTGTAAATGTGGCTCGTTCGTACCGGCCTCTTCGACGATCTCGTAGACGCCAGCCGGACAATAGCGCTGTTCGGGCGAATCGTAGAGCCGATAATTGACCGCGATCGCCTCCCCCGGGTCCCGAAGCCGCAGATGCGGCGGCTGATCTTCCTCGTGGTTGGTGTTCGAGATGAAGACCGAAGAGAGCCGGTCGAAGGTGATTTTGCCGTCGGGCCTCGGGTATTCGATACGTCGCGCCTCGCTGGCTCTGGTCAGCTGCAGGTGGTCTGGATGGTGATGAAAGGTCCAGGGTGCGTTGCCGCGGAGGACATAGGTGTCGAGCGCCGAATAGGCGAGGCCGGCCCATAGGCCCCAGCGAAAGCTCGGTCTGATGTTGCGCACGCCGCGCAACTCATCCCAAACCCAGCTCTGTTCGAGGTCGGTCCTGACCTCGGCGTCCTCGTCTCCAGACAATCGGCGGAAGATGGTCTCGGCCGCGATCATCCCCGACTTCATCGCGGTGTGATTGCCCTTGATCTTCGGTACGTTGAGAAACCCGGCGGCATCCCCGATCAGCGCGCCGCCCGGGAAATCGAGCCGCGGGATCGATTGGAAGCCGCCTTCGTTGAGCGCCCGTGCGCCATAGGCGATCCGTCTGCCGCCTTCGAAAAACGGGCGGATCGCCGGGTGCGTCTTGAAGCGCTGGAACTCCTCGAACGGGTTTAGAAACGGGTTCTTGTAATCGAGCCCGATCACGAATCCGACCGCCACTTGCCGGTCTTCGAGGTGATACAGAAAGGAGCCGCCATAGGTCGCGGTGTCGAGCGGCCAGCCGATCGTGTGAACGACGAGGCCAGGCTGGTGCCGGTCGGGCGCGATCTCCCACAATTCCTTGATGCCGATCGCGTAAGTCTGTGGGTCGATGCCGTCGCGCAGCCGGAAGCGCTGCACCAAGGTCTTGGTCAGCGAACCGCGGCAGCCTTCGGCGAACAATGTCTCACGGCCGATCAGCTCGACACCCGGCTGGTAGCGATCGGTCGGCCGGCCGTCTCTGCCAATCCCCATATCGCCGGTCGCGACCCCCTGCACGCGGCCGGCGGCGTCGTACAATACCTCGGCCGCGGCAAACCCCGGATAGATCTCGACGCCGAGCGCTTCGGCCTGCTCCGCCAGCCAGCGGCAGAAATTGCCGAGGCTGATGATGTAATTGCCGTGATTCGCCATTTGCGGCGGTGTCGGCAGGCGTAGCGAACGCGTTTTCGTCAGCAACAGAAAGCGGTCTTCCGTGGCCGGGGTGACGAGCGGGGCGCCTTGTTCGCGCCAGTCTGGGATCAGCTCGCCCAGCGCCCGCGGCTCGAACACGGCGCCGGACAAGATGTGAGCGCCGACCTCGGATCCCTTCTCGACGACGCATACGCCGAGATCACGTTCGCCGGCGGCCGCAAGTTGCTTCAGTCGGATTGCGGCGGCAAGACCCGACGGGCCGGCCCCGACGATCACAACGTCGTACTCCATCCGCTCGCGCGGCGCCCGCTCCTCGCCCATAACCCTTCCGCCGATCTCTTCGAAACGACTATAGAGGATCTGCATAAAAACGGGAGTGCGCTACTCCTTGCGATGAGAGACTGGCCCGATGAATGCCGATGATCGCGGGGCGGCGCTCGCGCTGCTGCGCTGGTATGTCGAGATGGGGGCCGACGAGGCGATCGGGTTCGAGCCGGAGGACCGGCTTGCGCCGCCCCCGGCGAGGGTGCCACCCCCGGCAGTGCCAGCGCCGATGCGCGGCCAATCCCCCCGCCCCGTTCCGACGGCCCCACCCCCGGCCCTGACCGAATCGCTGAGCGAGGCCGCCCAATCGGCGCGCCGGCTCGTCTCCGGCGCCGCCAGCGTCGAGGCGCTCGCGGCGCTGGTTGCCGGGTTTGACGGCTGCCCGTTGAAGCGCACGGCGACGAACACCGTCTTTATCGACGGCAACCCGGCAGCGCCCGTCATGATCATCGGCGAGGCCCCCGGCGCGGACGAGGACCGGATCGGCCGGCCGTTTGTCGGCCGCGCCGGGCAGCTGCTCGACCGCATGCTGGCGGCGATCGGCCTCGACCGCGGCGGCGTCTTGATCACCAACGTGATCTATTGGCGGCCGCCCGGCAACCGCACGCCGACATCCGCGGAAATCGCCTCCTGTCTGCCTTTCGTGTTCCGTCTGATCGCGTTGGTCCACCCCAAGGTGCTGGTCCTCTCCGGCGGCACCGCCGCCGGCGCATTGTTGGCGCAGAGCCAGGGCATCACCCGGTTGCGCGGCCGGTGGTTCGACCTCGCGGTCCCCGGCATCGACAAGCCCGTTCCGACAATCCCGATGTTTCATCCGTCCTTCCTGTTGCGCACGCCGGAGCGCAAACGCGACGCCTGGCGCGATCTCTTGTCGCTGCGCGCCCGCCTCGACGAACTCCTCGGCGCCGAAGCCCCCGGGGTGACCTCCTAGCCGCACGCGCATCGCGCACCTATTTTGATGGCACTGAAATGGAGCTGCTCGAATGCCCCGGCTCGATGAAACCCGGCCTTTTCTGCCCGTCAACATCGCTTTGCTGACGGTTTCCGACACCCGCGACGCGGCGCAGGACCGTTCCGGAAATACGCTCGCGGACCTCGCGGCGTCCGCCGGCCATCGCATCGCCGCGCGGCGGATAGTGCGCGACGAGCAGGACCAGATCGTCGCCCAGCTCAAGGAATGGATCGCCGATCCCGACATCGACGTCGTGATCTCGACCGGCGGCACCGGGGTCACCGGGCGGGACGTCACGCCCGAAGCCTTTCACAGCGTCTACGAGAAGGAGATCGCCGGTTTCGGCGAGCTCTTCCGCTGGCTCAGCTATGACAAGGTCGGGACCTCGACGATCCAGAGCCGGGCGACGGCGGGGGTCGCCGGCGGCACCTACCTCTTCGCGCTGCCCGGCTCGCCGAGCGCCTGCCGCGACGCCTGGGAGGGCATCCTCGTCCACCAGCTCGACAACCGCTTTCGCCCGTGCAACTTCGTCGAGCTGATGCCGCGCCTGCAGGAACACTTAAAGCGCTGATTCAGAACCCCCGACTCGGCTTGAGCCGGCGATAAGCACTCCCGTCGTCCACGTCTTCCAGCCTGTCGGCATACCCGACCTTGATCCGCCGGGGCAGGCCGGCGAGCGTGTCGGCGAGGGCATCGGGACCCGACCACCGCACCCGCTCGAACAAGGGCGGCAATCGCCGCGGGTGACGGGCGCCGACGAGCCAAAAGCCGCCATCCCCGGCAGGACCGAATACGAGGTCATGGCTCCCAAGGAGGTGGAAAGCCGCGGCAACGTGAGGTGCAGCGAGCGCCGGGATGTCGGCCCCGACGAGCACCACCGGACCGGGCCGGCAGGTTTCGAGCGCGCCGCGCATTCGGATCCCAAGATCCCCCTGCCCCTGCCGCACAGTCTCGACCCCGCTGCGCCAAAAACGGGCGCGACGGCAGGCCTTGTCTGGTGTCACTGCGATCCGCAACCGCCAGCGCCGGTCCTTCGCGAGCCGGCGGAGCAGCAGGGCGATCATCGCCCGCTCGAAGCGAAGAGCTGCGACATCGCCGATCTCGTGCGCGAGCCGACGCTTGCCGCTTCCGAGCTGTGGGGCGCGGACGAACAAAACGAGGGTGCGGTGCGTCATCCGTAGAGCCGCGCGATCCGGTCGGACGGCAGGCCGGCGAAGTAGAGCGAGAGGCACAAAAGGTTGCGCAGCGGCCGACACCAGTATCCTTCGCGGCGGTAGCGCGCCGGCGATGAGATGCACCGCGCGCCGATGCGGGTGAGACGCCTGCGGCCGAGGCGGCGAACAAGGTCGACGTCTTCCATCAACGGCAGCGGGGCAAAGCCCCCGACCGCGCGATATAGATTGCGGGCGATCAGCAGACCTTGATCGCCATAGGGCAGCGCCAGAACGCGGCAACGCCAGGCGACAATCCGCTCCAGCCGCCGCGCGGCGGGCGCGCTGTCGTCGAGTGCGAAGTCGAAATAGCCGGCGCGGTCCGCCGTCTTCGGAGCCGCAAGGAAAGCACAGACGGCCCTTTCCCAATCCGGTGAAAGGCGGCAATCGGCATGCAAAAACAGCAGCCAATCGCCTGCCGCGGCGCTGGCTCCCGCGGCGAGCTGAATCCCCCGCCCGCGCGGTGCCGCGATGACGCGTGCCCCTGCCGTCCGGGCAATAGCGGCGGTTTCGTCCGACGAGCCGCCATCGACAATGATGATCTCCTTCACCAGGGCGGAGGCCTGCAACTGTTCTATGAGCCTTGGAAGCATGGCGGCCGCGTTCAGCGTCGGAATGATCACGGAAGTCTCAAATAGTTCTTGAATTGTTCTCATAAGCGCGGCATTATTGGCGCCATGGATATGCCGGCCACAGTCAGGCCGCGCAAGGGACGCGGCGCGGCGAGCAACGACAGCGGACGCTTCGAAGCCGAAAGGCGTGTCGCGTTCGATGACGGCTGGGGCACGGCCGACGAAGAGCCGGCGCCATTAACAACGACGTTGAGCGTGGATTCGACGCGCACCATCATCGCCCGCAACGATTCCCCGGACATCGGCTTCGACCGCTCGATAAACCCCTACCGCGGCTGCGAGCACGGCTGCATTTACTGCTACGCGCGGCCGAGCCACGCCTATCTCGGTCTGTCGCCCGGCCTCGATTTCGAAAGCCGCCTGTTCTACAAGCCCGATGCCGCGGCGTTGCTCGCCGGGGAGCTGAGGAAAAAGGGGTACAGCTGCCGCCCGATCGCGCTCGGCAGCAATACCGACCCCTACCAGCCGGTCGAGCGCCGGCTCGGCGTCACGCGCGCGATCCTGCAGGTGCTCCGCGATTTTCGCCATCCGGTCACGATCGTGAGCAAATCGGCGCTGATCCAGCGCGACCTCGACATTCTCGGCGAGATGGCCAAGGACCGGCTGGCGAGCGTGACGATATCGGTCACGACGCTCGACCGCACTCTGGCCCGTCGCATGGAACCGCGTGCCTCGACGCCCGAGCGCCGGCTCGAGACGATCGCCGCCCTCGCCGGCGCCGGGATCCCGACCGGCGTTCTTAGTGCGCCGATGATCCCGGCATTGAACGACAACGAGATGGAGCAGATCCTCGACGCGGGCACGCGCCGCCGGCGCGACCTCGGCCGGCTATACCCTCCTGCGCCTGCCGCTCGAACTAAAGTCCCTCTTCAAGGAATGGCTAGAGGAACACTTCCCGGACAAGGCGGCTCACGTGCTCTCGCTCGTGGCGCAAACCCATGGCGGCCGGCTCTACAACTCAACCTGGTCGAAACGCATGACCGGTACCGGTCCCTATGCCGACATGCTGCGGCTGCGTTTCGACCGCGCCTGCCGCAAGCTCGGCTTCAACCAGCGAACCATACAATCGCTCGATACGACCCGGTTCAATCCCCCGCCCCAAAAAGGCGATCAGCTGCCTCTATTTTAGCCTGCGCGGCAGGGGGTTAGCGCTCGGTATTTTTGGAACGCTGTACTAGTCTCTCCGTCGACGAGGCCGGAGAGGTGGCGGCGTGGCCAGGGAACGACGGCTCGATGCGCGCGAGGTGGGGGAGATTTTCACGGCATTCGCCGAGGCGATGCGCGAGCTGCCGCCGGATGTCGAGGCCGGTTGGCTCGATGTGCAGGGCGATCTGCGCCTCGCGCCCGACATTGCGCGCAAGCTGCGCACCGCCCGGCGGGTGCGTCAGTTGCTGGTGGAACTGCGGCAGCGCGAGCGCGAAGACTGAGGACCGTCAGCGGCCGTCCGGCCCGGCAACAATGCGCTGGTCGTGAAGCCGGCCGAGCTCAGCCGGTGAGAGACCGAGCACGTCTGTAAGCACCATGTCGGTGTGCTCGCCGAGGCGCGGCGCCGGGCGCGGCGGCTGACGCGGGTCGGCGGAAAAATCCAATGGCAGACCTGGCATCAGGTAATGGCCGATGCCGGGCTGATCGACCGAGGCGAACAACGGGTTCGCCACCGAGCAGCGCGGGTCGTCGCGCACCAATTGGCAAAAATCCTGAAAGTGACCCCACAGCACGCCGGTGCCGGCGAAGGCTTGGCGGATTTCGTCGAGGGTATGGCTCGCGCACCAGCGGGCGAGCAACGCGCGATCGCGTCGCGCGCCTCGTACCGCCCGGCCTCGGTGTCGAGGTCGACATCCATCATCGGCCCGATCATCGCCAGCCGCTCGCCGAGACCGGTCGCCTCGCCGATGGCGCGCCACTGGCGGCGGGTCAGGGCGATGATCATGACCCGTCGGCCGTCGGCCGTCGCGAAGTCGCGCCCGAAGCTGCCGTAGAGGTCGTTGCCGATTGCCGGCCGCGCCGTGCCGTTGATCTGCACGTCGCCGATGTAGCCGAGATTGCCGACCGTCGCGAGCATGACGTCCGAGAGCGCCGCCACGACCTCCTGCCCCTGGCCGGTGCGCGAGCGATGGCGTTCCGCCGCGAGCAGCGCGGTCGCGAGATAGAGCCCGGCGGCGATGTCCCAGGCCGGCAGAACATGATTGACCGGCATGCCGCCGAGGCCGGTCACCAGCGGAAACCCGCTCGCCGCGTTGACCGTGTAGTCGACCGCCGCCGAGCCGTCGCGGTTGCCGGTGAGCCGCAGCATGATCACGTCGTCGCGCGCCGCCTTCAGGGTCGCGAAATCGAGACCGCGCGGCGACGGCAGGTTGGTCAGCACGATGCCGCCACCCGCACCCGGCGCGGCGATGACCGCGCTCGCGATGTCGCGGCCCTCGGGCTTGTCGAGGGCCAACGCCAGCGAGCGCTTGGCCTTGTTCAGGCCGGCCCAATAGAGGCTGGCGCCGTCGCGCGTCACCGGCCAGCGCGCGTGATCGATACCGCCGCCGATCGGGTCGATGCGGATCACGTCGGCGCCCATCTGCGCCATCGTCATGCCGCCGAGCGGCGCGGCGACAAAAGCGGAGATTTCGACGATCCGCAAATCCTCAAGCAAGCGGTTCATGTCCCTACAATCCCAGGCGGGGAATCTCGATCGCCGGGCAGCGGTTCATGACGACCTCGAGGCCGTGGGCCTCGGCGCGGGCGGCCGCGTCATCGTCGCGGACGCCGAGCTGCATCCACACCACCTTGGCGCCGGCGGCAATGGCCTCATCGACGACCCCGCCGGCCATTTCGGTCCGTCGAAACACGTCCACCATGTCGATCGGCTCCGGTACATCGGCGAGCCTCGCGTAAACGGTCTCGCCATTGATCTTGCCGCCGGCCGCGTTGGGGTTGACCGGGATCGCCCGGTAGCCGCGCCGCTGCAGATAGGCCATCACGCCGTGGCTCGGCCGCTCGCGCCGCGGGCTCGCGCCGACGACGGCGATCGTGCGCACACTCGTCAGGATGTCGCGCAGATAAAGGTCCGGATAGTTGTCGTGGTCCATTTTCGCGCCTCACCGGTCGTGCCAGACGGGAGCGCGCTTGGCGAGAAAGGCATCGATGCCCTCGCCGGCGTCCTCGGCCAGCATGTTGGTAGTCATGACCTCGGCGGCGTAGCGATAGGCGGCGGCCAGATCGAGCTCGGCCTGGCGGTAGAACGCCTCCTTGCCGATCTTGACGGTGAAGGCGGATTTGCCGGCGATCTGCCGGGCGAGCCCGTCGACCGCGTCGCGCAGCCCCTCCCGCGGCACCACGCGGTTGACGAGCCCGAGCGAGCGCGCCGTCGCCGCATCGATCAGCTCGCCGGTCAGCAGCATCTCCATCGCCGCCTTGCGCCCGACCGCGCGCGACAGCGCCACCATCGGGGTCGAGCAGAAGAGGCCGATATTGACCCCGGGTGTCGCAAAACGCGCCTCCTCGGCGGCGACCGCCAGGTCGCAAGTCGCGACCAGCTGGCAGCCGGCCGCCGTCGCGACGCCGTGGACCTCGGCGATGACCGGCTTCGGCAGCCGCACGATCGCCAGCATCAGCTCGCTGCACAGCGCAAAGATGCGCTGATAGGTTTCGCGCCGCGGATCCTGGCGCAGCTCGCGCAAATCGTGGCCGGCGCAGAAGGCCGGACCGGCGCCGGCGATCACGACGACCCGGCTGTGCGGGTCGTCTGCCGCGCGGCCGAGCGCCGCGACGAGCGCCGTCATCAGCTCGACCGAAAGGGCGTTGCGCGCCTCCGGCCGGTTGAGGGTCAGGCGCAGAACTCCGTCTGCGCGCTCCTCCAACAGTATCGCCGCCATTGTGGGACCTCTCTTCGGCTAACGCATTGCTTGACCCTTGGGAGCCGATCGCTTACATGACCGGCTTTCGCGGCCTGGGCAACTGTTCCGGGCGGCCCGGCATTTCCTTCGAGACATGAAAACCTTTTCCGCCAAACCGTCGGATATCGACAAGAAATGGTCGCTGATCGATGCCGACGGTCTCGTCTTGGGCCGGCTTGCCTCGATCATCGCGATGCGGCTGCGCGGCAAGCACAAGCCCTCCTTCACGCCCCATATGGATTGCGGCGACAATATCATCGTCGTCAACGCCGAGAAGGTCCAGCTGACCGGCAACAAGCGCGCCGACGACATCTTCTATTGGCATACCGGCTATCCGGGCGGCATCAAGGGGCGCAGCAAAGGCGCCATTCTCGAAGGCAAGCACCCGGAGCGGGTGATCATGAAGGCGGTCGAGCGCATGGTGCCGCGCGGCCCGCTCGGCCGCCGGGTCATGAAGAATCTGCGGGTGTTTGCCGGACCCGAGCACCCGCACGAAGCACAGCAGCCGGACCGGCTCGACGTCGCCGCGCTGAACCGCAAGAACAGAGTTTGATCATGGCCGACAACGACCCACCGAGCCCGCCCCGCGCGCAGACCTTTCAGGGCCTGGGGAGCCTGCGCCAGGCGCTGCAGCAGGCGCGCGCCGCGCCCGCAGCGCCGGTGCCAACCGGGTCCGTTCCCGAGGACGTCAGGCCGCAGATCGACGCTCTCGGCCGCTCCTATGCCACCGGCAAGCGCAAGAACGCGGTGGCGCGGGTGTGGATAAAGCCCGGCGCCGGCAGGATCGACGTCAACGGCCGCGAAAGCCCGGTCTATTTCGCCCGGCCGGTGCTGCGCATGCTGATCAACCAGCCGCTCGTCGCGACCAACCGGCTCGGCCAGTTCGATGTGTGGTGCACCGTCAAGGGCGGCGGTCTCTCCGGCCAGGCCGGCGCAGTGCGCCACGGCATCAGCCAGGCGCTGACCCGCTACGAGCCGGGCCTGCGCCCGCTTGTTGAAGAGCCAGGGCTTTCTCACCCGCGACAGCCGCGTCGTCGAGCGCAAAAAATACGGCAAAGCCAAAGCCCGCCGCAGCTTCCAGTTCTCGAAGCGCTAGATAAGCAGATTGCACCACGGAGGCACGGAGGACACCAAGGGAAGTCCGACCGATCCCCGTGTCTCCGTGGTGAAATCGAATGGGGGAGGCGGTGATGCAATTCGCGATTGCCATTCCGACCGACGCCGATTCCTGGCGGGTGGTGCGGCGGGCCGAAGAGCTGGGGTTTGCGCGCGCCTGGTTCTACGACACGCAGATGCTGAGCGCCGACCCGTTTGTCGCGATGGCTGCGGCGGCGATGAAAACGACGAAGATCCGGCTCGGCACCGGGGTGCTGATCCCATCGAACCGCATCGCTCCGGTTACCGCGAACGCCTTTGCTTCGCTGAACAAATTGGCGCCGGGGCGGATCGATTTCGGGGTCGGCACCGGGTTTACCGGCCGGCGGGCGATGGGGCTCGGCGCGGTCAAGCTGGCGGATCTGGAAGAGTATGTCCGCGTCGTCATGGCGCTGTTGCGCGGCGAGACGGTCGAGGCCGAAATCGAAAACAAAAAGCGGCTGATCCGTTTGCTCAACCCGGAACTCGGGCTGATCAACACGCGTGACCCGATCCCGCTTTACGTCGCGGCCTCGGGTCCGCGGGCGCGCAGCTTGACCGCGAAGCTCGGCGCCGGCTGGATCGCCACCGCCGGCGATGTCGAGGGCGGCGTCGCGGCGATGGCCGACATGCGGGAGCGGCGGCGGGCCGCCGGGCGTGACGCGGAGCCGCTCGATGCCGTGGTGCTGACCGGCGGCGCGATATTGGAAGAAGGCGAGCCCGCCGACTCGCCGCGCGCCGTCGCGCAGGCCGGGCCGCGCGCCGCGATGCTGTTGCATCGCGCGGCCGACGCGGCATTGGCGGGGTTGCCGATGATGGCGCCGATGCCGCCCGCAGTCGCCGAGAGCGTGGCGGGCTATGTCGAGCTGGCACGAAAATTCACGCCGCAGGGCGCCCATTATCTCGAAAACCACCGCGGCCATTTGATGTTCGTGAAGCCCGAGGAGCGGCCGTTCGTCACCGCCGAATTGATCCGGCGCACGACCTTCACGGCGACCGAAAAGGAGCTGAAAGAGCGCATCGCGGCATTGGCCGACGCCGGCTACACGGAGATCGCACTGCAGATCGTGCCCGGCCAGGAACACGCGATCGAGGATTGGGGCCGCATCCGCCGCGCCTTTGCGTGACGCGCGAGCAAGCCGATTTGGCGCCGCCGATGCCGGCGGAGATCTCGGCATTGCGCGATGGCGGACAGCCGGTGTGGATATTCGCTTACGGCTCGCTGCTGTGGGATGCCGAGTTGCGAGATGCCGCAACGGAACCAGCCCTGCTGTATGGCTATCATCGCCGCTTCTGCCTGTACTCCTACGATTACCGCGGGACGGCGGCAAATCCCGGACTGACCCTCGGGCTCGATCGCGGCGGGTCCTGCCGCGGCGCAGCGCTTCGATTGCCAATCGACGCGCTCGATCGGGTATGGCAGCGCGAGATGAGCGGCCGCGTGGTCTACGCAGCGCGGCTGCTGCGGGTGCAAACCGCGGACGGCACGCGGCAGACCCTTGCGTTTACCGCGCTCCGCAGCTGTCCGGATTACGCCGGCAGGCTGTCGCTCGACGAGGCGGCCCGCATGATTCTCGGCGCTGCCGGCAGACGCGGCACATGCCGCGATTATTTCGAGAATACACTGCAACACCTGGAACAGCTCGGCTTTGCGGATCGTCCGCTTCGCCGTTTGGCCGAGCGGGTCCGGGCATTGGCCGCACATGCCTGAGTTTGAGGCGCTCATTGCGGCGCGGAAGGCTTGCCGCATCTGCGTCGAGCGCAACCCCGGCAAAATCAGAAGCTGCGCCGAGTTCGACTTCGACCCCGATGTGATCAGCCACTGGGAGCAATGGCTCGGCCATCGCAACCCGAAGCTGCTCGTCGTCGGCCAGGATTTCGGCAATGTCGGCTATTTCGTCCGCTGTCGCGGGCGCGACGAGCCGAACAACAAAACCAACGAAAATCTCTACCAGCTGCTGACGGCAGCCGGCATTGCGGTGCAGCACCCGTCGCAACGTGACCGCAGCGCCCCCGTCTTTCTGACCAACTCTATCCTGTGCATCAAGGAAGGGGCAATGAATGCACCCATTCTGGCGAGCTGGGTGGATGCCTGCTCCGAGCAGCACCTGCTGCCGCTCATTGCCTTTCTGAAACCATCGGTCGTCGTCGGGATGGGCAACGCCGGATGGCGTGCCGTTCGACGGCGTCTTCGCGCTGGATGCAGTCGCCGCGACAGATTTCCCGCGCCGCCGGCTCCGATTGGCTCGCTGGGGACGGTACCCGGGTATTTGCCGTCGGCCATTGCGGACCACTCGGGGTCATCAACCGGCCGTGGCCACAGCAGCTCCGGGATTGGCGGCGGATCGGCGCGGCCGTTTCCGTTTGCTCCGCCGCCGGTGCGCCGCTACGCTCGGGTAAGTGACTTTGTGGAGGACCGGCTACATGCGCACGAGCTTTACGGTCAACGACATGACGATCCACCGGATCGTCGAGCAGGAGGCGGGGTTCACACCGATTCTGGAGTTTCTGCCGAGCCTGAGCCGGGAACTGCTGAACGAAAATCGGTCGTGGATGGAGCCGGCGGCGCTCGACCCGGCCACCGGCATGGCGGTGCTGTGCTTCCAATCCTACGTCGTCAAGACGCCGCACCACACGATCCTGGTGGATGCCTGCATCGGCAACGACAAGTCTTTTCCGCATCGCCCGACCTGGCACCGCAAGAGCGACAGCAACTGGATGCAGGCGCTGAAGGCGGCCGGTGTCACCGTCGACGATATCGACATCGTCATGTGCACGCATCTGCACGGCGACCATGTCGGGTGGAATACGCGTCTGGAGAACGGCCGCTGGGTCCCGACCTTTCCCAATGCCAAATATCTCTTCTCGAAAAAAGAATACGAATATTGGGCGGGCGTTGATCGCGAGACCCCGCTCGACCCGATGCGGGACAGCGTGCTGCCGATCATCGAGGCCAAAAAGGCCGAGCTAGTCGCCAGTGACCATGCCGTCGACGACCATATTCGGCTGACTCCGACCCCCGGTCACACACCCGACCACTTCGCGGTCTGCGCCGGGCGGCGCGGCGACCAGGCTGTATTTACCGGCGATCTGATCCACTCGCCGATCCAGGCACGCTATCCGGATCTCGTGATGCGGGTCGATTACGACCAGAAGCAGGCCTCGGCTACCCGCCGCGCGTTTCTCGAACGCTACTGCGACACCACCACCCTGTGCTGCACGATGCATTTCCCGTCGCCCTCGGTCGGGCACATCAAGCGCTGGGGCGACGGCTTTCGCTGCGAGCCGGTTACCGATTAGGACAAGTACCGTAGCAGCATTGCATTTTGTGGTGCGCGGAAAATGTCGGCGGGCTGTTCAGGGCGGAAGCGACGCCGCGTAAGCGGCAAGCGCCACCATGTCGTCGAGCGTCAGCTTGATGACATTGGGCGCCATTAGTGGGCTCCATGAACCGGCGCGCGCGCCGTGCTGAAAATCGTACAGTTGCCGCACGAGGTAGCTCGGCGAACGTCCGGCGAGGCCGGGGATCGGCCCCAGTCCGTTCAGTTCAGGCCCATGACAGATCGTGCATGGCGCGCTCTTTCCGTTGCCGCCGGTATTCGCGAGTTGCCGGCCCTGTTCGAGGCTGCCGGGCGGCACGTAGGCGATGAAGGGGATCGTGCGTCGCGCATCTCAAAGCGCTCCAGGTCCTCCGGAACCTCGATGATACGACCGGCGATCGGCTCAGTCTCGCCGCCTGGCAGCGCCGCCAGGAACCACCCGGCGACACGGGTCTTCGGCACGATGGTAGTTTCCACCTCTTTGATCACCGCCCGTGGCGTCAACCCGGAAAAATAGGCAGCCGCCTGTTCGATTTCGGCATCGGTAATCCCCTTCGCCGTCTTGATCATCAATTGCGGCGGGATTCGTTGCGGGACCGAGGTGGTTCGCGCGCCGCTTTTGAAGTCGGCCATCTGCTGCACGATGTATTGTGCGGGAAGGCCGGCAATGCCGGCATTTTCCGGCCCGCCCGCTCCATCCGCTCGGTGGCACACGCCGCACGCCATCACGTCGGGTTTGCGGCCACGAGCGACGATATCCGGCAGAGGCGGATGGTCCGAAGGATGCCAATCGAGCGCGAAGAATAGATCCCGTGCCTGCGTCATCGTGAACGCGGCAGTGCTGTCGGGAACATGCCGCGGTGTGCCGTCGTCGGGCTGCACTTTGAAATCCGGCGGGTTCACCGGATATGCCCAAGCGGGTGGCGCTTCAATCAGCTTGCGCCTGCATCATCAGCGTCGCGGCGCGCAAAGCTACGCCAAACGCCAAGCCCGCATAGATCGCCTTCATAATCCGCCTCCCCTTATCACCTGCCCTCTCGTTCGGTGGGCTGGTCACCCTCTTGCCGACCCCGACCACATGTCGCTCAGCTAAGCCTCACACAAGCCGAAAAGCTTGTGCTGCACGATGCACTTCCCGTCGCCTGTGTCGGGCACATCAGGCGCTGGGGCGACGGCTTCCGCTGTGAGCCGCTCGCTGACTAGCGTAGGCCGCATAAGCGCGGAGGCTGGGCAAAAATGCCGTAGGGCTGGAAGAAGGTCGTGCGTCCTTCGAGGCCTCGCTTCGCGAGGCGCCTCAGGATGAGGCACTTTCTTAACGCGATCAACAACATCCCCTCATGCTGAGGAGCGACCCGGCACAGCCGGGCCGCGTCTCGAAGCACGCACGGCACCCAATGCAGCGCATTCTTGCCCAGCCTCGCAGCGTCGTCCGCCATTTCGCTCGCTTGGTTTGCACGGATTGCGCTTCCTTATCCGCCTACAGCTGCTTGCGAAGGCGGGCGCTTTCCTCGATCTCGGCGGCCTTTATTGCCCTGGCGAGCGCGCCGCTCAGTTCCTTGGCTGACTGTAGGGTGAGCTCGACGGCGACCCGCGCGCCCGGCCCGAGCGCGGCGTTCACGAAATCGATCGTGATGGCCTCTTCCAAGAGAGCGTGGTGCGGGTGGTCGTAGGACACCACCGAGTGTGTCAGATCGAACCACCCGTCACCGCCCTTGCCGGCGCCGTCGGCACCGACGACCTCGACGATCGAGGTGCACATGCCGTTTCTCAGAAGTTGGGCGTTATGCCGACAGGTGCTTGTGCAAGAACGCGAACACCTTTTGCCAGCCGTCCAGCGCCTGCTCGATGCGGTACATCGGCCGGTCGTAATAGAAGAAGCCGTGCCCGGCGCCGTCGTAACGGTGAAACTCGAAGTCTTTGCCGTACTTCTTCAGCTCGGCCTCGTGCTGGTTGACCTGCTCCGGAGTCGGGGCGCGATCTTCATTGCCGAAGAGGCCGAGCAGCGGGCATGACAGCTTCTGGGTGTATTCGATCGGCGCGACCGGTTGCTTCGGGTTAAGCTCCT
Organism: uncultured Alphaproteobacteria bacterium; assembly: GCA_963695605.1. GTDB lineage: Bacteria > Pseudomonadota > Alphaproteobacteria > ATCC43930 > CGMCC-115725 > AP-15. The sequence goes on along the minus strand of CAVOHI010000001.1, from coordinate 24,208 downwards.
CCTTGCTCATCACGACCCGGCCGCCCCACAGATCGCAGGCCGCGTTGATGCTGTTGGTATGGCAGGCATAGAGGAAGGTCTGCCGCCCGCCGGAGCAGGTGCCAAAGACCCCGACCTTGCCATTGAGCCAGGGCTGGCCACGCAGCCAGGATACGGCGCCTTCGGTGTCGCCGATGACTTGGGCGTCGGGAACGCCGCCCTCGGCGCGCACCTTGGCGGCGACGTCGTCGGCTTTGCCTTCGCCGGCGCGGTGATAGAGGTTATGGCTGATCGCCGCATAACCGTGATGAGCGAACTTACGGGTCGCCTCGCGGTACCACTCGTCCCAGCCGGGCGCATGATGAAGGAGCACCATCCCGGGAAACGGGCCCGGCCCCAACGGCCGCGCAACATAGGCCGAGATCGGCTCATTCTTGTCGCCGTTGATCGCAATCCGCTCCGCAATCATTCCTTCATAGGCCATCGTCGCTCCCTTTCGCCTTGCAGCTAGGCCGCCCGATCGCGGCCGTTCGACGCCCTAATGGTTAGCCCAGGTGCCGGCCCGGGTCCATCCCCAGATGCACCCGCGTTCCCTGGGCGCGAGCCAATCCGATCGATTGACGATATAAAGATATGTGTATATCTTTCTGGACTTGCCCTGCTGCGTAATGATCGAGGAGAGCCGAGGATGCCCGCATCGACCGATTTTAAGGTTGCCGATATTTCGCTCGCCGATTGGGGGCGGCGCGAGATCGCCATTGCCGAGACCGAAATGCCGGGGCTGATGGCGTTGCGCGATGAATTCGGCGCCGCGAAACCGCTCGCGGGGGCACGCATCGTCGGCTGCCTTCACATGACGATCCAGACCGCAGTGCTGATCGAGACGCTCATCGAGCTCGGCGCCACGGTCCGCTGGAGCTCGTGCAACATCTTCTCGACCCAGGACCATGCCGCAGCGGCGATGGCCGCCCGCGGCATTCCGGTCTTTGCCTGGAAAGGCGAGAGCGAGGAGGAATACGAGTGGTGCATCGAGCAGACCTTGCGCGGTCCAGCCGAGGGTCCATTTGGGGGCTGGACACCGAACATGGTGCTCGATGACGGCGGCGACGCGACCAAGGTCCTCCACGACAAATATCCCGAGCTGCTGAACCACATTCGCGGCATCTCGGAAGAGACCACCACCGGCGTGAACCGGCTCTACGAGATGGTGCGGGAGGGGTCTCTCAAAGCGCCGGCGATCAACGTCAACGACAGCGTCACCAAGTCGAAGTTCGACAACCTTTATGGCTGCCGCGAGAGCCTGGTCGACGGGATCAAGCGCGCTACCGACGTGATGGTCGCCGGCAAGGTCGCCGTGGTCTGCGGCTTTGGCAATGTCGGCAAAGGCTCTGCGGCGAGCCTGCGCAGCCAGGGCGCGCGGGTCATGGTGACCGAGATCGATCCGATCTGCGCGTTGCAGGCGGCGATGGAGGGGTATCAGGTAACGACGATGAACGAGATGGCCTCGCAAGGCGACATCTTCGTGACTGCGACCGGCAATATCGACGTCATCACGATCGATCACATGCGGCAGATGAAAGACCGCGCCATCGTCTGCAACATCGGCCATTTCGACAGCGAGATTCAGATCGATGCGCTGCGCAACTATCCGTGGGAGGAAGTGAAGCCGCAAGTCGACGAGGTCGTCTTTCCCGACGGCAAGCGGCTGATCGTCCTGGCCAAGGGGCGGTTGGTCAATCTCGGTTGTGCGACCGGTCACCCGAGCTTTGTGATGAGCGCGTCGTTCACCAATCAGGTGCTCGCACAAATCGAACTGTGGACCAATCACGGCAAATACGACAACAAGGTCTACGTGCTGCCGAAGCATCTCGACGAGAAGGTCGCCGCGCTGCATCTCGACAAGCTCGGTGCCAAATTGACGGCGCTCAGCCCGGCTCAGGCAGGGTATATCGGCGTCGAGCGCGCCGGGCCCTTCAAACCGGACCATTACCGCTACTAGTCGGCTTTTACAACTTTAACTACATTTATGACGCAAACGCTCTTGCAATTGGGTAAATTATGCTCCTATTGTGGGTCATACGGGAGATCGATAGATCGCCGATACGTCTATGATGCTAGCAAGGGCGAGTGGTTGTGCTCGAATCGGCTGCTGCGTTGTGCCTGATCGTCACATTGGCTTCGGTTGCGGCTCTGTTGCGCGCCCGCTCCGAACTCTACCGAGAGCGCGCGAGATCCGCGGTACTCGAAACCGTCCCGCTCGAATGGTTTCGCTGGCGCTCCAAATCGGACGAACGCTGACGCGCATGATAAAGCGTCGGGCTATCGTCAGTTCCTCGCAAGGTTGCTGGCCGCCGATGCGGAGCGGTTGGAGAAGGCCCGGCAGGCGCTGCAATCCAGGGGAGCCGCTTTCTCGGCCACTTTCGTTACCCGCAGCGGCACCGCCTATACCGTAGAAGGGCGGCGCGCAGCGAGCGGCGACGCCGTGCTGTGGCTTCTCGATGCTTCGGCTGCGGTGACGGTCCAAAGCGCACGCCAAGAAGTCGCCGATTTGCGCCAGATGCTCGACGCCATTCCGCTGCCGGTGTGGCGGCGAGGCCCCGACCGCATCCTCGTCGATTGCAACCGAGCCTATGCGAGTGCCCTCGACACGACCGTCGATCTGGTTGTCGCGGAGGGCCGGGAATTGGCTTCGCGCGCCAGCGCTGGCGAATGCAGGCACGTCGTCATCGGCGGCTCGCGCCGGCTGGTCGAGATCGGCGAGGTGCCGTGCTCGGCAGGAGGCACAATCGGTTTCGCCTGTGATCGCACCGATCGCGAGGCCGCTGAGGCGGAGTTGTGGCGCCACATCGACGCGCACGCCGAGGTACTCGAGTCGATCCGCGCCTCCGTCGCCATCTACGGTCCCGACAAGCGGCTCAAATTTTTTAACGCTGCATTTGCCTCGATGTGGGGCATCGCAGAAGACTGGCTCGCCTCTCAACCTTCCTTCGAGGAAGTTCTGGAGCGGCTGCGGGAGGTCCGTCGTCTTCCCGAAGCCGCCGATTTCCGGGCATTCAAGTGCGAGCAGCTAGGGCTGTTCACCTCTGTCATCCGGCCGCAGCAAGATCTGCTGCATTTGCCCGATGGCCGCACCTTGCTATTGTCCATCTCCCCGCATCCATTCGGCGGCCTCACCTTTGTTTACGAGGACGTCAGCGATCGCCTGGCGCTCGAACGCTCCTGCAATACCTTGACCAAGGTGCGGCGGGCCACGCTCGACCACCTCTTCGAGGGCATTGCAGTCTACGGCAGCGACGGCCGGTTGAAGCTCCATAATCCTGCCTATCTGGCGCTTTGGGAATTATCGGAAGACGATGTCGCGGGCGAACCGCACATTGGCGAAATCCTCGAGAAGACCCGCGCCCTGCTCGAAAATTCGGGCGATTGGGATGCGAGGAAGCAGAGAATGATTTCAAAAGTCACCGCCCAGGCGCCGGCGAGTGGCCCGGTCTACCGAACCGACGGGTCGATGCTGCAGGAGGCGACGGTCCCACTGCCGGATGGCAATGTGTTGGTGACCTATCTCGACGTGACCGATGCAGCGAGGTACGAACGCGTCCTGCGCGAGCGCGGCGAAGCGCTCGAAGCCGCGGGACGCCTGAAAAGCGAGTTTGTAGCCAACGTCTCTCACGAGTTGCGCACACCGTTGAATGCGATCATCGGCTTTGCCGACATCTTGACCAACCAGTATTTCGGCGACTTGAATCCGCGGCAGCTCGACTACAGCCGCGGCATCCTGCAAAGCTCGGAACAGCTGCTGGGGCTCATCGACGATATCAGCGACCTCGCCACGATCGAGGCGGGTTACATGGTTCTGGAGACGGGCCGGGTCGAGATTTTCGAGATGCTGAAAACGGTGCTGGCGCTGACGCGGGGGCGTGCCAAAAGCCGTGGGCTTGAAATCGAGCTCTGTTGTCCGCCGGACATCGGCGTGATTGCGGCGGACGAACGCCGGCTCAAGCAGGCGCTTTTCAACCTGATTTCCAACGCGATCAAGTTTACCCCTCCGGGCGGCGCGATACGCCTGGGGGCCGAACGCCGCGAGAGTGAGTTGCTGCTGACCGTCGCCGATAGTGGGACCGGTATGCCGCCGTCCGATCAGGCTCAGAGTTTTCGAAAAATTCGAACGGGGCTCGCCGCGATCGGGTGCGGGGCTCGGCCTGTCGCTGGTCAAGAGCCTGATCGATCTGCATGGCGGAACCGTCACGATCGAACTCGGCCGCCGGTCAGGGAACCACCATCACCTGCCGGCTGCCCGCGGCCTTGCAGGAATTCGCCGGCATGCCGCCTTCGACCCAAATCGAGAGCCGGGCGGCGGCATAGACGGACGTCTTGAGCCAATTCGTGCGATAGCGACGCCATCCGGGTGAAGCCAATCTCGACGACCGCCGATCAGGGCCGCGAACAAACGCCGACGCCACACATATTGCGCCTAGCCGATGCCGGGTTATACAACGCCTAGGTGATGATTGTTGTCGATCTGCCGGACGAAACTGCCACCGCCGCGCTGGCGGCCCGCATCGCCGCGGTAGCGGCTCCGGCCGACATCATTGCGCTGAAGGGCGACCTCGGCTCCGGGAAAACCACCTTTGCGCGCGCCTTTATCCGGGCGTGCGGCAACCGGGACGAGGTCCCGAGTCCGACCTTCACGCTCGTGCAGGTCTACGATGCAGGCTCGACGGTGATCTGGCATTTCGATCTGTATCGGATCCGCGCGCCCGAGGAGGCATGGGAGCTGGGGATCGAGGATGCGTTCGTCGCAGGCATCTCGCTGATCGAGTGGCCCGAGCGGCTGGGACCGCTGCTGCCCGGCCGCCGGCTCGAGCTCGGCTTCGCATTCGGCGATGAGCCAGGCGCGCGGCGTATTGCGATCGATCCGGGCAAAGAGTGGGAAAAGCGGCTGGCGATGATCGCGGCCGATGCGTGATCCGATCGCGCCCGTTCTGCTCCCGGATCCCTGCCACTGGTCAGCCCGAGCGCTGCTCCCAAAGATCCCGCGCGAAAGCGGGCAATGGCAGCCTTTCTCGCCGGGAGCGGCTGGGGAGGCGCCAGGCCGGCGCCTCTCGCCGGCGACGCGTCGTTCCGGCGCTATTACCGCCTCGGCGGCGATGGCCGACGCGCCGTCCTGATGGATGCGCCGCCGCCGCAAGAGGATGTCGTCCCTTATATCGCCGTCGCGCAGCTGTTGCGGCGGCTCGGGTTCAGCGCTCCCGAGGTCTTCGCGGATGACCGCGCGCGCGGCTTTCTGCTGATCGAGGATTTCGGCGACGACACCTACACCCGTCTTCTCGACCGCGGCGCCGACGAGCCGGCCCTTTATGCGCTGGCGGTAGACACGCTGATCGAGCTGCAGCGCGCAGTCGAGGCGCGCGGGAACCCGGACTTGCCCCCTTACGACGCGGAGCGGCTCCTCGCCGAGGCGGCGCTCCTGGTCGATTGGTATGCCCCAGCGGCTCTTGGAGAGCCGTTATCCGACGCCCGGCGCGACGAGTATCTCGATCTGTGGCGCAGCGCTTCTGCCGCAAGCGGCGCTTCCCGACGATACCTTGGTGCTGCGCGACTATCACGTCGACAATCTGATGCTGTTGCCGGATCGCTCCGGCGTGCAGGGTTGCGGGCTCCTCGATTTTCAGGACGCGGTATGCGGCCCGCCGAGCTACGATCTCGTCTCGCTCCTCGAAGATGCGCGGCGCGACGTTCCGGCCGAGCTGCGCCGGCAGATGACCGAGCGCTATCTTGCTGCTTTTCCGGCGCTCGACCGGGCGGCGTTCCTGCAATCGGCGGCCATCCTCGCGGCTCAGCGCAACTGCAAGATCCTCGGCATCTTCACGCGATTGTGGAGGCGCGACGGCAAACCGCGCTACCTCGTACACCTCCCGCGGATCTGGCGGCTGCTCGATCAAGAGCTCGCCCACCCGGCCCTCACCCCGATTGCGCGGTGGCTCGACCGTCACCTGCCGCGCGCCGGCTCGGCATATCTCCGCATGATCGTCCGCGCCGCGGACGGCGATGGTGCTCGCCGCCGGGCTCGGCACCCGGTTGCGGCCGGTGACCGAAACCATTCCGAAACCTCTGATCGAGATAAACGGCCGCACCCTGCTCGATCATGCGATCGACCAGCTGGCGCTCGTCGGGGTCGAACGGGTCGTCGTCAACGTGCATTACAAGGCCTCGATGGTCGTCGCGCAACTGGCCCGTCGAGACCACCCCCGCATCGAGATTTCCCACGAAGCCGAGTTGCTCGATACCGGCGGCGGCGTCGCGCAGGCGCTGCCGTTGCTCGGCGACGTCTTTTTTGTCGTCAACAGCGACGTGTTCTGGCTCGACGGCAAGGATCGCGCCCTGCAGCGGCTCGCCGCCGCCTTCGATCCCGAGCGCATGGACGCAATCCTCTTGCTGCAGCGAACCGTGACGGCGGTCGGCTACGAGGGCAGCGGCGACTATCTGATCGACCCGTCGGGGATGCCCGCATCGCCGCAGCGAGCGTGAAGTCGCGTCCTTTCTCTTCGCCGGCCTCCAGCTGCTGCACCGCCGTGCCTTCGCCGGTATTTCCGACCGCGTTTTCTCGCTGGTCCGGCTATTCGACCGTGCCGAAAAAGCAGGGCGCCTGCACGCCATAGTGCACGATGGCGAGTGGTATCATATCGGGACGCCGCAGGGCCTCGCCGCCACCCGCGAAAGGCTGTCGTCGCACCGCATCGAGCGCTAGCAAGGTTTGAAAATCGAGTGCAGCCCAAGGTCTATACGATTGCCGCGCACCGGCCGTTTCTGGCGACGCTGGCGGCTGGGCTGCTCGGGATGGCGGGTGCCGATCCGCTTCAGCTGCCGCGGATTACTGTTCTGCTGCCGACCCGCCGCGCGGTGCGCTCGCTGCGAGACGCATTCCTGCGCGTAACCGCGGACGGCAAAGTGGTCGGGACCCCGTTGCTGCTGCCGCGGATGCGGCCGATCGGCGATCTCGATTCCGACGAGCTGTCGTTGTCCGACGGCGGCGCGGAGGATTTGGCGGTGCCGCCGCCGATCCCCGAGCTGCGCCGGCGCCTGCTGCTGACGCGGCTCGTCCTGCACTGGGGCGACCGGCGCGGCGAGGAGCCGCTCTTGCCCGGACAAGCCGCCACACTCGCCGCGAGCCTCGCGCGGCTTCTCGACAGGGTTGCGACCGAGGGGGCGAGCTTCGCGAAGATCGCCGATTTGGTCCCGGAGGGGCTGGCGGAGCATTGGCGCGTCGTCCATCATTTTCTTGAAATCCTGCCGCAGCATTGGCCGCGGATCCTAGCCGAGGAAGAAGCTCTCGACGGGGCGTCGCGGCGCAATCGCCTGCTGGAACAGCAAACCGCGGCTTGGCGCCGCTCTCCGCCTCGCCATCCGGTGATCGCCGCGGGGCTGATCGGCGGCATCCCCGGCGATGACCGAGCTGCTTTCGCTGGTTGCCGGGCTCGATCAGGGTGCGGTGATCCTCCCCGGCCTCGACCGCGACCGCGACGCTGCCGAGTGGTCGGCAATCGAAGAGGACGAGGCTCATCCGCAGCATCTCATGGCGGGGTTGTTGCGGGCGCTGGATCTTGACCCGGGCTGAGGTTCGCGATTGGCCTCCAAGCCGGCCGGACCCCATGCCCGCCCGCGGCTTCGAGGGCCTTTCCGATCTTCCCTTGTTCGCGTACCGACACCCTCCACCGCGCGCGGCTTGCGCGGGAGAGGAGCTCTGACATTGTGGGCTTACAGCCCCTCTCCCGCATTGCGGGAGAGGGTGGCGAACGCAGCGAGCCGGGTGAGAGCTCGTTCGGCGACGCATGCGCACCGGGTACGGCTGATTGCCGAGGCTTTGCGGCCGGCAATCACCACCGATGCGTGGCGGCGCTTGCCCGCGCAGCGCCGCCGATACCCTCGACGGGTTGAGCCGATACGACTGCGCCGGCGCGCAAGAGGAGGCGGTCACGATCGCACTCCTGCTCCGCCGCAAGCTGGAGACGCCGGGCGCCACCGCCGCTCTCGTCACCCCCGATCGCGCGCTCGCCCGCAGGGTTGCGGCGGAGCTGCGCCGCTGGGGCATCGACATCGACGACTCGGCCGGTCTGCCGCTGAACCGAACACCGCCGGGCGTCTTTCTGCGTCTGGTCCTCGATCTGGCCGCCAGCCGGCTCGCTCCGGTGCCCTTGCTTGCCGCGCTGAAGCATCCCCTCGCCTCCGGAGGGCTCGCTCCGGTCGCCTTCCGCGATATCGCGCGTCAGCTCGAACAGGCAATCCGAGGACCTCGTCCCGCCCCTGGTTTCGCGGGCCTCAGGGCTGCTCTGGCCCGCGAGAAAGCCGGTCTGTCGAGGTTTGTCGACCGGCTCGAGGCCTGCCTCGGTGCGCTGCCGCAATTGCTGGTCGCGGATGCCGTGCCGCTGTCGCGTGTTGCGGCGGCGCATGTGGAGGCTGCCGAGCGGCTCGCCGCGACCGCAAGCGAAACCGGCGGCGAGCGTCTCTGGCGTGAGGCGGCGGGCGAAATAGCGGCACGCTTCTGCCATGAACTGATCGATGCTGCGCGCGACTTTCCGCCTCTGCCCGGCCGGCATTACCCGGCTCTGTTCGAGGCGCTGGCCGCCGATGCGGTTGTTCGCCCGGCCTTCGGCCGTCATCCCCGGCTGGCGATATGGGGTCTCCTCGAAGCGCGGCTGCAGCAGGCCGATCTCGTCATTCTCGGCGGTCTGAACGAGGGCAGCTGGCCGCCTTCGGCCGAGCACGACCCATGGATGTCGCGGCAGATGCGGCGGGAGTTCGGTATTGCCGTGCCGGAGCGCGCCATCGGAATAGCCGCGCACGACTTTGCCCAGGCGCTGGGGGCGCCGGAGGTGGCGCTGACCCGCGCGGCGCGGAGCGAGGGTGTTCCGACCGTGCCGTCGCGCTGGCTTCTTCGGCTCGATACGGTACTGCAGGCAGTCGGATTGGATGGCGCGCTCGGGCCGGACGATACCCTCCGGCACGCCGCGGAGCTGATTGATCGAACACAGGGGTACCGGCCGCTACCCCCGCCCGAGCCGCGTCCGCCTCTCGAGGCGCGGCCCCGAAAGCTTTCGGTGACACGGATCGAGACCTGGCTGCGCGATCCTTACGCGATTTATGCCCGCTACATTCTCGGGCTGAAGCCGCTGGACGAATTGGATGCCGATCCCAGCCGCGCCGAGCTCGGCACGGTCATTCACCGTGCGCTCGACGCCTTCTTTCGCCGCTTCCCGCAGGGAATGCCGGATAACGCCGAGGAGCAACTGCTGGGTATCGGCCGCGAGCAATTCGGGCCCATCCTGTCGCGTCCCGGAGCCTGGGCATTCTGGTGGCCGCGCTTCCGGAGGATCGCCAACTGGCTGGTCAATCAGGAGCGCATCCGACGCGCCGACACGGTCGAGAGCCACAGCGAATGCGAGGGAAGCTGGACATTGCCGGCGCGCGGCGGCCCCTTCACGATCACCGCCAAGGCGGACCGCATCGACCGCCTCGCCGCCGGCGGCTTTCTGCTGGTCGACTACAAGACCGGTGGCGTGCCGCCGCCAAAGCAGGTGCAGGCGGGGTTTGCGCCGCAACTACCTCTCGAAGGTGCTATCCTGCGCGGCGGCGGCTTCAACGGGGTCAGCGGTTCGCCCGCGGCGCTCGAATATTGGCGGCTGAGCGGTGGGGACCCCGCCGGCGAACGCTGCCCGATCGATGCCGGCGACCCCGGCGAACTGATCGATCGTGTGGTCGCCCGCGTCGCGGCGCTGATAGATCGGTTCGACGATCCGGCGACACCCTATCTCGCGGTTCCATCACCGCGTTGGGCGCCGCGATATTCCGATTACCGGCACCTTGAGCGGCTCGCCGAGAGCGAGGCCGAGGAGTGAGGTCGTTCGACGACCCCGACACGCCGCAGCGCAAGGCGGCTGGTCCGCGGGCTTCCGTCTGGGTCTCCGCCTCGGCCGGAACCGGCAAGACGCGGGTGCTCATCGACCGCTTGCTATGGCTGATGCTCGACGGGACCGATCCCGCACGCATCCTGTGCCTGACCTTCACCCGCGCTGCTGCCGCCGAGATGGCAAACCGGCTGAACGAGGAGCTGGCCAATTGGGTGACGCTGAGGTCGGGGGCACTCGCCGAGACCTTGCAGAAGCTGACCGGGCGCATGCCCAGGGACGCGACGATCGCCCGCGCGCGGCAGCTATTCGCGCGCGTTCTCGAAACCCCGGGCGGGATCAAGATCGCGACCATCCACGCCTTCTGCCAAACGCTGTTGCGCCGCTTCCCGCTGGAGGCGGGAGTGCCGACCGAATTTGCGGTTCTCGACGAGCGCAGCGCGCACGAAACGCTGATCGAGGCGGCCGAGCGTGTGGTCATTGCCGCGCGCGACGGAAACGAGCCCGAGCTCGCCGAGGCGCTCGCAGTGGCGGCCCGCTATGCTCCCGAGGAGCGTTTTGGTGTGTTGATGGCGTCACTGGCGGCCGAGCGCGGCAAGCTCAGCCATGTGCTCGGCAAAGGCCATTCGGAGTTGCGGGACAAGCTCTGCCGAGCTCTGAGTTTGCCTGCCGGGACAACCGAGGAGGCAGTCATCGCCGGTTTCTGCGCCGCGGGAGCTGGGAATGAGACAGGGCTGTGCTCGGCTGTAGCGGCACTCTCCAATGGATCCTGCACCGATCGAGAGCGCGGTGCCATCCTTGGGGCATGGTGCGAGACCCCGGGGGAGCGCCGTCAGATGCTTCCGGCGTATATCGCTGCATTCCTGACCGTCGAGGGCGAGACGCGCAAAATCCTGATCACCCGGGATGCGGCCCGCAGCGCCGGCTGCGATGCTGGGGCGGTGCTCGGCGCGGAGGCTGAACGGGTCAAAAGCTTCTGCGAGGCGCGATCGGCGGCAACGCTTGTCGAGGCGAGCAGCGCGCTCATCCGGCTCGGTGGAGCGTTGATGGACGCATATGCAGGCGGCAAGAGCGCCCAAGGCGTCCTCGACTATGACGACTTGATCTCGGCCGCCCTCAATCTGCTGCAGCCACCCCGGCATCGCGCCATGGGTACTGTTCAAGCTCGACGGCGGCCTCGACCACATTCTGATCGACGAGGCTCAAGACACCAACCCCGAGCAATGGCAAATCGTGGCGGCGCTCGCCGAGGAGTTCTATGCCGGCGAGGGCGCCCGCGACCGCCGGCGCACGATCTTTGCCGTCGGTGACGCCAAACAGTCGATCTACAGCTTTCAGCGTGCGGATCCGCGAGCCTTTCTGGCCATGCGTGAATATTTCGAAAGACGCATCAGCGACGCCCGGCAGGAATGGCGCGTGGTGCCGCTGGAAGTCTCGTTCCGCTCGACCGAGCCGGTGCTGCGGGCGATCGATGCCGTCTTTCGATACGAGGCGGCCCGCGACGGCGTCGCTCTCGACGGCAGCGAGATCCGTCACATCGCGTCCCGGGCTGGACACGCGGGAGTGGTCGAGTTGTGGCCGCCAGTAGTCGGGCAGCCCGAGGAGCCACCCGACCCGGTGGCGCTGCCGGTCATTCGCCAGCGAACGACGCAGCCTCGCACCCGGCTCGCAAACGCAATCGCCGCGACCATTGCGGGTTGGCTCCATAATGGGGAGTTGCTCGAAGCCTCAGGCCGCCCGATCCGGCCGGGAGACGTCATGGTGCTGGTGCGGCGGCGCAACGAGTTTGTCGGAGAGCTGCTGCGCGCGCTCAAACAACGCGACATTCCCGTGGCCGGGGCCGACCGCCTCATACTGACCGAGCAATTGGCCGTGCAGGACCTGGTGGCGCTCGGTCGGTTTTTGTTGTTGCCGGAGGATGACCTCACCCTGGCGACGGTGCTGAAAGGCCCCCTCTTCGACATCGGCGAGGAGATGCTGTTCGATCTCGCCTATGCACGGGGCAGCGAACAGCTGTGGCACCGGCTGCGCGTCAAAGCCGGCAAATCTCCGCAGCTTCGGCGGGCGGTTGAGCGGCTCGCCGATCTCTTGGCCCGCGCCGACTTCGTGCCGCCGTACGAACTCTATGCCGAAATTCTCGGCGCTCAGGGGGGGCGGCGCATGCTGCTGGAGCGCCTCGGGCTCGAGGCCGAGGACCCGGTCGAGGAGTTCCTCGCATTGGCACTCTCCTACGAACGCGAGCATGTGCCGTCGCTGCAGGGTTTTCTACGCTGGCTGGTCGCCGGCGACACTGAGGTGAAGCGCGATTTCGGCGCAAGGCAGCGCGACGAGGTGCGCATCTTGACGGTTCATGGCGCGAAGGGGCTCGAAGCGCCGGTGGTCTTTCTGCCCGATACGATGCAGCTGCCGAACCTGCCGGACACGCTGCTTTGGACGGAGCGCGAGGGGCTGCCGCTGTGGTGTCCGCGCGCCAATCTTGCAGTCCCGTTTTATACTCGTGAAAAACGGGCGGTACGCGACCGCAACCTGGAGGAGTATCGCCGCCTGCTCTATGTCGCACTGAGCCGGGCACAGGACCGGCTCTATATCTGCGGCTGGCAAACCCGGGAAGCGCCAAGGGAAGACTTCGTGGCACGCGCTCTGCCGCACGGGTCTCGCCGAAATTTCGACCCCGTTTCCCTTCGACACGACGGAGCTGATCGGCGTGGACGGATGGTGTGGCCAAGGTCTGCGGCTCACCAGCCCTCAAACTGTCCCGCCGGTTCGGGAGCGCCCGGCAGCGAGTGTGACGGCGGCTCAACCGTTGCCGAATTGGGTGCATCAACCGGCGCCAGCCGAGCCGGACCCGCCGCGGCCGCTCGCCCCGTCGCGGCCGAGCGGCGCCGAGCCGCCCGCTATCTCCCCACTCGCGGCGCAAGGGCGTGACCGGTTCAAGCGCGGCCTCCTCGTGCACCGGCTGCTGCAGGCTCTGCCCGAGCTGCCGATCGAGGAGCGCGAGGTCGCGGCGCGGCGCTTTTTGGCACTGGCAACGCACCGCCTCACCGTCGAGGAGCAGGACGAAATTCGGTGCGAAGCTCTCGCCGTCTTGGATTACCCCGGTTTCGCCGCGCTGTTTGGTCCGGGCTCCCAAGCCGAAGTGCCTGTCGTCGGGTTGATCCCTGGCTCCGCAGGGACCGCCCATGCCATGTCGGCGCAGATCGATCGGCTGGTCGTCGGAGAGGACCGCGTGCTTATCGTCGATTACAAGACGTTGCGCCCGCCTCCCGCCGCCGAGGACGAGGTGGCGCCGACTTATCTTCGACAGCTCGCGGCTTACCAAGCAGCGTTGGCGCGGATTTATCCGGGTCGCGAAATCCGTTGCGCCCTGTTGTGGACCCAAGGTCCGCGGCTGATGCCGATCAGCCCCGAAATGCTTGCAAGGTACCCGCCTTGACGGAGCATTTTCGGCTCCCCTAATCTGACCGGCAATTAAACTGAGGAAGACCAGATGAAACCGATCGCCGTCACCGACAGCAGCTTCGACGCCGAAGTGCTCCGCGCGAGCGGGCCGGTGGTCGTCGATTTCTGGGCGGAGTGGTGCGGGCCATGCCGCATGATCGGCCCGTTCCTCGAAGAGCTCGCGACCGACATGGCCGGCAAGGTGACCGTCGCCAAGGTCAATATCGACGAGAACCCGCAGACCCCGATGAAGTACGGGGTTCGCGGAATTCCTACGATGATCCTCTTCAAGGGCGGCCAGGTCGCCGCCACCAAGATCGGCGCCCTGCCCAAGAGCAAACTCTACGAGTGGGTCGAATCCGTGCTGTGAGGGACGCCGGCGCCTGTCCCATGTGAGCGGGACGGCGCGCGGCCATAGCCGTCCTCCCCCAGACGGGAGCGAATGAAGATCCGCCGTCCAATCGTCGTCGGAGCGGATTGGGCGTTGGTGCGGCTCGCGTCCGGCGAATACCTCTGCGTCGACACGACCACCTTCGAGGCGCTCGGCTATATTCTCGGCGGGGAGCACGAAGCCGACGTCATTCGCGTCTTCCGGACCTTTCTGACGCAGCGCTCGGTCGTTCTCGACATCGGCGCCAATTTTGGCCTCTACACCGCGCTCAGTGCCAGCATCGTCAAGAACCACGGTCGGCTCTACGCTTTCGAGGGCAACCCGCGGGTGTTCGAGAGCCTGCAGCGCACGATCGTCGCCAACGATCTTTATCTCAACCCGAACGTCGTCGCGGCAAACGTGCTGGTCTCAAGCGAAAGCGGCCGCGGCGTTCTGCATTACTCGGCGAACCTGCCGTCCGGCGGCACTATGTCGGATATACATCTGTCGGGCGGCAAGCAGCATGCGGTCGAGGTCGACATGACCACGATCGACGATTTTCTGCCGCCGGATGTGACGGTCGATCTGGTCAAAATCGACGTCGAGGGCCATGAGCCGATGGTAATGCGCGGCATGGAGAAAACCATTGCCCGATCTCCCAATATCCGCATCGTCACCGAATTCGCCGATAGCCTGCTTGCCCATACGGTAAACCCGGCCGATTTCGCCGATTATATCCGCGGCCTGGGGTTCGCGATCTGCCGCGTGCTGCCGAACTTCAAGATCAGGCCGGTTCCCGCCGGCGAGGCTCTCAACGGCGTCAACTATTGCTTGTTGACTCGGACACCCGAGGCGGACATTCGCTCCGTCGAAGAGCGGCGGAAATTGCTGCCGATCCGCGTCAAACGATGGCTCGATCGGCATCCGGTGAGATGGGGGCGCTGGCGCCGCATCTGGGGCCGCTGGTGATGCCGCCATCTCTCTGCCATGCCCAGAAGGCCCGATTTTCGAGCCGTGGTCTTCTTCAAGAGAACATATCGTGAAACAATATATGGCCTCTTTGCCCTGGAGCCCCGCTGATGCCGGAAATCGTTGCCGATCCGCCTTCGCCTTCCTGTTCTCACCTGTTTCCCGGACCTCGAATCGAGAAATCTCAAATACTTAGTCCTGATCCCTTCCGGCCTCGCTCGAATCAATGTTCCCGAAATCAACTACGCAGGCATCCTCATTTTCGTCGACAGCCGTCATTGCCCAAGGTGAGGCAAGCCGCCCCTTGACCGCTCGAACGCAGCGCTGTTAGGGAACCTCTGGTCGATGCCGGGTCGTTACACGGAGCTTGTTTTGCGGGCTGAACATCCAAGCGAAGCCGCGATCCGAGACTGGTGTGTCGAGTACCTGGCACGCACGCTCGATCTGCCGGACCAAACGATAGACCCGGAGATGACGTTCGCCCGCATGGGTCTCGATTCCGCCAACTCGGTGTTCTTGATCGTCGAACTCGAAGACTGGCTCGGGTTGGAGCTCACGCCCGACCTGCTGTTCGAACATCCAACGATCCGCGAACTCGCCGGTCATCTGGCAGCGCGCGCCGGCCGGTGAACGAAGCGACGGCCGAGTTTTCGCCGCAGGCCGAGCCGGCCGCGCGAACCGAATTTGCGTCCTTGGTTGACGTTCTCCGACATTGGGCGGCGGAGCAGCCGAACGGCCCGGCCTACATTTTTTTGCCGGACCGCGGGGGCGCGCGGCTTTCCCTCTCTTTTGCCGAGCTCTACGCGAGCGCCCGGGCGGTGGCGGTGAGCCTGGCCGAGCGCGGACAAAGGGGCGACAGAGCGGTCCTGCTGTTTTCGCCGGGCTTGGATTTCATCATCGCGTTTTTCGCTTGCCTCCTGGCCGGTGTGATCGCAGTGCCGATGATGGTCCCGCGGCGCGCCAGCTCGAGGGATGCCAGCGCGGCCATTCTGGCGGACTGCTCGCCGCGCTTTGCGATGACACGCCGCGAGTTGCTAACCGACGCTCGGCCGGATCTGAAGGAGCGTTTCCGCACTGGAGAAATCGATTGGGTCTTTGTCGATTCCTGCATTGCGGGCTCCGAACAACCGCCGGCCCGGTTTCCCCTTCCCGCGCGGGACGACGTTGCGTTTCTGCAATACACTTCCGGGTCAACTTCGGCACCCAAGGGGGTCATCGTCAGCCACGGCAATCTGATCGAAAATTCAGAGATGATCCGTATTGCCTTCGGCAATACGCGCAAATCGACCCACGTTTGCTGGGTGCCGCTCTATCACGACATGGGGCTAATTCTGAACGTGTTGCAGTCGCTCTACATCGGAGCGCTGTGTGTCCTTATGGCGCCGGTCAGCTTCATGCAGCGCCCGCTCAGCTGGTTGCGGGCGATCCACGATTATCGGGCGGAAGTCGCGGGCGGCCCCAATTTCGCATTCGATCTCTGTGTCAGACGCCACCGCCCGGAAGAGATCCAGGGCATCGATCTCTCGTGCTGGAAGGTCGCCTTCAACGGCGCGGAACCCGTCCGGGCGAATACGATCGACCGGTTCGCCTCCACCTTCGCGCCCTATGGGTTCGATGCCAAAAGCATTCAACCCGCCTACGGTATGGCGGAGGCGACATTGCTGATTTCGACGGGCCACCGGGGGATGGGCCCGGTCACCCGCCGGACCGATCGGGACGCCTTGCAGCGCAACCAGATCGTTGCCCCGGCGCAAGCGCTGGACGCTCAGATCTTGGTCGGGTGCGGCCGGCAGCTCGTCGGCGAACGCCTCGCGATCGTCGATCCGGAAACGCGGATGCCGCTGAGGCCGGGGCTGGTCGGGGAGGTTTGGGTTGCCGGGCCGCATGTCGCGCAGGGCTATTGGCGTAACCCCGATGCGACTGCTTCCGTGTTCAGGGCGCGCACGGCGTCGGGCGGCGCCCGATGCTGGCTGCGCACCGGCGATCTCGGCTTTCTCGACGAGGATGGCGAACTTTACATCACCGGCCGGATCAAAGACCTGATCATCATCCGCGGAATAAACCATTACCCGCAGGACATCGAGGAGACGGTGCAGGACTGCCATGCTGCTTTACGCCGCCATTGTGGCGCGGCCTTCGGCGTGCCCGACCAGGAGGGCCAGGAGCAATTGATCGTAGTGCAGGAGGTCGAGCGCACCTCCCGACGACAGATCGCCATCGAAGAGATCGTCGCCTCGATCCGCGAAGCGATCACCAGGGAACATGAAGTTGCCGCCCGTGAGATCGTCCTGATCCGTACCGGCAGCCTTCCCAAGACGACCAGCGGCAAGATCCAGCGCAACCTCACGCGGCAAATGTTTTTGACGGGCGCGCTCTCAGTCGCCTAGCGCGCCGCGACGATGCTCTAACGGTACAGCGCGCGGCGGTATCTGTCCCAGGCCGCCTCCAGCCGTCTGATGTACCTTGCCATTCTGGCCGGAAGATGCTTCCCGGCGCGCTTGGCACGCGCGATATCTTCTTCCGGTGTCCTGGTCAGCAAGCAGTAGCTGGCCCCGCGCGGTGTCTGCCCGCGTTCGATCAATTCCAACTCCGAGCGCGACATCAGGCGGCAAATTCGTAAACCCATTGCCTCGATTTCTGCGGCAAACTGGTGCGCACTGACGGTTTGCGACAAAAAGGCTTCGACGAATTCGATAAAGATCCGAATATTCGGCGATCGGCGTATGGTTTTTTGCATGCCCCTCATGACAAAGGGCTCGTGACCTTCGACATCGATTTTGACGAGATCGACCGCCAGCCCAGCCGGCAGGAATTCGTCGATCGAGATCATATCGAGCTCGATCGAGCGCTTTGACCCACCCCCTTGCCCGGTATCGGTCATCGTCGCGCCGCCAAGGAATTCCGGCAGATAATGAAGGGTTCCGCGTCCGGTACTCTCGCCGACCAGAGCGTTGACTGCGATTATGTTCGGGCGATGCGCCAGCCTGTTCGCGTACAGGGTTCGCTTCAGCAGGTCGAAAGTGTGCGGGTTCGCCTCGAAAGAATAGAGGCGGCCGTGATCCCTCATCAGAGAGGCCGAAGTCGCAGTATAGAGGCCGAAATTTGCACCGATATCGAGAACCACAGAGTCAGGTTCCAGAAAACTTCGGAATACCGGGAGAACATTTACCTCCATGTCCCAGCCAAGGAGGTAGTCAATGGCATCGAGTGAATTGGTGTCGACGCAGATGTACTCGCCGGAAGCGAGGCGGGCCAAGGCCCGATCGGTGCCCGCATAGACTGGCCCTTTCACCGGTAGTTCTCGACTCTATGGTAAACCGGGCCTAACATATCAGCGGCTTCGTGGTTCGGAGAACTCTTGGGGAGGCGAACGCAGCTCTTATCCTGGCACGGCATCCAGGTTCTGCGGAGGCGCAGCCGCATGGGGGCCTGCGTAAGTACCTGCGAGCGAGTCTGGCGAGGAAGACGCGAGGCGCCCAGCTCCGGGAATGCGATGCGAGTGTTGCGCCTTTTCAGGGTCATAACATTCTCCGCGCTGGTGCTCGCCTGCACGCCCTTGCCACCCCAGCGCGTGGAAGATCCGTTTGTGGGAAACTGGGTCACAGCAGAGAACGCCAGCATCACGATCCGTTCTGATACGATTGTTCAGCATCAGCCGGATGGGGAGAGCACCACACTCGACCAGACCGCGTGTCGCGGCACGTTCCGCTTCGCCCACGGCACGAAGAGCCGGCAAGACCTCACCGGCCTGGTGCCGCGTCAGCCCGACCTCCGCCAGAAAATTTCCGACATATTGGTCGCGCAGAGCTATCCGGTTGCTGAAGTCAATTGCGACCGAGGCGATCAGACCTATGTCCTGCTGGATGATCGTCAGTTGCTGGCGATCTACCGCGACGGCGACATCGGCGCAATAGAGCGCCTGGCACGTCGCTGATTTGGCTGATGTTTCCCTTGCGAGGCGGTTAGCGGTGCGATCGATCTGTAGAGTGCGGCAATGGTTTCTCGTCTACCCCGCTCTGCTCAGCCTAGGAGCGGGTGTTCTCACGTCCTGCGCCACTGACAAATCGCAGCTGCCGGCTCAGACCGCGGCGGCTCACCCGCTGCCGCCACACGCGGAGGCGCCAGCCGTGCATAGCGCCGCTCCGCGGCCGGCCCGCAAGCCGATCCCGCCGCCACCGGCGGGCATTTCGGCTCCGGGGCCGGATGGAGAAGATCTCTCGATGACCGGGCCGAAACCGACGGAGGGTGCGGCCGGCCCCGATAGCTCTTCCCCGTCTTCCGAATTGGCGGCGCTGTCGACCTCACCGGCCCGGCAAGCCCAGATCCCTTCGGAAGCCGAACTGATCGGGTTGGACCAATCCGGGGCGGTGCGCCTCTTGGGGCCGGCGACGGAGAAATCGGACGAACCGCCAGCGACGGTCTGGCGGTACAAGACGGGAAGCTGCGAGCTCGACCTGTTCTTTTACCTCGACCTGCGCAGCGGCAACATGCGAACGTTGCATTACTCCTTCAAGGGCGAGGGTGCCGAGGTGGCGAGACGGCAGGAATGCTGGCGTTCCTTGATCGCCGCTCGAGGCGGCTAGGCCGGTTCGCCGATGCCGCACCTTCTTCTGGTCGACGATGACGACCTCTTTCGCGAGTTGCTCGGCCTCAATCTGATCGATGAAGGTTACGAGGTCACCAGTTTTGCAAATGGGCGCGATGTGCTCGCCTATCTCGATCAGGGCGGTGGTGCCGATGTGATGCTGCTGGATTGGCGCATGCCCAACCTGACGGGCTTAGATGTGTTGCGTCAAATCCGGGCTGCCGGGACGACGATCCCAGTCATTTTCCTGACGGTACTGTCCGACGACATCTATGAGGAGGCGGCGCTCGAGAGCGGCGCGGTTGATTTCATCGACAAGTCCCGCCGTCTGCCAATCCTGCTGAGGCGTCTGCAGTTGATCGCCGAGGGCGGCCGGCCGTCCGGCGAGCCAGAGCCGGCGCGGAATTCAGCGCTGCAGTTAGGCCAGCTAACCCTGCGCTTCGATATCAGCCGGGCGGTCTGGGGGGGAAGGGTTCTCGACCTCACGCTGACGGAATTTAAAATCCTCACCTTGCTGGCCGAGAAGGCAGGTCGGGATGTCGGCTACCGCGAGATTTACGATCTGGTCCACGGCAAAAACTTCATCGCCGGACACGGCTCCGAGGGGTATCGTGCCAATGTACGCACCTTCATCAAGCGCATCCGCAAAAAGTTCCGCGATGTCGACGCAGGTTTCGACCACATCGAAAACTACGCTGGTTTTGGATACCGGTGGGCCGCGGAAGGCTGAGACGCGCCGCCAAATCCACTGGGCATGGTCGATTACCGCCAAGACCGCCTTTCTCGGGGTCGTCTTCTTATTGGTTCCCGTGTTTCTTTACATCGAGTTCCGTTCCGCCCATGAGACGAGCCAAGAGCTGCTGTTGCGCAGCGTGCGCGCCGAGGGGCGCACGATCAGCCAGTCCTTGCTGCCATTGCTGAGGAACGCCGATCCCTCCGCATTGCCGGAGATAGGCCGCGATCTCGCCCGATACGCCGACGAGGTAACGACCATAAAGCTGCTGCTGCAGCCGGCCTCCAATCAGAACGGAACGGAAGGGTTTTATTATGTAGCCTCCTGGCCTCCGGTAGCGCCGAGCAATCTGGAGGCGGAGCGTGATACGCTGGCGAGTCAAGGCGTGCTCAACCGTCTCTCCGAGAACTGCAGAGACGAAATGCCGTTCTCGCTTATCTACCGCCGGCCGACCGGCGGCGCCGAGATCGTCACAGCGGTAACGCCGGTATCGACAACGGCAGGCTGCTGGGCGGTCGTAGCCTCGTTTTCCGAAGATGCGTTCCCGGGCGCTCATCTCGGCCAGCCCTATTGGGCGACGCCGCCGGTCATCATCGCGACGCTGATCTACCTGACGATGGCAGCCATCACCTTTGCAACCTTGCTGAGCGTACGCGGTGGACTGCGCCGCTTTGCGCTGCGCGCCCGCCGCATTCGCGAGCAGGGTCCGGACGCAGCATCGTTTGCCGACCGCTTCAACCTCCCCGAATTGGCCGATGTGGCGGCCGAGTTTGACCGGATGGTAGAGGCCCTACATCGTTACGCTGCGGACATCCGGCAAACGGCGGAAGACAATACCCACGCTTTCAAGACGCCGATTGCGGTCATCCGCCAATCGATCGAGCCATTGCGTCGCGCCTTGCCGCAAGACAATCAGCGCGCGCAGCGGGCGATCGGCGTTGTCGAACACTCGCTTGACCGGCTCGACGGGCTGATCGCCTCGGCGCGCAGTCTCGATGAGGCGACCGCCGATCTGATCGCCGAGCCACGTACACCGGTCGATCTCGGCCGCGTGATCGGCAGCTTGATCCAGATCCGGTCTGCAATTCTCGGCAGCCACGATGTCTCGATCGTTCTCGCCAGTCATGACCTGACGATCTCGGGCGACCTTTTGCCAGGTTTGTACGTGCTCGGCACTGAAGAGATGATCGAGACCGTCGTCGAAAACCTGATCGAGAATGCCGTTTCGTTCTCTCCGGCGGGAAGCGAAATCCTGGTTCACTTGGCTCGCGACGGCCGGTTCGCCCACCTGACGATATCCGATCAGGGTACCGGAGTCCCCACGGAGCAGCTCGAACGCATCTTCGACCGCTACTACTCCGAACGTCGCGCCGAGGCGGCCAGCGACGCGACGTCGAGCTATTTCGGGATCGGATTGTGGATTGCTCGCCGCAATGTCGAGGCAATGGGCGGGACAGTCGAAGCGGAAAATCTAGAGCCGCAAGGATTGGCGATCCACGTTCGCCTGCCCTTGGCACCCGAGCGCGGTTGAAACGGGTCCTGCGCGTTGGAAGCGAGGTTGAAAAGCGGGATATGGATCAAGGCGCTGATCCGTCGGTGCGACCTTGCCGCGATCCCGATCGCCGTGCTGGCCCGCGGCGATGGTGATGCCGGTGCCATATTGCTTAAACTCAACGGCGGCGTCGCCGAGGGCTGTTCGGTGCTGACGCAGGCGCGTGGACAGGACGGCGAGCTTTTGTGGATGCGGGCGACTGGTCCCGTCCCGGTCGCCGAGGCCGATGCGGATGCTTACATAGGCCGCCAACGACAGCGAGATCCGGATATCTGGGTCGTCGAGATCGAGCATCGGGAGGCCGGAAACGTGGTAGACGGAAGAGTGGTGTGATGAAAGGCCGAGCAGCCGCGACGAGCATATGAGTTTCAGCATCCTGATCGTCGACGACGAGCCCGACATCGCCGATCTGTTTCGCCAACGTTTCCGCCGAGAGGTGCGGCAAGGGCAGTACGTGCTCCATTTCGCGGATTCGGGCGAAGAGGCCTTGCGCCGGCTCGCCGAGATCCGTCCCGAGCTGATCGTGATATTATCCGACATCAATATGCCGGGGATGGACGGCTTGGAATTGCTGAGGGAGGTGAGGCGGCTGCGGCCGGAGCTGCCGGTCTTGATGGTTACCGCTTACGGCGACGACGAGCGAAGGCATCGCGCCGACGAACTGGGCGCCGCAGACTTCCTGACCAAACCGGTGGATTTCGACCAGTTGAAGCAGCAGCTCGTCCAGCTGATGCGGCCGAATTTTTAAAGGCGATGGCGGGCAATTCGTTCGGCACACTGTTTCGTTTCACGACCTGGGGTGAAAGCCACGGGCCGGCGATCGGTGTCGTCGTCGATGGCGTGCCGCCGCGGCTGCCGCTTGCCGAACTCGACATTCAGCACTGGCTCGACAAGCGTAAGCCCGGCCAGTCGCGCTACACGACGCAGCGCCGCGAAGCCGATCTGGTGCGCATCATGAGCGGCACCTTCGACGGGCTGACAACCGGCACTCCGATCCAGCTGTTGATCGAAAATACCGACCAGCGCTCGAAGGACTACCGCAACATCGCCGACCGGTTCCGTCCGGGTCACGCCGACTACACCTACTGGCAAAAATACGGGATCCGCGACTATCGCGGCGGCGGGCGCGCCTCGGCGCGCGAGACCGCCTCGCGGGTCGCCGCGGGAGCCGTCGCGCGCAAGATTCTCGGCCCCGGCGTGACGATCCGCGGGGCGCTCGTGCAGATTGGGCCGCACGCTATCGACCGCAGCACGTGGGACTGGCGCGCCACCGAGGAAAACCCGTTCTGGTGCCCGGATGCCGCCGCGGCGCTGCGCTGGGCAGATTATCTCGATGGTGTGCGCAAGTCCGGGTCATCTGCCGGCGCGGTCATCGAGATCGTCGCAAGCGGCGTCCCTGTCGGTCTCGGTGAGCCCGTCTACGACAAGCTCGACGGCGATCTCGCCCGCGCTCTCATGACGATCAACGCCGTCAAAGGGGTCGAGATCGGCGCCGGCTTCGCCGCGGCGGCGCTGCGGGGGGAGGATAATTCCGACGAAATGCGGATCGAGGATGGCCGGGTCGTGTTTCTGTCGAATAACGCCGGAGGCATCCTCGGCGGGATCTCGACGGGCCAGGATATCGTCGCGCGTTTTGCCGTAAAACCAACGAGCTCGATCCTGCGGCCAATGCGCACCGTCGATGTCGACGGCAACGAGGTCGAAATCGAAACCCATGGCCGACACGACCCCTGCGTCGGCATCCGCGCCGTCCCGGTCGGTGAGGCGATGGTCGCCTGCGTCCTAGCCGATCACCTGCTCCGTTATCGCGCTGTCGGCGGCGACGTATGAGGCCGCCCGCCGCGGCCTTTGGGTGACTGAAGTGCGTAAGCGGCGGCGAGAAACGCGCGGATCTTGTCGGGGTCCTTGACCCCGGGGCGGCTCTCGACACCGGAGGAGACATCGACTGCGGCGGCGCCGGAAATCCGCACCGCTTCGGATAGCAACTCGGCGGTGAGGCCGCCCGACAACATCCACGGAGCGCGCCACGCACGATCCGCGATCAGCGCCCAGTCGAAAGCGAGGCCGTTGCCGCCGGGAAGAGCGGGAGGGTGCAGCGGCGGCTTTGCGTCGAACAGTAGAATATCGGCGACATCCTCGTATCGATGGGCGTCGAGCACACCTTCGAGCCCGGCGATCGCCACCGCCTTCATGACCGAGCGGCCGAAGCGCCGCTTGGCCGCGGCGACTCGCTCCGGGCTTTCGCCGCCGTGGAATTGCAGGATGTCGATCGGCGCCACCGTCAGAACGGCCTCGATCACCCGATCCTCGGCATCGACGAAGAGGCCGACGCGCGCTATCCCCGCCGGAACGGCGGCGCAAAGCTGCGCGGCACGCTGCGGTGTAACGGCGCGCGGGCTCGGCGGATAGAACACAAAGCCGAGATAGGCGGCTCCGCCGGCGCTCGCCGCCGTCACCGCCTCCTCTGTCGACAGACCACAGATCTTCGCGGTTATGCCCATCGCCCGCTTTATAGGGCCGAGCCCGCTCTCAAGGGCGGGTTGCCGGAACTGAAATGTCGACCTGTCCTTGAGGCGGTTCCCGCTCTTTGGCGGCGCTAATCTCGGCGTCGCGGTGTTGTCGGTAGACGCTTCGCAACGTCGCATAATAATCGAGCGAGTTGCGTTCCAGTTCGTCGAGG